>NZ_JBIOLY010000001.1:957500-2287500 GCF_051711145.1 Enterococcus sp. DIV0691
TCCAAATTCATCGTTAGCAGCGAAAGCATCTAATATACATGGTCCATGGTATATAACAGGTGATCCGTGTATAAATGATAATGAGAAAAATTCTTTTAATTCACAAATAAGTAGTGTATTTAAAGTACCAAATAAGGAGTTGTACATCGCAATAGGCGATCGTTGGGTTGTTGACCTGACGAAAAAAATTGAGAAAAGTTCATGGAACATAGATACAAGCATTTCAGAATATGTCTGGCTACCTATTGACTTAAGTAGTGGAATACCACAAATAATTTGGCATCCACACTGGAATCCGAATAAATAGAGAAGGGGAGCCCAAAATGAGTTTGAAAGAAATGGCAAAACAAATTGTAGATGAAGTTGGTGGGAAAGACAATATTGTAAGTGTCACCCATTGTGTAACAAGATTAAGATTTGTATTAGCAGATGAATCTAAAGCAAACGATGATAAAGTAAAAAAAATAGATAAAGTTCTTGGAGTAATGAGAGCAGGTGGTCAATATCAAGTAGTTGTTGGAAATATTGTGAATGATGCCTATAAAGAAGTAGAGAACATTTTGAGCAATGAAGCAAGCAGTAAGGTAGTAACAGCTGATGGAGTTGAAATGTCTGAGGATGTTACTGGAATGAAGGACAAACTTGATTCAATTCGGGACAAAAATAAAGAAAAACTGATTAACAGAGTTTCAAGAATGCTAATGAATACAATTTATCCACTTGTACCAACAATGGCAGCAGTTGGGGTATTTAAAGGATTGCTGGCTCTGTTTGTTTTAGCTGGATTATTAAAAGAGACTGATGGAACTTATATTATTTGGGCAGCAGCCAACGATGGTTTTTTATATTTAATGCCACTAATGATTGCGTTCTCTACAGCAAAATACATGAAGTCAAATCCATATATTGCGGCAGCAATTGCTTCAAGTATGGTATTTCCTGCAATTGTTACAGCTTTGGGTGTAGAAGCGGAGGCTATTAATTTTCTTGGTATTACTGTTCCACAAGTAGGGTATGGTAATTCTCTATTTCCAATGCTAATTGGTACAATGATTGCAGCAAAATTTGAACACTTTTTAGATAAGTATATTCCGCAATTTTTAGAATTTATCAAGATTATGATTGTTATTGTTGTTATGATTCCTTTAATGTTTCTTGCAATTGGACCGGTATTTACAGAAGTTGGGAAACTATTAGGTGGCGTTGTAACTGGAATGTATGGTTTAAGCCCAATTCTTGCAGGGTTATTCTTCGGAGCATTTTGGCAGGTATGTGTAATGTTTGGTATCCACTATGCTTTGATTCCTGTTTTGACGGATATTGTTTTACGAGAAGGTTCTAGTGCATTTAACCCAATTTTAGGTATGGGAGTTTGGGCATTAGCAGGTGCATCACTTGGTTTTGCTTTGAAAACAAAAGACAAAACGAAAAAAGCTCTTGGTTTTTCAACAATGACTTCTGCCTTATTTGGGATTACAGAGCCTGCAATCTTTGGAGTTGCTTTGACTTACAGAAAACCATTTATTGCGGCTATGATTTCTGGTGGTATCGCTGGCATGCTGTCTTCATTTCTTGGAGTTAACCAATATTCTCCAGCAACAGTTGGAGGCGTTTTAACATTTGGTGCTCACATGAATCCAAATGGTAATCCCAATTCTTTGATTGGCTGGATAATTTGTTTCTTCGTTGCATTTGGTATTAGTGCAGTCTTAACATTCTTTATGACAAAGCCAGATGAAAAACTGGATATAGCTTAGTATAGGTGTAGTAATCAAATTAAGAAAGGTTTGAGAAAAATTGAATTATCAAAATGCAAACTTATCAAATGTAGAAAGAGCTCATGATCTTCTAAAACGATTAACAACAGAAGAAAAAGTAGCTCAATTACAATGCTACAATCCGAAAGACAAAAATGGTCCTAACTTGGAAAATGATTTTTCTCATGGTGTAGGGGCAGTGGCTTTCCTTGCAGCTGCATGGGATGATTCAAAAGAAATGGTTGCAGAGAAGTTAAATACTTACCAGAAACAAGTGATGAAAAATAGTCGGTTTTCTATTCCAGCATTGTTTCATATAGAAGGATTAACTGGTGTATTGATGCCTGAAGCAACGAGTTTTCCTACTGGAATAGGAAGAGGTTCTGCTTGGAATCCATCTTTAGAAAAAGAAATGGGACAAGTAGTAGGAAAAGAGATGGACGCAGTGGGGATCAAACATGCTCTAGCCCCAGTTCTTGATGTTACAAGAGATGCTAGATTAGGAAGATATGGAGAAAGTTACAGTGAAGATCCTACATTAGTCTCAGCACTGGGTACCTCATATGTTTCAGGAATTCAGAACTCAGGTGAAAATTCAAATTACAAAATTATGGCAACTAGCAAACACTTTATTGGATATCATGCCGGGCAAGGAGGGATCCATGCAGCAGCAAGCAATATCCCTCCTAGAGAATTACAAGAAATATTTGGCAAACCATTCCAAGCAGCAATAGCTAAAGGTAATTTGAGATCTGTAATGAACCAGTATGGTACCGTTGACAGTGAACCTGTTACGGCTTCAAAAAAAATCTTAAAGGATTTGCTGAGAAAAGAAATGGGATTTAATGGATTACTAGTATCTGACTATGCTTCAATTGAAGAATTGTATACTCGTATGCATGTTTGTGAGAATGCCGATGATACGGCTGCTAAAGTATTAGATGTAGGATTTGATATGGAATTTCCAACACCTAAAGCCTATAGTGATAATTTAGTTAAATTGATTGATCAAGGAGAAATTAATCCCAAATTACTTGATGAGGCTGTTCTACGAATTCTAATCGAAAAATTTAAATTAGGACTTTTTGAAAGTCCATTTGCAAAATCTGAAGAAGAAATTTCGGAAATATTCAACCTTAAAAGTTCTAAAGAGGTTAGTCTGCAATATGCAAGAGAATCACTAGTTCTCTTAAAAAATGAGAATATTTTACCATTAAATACTGATAATAAAAAAATTGCAATTATTGGTCATTTAGGTAAATCAGTAAGAAGTTTGTTTGGCGGTTATTCATATATGAGTGTTGTTGAGTTAGCTATGGGTGCAAGAAATACAATGGCAGGTATAGAAGTTCAAGATTCTGACGTATTATGGAGAAATCAAAAGAAAGCAACTTATCCTGGTAGTATGATAGAGCTTGAAATTCCTAAATTGGAACAAGTTGCCAGGAAAGCCTACGAGCATTGCAACAATATTTTTGAAGAATTTAAAACAGCATGCCCCACAGCAGAAGTGAGTTATGAATATGGCTATCCATATGTTGGTGATGATATGAGCCAACATGAACCAGCATTAAAACTTGCTGAAGAATCTGACATAACGATTGTCACGGTAGGTGGAAAATATGGTTGGGGGACATCTTGTTCAACGGGTGAAGGTGTTGATTCAAGCAGTATCAATCTTCCTGTCTGTCAAGAAGCATTTCTGGAAAAACTAGGAGAAAAGGGAATTCCTTTTATCGTTGTTCATTTAGATGGTAGACCTATTTCAAGTAATGCTGCTGATAAATACGCTCAAGCAATTATTGAAGCTTGGAATCCGGGGGAATACGGTAGCCAAGCAATTGTTGAGACAATTACTGGCAAAAATAATCCTAGTGGCAGATTACCAGTTTCTATTGCCTATAGCTCAGCGCAAGCACCACTTTACTATAATCATAGTCAAGGATCAAGCTACCATGTAGGAACAGATTCACCTTTTTCGACTTATATTGATTTACCTCATACGCCAAGATACTACTTTGGTTATGGATTGTCATACAGCACTTTTGAATACAGTGGTTTGAATGTTGAGAAAAAAGAGATTAAGCCATTTGAACAAGTATGTATTCAAATTACGGTGCAAAATATCAGTGATAGAACAGGTATAGAAACTGTGCAGGTCTATGTTCGAGATAAAGTTGCGTCAATGGTTAGACCAGAGCGCGAATTAGTAGGATTTTGTAAAGTGGTATTAGAACCAAATGAAAGTAAGCAAATTGAATTTTCTATTTCACCAAGTCAATTTGCATTTCTAGATGAAGATATGAAGTGGAAGATTGAAGCGGGCGAATTTGATTTGTTAGTAGGGAGTTCAGCAAACGATATTCATTTGGAAGAAAAATTCTCCATTAGTGAAAGCAAGTATATGGCAAGCAAAGATAGAAACTTCTATGCTTCTCACAAAATTTTAGACTAAATAATAATGATTAAGGCCGTGAACTTGTTCCCTTGTTTCTTTTAAGGTAATAAAACAAGTCATGGCTTTTCTTGACGATAAAGTATGTTAAAAATTTAGGAGGAAATACTATGTTAAAAATATTTAAAAAGAATAAAAGTAAAGATATTACTATTTTTAGTCCAGTAAAAGGAAAAGTTATCCCTATTGAATATATCAACGATGGGGTATTTTCTGAAAAAATGTTAGGTGATGGATTTGCAGTTATTCCTAATAGTAATGAAATATATTCTCCAGTCATCGGTAAAGTAGTAAATATTTTCCCAACAAAGCATGCGATAGGTATTCAAACAGATGCGGGATTGGAAATACTTATTCATATAGGTTTAGACACAGTTGAGCTGAATGGAGAACCTTTTGAGTTGCTGATAGATATAGGGGAAACGGTTGATGAAAATACCTTATTAATGAAGGTTGATTGGCCTTTAATAGAAGCCAAAGGGAAAGGAAACCCAGTGATAATTGTGTTCACGGATACTGAAATAATAGACTTGATAGAAATGAAGACTGACTCTGATACGGTTGAAAAACAACCAATTGGATTAGTCCAGCTAAAGTGAAAGTTTAATACTATGAGAACTCGATACTTGCTATGGTTCAGGATATAGGGATGTGGAAAAAATTGAGTGTGCTGTCTTTAAAAAACGGTAAAGACATTAATATATCAGTCTTCAATTATAAAAAAATGAGTACATGGCTTCTTTTATGCCGAATCAACTAAGCAACTGGCCTTACAAAATATCTTATAAAAATATAGAATTGTCTGTCGAATTTGAATGTATAAAAACAAATAAAATATTTCATGGACTTGTAGAAACTAAAGGTTCAGTTTTTTCTTATACTGCAGGTAGAGGTCATAGATATTTAACCCATGACAAGAAGTATTGTGAGCAGCAAAGTAACTGGGTAAGTGAAAGTTTCTCTTCTCGAAAAAAGAGAGAAGAGAAATTCTTTTAACGCAAGAAGACAGTTGATTTATTATGACGACATTTCTTAAAAAGTAGCTAAACAATTTTAGTTACTTTTTAAGAAATTTAAAGTAATAGAAGTCTGTTACATTGCGTCTGCTATCTTTTATTATCTTTCCGAAGGTAGCTTATTGAATTTTTCTTTGTATTTATTATAGAAGAAAGTTGGGTTTGTAAAACCGGCTGCAATGGCTACATCATTAATTGTTAAGTCAGAATGTTGTAATAGCGCATGTGCACGGTCTAGTTTTTTCTCTAAAATAATTTCTGAATAACTTTTCCCAATTTTCTTTTTCAATAAGGTGCTTAGATAATTTGGTGTGTAATTAAATTTTTTGGCCAATAAAGATAAATCCAAACTTTCATAATTTGTTTCCAAATATTTTAGAATTTCCAATATTTCCTGTTCTTTGCGGCTTGTTTGACCGTTTGTTTCATAATCAAAGTCTCGAAGCAGCTTAATAAAAAAGATACTAAGATAATGACTAATGACTTGTTTATCTCCTATATTTGGAGAGTACGATTCAAGCAACATATCACAAATTGTAGAGTGAATTTTTTCAAAGTCCCTGTTTTTAAAAATAATGTATTGACGGTGATTGGCAGTTTCAGATATGACATTCATTATGAAATCTGTAATGATACCTTTATTTAAAGAATTTGAGAGCAGCTGGTTTTTAAAGTAGTTTTTATGAATCAATATATTGATTATAATATCTTGTTCTCCTGTTTCTTTAATTGAGTGAGGGACATCTGTATCAATTAGACAAATTTGTCCTTTGGTAAGGAGAACTTCTCTGCCATCAATGATTTGTGTGCATTGACCATTAAAAATATAATTGATCTCTATGAAATTGTGTATGTGTGTAGGAACTGGAGCAAATCGATTATGTTTTTGAATGGTAAAGTCGTCATTTTTAGGAATATAGCCATCAAATATATAGACTTTTTGTTGGTTAATCATCTTGAATTTCATGAATTCATAAGATTTTGAAAGAGTGTGGGTTTCTAAATAACGCAGTTCACTTTTATTTTTCTTATACAAGTTTTTTTCTAGTAATTGCAGCTCCATGAGAGTAGAAGCACTCCTTTCGTAGAAAATGATATAAAAATACATGTGTTTTGACATTGATGGATGAATGTAATCATAATACCATATTATAAGAAAATAAAAAATTTTCTTACATATGTATGAAAAATAGAAAGTGAGGAAATTAGATAATTGAAGAAAATTGTTAAGGCAATTAACCGAGAATATGATAATCATTTTTTACCTTTTTTATGGATGCATGGAGAAGATCATCAGATAATTGGTGAGTATTTAGAAAAAATCTCTGATGCAGGTATCCAATCAATTTGCATTGAATCAAGGCCGTATGAGAACTTTTTAGAGGAGCAATGGTGGTCTGATTTGTCATTTATTATTAAAGAATGTAAAAAGCTAAACATGACTGTCTGGGTACTAGACGATAAGCATTTTCCAACAGGCTATGCAGCGGGAGTAATCGAAGCACAGTATCCTCATTTACAAAAACAGTTCTTAGCAATGAAGTCATTGGATTTTGTTGGACCACGAGAAGATGCAGAAATTCTGCTAGATTGGTTGGTTTCAGAACGGCCAAATATAATGAATGTTGGGACAGAGGTAGAAAAGCTTTCGGCTCATTCAAATAACATAAAAAATGAGATTTTGGGTATTTTTGCAGCTAAGAAAACAGCCTACAGTGAAATTGATGAAGAAATAATTATTGATCTTAGTGAGTATATGAATGAACGTACGCTATTTTGGAGTGTACCTGAAGGTGAGTGGACCATTTTTGCTTTGTACACTACATTCGAAGGTGGGGAAGAAGCCACAAAAGGGTACTTAAACCCATTAGTTAAAGAATCCACACAAGTATTAATAGATACCGTTTATGAGCCTCATTATAAGCATTTTGGTAAAGAATTTGGAAAAACAATTGCTGGATTTTTTTCTGATGAACCACGTTTTGGTAATGTTAAAGGACCAAATGCATCAATTGGAAGACAAGAAATGCAACTATCATGGAGAAAAGGGTTAGAGGTTGAATTAGCAGAAAAAATGAGGATTCCTCAAGATAAAATATACCCCTATTTATTGCTATTGTTTACTGGTGAAAATAAAGAAGCGCACGAAGTTCGATACCAGTATATGAATTTAGTAAGTCAGTTGTATTCAGAGAATTTCTCCGAGGTCATTGGAGAATGGTGTAATAATCGAAATGTTGAATATATTGGTCATGTGATTGAAGATAATAACGCTCATGCTCGTTTAGGTTATGGTGCTGGTCATTTCTTTAGGTCAATGGCAGGACAGCAGATGTCAGGAATTGATGTTGTATTACATCAATTGATTCCTCGCCAAAACAATGATTTATTTAAGTCGTATACAAGTACCGGTTGGGATGGAGAATTTTTCACATATGGATTAGCAAAATTAGGTTCCTCACTAGGTCAATTAGACCCACAAAAAAAAGGAAGAACGATGTGTGAAGTTTATGGAGCATATGGCTGGTCTGAAGGTCTTCGTTTAATGAAATGGATAACAGATCACATGCTAGTAAATGGAGTAAATTATTTTGTTCCTCATGCATTTACAATGAAAAAATTTCCAGATCCTGATTGTCCACCACATTTTTATGCACATGGTCATAATATGCAATTTCCATATATGAATAAGTTGATTGAATATGTAAATCGAATCAGTTATTTGCTTTCAGAAGGGAAATTTACTAGTTCAGTTGGAGTGTTATATCATGCCGAAGCAGAGTGGTCTGGAGACTATATGTTATTTCAAAAGCCTGCTAGAACTTTAACTGAAAATCAAATTGGTTTTAATATCATTTCTGCAGACATGCTAACCAACCAAGCACTTATTGTTGACTCAAAATTTGTGTTAAATGAAATGACATTCAATACATTGATCATACCGTATTCAGAAAGACTACCAATCAAATTGCTTAATCAGATAACCCGTCTAGCAGATAAAGGCGTATCAGTTATTTTTGTAGACGGCTATCCATTAGGGACTAGTGAAAACATAACGGATACAGAGTTATTTGAGAAGATCAAAGAAAAATGTAAAGTAAGTAATTTAAGCGATTTAAATAAGAATCTTAGAAATCAAGTGGATCAATTAGAAGTAGATAAAGTTTCTCCATATTTGAGGTATTATCACTATACTCAAAAAGATGGAGAGATATTCATGCTATTTAACGAAGATCTGTATGAACCACTAGAATTTGCTGCTTCATTTCCAACAAAAGAAGATTTATTAATCTATAATCCAATTGAAAATAGGATTGTTCGACCAACTAAAATACAAGGTAAGTACCAGGTCTATTTAGATCGCGGAGAAACACTTATTTTTTATACTGAAAATGAACTTAAACAACGTATTGAGGTGGATGAAGTTGGAATAAATGAATCATCTTTAAATCATTATCCTTGGTCTGTGGAAATTGTTAGAGGATATGGATTACCTGAAAGAAGAAATTGGAATTTTGATAAGCTACCGAATCTAACAAAGTTACCTGAATTTAGTGATTTTTCTGGTGAATTAATTTATAAAACTTACTTCGAATCTAAAAGCGAAAAGTTATCTCTGAATATTTCAGATCTATCTGAAATAGCAACAGTTCGATTAAATGGCGAGGAGATTGGAACTAAAATTTCATATCCGTATAATTTTGATTTATCCGAAAAACTTAGGGTAGGTAAAAATGAATTGGAGATAGCTGTTATAAATAATTTAGGTCGTCATGTGAAGGACTACTTATCTCAATACTTATATTTAGACCCAGTAGGAATTTCAGGAAGTGTTACATTGATTGAATATTAAATGTCCGGTCTGCTAGTTAAAATAAAGATTAAGAAATTTATAGAGAATTGATTTCTTGATTTTTATACTATCACTGCTTGAGAAACTCGTTTAATCGCTTTGTTGGTAATTTTATGTAGGAGGGAAATGAGTGGATAACGTGAATTTTTCAAAAGAAGTTGCTGTGACAAATAAAAGGAATGTATTTGATGCATTTTCAGCAACTGTTTCAGGTATTTTTTCTCCCGTTCTAGGGATATTAGCTGCTTCAGGTACAATTAAAGGTATATTGTCTATTCTGCAAGTAAGTCATATTCTTAAAGATGATTCAGGGACATATATTATTATATTTGCTATTTCAAATACATTTTTCTATTTTATGCCAGTTGTCCTCGGTGCCTCAGCGGCAAAATATTTCAAAATAGATAGCTATTTGGGAATGATTATTGGTGCGTCAATGATTTATCCTTCACTTATTCCTTATATTTCAGAAGGAAATTTAACTTTTTTAGGTCTCTCGGTAAATATGACAGATTATACTTTTTCTGTCTTTCCAGTAATTATAGCAGTATGGTTTGCTTCAAAAATTGAAAGACAAATTCAGAAAATCCCATTAAGAGAGGTACGTTTTTTAATTCAACCAATGCTTATTTTGATAGTTATTATTCCTAGTTCTTTATTAGCTATCGGACCTTTTGTATCTCGGTTTAGTAAAATTATCGCTGTAATGATGGACTTAGTGTATAGCTTTAGCCCAATTATAGCTGGAATAGTATTAGGTGGAACATGGATTTTATTAATTATACTAGGACTACATTGGCTATTTATCCCTATTTTCATTAGCAATATAGCAGTGCAAGGGTATAATCCAATTTTAGGACTATTACTAGCAAGTCAATTTGCGATTGCAGGAGCATCTTTTGCTGCAGGACTGAAATCAGAAAAGGAAGATTTAACAGCGTTGTGTTATTCAGTAGGAGTCACTACTTTAATAGGTGTTGCTGAACCAGCTCTTTATGGAGTATTACTTCCGTTGAAAAGACCTCTTGTTGCAGCTGTAATTGGTGGCAGTGTAGGGGCAATGATTGCTGGTATGACAAATACAGTACAATATGCTTTTGGCGGATTTGGACTATTAGGAATCCCGTTAATTATCAATAGTAAAGGAATTGATGTCGGTTTTTATGGAGGAATAGCTTCTCAAATTATTGGTTTCACTGTTGCTTTCCTAATAACATTGGTTTGGGGATTAAAAAAAGAAGTAAATAAAAAGGAAATAAAAGCAGATCTATCGATGTATTAGTTAAATAATCACCCAGATGTTGTCTGCTTTCATTTTTTTTAGAATACACATGTAACAATAAAATAAAAATGAGCAAAAAAATCCAGATGATTAATTGTTCATTACTAAATAATGAGGTTCTTTGTCAAATGATGTTGGTAAAGAGAAATCTTAGAATCATTTGGGCAGAAAGAAGAAAAACTTCTTTCTGTTCTTTTTATTTGGTTAAAATAGTTTTACCGTGTCGAATCATGATCCGACGTTTGAAATGATAAAAATTTCGAAACCCATAAGCATTGCGTTTTAATACTTTAATATGGTTGTTTAAACATTCTAGTGGTCCGTTTGAATAACTGTAGCGGAGGGCATTTTGGATCTGTGGCAGAAACTTTTTAAGTGTTCGCAAAGTTGTCGCATAAGTTTCAGGTAACTGGCAGACTTCTCTGGATACACAGTTCTCAAATAGTGAATGATCTCTTTTCTTTGTTGCATAAAGAACATCTTGGTATAACTGATAGCCTTGTCGTAGATTGGGACAAGTAGCTAACAATCGGTCGACAATCTCACTTTCAGTTAAGTAATCTTTGAAACTGGCACGCCAAACCCGTTTTTCATCGTTCAACTTTGCTTCTTCTTTTTGCAGGAGTTTCCAATAACGTTTCATTTTTTTACCAAGCCCACGTTGGTATTGAGAAGTACTTTTAAGTCGTGCATTGGTTTCCTTTACTCGGTGGTTTAAAAAAGTTCTGCCTATATGTTGGACAATATGGAAACGATCAATAATCAACTGAGCATTGGGAAAAGCTTTTTAACCAATGAAACATAAGGGGCATACATATCAATAACAATGAATTCAACGGCTTTTCGAGTCGCTAAGGAAAACCGAGAAAAATAGCGTTCTAAATAAGGCAATCGTCGATTTTCAACAATGTCTAATAGTTCGTGCCTTTGTCCATCCATCATAATAAAGCTCATGGCACTTGCGACACTTCGAACTGATTTGAATTCATCAAAGCATAAGACCTTTGGTAAAGTCTGTTTGAAAGGGTTCAATGGGCGGTAAAATCTCTTCATGACACGATAAACCGAAGAAGTGGAAATATTTTTCTGACGAGCGATTTCCGTCATCAACGACACAAAGACAAAGTGGACACTCTTCGGGCGTGTATTGAAGAGTACCTTTGTAAATCAAGCAAATTTGTCCTTTTTATCTTTCTTTGGTTAAACAATTTTCCTCGAAATAGATAGTTAGGTCTAGAATATTTAGGGTATCTTTGATAAGCTGAGTCTGAGACATCTTGAATCCTCCTTATGAATGGTTATGCCAAATCAATTCTAAAGGAGGATTCAAGGTGTCTTTTCTATTTTTTTATCAATAAAAAAGATGTCAGTGGAATCCACCAACATCAAAAAGTATAGAGACGAAATTACACACTAGTTGGTAAGGTGAGGATAATCATGTAGAAACTTCAGTGAATCTTTCATCACGAAATTAGGCACAACTGTCGATCCCCAATATGAAATCGACTCATACGCAGAGAAAGGATTTTTGGAAGGTTAAGTTCACTCGATGTAACAAATCAAACTACGAATATTACCATGAGAATATAAGAACACGAACATTTTAAGATAAAAAAATGGAGAGACTTATGAAAAATATTCTTGGAAGCAAGTACAGTTGAAGGAGAAAATCCTAAATCATCAATATACATGTTTTACTATCAAAATCTACTGAAATCTATGTATTTAATTATAAAATTTAATTGGTGTTATATATAAGTACAGGAATATTTTTTAAATCTAATATTTTTTAAATCTAATATTTTTAGGTATGCCATTGATATATATAACGTACGAAAATAAAATGATGGGGTGGTGGAATAACTTTCATAATATAAAATATATTATTAATATTAAGTATAAAATAATTTAAAAATAACATATTTTAATTTCGTATTACATAATTATACCTATATATATGTTCAGTTTTATCCAATGTTGACTATAAATAAAATATTTTGCTATATTATACAAATCAGGTATAATTTGCTTGGCTTGTTAAAACTAGAGATAGCTATGTTTGTTTTATGTTACGTTTTTAACGTGATTCTTTTTAGGTATGCCAATTATATAGTTAGGAGAATTAAGAATGAAAAAATTGAATAATCTACTAGTATTGACTTTATTTTTGTTATCCAATTTTTCTTCTCTTCTTCCGCAATTTGTATATGCAGAAGAGGGTAGAGATGTCAGTAGTAATGTTACCTCTTTAAGTGTTGATCCTAAAAATGTAAGAGATGGTGAGAATTTTACTGTTAGACTAGAATTTGACGAAAAATCTATAGACATTAAACCGCAGGATTATATCAGGGTAAGTTGGAATAGTAATGGGGAAATTTTTGGAACAGGATATAATAAAAACATTGATTTACTTATTCAAGGTAAAAATGTTGGAACAATTTACGTAAAAAATGATAATGCTACAATTGTTTTCAATGAGAATATACGCAATTTGAATGATGTAGAGGGTTGGGCTCAATTTGAGATGCTAGCAAGAAACTTAACTAATACCAGTCAAGAAAATACAGGTGATTTGACAATAAGTAGTGGTAATAAGAATGCGGAAGTGTCTGTAACCAAACCAGCTTCAGGTAATAGCAGTGTATTTTATTATAAAACCGGTGATATGCTTCCAGAAGATACACAACATGTTCGTTGGTTTTTGAATATTAATAATAATAAAGCATATGTAGAAAAAGAGGTATATATAATAGATGAAATTCAACGAGGGCAAAGACTTGATCCAGATACTTTTGAAATCACAACAGAAATGAATGGTTATTCAAAGAATTACAGAGGCACAGAAGGAGTCGCTAAATTTTTAACGGAATATCCAGGATCAACATTCAACTATTCAGTAGATGATAATACTATTACTGTCATCTTACCTGCCAATATAGTAAATCTAACAACTTTTAGAATTGCATATAAGACGATTATTACTAATGATAATCAAGAGTCCTTTGTTAATAATTCTACAGCTTGGTTTAAAGAGTACAATCAACCAGCCGTTGAAGGCGAAGCTTTTAATCATTCAGTGAAAAATATAAATATTTCAGGCGGAATTACTGGAACAGTCAAAGGCGAATTAAAACTTGTGAAAAATATTCAAGGGACAGATATTGGGATTCCAAATGTTCAATTTGAGTTAAGAAGAGTAGATGGGCAGCTTATTCAAGGAAAAGATAGTGTCACTTTAAAAACAAATGAACAAGGAGTTGCAGTAATTAAAGGTTTAGCAGTAGGTGAATATGCTGTAAAAGAAATAAGTGCACCAGAATGGATTCATTTCGATCCATTAAATACACCTGAAATAAAATTTTCGATTAGTGAGACAGATACTAAAGGGATCGAATTAAATATAACTAATGAAAAGAAAAAAATAAATGTTACAGCAACGAAAAAATGGGAAGGTGGGGAATTACCTCGACCAACTATTTATTTTAAATTATTCCGCGCAATATCGACGGATAATAAACTAGAAGAGATTTCAAACATAAATCTAGGAGAAATCAAAGATGGACAAGATTCATTTACATGGAATGATTTAGATCAATATGATGATTATGGTAATGAATATAAATATAGTGTCAAAGAAGTTGATCAGAACGGAAATGATTTTGTTCCGAATGGATATAAAAAAATAGAAAATGGGCTTACAGTAACCAATCAAAATATTGAACAAGTTAATATCACAGGAACAAAAACATGGAATGACAATGAAAATCAAGATGGAAAACGACCAAAAAATATTACGGTGAACTTACTGGCAAATGGGAAGCAAGTACAAAGCAAAGAAGTAAGTGAAACCGACGGTTGGAAGTATGAGTTTACCAACTTACCAAAATACGAAAATGGACAAGAAATCACCTATACGGTGACGGAAAACCAAGTGCCAGAGTACAATACAGAAATCAAAGGATTCGATATCACCAACAGTTACACCCCTGGAAAAACCAGTGTAAGTGTAACAAAAACATGGAACGATAATAATAACCAAGATGGTCTACGTCCAAATAGTATCAAAGTCCAATTGTATGCCAATGGAGAAGCCAAAGGATCACCAATTGAGTTGACAGAAGGAAATCAATGGAACCATACATGGAATGATCTAGCCGAAAAAGCGAAGGGACAAACCATTGCCTATACAGTAAAAGAAGTAGACCAAGTGCCAGGTTACACGAGTCAAGTAGACGAGAGTGATTTAGGAAATGTGAAAATCACGAACACTCATAATCCGGAAACGACAGAAGTATCTGGTCAAAAAACATGGAATGACAATGAAGATCAAGATGGAAAACGACCAAAAAATATTACGGTGAATTTACTGGCAAATGGGAAGCAAGTACAAAGCAAAGAAGTAAGTGAAACCGACGGTTGGAAGTATGAGTTTACCAACTTACCAAAATACGAAAATGGACAAGAAATCACCTATACGGTGACGGAAAACCAAGTGCTAGAGTACAATACAGAAATCAAAGGATTCGATATCACCAACAGTTACACCCCTGGAAAAACCAGTGTAAGTGTAACAAAAACATGGAACGATAATAATAACCAAGATGGTCTACGTCCAAATAGTATCAAAGTCCAATTGTATGCCAATGGAGAAGCCAAAGGATCACCAATTGAGTTGACAGAAGGAAATCAATGGAACCATACATGGAATGATCTAGCCGAAAAAGCGAAGGGACAAACCATTGCCTATACAGTAAAAGAAGTAGACCAAGTGCCAGGTTACACGAGTCAAGTAGACGAGAGTGATTTAGGAAATGTGAAAATCACGAACACTCATAATCCGGAAACGACAGAAGTATCTGGTCAAAAAACATGGAATGACAATGAAGATCAAGATGGAAAACGACCAAAAAATATTACGGTGAATTTACTGGCAAATGGGAAGCAAGTACAAAGCAAAGAAGTAAGTGAAACCGACGGTTGGAAGTATGAGTTTACCAACTTACCAAAATACGAAAATGGACAAGAAATCACCTATACGGTGACGGAAAACCAAGTGCCAGAGTACAATACAGAAATCAAAGGATTCGATATCACCAACAGTTACACCCCTGGAAAAACCAGTGTAAGTGTAACAAAAACATGGAACGATAATAATAACCAAGATGGTCTACGTCCAAATAGTATCAAAGTCCAATTGTATGCCAATGGAGAAGCCAAAGGATCACCAATTGAGTTGACAGAAGGAAATCAATGGAACCATACATGGAATGATCTAGCCGAAAAAGCGAAGGGACAAACCATTGCCTATACAGTAAAAGAAGTAGACCAAGTGCCAGGTTACACGAGTCAAGTAGACGAGAGTGATTTAGGAAATGTGAAAATCACGAACACGCATAATCCGGAAACGACAGAAGTATCTGGTCAAAAAACATGGAATGACAATGAAGATCAAGATGGAAAACGACCAAAAAATATTACGGTGAACTTACTGGCAAATGGGAAGCAAGTACAAAGCAAAGAAGTAAGTGAAACCGACGGTTGGAAGTATGAGTTTACTAACTTACCAAAATACGAAAATGGACAAGAAATCACCTATACGGTGACGGAAAACCAAGTGCCAGAGTACAATACAGAAATCAAAGGATTCGATATCACCAACAGTTACACCCCTGGAAAAACCAGTGTAAGTGTAACAAAAACATGGAACGATAATAATAACCAAGATGGTCTACGTCCAAATAGTATCAAAGTCCAATTGTATGCCAATGGAAAAGAATTTGGAAACGTTGTGAAGTTGAGTGAAAATAATAGTTGGACTACAACGTGGAATAACCTATCGGAAAAATCTGGAGGTCAAACAGTTACGTATACAGTAAAAGAAGTTGGAAAAGTAGATGGCTACACGAGCCAAGTAAATGAGAAAAATATGGGGAATATCGTGATTACAAACACTCATAAGGTTGATAAAAAAAGCACATTGATCAATAAAGAGAATAATAAAGTCAATAAGGATAATATTATTAAAAAATTCCTACCTAGAACAGGTAGTCATAAGTCAAATATATTCATACTTCTTGGTATATTAGTATTAGCAGTCAGCTTAATTTTGTGGATTAAGAAATATAAAAAGTGAGATCTTTATAATTATTGGAATTGGATCGATAGGTTTATTTAAAAACATAAAAGCTAGTAAAATTTTCGGCTCTTTGTCAAACAATATTGGTGAAGAGAAACCCTAGAATGATTGGTGAACAGAAAGAACTATTTTTCTTTCTGTTCCTTCCAAATATATTGTAACATTTTAATTTCTATATTCCATATGTTCCTTAAAACTCAATTAGATACTTTTACAAAAAATAGAATGGCACTTATCGTAACTCAAAGTCCCGACCATGCTTTGGGAGTTTTTACTTCAGCAAGTAACTCCAATAAAACCTTCGGGGTGGAAAAGCCATTTCTAATAGTGAATCCACTAATTGCAGGTTGAAATTCTTTCTTGTAATCATAATAAAATTCACCTTTAGCAGCACTAGCTTTTACTTTTTCTAAAATTTCACATAGATTTTTATCTTTTTTAATTTCCGGGGTGGCTAATGCTGTTTCAGTTAATTCTAGAACTTTGTTGATAGATTTATTACTTTTCATAGTATTAATGTCCCATACCTGCCAAACCAGAAGCCCAGCCACTAATAATGATTCCTGCAATATTTTCTTTAGCTTCTTCCCAGTTAACCCAGCATTTACTATTATTACAATAAACAACATTACCATATGAACGCGTAGCTGCATCAACTTTTGTACCAAAATTTGTCACAGCTAACCCAAATGTTCCAATAAGAGCTAAACTAAATAATTTTTTTCTCATAAATCAATACCTTCTCTTTCTAAAATAATTATAAATGATTTTTAGAAAAATTTGATAATTATATCATAAACAGTTGTTTTGAAAGCATAATGGCAATAAAAAATCATTGTTAAAACTAATCTCATTTGTATTCTTCTGGGAATTAATTCATTCCCTCGAAAATCGAGTGTCACACAATAACGCACATAATTTCCTACTTTTCTCAAATATTTTGCTACTTGATTTTCATATTCTTCCATTCCTGGAGTATACCCTATTGAGATCTAATTTTATATCTATCTGAACTTAATTAAATGAACTATTGAAAGAACGCTGAAATGAGGAATTAAAACAGGATCAAAACCTTAAAAGTTGTTGGCCCTTCTATAAAGCTATAGAATATTTTTCGAATTTTTGTGTGACAAATACTGAGAAAAATTTTTGCTATTTAAATAGAAAAGTGACAACTAGATTTTTCAATGATCCGTCAGTGTCTATTTAGGGTACACTCAAATTTAACACTACAAAATACTTGAATGCAAAATTCGTTTGTTTTATCGAAGAAGATAATTGGTCGATTCAATCGCAGAAAGAAGTTGCCACTTTTGAAAGAGGAAAAGCTATTCTCAAGCAGTGGATATTAAATAACTTAGAATTTGTAAACTTAGACCAATTAGTACTAAGATATATTGATCCAGCAAAGCAGAAATTTGGACTATCCATTATTTCAGGTAAGAGAATCTATGTAGAATATAGAAAACAATATGGTATTTAGTGTTCATACAACGATTCTAAGGTCATTTTGAATTAACTAGTTGTATAGTTTTGTCAAACAAGATGAATGAGAATCTCTTATAGTAGTGAACCTAGTTGAACAAAAAAAAGTTAGACATTTTTGTCTAACTTTTCTTTATCAATTTTTTATATTTATAGTAGTATACTATATTTTATCGTGGAGGCATTGTTTCTGAATAACTATAAAATTGCGATTTATCTGTAAAGTTTGCTTTATATTTACTATTAATTCCAGCTTTTTTAGAAATATCCCCTAATTCTATTAATAATTTTTCATCATTATCAATAAAGCGTATTTTATTATCAAAACCCACGATGTAAATATAATTAACTAATTTATTTACAAGAATTTCAGGATATTTTGCTGTATCAATTTTTTTATATACCTGAAATAAAACATCAGTAATATCTAATAATGCTTTTGTCTGATTAGGTCGTGTCATTAAACTATTATATAATTCATGTATGACTTTTTTTGTGTGATCAATGTTTATTGAAGTCATTATCGGCCTCCAATAAAACTACCAAAAAGATTATCTCCCCAACGTTTTAACCCTTCTGACCATGATTGTCCCCAATTTACCCAACATTTTTCTTTGTTACAATAAAGAACATTTCCATAGTAAGTAGCTGCGTCAACGTCTATTCCTGTACCAATGCCAGCTAGACAAGTTCCTAATATTCTTAGAATAACACAATGTTTCAATACTTTCTTTTTCATAATCATTTTTTCCTTTTCGAATTTTTTTAGATTGCTTGTAATATTAAATAACTTTAGTAATTTTATTATATAACAATGATTGACGTCATAAAAGTAGCTTTGAATTCATAATCGTTTATATAACGATTAATAGAAAACAATATAGTATTTAGTGTTCATATAACGATTCTAAGATCATTTTGAGTTAATCAGCCCTATAGTTGGTTAAACAAGGAGAATAAGACGATCTCTAAATTGTCATTACTAAGAATTTTTGCCATTTAAAAAGAAAAGTTATTCACTTATTTTGAGATTAAAAAATATGTTTAAATGAAAACTGAGATATAAGATTTGATGAGCAATCAAAATCTTATATCTCAGTTTTTATAAATAAATCTTATATCTGTCATTTATTACTGAAATATTTTTCCGTTTGAAAAGAGGTATATCCTCAATTACTTATTTTTCATAATGTTGTCTTGGAGTTTAAAAATCCCATTTATAATAAGAAAAAGCAGGAAATGGTTTTATATAAACGTTTTTTAATGATGTTCTCTTATTTTAAAATATATATATTGCCCAATTGTTGTTATTATAATAAAAAGTATAACCATCACTAAATATCGTGTGAAAGTTGTTAAATTAAATGACCCCAAGCTAAAGTAACTTATAAGTTGACTAACAAAAGGTTGAATAATAACAATAAACAGGTTAAATTTTTTTTTAAAAACATATTTAGTATTCATGACAACATCTTCTTTCACGTAGCTTACCTACAAGCATTATTCCAAGATAATAATCCTGTGCCCAACATTACATAAGGAACAGAAGGAGAAGATAAAATCATTGAACCTGCCATGTTTACATAACAATTCCACTGCTTTGATGTCAATCCACTTTTATAAATAATTGGACGTTTACCATATTTTCCTATAGATCCGCGAGTGCGTGTTTGAATTTGAGGACCACTTTTCATTGGTATACTTTCAGCTTTAACAATAGTAGATATGCCCATACTAGAAATACTGAACAAAGTAACTAGTGCTAGTTTATATAATTTCGTTTTTATTTTATCAAACAAGTTAATTAAATCGCTTTCTAAAATTGAAAATGGAGTGGTTTAGTAATGAAAAAAAATTAAATAACTTTTTTAGTTTAAGTATACTTTTATTTATATTTTTAGTTCTACAAGTGAGTTGTTCTAAAAAGGGTTCTACACATCAACAAATGAAAGAAACTTCTATTTCAGTTTCAGAGCATCAGAAAAATATTCCCGTAAATAAAAAAATTGCTGAAGCATATAAAGAAAATACGAAAAATTTTATTCAAATTAATCCTGAGAATTTAAAAAATATCGTTAATGAAAAAAGAAATAAGGATATATTTGTATATTTTGGACGACTAAGCTGTCCTTATTGTAGAAATTTTGTTTCATTATTGACTAAAGAGAAACCGTCTAATTTAGATATTTATTATATTGATACAGAAGACACAGACGAAAACTTACAAATAAAAAAGGTGAGAACAGAATATGAAATTGACTCAGTTCCTAGCTTTATAAAAATAACTAAAAATACATTCATAAAATTTAATATTGAAGATGGAAACTTTAGTAATTTTTTTGGAATTTGAAAAACAATAAAATTATAAAATGAAATTGTTAAACCTTAAATTTAATGAAGTTGACAATTGAAATTTATAATATGTTATAAAAATTATTTCTAAAGTTAGAATCAATGGAAATACTTCAAACATGTATATTTGATTGATTTTTTTAGTGAATTATTTTTTGTTTTGGATATAAATAATATGAAAGAAGGGTACTTTTAATGTCTAAACTGAATTGGTTAGTAGTCAAAAAAATTATTTTGATTATTTTAACTTTTACTGCAGGGATGGTATTTGCAGACATAGTTTTTTCAACCATTTTGAACTGAATTGATTATACAAATAAAGGCTCTTTGTCAAATGATGTTGGTAAAGAGAAATCTTAGAATCATTTGGACAGAAAGAAGAAAATTTCTTTCTGTTCTTTTTATTTGGTTAAATTAGTATTACCATGACAGATAATATTCTAGTATCTCTAAAAACGAATAAACGGTGTTCAAAGAGCTGACCTTCGGCGATAAGTCAAAAAATCTCAAAACATGAGGAGCTATTTCGAGATTTTCATCCTTAATGCTCCTGCGATTACTCGTCGCAGTTTTTACTTGGTGAGCGCTCAGGTCAAGACACTCTTTTCACAACCTCATGAAATAATGAGAGAGAAGTAAGAAGTAGTTAGTCTCTAAGGATAAACGATCACCTGTGATAGCTGGGTTATTAATAGGTAGTATGATAAAGTATGAGTAACATATAAAGGATGGTGAATCATATGAAAGTTTTTAAGTTTCTCGTTAAAATGTTCTTAGCTGTAGTAATTCCTGCTTATGCCACTTATGGTTTGTTATCTGATAGGAATAAGTCAGACAGTAAGAAATCAAAACGCACTTAGATTGATTTGATGATTTTATTCGTTGTACCCTGATCCATGGGAATCGAAAAGCTAAAAAGGAGCAAACATCAATTTTTCATACTGCAAATCAGTCTATCTTCATTTTTCTTTTAGCTTTTTTCCTAAAATCATCTGAGCTGATAGGTGAAAGCTTAAAGGAGCAAAACTATCAGAGGATGGAATGATTGTCGAACTTTATTTTTGACCTTATTAATACATAATAATGTAAATGCATTCATTGGAAGGTGAGTTAAAATGAAGAACATTATTGAGTATAAGATACCCTTTAGTTCTAAAAATATTGAAATACAAGTCAGAGAATTTTTGAATTATTATGAGAAAGATAAAACTGTCTTTCACTCGTATGAAGTAGCCAACAAGGCGAAAGAACTTGCAGAAAAATTTAATGTACCAAAAGATAAAGCCTATCTTGCTGGTTTGTTACATGATATTAGCGTAGTCATTCCTGATGATGAAAGGATAGAACAACAAAAGAGTTTAGGGGAGGAAGTTCTAAAAGAAGAAGAGAAACTACCTATGATTCTCCACCAAAAACAATCAGTATGTATAGCAAAAGAACTATTCAATATAAAGGATAGAGAAATATTATCAGCTATTGAATGTCATACAACGCTTAAAAAAAATGCTTCTAGTTTAGATAAAGTTGTTTTCATTGCAGATAAGATTAAATGGGATAGAGACCATAGTGCTCCTTATTTAAAACAATTGGACAAAGCTTTAGACATCTCTTTAGATCAAGGGTGTAAAACCTATATTGAATGGGCTTTAACGGATATTTTCGTTTTACATCCTTGGTTAAAAGACGCAATGTGTGACTTAGGAATGTGAGTTTATGAGAAAATTCTATTTGGTTCAATAAAGAATTTGTGCTTTTTTATGATTATATTTTCGTCAGTTAATTTTATAGAGAGATTACTATTTTTTATGTCGAATGAGTGCAATCACCGATGAGGACTAGACAAACGATTATTCTCAAAGCAGTAAAAGACATACACAATTTTACTTAGTAGTTTGGCGTGATCAAATAAGTTCTTTCAGATTGATGGGTTGAATAACTTCATCTTAACGGTAGTGTGGTAGTTTTTTATAAAAAAATCAGGACCGATAGAATACTCTATCAGTCCTACAATGATTGAGTGTTCGTCTGGTATAGAGACTAAAAGGAGAGTGTCCTAGACTTAACATGTTTTACTAGATCTGCTTTAAACGAAAGCAGAAGAAGTTGTCTACTGAGATCACTATACAATTTATTCTGATAATGGAATCAGATTCATTTCTTCATAATAAGACATTTCCCAAAAAAGATATTCAAATTCCAAACTTGATATAAAAATTTGTTTTATTTTTTGTTGGTCCTTCGCACTTTTCATTTCGGCTAATTCATCCAACAGGTCAAACATCCACTCAAATGATTTTTCAAAACTAGGATCTGCATATAAATCAATCCAGGAGCGATAGGGGTTCTTTTCTAAACTCGATTGATATCGTTTTTTTAAACGACTCGCATAATCGTAATAGGTCCAAGCACAGGGAAGGATAGCTGCGATGATTTCAGCGACACCTCCACTATGGCCGATTGCTAGCATATTTGTTGTATAAGAGCGATTGTAAAAAGAAGGTTGTACGGTGTTAAATTCTTCTTTTTCAATAGCATAATCCAACATATATTGGCGATGTAAGTCAAGTTCTGTTGCTAGAATACTGTATTGTGCTTCCACAAAATGAAATAATTGATGTTCATTGTCTGATTTGGTGGCAGCTAATGCGAATACTTTAGCATATTCAAATAAATACAAGTAATCTTGTAGTAAATAAAATTGAAATGTTTTTTTAGCAAGAATACCTTTTCCTAATTCTTGAATAAATGGATGATTAAATCCTTTTTCCCAGCTGTCATAAGCTTCGATTTTTAAATTTTTTGAAAATGACATTGATTTACCTCCCAATCGTTTGATCAATCAATCCTAAAAGTTCCTGACTGGCTTTTTTGATATCTTTTTTTGACAAAATAGCAGATACGACAGCAAAACCTTGAACGGGAAGTGAGTGAAAAGCTGGGATTGTTTGCTGATTGATTCCACCGATCACAATGATTGGAAGCGAGATTTGCGCACAGATTTTTTCTAATTCTTCAGTTGTGACATGTATTGCATCTGGTTTGGTATCTGTAGGAAACATTGCACCGACTCCTAGATAATCCGCACCATTTTTTTCTGCTTCGATGGCTTCTTCAACCGTTTGTACTGAAACCCCGATTAGTTTATCTGGTCCAAGATGCTTACGAGCTATAGTTAAGGGTAAGTCATTTTGACCTATATGGAGACCGTCTGCATCACATGCCAGAGCAATATCAAGGCGGTCATTGATGATCAAGGGAACGTTATATCTTTTGGTTAATCGTTTTATCTGTATGGCTTCTTCGTAAAACTTTCTAGAATCTAACTGTTTTTCTCGGAGTTGGACAGCAGTAACGCCTCCTTCAAGTGCTTGTGAGACAGCTTCTAGCAGTGTATTGGTAGTGAACAAGAGTGGATCTGTTACTAGGTAGAGCCGGTAATCAATCATCGAATGCAATATAGTCACCTCGTTCTGATAAGGTTTGATCCGTTAGTTTACTTATTTCATCTATTAAATGGGTGCGTAAACTACCTGTTCCTTTGGTTTTTGCCTTTTCAAAAGCTAATTCACCAGCAACTCCCATTGCAATCACGCTACTTACGGCTGCTTCAAAAAAATCATCGGAATAACCACCACAAAAACTAGCAATTAGAGAATCTAACATACAACCAGTACCAGTAACATGGCGCATTGCAGCACAACCATTTTTGACCTGCATTGTTCGAACACCATCTGAAACGATATCGATTGCGCCGGTTATGACGATGATACAGTGAAAAGAAGAAGCTAGTGTTCGTGCAATATTGATGACTTCAGTTTCTTTTTTTTGATTCACAAGCGAAGTGTCTACTCCTTTAGCTGAAGTTTGAATACCTGCTAGACAAAGGATTTCTGAATAATTTCCACGAATGACTGTAAAATGTATACTGTTTAATAACTTTTTAGTCACATCCATACGAAATTGAGAAATACCCACACCGACTGGATCGAATATGACCGGAATTCCATGCTTGTTCGCTTCTTTGCCAGCAAGAATCATCGAATCAACGGTTTGTTCATTCAAGGTTCCTATATTGAGAACGAGTGCATCCGTTTTAGCTGTTATTTCTGCTACTTCTTGAATCGCATCAGCCATTATCGGAGAACCACCAATAGCTAAAGTAATATTGGCACAATCATTGACTGTTACATAGTTCGTTAGATGGTGAACCAACGGATTGCATGCACGAATCTGTTGGATAATAGTTTCGGATGATGACATAAAATTACTCCTCTTCAACGGTATTTTGGTAAAGCGAGTAGAAATGATTCGTAGGACCATGTCCTTGACCGATCACCAACGAATGTTGGATTGCAAGTGTAACGTATTTCTTTGCTTCACAGACAGCCTGCTCTAAAGATTTTCCTAGAGCTAATTCAGAAGCAAGAGCAGAAGATAACGTACACCCTGTCCCATGAGTATTTTTGGTTTCGATTCGTTCTGCAGTAAAATGATAGAATTTATTTCCATCAAAGAGCACATCAGTAGCTTCGCCAGATTTATGTCCACCTTTGATTAAAACAGCTGTTCCACTATTTTCGTAGATGGTTCGTCCGACTTGTTCCATATCTGCAATTGATGAGATCGTACATTGAGCAATTTTTTCTGCTTCTGGGATATTAGGTGTAATCAAGTTAGCTAAGGGAAGAACCGTCTGAATCAGTGTATCAATCGCAGTTGGCTCCATTAACGCATTGCCGTTTTTAGCGTACATCACTGGGTCTAAAACAATATTTTGTGGTTGCCATTTTTTTAAACTTTCAGTCACTGCAAGCATTGTTTCTTGGCTAGAAAGCATCCCAATTTTTACGGCATCGGGAAAAATATCTTCAAAAACCGCATCCATTTGATCCTTGATGATTCGAGGGGAAATATCTTGGTAGGTCAATACACGAACCGTATTTTCAGCTACGACTGAGGTGATAACCGACATTCCATACACTCGATGAGCAGAAAAAGTCTTTAAATCGGCTTGTATACCCGCGCCACCACTACAATCTGATCCTGCAATACTAAGCACTTTTTTCATCTGTAATCCTCCTTAAAATAGAAAAAGACATTCCCCTAGAAAGAAGAATGTCTTGTTTGTTTTGATTTCGCATCAACAAAAAGGACATTTGCTCCCTACGCTGGTATCAACCAAACAGGTTCAAAGGGTCAGGTTTTACCTTCTCAACGCAACAGCGTCCCCCTGCAAACAAAATCATATTTTATTACTTTTTAATCATAGCGGAAATAGTTAGGAGATTCAAGAGCAGATAAAGGAAACAGTGAGAAACGGAACCGCTCTTACGTAACTTCCGTTTTTGTCATTGCTAAATATCCATATGAATCAAGTGATCCGCAATGGTGTCGGTAGTAATGATGGAGTCAATCAGTTGATTTTTACAAGCATAATAGATTCCTTGCCATTTCGCATCATCATAAGCAATAGCGATGGTTTCAGGAATTGCTTTAAGCTCTTCAAGACTTAGGCCAACCACATGCTTATTGATTGGATGATTTACTTCTTGCCCATCTTTATCATAAAAACGGGAGTTGATGTCCCCAACTGCACCAATCCCTCTTAATTGTGCCATTTCTTTTTTATTAGTATACCCGATTTCTTCCATCGTGTTGAAATGATCAGGGGAGGAGATACCGACAAGTGCTAATTCGACTTTTTTGGCTTCAGAGAGAATTTTATCAATGTAGATATTACCTTCAAATTCTTGACGAATTATCTCATTAGAAACCAGTGCTGGAGTGTAAAGATATTTTGAAGAACCACGTGTCTTTCGAGCAAATTCATGGCAAAGTTGATTGGAGTGGATATCAAAATGATCATATCCCATGCCGCCGATTAATGGAATGAATGTTGTATCAGGATAATTCTCAAATGGAAATTGAGTAACTAAGCTTTTGATTGACTTTCCCCATGAAATCCCGATTGTTTTCGCAGCTGCAATCTTATCTTTTAAAGAAATTGATGCAATTTGTCCAACCATTTTCTCGATTTCTGGATAAGATAGATTAGTTGTGTCCACCACTTTAACAAAAGATAAGGCAAATTTTTTCTCTAGTTCGGTTTCTAATTCAATGGCATAGATATTTTCACTATTAATAAAAAATTCAATGAAACCTGCTTTTCGAGCATCAATTAACCATTTAGAAATGAGTGAACGAGAGACTCCCATTTTCTTAGCAATCTGTGCTTGTGTCAGACCTTCTTTATAATATAAAGTTGCTACTTTCACCATGTTTCTTTCTTCAGATTTACTCATTTTTTCCTCCAATTGATCGTTTCACTCCAGTTATTCACTTCACTTAAATAGATCAAGTCGATCGGGTAATCATAACTGTCATACATTTAATAAAAAACATTTCCATTTTTAGTGTACTTTATTTTTTCAAAAAAATCAATTGACATTAATTTTGTCAAATGATATATTCTTGGTGTGATATCATATGACAAATGAATTGTCTTTTGATATAAGCGCGCAATTTGATCTTAAAAGGAGGAATGGGATTTGAATTTTCTGGTGAAGTTGTCAGATGGCTTTATGGGAATGTTTCAAGCTGGAGCAGATACTTTTGTTGGATTTTTAACGACGATCGTTCCGCTGTTGATTTCTTTGATTCTTTTTGTAAACGCTCTAATAAAAATTATCGGAGAAAAAAGAGTATTTGGATTCATGCAACGATGTACGAAATTCACGTTATTACGCTATACATTGATTCCGTTTTTAGCGTGTTTCTTTTTAACAAATCCAATGTGTTATACATTTGGACGATTTTTAAAAGAAGAACACAAGGCAGCTTACTATGATGCAACGGTGTCAATGCTTCATCCCATCGTGGGATTATTTCCTCATGCAAATTCAGCTGAACTATTTGTTTATCTTGGTGTGGCAGCTGGCTTTGGTAAAGTGGGAAATCAAAGTGAATTAGGTCTAAGGTATTTACTAGCTGCTTTTATGATTATCTTAGTACGAGGAATCATTACAGAAAAAATTGCTCGTTTCTTAACACAAAGAGAAGCAAAAAAAACAACAGAAGCATAGACGAAACTGAGAATGGAGGTAGAGATGGAAGCGAAAAAACTAATTATCCATAAAGGAAATGGTGGCTGGGGAGGACCATTAACCATTCCGTTAAATGATGAACGTAAGAAGTACGTTATCAGCGTAACCGGTGGGGGCATTCATCCCGTCGCTGAAAAGATTGCGGAATTAGCTGGGGTAACAGCGGTTGATGCATTTAAAAATCCAGTGGAAAAAGAAGAAACCTTGTGTGCAGTCATTGATTGTGGCGGAACAGCACGCTGTGGAACGTATCCAAGAATGAAGATCCCAACAATCAACGTAAAATTGCAAGCGCCTTCTGGGCCGTTGGCGAAATTTATGACAGGAGATATTTTTGTTTCAGGAACAACGATTACAAACATAGAAATTATTAGTGAGAGCGAAGCTGCACAAGTACATAATAAAGAAGATAAGAATGAAAAAACATCAAATATCAACACAAATAAACCGGAAACAACTACAGAAATAACAAAAGAAACCACTGAAAAGAAAAATCATAGCAATAAAAAAGGTGGGATTTTTGGCTTGATCGATACCATCGGACGTGGTGCGGGGAGCTTTATCAATATCATGTATCAAGCAGGGCGTGAAACGATCGATACCGTGCTAACAAATATTATTCCATTTATGGCTTTTGTTGCAACTTTGATTGGTATTATCAACTATACAGGAATTGGGGATATTATTGCGAAGATTTTGTCACCTTTAGGCGGTAGCTTACTTGGCTTAGTTCTATTAGGTGCTATTACTAGTTTGCCGTTTTTATCTCCTTTATTAGCACCAGGGGCGGTGATTGCTTCGGTGATTGGTTTATTGATCGGAACAGAGATCGCTAATGGTACAATCCCGCCACATTACGCTCTACCAGCACTGTTTGCTATCAATTCACAAGTTGGCTGTGATTTTGCACCTGTAGGAATGACTTTGGGAGAAGCAAAACCAGAAACGATTTCTAATGGTGTGCCAGCTGTGTTGTTTTCGCGAATTTTAACTGGTCCGATCGCAGTTATCATTGCGTATGCTTTTTCAATTGGATTATAGAATAGGAGTGAAAAAATGCAACCTAAAAACATAACGTTTGGCTATTTAGCTGAGAAGAAGAATGCAAAGATCAAGGAAATACCGATGCCTGAATTGGCAGAAGATGAATTGTTAGTAAAACAAGAAGCTTGTAACATTTGTACAACTGACTATCAACAATGGTTAGGACTTAGAGAACATCAAGGCTATCCTATGGCTGGCGGACATGAATGTTCAGGAATTGTCATAGCAAAAGGCAAAGCTGTCGGCGATACCTACCAGATCGGCGATCGAGTCAGTGTACTTTATGATTATTGTGGTTACTGTGATGAGTGTAAATTTGGTGAAATTACGAATTGTGAAAACAAACGGCAATTTGGAAAGAATTATTCAAAAGAGTTTTATGGGATTTTTGGATTTGCGAATTATTTTGTTCGTAAAGCCAAGAGCTTCGTCAAGATGAGACCAACTTTATCTGCCTCAGAAGCTGCTTTTGTCGAACCCTTATCCTCCGTCGTTCAAAATATGAAAAAATTACGAATAGTGCCTGGGAAAGAAACGATCGTGATCATCGGTGGAGGAACAATGGGACTTCTTAATGGACTAACAGCACGAGCAATGGGCGCAAGGGTCATTATTTCTGAGGTCATGCCTAAAAAGTTAGCTCTAATCAAGGAATTAGGGTTTGAAGCGATTGATGCAAGTCAAACCGATCCAGTCCAAAAAGTCAAAGAACTCACAAATGGGAGAGGGGCTGACAGCGTTATTGTCGCAGTTGGATCAACTTTGGCGATGAATCAATCCCTTGAGATGGTGAAAGAAAAAGATGGGAAAATCTCGATTTATGCTGCGGGTTATCCTGCGCCTGAAATGGCTATCCAGCCAAATACGATTCATTATATGCGTCTCGAAGTGATCGGTACGTATGCTTCCACATTAGAAGATTTTTATGACGCAGCTACACTCCTGAATGAAGGACGAGTGGATGTATCAAAATTGATCGAAACCAAAGTTCCATTAATGGATATTCAAAAAGCATTCGAGATCGCTAGCACCCCAGGAAGCTACCGGGTATCAGTTGTATTAAATGAGGAGGGGAATAAAGAATGATCAAATGTTTAGCAATCGCAGATTTATTTATCAATCGAGAAATGATGGAAGAAGGCTTAAAAGATTTAGCTACAAAAGGAATTTCTGTAGACATCAAAGAATGGCGGCATTCTGATTTAGATAGTCTGCAAAAAGATAATATCAAGATTGAAAAACATGGGTGTGATGCAGTCGAATTACCAGAGTATCTCTTAGAAAATATTGAAGAGTATCAGTGGATCATTACTCAATTTGCACCGATTGGTAAAAAAGTGATCGAACGGGCGGAAAATTTGGAATTAGTTGGCGTACTGCGAGCAGGTACAGAAAATGTCGCTGTTAGCTATGCCGAAGAAAAAGGAATTGCTGTTTATAATACTCCTGGCAGAAGTAAGACTAGTGTGTCGGAATTTACTGTTGGTTTGATTTTGACAGAAATTCGAAATATCGCACGAGGAAATCAAAAATTAAGAGAGCATCAGTGGCAAAAGTACTATCCTAATGGGCTATTAGCACCTGAATTAAAAGAGTCAACGATTGGTTTAATTGGTTATGGCGAAATTGGCCAACGAGTTGCTCATTTGTTGCGACCTTTTGGATGTAACATTCTTTTCTTTGATGATTATTTTGATGGTACGTCCCCTGATACTCAAGTTAGCTTAGAGGAACTTGTGGAAAAAGCAGATATCTTTTCGATGCATTATCGATTGACTCCTCAAACAAAACATATGATCAATGAGTCGCATTTCAAGAAAATGAAACCTTCTGCTGTTTTCATCAATAGTGCCCGTGCTGGATTAGTCAATGAACAAGATTTGATTCAAGCATTAAGAAACAAAGAGATTACGGGAGCGGCAGTGGATGTTTTTGAACAGGAACCATTACCCGCAGACCATCCTTATCTAACATTAGATAATCTCACGATCACTCCTCATATTGCGGGCTCGACAATTGGTAATTTTGCCAATTCGCCTAAAATATTAGTGAACCGAATCTTTAGAGAATATTTATAAAAAAACATAAAAAATTGAATGAGTGGAGGAAATACATAAGATGACTTTATATGGTGAATTACAATTAAGAGAAAAAACAGGAAATCCAATCAAAGTGGGTGTAATTGGTGCAGGACAAATGGGCAGGGGAATGATTGCACAAATAGCGTCAATTCCAGGGATGATCGTAACAGGGATCAGCGACTTGTCCCTTGATTATGCACAAAAAGCGAAAGAAGCGTATCTAGCTTCGGCAAAAGTTAAAAATGATGTCCTTATTTCAACAGATGCTAAAGAAATTATTCACTCTGATTGGAATGAAGTAATCGTAGATGCTACTGGTGTACCTGAAGCAGGAGCAAAAATTGCGCTTGAAGCGTTATTAGCAAAAAAACATCTTGTCTTATTAAATGTTGAAATCGATATCACTATTGGACCTTTGATGCATAAACTCTATGATTCAGCAGGGTTGATCTATACTGGATCAGATGGCGATGAACCTGCAGCAACCACCGAATTATTTGAATTTGCTTCGTCTATGGGGATGGAAGTCTTAGTTGCGGGAAAAGGGAAGAATAATCAATTGAATATTTCCGCAAATCCGGCAACTGCTGAAAAAGAAGCTCAGAAAAAACAAATGGCTCCTCATATGCTAGCTGCTTTCCAAGATGGAACAAAAACAATGGCTGAAATGAATCTTTTATCAAATGCGATTGGCTATATCCCTGACAAGGTAGGTATGCATGGTTTGAAAGGGGATCTAGATTCTGTCATTACTTCGTTAGATTTAAAAGAAAATGGTGGGGTCTTATCTCAATTTGGTGTAGTGGAATATGTGGATGGTTTAGCGCCAGGCGTCTTTGTTATCGTTAAGGGGCAAAATAGCGAAGTAGCTGAAGAAATGAATTACTTGATGAAGAAAGGGGAACGGGATCATCATATCTTATATCGCCCGTATCATTTAGCAAGTTTAGAAACACCAATTACGATTGCAAAAGCTGTCTTACAACAAGATCATGCCATTGTTCCATTAGGCGCCCCAATTTCAGAAACCGTTGCGGTAGCGAAAAAAGATATTCAACCTGGGGATCATTTAGATGGAATCGGTGGTTTTTGTGTCCGAGGAGTACTTGAGACCCACGAAGAAATGAAGCGAGAGGGACATATCCCGATCGGACTGATCTCTGGAGAAGTAGTAGCAAAACGTTTTATACGGGCGGGTTCTTTCTTAACTGAAGATGACGTTGAACTAGATGCCAGTACCACTGTTTGGCAGTTACGTCATTTACAAGATACGACGTTATCATAGAAGGAGGAGAAAACCATGCACACAACAAAGATTGTTGAGGTTGGTTCTTTAGTGGAAGAATTTGCGGCAGAGTACTTAATGATTCTTTTCGGACAACAGGTACCACCTGAATTAAAAGACATCTGTGTGGTTCATAACAATCATGAAACGGCTAAAAATGTCATCAAAACAGGGGATATACTGACCATCGGCAACCAAGAATATCAAATCAAAGAAGTTGGCAGTGAAGCCAATCATAACTTTGAAACCCTTGGACATATCTCCATTTATTTCCGCACAGGAGAAAACGAAGTTTTGCCAGGAGCAATCGTTGTAGAGCCTCAAATCTTTCCAGAGTTTGCGATTGGAGATACCATTCGATTTGGAGAATCACAATAAGAAGCTGTTAGTTAGAAATAAATAGATGGAATCACTGTTGTTCGTGAAAAAGAACAAATGAGGTTGGTGGTATATCCTTCGATAAAAACTATACCAGAAATAAAAACTAACTCTGCCTCGTGAAAATTTAGGTAGAGTTAGTTTTTGTTTGATAACAGTTATCGTTTTTTCTTTTTTACAATATACAGTAAAAAGACAATAATGAGGACGAGAGCGAAAATAATACCTCCAGCTAGCCAAAGGAGCCAATTGTTTTGCGGCTCATCCTTTGTAGTAGATATATTTTGTTCATTATAAGTTGCAGCTGTTTTTTGCGAAATAGTAAAATTTATCTTTTGCTGCCAATTGATTTCCTTGTTTTTGACATTCGTCATTAGCTGATAGGTTCCTGGTTCGAATTCTTTTCCTTCTAAAAAAATCAAATAGTCCGTGCCGCTGTTAGGGGCGAACGAAATGGGCTGGGTCCCAGTTAGTACTGGGGTTTGTTGTTGTTCTTTTTTGATCTCATAGTGTATACGAGCACTAGATAGATAAGCAGCATTAGTATTTTCCAAAGTTGCTTTGATGGCATTTCTCTGGTTGATTTGGGTAGGTGCTGCTTTTTTTAGTTCTAAGTTCGGTTGGATTTTGTTTAGTTGTGTTTTAAGTAAGACAGCAATCTCCCGAGAAAAAACATGTTGAATATTTCCTTGTATATCTTTTTTTGGTTCTTCTTGGAGGTAGAGCCCACCCGCAATTACTCCATCAAAATCTTTTTCTGGCATTTTGATGGTTAAAGGAATCTTTTTTTGTTCATGTCCCGCAAGAGTAAACTTTTGCTTATCAACAGAAACAATTTTCTCGATATCAATGGGCAAATTATTAGGACGATCTTGATTTCTACCAGAATATTCAACAACACCTAGTTGATTAGTCTTTGCACGATTAAAGGACGGAATGATCGTGATCTCAGTTTCTTTTAGATTCGTGACTAAGACATTCAAAGTCGATTCCTGTCCAGGTTTTAGTTGTAGATCAAAATAATTGTCGTTTGTTGATGGTGTTGATTCATTGCCTTGCATTTGTGCATCAAAACTTTGTAAGGATTCGCCGTAGACGGTAAGATTTCCCATCAGTAGAAAGAAGAAGGGTAGTATCCAAAACCACTTTTTCACGATCATTCCTCCTTTCTTAGTTGGTTGGACTGGATGAGAAAGTCCAATTTAATGTAGTAGTATATTGTTCGGCTACTTTATTTGTATTCGCTGGAACAGATAAGCTGAATTGATTAATCGCTAGTGCAGTATCGCCCGAGTTTTGACCTGCGGTTGCATCTAAAATCGTAGCATCTTGATTGAATACTTGGATCGCTAATTCATCGTTTTCATAGGCACTGGTAGGGGCTAACCCTAAGTTATTTGTAAGTGCGCCAAAAGATAAATTGAGCTGTGCACCTGATAGCTCAACATCATCCGCTGTTTTGAACTGGTCAGTTTGAGATAACTTGACTGTCCATGTAGCTGCAGGATTTCCTCGGTTGTCTCGAACTGCTACGGTTCCAGTAGTAGGTGTAGAGCCGGTTTGTTCACCTGTAGCAGTAGCAATCCAGTTTTCAGCAGCTGCAGTTTGCAGGGGATGATCCCCAAAGTCTAAATTAGTTGGTATACCGCCAGCATAGTCAAATTCAAGTGCGCCTTCCACATAGGCCACTTCTCCTTGGGTTTGTGAATCAGCAAAAACGAGAGAACTTGAAAACAAGCTGATTCCCAAGACAAAAAAAGATAACGTTTTCTTTTTCATTTCTTCTTCCTCCTAAATAAATTACGGTGTATCCGATAAGAGCCATTCCACCATTGTTTGGTAGGTTCCCTTTGTTTTCAGACTTTCTTTGGGAACCGCTAATGAAAACTGATTGATTGCTAATTGGACTTGACCAGGATCAGTTACACCATTTAATTTGAGTAATGTTTGTTGCGTGCCTATAGATAGAGGGACCATTTGATTAGCAGTACTTGTGATCCCAGTGATAGGAAAGGTAGTTGTTAAATCTGCTGTTGAGATTTGTAATTGGGACGTTAATTGATTGGTTCCGTTTTGCCAAGGACTAAGTTGTTGGACTTTTATTTGCCAATTTTTTACAACTGTCCGTGTATCAGTAATCGAAATTGACCCGGTAGTTACTTGATTGTTATTGGTGGCTACTAAGTGCTCATCCTGTTGGGTCTGGATCAAGTGCTGACCAAAGTTCAAGTGAGTCGGCAAGCTTGTGCTCTGCCAGGTGAGTGCTCCAGCTGAAAAATAAACAGGTGTTGTACCAGTAGTAGTTCCTAACTGAATCGTCGACTGATCTGTTTGAATAAAACCGCCCTTAAAATTAGCTGTTAGATCTTGGGTCAATTTGGGCGAAGATAAAAGAAATGGTAGCGAAACACTCGTATTACCTAAAATCGAAGCAGCAACCAAATTTTTACTATTATCAGAAGTTGGTGAATTTAAACTCGTAATAAATTGAGACAAAGCTGTGACAAAGGGGGACAATAATGTTCCTAAAACAGTCCCAATCAGCGGTAAAGCTTGGACGATCGTTAATAAATTTTGAATCCGATTTTTTAATGTCGTTGTCAGGATGGGTAATAGCCCTTGACTAATCGCTACGCCATACTGAGTGCTCGACCGTGGGACGATAGCTAGAGTAAGATTCTGGGCACCAAAAGTTTCCGAACGTAATTCTGACAATGCCTGATTAACCGCTGTTTTATTTTGTGTGGAAACTAAAGGTGAGTTGACGATCAACGAAATCACAGAGGTTATGGTCGGCAAAATCAATTGTAAAGGGGACTGACTAAGTGGCACAGTAACAGTAGTTTGAACAGTCGCATTCCCATTAGGTTGGATATACCCGACCATTTCAGTCGGTGCTTCTAAAATGGCATATTTATCGCCAGTTGTGATAACCCCAGCGCTGATGCCATTTTTTCCTTCAATGAGAAAAGTGACAGGGACATTTACTCGGTTTAAAAAAGGCGCATTTGGACTGGTTTGACTGTTATTAGTTGCGGTAGTCGTACCAAATAAATTTAACGAAACTGCTTGAACAACATTTGTTTGTGCAAGCACTGACAGAAGTGTCAATAACAGAAAGATTACTTGTTGAATCTGTTTTCTTTTTTTGTGAAGCATCGTGCCCCCTCCCTAATGAGTGAACCATATTAACTCGACAAAAAATTGGCGAACGCTAAAATGATTGCAACTCTGATTAATTAAACTATAGCAATTTTTCGGAAATCTAGCTAATCAAAAACTCATTTTTTTCTAATTTTTATAATAGAAATCCATATTCTACAGTTTTTTCAAATGAGGAATATTTCTATTTATCTTTAATATGATGCGTTTATAATGAGGGGGAGCCAAGAAGGATTTTCCAAAATGAAAGTTAAAAGAGATGATTTGAGAAAAATGGATAGTTGGATCTAGCACTTACATTCATTTTTCTGTTTCGTGAGTAGAGGTCGAAACAAAAAAATACGCTCCAAAAATTGTCGTTTTCACGTACAACCTTTGGAGCGTACCTCATTATAGAGTCTTTGAAAAAGAGACTTTGAAAAAATAATCCGATGCATCACAACCTTGGTCCAATATTAGTTAACCGAAAGCGAAGAAAGCCAACTTTTTGCGGCAATTAATTCAGCCTTTGTTAATTGATGACCAGTAAACGTTTCTTGGAATGTGAGGTGAGCTTTTTGCATTTCAAAATCTTTGATCAGATTCGTAATCGCTACAGAGGAGACGATTGGATCGGTCTTGCTGTAAGAAAGCCAGATCTGAGTATCAGTCATTATTTTTGCTGGATAATTGACGTTTAAAGACATTGGATGAAAAAGGATTCCTTTTCGCAGCTCAGTATTTCTCGATAATAGCAAGTGAGCAGCGATATTCGCTCCATTGGAATAGCCTACGATCACCCAGTCATGTAACGAGATGTTTTCTTTTTGGCTAACTGCTGAGATTTTATGATACAGAAGCGCTGTTTCTTCTGCTAAACTCTGGTAATCGAATTGATTCAACCCATTCCGTCGAAAGAAGCGATTCATTCCGTCTTCTTTGATTGAACCACGAAATGAAAGAATCGTAGCATCCGGTTCAAGGAACTGGACGGTTTCAAGTAAAGAATATTCATCGCCACCTGTACCATGAAGAAGGAGTAAATTTCTACTTGTTTGTTTTCCCGCTTGAAAAAAATATTCCATGATTTGACCTCTTTTTCTTGAAAGATATGCTTCTTGGAATCGAATGTCTGGATAGAAAGAAGATCATTCTCGTTGTTGGTTGGCATCCTGAGTATCGAAGGGACGAATGTACGCTTCGATTTCTTCTCTTTTACTTTCGAGTTGTGGTGGGAGTGATAGTTTTTCGCCAGCTGTATCTGCTGATTCATCTCCAAAAAAACCAGGTCCATCTGTTGCTAATTCAAAGAGAACGTGGGTGGCAGCTAAGAAGTATTCTGATTGGAAGTAGAAGCGATCCACAAACCCTGAACTTGGTACGTTTATCTGATTGATCACATGTATCCAGTGACGTAAGGCTTCTTCATCAGCGACACGCAAGGCAAGGTGATGGATATTGCCGAATCCTTCGATTGCTTTTGGTAAATCTGCTCGCTGTTCAACAATGATGCTTGCTCCATTACCGCCTTGACCGACTTCAAAGAGCGAAAAAGCTCCTGTTTGATCAGTAAGTTTAAACTCTAAAGTCTGTTCTAATAGTAACTGTAATGGTTCCATTTGACTCACTCGGACAAAAACTGGTCCCAAGCCTGTAATTGCATATTCTGATGGAATATTGCTGTTCTTCCAAGGAGTACCACCAGCAACACCTGTATTGTTTTCATCAGAAATCAATTGATAGAATTGATGATCAAAGTCTTCAAACTCCAGATATTTTTTTGAAAAACGTTCCTTGATCGCAGAGTGAAGAACATTCTTTTCTTCAAAGCGTTTGAACCAATAAGTCAATGCTTCATCAGTTGGTACTCGAAAGGACACTCTAGAAATCGTATCCGTTCCTTTACTTCCTTGAGGTTGATTAGGAAAAGCGAAAAAAGTCATGTCAGTTCCAGGGGAGCCGTATTCATCTGTAAAATAAAGGTGATACGTTTCGATATCATCTTGGTTGATCGTTTTTTTTACTAAGCGCATTCCTAAAATATCCGTAAAAAAACGATAAATTTTAGTGGGACTTGAAGTCATAGCGGTAACATGGTGGATGCCTTTGATTTGAGTATCCATGAGAGTTCCTCCTTTGCACTTACAAAAAGTAAGCGTTGTGTTAATTACAGTATAGTGAGTGGGAACGTTTCTGGCAATTATTCTGTTTGACTCCGCTCTTTTGTAAACATCAAAAAATCCGTTTCACAATAGTTTCCTATTTTTGAAACGGATTTTTTTAGTTTGAACGGACATCAAGTAAGGAATAGTTGCGGACATCAAACCGATTTCTACTAGATGAATATTCGATGGGCTGACCATCTTTTAGATAAACGACTTGTTGCACATCCAAAACAGGATCTATTTCCGAACAATTCAAGTATTCCTGATCAAAGTGCGTACTTTTATCTGCTGAAATTGCTCGATAGGCGCCTGCAAAATGAAGATTTAGATCTTGGTGCAAGTAATCATAGATAGAAGAAAGCAGATGTTCTTTTTTTAGCCCTGGAACTAAATGTACAGGCATAAATGTATGTTCCAAAATATAAGGTTCGTTGTCTAAAATTCGTAAACGGTGAATATTATAAACCGGTTGTTCGGCACCAATCATTAATTTTTCTTGAATAAATGGGTTCGGAAACTCGACATCAAATTGAATGATTTGACTCGTCAGTGAACGATGACGACGCTTCATTTGATGGCTGAGTCCCTCATACTCATTGGCAGGGGAGGTATCTTTCTCGATAAAAGGATGATCTAAAATTTTGGTTCCAGCCCCTCTTTGCGAATAAACTAATCCTTCCATAGCCAGAATATTGATGGCTTTTTTGATGGTCATTCGACTTGCGCCAAATTCTTCGACTAAAGTGATCTGATTAGGCAAAAAGCTGTTTGGTGGATATTCTTTTGAACGGATTCTTTCCCTTAAAACATTTGCGATTTCTTCATATTTTGGCACGTTATTCACCTCGTATTGAGTATAACGAAAGTTATTTCGTTCGACAAGAAAGAAATAACGAAGTTTAGTTGTTGAATCACTCATTTCAATGAAACAAGCATGAACAAATCAATTCACATCATTCCATGTTTTGACTGTTCATGCTAGATTATAAAATTTGCTTAATCTCTATTAGAAAGAAGATGATTTGCTTCACAGGTGAGTAGATAAGGCTTTACACAACGTCTAAATCAGGTTGTTTATCTAATACTTTTAAGAATGGGTACCAAATAAAAGCGACGATCACAAAATCGACTACTTGTAAGAGACCGCCTAGCCATGAATTGGTAGCTAAAACACCACTAGCAATGATCGGCACAGTCCACGGAACTGAAACACCTGTAGGCGGAGGAACGATGCCAGCTGCCATCATCAAGTAGTTGAACGTTGTCACGACCAAAGGAGCAACGACCCAAGGAATCAAAATGGTTGCGTTCAATACGATTGGTAGACCAAAAATCGCAGGTTCATTGACATTGAAGATTCCAGGTGCTAGCGCTAAACGACCAACATCACGGTATTGTTTTTTCTTCAAGACAAAAGCCATCAATAATACTACTGCTAACGTCATTCCAGAGCCACCGATACCAACGGTAAAGGTTTCCATAAATGGTTTTGTGATGATATGTGGTAGTTCTTTCCCATGCTGATAAGCTTCTAAATTATCAAGCATCAATGTATTCCAGATAGGGTCCATAACAGAATTAACAATAATTTGACCGTGAAGACCAAAGAACCACAAAAATTGAACAAAGAATAAGGCAATCAACGTGGCAGGTAAACTACTACCTAAACCAGTTAGAGGTTTTTGGATAACTTCATAGACTAAGTCATGAAGGTTCGCATTGAATACGCCAGTCATGACAGCGTTGATGATCAAGAAAACAGTCAATGTGACTACAGCTGGAATCAAAGCGGCAAAAGATTTCGTTACTGCAGGTGGTACGCCATCAGGCATTTTAATTTGCCAACCACGTTTGGTGATTCGACAGTAGATTTCCGCAGCTAAAAAGGCAGCAATCATTCCAATGAACATTCCTTTAGCACCTAGACGATCAAGTGATAGGACACCCGAAACTTCTTCACCACCAGCTGTTGTCATCACAAAAGGTGTGAGAATCAAAAAGCTTGCGAATGAAACAGCGCCACCAAAAATACCTTCTACATCATATGATTTTGATAAATAATAGCCGATACCAAATGTAACAAAAACGGACATGATACTCATCGTCGCATTTTGACCATTGCCAAAAAGGGTGCTTAACGTGCCTTTGGTACCATCACTGAAGAACGGTAGATTATTCACAACGACCACAATTGATCCAAACATTGTTAGCGGAAATGACAACATAAATGCATCCCGTAACACAGTTAAGTAACGGTTTTGCCCTAAAAGATTGGCTAAGGGCATAATTTTTTGAGAAAGTTTATCCATAAAACCATTCATTTTTTTCACCTCAAATTTATTTTGCAATCGATTACAAACGTAGTATAACGTCTGTCTGTTTAAATGTCTAGTCATTTTTATCAAAAGTATTGATTTATTTTTAGTGATTGTTTATGATTACGGTAATTACTAAAAGAATTGAGGGATTATGAAATGAAACACTACGATTTTCCAAAGAATTTTTGGTGGGGAACCGCCGCAAGTGGACCACAAACAGAAGGCAGAATCAAAGGAGATGGGAAAGGAGAAAACATTTGGGACTATTGGTATGATCTAGAGCCAGAAAAATTTTTCAATCAAGTTGGTCCTGAGAAAACCTCTCAAGTTTACACGAAATATCGAGAAGACGTTCAATTGATGAAAGAGACAGGTCATAATACTTTCCGAACATCCATTCAATGGAGTCGTCTATTCCCTAAAGGAAAAGGAGAAGTGAATCAACAGGCTGTATCATTTTACCGTTCATATTTTACAGAATTACTGGAGCAGGGAATTGAACCATTTGTCAATTTATATCATTTTGATATGCCTTTAGAATTACAACAAACAGGTGGCTGGTTGTCTCGTGATACGGTTGACGCCTATGTGGCCTATGCAAAAACCTGTTTTGAGTTATTTGGGGATTTAGTAAAGAAATGGTTTACCCATAATGAACCGATTGTTCCAGTAGAAGGCGGTTATCTCTATCAGTTCCATTATCCTAACCATATCAATCTAAAAGAGGCTATTCAAGTTGGTTTCCACGAAAATTTGGCAAGTGCCAAAGCAATTGAAGCCTATCATAAGATGGGACAAAAAGGAGAAATTGGAATCATTTTGAATTTAACTCCTAGCTACCCGAGAGACGAAACAAACCCTGAGGATGTCAAGGCTGCTAGAATCGCTGATGCTTTTTTCAATCGTTCTTTTCTTGATCCTGCAGTAAAAGGAGAGCTTCCATCAGAGTTGGTTGCTATTGTGAAAGAATTAGCGATAATGCCAGAGATGGGGCCCGATGACTTAACGATTATCAAAGAAAATACGATTGATCTATTAGGAATCAATTATTATCAACCTCGGAGAATCAAGGCAAAAGAAACACCGATTGATCATCAGAATGGACCAATGCCAGAAGATTATTTTGATTATTATGATATGCCTAATAAAAAAATGAATATCTATCGTGGTTGGGAAATTTATGAAAAAGGGATCTATGATATCTTGACGAATACGAGAGAGAACTATGGCAATATCAAATGTTATATCTCTGAAAATGGTATGGGTGTAGAAGGGGAAGAACGTTTCATTAACTCGGAAGGCGTAATTGAAGATGATTATCGGATCACTTTTGTCACAGACCATCTGAAATATGTGCATCAGGCAATCCAGGAAGGAACGAATTGTGTGGGTTACCACATGTGGACTTGCATGGATAACTGGTCTTGGACGAACGCTTATAAAAACCGTTATGGACTGATTGCTGTCGATCTAAACAAAGACGGTAAACGGACGATTAAAAAGTCGGGCCATTGGTTTAAAACCGTAGCCATGAAAAATGGGTTTGAAGCCTAAAAAGGTTTGTAAATAGTTTTTAGAATAAAAACGAATGAAACTGGGACAAAAAGTTGTGAAGTACAAAGGTCATAATCGCAATAAACGATTTTATTATTTTTACCAATCTTCAGAAATTTCAGCTTATCGGCTTATTTCTTGAGAATAAAAACTTTTTGTCTCAATTTCATTGGTTTATTACATAAAAAATGGTAGATACAATACTAAAAAGCAGTGTGAACCGACACAGTTATCCATACTAGTAAGAACAAGGATACGAGTGATTAAAATTTGTTGCAATTTACAAAAACGGACGATAAAGAAAAGGAGATCGAATGGAAAAAAACGAAGGTTTATTTAATGTATATTTTAAAGCAGATCGAGTGGACTATGGAAAAAATGGCTATGAATCTATCAATTTAAAGAATAACCCGAATTTGATGTCAGATAGTATTTATTTATATAATCTTTTATTCATGAATAAGCCGGCATTTGCTCCAAGGGATTGGGAACAACACCAAGTTAACTTTGAAAGATATGTTATGCCACGTTTAACTTTGAACGAACAAGCAATAGTCAGTGAATGGATAAATACTCTTCATAAAAATGAATTGTTAAAGTACAGATCTTTAGAGGGAATGGCGAAAACTTACGTTACTTTTCATAAGCTGTTAAAAAAAATAACTAATGAAGCGGACCAAGCTTTTGAAGATCAGTTTAAAGATGTTCAGTCATTAGATCAGCAATCACGAAAGAAAACAATCGATATCTACAGTTTTTATCATAAGATTTCTAATGAAAAAACAGCAGAATCAACTAAAAGACTGGAAGCACAGGTCAATGATTTGTTGATCAAACCGATGGTAAATAAAGGTGAGACTAGCCCTACTTGGTTTAATGATTTAGTGAGAGCAGTTATGGTTCTGGATCGAGAGATAGAGTCAGAGAAACTAAAAACAAAAATATTTACTGAAATAAAAAAATCCGGTAATCAACCCGTTCTTGAAGAAAAATGGGATTCATTCATCAAAAACCATGCGATTCCACGCCTGAAAAAAAATACCGGTTTGGATGAAGTCTATTATGAATTATCTCAAACAATCAATGTTTTGAACAAGAAAATTAAGGTATCTGTAGAAGAAGCACAGTCTGTTTCTTCTGTTTTTTATAATAAAATATTTCCCAATTTACTCCGTTTGCCTGACATGTCTCATCTGGAAAAAATAGCAATTTATGAAATTTATATCGATGAAAGTAACTTATTACCGAAAACCAAAAATAAAATAAAAAAAACTTTGGAGAAAAATTTATTAAAAAAAGAAACTTGAAGAAGTCAAGCTTTTAAAAAAACAAAATATTCAGATGATAGAAGAGATAGAACCGCATGATTTATTAGCCCTTGAAGAAATACAGCGAGGAAAGCAAAAAGCAACAGTAGATTTTTTTACAGCTATTTATAAAAAGTATGGTGCATTAAATAGAACAACAATGACTAGAGAAAAATATTTAAGTGAAGAAGTACAGCGAGGAAAGCAAAAAGCAACGGGGGATCTTTTTACAGTTATTTATGAAAAGAATGGTGCATTGAATAGAACAGCAATTTCTAGAGAAGCGAAGAAATATTTAAGCAAAGTAGGCTATTTAGAATTTGAATTTATAGTACATAATAGTGAACAAAAAAATCATATAATAAAACAAGAATCCACTTCTTTAAGTGTACTTAAATCTATGCTTAAACGGAAAGATTTATCTCCTTATGCAGTGAAAGCTTATTGTTTAGCCTATTTAGAAGAGCGACAACTGGGAAGCAATATCAAAAAACTTTGGAGAAAACCTTTTTTGAAAGATTTAACACCAGAAGAGATTAAAGTAGTGGAGAATCTAGTTTCTGAAAAAAGATTATGTCTACAATTGGGGAAGGAAGTAGGGCCAGAACTTGCAGTCAGATATGAAAGAAGCAATCAAGATAATCAAGTAGAACGACTGAAATTGTTCAATGAAATGGATCAAAAGGTTTTTTCAGTGACTTGTCGCCAATTCATCAAAGAGCAAGCTAAAAAAAGGTTAAGTGAAGAAAACTATGTTCGATATAAAGTAACTCGAATGGTACGAGCTGTAGAGAGAAAAAAAGCGTTACAGAGAGAGGATAAAACAGAATTTCTTGATCAATTTATTAGAAATGTAAATTTATCCCCTAACGAAATTAGAGCTTATTGTTTAGCTTATTTAGAAGAGCGACAAATAAACCGAAATAGCAAAGAAAAGTTTAAAAACACTTTTTTGAACGGTTTAACACCAGAAAATATTATAGAAGTGATGGATCTAGTTTCAGAAAAAAGATTATATTTACAATTAGGAAAAGAAGTAGGTCCAGAACTTGCAACTAAGCTTGACAATAGCAAGGAAAGCAACCAAGTAGTCCTATCTCAATTGTTCAAAGAGATGGATCAAAAAGCTTTTTCAGTGACTTGTCGCCAATTCATCAAAGAGCAAGCTAAAAAACATTTAAGTAAAGCAAACTATGTGAGATTTGAAATAGGTCACGTGATACGAGAGGGAGAGAGTAAAAAAAATTTACAGGAATGGGAAAAAACAGATTTTCTTAATTCATTTCTAAGTCGCGAAAATTTATCTCCTAACGAAATTAGAGCTTATGAGTTAGCTTATCTAGAAATGAAATACGAACCACTTAGCCAAATGAATAGTTGGAAAAAGAGTTTACAACAATATTTTGAGAAAAACTTAACAAGTGAAGAAAGAAATGAAGTGCAAGCCTTAGTTCCTCAAAAAATAGTTCTTATCCAATTGTCAAAAGAGCTAGATTTAAAAAACGTATTCCAGCTTGAAGAAATACAGCAAGGAAAACAAGAAGGAAGGCTTGGTTTTTTCACAGATATTTATGAAAAATCCTTTTCAACGACTAACCAAGAATACATCAAAACACAAGCAAAAATATGTTTAAGTCCTGCTAACCATGCTGAATTTGCAGTGAAAAGTCAGATGCAAGATGCATTGAGAGAAAAAGGATTAAAGCTAGCGAATATTAAGTTTAGCGAAGATAAAATTCGGGTGTTTCTTGACCAGAAAATGCAATCACCACTTGAAATTAGAGCGTATTACTTAGCCTGTATAGAAGAACAAGTGATACCAATGGATATCAAAAAAAGTTTGATACACGCTTTGAAAAAAGATTTAACTGTAGACGAAAATCTGAAATTGTCAGAACTCATTTCAGAACAACAAAGACTTATCCACTTGTCTGAAGAAATAGGCCCAGAACGTACATTGGAATTCTTAAAAATAAAAAAAGAAAACAAAGCAGCAACAATTGATTTCTTTACAGATTTATATAACAACGTATCTTCCTATACCCAACAATGGATAAAAGAACAGGCATCGTTACATTTAAATCAAAAAGAACATTTAGAGTTTACTAAAAAAATCAAACTAAAAGAAATAATCAAAGAAGGTGGGCCTGATTTAAAAGCATCTGCAGTCTATACCCAACGTAAACGAGCATTCGAAAAAGCAATGAGTCTTCCAGTCATTGAAGAGTTGCAAGTGAGAAACGGGCTGCAACAAGTCAATGCTAATCTTATAGATCCTCTTGAACTTAGGCGATTAAACAAGGAACAACTAATCGATTCTTTGGTCAAAGTCCAAGTGAGATTTCCACATTGGGAACAACGTTTAAAAGATCAAGCAATCGACCGCTCCATCTCGCATTTAAACGATTTAGAAAAAAAAGAGATCAAGACTTCTTTAAAAGTTGAAGAATTGAAAGGATTTTTAAATAAAGTTAAGTTTCATGATTCTGATGGATTTAGCTTAATTTGGGGTTATGCTAAATTTCACGTTGACAATGATCGTAGAATTATTAAACTCCAAAAAATTAAAGAACAACTAGATGAGATCGCGCCAGCCAATTTACTTCAGCCAGTTGTTGTAAAAATATTAACGAACAATAAGTGTGATTATCAAGATCTAAAACTAAGAGAAGCTATTGTGTCCTATGATGAAACAGCGATAGAAATCAATCGTCAATTAAAAAGTGAATTTAACGCAATGGGTGTAAGGTTTAAAGAGGTAGGTAGAAACCAAATACTAAGAAGAATATTCAAAAATCTTGATAAGGGACTAAAGTCAGAAAAAGAACAAATTGCGGAGGTTCTGTCAGATTCCAACTTACACTATAATAATTTACTAAATACATTGCTCGTTCAGTTTGAAAAGAAGGTACATGAGTATATTCCATATTTAGATACGTTGATTCAAAAGGATTATGAGGATAAAGGTGACGTGTCATTAACGAATAAAAGGATTTTAAAACTTGTAGAAAACGAACCGGGCCTTAAAGATTTACTCGTTTGTTGCCAAAATATGCTGCCTTCTTATCCTTTAAAAAATTATGCTCAGACGATTCCAATGGTGTCTACCTATTTTGCCAATTTAGCGCATCAAATTGAGGAAACATATCAAAGTCCAGGAAAAAAATTAGCAAAGCAAATTTTCATGCTAGGGAAACTGGATCCATTATATTGTGCAAAAATGATTCAGTACTTGAGCGCACAATACACTAATAAGCAACCTAACCCTTTACCAATACATCCAAATATTTTAATACAAAATAAAATGGAGAAGATAGTAGAAAGCTATCATGACCTATACCCACTTCCGTCCATGCGTAGCGAATTGACTGGCAAAAAAGTAGTTAATAAAGTAGCTAATGAAGTAGTTGGAAATGTTGAAAGGCCAATCTCAACACCAATCATAGAGCAATCAAGTCAGCCGTTTGATTGGGATCCTTTTGTCATTTTAAATCAAGAAGTAAGTCCGACTGAAACAGCTAAGGCAATTGTTGCGTTTCACAATAAATACCATGATCTAGAGATGACTAAGCAGTTTACAGCTTTTGTAACGAAACCAAGGCTTGAGAGAGAAAAAGACAAAACCAATACAACTAAAGAAGAAAGTCTCAAAGAAGTTGCCTATCAAGAATTTCTTAAGAAAAAAAAGAGCTATAAAAAATCAAAAAATTCCGCTGGAAGAGAGATTGCTCATAAAGAAATGGAACTAGCATTAAAAAAATATCAGCATGTCGTGCAAAAAAAACAAGATCAAAAAGAATGTGCGAACAATATGGAGAATCAAGAATTAGTTCGAGCAGGTGTGTATTTGACTCAACAATTACAGTCAGATGAGCTGACGAATTATCTGGTGGAACGAATGATTGCTCCTGAAACCAGTTCTCCTGAAAATAGGAGACCCGCTAATGTTCAATTGCAATATTTTATTAAAGAATTAGTACATGATTTAAATACAGCAACAGAAAGAGAAGCGGCAATTCAAACGATCATGCAACCCTATTTAAGTGTGGAAGAAAGACAAAAGTTTTATGCTTTTATGAAGCAGGATACGTATCTTCAACAGTTTCTTAAGCAAGAAAACCTATCGAAAATTGAATTAAAAGCATGTGTTAGTGCTTGCCTACATAAAAGTGATTTGCCATTTAAAGAACAAGTGGATCAGAAACTAGATGTTTTTTTAACAGACAAGGAACAACGTCAGTTGAAAGAAATGGTTAGTCAAAAAGAGATAGTACGTGTCTTAGCAGAACAACGGGATTATGAAACAGCAGTGAAATTTGAAAAGGTATTAAAGAAAGAAGAAGTAGGTGAGATAAATTGGCTAGTATCCATTTATAATGATACGCCATTCCTATTAATAAAAGAATCAATTACATCACTGATTGATTCTTCTTTTAATGAAGCAGATCGTATGCAATTTTATAATAAAATTAACTCTAACCATAAGCTGAAAGACCTTAGCAAACAAGTGTCTCTTACTACAGCAGAAGGAGAAAATTCTCGGTCAAACAAGGAAGACCTGTTTTCGTTAGTTTCTGCAATCAGTCCAGAAGTTGCAGAGAGGATAGAAGCAACTAACTTAAAACGATTGCCATTAATTGCTGAAATAAAAGACAATCTAGAAGAGAAAGGGATCAAGTATTATCTTCCTGAAATAATCAAAGAAATTGGAAAGATAGATTGGAACAACCATCAGGGAAATTCTGAAAATGAATTAATAAAAGAAAAATTGAAACAAGTAAGCATAACTTGTTCAGATGAGCAAATAGAAAATTGGAGAGATATATTTTTTGATAACTTTATAGAAGGCATAAGGATAGGGGATTTAAATGAACAAAAAGAAATATATCCTTTAAGTGGAATGGGAGTAACATTTAACACAACTATTGAAAAAATAAACGAACTTTTAAAGAAAAAATATGAGGAACAAATGAATCAAGTGGAAAGCCCATCAATGAAGAAATCTTTAGATGAGGCAAAAGACAACTTAATCGAAGAGATTGAACAATCTGTGCGTATGATTAACCCAAACGATAAAAAAAGGACTATAGAAGATCAATTTGTTGAAAATTTTACTCGTTGCAGCATTCAAAAGTATGGAGGAAAAGGTTTCCCAGTCAAAAATATTTTAGAGGAATCACCTACATTGAAAAAGGTATTGTTAAAAAAATTACCCACTATTAATCTTTCTTACCCTATTGAATTACGTAAGCTAATCAATGAATGGTATGAAAATACCCCATTCTCTCCATTTTTAAAAGAATATAATGAAACAGAACAAGAAAGAATCCAAGTTGAGAAATCCATTTACAAATTATTTTATAATGATGACAATTATTGTGCAGAAAATATGCGTGTAATGCTTGTCGATTATGCGGGTATATCGGTAAGTTTAGACCCAAGAGATAGAGAAATGTATGGTTATCCCCTAAGAAAGAAGGCAGAATCAGTACTAGTGGGCTATAAAGAAGTAATGAAAAAACAAGGTATATCAAAGATACTTCCGAAAGAATTACAAGAATTGCAGAAAAACATTCCTGGGCAAACAAAAAGTACTATGATCTCATTTGATTTTATCACGCAAAATGATCAATCAGTGAAGGGCAATCAAAGAACGCAAGTTAGCATGCAACAAATAATGGAAAAAGCAGGAAATTGCTCTACTAATTCACCATTGGTACCAGAAAGAACACACGGCACGTCAATAAAGAGAGGTGAAAGCACAAATGAGAGGAGCATGCCTAACGATAGACAATTATCAGAAAAACTTAGTTATAATCGATGAATTTGGAAATCATCTTTCTTGAGTTCAGTATCCTTCCTGATTGCCATCTAACTTGAAGAAAAAGTCAGTCAATCTATTGATTGATAGAAAATTAGATAGATAAAAACATAATGAGGGCAAATTCTGAATAAAAGGAGTAAAACAAATGGGAAGAGACTCTTATAAGAAATACTGTATGCAGATTAAAGGAAGTAAAGTATCTTGTAAAGAAAATGAAGAGTGGATCACAATTAACCTAGACAATAATCCCAACTTATTGGCGGATAGTATTTATTTATTGAATAAATTATTAGATGAACAAGATGTACTACCTCGAAAGGATACGGAGGAGAAAAAGGAAATTTTAAAAACAAGTATATCAGAACGATTGGTAGGAGATCAGAAAAAAATTTTTTTAGATTGGCAAGAAGTCACCCAGGCAATCTCTGAAGGCAATCTTACAACACGACAAAAACTTATGGAGGTGTTCCATAAGAAAAGATTATTTTCTTTAGAAGAAAAGGCGAAAGTTTGTGTGCTGTTTCAAGAGTTGATAAACGATATCAAAGATAAAAAGGAAAAAAAGTTTAAAGAGCAATTTTATGCTAATTATTCATTAAATGATAACGAACTAAGTGAATCCATGGAAATTTATCATTATCTATATCCATTCGAGAATGAGAAAATAGCCAAATCAATGAACAATATCGAACAACTATTTATTGATTTGGTGTCTCCTTCCAGTAGTACAGACAAAAGACGTAAAATGTATGATGTAGTCAGAGCCACTTTGATTTTAAAACGGAAATTATCCTCGATACAATTGAAAAATGATTTACTCAAAAAAATGGTGGAACCTCAGGTTTTTTCCCATGAACAACCCGAGTTTGATACGTTTATGGAGATAATCGTTAACCCCTATCTTAAGAAAAATCCTGCCACAGATCCTGACTATAGTCGTTTTCCAATTGAAAACGAACAGGAACAAGTTGAATTATCCCTGACAAACGAGGTAGAACCATACTACTTATTAGCATTGAAAGAAGTCCGAAAAGGATTTAGAAAAGCATCAACAGAGCTATTCACACATATCTACTTACAGACAACGATTGAAGAGAAAAGAGATATCATTGATGGGTATGCAAAACAGTATTTAACTAAATTTGATTATTTGGATTTTATGTTCAGGATAAGACAACAACATATTCAGAAAAAATGGAATAAAAACAATTCTTTACAAGAAAATTTCCATCTACTCCTAGATGGAAAAAGCAGAACGGCTTACGAGGAACGAGCGTATTATTTAGCTTATCTTGAAGAGACGACATTACCAAAGTCTCTAAAAGATACTTTGAAATACCTTTTATTGAACGAGCTATTTTCTGGTGAATACAGACAAGTGATAGAGCTTGCTCCTGAGAAAAGACAATTGTTGCTGTTGGCAAAAGAAATAGATATAGAGACTGTATATGAATTTGAAGCAATCCAACAAGGCAAAAAAAAGGTGACGTACGCTTATTTCTTAGAGTTATATGAAAAAACCAATTCGAAAAAGGTTCAAGAAATTATCACAGAACAAGCCAAAAAATACTTAACTGAAAGTAAGTATGTTGAATTTGAAATTTATACCTATTTTCAAGAAGAATTTAGAAGAAAATCAGTTACACAACCGAATGTAGAAAAAGTATTCAGACGATTTATTGAGAGGGAAGACTTATCTGCTAATGACATTCGAGCTTTTTACTTGGCGTATATAGATGCACAAAAATTTCCGAATGATATCCAAGTAATTATTGAAGAACACTTAACTAAAGATTTAACGGATAAAGAAAAAAATGAAGTGATAACGCAATCTTTAGAAAAAAAACAATTGTTACTGTTGGGGAAATACTTAGGAAGCGACATTGGATTAGAACTTGAAGCAATCCAAAAAGGTAAAAAAAAGGGAACAGATGACTATTTTTTAGCGATATATAAAAAGAGTGACTCGATATTGGCTCGAGAAATGATTAAAGAGCAAGCTCAAAAATATTTGACTGAAAGTAATTATCTGGAATTTGACATAAAAATCCAACTCCAAGAGGAAAGTAGAAAAATGGACGTCACTTTACCGACAGTGGACTTTAAAGATGAAGCACTACGGTATTTTGTTGACCATGAAGTATTATCCAAAAATGAACTGATCATTTATTGTCTAGCCTATCTTGAATCTAAAGAAATACCCAGTGATTTAGAAACAATAATAAATTTAAAAAAAGCTGTCGTAACTCCAAGTCAAATCGATGTCGAAGATTTGGTTTTAGAAAAAAAAAAACTTTTATCAATAGCTAACAAAATAGATCCAAGTGTATATGAAAAATTAAGAGCTAATGCAGGAATATCAATCGGCGTCTTTACGGAGATGTATGAAAATGCGAAGTCTAATGAGCATCATCAGTTTATCAACAAACAAGCATCATTGTATTTAGATGCTGAAAAACATTTAGAATTTAAAAAACGCATTGCACTTTATGAATTAAGCAAGTCTGACGAACTAACCTTTGAAGTTGCTTTTTTTATTGGACTGCAACGTCATTATCAACAAAAAAAAGGGGAGAACCATCGAACGAAAGTCAGTCTTCAAGACATAGAAGAATTGAGGAAGCAAAACCTGTCTTTCCTAGCTAAGACGATGGTTTTAGATCAGAAATCTACCGAAGGAATAGAAAGCAAAAAAAACGATGAACCAAAAACTGTCAAGGAAGAATTAAAAGATTTCATTACTTTAATTTCTCGTTTTGATAGTAATGATTCATATACATTTATAGATAGTAATTTGAAAGATATATTCAGGTACGTCAGACATTATGCTCATCGGAGGAACCAAGTTTATTCTATACCACAATCAGTTAGAACGTTTAATAAATTGAAACATCTGAGGGTATTATTTATTGAAGAAAATAGAAGCAACTGGCTGTTCGTGTTAGATCTGAATGACAAGAAACAATCGAAGTATATCAAAATAATTAAACAATTCATTTTATTGCCTGAATGGCAATTTGTAGCTGAAATTGATCCTTTATTTATCGCTGTAAAGAAGAGAATAGAGAAAAAATTAGAACGATTTAGCCAAGAGGTGGAAGCAAGTCAACTGAAAACGGATGAAGAAATTTTAGCGATCGCAGAAAAAGACCCTAAAGTCAAAGAACTACTTACATACTATCAAAACATTGCTCCAGTAGTTCCGTTGAAAGATTTTGCAAAGGCGACGCCAACCGTCGTTGCTCATTTTAAAAATTCAGCACATCAACTTGCAAGAGAATACTTTGGAAAAGATGCGGAATTATCTCAACAAATTTATGAACTGGGAAAGCGAGACCTACCGTTTTGTGTAGATGTAATTAGGTATTTGCTATCAACTGACAATAATGAGAAAGCGAAAGGTATTCCGAAATCTTTTGATAAGGAAAGTCAAGAAAGAGCCGAATATATAATAGAAAATTATCATCAAAAGTTCATAAAGCCACAGCAAACTAAGCAATCGAAAAAAGTTCTACAAAAGGAAAGGAAAGAAAAGCAGATTGCAAATGACACCCAACTGAAAGAATTAGTAAGACATGGCGTTTATAATTATCAAATGGGTGATGGGAAAGAAATACATATAGGACAGGCTAATATTGGTTCTGTTTCGGGCAACACTCGATTACAGCAATTTATAAAAGAACTAGCTGAAAAGTTAGATACAAATATGCAAAGAGAAGCAGCGATTCAAACAGTAATGAAACCAAATTTAAGCTTGGAAGAAAGGAAAGAGTTTTATGCTTACCTAAAAAACGACCCGTTTCTTCCATTATTTTTACAGAAGGATAACTTATCAAAACTTGAATTAAAAGCTTATGTAGATGTTTGTCTTAAAAAAACAGACTTATCTTTTAAAGGGAAAATCTCTGGCAATTTGAGGGTTTTTTTAACGATAACTGAAAAAAAAGAATTAAATAAATTGATTACTGAAAAAGAAGTTATCCGTGCAGTTGCAGAAGAAATCAGTCATCAAACAGCTTTAGAATTGGAGCGAGTAGTAAACCAAAACAAACAAGAGATTGATCCACTCGTAACTGTTTATCGTCAAACAACCTTTACAGCGATTAAAGAGTTTGTCCTACAACAAGTTGATTCATCACTAACTGAAAAAAATCGCTCTGAATTTTATCAGAAAATTGGTTCTGCAGCTTCTATAAAGCATCTAGATCAGACTAATTTTGGGGAACACTTAACAAACAAAGAGGAATTAGGACAAGAAACTAAAATAGGCTTTCTTTCACTAATTAATGAAATGAAAGAAACATTAGAACAACAAAAAATCGCCTATTACTTTCCTGAAATAGTCGGAGAATTTAATTCTCATCAAGTAACGAGAGAAAGTTTGGAAAAATTAGGTATCCATTTTACAGACGATCAAATGAAAAATTGGGAAGCTACATATAAAAAAGGCCCGATAGTAACCGATAATATTCAAATATCCATACTTCAAACAATCGCAAAAGTAATTGAAAAACATATGGAACGAAAAGGAACTCTAATAGAAAATATCCCCACCGAAAAAGAAGAAAAAAATAGCATAAAAGAAAGACTGAAAAAAGAAATCGAACAATCAGTAGCTAAGATTAATAAGAATGACCCTAGGATCAGTATAGAAGAGCAGTTTATAAATCATCTTTCGACTCAGCCAATCTTCAACCATTTAGTAAGGAAAGAACCCAAAATAGGGGAAAAATTATTGAAAAAATGTCAGAACAGACTTCCTTTTATTTCGCTACCTTCTTCAAAAGAATTTCTTCAGATGATGAATAGAGAGTTCCTCAAAAAACATACCGGGATTAGACGTTTTGCATTAGAATATGCGAGAGAAAAAAGAGCACGATTGTTTGAAGAAAGAAAAATTTATAAGTTGTATCAAGAAAATCCATTCTGGTGTTGTGAAAATTTACGAGTGATCCTCGTCAATTATGCTGGGTTCAAGAAGAAAAATTTAACCCCAATATATAGACCTGAATTATACTCTTTTCAAGTGGATAGGAGTTTTAGTCAGCAGAGATTACTAAATAAAGCCAAAAAAATAACCGATTTTTATATAGATATCTCTTTAGATTTAAAAAAAGTATTACCTAAGGAACTTCAAAAAAAAGAATCAACGAATAAGGAAAGCCAAACTGAAGTATCATTTGAGTCAATAGTAAGCGACCAAGAGAAGTTAAATAATGATATGGCTTTAACAGAGGCGAGAGAAAAGAAGAGGTTATTTCCTGCCACAAATCATTTTGAACCGAAAAGTAATTTGGGACAAATGGAGCCGTTAGACAAAAAACTGCGTTTGACTCAGATAAAAGAATCAGCGAATAAGGAAAGTCAAACTGAAATATCATTAGAATCAATAGTGAGCAAGCATGAGAAGTTAAATAATGATATGGATGTAACAGAGACGAACGAAAAGAAGAGACTATATCCTTTTCTTGGTCAATCCGAATCAGAAAGTAATGTAGAGCAAATGAAGTCGCTAGAAAAAAAGCTGCGTATGACTCAGATAGAAAAAGCAAGCCAAGAAGGTTACAGCTCTAATGAGAGAAAAACGCATGAACAAGTTCAAAGACAAGCGAATCGCTGAGTTTTGTCATTGCTAGTAAATTAGTTGTTCCCTAAAAAACTAAGTATATTAATGAAGAACGGAGAAATGCAAATGGAAAGAGACTTTTATGAGAAAGAATATATGGAGATTAGAGGAAATGAAGTATCTTGTAAAGAAAATAAAGAGTGGATCACAATTAACCTATACAACAATCCCAACTTATTGGCGGATAGTGTTTATTTATTGAATAAATTATGGGATGAAAAAGATGTACTATATGGACATGTTTTTCAGAATAAAAAGGAAATTTTAGAAAAAAGTATATTGAAACGATTGCCAGAAAATCAAAAAAAAATATTTTTAGACTGGCAAGAGGTTACACAGTTAATCGCTAAGGCTGACTATGGAACAAGACAAAATTTTAGGGAGTTGTTCCTTAAAAAAAAATTATTTTCTTTAGAAGAAAAGGCAAATTTTTGTGTGGCTTTTCAAGAGTTGATAAACGATATCAAAGATAAAAAGGAAAAAAAGTTTAAAGAGCAATTTTATGCTAGTTATTCATTAGATGATAGCGAACTAAGTGAATCCACGGAAATTTATCATTATTTACATCCATTCGAGAATGAAAAAATAGTTAAATCAATGAATAATATCGAACAACTATTTATTGATTTGGTGTCTCCTTCTAGTAGTACAAAAAGAAAATGGGGGAATCAAATGGATGATGTAGTCCGAGCCAGTTTGATTTTAAACCGGAAATTATCCTCGACACAATTGAAAAATGATTTATTTAAAAGAATGGTGGAGCCCTATGTTTTTTCTGATAACCACCTCAACTTTAATACGTTTATGGAGACAACCGTTAACTCCTATCTTAAGGAACATCCCACCACAGATCCTGACTATAGTTATTTGCCAATTAAAAAAGAACAGGAACAAGTTGAATTATCTCTGACAAACGAGGTAGAACCATACTACTTATTAGCATTGAAAGAAATCCGAAAAGGATTTAGAAAAGCATCAACAGATCTATTCACACATATCTACTTACATACAACGATTGAAGAAAAACGATATATCATTGATGGCTATGCAAAACAGTATTTAACTACATTTGATTATTTGGATTTTATGCTCAGGACAAGACAACAACGACCTCAGGGAAAATGGAATGAAAATGATCGTTTACAAGAAAGTCTCCATCTACTCGTGGATGGAAAAAGCAGAAGGGCTTACGAGGAACGAGCGTATTATTTGGCTTATCTTGAAGAGACGACATTACCAAATTCTCTAAAAGATACTTTGAAATACCTCTTATTGAACGAGCTAACTTCTGCTGAAAAAGCACAAGCGTTAGAGCTTGTTCCTGAGAAAAGAAAATTGTTACTACTGACAAAAGAATTAGATAGAAAGACTGTATATGAACTTGAAGCAATCCAACAAGGCAAAAAACAGGTAACAGATGATTATTTTTTAGTGGCCTTAGCGGCGTATAAAAAGACCGATTCGAAAAAGCATCAAGAAAGAATCAAAGAACAAGCCAAAAAATACCTAACGGAAAGTAAGTATGTTGAATTTGAAATTCATACACAATTTCAAGATGAATTTAGAAAAAAATCAGTCACACAACCAAATGTAGATTTTCAAGAAAATGGACTAAGTCGTTTTCTTAAGAGGGAAGACTTATCTGCTAATGAAGTTCGGGCTTTTTACTTGGCGTATCTTGATGCACAAAAATTACCGAATAATATCCAAATAATTTTTGAAAAAGTTTTGATTAAAGATTTAACGGATAAAGAAAAAAAAGAAGTGATAACGCTATACTCAGAGAAAAGACAATTATTATTGCTGGCAAAATACTTAGAAAGCGATATTGTGTTCGAACTTGAAAAAATCCAACAAGGGAAAAAAAGGGGAACAGATGATTATTTCAGAGCGATATATAATAACAGTGATTCGATACTAGCTCGAGAAATGATTAAAGAACAAGCTCAAAAATATTTGACTGAAAGTAATTACCTAGCATTTGATATAAACAACCAACTCCAAGAGGAAAGTAGAAAAACGGACTTTACTTTACCGACTGTTGACTTTAAAGATGAAGTACTACGGTATTTTATTGACCATGAAGTATCATCAAAAAGTGAAATGATCATTTATTATCTAGCCTACCTTGAAGCTAAAGAAATACCAAGTGATTTAGAAACAATAAAAAACTTGAAAAAAAATGTCGCAACCCCAAACCAAATCGATATTGATGAATTGATTTTAGAAAAAAAACAACTTCTAACAATAGTTAACGAAATAGGCCCAAGCGCATATGAAAGATTAAGATATGACATAGGAGTATCAATCGGCTTCTTTACGGAGATGTATGAAAAAGTGAATTCAGTTGATACTCAGCAGTTCATCAAAAATCAAGCACAATTGTCTTTAGATGCTGAAAAAAATTTAGAATTTAAAAAACGTATTGCACTTTATGAACTAAGCAAATCTAGTAAATTAACCTTTGAAGTTGACTCTTTTATTCAAAGACAACGTCATTCTCAACAAAAAAATGGGGAGAACTATCGAACAAAAATCAGCCTTGAAGACATAGGAAGATTGAGAGAGCATAATCTGTCTTCTCTAGCTGAGAGGATGGTTTATGTCCAGAAGTCTACCGAAGAAATAGAAAGCAAAAAAAACGATGAACCAAAAAGTGTCAAGGAAGAATTACAAGTTTTTCTTGCTCTAATTTCTCGTTTTGATGATGATGATAAATATAGATATATGGACAGTCATTTTGAAAATATATATAGTTCAGTCAAAAAAAAATCTCATAATGGGAAACACATTTTATCTCTACCAAAAAAAAATAAGGCTTTAAATAAATTAAAGGATAAGTGGGTACTGTATGATGAAGAAAAGGGAAGGAACTGGCAGTCAGTATTAGAACTTAATAAACAGAAACAATCGAATATTACCGGTTTTATTAGCCGAATCATTTTATTACCTACATGGCAATCTGTAGCCGAAATTGAGCCTTTATTTATCGCTGTAAAGAAGAGAATAGAGAAAAGATTAAAACGTTTTAGCCAAGAGGTGGAAGCAAGTCAATCGAAAACGGATGAAGAAATTTTAGCGCTCGCAGAAAAAGACTATAGAGTCAAAAAACTATTTACATACTATCAAAAAATTGCTCCGGCAGTTCCGTTGAAAGATTTTGCAAAGACAACGCCAACCGTCGTTGCTCATTTTAAAAATTCAGCACATCAACTTGCAAGAGAAGATTTAGGGGAAGATACAGAGTTATCTGAACAAATTTATGAGCTAGGTAAGCAAGACCTCCCGTTTTGTGCAGATTTAATCCAATATTTGGCATCAACTGGTATCAATGAAAAAGCGAAAGATATTCTAATATCTCCTAATGAGGAAAGTCAAAGAAGAGCCAAACAAATAATAGAAATTTATAATCAAAAGCTCGACATGGCGCAGCAAAAAAATATTTTGGAAACTGAAAAGAAGCAGCAGCAGATTGAGAATGATAACCAACTGAAAGAATTAGTAAGGAATGGCGTTTATAACTATCAAAAGGATGGGAGTAAAGGAATACAGATAGGTCAGGCTAATTCTGATTCTTTTCCGAGCAAAAATCAATTACAGCAATTTATCAAAGAACTAGCTGAAAAATTAGACACCAATATGCAAAGAGAAGCAGCGATTCAAACAGTAATGAAACCAAATTTAAGTTTGGAGGAAAGGGAAGAGTTTTACGCTTACCTAAAAAAAGACCTATATCTTCCACTATTCTTAAAGAAGGAGAATTTATCAAAACTTGAATTAAAAGCTTATGTAGATGTTTGTCTCAAAAAAACAAACTTATCTTTTAAAGGGAAAATCTCTGGCAGTTTGAGGGATTATTTAACAGTAACTGAAAAAGAAAAGCTAAACAAATTGATTACTGAAAAAGAAGTTATCCGTGCAGTTGCAGAAGAAATCAATCTTCAAATAGCTTTAGAATTGGAGCGAGTAGTAAACCAAAACAAACAAGAGATTGATCCACTCGTAGCAGTTTATCGTCAAACGTCCTTTACACCAATTAAAGAGTTTGTCCTACAACATGTTGATTCATCATTGACTGATGAAAATCGCTCTGAATTTTATCAGAAAATTGATTCTGTAGCTCCTATAAATCAACTAGATCAGACTAAATGGAAGGCCCCCTCAACAAATAAAAATGTAAAACAAGAAAATGATAGATTCTTATTTTCATTGATGGATGAAATGAAAGAAACATTAGAGCAGCAAAAACTTGTTTATTACTTTCCAGAAATAGTTAAACAAATTTTGCCTCCTAAAATTAGGAATTTGGAGGAAATAGATAAAGAATATCAAATAACAAGAGAAAGATTAGAGGAAATAGGTATCCATTTTACATACGGGCAAATGCAAAAGTGGATAGACACTTTTGATGAAGGTCCTATAGTAAACGATAATAATCATATATCCATACTTAAAACAATTGCAAAAGTAATTGAAAAACATATGGAACGAAAAGGAATTCTAATAGAGAATATTCCAACCGACAAAGCGGAAAATAATATAGTAAAAGAAGAATTAATAGCAGCAATCGAACAATCAGTAGTCAAGATTAACAAGGATGACTCCGATAAAAGTGTAGAAGAAAAGTTTAGGGATCATCTTTCGAATTATCCAATTATTCTAAATTTAATAAAGGAACAACCTGAAATAGGGAAAAAATTACTGAAAAAATGTCAGGACAGACTTCCTTTTGTTTCGCTAACTTCTTCAAAAGAATTTCGTGAAATTGTCGATAATGAGTTCGCTATAAGAAATACTAACATTAGGAAGTTTGCACGAAAACATGCCCCGCAAGTAAGAAGTCAAATGACAGTAGAAAAACAAATCTATGATTTGTATCAAGAAAATCCAGCTTGGTGCTGTGAAAATTTACGAGCGATCCTCGTCGATTATGTTGGGTTCAAGAATATAAATTTAAACCCAATTTATAGACCTAAATTATACTCTTTTCAAGCGTGTGGTAATTTTGATCAATGGAGATTACGGGGTAAAGCACAAAAAATAATCAATTTTTATACAGGTATCGCTTCAAATTTAGAAAGAGTATTACCTAAAGAACTTCAAGAAAAAGAACCAGTGAATAAGGAAAGACAGACTGAAATATCATTAGAGTCAATAGTGACCAAGCATGAGAAGTTAAATAATGATATGGTTTTAACAGAGACGAACGAAAAGAAGAAGTTATTTCCTGCCACGGATTATTTTGAATCGAAAAGTAATTTAGGACAAATGAAGCTGCTAGAAAAAAAACTGCGTATGACTCAGATAAAAGAAAAAGCAAGCCAAGAAGGTCACAGCTCTAATGAAAGAAAACCGCATGAACAAGTTCAAAGACAAGCGAATCGCTAAGTTTGGTCAGTGCTAGTAAATTAGTTGTTCCCTTAAAATAATCGTGCTACACTGATTGTAAAGGAGGCGGTTTCAATGGCAGACACCTATAAAAATATATTAGTAGCAATTGATGGATCAGAAAAAGCAGAAAAAGCCTTTTCTGAAGCAGTTACAATTGCAAAAAGAAATCAGGCAAAGCTACACATTTTGTACGTAAACGAAGTAACGGGTAACTATTTCGGTGATTTTGCATTTGTTACAACGAACTTACAAGAGGAATTAGATGAAGTTGCAGAAAACCAAATGAAAGAGCATCGCAACTTAGCAATTGAAAAGGGACTAACAGATATCGAGACGTATATTTTGTATGGATATCCGAAAACATTGATTGCAAATTTCAATGAATCAAAGGAAAAAATTGATTTGATTGTTATGGGGGCTACAGGATTGAATGCCGTGGAACGTGTCTTAGTTGGGTCAACTACTTCTTATGTAGTCACACATGCACCGTGCAATGTGTTGGTAGTAAAATAACGTCACTCGCTAGTTAGTGAGATGATGCTAGAACTGAGTAGTACACTGAAGAAGCAAATAAAAAAGTAAGCCGAAGAAGCTGAGCATCATCTCGTTTATGTCAGTATTCTTCGGTTTTTTTATGCTGTATTTTGCTTATTTCATCTTTTTAACTAATTAGTAAGTGATTAGTTAAAAAGATCACTATTCTTAAGGAGATATCTTGAATATTACTAATTTGACAAAAGCTGCAATCAACAATTGTCCATCCACTACGATTTGATTCCTTAAAGTAAGAAGTGGTATAGTTGTGTAGAATAGGGAATGAGTTGGAAAAATAAAAAAGGGAATGAAGCGTATGAACGACCAATATGTACAAGTCATGACGATCGCGGGATCAGACAGTGATGGAAGTGCAGGAATGCAAGCAGATATGCATACTTTCTTTACCCGTGGCGTCTATGGTGTATCAGTTATGACGGCTTGTGTGGCAGGAAATTCTTATGGGATCGGAGCAAGTGTGACCTTACCAAGTGCGTTCATTGATAAAGAATTTTCTTTGATCGCTGAAGACTATCAAATAAGAGCGGCTAAAACAGGTATGCTAGCTGATGCAGAATTGATTGAAACAGTAGTTAAAAATTATCAACAGTATAACTTTGGTCCATTAGTGGTCGACCCAGTAATCGTGACGAAGCATGGAAATCTATTATTAGAAGAGGCTGCTTTAAGTAGTCTGAAAGAAAAACTAGTACCGTTAGCGACTGTCTTGACGCCGAATTTCTATGAAGCAGAGAAATTAACTGGACGAACCTTAACGACAGATGAAGATTATGTTCAGGCCGCTGTTGACTTACAAGCAATGGGTGCCAAAAATGTGATGATCAAAGGATTTCATACGAAAGAAAGTAATCAAGAAGAAGTAAGAGATTATGTGTTGCTGGAATCTGGACGATCATTTTGGTTAAGTGCAGTCTTTTATCCGACAGATCGAATCAACGGTACAGGAGACACATTGTCGGCTTGCATCGCTGCAGAATTAGCGAAGGGAAAAACAGTAGAAGAAGCAATCCGAACGGCAAAAGACTACGTCAATATTGCAATTGGTGAAGAAATCATTGTCGGTCACAAGTATGGTCCCATCAATCACTGGGCAGCAGAAAAGCAACTCTCAGCAAAAAACTGTTCTTCAAAAAAGAATCAATAGCTATCTAAAAGAATCGTTTTTTTTGCTTTTGTAATTTTTCAAAATAGTATAAGTAAATCATATAAATAGCTGGTTAAAGTAACCGAGAAAGACAGAGGAGGATCATTCATTGATGATCACTCCACTGTCTTTCGTTTGTTTTATTCAAAAAAAATAAGTTCATAGAGTATGAAAGTAAACGATCCATGTTCTCTTTTACTCGCTTGTTCTCAATGCGTATGCATCTAATAATATACGCGCTAATATCGACAATGGGAGTCTGGATCTTACTTCGTAATCAGGAAAAAATGAACCCTCTGATTTAAACCCAACAAAAGCGATTTCAATAAATTGCATCATATTGTGAAAGAAGGCAACGAAGCTGCAGTAGATTGGTTTCAAACCATTGGAAAAGAAAAGTTACATTCGTTAAACAACGTATTAGAGCAAACTGCTTCTTCCATATTCAATAAAATTCAATAAATCTTCATTTCATAATTTTTATACTGAAAGAAAAGTATCTATATTTGAGAAGGAAGTCGAAGAGCCAAAAGTAGTTTAACTTTGGGGCTCTTCGGCTTATTTTGTTTCATGAATGACCTAGTCTCAGCTAGTTTAGTTTAACTAGTTAAAAAAAATTCAAAAACCTCAAAAAACTCTCATTGAAAATTGTATGGCATACATTTATTACGTTGCTGGGAAAAGAGGAAGCGTGTATGATTCTGGTTTGAAAAGATATAGACCTATTTTTTGTTTTTGAGTGTTCTAACTAGTCAAGAACGAAAAATCGATCCTATCTGTCATTTAATAACTATTTAAAAAGGGGAGATGCAAAATACATGTGAAGACATTTCAAAAGATTGTTTTGTATGTTTTGATTTTTTTATCGGTCCAATTATCCGTTTTAAATGATGAAGTATTTGCTTCAAGTGAAAAAAGTCAGGTGGGGATCACCTTTAAAGGGGAGCTTCCGAAAGACCCAAGTACTCTATTTTCTGCATCTGAAAAAAATCAGGTAACAAAAAAAGAAGAAAAAACACGATTTCCACAGACAAATGACCGATCCTCGTTCTTTTTAGAATGGCTGGGTTTTCTTACTTTAGTGATAGGTCTATGGCAACTGTTCAGGAAAAGAAAGAAGGAACAACAGTGAAAAAAATAATCTTAACGACTGTATTACTCAGTACAAGTTTTTTAATGGGGGCTTTAACCGTACATGCCGATGATTTAAGTGGAAAAAGTACAGCAAAAATCGGCTTGACGAAACAAGATCCTGATCATCCAGTAGGGCCGATTGACCCTCTTGATCCAGATGATAACCCATCATCGAATCAACCTACTGGTAACACAGGTGATTTGCGTATTGACTATATCTCAAATATTGATTTTGGGACTCAAATGATTTCTGGGAAGACAGAGACTTACCAAGCAACAGCACCAGCTAACATGGTCGAAGCTCAAATCTCAGATTTACGAGGAACAGGGGCTGGTTGGAATCTGCAAGTAAGCTATGATCCAGCACAATCTGGTTTTTCTTCAGCTGATCAAACATTAAAAGGGGCAGAACTCACGCTACCAGTTGGGCAAACTAAAACTGTCGCAGATAGTCAATCCGCTGCGCCTGCTACAAATGAAATCACCGTCAATGATGATGCCCAAAATATCATGTCAGCAGTGAAAGATACTGGTCTGGGTACTTGGGCAGATGAAATGACAACGTCTCAAGTGAAGTTAAAAGTTCCTTCAGGGAATTTGGCAGGAGCCTACACGGCCACTTTAGTTTGGACATTAACTGATGCACCAGCATAGTTTTAATTAAAGGAGAAATGGAATAACAATGAAAAAACAAGTACTTTATACGCTAGCAACGGCCTCATTATTTTCTACTATTTTATTATCTACGATGGTGAAAGCAGACGAAACGATTGATGATTCAACTACTTCTACTGCAAAGATCACTTTTGATGGAACCAATACCGATCCGGTCACACCAGTCAATCCTAACGATCCGGATACGCCAGTTGATCCAAATAATCCGATTGATCCAGATGATCCAGATAACCATGGAACAGGAGACAATGGTCCATTATCGATCGATTATGTTTCGAATATTACATTTGGTACCAAAGATATTGCTACGACTGGACAAGTATATCATGCAGTCAATGCTTCCCCTTATGTCCAAGTAACGGATAAGCGTGGTGTAGAAGGTGGTTGGGTTTTGACAGCCTCAGCCTCAAAATTTACAGCTAGTGACAACTCAGAATTAAAAGGAGCCATTCTTTCATTTAACAATGGTGAAGCAGCTACTAATTCAGATAATATCAGTAAAAAACCAGTGACGAATGATGTCGTTTTTGCCAATACAGAAGCACAAACGGTCATGACAGCAGATAGTTTAGCTGGAGAAGGCACTTGGGTAGATGTCTTTAATGGAACACAAGGAGACAATGCAAATGTGCAGTTAGCGGTTCCTTCAGGATCGGCACAAGCAAAAGAATATACGGCTACGATTACCTGGACATTGACGGCAGGCCCAACGGAATAGAAAGAGGAGTAAGATGAATAAACTACGAGCATTGATTGTTTTGGTTCTTGGATTATGGGTGACTATGTCGCCAATGTCCGTCTATGCTGATTCAAATGAATCAGCATATAGCGTTAGCGCGGATATTCCAGATTTCCAAGTTGACAAGAATCTTTCGTATTTTGATTTACACCTTCAGCCCAATCAACAAAAAACAATTAAGATCCATCTAGCGAATACTGGGAAAGAAACAGCTGCTTTTCTTGTGAACGTGAATAATGCTGCAACCAATAGCAATGGTGTGATCGATTATGGAAAAAATGAATTTAAAAAAGATCCGTCAGCCAAATACGAGTTGAATCAACTAGTAAAACCCAAAACACAAGAAGTAGAATTACCTGCGGGAAAAGCTGAGGATGTTCAATTCCAGATCACCATGCCAAAAACTGCTTTTAAGGGGATCGTTCTTGGCGGGATTCACGTTAGTAAGAAGGATGACATTAGCCAAAAAGCAAAAGGAACGGCGATCCGTAATAAATATGCCTATGTCATTGGCGTTAAATTACAAAATAGTTTGGTTAAAGTGACTCCTGACTTAAAATTAAAAAAAGTCAACGTAGGATTACAAAACTCGTATACGACAATCTTTGCAAATATCCAAAATCCGACAGCTACGATCATTAGTAAGGTGGCATTTGATGCTAAAGTGACGAAAAAAGACAGTAATGAGATACTGTATGAAACGAAAAAGGAGAATTTGTCGATCGCACCCAATACAAATTTTGATTTTCCGATCGGTTTGAACAAAGACAAAATCGCTGCAGGTAACTATACAGTGACCATTGATGCAAAAGAGCAAGGAACCACTCATCGCTGGCATATGACCTCTGATTTGACAATTAAAGCTGATAAAGCAAATAAACTAAATCATGATGCTGTGACAAATGAAAAGGGAATCCCTTATTTATCCCTCATTATCGGAATTGGACTATTTCTTGTGCTGATCATTTTATTTTTAAGTTGGAAATTACTGAAAGCAAAAAGGTAGGTGAGCTAGTCAAATGGATGCAAAAAAACAATTAAGACAAGAGCTCTTTATCTTTTTATTCTTTTTTTGTTTTTTGATCACTCTTTTCTTTTCTACTACTTCGGTGTTAGCGGATGTTACTTATCCAGAAAAGACGGAAGGACTCATTTTTGATGGGCATGTAAAAGCAACCATTTCTTATACAAAAGATCATGCACCTAATTACACAGCTATAGGCGATAAAATTACTGTCACGACGACTTTAGAAAAACAGGACGAAGGAATTCTGCCAGATGTGTACAAGCAGTCTTCTGTCGTGATTTTATATCCCGAAGAAACTCAAGGGCTAAAATTATTCGGGGATCCAGCCTTTACTTATCAGCCAATGAATGGGGAAAATCAAACAGGTGCCTTTATTGATAGCAATACACAGTTGCAATCAACGATGTTGTGGTATTTTAATACGAATGTAAAAATATTATATTCAGACGATATCACATATAACGGTAGGATGACCCAAATCTCTGACTCAGGTTTTACAGATGGAAACTATGACGATCAATATTCCTTACAAAAATTATTGCTTCATCAAGGGGATAAAGTGTCATTATCTTACCAAGCGGAGATCACAAAAGAAGCACTAACGAAAAGTAAATTTACTTTTCATACAGCTATTTTCGATAGTCAGACAGCTACGATTGACTGGGATAATTTCCTAACAGTATCAGCGCCAAAGATTCAAGAACTAGGCCTTTCTTTTGATGAAGCAACAAAAAATAAGCAAATCACTGTTTCAGATGAGCAGTCCTACCAAACAACATTGACAGGAAATTGGGTGGGCGATCAAAGCAATCTTTCTCCTGACTTGACGATCAATGGGCAAACGATCCCAGTATCAGTAACAGATTTTAAGGAAGACGGGACGTTTTCAATTCCTGTTGATTTGAAAAATCATGGGAAATTAGGAGATAATGCAGTTCATCTTAAGATCACTAACGGCACGCAAGTAGCTGAAGATGATGCAGTGCTATCACTTGTTCAAGCAGACACACCACCAGAGGTCAAACTATTAGAACCCACAAGTGAAGTCACGGTTTCACCGACCGATCAGTCACTAGTGATCAAAGGTCAATGGAAAGATAAAGAAAGTGAGAGTATCCGTCTTTTCTATCAATTAAATGGTACGGAAAATGTTTTAGTAGATTCTATTAGTAATGAAAAGAAAGATACGTGGACAGATTTTTGTCAAAAACTCCCACTAGATCAGCTCCAATTAGGAGAAAACCACGTAGAAATTTATGGAAAAGATGCGGAAGGACAGGTTTCTGAAAAGGAGAAATTGATTATCCAATTGGTTCAAGGAACGATTTCATTTAAACAGATTGATCCAGAGATGTTATTTCAAGATTTAGTGATCACAGGGCAAACGAGCCAATCAACGACACAAAAAGCAGTGAATGTGATAGTAGAGGATACAACAGGCAAGCCAAAGGATTGGGATTTAACCGTTAAACAAGTTCAACCGTTTAGTAATGGAGATCAAAAGTTAGCGGCTCAGTTAGCCTATCAAAATGACTCGGTCCGTTCAGTGATTTCAACGACACCTGTCAATCTTTCATTAAGACAGATCAATGATAGGGAGTATTCTTTACCTCAAGACCAAGATCATCAATTCCAACTAACAGTTGCTCCAGGAGGGAAAAGTGGGGTATATCAATCTGAATTAGAATGGACTATCGTAAAAGCTCCTGGATAGAGTTATTTTTTGATAAGAGACTTACTTCATTTTTCCGCTAGCAATTTTCGACGTTTCCTAATAAGCAATAGTTAAACATAAAGAAATAAGCCGAGAAATCCAGAAACAAAAAATGTTTCTGAAGCTCTTGGCTTTTTTTGTGGCTCAAGGAAAAAACACTAGTTTTTCATGTTTTGTAAGTCTTTCCTGCGTATGATTTATAAGATAGGTGAAAACAAACGAGAAATTTGTTGTTTGAATAACAACCAGCCAGACATTTCTTTGACTGTTTCCGTGGTCATCGGTGTACACTGTTTTTCATCTTGTAAAAATTGATCTGCTAACTGGGTTAAAAAGGCTGGATCATAAATGACAGCACTGGTTTCGAAGTTCAACCGATAACTTCGAACATCTTGATTGGCAGAGCCGACCATACAAATTTCATCATCCATGATCAATGTTTTCGCATGTAAAAAACCATTCTCATAAACCAAGATTTGAACGTTTTCTTTGATCAATTGACGTGCATAATATTGGGTTGCTCGGTAAATAAACGGATGATCAGGTTTATTAGGAATCATGATCTTGACTTCTACGCCAGAAGAAGCGGCAATTTTTAAGGCAGCGATCACACTTTCATCTGGAACCAGGTAAGGTGTTTGAATCCATACCCGTTTTTTAGCAGCTGTGATCAATTTAATAAAGGATAATTTAATTTGTTCACGTTCGTTGTTAGGACCGCTTGATACTAGTTGAATCGAAGTATTTTCATGCTTGTCGTCTTTCCCAAGTTCTTTTTGAAAAAAGTAATCAAGATGATAGGCAACCTTCTTTTGTTCGGGTACTGAAACATTCCAATCCGTTAGAAAACGTAGCTGTAATAATGAAGCAGCAGCGCCATAGATTCGAATATGAGTATCACGCCAATAACCAAACTTTTTGGTTGGATTGACATATTGATTGGCGATGTTAAAGCCACCGGTATAGCCGATTTTACCATCGATCACGACGATTTTACGATGGTCGTGATAATTTAAGCGGAATCGAAGTAATGCTCTTTGTGACGTGACGAATGTATGGACGTGACCACCATTTTGGATCAAACGGTTAAAGTCTTTCGGTTTAGTGCCGTGTGAGCCAAACGCATCATATAATAAGCGGACTTCAACCCCTTCAGCAGCTTTTTCTTCAAGTAATGTCAAGATTTGTTGTCCGATGTTGTCCGTGACGAATGCATAATATTCGATATGAATTGAATGCTTTGCCTGCCGAATATCACTTAATAGAGAAGTTAATTTTTGTTGACCATCTGTTAATAAAGTGACGGAATTACGTCGGGTTAATGGCATACGATTTAAAGAAGAGAAGAAGTCAACGAATTGTTGATGCTCTTCATTATCCATGACGGGATCATAGTGATCGATCGTATCTCCTTTGAAATCTTGAAAATTTTCTAGTTCTTTCAAGTCGCTTTGTCTCAAATAAAATTTTTTCTTATCAGTCAATCCGCGACCGAAGAAGAGATATAGGATAAATCCAAGACCTGGAAGAGCAAATAGTACGAGCAACCACGCCCAGATTGCAGCTACGTCACGAGGTTTGATTAAAATAGTTACTAAAGCAATTAGTGCATTGATGAAATAAAGGATCGTGAGAATAGTGATAACCAAAATAGCTTCCTCCTTATTTAGAATAACAAACAGTATTATATCATGAGAATCCTTAGAATCCTAAATTTGAAGTTGCAGAGATTATAAAGTGGTTTGAAAAAATAAAGAACCACAAGGCAAAGTGGTTGCAATTTTCTATTCATTCATGTAGGATAAGAATATAGTTGAATATCTCCTTAGGGGAGTAACCGACAACGTTTGTTGTGATAATATCAACAGTAAGTTAACCATTTGGTTTTCTGGTATTGTATGAAATGGTGAGACCTAAGACAAATCCGCATTTGTCTTAGGTCTCTTTTTTTTCAGTCAGAAAACTTTTTGGTAACGAAAAACAAAATGGGGGATGGAATTTGGAAAACAAAGAACAGGCTCAGCAAGTTGTCTATAAAGAACCAATTGACTCGCTGATGCAAAAAACACAGAGCTCAATCGATGGTTTGAGTACATCACAAGCAAAAGAAAAGTTAGAAAGAGACGGATTGAATCAGTTAAAAGAAGCACCTAAGAAGCCAACGTGGAAATTGTTTTTAGAAACTTTTAAAGATGCAATGGTTATTGTCTTATTGATTGTCGCTTTGATTCAAATGGTCATGGGAGATTATATCGAATTTTTCGTTATTTTTGCCGTATTGATGTTGAACTCCGTGATTAGTGTGATCCAAACGAAGAAAGCAGAAGGTTCTTTAGAGGCATTGAAAAATCTTTCTGCACCTGATGCACGTGTGATTCGTGATGGAAAAGAAAAAACGATCCCTGCGAATGAACTGGTTGTAGGAGATATCGTTTTATTGGAAGCGGGAGATTATGTCCCTGCCGATGGTCGGTTGTTAGAAGCTGGATCATTGAAAGTGGATGAAGGGATGCTAACTGGTGAATCGACAGCATCGGAAAAAGAAGTAACTGATATTAGTCAGACAGTGCCGATTGGTGATCGTATCAACATGGTATTTAGTGGAACAATCATTACTTATGGTCGTGGGAAATTCTTAGTTACCGCTACTGGAAATAACACAGAAATCGGTGAGGTGGCAGGGTTACTTGAATCAACAACTGAACAAGTAACACCACTACAGCGTGGATTAGATAAATTTAGTAAGAAGTTAAGTTTAGCGATTTTAGCTTTATCGTTAGTTATTTTAGGTATCCAATTGTTCCGAATCTATCTTGGCGGCGGCACAGGTGATTTAACTGCTGATATCGTTAGTGCAGTAATGTTTGCAGTCGCTGTTGCGGTTGCTGCCATCCCAGAAGCATTACAATCAATCGTAACGATCGTTTTATCCTTGGGAACCAATAAAATGGCGAAACGACATGCTATTATCCGAAAATTACCAGCAGTGGAAACACTGGGTTCGACTAGTATTATTTGTACAGATAAAACTGGGACATTGACCCAAAATAAGATGACGGTAGTTGATTATTATCTAGCGAATGGTTCGACTGGAGATTTTACCGATGATCCAAAAAAATGGACAGACGATGAAAGACGGTTGATTGAAATCAGTGTATTAGCCAATGATGCTTCCATCAGTGAAGATGGTACGAAACTTGGAGATCCGACAGAGGTAGCGTTTATTGATTTTAGTGAAAAATTGAATCAACCGTATCAAGAAATCCGTAACAACTATCCAAGAAAAGCTGAATTACCATTTGATTCTGACCGAAAATTAATGTCGACTGCTCATAACATTGATCAGGGACACTATCTTTTTGTTAAAGGTGGACCAGATATCGTGTTTGCTCGCAGTAAAAAGGTCTTGCTAAATGGTGAAGTTGTACCAATGACAGAGGAATTGATGAAACAATTCAAAGAACAAAATGAAGCTTTCTCAAACAAGGCATTGCGTGTTTTAGCCTTTGCTTATCGCCCAATTGAAAGTCCAGAGTTGTCATTTGAAGATGAAAATGAATTGATTCTAGTTGGATTACTTGCCATGATCGATCCTCCAAGAGCAGAAGTCACACAAGCAGTTAAAGAAGCTCGAAGCGCTGGAATTAAAACGATTATGATCACTGGAGACCACAAAACGACCGCTGTTGCGATTGCGAAAGAAATTGGGATCTTTGCAGAAGGAGATCAAGCACTTACAGGGACAGAGTTAGATGAATTGACCGAAGATCAATTAAACGAAGTCTTGGAAAAAGTGACTGTATACGCACGTGTATCTCCTGAAAACAAGATCCGAATCGTACGTGCATGGCAAACAAAAGGACACATTTCTGCGATGACAGGCGATGGTGTTAATGATGCTCCGGCCCTGAAACAAGCGGATATCGGTATTGCCATGGGTACGGGTACGGATGTATCGAAAGATGCGGCAGCGATGGTCTTGACCGATGATAACTTTGCTTCAATCGTTAGTGCCGTAGAAGTAGGACGTAATGTTTTTGATAATATCAAAAAGGCGATTGCCTATTTATTCTCTGGAAACTTAGGTGCGATCATTGCGATTGTCTTCGCTTTAGTTGCTGATTGGTCCAATCCATTTACAGCATTACAATTATTGTTTATCAACTTAGTCAACGACTCATTACCAGCGATTGCTTTAGGAACAGAAAAAGCCGAACCAGCTACAATGAAACGTCCACCAAGAGATCCAAATTCAGGAATCTTTACCGATAAAACATTGATCTCGGTTACTTATCGAGGCGTATTAATCGGTATCGCAGTCATTTTTGCGCAATGGTTAGGGATGCAACATTCACCAGAATTTGGCGTAGCAATGTCGTTTTCTACATTGATCTGGTGTCGAACATTACAAACATTCCCTGCGCGTTCTAACACACAAACAGCGATCCAAGCAGGTTTCTTCGCAAATCGAAGCGTATTGTTAGCTGTTGTAGTATGTAGTGCATTGTATTGCTTGACGATGATCCCAGGCTTGAAAGAAGTCTTTTCAATTCCAGCAGCATTTGGTTTGACAGAAGTCTTTACGTCAATCGGGATTGCCTTAGTAACGATCATTTTAATGGAAATCACAAAACTGATCCTTGTACACGTACAAAAAGAGAAATAAAAAGGAATACCTGGGATAATTTTTTGATGTGCTATTCAAAAGTTAATAGCAGAGTATTTCACCAACAGGCTGGTATGGCTTCGGGATTCAACCGAATGTATACCAGCCAGTTTTTTGTTCGATGACAGCTTTATTCTTTACTTGATGATAGCTGTCTAATATACATAGTGAAGAACTATATCGGCAATTTAAAAATTTGGCTCTGATGAGATAGAAAGAAAGGAAAACACATGTGAATCATGTATAATGAAAGGATAGAAATTTTAAGAATAATTATTTCGATAAGCCTAAGAGCAGGTTGGTTTTGGTTATGAATTAGTCAGTGTATTATTTATTCCGAAAAGTGAAAATGCGATATAAAAATAGAGAAATAGAGGAATGAAAATGAACGAAGAAGAATGGGACGCCTTTGCAAGCGATTACTACATGAATCAAAAAGAATCAGACAAAACAATTGTCCGTGATGTCATTGAGTATCTAAAAAAAGAAGCTGCATTACCAACTGAGAAAATAGTGGATGTAGCAGGTGGCGCTGGACGCTATCTAGCGATGGCAAAAGAAGCAACTACATATGAATTGATAGATTTTTCGGATGAAATGTTGAAGTTTGCTACTGAAGAAGCAGCTAGATTGGGGAGGGAAAACATTCATCTAACGAAACAGACTTTTTCTGAATTTCTGGAAAATGGAAAAACGTATGATTTTATTTTCTCTGCTTCTAATCCGGCTTTAGACGATTCCGTAAAGTTAAGTAGAATGTTAACAAAGATGAAAAAATATTGTGTCATCCTAAGAGTTGTCTCTTCTAAAGAAGATCTGTTTACATCGTTGGAAAAAAAATTAGGAATTTTCGAAGAAGATGCTGTGACTTCACCAGTAATAATGGATCAATTGGAAACTTATTTAAAAGATGAAGAATGGTCCTATAAAAGAAAAGAATTTACGTATACGTTTAAAGAAAAAATTACGGAAGATTTTATGAGAGCTTATTATCAAGAATATCTAGAAGAAACAATTTTTAAAGAGTATATTCAAAAATATTTTGACCCAAAAGAAAAAATTGTTAGTACAACGATGTTGACCTATCGGCTACTACTAATCAAGAAGGAGTGACCCAAAATGGGCATGACTAGTTTTGTTTACTCTAAGAATATAGAGAAAAACGATTTATCTCTTAGGACGGATTGACGAGGAATGACTTTTTGAACACCGTTTATCCGTCTTTAGAGATATGATGAGAAGAGACTGAGGCATGTTTTGATTGATTGGCTCAGTCTTTTTTTGTTGTGGCTAATGGAGTAATCGAAAATTAACGTAAAAGAAAAAACACTTATATTTGCTTGTGTCTTAACAATTCACTCTAAGAAATCGGCCTAAAACTATTTTTTGACTGTTGGTTATCTTTCTAAAATAATAAACGGAGAAAAATGAGTTGTCAGATATATTGGTATTATGTTTTCTTAACTGTTTTAAATAATTTTTATTATTTTATAAAATAACAAATCATTGAAATGTTTGTTTTGGAAAATTATAGCTTGCATCTTAATTATTTCTTTAAAAAAATAGTTTAATTGAAGTGAAAGTATAATTTTTATTGTGGTTGTTGACTATTTTATTTATACTTAAATGTATACGATTGCTTTGTTTGATTAGATGGCAATTTGTATAAAATTACATAACAGGAGGTTTTTTGTTTGAAAAAGATTTTTTTGATAGGGTTATCAGTGTTATTTTTTGGTTGTTTGTTTTCTACGAATGTTCAGGCGCAAGAGGTAATTAAAAAAGAGATTTTTAGTATTCCTGAACCAACTTGGATCTTCAATGCAGGGATGAATAAAGGAAAAAATCATGATCGCCAGGATTTAGGATTTATCTTGCCAGAAAATGTTGAATTGAGGATTAGACAAACAAATAAACAATTCAAAAATAAATTAAGATTGAGATTGTTAGGTAATGCCTCAAGTATCGAAAAAAGTATCTTAGTTGATTCAGAATGGGTAAGTATAAGTGCAGATAATCCTTTAGTTCCGTTTATTGATACGCCATATGGAGAAGAAGCTGCTCAGATTGAATATGAAATCGTCACTTCTGAACGTATTAAACCATTACCAGTTTATAGTTATCATGGAGATGATACTATGTTTCTTTCAATGTGGGACAAGTTCGATGCTGAATATGCTTTGATTAAAGGACCAGATTTTCAATTACTTGTTCCTAAAAATGATAAAGAAAAAGTAAGAAACTTGAAAGATTACCGTTCCTTAGATGAATTGATCGAACACTACATCGAATTGTTTGGTTATTATAATCAAATCGCTGGTTTTGATAACTCATCTAAAGAAAATCAAAATGGAGTGAATCGCTTTTTCTTGAAAGCAGATAAAAATGGAGGTGTCGGTGCTTATTATTCTTCAGAATGGGCAGCAAATAGCTATAGCACAGTCGAGTGCTGGTTAACTGAAGACAGTTGGAAAGTGTTGCATGAAATTGCACATGGCTATCAAGCTGGCTTCGATAACATAGGGATGTATACAGGAGAAGTCTCGAATAACTTATTTGGTGTGCAGTATCAATATCTTATCTATGGAAAAGAAGCAGATGAAAAAGGTTGGCTATTTAATTATGGTAAAAAAGAAGAGGTAGAAAACGCACTATACGAAAAGCTAATCAATCAGAATGGAACTTATGCTGATGCTGATCTGCGCGAAAAATTAATTTTATTAACAATGTTAAAACAAAAAGCAAATGATGATTCGTTTACAAAGATGTATCAGGAATATCGTAAAATAGCTAATCAACCAGATTTTAATCGCAACGATTACCCATTACCTGATTTAATGAATCGTATCTATAGTGAAAATAGTCAACTAGATTTTTCAGGTGTTTTAGAGAAATGGGGATTGACGCTTGATCAAGTACAAGTTCAAAAAAATCGTGAGCATGGTTATCCGGCAGTCGCTTCTTTAGCTGATGTCGTACCAGAAAGTGAGTTGGCACGTGCGCGTGAATTAGTCGACCCATCTTATTTGATCAATTCTAATTTCGAGATGGTACAAAACAAGGAGATTGCTGCGCTAAATCTAAAAGGTGATCTTACGATTGAATTAAGTTTGAAAGATTTAAACCTATTAAAAGGTACCAAAATAACTTTAAAAGATGGAGCGAAAGAAATAGCTACTCAAGAAATCACTGGAGGAGTAGTCACTTTTAAAAACATTCCTAATGGCATCTATTGTGCAGAATTCTCTGGAAATCAAATGATGTATTTCATCCCACAGAATAGTTATGTTTACGTGAAAGAAGCAACAAATCATGCGGTTATTACGTTGGACGAAGTAAAAGATAGCCAAGTCATTGATTTTCATGGAGTGAATGACAGGAAGTTTGGCTCATTTACATTTAGAACAAACAAGAACAGTGATACTCAAGAAGCAATTGTTTCAGTTACGCATTCGAGACCTCATTATCGTTATGAGAATGAAACTTATGTAAAAGTAATGGTCAAAAGTAGTACAGGAGAACTGAAATACGAAAAAACGATCGAAGGCATAGAGTCTGTTACTGGTGAAGAAAATGTGTCATTGAAAATAGGTGATATCGTTGAAATTTATCATGCAGAACCTAAAAACCGCTTCATTTCTTCTGAAGGGATCGTTGATACTACGCAATCGACCAATCGTTGGGTAGTAACCCAATTTGGATTAGAAAACCTAGCTTTGAAAAATGATGCCAAAGAGGATCTCAAAAAAAGAATTACGTCATTAGCCACTCAACTTTGGGATAAAGAGTTAGTCAATCCGGTTCCAAGTGACCGATCACCTGAAAAAAATTGTTATGGGTGATGATTGATCAAACAACATTAAAAGAAAAATCAGAATATCAAACTTTATATTATATACTATTCAAAAAATGGTTCTAAACATTAAGAAGCATCATATAGTTTATGAAATAGGATAGAAAATCAAATAGCGACTTACAGTTATTTATTGTCACAACAATGTTGACAAAAGTAATTGCAAGCCGCTATTTTTTGTTTTACTGCTTTTTGTAGCTATATGTCAAAAGTTGCTTTTTTGCAAACATTTTTGATTACCTATTAAATCAATCAGGCAGTTGTCTTATATGGTTACTTGTAGTAACGAATATCATTTTCAACTTTATAGATTGAAAATGGTACATCGGAAGAATATTCGGCTGTTTCCCCATGTTCAGGTAATTTTTCCTTGAAGATTGTTTCATATTGATCGACTGTGACAGCTTCTCTACCTTCTAACATTTCTTGATGTAGTTCAGTCAATAGGAAATCTTGATAGCCGTCTTGTAAGTAACCTGTGAAAAATTCACTGACAGCACCCGAACCATAGCTGAATAAGCCAATTCGATCACCTGATTTTAACACTTGTGAGTTTTCTAAAAGAGAAATCAATCCTAGATAAAGAGAACCAGTATAAAGGTTACCAATTCGCCGACTATAACGAATACTTTCTTCATAGCGAGTCAATAAGCGATTTTGTGTTTCTTCATCTGTCTGATCCAAGACACTTTGTAAGGCTTTTTTCCCCATTTTTGTGTAAGGAATATGAAAACTTAGCGCATCATAGTCTTCTAAAGTAAATCCTGTTACCTCTTTATGTCGATTCCAAACTTTTTGAAAAGATTCGATATAAGTGGAGTTGGATAAAGGACCATCAACCACTGGGTATTGCGCATAATCAGGACGCCAAAAATCATAAATATCTTCGGTTAAGAAAGTACTATCGTCTTCGATAGTGATGATTCGTGGATCTTTGGTAACCATCATAGCGACAGCACCCACACCTTGTGTCACTTCTCCACCACTAGCTAGACCATAACGGGCGATGTCACTAGCGATCACTAAAACTTTTCGATCTGGGTGATTTTTTACATATTCTTTTGCCATGTGGAGAGCAGCAGTTCCACCATAACAAGCTTCTTTTACTTCAAACGAACGAGCAAAAGGTTGGACTTTCAATAAATGATGGATAATTACAGCACTCGCCTTTGAATGATCAATGCCAGATTCCGTTCCTACGATAACCATATCAATCAGCTCGCGATCTTCATTTGTAACGATCCTAGTAGCTGCATTTGCTCCTAAAGTCACGATATCTTCTGACACTCGGTTGATGGCCATTTGATCTTGGCCAATACCGATATGGTATTTAGCAGGATCATCTCCCCGACGTTCAGCTAACTCTGTCATATCTAAATATAAATTTGGAATAAAAAAGGAAAGACGATCAATCCCTACTTTCATTTCAACACCTCTTTACTCATGATAAAAAAACTTACTTTACTAAAGTATCATAAAAAGATTAAAAGAAATATAAAAAAGCGAATATTTAAGGATTTGTAAAATTTATTCCTAGATTTTTTTGAAGCTGTAGTGAGGTATTTGTTTTTAGCATAAACAATGGTATATTTTTCTAGGAGGTGACTGACTTGAAGGAAGTCGTTATTATAGATGCTGCGAGAACGCCAATTGGAAAGTATCGTGGCAGTTTAAGCAGTTTTTCTGCTGTAGAATTAGGAACAATCATTACAAAAGAACTGTTAGAAAAAACAGGTATCCATAAAGAAAACATCGATCAAGTAATATTTGGAAATGTATTACAAGCGGGGAATGGTCAGAATGTTGCCAGACAAATTTCTGTCAATAGTGGGATCCCTGTTCAGGTTCCTGCCATGACAGTCAACGAAGTATGTGGCTCAGGAATGAAGGCGGTTATTTTGGCTCGCCAATTGATTCAGTTAGGTGAAGCTGATCTAGTAGTCGCAGGAGGCACTGAAAGCATGTCACGTGCGCCACTGCTTCAGCAATATGAAGCAGAAAATGCAACTTATGAAGAGCCGATCTCAAGTATGGTCAATGATGGGCTGACAGATGCGTTCTCAAATGCACATATGGGCTTAACTGCTGAAAAAGTAGCGAACGAATTTTCCGTTACGAGAACAGAACAAGATCAATATGCGCTCAACTCACAAAAAAAAGCAGCTCAAGCTAGTGAAAACGGGGTATTTGAAGCAGAAATTATTCCCGTTACTTTACCTGATCAAAGAATCATGGATAAAGACGAAGCCATCCGAGGGAATAGTACACTGGAAAAATTAGGGACTTTGAAAACTGTTTTTTCCGAAAATGGGACTGTGACAGCAGGGAATGCTTCTCCGTTAAATGATGGAGCATCGGTATTGATTTTAGCTTCAAAAGAATATGCGATCAAACATGGGCTTCCTTATCTTGCAACAATCAAGGCTGTTTCTGAAATTGGGATTGATCCGAGCATCATGGGAATTGCACCTATCTCAGCAATCCAAACATTATTGAAAAAAGCAGAAATTTCTATTGATCAAATCGATCGTTTTGAGATCAACGAAGCATTTGCGGCTTCATCGATCGTGGTCAATCGCAACTTAAAACTAGCTGAAGAAAAAGTCAATGTAGATGGTGGTGCCATCGCACTCGGTCATCCGATTGGTGCAAGTGGTGCTCGTATTTTGACAACATTAAGTTATGGCTTGAAACGAATGAACCAACAATATGGTGTGGCTTCTTTATGTATTGGTGGAGGCTTAGGACTAGCCATGTTACTTGAAGCAAATCTAGAAACGGAACAATCAAGTGACCAAAAAAAAAAGTTTTATCAACTGACGCCTGAACAACGTCGGAGTCAGTTGGTTAGTGAAGGAATCATCAGTCAATCACAAGCTGATGAATTAAAAGTAGGAACACTCTCTGAAGAAGTAGCCAATCATTTGATTGAAAATCAAATCAGTCAAGTTGAGATTCCTCTAGGGATTGCACCTAATTTTCAAATCAATGGAATCAAAAGGCAAGTACCGATGGCGACAGAAGAACCGTCTGTAATTGCTGCAGCCAGTAACGGTGCAAAAATATGTGGAGACATTACAGCAATTACACCACAACGCCTGATGCGTGGTCAGATTGTACTATCAGGGGAACTGGATAATCGAGGCATAACTGATGCTGTCATCGCCAGACAAGATGAACTACTAGCATGTGCGAATGCAAGTTATCCCTCGATCGTGAGACGTGGTGGTGGAGTGCAGGAAATCGCAACAAGAAACTTTAAGGGCAATAATTTGGATTACTTATCGATCGATTTCTTGGTTGATGTAAAAGATGCGATGGGAGCTAATATCATCAACGCTATCTTAGAAGGTGTTGCCCAGAAAATACGTTCCTGGTTTCCTAAAGAAGAGATTTTATTTAGTATTTTAAGCAATTTCGCAACAGAATCATTAGTAACAGCTAGTTGTGAGATTCCCTTCGAGCAATTGGGAAAAACGATTGAAGCAGGAAAGAGAATTGCTGAAAAAATCCAACAAGCTTCCGAGTATGCTAAATTAGATGTTTATCGGGCAGCAACACATAATAAAGGGATCATGAATGGCATCGAAGCTGTCATTCTTGCTACTGGAAACGATACGAGAGCTTGTGCAGCTGCCGTTCATGCGTATGCTGCGAAAGATGGTGTTTACCAAGGCCTGTCAGACTGGCAAATGATTGGAGATAAGTTAGTTGGACAATTAACGGTACCTTTGGCAGTGGCAACAGTTGGAGGGGCTTCTAGGATTCTTCCAAAAGCAAAGATTGCACTAGACATGTTGAAGATTGAATCAGCAAAAGAATTAGCTCAAATCATTGCTGCCGTCGGTTTAGCACAAAATTTAGCTGCTTTGCGGGCATTAGTGACAGACGGTATCCAAAAGGGGCATATGTCGCTTCAAGCTAGAGCCTTAGCGATCACAGTCGGGGCACAAGGAACTGAAATTGAACAAGTCGCTGAATTTCTAAGAAAAGCCGAAGGAATGAATCAGGACGTAGCTAGAAAATTTTTGATGCAATTACGTAAAAAATAAGTATTTATAAAAAAGAGAGACTGATTGGGATAACAGCAGAATGGATAAAAAGCTACTATTGTTTATTTATATGTTTATTCATATTATTCCTAGTCAAAAGCTCTCTTTTTTTGCTAATTGCCGGTAAAATTAAGGAAAAGGTTAAATATGACTAAATTTTTGCGAACTTTCTACGGGATGCTATTGTGAAATTGTTCGTTAAAGGATATACTTTTTTCAAATTTAATACTTGTTAGGCGAGGCTCCTAAACAAACATAGGCTATTGCGCAGAAACGTCGAAAGACGCCAATGTGTAAAACAGGAATTGTCGAATTAAGGCTCTTCATAAGATAGCTAAGAGAAATCTTTACGTTGTTTAGTGTCAAAACTCACACGATGAGATAGTTGTTGATGTACGCAACTTTAACAAATAAGCCGAAACTTCTAAAAATCTTTGCTGATTTTTGTGAATTTTCGGCTTATTTTTTGGAGTTGGATATTTACACCACTTACTTGAAAATAAATCACAGCACATTTTGATCACGCTACTTTTATTTTTCCTCATGTGAAAGTGACTCCTTTTGCCTAATAGAAAGGATGGCAAAATGGATACTAGTTGATAACGGATGTTTTGATAAGAAGATTAGAGAAATTCTGGTTACGAAAACTTTCGTTTAAGAGGTGTTGTGTGTGAAATCAAAATCATTTGAGTTTAATTATGCGTTATTTTTGCCGATTTTTCTCTTTTATTTATTAAGTATCGGTGTGCAATATGGAGCAGCAGTCTACGACCAAGTGCCTTATAAAACTATTGTTTTAAAACAAGTGATCTTTTGCATTGCTTCATTAGGACTTTTGTTACTGACACAAAAAATCAAGACAGCGTTATTGTTACGATTGTCTCCTTATTTTTATGCCATTTCATTAGCAATTATGAGTTTGCTCTACAAATTTTATGATCCGGTGATGTACCAATTAACCGATACGAAACGTTGGCTGAGGATTGGTAGTTTTACTTTTCAACCTTCTGAATTGGTTAAATTGACTTTTGCATTAGTTCTCGTTTATTTCACCTTGCTTTATGAAAAGAAAGTCAGTGAACGTACCGTGAAAACGGATCTGATCTATGTCTTTCAAGTTCTGTTGATCAGTTTACCAACTTTCTTGTTGATGTATATGCAAAAAGATTTTGGGACAAGTTTGGTATTTATTATTTGTTTGGGGGCTCTGTTCATGATTGCAGGGGTCCATTGGAAGATCTTGGCCGTATGTGCTAGTTTTTTATTTATTATTGGGGTCATATTGATTTGTCTAGTTTTTACGAAATACGGTAATGAGATCCTTTATAGTCTGAACTTTAAGACGTATCAATTAGACCGGGTGAGAGCTTGGATCGATCCTTTTGCTTACAGTCAATCGATCGGATACCAACAATCACAAAGCTTATTGTCTGTTAGTGCAGGTGGATTTAGTGGACGACCAGCTGAAATACCACCAATCTATGTACCAGTACGTGAATCAGATATGGTATTTACTGTAATTGCCGAAACGTTTGGTTTTTTAGGTAGCGTGACCGTCGTTTTTCTATATTTCTATCTTTTCTACCAAGTTATTTACACTGCGATACAGACAAACAATAAAGGAAATCTATATCTAGCGGTAGTACTCGTATTTGGACTATTATTTCAAATCGTAGAAAATATCGGCGCTTCGATTGGTTTACTGCCTTTAACAGGAATTCCTTTGCCTTTTCTAAGTCAAGGAGGAACCTCTTTGTTGATCATGGGAGGCGGATTAGGTATGATTTTAGGTTTTAAAAAAGTAGAATAAGTCATTTGTTTAGTCAGATGAAGTTAGAAAGTAAGTGAAAGTTTTATGAGTGATTATCAACAAAAAGCACTGAAATTATCAATCGTTCCATTATGTCTTTTGATTGGATTGATTTTATGCGTAAAAATCAATCCTCCATGGTTCGAAACACTAGATTTAGCGGTTTATACAAAGATCGATTTACCTAATTTTCCACAACTAACAGCGATTGTTCGTTTGTTTGCTAAGTTAGCAACGATTGGTCCGACCTTATGTTTCGCCTTTCTTTTTGCTTTTTATATTTGGAAAAAGAATTACCATTTGTTAGCGATTTGGAATATCTGTAATATCTTTGCGGTTAGTTTTTTTGGGTATATTCTAAAAAAGCTCATTGCACGAATCAGACCTGCCGTTTCACAATTGGAAATACGTACGAGTTACTCGTTTCCTAGTGGACATTCTTTATTATCCTTTGCGCTTTTCCTAACAATTATCTTATCGTTAAGTATTATTTGGAGTCGTCAGGATACCAGAAGAGTTGCTTGGTATCTTATCAGCTATCCATTGCTGATTGCAGCAACTCGATTATATCTAAGAGTCCATTATCCAAGTGATATTTTAGCTGGATTTTCGTTAAGTGCAGTAGTAGTTTTATTGTCTTATGTTGTTTGTTTCTCTTTTATCTCCACAGATTCAATATTGAAAACAAGGCAATTAGAGAAGAAAAAAACGCTTTTTTCTAAAAAGCAAAAAGTAGTTTTAGGTCTTTTAGTCCTTTTACTAGCAGTAATTATTTCTGGTGTCGCTTATGAACTGAATGTCTTTTATCATGCACATGGGTAAGCTGGAAAAACATAACCAATAAACTAAGGGGAAGAGACCGCTTGTTTTTTTGGTTCTATCTTTTTTAAGATTGGTGAAGATTATTGACAACTTTTGGTGATTAAAAGTAATAGAAAAAATATTTTACTATAAAAAAATGAGCAGAGGGCAATTGCCTTTCTGCTCATTTAACATTTTATGATTTCTCATTACCGGCATCATTTGACAAAAAGCCGTTTTTTGATGCGGTGGATAGATTTGTGAAACTGGTTATCTTTCTGAAATAGCTGTTGCAGCAAACTGTTCGATCAATGGGATCAATGTCAGTTTCACTTTGTATTTGCGTTCTAACGCTTTTTCAATTGTAAATTGGTTTTCTGCTGTCATTGAAATTTCAGCTAATTTACGTGGTTCATCTGAGGTTTTCTCATAGATGACTGCTGCATCAGCTTCTTTTTCTACATAAAATTTTGGATATTCCGCTACTGCGCTTGAAAAATCAGCGAAATTCAAAGCGGCAGTTTCAGTTGAGCGTTGTTTTTCAGTTGTTTCCGCTTTTGATACTTCAGCTGTTTTAGGTGATTCCACAGGTTTTGAGTCAGCAACTTTTGTTTCAGCAACAGGTGTAGAAACCTCTTGAGCAGTTGGTTCATCATTTTTAAGACGTTGATCATTCCAATAAGAAACGATTTCAATCAATAAGTTGTCACGGAAGCGTTCAAAAATGTCTTTTTCTCCTGAACGGATTCGTTTTAAGACAGTTGTGAAATTATCATCAATCGGTACATTGATGCGAGTATCTTCATTTGTTTTTCCTGCAAGTCCAATCGTTAAGATGTGGCGGTCTTTCGGATCAAGCATGACTTGTAAAGGTAAGCCGTAACGACGTAGACTTTCATCCTCTAAAGAATGAAATAATTGACTTCTGATTCCATCTAAAGAAGGACGGAATTGATTGAGTAATTTTTGTTTTTGTTTTTTCTTCATATGTTCTCTCCTTCGCTCATACCCTTTCGATTATAAGAAAAAAAAGATGAAATGAAAAGGATTATACGAAAAAAACTTAGATATGTATGTATTATACGCAATTTTTTAGGAAAATATTTGTTTTTATCAGAAATGTTTCCTCTTTTTAGGTGTATATCAAAAGATAAGCCGATACGACACCGGCAAGAAAAACTCAGTGTGTATCGGCTTATCATGATCATTGAAGTCAGCTACGTTGTTTTGGAACAAGGAATCAAAGCAAAGACAGACAGTTCAGGTGAATAGATCACTTCATGTCCTTGCCAAGTCGTAACCATTAGCGAATGATCGAAACGGTTGGTTAGCTCTTGAATTTTTTGATCATGGGACCAGTTACGTGCTGGGAAGTGTTGGATCTTGTCTGGTCCGATCAAAAAGATAAAATCAGGATGAAAAGTACGAGTGATTTCTTCTGAGAGCCTTTCTAAACGTTCAATCGGAGTCATTGTTATCAAACATCCTTAAATTAAAATTGGGTAGTATCTGGATCTTTTGCTTTACCAACTACGCCATCTAATTGATCGATTTGTTGCATTTCTTCTTCTGACAGTTCAAAATCAAAAAGTTCAGTATTTTCTTTGATCCGACTAGGAGTTACGGATTTTGGCAGAGGCAAGAAACCATGTTGTAAAGACCAGCGTAAAGCAACCTGAGCAATACTCTTTTGATGGGCTTTGGCAATTTCCTGCATCTCTGGTACATCGAAAATTTTCCCTGTGCCAAGTGGGCTGTAAGCTTCCAGGATCATTTCGTGTTTTTTTGCATAGTCAACGACTGCTGGTTGTAATTCACCAGGAGCTAAGAAAATTTGGTTGACCATTGGCATGATCTTGGCTGTTTTTTGTAACGCATCTAGATGATGGGGCAAGAAGTTGCTGACGCCAATGGCTTTGATTTTTCCAGCTTCATACAGCTCTTCAAAAGCTCGCCAAGTTTGGGCGTTTGCTTCTTCCCAATTGTCACGGAAAGCCACAGGATTAGGCCAGTGGATCAAGAAAAGATCAATATAATCTGTTTGTAATTTTTGTAGTGATTCTTCAAACGAAGACATCACTAAGTCATAACTGTGATTGGCATTCCAAAGTTTTGTTGTTAGAAAAATCTCTTCTCTGGGAATCCCACTTTCTTTGATCGCTTGACCGACGCTTTCCTCGTTTTTGTAACCTTGTGCTGTATCAATGTGGCGATAACCTGCAGCCAGCGCTTCTTTGACTGAAGAAACTGCGACATCGCCATCCGGTGTTTGCCAAGTACCAAAACCAACAATCGGAATTTCATAACCATTTGATAAACGATACGTATTTGTTAATGAATCCATATTCTCAACTCCTTAATTTTTAGTTCACTTTTAAGTGTAGCGCATTTTCTCAAAAAAGGAATCCATTTTGTTTAGGAGACAATTATTTTTTTCAAAAAAAGGAAAATAATGATTTTCGTTCTGGTATTTTGTATTGATTTTCCGTAAACTAAACCAGAAGGGAATGAGAACATGGATATTTATTTAAAAAAAGCAATTATGCATATTATTGATCGTGAAACGGTATCACCCGTATTTTCTCAACAAGAATTGGATCTGACTAAAGAGTTTATTCGAGATTTTTTACAAAAGAAAATCCAAAAAATTTCTTCTGCACAAACGAAAACAGGACAGCTGTCACCTGAAAGTATGATGGCGAAACAAGTCCAGGACTGTCAAGAAAACTTTGTAGCAGCAAGTGAAGGGATCGTTCAACGCTGGTTCGAGATCTATCAAGAAAGCGAAGAAGCACCAAGCGCTGATGTCTTTGTTGTTTTGTATGAAGTAGATACGGTGATGTATGTGGCTTTGTTAAAAGTCAATTACCGAGAATCCTATACACATTTTGTAGAGGCAGACGAAACAGGAATCGCCAATCAATTGATTTTGAATCGAGCGATATTGGGGGCAAAATCCCAAAAGGCAGATGAAGCGTTTGCGGTGGCGTTAACTGATTTAACCTATGAATTGATTGAAAAAAAATATGAGTTTTCTGGAAAAAAAGAACTCTATTTTTCGGGGAGAGTCATCGAAAGTGTTCCTGCGCCTTCATTAGAAGAGAATGTCAAAGTGATCCAAAAAGTAGCTAAAAGTTTAGGGAAAAAATTTGAAACTGAAGAATTTGATCTAGTGGCTGATTTAAAAGAGGCTGTTTATGATACGATCGAGGAAAAGGGCAGACTAGACCATGAAATGATTGCGGAAAAAGTCTTCAAAGAAAATATCACAGCGAAATTAGCTTTTCAAGAAGAAGTCCAAGAACAGGGATTTGTTGCTGAAGCTTTGCCAGTCAGAGAAGTCCAAGAAATTTCTGAGAAAAAATTTGGTAAACAAAAATTCAAGTTATCCAATGGAATCGAATTGATCGTCCCTGTAGACGTCTACCGAAATCCAGATTTGATCGAATTTGTTAATAACCCAGATGGAACAATCTCAGTGATGATCAAAAATGTAGACGAAGTATTAAATCGTTTATAATTATTAAAAGAATGCTTATTCAGAGAATACAATAAAATGTAGCAGACAAGAAAAGAGCCAAGAGAAACTATAGTGAACGTTAAAAGTTGGATAAAAAAGTTAACTTTTTTCGGTCAGTATAAAGTTTTCCTTGGTTTTTTTGCAGGTGTAAACTATATAAGTAGTGCATATCTTTAGATGTTTCAGAATGACAGCTTTCTTTTTACCAGATAACACCATTTCTTTTGTTAACTGATCACTAAGAGCAAAAGCCAAAATAATCACATCATTCTTTATCAAATAAAGAGAAAATGGTATAAAGGATAGGAAGAGATAACGAAAATATAAAGGAGTGTTACAAAATGAAAGTTGAACATATTGCTATTTGGGTTAATGATTTGGAAAAAATGAGAGCGTTTTATGAGAACTATTTTACTGCAGAAAGTTCAGAGAAATACACGAATCCTAAAACCCGGTTTCAATCTTACTTCCTGAATTTTACCTCAGGAAGTCGGATTGAATTGATTACAAAGCCTTTTTTATCAGATCGTGCAGTCGATACTTTTGGTTATGCTCATTTAGCAATTTCAGTGGGAACAAAAACAGAGGTGGATTCATTTGCTGAAACATTTGTAAAAGATGGCTTTCCACTGATCAGTGGACCAAGAACTACGGGCGACGGTTATTATGAAGCAGTTATCCAAGATCCTGAAGGAAATCTGATTGAGTTAACGACAGATTGAGACGGATTACATCATACAAAAATATAGCAAAGGATAGGAAGCACATGGAATTCAGCGAAGAGAAAAAAATTGACCTTGATGCATTGTTCGCGCTCTATACAGCTGTAGGATGGTCAGCCTATACGAAGGACATCCAACAATTAGCTCTGGGAATCCAACAATCTCTCGAAGTAATAACGGTATGGCACGAACAACAATTGATTGGATTGATCCGTAGTGTCGGAGATGGCGAAACGATTCTTTATATTCAAGATTTGCTTGTTCATCCTGCTTATCAAAACAAGGGAATCGGGACACAATTAATCGAAAAAATGGTACAAGCTTATCCAAAAGTCAGACAAAAAGTTTTATTGACAGAAAATGAACAACGAACCCGTCGATTTTATGAAAAATGCCAATTTCAGTCGGTAGCGACACAAGAAATGATTTGTTTTTATCGCGAATATTGATAGTTAAGAAAGAGCCCATTGTAGTGAAAACAAGGAGATAGTCACAACAATTACGCATGGTTGGCTGATGAAAAATTAGTCATTAATCAGCATAAGTGTTCTTGGTTGACTTTGACCAAGTTTGACGTATAATACAAATTGTTCGATACTTACAAAAAGTAAGGCGGACAGATTCTTTTTGGATTTTTCCAAAGAAGTCTATAATGGACAACAGATGAGAGCAAAACTTTAAAGCTCTAAATTAATTAGGAGGTTTGTTAATTATGGCAAAAGAACATTATGATAGAAGTAAACCACACGTAAATATTGGAACCATTGGACACGTCGACCATGGGAAAACTACTTTAACTGCTGCGATCACTACAGTACTAGGTAAAAAAGGCTTAGCAAATCCTCAAGACTATGCTAGTATCGACGCAGCGCCAGAAGAACGTGAACGTGGAATCACGATCAATACTGCTCATGTGGAATACGAAACAGACAAACGCCACTATGCACATATCGATGCACCAGGGCATGCGGATTACGTGAAAAACATGATCACGGGGGCAGCTCAAATGGACGGAGCAATCTTGGTTGTTTCTGCTACGGATGGCCCAATGCCTCAAACTCGTGAACACATTTTACTTTCTCGCCAAGTAGGCGTGAAATATTTGATTGTTTTCTTGAACAAAACAGATTTAGTCGATGATGAAGAATTAATTGATCTAGTAGAAATGGAAGTTCGTGAACTATTAAGCGAATATGGATTTCCAGGTGATGATACACCTGTAATCAAAGGATCAGCATTAAAAGCATTACAAGGTGATCCTGATGCAGAAGCAGCTATCATGGAATTGATGGACACAGTCGATGAATACATCCCAACACCAGAACGTGATACGGACAAACCATTATTGTTACCCGTCGAAGATGTATTTTCAATTACTGGACGTGGAACAGTAGCATCTGGTCGGATTGACCGTGGGGCTGTTCGAGTCGGTGATGAAATCGAAATCGTAGGGATCAAACCAGAAACGCAAAAAGCCGTAGTAACAGGAGTTGAAATGTTCCGCAAAACGCTTGATTACGGTGAAGCAGGGGATAACGTAGGTGTGTTATTACGTGGGATTCAAAGAGAAGACATCGAACGTGGCCAAGTGATTGCCAAACCTGGTTCAATTACACCTCATACTAAATTCAAAGCAGAAGTTTATGTTTTGACTAAAGAAGAAGGCGGACGTCATACACCATTCTTCAATAATTATCGACCACAATTTTATTTCCGCACAACTGACGTAACAGGAACAATTGTTTTGCCAGAAGGAACGGAAATGGTCATGCCTGGCGACAACGTAACGATCGATGTAGAATTGATTCATCCTGTTGCTATTGAAAACGGGACGACTTTCTCCATTCGTGAAGGTGGTCGTACAGTAGGTTCAGGTATCGTAACAGAAATCGAAGCCTAAGAACAAAGGATAGATAAATAAAAAAGACGCACGATTCAACAAGTCAGATGACTTTTAGAATCATGCGTCTTTTTTTCTTCCATCATTAGATATAAGTTGCCATATTCAGCGTTTTTGTAACCATTTCTTTAAACCTACTAATCGCTTTTTATGGTCAACTGGTGCATTATCAATGATCAATAATGCGATCATGACATAGGCAATCCAACTGTCACGTGAATAGGAAGTATAGCGGGAAGTCCAATGAGTCGCATATTTATCTTTATACTCACGCAAGCCGTGGAAAGAGTAAAAATGTGAACCAAATTCATAAACTAAGTAAGCGATTCGTTCTTGAATAAAACTTTTTCTTGAGGTTCCAACGTTGGATAATGGCGCCATCCCCAAGTTGAAAAACTCAATCTGTTCCTCTTTCATATACTCAAATAAATGAAGGAAAAGATAATCCATACTTCCAGCTGGTGCTTTCTCAGGATCATAACGCATCAAATCAATCGTGCCGATTTTGTTATCTGTGTAGGTTGGCATGATCGAAGCAAATGCTACTAAGTCTTGTTGTGGGTCTTTTAAAACAGCGATCGGTGCCCGCTGTAGATAATCTTCTGAGAAGAACCCCAGTGAAAAACCTTTTTCTTTTCGGCTTCCTAACCATTGATCAGAAATTTGTTTGAGTTCAGTCATCTGTGTCGCAGAAAAAGGTGGCTGAATAATCTCAAAAGTAAAACCTTCTCGGTCAATCCGATTCAAGATCGCACGTGACCCTTTCATTTTCTTTCCAGAAGTAGTGAAATTGGCTAATTCAACATGTGCTTCTTCGCCCATTTTGATGAAATCATAGCCAAATTCATGTAAAATCATCACGATTTCTTCACTCGTTTCATAAAAGACGGGGAGGTAACACAAACGATCAGTTTCTTCAATAAACGCTTCGATAGCAGCAGGAAAATCTTCTTTTTTACCCGAAGGATCGCCCATCACGATACATTTATTATTGTAACAAGCAAACTGTAATAAAACCGTTCCAACTTGGCCTTTTTCGTAAATAAACATGCGCTTGTCTTTTAAGAAAATCAATTGACTGTCAGAATTTCCGCCAAAGGTATGGAGGATATTTAACGCTTTTTCTTCATCCAACGGTTCGCCGACTTGCTGTTTCTTTCCTTGTAGGAAGTGGACGAAAAGAATGATGATAAAGCTTACTGCAATAATAGCAAATAATCCAGATAACCAAATCTTTTCTGACGGGAACAAAAAGAACGAAATAAAATGATGCTTACGATGAGGAAATGTTGGCAGATTATAAACACCAATAATGATGTAAAGCAACGCTAAAGCACCAATAATCACACCATCAATCGTCAACCATTCCCATGAATAAATGATTTGTTCTCTAAATAATTCATTTTTCGAAGCAATTACGATCAACAACAGTAACAATAGGAAAATAGCTGCAGTAAAGCTAAAGTCAATAATCGTCACATAAGATGCTGCTAAAAAGATCAGTGCAATAGTTGGCCAATAGGCTCTTTTGACTCTTGCAGCAATCCCACGCCCCATGATGACAAAGAGAAATCCTAACAACATACTTGGGAATTGAATAATAAAATGCAACCTTAACGGATTGATACTATGCAGCCAACGAAACTCGGTAAAAGCTTGTGGGATCGTTGCTGAAAGAACCATCATGATACCAGAAAAATATAAAAGGACGACGACGGCTTTATGAGCAATCTCTGTTGCCAGCTGCTTAGGAATACCAGAATAACGTTGATCAAAGGTTGAGCCAATATTCTTAAAGAAAAAGACGATCCCGATCAAAAAAGGAATAATGTAATAAAAAATTCGGTACAGTAAGATCCAAACGACTACAGTTGCCTTTGGCACACCTATGGCAGAAAGACCGATAATCATCATGATATCAAAACTACCGATTTCACCAGGAATCATCGAGACGATTCCGATAACTGAAGCTGCGATAAAGAGCGGTATCGTTTGCCACAAATCGACTTTGATATCCATAAGTGCCCCGACTGCTAGAAAGGTGAACAAGACACCAGACCACTCTAAGATCGAGACAAGCAGCAATTGTCCTTGTGTTTTTAATGAGAGTCCTCCGAGGTAGCCCTCTTTTTTTAAGGTAGTGACCACAAAAACAAGTGGGAAGTATAACCCACCACCGATCAACCAAATCCAATACTGCTTAATAAAAGGCGCAACCGGTGCAAAAAAGACCATAAAAAAAGAAATCAAACTATAAATAGACAGTCCAGCCATTAGAAATAAAAAGATCTTCGACAAAGCTTGCATCAACTGCTTACTGTCTTTTTTATGACCGTATAATTCGGAGCGTAATCCGATGCTGACAAAGCCGCCAAAACCGGCAACATTGTTGATGGTATTGATCAACCAACTTGTTTCAAATAAATAACTCTTTTTTAATTTTTGTCCCAACAAGCGGTTAAGGATGATGTCATACCCAATCATCGGTGCAACAGATAGTAATCCAACAATGAGCATCAACCCCGTCTTCCAAAGTGGGATTGTTGCAAATGTTTCGGCTAATTGAGCGATCGATAGTGTTTTGCCAATATTGATCAATTCACTAACGATAATGACAACCACAGAAATTAAAAAGATTGTTTTAAAGAGACCTAAATGGTTTTTGAACCATTGTAAGGCTTGTTTTAACAAAAAAATCACCTACTATTCTTATTATTCAGACAAAAAATCTAATACTTCTTGATTGAAACGTTGAGGATCTTTTCTAGCTAACTGATGTCCTTGTTCGTTCACTAAAACAAAAGAAGCATTTGGGATCGTTTTTGCTAGGTAAAGGGAGTGTTGCAGTTTGATCACATCTTTTTTTCCAACAATAATTAATGTTTTACATTTAATTTTCTCTAAATCTGCTGTTGAAAGACCGATATCTTTTAACAACAATTTGATCACCAACAAATTTTTTCTAAGCGATGGGCAAACTAAAGAAAGCAACCACATACCAATATAATGACAGTAGCTAAGCAGTCTCGCTGAGAATAAAACCCCTTTAACTAAAGTATTTCCTGAATTTAATATTAATCGATGTACTTTCTCTGGATAATAACTTGAAAAGACCAATCCAAGATTAGCTCCATCACTAAAACCTAGTATATTTGCTTTTGTAATTCCTTCAAGTAGCATGATGGTATAAAGATCTTCTGCCATCAAACGAAAAGACAAGGTATTTGCTTGATTCGTTGAACGTCCGTGACCTCGACTATCAATGAGATAAACGGTATAAAACTGACTAAAGACAGGAACTTGCTCTGAGAAGAAACGACCACTGCCATCATTACCATGGAGTAAAAACAGAGGCATGCCATTTCCGCTTTTCTCATAATAGATCTCTGTTCCATCAGTCATTTTTGCATATTTCTTTTCTTTTTTCACATAATCACCTACTGGTTAAAGTATAACGACAATTCTCCTATAAGAGCAATTGTTTTCCTAAAAAAACAACGATCATTTTCGTAAGATAGTAAAAAATTCCGAAAATTTCAGTTTTTATTAAGGAAAGGAACAAATGATTAGTAAGAAATAGCCAAGAACGATAATAAATAGTAAGATAAAAAAAGATGTCAAAATAACTAGGTGAATGTTTATGAAAAAAAAGAAAAAATCAATCTTTCGAAGAATCGTCTCTTTTTTAGTGATTGTCTTGGTCATAGGAGTATTGATCATCTTAGGAAAAACCTATCAATCGATTAAAAGAGTAGAAAAGTACGAACCAGAAATAACAACAGCAATCAAAAAGTACCATATGGAAGAGTACGAGTCTTTGGTCAAGGGGATCATTTTAACAGAATCAAAAGGCAAGGGGATTGATTTGATGCAAAGTTCGGAAAGCGCCTATGGTAAAGCCAATGTGATCGATAATCAAAAAGAAAGTATCGATCAAGGAGTCAGCTACTTAGCAGAAATGATCAATGAGGCAAAAAAACAAGGATGTGATCTTGATACAGCTATACAAGCCTATAACTTCGGTAAGGATTATATTGTCTACGTAAAAAACCGAGGTGGGGAAAATACTATGGAGATAGCAGAAGAATATTCCAAAAATGTCTTGAGTCCACTTTTAGGTAATGAGAAAAAAACCAAGTATCGCTATTGGCGAGTCCCCTCATTGCTTTACAATGGCGGTTATCTTTATCATAATGGAGGGAACATGTTTTACACAAAAGTTGTCAAGATGAATGAAGACCTCATTGAGTTATATGACAAAGTTTTTAACTAATTGAGTGTAATGCTGAGATTTTTTGCTAGATCTTTATCTTATCAGAAAGAAGGAGTGCTCAAAAAAGTGGAAAAAGAACAAATCATAACAGAAAAGGTAGCGAAAGATTCAGGGAAAGACTGGCTATTGCGCTTTGTAAAGGGAATGTTTATCGGTTCGGGTTTTATTTTACCGGGGGTAAGCGGAGGCGCTTTAGCAGCTGTTTTTGGGATGTACGAACGATTGATCTCTTTTTTAGCTCATCTAACCAGAAATTTTAAAGAAAACGTGCTTTTCTTTTTGCCTGTCGGATTAGGAGGCATCAGTGGAGTCTTTTTGCTTTCCTTTTTGGTGAGTTTCTTATTAGGGACATATGAAACGACGATTTTATGGTTTTTTGTTGGGTGTATTGTAGGTACTGTTCCAGCGTTGTGGAAAGAAGCTGGAAAGAAAGGGCGGCAATCAGGTGATATCATCCTGATGATCGTCACATTGATCGTGGCTTATTTCTTTTTACTTTACGGATCACAACTATTTGATGGTCAAGTTGAACAAAACACAGTAACTTGGATCATCACTGGCGGTCTAATCGGCTTAGGGATGATTGTTCCTGGACTGAGTCCCTCGAATTTTTTAGTCTATATGGGGTTATACAAGGCGATGGCTGATGGTTTCAAAGAAGCTCGCTTAGACGTGATCTTACCGATCGGTTTAGGCGCGGTAGTCTGCGTGTTGACGTTATCAAAGTTATTTGATTTTATCTTTTCTAAGGCATATAGTAAATTGTTCCATTTTATTTTAGGAGTTGTTTTTGCTTCGACGGTAATGATTGTTCCTACAGATTACACAAATTTAAGTTTACTAGGAATCATCTTTTGTCCCATTTTATTTTTTGCTGGTATCGCATTAGGTTGGTGGATGAGTCGTTTAGAAGAACAATATAAATAAAGGTTGAATGGCACATGATTTTTTGCTGGGATTTCTCAGCGGCATAGAATCATGTGTTCTTATTTTGTATAAATTTGTAAAAAATAAGTTGTTTTTAATAATAGAACAAGCTAGACTTAAATATATTGATTATTTTTTGAAAGTTGGCGAAAAATGGAAACGAAAGAAATGAATGGTCTTACTCAGGAAGAAGTGAGACAAAAAATTTCCTCTGGGCAGCAAAATGATTACCAAGAGGATGCATCAAAAAGTACTAAGCAGATTCTTAGTGACAATATACTAACGCTGTTCAATTTTTTAAATTTTGGTATTGGGATTTGCTTACTATTGGTCGGTGCCTATTCCAATATGGCTTACCTGGCAATCATTGTGGTGAATATCATTATTGGTATCTATCAAGAAATCCATGCTAGAAATCTAGTAAGAAAGTTATCGATTGTTTCGCAATCAGAGGTACGAGTTGTCCGCGAAGGAAAAGAGCAGTCGATTTCAACGAAAGAATTAGTTTTAGGAGATGTCGTAAAGATTGGTGCAGGGGAACAGATCCCTTCTGATTTAAGAGTGATCTCAGGACGCGCAGAAGCCAATGAGGCACTATTGACAGGGGAGTCAGACCTGATTGTCAAAACCGCGGGAGATGAATTGCTTTCAGGTAGTTTCTTAACCAGTGGTTCTGTTTTAGCTCAAACGATTCGTGTTGGCGCAGACAACTATGCAGTTCGCCTAACGAGTGAGGCAAAAACCCATAAAGCGATTCATTCTGAACTTGTCGATTCTATTCGAAAAGTATCGAAATTTACTAGCTTCATTATCATTCCATTAGGTATTATTTTATTTTTAGAAGCGTTATTTATCCGTGATGCTTCCATTAAGATTTCTGTTATTGCTTCGGCAGCAGCATTACTAGGGATGTTGCCTAAAGGCTTAGTACTTTTGATTAGTATTGCACTGACTACTGGTGTAACGAAATTAGCAAAGAAAAGAATCTTGGTCCAAGATATGTATTCGATTGAAACACTTGCTCATGTAGATACGCTTTGCTTGGATAAAACAGGGACGATCACTGAAGGAAAAATGAGTATCCAACGGGTCGAAGCCCTAAATCCTAAGTACGAAAAAGCGATTCCTGAAATCATGGGAACCTATCTAGCTGAAAGCAGTGACAATAATCTTACCATGCGGGCACTTAGAGATTACTTTCAAGTAGCTAATCGCTATACTGTGACTGAAAAGTTAGCTTTCTCTTCTGACCGAAAATGGGGAGCGATGGAGTTTCCTGAATTAGGTGTGATCTATGTAGGAGCTCCTGAACGTTTGGTAGAAAAATCACAACTGCCAGAAAGTTTGGTGGATGCTCAAGCAAATGGCTACCGTGTATTGATGCTGGGTGTCGCTCCTGAACAACATTTGACTGAAGGAGAGCCAAAAGGCGTTGAACCAATCGCACTATTTGAGATTGACGATCCAATACGTAAAAATGCAGAAGAAACATTAGCTTATTTACATGCTGAAGGTGTGAATCTAAAGGTTATTTCAGGTGATAATCCGTTCACAGTTTCAAATATTGCCCGCCGTGCAGGCTTACCAAATTATGATTCGTATGTTGATCTTTCTACGATGACAGAAGAAAAAGCTGTCCGGGAAGCCGCTCATGAATACACGGTCTTTGGTCGTGTGAGTCCACAACAAAAGAAAACATTAGTGAATGAATTAAAACAAAGTGGTGGAACTGTGGCTATGACTGGGGATGGAGTCAATGACGTATTGGCACTGCGTGAAGCAGACTGCAGTATCGCCATGGCTGAAGGAGACGGTGCAACAAGACAAATTGCTAATCTCGTTTTACTTGATTCTGATTTTACGACTTTACCAGAAGTCTTATTCGAAGGGCGTCGTGTCGTAAACAATGTGACCAAAGTTTCAGGTATTTTCTTTATCAAGACGATCTATTCGTTTATTCTTTCTATCTTATGCGCAATTACTGCAATCGGGTTTCCATTCATCCCAATCCAGATCACATTGATTGACTTAGCTATTGAAGGTTATCCTTCTTTCTTCTTATCGTTTGAACAAGATAAACGAAAGATTACCTATCGTTATTTACCAACAGCATTGATCAATGCATTGCCAAATGCATTGCTAGTCGTATTGAATATTATTGTGGTTTATATTTTAGGAAAAGTTTTGCCATTTACCCAGTTGCAAACGACCACTTTAATGTATTATCTATTGATCGGAATCAGCTGTATGGCAGTAGTCAAAGCGTGTTATCCATTTAATCCGTTGCGAATTTTCTTAGCGGTAACAACTGTTGTAGGGATTTATGTAGCAGCGATGCTTTTCCATCATCTGTTAGAAGTTGATCTTGGGTTAGGAACGGCTTGGCCATATTTCATTGGTTTTATGATCGTTAATATCATTTTGAGACTGATTTATGGAAAGACCAATATCCGTGACTACTTATTGAATAAATTAGCAACAACGAAATAAACCGTTGCTTGTTCTTAGAATGACAAGTATTATACTTGAAAAAGTTTAGAATTGTGATAGAATGAAACATGTATAATTGTGTCCTTTAAAATCGCACTGATTTTCGTTAGTGCGATTTTTTACCGGTTATTCTCCTGAGGTATCTCTTTGACAGATGCCAATTAGCTATTTACAGGGGGTGAAAGCATGGCTCAACGGATTCCTCAAGAAGTCATTGAAACGATTCGTGGACAAACGAATATTGTTGAGGTGATTGGTCAATACGTCCAATTAAAAAAATCTGGAAAGAATTATTTAGGTTTGTGTCCTTTTCATGAAGAACGAACACCATCTTTCTCGGTGGCTGAAGATAAACAGATTTTTCATTGCTTTGGTTGCGGAAAAGGAGGAAACGTCTTTACTTTTCTTCAAGAACTAGAAGGACTTAGTTTCCCAGAAGCAGTCGTTAAAGTTGCTGATTTTGAACAAATTCAGTTAGAAGATCAATGGCGCAAACAAACACTTCCCTTCGAAAATAGCGATTCAATTACAGGAAAATTGATTTTAGCGCATGAAAAAGCCGCAGAAGTATATCATCATATGTTGCTACACACGAAAGTAGGCGAGCAAGCTTTAGATTACTTACTACAACGTGGTTTGACACTAGAATTGATTGAAGAATTTGCGATCGGATTTGCACCGAATGAACGTTCATTTTTGAAACAAGTATTTAAAACTGAAGCATACGATCAAGAAGTGTTGGAACGTTCTGGTTTGTTTATCTCTCATGAGGATGGAGGAATATCTGATCGGTTTTACCAACGTATCATGTTTCCTATCAGAAACCCTCAAGGGCGCACGATTGGTTTTTCTGGACGCTGGCTTGCACCAGAAAAAGGACAAGAAAAAGATCAACCCAAATATTTGAATAGTCCAGAAACAGAATTATTCAATAAAAGACAAGTGTTGTTCAACTTGGATAAAGCACGTAGTGATATCCGAAAAAGCGGTGAAGTTCTTTTATTTGAAGGTTTCATGGATGTCATTGCTTCTTGGCAAGCAGGTGTAAAAAATGGGATAGCTTCCATGGGAACGAGTTTAACGAATCAACAGATCCAGCAGATTGAACGAGTAACCAAAGAACTAGTTTTTTGTTACGATGGAGATAAGGCAGGATTCGAGGCAACGAATCGAGGGATCGAATTGTTACGACAAAATAGTCGATTGCAATTATCAATCGTTGTGATTCCGGAAAAACTTGATCCCGATGAATATTTACGTAAATATGGAAATGACTCCTTTAATGAACTGATCTTTCATGGTCGTGAAACGGTCTTTACTTTCAAGTCACGTTATTTGAAGCAAGACAAGAACCTGGAGAATGAAAAAGATAAAATCCAGTACTTAGAAGAGGTATCGAGAGAACTTAGTCAAGTTGTCTCGCCAATCGAACAAGATATGTATTTGTCGCAACTAGCGACCGAATTTCAACTTAGTCGTGAAACCCTGCAAAAGCAAATACGGGATTTTCGCAGGGAAAATCAAACGAATCGAACCAACCAACCAACGACATTGCCAGAACCAGCTATTTCACGGACGGCAATAACGAAAAAGAGACCGCTGACTCAAGTAGAAAAAGCGGAACAAATGCTCTTGTACAGAGTGTTCAAAGAGATATCTGTCCGTAATCTTTTGAAAGAACAGCAATTTCAGTTTATTCATGACATTTATGCAGAAGTATATTTTTTATTCGATGCATTTGTGTCACAACATGATGAATTCAACCTTGCGGAGTTTTTGGACTTTTTGCAAGATGAAAATTTAAGGCGTTTAGTGGTGGAAATCGAGTATTTGCGTGTAGCCGAAGAAAGCACACCAAGAGAAATCCAAGACTTATTGCGTGTAATCAGAAAGTCTAGTTTAGCTGATGAAATAACTTTAAAAAAACAAATGCAGCAAGAGGCTAGAAGAACTGGAAACAAGCAATTAGAATTGGAATTAACGATTGAGATCATTAATTTAACAAAACAGTTAAAACAAGCCGAATAGCTACTCAAGGGGGGCCTTCTTTTATGGCAAATGTAACAGAGAATAAAAAGTATGAAGCAGCAGTAGCAGCTTTTATCAAAGAAAACAAACCAAAAAGACAAGTCGTGTATGATGATCTTTCAAATAAACTTGCAACGCCATTCACATTGAATGCGGATGAGATGGATAAATTGATCCAAAAAGTCGAGGATGCTGGAATCAGCGTTGTTGATGAAAACGGAGATCCATCGATCCATAGCTTGAAGAGTGCAGAGAAAAAAGCGGAACAAGCAAAAACAGAAGATCTGTCAGCACCTACTGGTGTAAAAATCAACGATCCAGTTCGTATGTATTTAAAAGAGATTGGTCGTGTTTCCCTATTAACTGCGGAAGAAGAAGTAGCTCTTGCTTTAAAAATCGAAGAAGGTGATCAAGAAGCAAAACAGCGTTTAGCTGAAGCAAACCTTCGTTTGGTCGTAAGTATTGCTAAGAGATATGTTGGACGTGGCATGCAATTTCTTGATTTGATCCAAGAAGGAAATATGGGCTTGATGAAAGCTGTTGAAAAATTTGACTATCGTAAAGGATTCAAATTTTCAACTTATGCTACATGGTGGATCAGACAAGCAATCACTCGTGCCATCGCTGACCAAGCACGTACGATCCGTATCCCAGTGCATATGGTAGAAACCATCAACAAATTGATCCGTATCCAACGTCAATTACTTCAAGATTTAGGAAGAGAACCGACGCCAGAAGAAATTGGGGCAGAAATGGACCTTCCTACAGAAAAAGTACGTGAAATATTGAAAATTGCGCAAGAGCCAGTTTCTTTAGAAACACCAATTGGTGAAGAAGATGATTCTCATTTAGGAGACTTCATTGAAGACCAAGAAGCTACTAGTCCTGCAGAACATGCGGCTTATGAATTGCTAAAAGAACAATTAGAAGATGTTTTAGATACATTGACTGACCGTGAAGAGAATGTTCTCCGCTTACGTTTTGGTTTAGACGATGGCCGTACCAGAACACTCGAAGAAGTTGGGAAAGTATTCGGAGTAACACGTGAACGTATTCGACAAATAGAAGCGAAAGCGTTACGTAAATTACGCCATCCATCACGTTCAAAACAATTGAAAGATTTCTTAGAGTAAAAATAGGATTCAAATTTTGAATCTTATAGACAATGACTGTCTTTTAAAATTGCGAGTAGCCTTTAGTGAAAACAAAGTAGCACGGGATCAGAATAGATGATCCCGTGCTACTTTTTTAGTCAATAGCTGAGTCAAAAGCTTGAATCTGATCATAATAAACAAATAATTGATGCGCTATTAACATTATGATGATGAAAACATAAATAATTGCGTAACTATGCGTAATTATAAGAAACTTTTTATAAATTATTTGTTTTATTTTTACGAGTTATACTATTTGACATCTGTTTGATCAAAATAGGCTCTTGGCGAAACTTTCAGAATATGGTAGATTAAATGGTAGCGTAAACCTAACAAAAGGAGCCGATCGCTCAGTGATAAAAAAATGCCCAACGTGTGGATCAAAGAAAATCAAAGGAAAGTTGATTTGTCCTGATTGTGGTTACCAAATAAAAGAGCAAGACCAACACACGAATGAAGAAAAGAACAACAGTCAATTACCAATAGATTCTTCAGAAGAACATTTTCCTGACACGGAATTAAATGATCCAATCGAATGGTCAGAATTAACAGAGTTACCATTAGAATCGGTCATGGCCTTGTTTAAAGAAGAATCATCTGAAGAAACGAATCTAGCAGAAACTAATGATGCTGAAGATGTAGTCACTAAAAAGACAAATACAAAGCCGTCAACAAGTGAAGAAGGAACTGATTCGAAAAAACAAGTTAACGGCGATGAAATGACGGATGAACTCGAAGCAGAACAACAAAAAAGAGTAGCTGAATTAAAAGAATTTGTTGATCATGAAAAAGAAAATTCGATTTTATCTGCTTATATCAAAGCTCATAGAGAAGATACAACAGAAGAACATGCAGAAGAATTGATGCGAATGATCCAAGAGGAACTCGCAGCTAAAAATGCCAAAGAGACTGATTCAAAACAAGAAAGTACAGTGCCAGGAACTAACGAACGTGAAACGAAAGAAAAGGAAACAGTTGATACGAAGGATAGCGTTGTTCAGCCAACTGACCATCAAGCGATTGATCAAGAAGAAACGTTTGAAACGGCAACAGAAAAAAATCATGAACGCTTAACGGCACCCCAAACTTCAGAAGAAAATCAACTGCTTTCTTCTAAGGAACAAACTGAAGAACCAGTGCCCGCTTCAAAAACGACTCACGTCCAATCATCGTCAGAAAAACTTTTGATAGGAAAAAAAGAAGTCGAAGAAAAAACGAGTGTGGAAGATGTCGATAAAAACTCAACCCATGAGGTCGAAGCGTTAAACGAAAATTTGAAACCTGAAGTTTCAGAAAAAGATATTCCGAAAGCAGCTCCATCACAAGAGAATCAATCAAACGGAGAAGTTCTAAAAGAAGAAATATCGAAAAAAGAAACAGCAAAAGAAGAAGTACCGAAAGAAGAACCAAAAGAAGAAATTCGTAAGAAAGATTCTTCAAAACCAGAAGCTATAGAAAAAACAGAATTATCAAATGAAATCGATCAAAGGACAGAAACGGAACAAAAAGAACCAGTTACATCAGCTAAGACTGATGAGGGGAAACGAAAAAGATCGAAAAAAGGACCGTATCTGGCTTTAGCAGCAATCGTCTTGCTCGGAGTCGGTGGTTGGGCTTATTATGACCATCAGCAAGATGTTCAGGCACAAATCGCTGCACAAGAAGAAAGACAAAAACAAAAGGTGGCAGATCTACAAACAGCCTTGAATGCTTTTTATACAGATCCGTCTCACCAGTTTATCCGTACTTCAATGATCAATCAAGACTTAGCTAAACTAAAGACTGATCTGAATGACGTAAAAAAAGAGAAAGAATACCCTGAATTAGAAAAAACATTCCAGGATATCCAAACCAAAATCAAAGATATTCAACGTGTCAACCAGTTATTTACTTCGGTAGTGATTGACGATGATCATTTAGCAGCTGATCCCAAACTAAAAGAGGATCAAGCCATTCAACCAATGACTACAAATGAAACTGCTTTTGGACGTCTGATCAAGCAAGCGCAAACCGAAGCAGAGGACCAATACAAACAATTACAGACGGCTAAAGATAAAGTGAACGTTGTCTATCATGATAATCAAGTCGTAGACAGTGCGAACAGAGAGCAGTATGACGAAGCAAAAAATGCTGTAGAGCAAATCAAAAATGAAGAGCTAGCTGTCGCTTTAAAAGATCAACTAAAAAAAGTAGATGAAACCTTGACTGCGAAAGAGCAGAAAGAAGCACAAGCAAAAGAAGAAGCAAAAAAAGCTGAAGAAGCAAAAAAAGCAGCTGAAGCAGCCAAACAAGCCAAACAAGCTGCAGCTCTGGCTGCACAACAAGCAAAATCTAGTTCCACTACCAATAAGACTAATTCAGCCAATCAACCCATCATGTCAACTCGACAAAGTGATGTGGCTGATGCATCTAATCCAGCATGGAATTGGGCACCAGGAGTCCAACAAAGTGTTATTGCTACTTGTATTCAACGAGGCTACATTGTGGCAGGTGGATATAAACTAGAAAAAGCGAGAATCGAAAATGGTGAAGGTTACTATAATCTTTATGCTACTTCAACCCAATCTAATTTGATGCGTGGAATCGGTGAAAGTGCATTGCCATTTTATATTGTGACGATCAATTGTAAAACAGGCTGGTTTGGCGGAAATGGCAGCCATTAATCTGCTAGATAGACAATGATCAAATACTACTCAGATATCGTAGATCGTATGGAACTAAGTGGATGACCATATAGGATCAGATACACGATGTCTGAGTTTTTTTGCGACGACTAAGACCAAACCAACTACTAATCATGGGAACATTATGTTATGATAGCTAAGAAAAGATGGCTGAATCTTTTATAAATAAGGAGAAATAAGATGAATGAATTATTGGCAACAATATTTACCGGAATGGTAATTGATGAAAATGAAAAAAATTACTTTGTCCAGAAAAATGGACAAACTTTTGGATTAAGTAAAACCGAAGGGACCTATCGTATCGGTGAAGCAGTCGAAGGGTTTGGTTATCAAAATCAAAAACATGAAAATCGTTTTACTACGTTGATTCCTAAAAGTCGAATTGGTCATTATGCTTTTGGTACAGTGACTGCTTCACGAAAAGATTTAGGAGTATTCGTCGATATTGGATTACCCGACAAAGATTTTGTAGTCTCATTAGATGAACTACCAACGATGACAGAACTTTGGCCTAAAAAAGGCGATCGTTTAATGGTTGCTTTAAGAGTCGATAGCAAAGACCGAATTTGGGGTAGTTTAGCCGATGAAAAGATTTTTAAATCATTGAGTAAACGTGGAACAGAAGAAATCAAAAATAAAGACATTACAGGCGTTGCTTACCGCTTGAAACTGACCGGAACGTACGTCTTAACAGATGATTATTATATCGGATTTATCCACCCATCCGAACGCTATAATGAGCCGCGCTTAGGTGAACAAGTCAAAGGACGAGTAATTGGCGTGAGACCTGATGGAGTATTGAATCTTTCATTAAAACCAAGAGCATATGAAGCAATCTCTGATGATGCACAAATGATTTTAACAATCATCGAACGATCAGCAGATGAGCAAATCCATTTTACTGACAAATCTGATCCGGAAGATATCATGAAAACTTTTGGTATAAGCAAGGGAGCTTTTAAACGAGCAATCGGCAATCTATTAAAACAAGGACTAGTCAAACAAGAAGCAGGCGTAACGAAACGAATTAGAAAATCTAATTGAGAATACCTTGCATGTTTTTCTTAACTAGCTTATAATTATTTTAATTTAGAAAGAGATTCTTTTTGTTTGATTATAATTATTATAAATTGTCGGGGTTGAATACATGGTTATGAATGCGATGTCAGTAATGAAAAAAACGAAACAACAATTGCACGAGTCGGGGTTCAAATTAACCCCACAAAGAGAAGCAACTTTACAAGTACTTTTAGAAAATGAGAAAGAACATTTATCGGCAGAAGAAGTCTTTTTTCTAGTGAAAAAAAAGAGTCCAGAAATTGGGTTAGCTACTGTCTATCGGACGTTAGAGATTTTGACCGATTTGAAAGTCATTGATAAAGTCAGCTTCAATGATGGTGTTGCTCGCTATGACTTGAGAAAAGAAGGAGCAAAACATTTCCATCATCATTTATTGTGTTTACGATGTGGCACGATTGAAGAGGTTGAAGAAGATTTATTGTGTGAAGTGGAAGAAATTGTGGAGCAACGGTATCACTTTTTGGTAAAAGATCATCGCTTAACATTTCATGGTATTTGTCAAAAATGTTACACTAAAGAAAAAGAAAGCAAAACCGTCTGATTGCTAGACGGCTTTTTCTTTGCCTAGCTGTAAAATAGACTATCGAAAATGAAGGGTATCTGATATGATAGAAGAGCACGAGGTGGATTATTATGAATGAAGAAATTAATGATTATCTCCACTATTTGACGATTGAACGTGGCTTGTCATTAAATACGAGAAAAAGTTATGAACGAGATTTGTTACAGTATCTTCACTATTTAGAAGATGAGCAAATCACTTCCTGGCAAGATGTCGATCGCTACGTCGTGATCAATTATCTGGAAAAGATGCATGATGAAAAGAAAGCTCCAGCAACCGTGACCAGAATGATTACTAGCTTGAGAAGATTTCATCAATTCTTACGTCAAGAACGATTGACTGATCATGACCCGATGCAACACATTGATACGCCTAAAAAGGTTCAAAAGTTACCTAGTACCTTATCCTTGACTGAGGTTGAACGATTGATCGAAACACCTGATACAACCAAAAATCTAGGGATCAGAGATCGAGCAATTCTAGAAGTCATGTATGCAACAGGTATGCGTGTCAGTGAACTCGTTGGTTTAAAGCTAAGTGATCTTCACTTGTCGCTCGGCTTGGTCCAAACACTTGGTAAAGGGGACAAAGAACGGATCATACCTCTAGGTGATTATGCGATCCAATGGTTGGAGCGGTATCTAGACGAAGCACGCCCTCTCCTTGTAGCGAATCCTTCTGAAACGCATGTATTTGTCAATCATCATGGTACAGGGTTATCACGGCAAGGTATCTGGAAAAACCTTAAACAATTAGTGCGTGAAGCAGGAATCAATAAAGAGGTCACCCCTCATACTTTAAGGCATAGCTTTGCGACACATTTGCTGGAAAATGGTGCAGATCTTCGAACGGTACAGGAATTATTAGGACATGCTGATATCTCAACAACACAAATTTATACACATATCACAAAGAAAAGAATGACGGATGTTTATAAGCAGCATTTTCCAAGGGCTTAGTCATAGGAAGGTGAAAAAATGTTAACACATTACCGAAAAGAAAATCGTAAAATTGCTATGGGACTGTTAAGTTTTCATAAGAAACTAACGGATAAATCGAATTTACTCAAAGAAATCAATACCTATGAAACAGAAGAAGGATATGAACTTTTTTTCTTCACACCAGAAGGTTCAACGAATATTCAAGGGATTATTGGTGTTTATTGGGGTGAAAATCAGGAATTGATTATTCACGATGTTTCATTGAATCCATCTTATCGGGGAGATCAGATGGGCTTTCAAATGCTTGATGAACTTCAAGAAAAATACCCAGACTTTTCCATACGACCAACAGAGATTACCCGTCCATATCTCGCAAAATGGGTCGATCGAAACAAGAAGAAAGAGTGAATATGGTGACAGAAATCAATATCAAATTAGATATATTTGAAGGACCCTTAGATTTACTCCTTCATTTGATCCAGCAAATGGAGATCGATATTTATGATATCCCGATTGCAACGATCACTGAGCAATACATGAGTTATATCCATACGATGAAAACTCTTGAACTTGCTGTTGCTGGAGAATATCTAGTGATGGCTGCCACGTTGATGGCGATCAAAAGCAAAACTTTGTTACCTGTTCAAGAAGCAATCATTGAAGATGAGTATTGGGAAGAGGACCCGCGTGACGAATTAGTCAATCAATTATTGGAATATCGAAAGTATAAGTATGCTGCAGAGCAGTTAACCGAAAAAGCCCAAGAGAGAAGCTTATATTATACGAAAGAACCAGTTGCAGTAGACGATCTCATTGGACAAGAGAAACCATTGAAACGTGGACAAGTCAAAAAGATTGATTTGTTTCATGCGATGGAAAAAATCTTAGAGCGAAAGAAATTCTCAGAGAAAGTTGAAAAAACGATTACTCCTGATGATACAACAATTGAAGAACGTATCATCTTTATTGAAGAGCGTCTTAAGCAACATCATAAGGGATGCTCTTTTGAGTCTTTTTTTGAAACGCCTTCGAAAACAGAAGTAGTCACTACATTTATGGCTTTATTAGAAATGATGAAAAATGGTCAGATCGTTGCGCAACAAGAAGGAAATTATGAAACAATTATGCTTTATCTAGCAGTAGGAGATACCAAAGATGACAAAATTAAGTGAACTTGAAGCCATTTTATTTATTGTTGGCGAGGAAGGAATCGGGTTAGAAGAAATCAGCTATCTGTTAACTATTACGAAAGAAGAGACAGCGGCTTTATTAACGGAATTAAAAACAAGATATGAAAATGATCCAGCTAGTGCTTTGCATATTTTGGAAACAGAGGCACATGTCGTTTTAACAACCAAAAAAGAGTTAGCGCCATTGTTGAAACGCTATGCCCAAGGGACGTCTAATACTCTCTCACAAGCAGCTGTCGAAACGTTGGCGATCATTGCATATAAACAACCGATTACCAGAGTAGAAATCGAACAAATTCGTGGGGTTCAAGTCTCAGGTGCCATTCAACGGCTAGCTGCTCATCAGTTGATTGAAGAAAAAGGACGCGTGGAAGGACCTGGACGACCTATTTTGTATGGGACGACTCCTTATTTTTTAGATTATTTTGGTCTCAACTCATTAAAAGACTTACCAGATATACAAGCAATGGAGCATTCATTAAACGAAGAGTCTTCACTCGACTTATTCTTTGATGAAATGGATGAAGGAGAACAGATATAATGGAAAGACTACAAAAAGTAATTGCGCATGCAGGGATCACTTCCAGACGTAAAGCGGAAGAATATATTTTGGCTGGACGAGTAAAAGTCAACGGCAAAGTAGTAAAAGAACTCGGAGTAAAAGTTAGCAAACGTGATTTGATCGAAGTAGATGAAGTGCCGATTTATCAAGAAGAATACGGGTACTATTTACTATATAAACCAAAAGGCGTGATTTCCGCTGTTGCTGATGACAAGGGGCGAAAAGTCGTAACTGATTTGCTTCCAATGGTGAAAGAACGAATTTATCCAGTAGGACGATTAGATTATGATACTTCGGGTATACTGCTCTTGACTAATGACGGTGATTTTGCGCAACGTTTGACCCACCCGAAACATGAAGTAGACAAAGTATATGTGGCGAAAGTCAAAGGGATTGCTACTAAAACAATGTTATCTCCCTTGACGAAAGGGATAAAAATCGAAGGGAAACGAACTTCACCAGCACGTTACCAAATATTATCTGTGGATCCTAAGACAAATCATAGTATCGTTGAATTGACTATCCATGAAGGTAGAAATCATCAGGTAAAAAATATGCTTCAAGCAGTTGGCTTACCTGTTCAAAAATTAAAACGAGAAAAATACGGCGATTTGACGCTTCAAGGCTTACGCCCTGGCGACTATCGTGAGTTGAACAAAAAAGAAGTCAGCAGTTTATTGAATCAATCAAAATGATTACTTACTTATTATAAGAATAAATGATTGCATTTTTTCTCAAGCGATGTATAATGTAAAGGTAAACAAAATTATAAATGGTTCGTCTTCAGGGGCAGGGTGAAATTCCCGACCGGTGGTTATAGTCCACGACCTACTTTACCTAAGTAGCTGAATCGGTGAAATTCCGATACCGACAGTATAGTCTGGATAAAGAAGATAGAGCTTATTTGACGTAGTTTTTTGCCAAATAACTCTAACTCTCCCTGTTATTGGAGAGTTTTTTTATTTGCAAAAAGTTCGTCGAAAAGTTCGCTGAAGAGGAGTCCTAACAGGAGGATTTCAAATGAAGAACACCCGTGTACAAAAAATGGTCGCTGTGGCATTATTTGCTGCGATCGGATTGGTTTTGCAATATATCGCATTTCCGATCATGCCAGCCTTTAGTTTTTTAAAGATCGATTTTAGTGATATCCCAGTACTGATCAGTATGTTTTTATTTGGTCCAGTTGCTGGATTGGTTACAGCTTTCTTACGATCGATCTTACACTTGATCACTACTGGCTTTTCACCAGATAATTTGGTAGGAGATACAGCCAGCTTTTTAGCAACAGCTATCTTTACCTTACCTATTTTCTACTTCTTCCGTAAGAAGACTCAAGTAGGGAAAAATAAGTTTTTAGGTGTGATTTCTGGTACGATCGCAATGACGATCTTCATGAGTGTCGCAAACTATTTTGTGATTACCCCATTGTACCTTATGTTTTTAGGTTTAAATGCTAATCAAATGTTAGGAATGCCGTTAGCTAATTATGTCCTGATCGGAATCGTCCCATTTAATATCATTAAAGGATTTATCGTCAGTGCTGCCTTTTTGGTTTTACACGCAAAATTATTGCCATGGTTAAGTCGGAAACAACACCAGTTGGCACAAAGACATACAGTGACGAACAACAAATAAATAGTACAGCAGCTCATGCTCGTTTATCCATTTTTAGAGGGAAGCATGAATTGATGCCACTTTCTTAATTATTTTATCATTAAAAAAATCAGTCAAGGCTCCTTAACTTTTACAATATAAAAAGTTAAGGAGCCGTTTTTGTCAGTACTAGTATTTCTGAAAAAGTAGTCCAACTATTAGAAAAAAAGGGGATGAGAAAATAAACATTGTTTTTTCTAAAAAGAATTCAAGGAAATAAAAAAATATCGGAAATTTTAATGAAAAAAAATTCATTAACCCACGTTGTGTAAGCGTTTTATAAACGGTGTTTGAGTATTTCTTTTGTTTATGCATAAAAATGTATTTTATGATTCAAAATGTGAAATTAATCACTTTTTGAATGATAAATAGTTTTGTTATAATGGAAGTGGAAAACGCTACAATTGTATTGAAAAAGCTTTACCTTAAATTTCATAGAGGAAGGAGTGAAAGCAGGATTTTTGAATAAAGTTTGCCAAATCAATAGGTTATTGTTTTGGTTATCGTATTCTTTTTGATAAAATAACTGATGGAATCACTCTTATAAGATTCTAATGTTACAAGAAAGGGAGAAGAACATGGAACAAACAAAGAAGAAACAATTTCAAATGCCTTCAGCGTATACGGTCTTATTTATTATTATTGCGATTATCGCTGTACTAACTTGGTTCATACCAGCTGGACATTATAGTGTCAATGATGCAGGCAACATCATTGCTGGATCATATGAACGAGTAGAGCAAAATCCTCAGGGGCTATGGGATATCTTTATGGCACCGATTAATGGGATGCTAGGTGTACCTGCTGGGGAATTAACGAAAGAAACACCGGCTGCTATTCCAATTTCATTCTTTATTTTAGTTGTGGGTGGTTTCTTAGGTATTATCAATAAAACTGGTGCTTTGGATGCAGGGATTGCTTCCGTTGTAAAACGCTTTAAAGGGAAAGAAAAAATGTTGATCCCTGTGTTGATGATCTTATTTGCATTAGGTGGTTCAACTTATGGTATGGCGGAAGAAACTATTCCGTTCTATGCTTTATTGATTCCTGTTATGATGGCTGTTGGGTTTGATACAGTTGTTGCAGTAGCTATCGTTTTAGTAGGGTCACAAGTTGGTTGTTTAGCTTCAACCGTTAATCCATTTGCTACTGGGGTGGCTTCTCAAGCAGTGGGTATCTCAATGGGTGAAGGAATCGGGTTACGTTTCTTGATGTTCGTGGTACTACTGGCTATCTCAATTGCTTATGTCTACCGTTACGCATCTAAAGTGGAAAAAGACCCAACGAAATCACTTGTATATAAACAACGTGAAGAAGACATCAAACATTTTGATATCGATTCAATTGGTCGTCAAGAATCAATTACTAAAAGACAAAAACATGTAAATATCCTATTTTTCATTACCTTTGGTATTATGATCATTAGTTTGATTCCTTGGACAACATTGAATAAAAACTTTACGATTTTTGAATCATTAACTAACTGGTTAACAGGGTTACCTGTAGTCGGAACTGTTTTAGGTAAAAACATGCTTCCTTTAGGAGAATGGTATTTCCCAGAAATTACCATGTTGTTCTTAGTGATGGCCATTGTAGTGGCAATCACTTACGGAATGAAAGAATCAGTCTTTATTTCTGAATTCTTAGCAGGAGCTTCAGATTTGATCGGTGTTGCGATCGTGGTAGCTGTTGCACGTGGTATCCAAGTTGTGATGAATAATGGTTTAATCACTGATACGATCTTACATTGGGGTGAACAAGGATTAAGTTCATTGTCATCTAGTGTCTTCTTGATCTTAACGTTTATCTTCTATATCCCTATGTCATTCTTGATCCCATCAACTTCTGGACTAGCAGCAGCTACTATGGGAATCATGGGACCAATGGGTGAATTTGCAGGCGTTGGTAAAGATTTAGTTATCACTGCTTATCAATCAGCATCTGGTTTGGTCAACTTGATCACACCAACATCAGCAATCGTTATGGGGGCTGTTGCGATCGCTCGTTTTGATATTTCCGTTTGGTGGAAATTCACAGGAAAATTGATTGCTATCCTATTTGTAGCCATTTGTGTTATCTTAGGTGTAGCGGCAATGTTATAACAAAGTAGACAAAACCGTTGACTTAGAGTGTACATGGTTTTCTACTTGATGTGAATGGACAAGATCCAAGCTCAACTATTTATTGTTTGAAAAAAGAGGTTGTGTCTGTTGTTTTGACATAACCTTTTTATTATATTAGGAGGCTAGTAACATGAAACAATTTGTAACAAAACAACATCATGAACAAGCATTGGAATCTTTAAATGAATTGATTCGAATCCCTTCAGTTCTGGACGAATCAGATACTGGTGAAGGGCATCCTTTTGGGACAAAAGTGATCGAAGCATTGGATAAAGTGTTAGAAATCAGTGAAAATCTAGGATTTAAGACATTTAAAGATCCAGAAGGATATTATGGTTATGCGGAAGTCGGATCTGGCGATGAGCTATTTGGTATCTTGTGTCATATGGATGTCGTTCCAGCTGGCGATGAAAACAATTGGGATTCTAAACCATTTGAACCAACTGTCAAAGATGGTTGGTTGATCGGAAGAGGATCACAAGATGACAAGGGACCTTCCATCGCTGCAATGTATGCTGTCAAATCTTTGATGGATGCAGGCGTTGAATTTAATACACGTATCCGATTTATTTTTGGAACCGATGAAGAAAACTTGTGGCGTTGTTTAGATAAATACAACGAAAAAGAAGAAGGTATTACGCAAGGATTCGCACCAGATGCAGAGTTTCCATTGATTTATGCTGAAAAAGGATTACTACAAGCTTACCTAACTGGACCGGGAACATCTGAATTTTCAGTTAAAGCTGGTGGCGCACTGAATGTCGTTCCAGATGCAGCTCCTTATGCTGGTGAAAAATTAGCTGAAGTCAAAGAAGCATTGAAAAAACATGGATTTGACTTTGAAGATCAAGGAGAATCAATTGTCGTTCTTGGAAAAAGTATCCATGCCAAAGATGCAGCAGAAGGTGTCAATGCAATCTCTCGTTTAGCGATTGCTCTTTCTGAAGTATTTGATTTTGCTCCAATCAACTTCTTAGGTCAATTAGTTCAAGAAAATGCTACTGGTGAAAACGTGGTAGGAAAAACGGTGGATGAACAATCTGGCGAATTGACAATGAACTTTGCTAGTCTGGAAATTACTCCTGAACAAACTAAAATCGGGGTCGACATGCGTATCCCAGTAACTTTCAAAAAAGATGAACTCGTAGAAAAACTAACAGAAACTGCTAAAAAGTATGACTTGACTTATGAAGAATTTGACTTCTTAGATTCCCTTTATGTTCCATTAGACAGTGAATTGATCAAAAATCTTTTAGGAACTTACCGTGATATTACTGGTGATATGACTGAACCATTTGTATCTGGCGGTGCAACTTTTGCACGGACGATGAACCAATGTGTAGCATTTGGTGCAATGTTCCCAGATACCCCTGATTTTATGCATCAGGCAAATGAACGTTGGGAACTAAGCAGCATGTACAAAGCAATGGAAATCTATGCAGAAGCTGTTTACCGTTTGTGTGGAAAATAATCATTTGAAATGCTCAACTAAATACACTTTAGTTCAATAGAGAACGAAACTGCTCTCTTACTGTTAAAGGCTGATGAAGGTCAATGTACATTCATCAGCCTTTTGTTTTGTTATAGTGGGTCTTGTTGAGGGGAAGAGTCAGGTCTCAGAAAGATCGCATTTAGTGCCACTGGCTAAACAAATTTATTCTTTTTCAAGAAAAAAGAGTTGCAATTTATTCGTATTTTATTTAGTGTGAATTTATAATCGATCAATAGGTACGATAAAAGGAGAATAGGTGAGAGATGTGAAGATATTTAAGCGAGTATTAATTGGTATAATTATTTTTTTGGGGCTAGCAGGAGGCGCTGGGTACTACTATTTACAACAAAATACCTATGAACCATCTAGTCAAGCAAGTCAAATAGCCCAAAATGGAAAGGATAAAAAAGATTATTTATTTTTTGAGACGAAAGAAAAAAGTCAAAAACCACTGGTTATTTTTTATCCAGGTGCTTTGGTTGAACCAGCTAGTTATAGTGTCTGGGCTGAACAATTAGCAAAAAGTGGGTACTCCGTAGCAATCGCTAAGATGCCTCTTGACTTAGCCATACTTAGTGGGAATAAGGCAGATAAGATCAAAGAAGACTTTTCAAATCGAAATTATGTGATTGGTGGACACTCCTTGGGGGGCGTCATGGCGAGTCGTTATGCTAATCAGCATTCTTCTGACAAACACTTAAAAGGAATCTTTTTCTTAGCAAGCTATCCTGATGAAAAAGGTACATTGGCGAAAACGACATTACCTGTATTAAGCCTGACTGCTTCTAATGATAAAGTCTTGAATCAAAAAGCCTATGAATCAGCTAAAGAATATTTACCTGAGCAAACAGAATATGTTTCGATTAATGGAGGAAATCATGGCGGATTTGGCAGCTATGGGGAACAAAAGGGAGACGGTAAAGCTAAGATTACAAACGAAGACCAACAAACAGCGATTATTAATACGTTAATCAATTGGTTAGGAGAATAGAGTTCCAGACCTAAATCTTACAGCTCACTTTAAAAATGAGTAAAAAGTGTGTATCAGCTCTTTGAAAAAAGCTTGGATTTTTTATAACATGAGAAACTGTTAAAAAAATTCAAGCTTATTGTTATCGTAGCTTCCCGCTTCTTTCATGACTTTATCTAAGGCAGTTCAGAAGTCCATTTATCAGAAACTTTGCCGAAGAGCTACATAAGTCACAATCTTTATATAAATAGACTAGAGATAAATCAACTCAAACTTTCACTTGAACATAGAAAGAAATTTGTTCAGACACCATTTCCAGGTCAACTGCCTACTTTTCAAATCATCATTGTTAGAAACACTTACATTGATTTATATTCATTTGGTTAACTAGTTTTCATGATTTCTCTAATAAAATAGCTCTTACTGGACATTTTTGATAAGCTTTTCTGACGGCTTCCTCGTCAGTTTGAGAAACAAATTGCTGATGAGCTTCTGGTTCTTGCGCAAATAAAACGATTCCTTCTTCATCATAATCAAAGATATCTGGGGCTTCGATTTGACAAAGACCACAAGCGATACAGCGCTCAGGTACTAATTTACATAGTAATGACATTTTGACCATCCTATTCTTAAGGGGAGTAATATGACTTCATTTATTTTAGCTTTATTTTCAACAAGAAACAAGTTAAGGATCAGCTCCTTATACCAAGTTATCACAGGAAAACGAACGAGTTCGGTATTGATTTATAGTTTTTTAAACCATTTATTATTTATACATGGTAGTTTTCCTAAAATGAATCAAGAAGAATTTACACGTATCATTGACCAATTAGTTGACCAAAAGCTCCTTATTCAGCTAGAAGATGGCGTGATGATCACTCATTTAGGTGAAAAAGCTTTAGCAGAAAAAAAGATTGATCTAGAAGGGCTCCATTATGATCGTTATGGCAGAACCGCTGAGAATTGTTGGCGGTTGATCAAGTTTGCTGTTCAAGTTGTCTCTCATCTGGTAAATAATAAAAAGGAATACTTACCGATTGAAACTAGTCCCTATTATACTATCCAAGTAAAAAAATGGTTAGCTGACACACAACTAGATCGACAAACCTTAGCAAAAAAATTAAGCCAAGAACTGAGTGAAATCTTTTCAACGATGACGTCTGAATCGGCTAACTTTCTGGCCAATCAATTTTCAGGTATCCAGTCACCTGGTCTATTAACTTATCAATTAACAGAAATAACCAATGAAGTGCAACGTGAATTGTATGAAGCAAAGCAAGTACACCTGCTGCTAAAAACAATCGAAGAAAAAAAAGATTCGTTACTTTTTCAATTGGTTTCACCACTACTTATGCAAAACTTCAATCAAAGTATGTTAACGACGAGAAAACTGATTTTATCTGGATGCTCAATTGATGAAGTAATGAAGATACGTCATTTAAAAAGAGGAACAGTAACCGATCATTTGATCGAATGGCAACTTTATTTAACTGAATTTCCTTATCAAAAAATGATCACCAAGCAGACATTTAAGCGACTAAGTCAACTATCGAACATCAAAGAATGGAATTATCGAGAATTAAATGAAGTCGCACCACTGGACTATGGAGAGTTTCGTTTTTATCAAATTGGTGTATTGAAAGGGGAACTGAAGAATGTCGCTGAAGGATGAACTACAAAAACGTTTTGGATTTACTTCGTTTCGTTCAGGACAAGAAGAAATCATCCAGTCTTTATTGAATGACCAAGATGTCCTCGCAGTGTTACCGACAGGAAATGGAAAAAGTCTATGCTACCAACTGACCGGTTATCTGCGTGAAGGAATGGTTATCATTGTTTCACCTTTGCTTTCATTGATGGAGGATCAGGTGATGCAACTACAGAAACAAGGAGAAAAGCGAGTTGTTGCTTTCAATAGTTTACTATCTAGAACAGAACGATATTATGTGTTAAATCATTTGTCCAATTATAAATTTTTATTTTTAAGTCCAGAAATGTTGACGCAAAAAGATGTGATAGAACAATTACAAAAACAAAAAATTGGGTTATATGTGATCGATGAGGCGCATTGCGTTTCTCAGTGGGGGGTAGATTTCCGTCCGGAATACCAACAACTAGGAGAAATTGCTCAGAAATTAGGCTCTCCAGGAACGCTTGCCTTGACAGCAACCGCTACTACAGCCGTGCAACATGATATTGAAACTGTCTTGTTTCAAGAAGTGCCAGTTCGAATTATCCATTCGGTTAATCGACAAAATATTGCTTTATATGTCAAAAAGACTTCCCAAAAAGAAGCTGATCTAGAGGACCTGATGAAACAAGCAAAAGGCTCGATGATTATTTATTGTGCGACAAAGAAAGAGGTAGAGCGTTTGTATCAGCTATTTCGCTCACGTTTTACTATCGGCTATTATCATGGTGGATTAGAGGCATCACAAAGGCGACAGTTGCAACAACAATTTAGTCAAAATAAACTTCAATTTTTGATTGCGACGAATGCTTTTGGTATGGGCATCGATAAGCCAGATATCCGTTATGTTGTCCATTACGATTTACCAGATAGTTTAGAAAATTATGTTCAAGAAATCGGGCGTGCGGGAAGAGACCAACAGGCGAGTGAAGCGATTCTTTTATACAAAGAAAATGACGAACGCATTCATTATTTTTTTAATCAACTTTCTAGAGAACAACGACAAAGTTTTGAAATTTATCTGCAATATCATAGCAATGAACAAGAACAATTCGATGAGATTCAACAAAAATGGTTAGAAATAATTGCACAAACGAGCAATCCGCAAGAGTGGTTAAATCGGCTAAAACGTCAAGAAAAAGAAAAGGAATATCGACTACAACAAATGCTTCATTATGTCAATGCAAAGACTTGTCGAAGAGCGCTGATTCTTGAATACTTTGGGGAGAAACTGATAAAAAAACCAGAAAAATGTTGTGATATTGATGGAGCGGTCCTTACGAGTCAGGAAAATAGAGAAGTCAGCCCATCTGTAGAGCTAAAACAGTGGCAAGATATTTTACTAAATTTATTTTAAAAAAACATTGGATAGAAAATTTATAAGACAATCGCGTTCTGGCTATGGTATAATATTCACGATAGAAATTAGGAGGTTAATAAGGTGAGCAGAAAAGATAGACATCATTCATCAGAAAATAATGAAACACAAGAGCCATGGGAACAACCGATTTATGACACTGAAGACGAAGTTTCTTCAAGAAGTTCTCAACGACAACAAAAGAAAGGCAACACGCTGTTTTTGTCTCTCTTCTTAGTATTATTAGTATTGTGTATTGCAATTCCAGCGGGAGCTTACTTCTGGATTAGAAATGGGTCTTCCAATGCTTCAAGTGCATCATCAACTACAACAACGTCTTCTGTAGTGGAAAGTACGACCTCATCAGAAGTATCATCAACAAAAGAATCAAGTACGGAGCCTGAAAGCACTACTCAGACAGAATCAGTAGTAGCAAGTACACCACAAAGTACTACTGTACCAGAGGAAACAACGCCTTCGACAACGTCTACTTACCAACAAGAAACACAACCAACTAGCACGGTAGAAGAAGCGACAACACCATCCTCTTCGGCTGCTGCAGATGGATCAACAGTGACTGTTCAACCAGGTGACGGACCTAAACAAGTAGCTGAACGTGCCGGGATCACTATTGATCAATTATTTGCATTAAATGGTTTAGATCCAAATAATTATATGATTTATCCTGGACAACAATTAAAAGTTAAATAATCTTAGCCGCGATCTGCGGCTTTTTTTTTGAAAAGGGAGTTATAGCATGACACAAATCAGTATTGCAATAGATGGACCTGCTTCGTCAGGTAAAAGTACTGTTGCAAAAATTTTGGCAAAAGAATACAACTATATTTATACCGATACAGGCGCCATGTATCGTGCCATTACGTATCTAGCGATAAAACATCAAGTACCTTTTGGAGATGAAGAGCAACTCGTAAAGCTGATCCAAGCCTATCCAATCTCTTTTATCCAAGAGACAGACGGTCAACACGTTTTGGTGGCAGACCAAGATGTAACTACAGAAATTCGTCAGCCAGATGTGACCAAGGCAGTTTCTGAAGTTTCTGCTCATCAAAAAGTACGTGAAGCACTGGTTTCGATCCAACGTAAAATTGGTGAACATGGTGGGGTTGTAATGGACGGCCGAGATATTGGTACTTCTGTTTTACCTCAGGCAGAAGTGAAAATATTTTTAGTAGCAAGTGTAACAGAACGGGCACAAAGACGCTATAAAGAAAATATTGAAAAAGGGATACCAACAGAGTTGGAAACTCTTACGAAGGAAATCCAAGAGAGAGATCATTATGATTCTACAAGAAAAGTATCCCCTTTAAGACAAGCGGATGATGCCATTCGAATCGACACTACTGGAAAATCGATTACGGAAGTTGTCCAATCCATCAAAAAAGTGGTCACAGAAAAAGGCTATCTTTTGTAAAAAGGGAAAAACTCAGGATTTTTAGGGTAAACCAAACGAAATCGCTTTATTTTTTTTTAATAATCAATTAAACTAAAATTAGTACCGTTGTTACGGCAGAATGTTGGTTAGGAGGACAAATGTTATGACAGAATTTGAACAAAATCAAACAGAAAACAGTCAATCAATGGAAGATGCAATGAATAGCGTCCAAGAAGTAAACGTTGGAGACGTTGTATCCGGCGAAGTTTTAGTAATCGAAGATAAACAAGTTGTGGTAGGAATCGAAGGTGCCGGAGTTGAAGGCGTCGTTCCTGCTAAAGAATTGTCTACTTCACCTGTTGAAGATATCAACGAGGTAGTAAAAGTAGGGGATACTCTAGAACTTGTAGTTATCAGTACTATCGGAAAAGATAAAGAAAACGGTAGCTATTTGCTTTCAAAACGCCGTTTGGATGCCAAAAAAGTTTGGGAAGATATCGAAAAAGATTTCCAAGCAGGTAATATCATCGAAGCACCTGTGACGAATGTCGTAAAAGGCGGCTTAGTCGTTGATGTAGGTGTTCGTGGTTTTGTACCAGCTTCAATGGTGGAAGATCATTTTGTTGCTGATTTTTCAGAATACAAAGGTCAAACATTGGCGTTCAAGATCGTTGAGATCGAACCTTCAGAAAACCGTTTAATTCTTTCACACAAAGCAGTTGTGGAAACGGAAAAAGAAGAAAAGAAAAAAGAAATTCTAGCCAATATTCACGAGGGAGACGTTATCGACGGACGAGTAGCTCGTATTACTGATTTTGGTGCTTTCGTTGATTTAGGTGGAATTGATGGATTGGTCCATGTTTCTGAGATCTCACATAGCCATGTGGCGAAGCCTAGTGATGCTTTAGCAGTTGGGGATGAAGTAAAAGTAAAAGTTCTTTCGATTAATCCTGAACAAGAACGTGTTTCTCTTTCAATTAAAGACACGTTGCCTGGGCCTTGGACTGATATTGAAGAAAAAGCCACTGTTGGTTCAGTTTTAGATGGAAAAGTGAAACGTTTGACAAGCTTTGGTGCATTTGTAGAAGTATTCCCAGGGGTAGAAGGTCTGGTTCATATTTCTCAAATCTCTCACAAGCACATCGCTACACCTCATGAAGTACTTCATGAAGGGGATGAAGTGCAAGTAAAAGTTTTAGAAGTACATCCTGAAGAACATCGTATTGCCCTTAGTATCAAGGCTTTAGAAGAAAAACCAGCATCGGAAGTAGAACCAAAAGATGTTGAAACCTATGAATTACCAGAAGAAAATACTGGTTTCACAATGGGTGATCTTTTAGGTGATGCTTTGAAAGAAGAAGTCGAAGAAACGACTACTGATGATTCAGAAAAATAAAATTTTGAGTGTTCATTTTAAAAAGACTGAAATGAGACAAAAAGATCAATCAATGTTTACAACATTGATTGATCTTTTTCTGTTATTATCATTAGAACTAGTTAAACTCACAAATTGAGTGAAAGATAAAACCAACTGCTGTGAGAAGGGCTAAGGAATACCTAATAAAGTACATCGTTTAGACCATACCCAATGGCTGTGCAAATGCCATATTGTATTCACAATTGGAGATATTAGATAGATGATTTGCTTAAACTATTTATCAGAGCTGGAGATTTCTGTCAAACTACTATCAAAACTCTATCATTGTTTAATTAGAAGCTATTTTTTGGGCTAGCCCTAAACAACCGATAATTCCAGCTTGATCTCCTAATTTTGGAAAAACAATATATTCTTCTATTTTCGGATGAGCAACATAATTCTGATTAAGTTTTGAAAATTCACGATGAATTTTCTCTTGTAAGTGTACTTGTTTCATTACACCGCCACCTAGAATGATAATATCCGGTGAAAACATCATTGTAGTATTATGAATGCATTGGGCAATGTAAAAAGCTTCCATGTCCCAAAAAGGATGATCTTCCTTTAAATCTTGGCCTTTAATTCCTATTCTCTTTTCGATAGCAGGTCCTGCTGCCATACCTTCTAAACAATTTTGATGATAAGGGCAGTTACCCTTAAAGTGATCGTCAGGGTGATTACGTACAATCATATGTCCCATTTCCGGATGACTGAATCCCTCGATAAATCTTCCATTTTGCAGTGCACCACCACCTATACCTGTGCCAACTGTATAATAAACAACTAATGAATGGTCTTGACCATGTCCAGCTATATATTCTCCATAAGCTGCAGCATTGACATCAGTTGTCCAATAAAAAGGAATTTTCTCAAAATTTCTTTTTAGATAACCAATAAAATCAAAATTTCTCCACGGTATTTTAGGTGTTGAGGTTATATATCCATATGTTTTCGATTCAGGATGGATATCAATAGGTCCGAAAGAACCAACAGCAATGCTGGACAATTCTGTTTCATATTTTTTGAAAAAAGAAACAACTTGTGGCATTGTTTCTCCTGGATTCAAAGTTTCAAAACTCACTCTCTCAATAACCTCTAATTGTGCATTACCAACTGCACAGACAAATTTTGTTCCTCCTGCTTCAATTGCACCGTATAGCATAAAACATTTCTCCTTATAGTTAAAGATGATTTCATGGGCAGTTATGCATTTAACCAATTTATTGTTCAGATTTTTAAAGAATTTCACTCGTTTATTTGTTATTTTCTTTTGAAAAATCGCTATTATTCCAGTTAATACATACATCAGATCGCGCATTGCCCTTTAAATTATCCGTTTATTGATGTTTTGGTTAGAAAGAATAATCAGTACTATTGACTATTACATTATTCAACTTCAAGTAACTCAGTAGTAGCGGTAACTGTTCCTTTAATAAGTGGTGTCACTTTTGAATAATCTGCGGTATTTGTCACAATAACCATTGTTGTATCATCAAGTCCTGCTTCTTTAATTAGCGTACGATCAAACGTTCCAAGGATATCTCCTTTTTTTACTTTTTGATTAGCAGTAACTTTTTGTATAAATCCTTTACCGCCCATCGATACGGTGTCAATACCAATATGAATCAGTATTTCAGCGCCGTCATTCGATTTAAGACCGTAAGCATGTCCAGTCTCAAATGTAACTTGAATAGTACCATCTACTGGAGAATAAACAGTGTCCCCAGTTGGTTTAATCGCAATACCTTTTCCCATAGTCTCTGAAGAAAATACTGGATCATTTACTGAATCAAGTCCAATCACTTCACCAGCAAGGGGACTAACGATTGTTTCTGAAGAATGATTTGTTTTAGTAGGTTCTCCAGAAGTAACTGTGGATTGTTGGGTGTTTTCTGAATGATTCATTACTGTTTGATCCGTAAGAGCTTCTGCTGCAAAGATGCCTGAAGCTTTTGTTTTTCCATAAAAGTAAGTAATTGCAAAAGCAATCGCAAAGCTAATTAATTCACATAGTAAATAAAATGGGATAGAGGTTGCATTAATTGAAAGAAATCCAAGAAAACCTGCTGAACCAAGTGATACAGCAACTACTTTCAGTAGACCTGCTACTGCAGCGGCAACTCCGGAACCAATTAAAGCACAGAAAAATGGGAAACGATATTTTAAATTGACACCAAACAGAGCTGGTTCAGTAATTCCAAGAAGAGCTGATACCCCTGCAGAGGAAGCAAGACTTTTTGTTTTAGCATTTTTAGTCAAGAACCAGATAGCAAATGTTGCAGCACCTTGGGCAACGTTCGCCATAGAAGCAACTACAAATATAAAGTCTCCATGTCCAATACCATTAGTCCATGCTGAAAGTAACTGCGTTTCAATTGCAGGAAATGATTGATGAAGACCTGTCATAACGATTAACGAGTAAGTTCCACCAAAAATACCCATTCCAATAAATCCGGTTGCATTATATAGCCAAACGATCGCATCTGTAATCCCGTTAGAAAGTAATAACATGACAGGGCCGATGACTGTGAAGGTTAGAAAGCCGGTAATGATTACAGATAATAAGGGGGTAAATGTAAAGTCAACGGATGATGGAAGTTTTTTGTGAAAAAACTTTTCCAGTATTGATAATAGCCAAACAGCTGCTAACACAGGAATGACTTGATAAGCATAGTTAGTTTGTGAGACATGATAACCAAAAATATTCCAATATTCCATAGAACCACCAAGTTGTGGTGTTGTCATAATCATTCCAATTGCAGCACCGAGGAACTGGTTGGCTCCAAAACGTTTAGCAGCGGAAATACCAACTAGAATAGGCAAAAACATAAATGGTGCAGCGGACATCAGTTGGATCATTGAGGAAATACCTTCAATCGCAGGATACATTTCTTCAATTGATTTTGGTCCAAAAAGTCCAGCAGCTGTTAAAAAGTTTTGTAATGCCATTAATAAACCACCTGCAACAAGGGCAGGTATAATTGGAACAAAAATATCTGATAATAATTTAATTAATGCCATAATGGGGTTGAATTTTTTATCTTTACTAGCAATTTGTTTTAAATCATCTGTTGAAATTTCTGAAAGTCCAGTTTTTTTGATAAGTTCGTCATAAACGAAATTAACATCACCTGCACCGATAATCACTTGATATTGCCCATCAATTTTAAATGTGCCTTTCACATCTGGATTTTCGTCTAAAGCTTTTTGATTCACTTTCGTGTCATCTTTTAGTACGAGACGAAGACGTGTAGCGCAGTGTGCAGCTGCAATAAGGTTATCTTTTCCGACCGCTTGTATGACGTCGGAAGCTACTTTACTGTAATTCATTCGAATCACTCCTTTTTTATTTTTACGTGAAAACGGTTCACTGAAATGCAAATTTATTTTAGCATATCTTAAAAATATGTCAAACGTTTGTCATATAATTTATTTTTTTAAATGAAATGATTGATTTTTCAACGGAAAACGTTTACCATACTAGTTGTAAAAAGATAAATTGAAGGAGTAAAATATGAACTTACCTCGAGAAATACGATATCGTGCTTATTCTGATTGGACTAAAGATGAGATGGATAAAATTAAGGATAATGTAAAACGATCACCTTGGCGTGCTAGCTATCATATCGAACCTAAAACAGGATTGTTAAACGATCCTAATGGTTTTTCTTTTTTTAACGGAAAATATACGCTTTTTTATCAAAATTGGCCATTTGGAGCTGCTCATGGTTTGAAAGAATGGGTACACACTGAATCAGATGACTTAGTTCATTTTCATGTAACAGGAGCAGAACTTCTTCCAGACACAAAACGAGATAGCCACGGCGCTTATTCCGGTTCTGCATATGAAATAGAGGGGAATCTATTCTTACTCTATACAGGAAACGTTCGAAATGAAAATTGGGAACGTGATACACTTCAAATCGGAGCATGGATGGATAAAGACTACAACATTACGAAAGGTGAGAATGTTCTTATTCATCCACCTGCTGATGTAACTGATCATTTTCGTGATCCACAAATGTTTAATTATGAAGGACAATTGTATGCGATTGTTGGAGCACAAAATTTAGAAAAATCAGGCTTTATCAAACTTTACAAAGCGACTGACAATAACGTGGAAACATGGGAAGAAGTTGGCAACCTTGATTTTGGCGGCACTGGTTCAGAATACATGATTGAGTGTCCAAATCTGGTATTTGTAGACAAAAGACCTGTTCTTATTTATTGTCCTCAAGGGTTGGATAAATCTGAGCTAAATTATGGGAATATCTATCCGAATACTTTTAAGATCTGTCAATCGCTTGACATAGAAAAAGTAAAACTTGTGGGTGCTTCAGAAATTCAAAATCTTGATTATGGATTTGAAGCGTATGCGACTCAAGGATTCAATACTCCTGATGGTCGTGCTCTGATTGTCAGTTGGATTGGACTACCTGATATCGATTATCCAACTGATAAGTATGATTATCAGGGAGCAATGAGTCTTGTAAAAGAACTTTCAATAAAAGATGGTAAACTTTACCAATATCCAGTAGAAGCTATTACATCATTACGTGCTAGTTCTGAACAATTTACAGCAAAAGCAGAAACAAATAATACTTATGAGCTTGAACTAACGTTTCCTCCAAATCAGAAATCGGAGTTACTTCTTTTCTCTGATAGTAAAGGAAATGGACTTAGCTTGATTGTAGATACCAAAGAAGGAAAAATTATTTTAGATCGCAGCAAAGCAGGCATTCAATATGCCACTGACTTTGGTACGATTCGTGAATGCTCAATTGATACTAAAGAAACAATTGCTAACATTTTTGTAGATAATTCAATCATTGAGATTTTTATTAATAAAGGAGAAAAAGTATTTACTAGTCGCGTATTCCCTGAGAAACACCAAAATGGTATTCAACTTAAATCAGGTGAACCGACTGGAAAATACTTTGAATTAAAATATTAATATGGTAGCAAAATTATCTGATGTCGCTGAACTAGCTGGAGTTAGCCCAACTACCGTTTCACGTGTCATTAACAATAAGGGATATCTATCGGAAAAAACAAAACAAAAAGTTCATGAAGCTATGAAAACTCTTGGTTACAAACCTAATAATCTAGCACGTGGACTTCAAGGAAAGTCACCCCAACTTATTGGGCTTATTTTTCCTAATATCAGTAATATCTTTTACTCTGAACTGATTGAGTATCTGGAAATCGAATTATTCAAACATGGCTATAAAACAATTATTTGCAATAGTCAGAACGATCCTGCTAAAGAGCGGGAATATATTGAAATGCTTGAAGCGAATCAAGTTGATGGGATTATCTCATCTAGTCATAATCTTGGAATTGCTGATTATGAGCGTGTGGGAGCACCTATTGTCGCTTTTGATAGAAACTTAGCTCCCAATGTTTCCATTGTTTCTTCAGACAACTTTGAAGGTGGAAAACTGGCTGCTAAAACGTTACAAAAAAATGGTTGTCAAAATAGTATTATGATTACAGGAAATGACAATACGGATTCTCCAACAGGGTTACGTGCGCTTGGTTTTTCTTTTCAAAATCCAAATGGCAAAGTTTTCAAAATTCCTAATAATCTCTCTACGATTCGTCGAGAAATGGAAATCAAGTCGACGATCCTAAGTCACAAACCAGATGGTATTTTTGTTTCTGATGATCTAACAGCCATTCTTACTATGAAAATTGCTCATCAGCTTAAACTTAATATCCCAGAAGATCTAAAAATTATTGGCTATGATGGAACATCTTTTGTTGAGAAATTTTTCCCACAATTGACCACAATCAGACAACCAATTGATGAAATCGCAAGTCTAATTGTTGATGTTCTTCTGAAAAAAATGAAGAATGAAAAGACAAGCAAGGATTACATTTTGCCAATCTCATTACTTCCTGGAGGGAGCATTTAACGTCAAATTCTTTTCTTGATGTTTATCACATTCGTTCAAAAAAATTTGGAGCTGATCGCTTCTTTCATGACCTTATCCACATGGTTCAAGAAGTTGCTTTGACAAAAAATTGCCGAAGAATACCAAAAATAGGAGGAACTATTTTTGGATTCTTTGGCTTATTTCTCATAGCTAGATATGGCACAACCTTTCCGACTGTAGATTAATGAAATATGCATGTCCAGTTTTACAAGCTATTTAAAAGAAAAAGGGCGTTAATAATTTCTAATAAGCATGGAAATGTTAATTTGAGTTTGAAAATCAACATTTTTGGGCATCAGGCTATATTGTAGGCACAGTGGGACTAATGAAGTGACCATAAGAAAATACAGGCTAGAATAAGGAATTAGGATATTGCGCTAGATAAACTGAGAGTTTGAGAATATGAAGATCGTGGAAAGAATGAGAGTGAAGAAAAGAGCTTTCACATATCATGAAACAATAAAAAGAGTAGAAAATGAAAACGAGAGAAACAAATTATGCTATAATCAAATGTCACTGATCGATTTTAAGTTCAGTAGTGTGTGAATATTTAGGCTAACGCTCATCTAGCGGTTCTGAATATGGTTTTTAGGGTTATTCGAACAATGTAGTTCTTTAACCAAAGAAACAAGAATAAAAGATGGTTTCCTAGGGTTCAATATTCACTTTGATGTTTTATGAAAAAAAGTTGTCCAATGAATAAATACTTGCGTAATTTTAGCGAACAATGCTTGAAAGTTCGCAAAGCTTTCGTTACACTAAGTAAGATTGGAAACTTGTGAGGAGGAAAAAATATGGCAAATCCAACAATTGCAATCGTTGGCCGCCCGAACGTCGGTAAGTCTACGATTTTTAACCGCATCGCTGGCGAGCGTATCTCGATTGTCGAAGATACTCCAGGAGTAACTCGCGATCGTATTTATGCTAAAGGCGAATGGTTAGGTCGAGAATTCAGTGTGATCGATACAGGTGGGATTGATTTAGGTGACGAACCATTCATGGATCAAATCAAGCATCAAGCAGAAATCGCGATTGAAGAAGCAGATGTCATCATCTGTGTTGTCAGCGGACGTGAAGGAGTCACCGATGCAGATGAAGTAGTAGCAAAAATTTTATACCGCAGTAATAAACCTGTGATTTTAGCAGTTAACAAAGTGGATAATCCCGAAATGCGAAACGATATTTACGAATTTTATTCATTAGGATTGGGTGATCCATATCCAGTGTCAGGGAGTCACGGTTTAGGGATCGGCGACGTATTAGATGAAGCAATTAAACACTTTTCAAATGATGGGGAAGAAGAAGAGGATGATACGATCAAATTTAGTTTGATCGGCCGCCCAAATGTTGGGAAATCTTCATTGATTAATGCGATTCTAGGAGAAGAACGAGTGATCGTTTCGGATATAGAAGGAACGACTAGAGATGCTATCGATACTCACTTTGTATCTGATAACGGTCAGAAATTTTTAATGATCGATACTGCAGGAATGCGTAAGCGTGGAAAAGTATATGAAAATACCGAAAAATACAGTGTGATGCGTGCGATGCGTGCCATTGACCGTTCCGACATCGTTTTGATGGTTTTGAATGCTGAAGAAGGAATCCGTGAGCAAGACAAACGGGTAGCTGGATACGCACATGAAGCAGGACGTGGTGTGATCATCGTGGTAAACAAGTGGGATCTTGTCAAAAAAGAAACCAATACGATGCGTGATTTTGAGCAAGAAATTCGTGAAGAATTTCGTTATTTAGATTACGCGCCAATCGTCTTCGTATCAGCAGTCACAAAACAACGTTTAGAACGTTTACCTGAAATGATCGAAGAAGTAAGCATGAATCAAAACTTGCGTGTGCCGTCTGCTGTCTTGAATGATATCATCATGGATGCAGTAGCGATCAACCCGACTCCAACAGATAAAGGGAAGCGTTTGAAGATTTTCTATGCTACGCAAGTGGCTGTAAAACCACCAACCTTCGTCGTTTTTGTTAACGAAGAAGAGTTGATGCATTTTTCTTATGAACGTTTCTTAGAAAATCAAATTCGTAAAGCATTTACTTTCGAAGGAACTTCGATCCGAATCATTCCAAGAAGACGAAAATAGGCATTTTACCACATCGGCAGATTTTTTTCAAAAAAAATAGGTGGTTTTGTTTATTACGTTTTTATGACTAAAAAAAGCACGTGAAAAATGGTAAAAACCTTGCTATTAAGCGGTTTATATGATATCGTGATAACAGAATATTGAACTAGATCAATATTTCTTTTAAACTTCTGGACCACTCAGAATGTTTTTAACTAAACTGATGTTTTACATCATATCTCTTGTGGAGGAGGTGAATCTATCCATGGCAAACAAAGCAGAATTAATCGAAAAAGTTGCTTCAGCTACTGACTTAACTAAAAAAGATGCAACTGCAGCAGTCGATGCTGTATTTTCAACTATTCAAGATGCTTTAGCTAACGGCGAAAAAGTTCAATTAATCGGTTTTGGTAACTTTGAAGTTCGCGAACGTGCTGCACGTAAAGGACGTAATCCACAAACTGGTGAAGAAATCGAAATCCCAGCTAGCAAAGTACCTGCATTCAAACCAGGTAAAGCATTAAAAGACGCTGTTAAATAATACGGCTCATAAAAAAGCGCTTGTGGCTTTAAGCTGCAAGTGCTTTTTTATATTTCCTATTGTTTTGAGTTTTAGAGTGAAGAAATTAGGAGACGAAGGGTACTTTGCGTCTCCGTTATTTATGAATCTGAGATATAAATCTTATTTTTTAGTTTAAAATGAGTAATGGTCTACAAGAAGCAACTTCTCAGCAATAAGCGATGATTTTCTAAAATAGGAGAAGCTATTTCAAAAAATCTTTTCTCATTGTCATCGAAGCTCCCGATGCTTGCAAAACCTCTGATTTACGCTCTTTTCACAACCTTACTTTAAACAATAATAAAAAAATCTGAGGCAGAATACGGTTCATTCTGTCCCAGATTTTTTAATACAAAACTTATCAGTCATTATTGACGAAAAGCTATTTTTTCAAGTTATCCTAATGAATAAGATAGTCGTTATTTTTACAACCTCTTATTTATTCAAAGTTGCTTGCTTCGCTCATTGTCTCATTTTTCTATCTGGCTGTTTAGAAAAAATCTTTTGCTCATCGGTTATTGCGTGCGTTTGTTTTTACTGAAAAATTTGCATCGTTTGCTCATATAGTAAGCAATGATGATACCCACTGTTAATATTCGGATATAAATAGCTGATCTGAATAGTTTACTTGGTTTATATCCTACAATAATTTCATTTGTACCAATCTTTGGAGAAATTCTTAGAGCGCCTATTGAAGTCAGTGAATATTGTGCTTCACTTCTAGATTTTCCATTGATTATGAGGGAACTATTGTGGTAAATGATTACTGGTAAAGTTATTTTATTTGTATCTTTAGCAGTGAAAGTTAGATGTATATTCCCTTGTTTGTCAATTGATCTTTTAAGAGGGATAGAATTGTGTAAAACGTCCTCTTTATATGCTTTGTAAGGATCTTCCAATTGTCCACCACTAGCAGGTAAATAGTCAGCCATCGGTTTTCTGTGTATTTGTAAAGCAGCAGATAGATCAACATTGCCTCCAAATAGGTGACGAATATTACTTGCATTACTTTCTAAGGTTTCAGCAGCACTGGTGTCTTTAGAAAGTGGGGCATCACTATTCCAGATAGCTGCTGTATCCGAAATTAAAGCATAGCCACCTGTTAAATTTAACAATGAAAAAGTCAGTAATAGTGGCACACTGATTTTTAAAACCGATTGTTTCTCTAAAGTTACAAAGGCTTTTTGAATGGTAAAACCGAACCCTAGTATTAATAAGATACATGCGATGCAACCCAGTCTTTGTGGAAATTGCATTTTGCGAACAAATGTAAAATAATTGCCGATATCATTCCAAGGAATGTATTTAGAAGAGACAAGTAAAAAGAATGCTCCGACTAAGTTGATTGTTTTTTCCAACACATTGAGTTTATTAAAGTGGACGATAGTAAACACAAGTTGAAAAACAAATATCATAGAAAGGATTAGTCCAAAGTTTGTCCAGCCAATTGAACCAAACGAAAGTGAAGTACTATTCGATAATAGATCAGTTACTGCGTATGGTGGAATCAAGGTATCATTGGACAAATCCAGAAAAGCAGTAAACGTATTGAAAGAAAGACCGATAGCGATCACCACTGCTAGCAGAGCCTGTTTGATTATTACTAGTTTTTTGTTCGAGTGAAGAAAACCCACAAGGAAAAAGGGAATCAAAGCGGCTACGGCTAGTAAGGTTGAAAACATATGGACAGATAGCAATAATGAAATGGTTCCTCCTAGCACCACAGGTTGGATTGGGTTTTCCCGATTTCTTATCATTCTAACAGCTGGAATAAAAATAAGAGGTAAAAAGGCAGCACCCCAACCAGAAAAATTTTGGGCAAGAGTATAGTAAAAAATGGTAGGTGTACCCATGTATAAAATAGCCATCCCAGTAGCGATTTTTTGCTCTAAATGGCAGTACCGTCCAAGGAAATACATCGATGTACCGGCAGTGAAGTAACACAGAAAAGTAGATACAAGTTGGAATCTGAACCAAGTTTTAAAAATTAAAAGTAACAGTCCATGTAAATAGGCAAAGTCGGTTCCATAAAGGGCATTGATGACTCTTCCCGATTGGCTAAAACCGTAGATGGATTGGAAATAATTAAACGTGCCATTTTTTAATTGCATAGCCGTGTCATAGAAACGGTTCATATGAAATACCCAGTCATTTGAAACAATGAGTGCATGTTTATAAATTTGAGGTGAAACCATAAAAAAAGCACATAGGGAGATAATTAAAATTGCTGTAACTGATTTTTTATTTATTTTTGACAAAACTTATCCCTCATTTTTGATGAAATTTAGTTGAATAAAATTGCTTAATCCATTTCTCCGTTTTATAAAATGAAAAGCAAAGTCCTATATAATCTTTTACTTCGTATTACAGTATACCATGCCCGATTTATTACACAAGAATTCTTTAAATAGGTGCTCTTAAATGTAGGTGAATTACGAAGTTTTTCTATATTCTCCCAAGAATTTACCCTATTCTTTTCCGATTTTACTTACTAATGGTAAAATAAAGAAAAGGAGGGGTGCTTATGGAAATCGACTATCAAGGACAAGAAGAACAAACAAAAATCTATTATGGGGAAACGTTGGTCAGCCAGCTGAAAACAATAACGATTGATCAGCCTGTTTTATTTTTGACGAACCAACGGTATTACGATTTGTTTGTTGAGAAAATCAACCAACAGTTTCCTAACCCAAGTGAGATTGATTGGTATATCTGTGCCAATACTCAATGTAATCACTTAACAGAACTAAGTAATCTTGTGACATTTGCAAAACGATATCCTGAAAACCAATCCTTACTTATCATTGGGTTTGGGAATGAGGGAATCATGGATTTAGCAGGTTTTTTCCAGAAGCATACCTCACTTGCATCAACATTATGGCTAATTCCAGTATCGATTCGTTCAATGGCCCGGGCATTAACTCCTCAACGAAATATTTTACAATTGCCAAATCAAGTCGTCTTGCGAACGACCAACCTTCCAGAACGAATCGTTTACGATCAAACAATCAGTGAAAAACAAGGAGAAGGGAAACAAATAGATTTTTTGACTTTGATAACATGTGGTTTAGTTTGTGATTATCATTTTTTACAAAATCTCTATAAAAACTATCCGCAACCAAGGCAGTTATCTCAGCGGGCTTTTACGGGGATGCTGGAAGAAATGATTAGTTTTTACCAAGTAGATGCGGAAAATCTCTCAAATTATGGTAAACTATTTGAACAAGCTTTTTACCTAACAGAAAATGGTCATTTGTTATCAGCTAGTATGAAAAAACTATTAGGAATGCTTTTTCATCTTACTTGGAATGTAGGACTAGCGGATATGTCCTTTCAATTGAAAAATTTTTTTATCTGGTTGAAACATCTGGGTTATCCTATCGATTGGCCAGAACAATTATCAAAAATTGATTATTTAGAAAATGTCTTGCTTCTAGCGGAAAAAAGCAAAAAAATTCTTGTTTTGAAAAAAATTGGTATAATAGAGAAATATCAATCGCCAAAGGAACAAGAATTAATACAAACAATGAAATCTTATGACGAGATTATTAGTGAGATTAGAGGGATTTAAATGAATACAAATAGTGAAAAAATGTTACAAGCATTGTCAGAGGAAGATTTGGCGCAAGCTCAGTTATATCTGACACAAGCTTTGAAAGAAGATCCGGCCGATGTTTTGGCTGAATTAGGGGAAGAACTCTTAGCGATTGGTTTTTTAGAAGAAGCAAAGCAAATTTTTGAACAGTTAGTGAAACAGTACCCCGAAAATGATGAGTTGTTCATTCCATTGGCGGAAATTGCGATTGAAGATAATGAAATCGATCAAGCATTTGAATATCTGGAAAACATTTCAAAAGAAAGTGACTACTATCCTCAAGCTTTATTAGCAATTGCTGATTTATATCAAGTAATCGGTATTCCTGAAGTCAGTGAAGCGAAATTGAAGGAAGCAGCTGCGTTGTTGCCTGATGAACCATTGATCCAATTTGCTTTAGCCGAACTTTACTTTTCAGTCGATCGTTTTGCCGAAGCTGCAACGATCTATCAACTATTATTATCAAGTAATATTGATGAGATTTCTGGTATCTCTATGCAGGAACGTTTAGGACAATCTCTAAGCATGCAAGGAGAGTTTGAAGTAGCAATCGAACCATTGGAACAAGCATTGCAAGAAGAACGGACAGATGATCGCTTATTCCAGTTAGCTTTTACCAATCTGCAGCTAAAAGAAAATGAAAAAGCGATCAATTATTTACAAGAATTGAGAGAAGTAAATCCCCAATATCAATCTCTTTATCTTTATTTAGGTCAAGCATTGCAAGAAGAAGAATTGATTGAAGAAGCGCAGAAAGTTCTTGAAGATGGGATCAAAGAAAATCCTTATCAAGTAGAACTCTATCACTTAGCTTCTGAAAATGCGTATCGCCTACATGACAAAGAAAAAGCAGAAAAACTATTATTAAATGCGTTGGAATTAGGTGAAAAACAAGACGAAACATTATTAACATTAAGTAATTTGTATTTAGATGAAGAACGTTACGAAGATGTAATCAAGAGTATCGATCAAATGGAAGAAACTGCAAATCCATATGCGGAATGGAATTTAGCCCATGCCTATAATGAATTAGAGGACTTCACGCTAGCAGCTGTTCATTATGAACAAGCGTATCACGAATTGGAGCATGAACCTGATTTTCTAAAAGAATACGCCTTATTCTTACGAGAAGAAGGACAATTGACAAAAACAAAAGATCTACTTACTCATTATTTAGAATTGGAACCTGGAGATTTGGAGGCATTGTCAGTATTAGACGACCTAGCAGAGAGGTGAGTAAAATGCTAATAGATGTAAAGGAAAAAAAGAATTTCTTAACTTGGATGGTCAATCATGTTTCATTTAGTCGCAGAGAGGTTTTTTGGATTTTGAATTACTTGGCTAATCATGAAGCAATCTTAAGTAATGTTCATTTTGTTGAAGGAGCGAATCAAGCAAATCGGGGATTACAAATCAGTGACCTTTCTTTCGATGGAGAACCAATGAAATTATTTCTCGAGGGGAAAGAGTTTACCGATACTGATCAAATTTTTCATGAAATTCGATTAAATTGGAAAAGACCGCTATATGTAGAATGCCTTTTTGAAAATGCTTGGCAGACGAAAGAGTATTTAATGGTTTTAGAAGAGAACCCCTTTGCATCTTGGAACGACTCTATTAGTGAAGAAGATCTTGAACTAGTCGAGCAATATCTCAAAGAGAAAGAACAAGCAGCCCATCTCAAAATGCTTTACTTACAGATTGATCAAGCGCTTGAAAAAGGGGATAAAGATGCTTTCCTGGAATTGTCCGATGAAGTTAATCGTGAAATATTAAGCAAGAACCAAGTAAAAGGCGAACATGCAGGAAAGAATCCTAACTAAGGATACTTTTATCTAACCGTTTATTCGTTTTTAAAGATACTAAAAGAGACTGAGGCAAGTTGATATGCTCCCCCTATATAGGACACTGAAATATAAAAGTCCTGTATAGGGGGATTTTGTATGCCAAAAAGAAAGATGAAACTCACTCCAGAAAAACGAGTAGAACTAGGAGAGAGCTATATTCGCTTAAATAACTTAGACTGTGGTTTAAGATAAGTGAATCCTTCTCCTTCGACCTCATGGACATTGATGATCGATAGAAAGGCTTTTTCATCGATTTCATGGACGATTCGTTTCACTTCATTCAATTCACTCGAACTAACCACCATATAGATAATTTTTTTAGAATGACCAGAAAACCCACCTTCACCACTTAAAAAAGTAACGCCACGTTCTAATCCAGTCATCAGCAGTGGGGCAATTTCTTCATTTTTGTTTGAGACGACTAAAATCCCTTTAGCTGAGTAACCGCCATCTAAGATTGAATCAATGACACGGCTGAAAACATAAGAAACAATTAACGTATACATCATGCGTTTCAAGTCAATGTAAGTCAATGAAGCCAACAAAACGATAACATCTAATACCAGTAAAGATCGACCCATTGAGATCCCATAATTCTTTTCTAATATACGAGCAATGATATCACTTCCACCGGTAGTTCCACCCATCCGATAGACCAGACCACTTCCAGTTCCGGCAATTAAGCCAGCCAATAATGAAACGATCAGTAAGTCATGTTGAAGATTGATTTGTAAAGGAACACGTTGCCAAATCCATAAAAAGGCAGACAACGAAACTGTTCCTAAGACGGTATAAGCGAGTGAACGTTTTCCTAAAATTTTTCCCCCAATCAAAATCAAAGGTATATTGATCAAAAGTGTAGAGTAGGCAGGATCAATCCCAAAAAGTGCGCGTAAGATCAAAGTGATCCCTGAAACGCCACCTTCTGCTAAATGATTCGCAATATTTAAATAAACGAGTCCAAACGCATAAATACTTGTACCAACCATAATCATTACGACTTCTTTAACTGTTTTCATTGAGATCATCAAACCACTCCTTCGATAAACCGACTAATATTTTCGCAATATTTCATTCTTTTTACATCACATTACTCAATGTAGCACGTAATCTTTATTTTCTCAATCGCTCTTGCCTAGGATTTGGACGTAGTTTTTGGTAAGATAAATAGGAAAGGTGGAGAAGAAATGACAAAAGAACGTTCTTTAAGAAGTATGCAACAGGAAGTAGATGACTATATCCAACAGTTTAAAGTAGGCTATTTTTCTCCATTAGCTCAAATGGCACGCTTAACAGAAGAAGTCGGGGAGCTGGCTCGAGAAGTCAATCATACATACGGTGAAAAAGCGAAGAAAGAAACGGAGCCCAACAATTCTGTAGCAGAAGAATTAGGTGATGTTTTATTTGTCACTATGATCATGGCAAATTCCCTGGAAATCGATTTAACGGATGTATTTGAAAAAAATATGGAAAAATTTAATCGCAGAGATCACAATCGCTTTGAAAGAAAAGAAGCAAATAAGGATGATAAAAAAGCGTAAGCCATCAAGTTGGAAGAGGGAAAACAATGAAACTAAAACAATTACCAAGAGAATACCAAAAAGCGATTCCTGTCTTGAATAAATTGGAGCAAGCGGGTTTTGAAGCTTATTTTGTCGGGGGAAGCGTCAGAGATATCTTGTTGGATCAACCCATCCATGATGTAGATATCGCAACAAGTGCATTCCCAGAAGAAATCAAACAACTTTTTCCGAAAACCATTGATATCGGCATTGAACATGGCACCGTTTTGGTCTTGGCTGAAGAGGAACAATATGAAATCACGACCTTTCGGACAGAATCGACCTATCAAGATTATCGTCGTCCAGATCATGTCGAATTTGTCCGTTCACTTGAAGAGGATCTAAAAAGACGTGATTTTACGATCAATGCATTTGCATTAAAAGAAGATGGTCAAATCATTGATTTATTTGACGGGTTAGCTGATTTAGAAAACCAGATCCTTCGAGCAGTAGGCGATCCACAGGAACGGTTTCATGAGGATGCTTTGCGTATGATGCGTGGGATTCGATTTGTTAGTCAAATTGGGTTTACACTCGAGCAAGAAACAGCTGCGGCCATTCAGGCCAACCATTCATTATTAGGAAAAATTTCTGTCGAACGGATTAATGTGGAATTTATCAAAATGTTATTAGGGAAAGAGCGTTCTACAGGATTGAGAACATTCGTTGAGACGCAATGTTATATTTATTGTCCAGGTTTAAGAGACTATGGTGAAGCCTTGTTACGTTTTGCCGATTTACCAGATGAACCATTGCAAACTGAAAGTCAGGCGTGGGTATTGCTGATCGATCAGTTAGGGCTTCAAGAAAGTGAGATCCGACCTTTCTTAAAGGAATGGAAATGTTCCAACCAAATGATTCGAGAAGTTCAAATGATCGTTCATGGATTGATTCAACGTAAAAGACAGATGTTGGAACCAATGGTACTCTATTGTTTGGGAAAAGAGAACGCTTTGAAGACAGAAGAACTCATGATTTATTTTGGTGAAACACCTCAACTAGAACAAGTAGCAAAGCGCTATGATCAATTACCGATTACATCCATGCGAGAGTTAGCAATTGATGGGAAGAAACTTCTTAGTGTGAGTGACAAGAAACCAGGGAAATGGGTCAGTGATGCACTTCAAGCTGCAGAAAGAGCAGTGGTAGAGGGAAATTTAGCAAATGAAGCAAGTGCCCTTGTTGATTATCTCCAGCAAAATAACCATTTATAGATTTCGATGAATGTCGGAGTCGCGCTTTAATAGAGATTCTGAAAGAAGCAATCAGCTCTGAGTAATAAGTGAGGAATTTAAAAACTTCTCCTATTTAGAAAATCCTCGCTTATTGCTGGGGAGTTGCTTCCGGATTTTTTTGTCAATAGTGGAACGCTTCTAAAGTTTCACATCTTTGAAAAAACTTTAGATGTGACCTTCACGTGGGATGTGTGCTAAACTAAAAGGGAACCAGAATAAATGACGTCAAAAGGGGATTTTTTTATGAGTAAAGAAATGACAGCGCTAAAATTTTATTTCCGAAACGGCGAAACGTGGACGATCAATCGTCGCCATATTGGTGATTTGTGGATCAAACAAATAACAACGAGTTTTGGACGAATCAATGGTAGTGAATTTATGGAAATCCATCCTTGTGCTGGATTTAAGATCGAAATTTTTCACGAAGGTGATTCCGTAGCAACTCACGACATCAACTTAGGTGGATTAGAGATGGGTATGTTCAACCGTGCATTAAAATATGAAGATATTGAACGGATGGAGATCCTTTATCGCAATGGTACACCTGACCTAGTTTATTTCCCTTATCTTGATAAAGGAACAGAAGGATTGGATAATCAATACCAATCAACTAAAATCAGTGAAAAAACAGGTAATTTATACATCGTGATCAATCCGGATCAACGTGTTGAAGATATCTATGGCGAGTTTTTTGAATAAAACCAAAGTTTAATGGATAGCTGAGAAAGGAGCGGAAATGGTTTCCCAGCTCCTTTTTTGGTGTGTTTTCCGCACTTGATATTTTCTTCCATTTGGAATAGAATGAGTTTCTGAAATTCAAGCAAACTTATTCTTCGAATCCAGCTGAACTTGTCTAATAAAGGGGAATCCTTTTCCTTTTAACGTTCAGTGTTTCATGAAGATCAAGTTTGCATTTAGGAGATCTTAAAAATGAGGAAGAGCTTTGAAGAACAAAAGAAACTGTTGCATGATCGTTATGGTGCGTTTTCAATGGAAGATCGTCGGCAAATCCTTTGTAAGCTGCGGAAGAAAAATATCATCATGTACCGTCAGCTTGAGCGATTGAAACATGATTTGCTACGTTTAGAATCAAAGCGAGTACAGTGTGAATTAGAAGGTAACAATGTACAAGCAGAAGTGGTAGAAAACAAAATATTGAAGAAAAAAGAACAATTTCTAAAGGTACTCGCTCAAAATAAAAAATAAAGGGGACGGACCATGGAATTTGCTGAGTTAGTGATCGTATTTGCTGTAACGATCACCTTATCTAATATAGCTAGCCGCATTTTACCTATGATCCCAGCTCCACTGATCCAAATATTTCTTGGTATCATCTTAGGCTTAACAGAATGGGGCCAATCGATCAACTTTGAACCAGAACTCTTTCTAGTGATGATCATTGCGCCGTTGCTTTTTCGTGAAGGAGAAAAAGCCGATGTATCCTCGATCCTGAAAAACTTTGATACGATTTTATTTCTGGCTTTTGGAGGGGTAATCCTGACATTAGTCGGGGTTGGTTTCACGCTGTCGTTTTTATTACCCAGCGTGCCATTAGCTGCTTGTTTTGCTTTTGGAGCGGCTCTTGGACCAACCGATGCTGTCGCTGTCAGCTCGCTCTCTGGACGGGTGAATATCCCAAATAAAGCGATGCATATTTTAGAAGGCGAAGGATTATTGAATGATGCTTCAGGTGTTACCGCCTTTCAATTTGCATTAGCTGCATTGATCACAGGTTCTTTTTCTGCAGTCAATGCAGGATTTACACTTGTGTTTTCTAGTATAGGAGGAGCCGTCGTTGGCTTTTTACTTGTCTGGGTCAAACGAAAAGTGATTAATCTGATTGAGAAGGCTTCTGCCAGAGATGTGACAGGTTACTTGTTAATTGAATTGCTATTACCGTTTTTAGCGTATGTTTTAGCAGAAGTATTTGATGTTTCAGGGATTATTGCCGCAGTAGTAGCTGGGGTGTTGCAAGCTTCGGGATTTAGAAAAATCTCGGTGTTTGATGCGGAGTTATCAAGTTTGTCCGATAGTACATGGACAACAATCACATTTACGCTGAATGCGTTAGTTTTTATCTTTTTAGGAATTGAATTAACCCAAGTATTTTCTCCAGTTTGGGGAGATGGGCTTTATTCAAACTGGTTGCTGTTAATCACGATTTTGTTGATCTCAATGATCTTATTTATGATTCGCTTTGTTTCGATCAGTCTTTTTTATTTATTTAAATATAAAGGAAAAGAATTCAAGGAACAATTGAATGAGATTTTGATTTTAACTTTTGGTGGTGTGAAAGGAACGGTTAGTTTAGCAACGATTTTCATCTTACCTTTTACGATTAACCAAATGATTTTTTATCAGCGCTCTTTATTATTATTTTTGACGGCAGGAGTTATTTTGGTAACACTGATCGTAGGAATCGTGGTTTTACCCCTGTTGACAGAAACGGAAGAGGTAGTGAAAACAGATTTGAATGCTTTAATGATCCTAGAAGAAGTCATTGAAGTATTGAAATCTGAAATCAAAACGTTAGATAAAGATTCAAAAGAATATTTAGCAACTGAAGCAGTGATCGAAAACTATCAAGAGCGTATCCGTGATCTTTATTTAAAAGATCTTTCTGATGATGAAAAGCAAGAAGTACAAGAAATTCAAGCATTGATTTTATCCATCGAACGTGATGGATTAGATAAAAGTTATCGTTCTGGTAAGCTTTCCTCAAATGGCTATCGTTTTTATTCACGATTTCTTGCTAATTTTGAACACTCTATTACTAGTCAGGTACTGTCGTTTGTCGGCTTCTGGTTTATTTTTGTTCGACGGTTGATTCGGATCATCTTACATCCCAAAATGTTCTGGCAACGACAAAAATCAGATCGAAAGACACTGATTTCCGAAAAAGATATTCAAGAAATTCGGGAAACCTATCAAAAAAACACACAATTGATCATTGAGAGTTTAGAAAACCTAACCGATGTCTATGATGAAACAATGGTCAACTTTTTCATCCAACAACGAAAAATGGAAGGCATCAAAATGGCTTCAGGAAATTTGATCTCCTCTTGGATGATCCAACAAGACAGTCTTTATTCCAAAAAAATGTTGCGTGGCTATTACTTAGAGCGCAAAATCGTTGATGAGTATGAAGAAGCTGAGAAGATCACGACTTTTTCTGCTAATAGTTATCGGAAAAATATTAATTTACTGGAATCCTATACTATGAATAAGCCAGTTGATGATTTTTCATTTAAATTCGCATTGCGGGCAAGAAAACGTTCGCTTCCGGCTAAAAAAGTTGAGTAAGTGCTCAGCGTGATCAAATCTGGGTCAGAATGAACCTCATTCTGTCTCAGATTTTTTGTTATTTCACGTTGATTCATTGATGGTATGAATGATAACTCATGGTATAGTTTACTCTTGCAGCAAAAAGGCATACCAGTAAGTTTGTCCTTAGGTAGAGTCCAAACCCCAACAACATCTGTGATCTATCAATTGCAAGAAAAGATCAGGAACGTAAAAAAAAACCTTACTTTGAAGGAAAAGCCCAGATAATCGCTTAAAACGGAGAGTTTTGTGCCAAGCTTGATCCGAATGAAACTCAAACCACACAAGAAGCATTTGAAGCGTATTTAAAAGAAAATGGCTTTCAATTAGCAAACAGCTTTAGTGATAGTAGAAGAGACTGAGGCAAGTTTTGTCCCAGTCTCACAAATGACAATAGATTCTTCAATTTAATTAGCTAACTAGTTTTAGGCCAATCACAGAAAATAAAATAATAATCATGGAAGCAAATTGTAGCCAGTTCATTTTTTCTTTAAATAAAAATACTCCAAGGATCATTGAACCAATGGAACCAAAAGCTACCCAAATACTATAGCTAACCCCAGCTTCTAATGTATTCATTGAATGCGATAAAAGGAGTAAACTAGAGGCTGCAGAAATAATAGTTATAATACTCCAATTTATTTTTTTAAATCCGTGTGAATTTTTAAGAGAAAAGACCATTATGATCTCTGCTATTCCTGCTAGTATAAGATAAAGTATATCCACAGATTATTCCTCCTTTGTTGTGATTTTTAGACCCAAAATTCCTATAACTAATAATGCAGAAAACAATATTTTTTGCACAGATACACTTTCTTTCAGAAATAAAATACCAAAAATGATTGTTCCGACTGCACCTATTCCAGTAAACACTGTATATGCTGCTCCAGTAGGTAAGCTTTCCATACCTTTAGCAAATAAATAAAAGCTAATAACAACGAGCAAAATCGTCAAAATGGAATAGAAAAAATGATGGAAATTCTCTGATTTTTTTAAACAAAGTACCCAAAAAATTTCTAAAAAACCTCCGAAGATAACGTAAAACCAGTTCTTCTCCATTTCGTACCTCCTTAAGAAAAATTAGATATCAGAAGACAAAAAAGGGATTGGATAAGAGTAATCTTATCCAATCCCTTAGGATCCTCCGATATTCGAAAAAATTGTAATATATTTTTCTATTAATGTAAAGAAGATATTTCTTCTAGTCTCGAAAAATCAAGTAAAGTATACTATGTTGGACTTCCACATTATAAAATCAATAGGATAAATGACAGTTATTTTTCAAGATTTTCTTCACCTTTCTAATCGTTGTAAACTGATAGAAGCATCGTTCTTAACGTTTATCCTTTATTTAATGACATAATTCATTGATTGTCCATCAGACTATCACTATAAAAAATAAATTCAAAAATCATCAAAAAAAAGTAAAATAGAAAATTTTTTTTAGTTAATATTAAAACTTAGATAATCATTCAAGGAGTTGTTAGACATTGAAATTAGTTGACTTAAGTATAACTATAGAAAATGATTTGCCCAGTGATCCAGAGGAAATGATACCTAAAATTTCATACATTGATCATGAACAAAGCGTCAACGATATGCTTCGTTTCTTTGGAACAGCAAAAAAAGAACACTTGCCTGCTGGTTTAGCATGGGCGATCGAAAAAATTCACTTGACTACGCATTCAGGTACTCATTTAGATGCTCCTTATCACTACCATCCAACAATGGATAAAGGTAAGCCAGCTTGGACAATTGAGCAAATTCCTCTTGATTGGTGTTACGGTAATGGTGTTGTATTTGATTTTTCAAACAAACCAGACGGATATCGATTAGAAATCGAGGATTTTAAAGAAGCTTTAGATGCGATGGACTATCGATTAAAAGAAAAGGACATTGTTTTAATTCGGACTGGAGCAGATCAATATTGGGGAACATCAAATTACTTAATCAGTGGGTGCGGTGTAGGAAGAGAAGCAACTTTATGGCTACTCGAACAAGGAATAAAAGTGGTAGGTACCGATGCTTGGTCATGGGACAGACCTTTACCATTCATTGCAAAAGAATTTGATAAGACCGGAGACCCTTCACTTATTTGGGAAGGGCATTTTGCAGGAATCGAGAAATCTTATTGTCAGCTTGAAAAATTAACCAGTCTTGATCAATTACCTTCCACGGGGTTTAAAATCAGTTGTTATCCGATAAAAATTAAAAATGCTAGTGCTGGTTGGGTTAGAGCAGTAGCTATAATCGAATAATTAACATCTTTCTAATTATTTTTTATAATAGGAACGTTATAGATAGTCAAAACATAAAATTTTTTTTATTTTATAGATACAAAAAAAGCACACTCCTTTGATTTTTGTTTAGGCACTTTAATCATACAAGGTTGTGTGCTTTTTGTGTACCTTAAAAAAATGAGGCAATAATCAGATTTTTTCTAACTATTATCCCACTCTAATGAAAAAATCAACACTATCTTATTTTCTCCCTTTATTTTGTCTAAGATGACAATAGAAAAATATCCGTAATTAAATTATTTTATGATACAATAACCAAGATGAGGAGGGAATGGATTGAAAGAATTAAAAGTAACTGACCTCAATAAAACGTATGGTGAAAAAGAACTATTTAACCAGATTTCTTTTTTGATCCACGAAAAAGACCGAATCGGTTTGATTGGAACTAATGGAACTGGAAAAACAAGTTTATTAAATATTTTAGCAGGTATCGACAGTGGGGATGGAGATCGACCAACAGTTTTTTATCCGAATGATTATCGAATTGGATATTTGTCACAGACAACCGAATTTTCTGATGAATTGACTGTACTTCAAGCGGTTTTTCAAGGAAATAGTCCATTAATCCGTACCGTGAGAGAATATGAGGAAGCTTTGCTTGTATTAGCTGAGAATGGCGAGGACGAGAGCGTTCAGAGACGTTATGCCAAGGCAGAAGAACAAATGAACAAAGAAGATGCTTGGACCACAGATACAAATGCTAAGATTATCTTACAAAAATTAGGCATCAGTGAATTAGACAAAAAGATTGGCGCACTGTCAGGTGGACAAAAAAAACGTGTAAGTTTAGCACAAGTCCTAATCGATGAGCCTGATTTATTATTATTAGATGAACCCACGAACCACTTGGATTATGAAGCGATTGAATGGTTAGAAAATTACTTAAAACAGTATCGTGGATCGTTATTAATGGTCACCCATGATCGTTATTTCTTGGATCGAGTGACGAATCGCATTTTTGAACTATCATTTGGACAACTACACGAGTATCGAGGGAATTATGAAGCTTATATTTTAGAAAAAGCTGAAAGAGATCGCGTGGAAGTGGAACAAGAAGAAAAACGAAAGCGCCTGTACAAACAAGAATTAGCCTGGATGAGAGCTGGAGTTCAAGCACGCGGAACGAAGCAACAAGCACGCATCAATCGTTTTGAGGATCTTAAAGAAAACTTGTATCAAGTCAATCATGAAGCAGACCTCGAATTGAATATCGCAACGAAACGTTTAGGAAAAAAAGTATTAGAGATCAAAGATGGAACATATGCTATTGAAGGGAAACTGCTGATCAACCATTTAGATTTGTTGATTCAATCACGAGAACGTTTAGGGATCACTGGGAAAAATGGTGCCGGTAAATCAACCTTACTGAACATTTTAGCGGGACGTATTCCTTTAGATAATGGTACGTTTACGGTTGGTGAGACTGTTCGTATCGCCTACTATACACAAGAAAATGAAGAGATGAATCCCGAAAAACGCATGATTGCTTATTTGCAAGAAGCAGCTGAAGAAGCTCAAACGGCAGAAGGTATGCAAATTGGTGTGGCTGAATTATTGGAAAGATTTTTATTTCCTCGATTTATGCATGGCACATTGATCAAAAAATTATCTGGTGGCGAAAAACGTCGACTATATCTATTGAAATTGCTGATCCAACAACCTAATGTTTTACTCTTGGATGAACCAACGAATGATTTAGATATCGCCACACTGACCATTTTAGAAGATTATTTCAAGAGTTTCCCAGGTGCCGTGATTACTGTATCACATGACCGTTATTTCTTAGACAAAGTAGCAGAAAAATTATTAGTTTTTCAAGGAAATGCTAAGCAAGAATTATATTATGGGGATATGTCGAGTTATTTATTGACACAAAAAGATACAGCGCCTTTAGGTAAAGAAAAAATGAATGAACCAACGAAGCCGGCTGCTGACGGTAAAAAGGAAACAAAAAAGAAACTTTCTTATTTAGAGCAAAAAGAATGGGAAACGATCGAAGATGAAATCGCTGAATTAGAAGAACAGATTTCAGAGCTGCAAGAAGAAATGAATCATCAAGGAGATAACTTTACTCGTTTACAAGAATTACAAGCAAACGTTTCACAAGCAGAAAGCAAATTAGATGAGAAAATGGCTCGTTGGGAATACTTAAGCGAATGGGTAGAAGACTAGGAGGAAAAAAATGGAGCAAGCATATCTTGATTTAGGCAGGAAACTACTAGAAGAAGGACATGAAAAAGGCGACCGAACAGGCACCGGTACACGCAGCATTTTTGGCTATCAAATGCGGTTCGACCTACAAAAAGGATTTCCATTATTAACAACGAAACGGGTTCCTTTTGGGTTGATTAAGAGTGAATTGTTATGGTTTTTAAAAGGGGATACGAATATCCGTTATCTTTTACAAAATAACAATCATATCTGGGATGAATGGGCGTTTGAACGATATATCAAAAGTGATGAATACCATGGGCCAGATATGACTGATTTTGGCCATCGAAGCATCTCTGATCCTGAGTTTAATAAACAATATCAAGAACAAAGTCAGCTATTTTGTGAAAGAATTTTAACTGATGACGCATTTGCTGAAAAATATGGCGATTTAGGTCACATCTATGGGTACCAGTGGCGCCATTGGGAAACGAAAGATGGTGGGTTTATCGATCAAATCAAGGAAGTGGTCGAAGCAATCAAAAAAACACCTGATTCAAGACGCTTGATCGTGTCTGCTTGGAATCCAGAAGATGTTCCTAGTATGGCGTTACCGCCTTGCCACACGATGTTTCAATTTTATGTTCATGATGGGCGTTTAAGTTGTCAATTGTATCAACGGAGTGGTGATGTATTTCTAGGTGTGCCTTTCAATATTGCCAGTTATGCTTTGTTAACCCATTTGATTGCGCATGAAACTGGATTAGAAGTTGGTGAATTTATCCATACTTTAGGTGATGCTCATCTCTATTCAAATCATGTGGAACAAATGAAAGAACAACTTTCAAGAGAAATGCGTGCGTTTCCTAAATTAGTTTTAAATACAGAAAAAAAATCTGTGTTTGACTTTGAAATGGATGATATCAAGGTTGAAGGCTATGAACCTCATCCAGCAATCAAAGCGCCAATCGCAGTATGAACACAGAAAGGATGATGAAATGTTAGCTGCTATCTGGGCACAAGATGAAAATGGGTTGATCGGTAAAGAAGACCAACTGCCTTGGAGATTACCCAATGATCTGAAGTTTTTTAAACAAATGACTGAAGCGAATACTTTAGTTATGGGAAGAAAAACATTTGAAGGTATGGGAAGTCGTCCGTTGCCTAACCGTCAAACAATCGTGATGACAAGAGATCGTGATTACCAAGCTGACAATGTCATGGTTATGCACGAGATTGAAGAAGTATTGGATTACGCAAAGGAAAACGATGGTATTTTGTTCGTTGCGGGAGGATCAGCTATTTATAAAGAATTTCTTCCTTTTTGTTCGGTGCTGTATCGCACAGTCATCCATCATTCTTTTACAGGGGATACTTATTTTCCAGAAGTTGATTGGGATCAATGGTCATTAATCAATATCAGCCAAGGGGAGATGGACGAAAAAAATCCTTATGCCCATCAATTTGAAACATATCAACGAAAAAGAAAATAAATAACCGATGAAAAAAGGTATTTCCTGAAAGCTTGTTTAGCACATTTTGGGAAATATCTTTTTTAATAAAGTTGAAAGGATCAATACCACATCTTTGGATGAAAACGGAATCGTTCGTAGAGGTATTTAATGAAAAAACGTCTGTTGTCTGTTATACTTAAAAAAGAAATTGCCTTTATTAGTACTTGTTGTAAACCAAAAGGCATCTTGTTAAAGGAAGAGTGAGATAGTATGACAAATGTAAAAATCGTAACAGATTCTTCTTGTACAATGGAAAAAAGTGTGCGAGATAACTTAAATATCCAGGTGATGCCGCTAGCTATCATGATCGATGGCGTGGTCTATCCTGATGACGATCAATTAGGTGGAGAAAAATTCATGGATATGATGGCTCAAGCTAAATCATTACCAAAAACGAGTCAACCGCCAATCGGTGAATTTATTTCAACCTATGATCAACTTGGCGAAGATGGCAGTGAAGTTATCTCGATCCATATGACTAAAGGTTTGAGTGGAACGGTTGAAGCGGCCCGTCAGGCAAGCAATCTGACTAAAACGAAAGTGACTGTCATCGATAGTGATACAACCGATCAGGGGCTGTCCTTCCAAGTAATCCGTGCTGCTGAACTTGCACAAGCAGGAAAAAGTGCTGATGAGATTCTTGAAGAAATCAAAAAAGTACAAGAAAATACAAAATTATATATTGGGATCTCTACATTAGATAACTTAGTCAAAGGTGGGCGCATTAGCCGAGCAACTGGTTTATTGTCAAGTGTATTGAACATACGTGCTGTGATGAATTTCACTCATGGAGAGTTGATCCCAGTTGCTAAGGGTCGAGGAAAGAAAACTTTTGACAAATGGTTCAATAATTTGAAGAAAGAATTAAAAGAACTACCAAATGTTCGTCAAATTGGGATCTCTCATGCAGATGCTCAAGAGCTTGCTCAAGAATTTAAAGAAGGACTACAAGAATTATTTCCTGATATGACGATTCCTGTTCTACACACGAATCCAGTTATTGCAACACATACGGGGAAAAACGCCTTTGCAATCATGTATTACGTTGACTAAATCAAGAGGATAAATCATTGGTCAGTTAGCCATTGATTTTATCCTTTTTTTCTTTATAATAATTCTTATTTTTTTCAGAAACACTACCTTTTTATTTTAATTTTTGATAACATAAGAAACAATCGAATAATATGAGGTGAATGATATGAAATTAACAAAACGACAACTATTGCTCGTTTTGTTCCCATTACTTATCGCTATATTTGTATATTTAGGACTATCTTTATCGATTCCAAAAGCTAAACCGCTATTAAAACCAGCAGCGACAGTTAGTCAAAAGACGGATCAAAAAGAAAAAATCCATTATGTAGCTATCGGCGATTCGTTAACTGAAGGAATAGGAGATCAAACGAAGCAAGGTGGTTTTGTTCCATTAGTAGCCAACGATTTAAAAGATCGCTATGATCTGACTGCTGTTGAAATTGAAAACTATGGGGTAAACGGTGAACGGAGCGATCAAATTTTAAAACGGCTCAAGAAAAATTCAGAGATTCAAACAAACATTAAATCAGCTGACTTTATCACTTTGACAGTGGGCGGAAATGACTTAATGAAAGTGATTCAAAACGATCTATTTGGGATCAGTATCCAATCATTTAAGCGACCATTACAAAAGTATCAGAAAAATGTTGAACAATTGATCGAAGAAATTAGGAAGTTAAATGGTCACGCACCGGTTTACATCTTAGGTATTTATAATCCATTCTATTTGAACTTCCCTGAGATTAAAGACATGCAGACGATTGTGAACAACTGGAATGCTGGGACTGAGTCTGTTGTCAAAAATGCGGACAACTGCTATTTTATCCCAATCAATGATTTGCTATATCAAGGGTTAAACCAAAAAGTTGGCGTAACTGAAGAAGGAACGAATCAGTCAAGTACTAGCGAAAGTACGTCAAATAGCAAAAATAATGTATTGTATGAAGAAGATCATTTTCATCCTAATAACTTAGGCTATCAATTGATGGCAAATGCTGTACGAGATGAATTAATTGAAACGCAAGACCAATGGTTGCCAAGGGAGGATCAGAAATAATGGAAAAACGCTCAAAAAAGGTTTCGACACAAACGAATACTGAAATTCAAAAGAAAAATTATTGGAAATGGGCTTTTTTGATCCTTTTAGGAGTTGTTCTTGGATCAAGCATCTTTTTAGGCACTCGGATTTTTGCGAATCGAGAACCGGATTTTGCTAAGGTGCCAGCGATCACCCAAAGACAAGGAGATCCAGTCTTGACCATCAACACCAATAAAGAAAAGGTCAATCAAATGATCAGTTTTTTCTTGACAGATTATCAAAAAGACCAAGGTATTCAATATAAATTTTATCTTGAAAATGAAGCGATGTTGAATGGTACGTTTGAAGTATTAGGATTTCCAATCAACTTTTATCTGTACTTTGATCCATATGTGATGGAAAATGGAAATGTCCAATTAAAAGCGAAGAGTCTTTCGATCGGCACATTGAGTTTACCGATCAAAGATATCATGAATATGATCAAGCGAAATTATAAGTTGCCTGATTGGATTGAAATCAATACGGATGATTTGACGATCATGCTACGTTTAGATCGCTTCCGTATGCAAAATGGTATGTACATCAAAGCAGATAAAATTGATTTAGTGAATGATGACATTCGTTTTAGTCTATATCTACCTAAAGAAACTGGTGAAAAGACAACGAGCAATAAAACGACAAAGAATACTGATACCACCGACACGAGTGTAACGAAGTAAACAGTGGGTCATTGATGGGAGAGAGAAGGATGGAAAGAGCAATTTTTGCTGGAGGATGCTTTTGGTGTATGATTCAGCCCTTTGATACGCTACCAGGGATTCATACGATCATGTCTGGCTATACAGGTGGACATGTGCCATCTCCAACCTATGAACAAGTCAAATCTAAAACGACTGGTCATACAGAAGCGGTAGAGATCATCTATGATCCAGAGAAAATATCATATCAAGAATTAGTGGAAATCTATTGGCAGCAAACCGATCCAACGGATGCATTTGGGCAATTTGAAGATCGTGGCGAGAATTATCGGCCGGTTATTTACTTTACGACAAATGAACAGAAGAGAATCGCGGAAGAAAGTAAAAATCGATTAGCGGCTAGTGGTCGGTTTACAAAACCGATCGTGACCACGATTGAAAAAGCACAACCATTTTATTTGGCTGAGCCAGAGCATCAAGATTATTATAAAAAAAATCCTGAAAATTTTGAGCGAAACCATGCAAGAAGAGCGGCTTTCGTCAAAGAAAACTGGGAGGAAAGAATGTGAATCAAAGCTTCTATCATTATTTAATGACTCTTCGTGGCGGTAAACAAGCAGATCAACAATCTGTTTTCGCCACAGAAGCAGGGAAAGATATCCAGTTTCCTAAACATAGTACGAGTTATGAAGAAATTTCCGATTATCTAGAATTGAATGTGGATTATTTGTCATCTATGGATATATTTGATGAGGTGTGGGAAAAATATTTAGAAAACAGCCATTGATTCTGCGTTTGTTTTCTTCATTTTTTAGAAAAGATCAAAAAGGAAACATCTAGTCGCATTTTTTGTTTTTTTTTTCTATAATAGAGAAAGAACGATAACCTTGAGAGTGGAATGATGGATATTGACAAAAAAACAACGCTATATCGACCGTTTTTGGCTTATAATCAAATATGTACTTTGCTCCATCTTGATCGCTTTTATTTTAAGAGGATTTCTTCTTATTCCAGTGCCAGTGGAAGGTAATTCGATGGAAAACGTCTTGAAACAAGGTGACATGGTTGTAATGGAAAAATTTTCTGAAATCAGACGGTTTGACGTAGTTGTTTTTCAATTGGCTGATGGAACGATTTATATCAAACGAGTGATCGGGTTGCCAGGAGAGACAATTAGCTATGAGAATGATCAGCTGAAAGTGAATGGAAAAGTGGTCGAAGAACCTTTTCTAACGAAAAATAGAAAGTCAGATCATGAAAGTAGTCCTTATACAACGGACTTTACTCTGGAAGAATTAACGAATAAGACAAAGCTGCCAGCCGACAGTTACTTTGTTTTAGGGGACAATCGACGTGTTTCGAAAGACAGTCGCTCCTTTGGTATGATTACAGGAAGCGAAATATTGGGTAAGGCTCGCTTTGTTTACTATCCTTTGAACGAGATAAAATGGATTGGGTAAAGAAAAGAGATCATTCAGGATGATTTCAAGGCGCTAATGCCACCGCTTATTTGTTTTAGAGTGAAGAGGGAAGCGACCTCCAAAAGTTAGATTTTCTGTTCTAACTTTTGGAGGTCGCTTTTTTACTTGATTAAAAGAGTACAATTAAGATATAAAATGATCTAATTTCTTGCCATTTTATGTTCTAAAAGAGATGATAGGAGAAAAAGTAAGAAGGGATAAAAGTGCGCTATCATATCATGGAAAGTTTAGATATTCGGAGAAATCTAGCAACAGAGGAATATCTTATGAACAGTTTTGACAGTGATGAACCTTTGTTTTTACTATATATTCAAAAACCTTGTGTGATTATTGGACGAAACCAAAATAGTTATGAAGAAATCGATCTCAAGTATTTAAGGGAAAAAAACGTGACACTCACTCGGCGAACCTCAGGTGGAGGAGCTGTATATGATGACTTAGGAAATCTAAGCTTTAGCTTTGTGACCAGCAAAAATGCAATGAAATTTGGTGAATATGAATCCATTACCTCGCCTATTATCACAGCATTAAGAAAAATGGGCGCAACCAAAGCAGAAGTTGGTGGACGTAATGATATGTATATCGAAGGAATGAAATTTTCTGGTAATGCCATGTATACGAAAAAAAATCGGTTATACTCACATGGTACATTAATGTATGATGTTGATTTGTCCGTTCTTGATAAAATTTTGACGGTTTCCAAAGAGAAAATTGAGTCTAAAGCAACGAAATCAGTAAAAAAAAGTGTGACGAATCTGAAACCATTTTTAAAAGAAAAATATCAATTTGAAAAAACCGCTGACTTTAGAGATGCACTGATTTGTGAAGTCTATCAGGTCGATGATCTGCAAAAAATTGAAGATAAAAGGATAGATTTGACGAAGAAAGATGAACAAAACATTGAACAAATCGTCCAGAATCGTTATGCTAATGATGATTGGGTCTATGGTGAAACACCAAGGTTTTCGGTGAAACGCAGAATCAGGCTCCCAAAAGTTGGAATTGTGGATGTCCGTTTGTCGACACTGCATGGGAGAATCAATGAGATTCGTTTTTATGGTGATTTTTTTGGACAAAAAGATGTAAGTATTCTTGAACAACAATTACTTGGTCAAAAATTTATTTATGAAGAAATAAAAAACGCATTAAATGATATGACTGTTTCAGATTATATCTTTCATTTTAATAACGAAGATCTACTAGCACTACTATTTTAGTTAAACAAGCCAAAATAAGTGCATAGGAGACCAAGATAATTTATCTAAAAAAGCCTTCCATCTGTTTTTCTAATGGAGGGCTTTAAAAAATTTACATTTTCATCCAGACAGGTTCTAATGTATTTCCATCTAAATCTTGGACTTCAAGTGAAAACATTTCTTCTTCAGACATGCCCATATCGACTTCATGGTAGCTTCCGCCATTTTCTTTCGCCGTATTCGCAAACTTTTTAACTTCATCCGCATTTGCTACGCTAAAAGAAATCAAAGCACCACTCGTTTTTTTATTGTCTGCAATTTCTTTGTCTTTTAAGAATTTTTTGTAAAAACCGTGAGAGAGTAACATGATCCAAAATGTGTCGTCCCAAACCACAGCGCTTGCTTCGTCAGTTGAAAATTCTTCATTTTTCTTAAAGCCCAATTTTTCATAAAAAGCAACAGACTTGTCTACATCTTCAACGGGGAAATTAACAAAAACCATACTGTTCATTTGTACCTCTCCTTTCTTTTATCCTATCATCTATTAAAATGTAAACGTTGTCAAAAGATGCGTGCTGAAAGAATTCTTCTTTACAGTTTTATAAACGTTCATTGAATATATTTATCGGCAGAATACTAGAAAAAACGATTAAACCCAATCGAATGTCGTTCATCATTAAAGACAGGAACATTCTTCATTTGAAGAAGCAGGGTACACCTGGATAGGGAGGAAGTATTGAAATGTTTCCTATCTCTTGCAATCTTCTTGCGAAAAAGTGCAACCTCATGGAAAGGAATTGAATATGGTATGCGTACGGCTTAAACTGAGAGTATCAAAGCAAGGAGGAGAAAATTTGAGAATAAAATTTGGAATTGATAATCACATTGCACAGGATACAGTGAAGGTAACTACCCATTCTTCTTGCGAAAAAACGTGGGGGAGAATAAAAGAAGCTATTCTGACTACGGAGCAAACAATCGTAGTAATTGATGCAAAAACAAATAAGAAAGTTTCCAGGCTATTAAGTGATGTCTCCTCAATCGAGTCAAAAGAACAGATGTGTCATGTCGTTTTTACATCAAATGAGAGGTATCTATTAGCTGTACGGTTAAAAATAGTTGAGAAGCAATTTACAAGTTACGGATTTGTGCGGATCAACATTAGTACGCTGGTTAATCGATCTTTTATTAAAGCTTTTCGTTCTACGGATAATGCACGGGTTGAAATTGAAATGAAAAATGGTTCTAAATTTATTGTGAATCGTCACTATGTAAAAAAATTTAAGGAGATGTGGGTATGAGTAAACAGATAAAACATAATTTTTTTCAAACGTTCTCGTTAAGCAGCATCTGGTTGATATTTATAATAACAAGCTTCTTTGCGAAAGGACAGATGATCCATGTTTATTTTCTTTGGCACGTAATGGGTGCTAGTCTAGTTTGTGCATTAGTCTTTGGTGTGATGTATGATGTGCTTTGGAATCATCTTACGCTGAAACCAGTCAGTAATATTTTGATTGCGACTATTGGAAATACAGTTGCGGGTTTAGCGATTTTCAATTTGCTTTCATTCAAACTGCCTTTGGCAATTTCACCAATTAATCTTTTGACAATTTATCTTATTTTAAATTTGATCTTACACACCATTGCTTTTTATCTATACGCAAAAAATGAGAGCAAAAAGCAAGCAAGAGTGTTAAATAAAAAAATAAATAACTCAATCGATTAAACGTTAGAAAGCAAGTTGGAAGTTTTCCACTCATTTTTAACTGAAAAAGGATAATCGATAGTTGATGATTCCAAAACTCAGAATCGATAATAAAATGAAAAAATATCTAAAATTATATTGAGTAATGGATCACGAAGAAGTCTTAAAGGATGTGTTATCTCACCAATTTGTAGCATGGAGGAATCAAGAACCCAGAGAACGGAAAATGCCAAAATGAGAGTGCGATTAGTAGGGAAATATGATAAAATACGGAACAGACACCTTTTTGTTATTTATAATGATGTATTTTCTTTTTATTAATAGTAATAAAAGTACAAAACATGTTTGATAAAGAAAAATACCCTAAGGCGTTGAGATTTAGTATCATGATAGAAGGATTATTCTGCCGAACCACTGATGAATAAAAAGCGGTATCCACTTTAAAAAATTGTAAAGTCAGGATAAATGCATAAAAATAATCGCTGATCTTAGGTTCATGGTAGTATGGATAGTTGCAGAGCTGCTTTTGAAAGAGTCTACCCAATAGTTGTTTTGAATAATATAAGGAAAATGAGCCTAATCAACTTACTTGATGGTAGTAGACTTGTATGCATAGATTTACTAAGGTTAAATATGATAATGTAAGAATAAGGTTTGAAATCCTTATATGAAAGGAATGAATTTATTCTATGACGATCCAATGGTTCCCAGGGCACATGGCAAAAGCCCGTCGTGAAGTTTCTGAGAAAATGAAATATGTCGATATCGTCTTTGAATTAGTCGATGCACGATTACCTTTGTCTTCACGTAATCCAATGCTTGATCAGATCATCCAACAAAAGCCAAGGTTGGTATTATTAAATAAAGCTGATCTAGCAGACCCCCAACAAACGAAGTTATGGCAAACGTATTTTCAACAACAAGGTCATCAAGCATTAGCGATTACCGCTCAAGAAAGTAAAGGGATCAAAGCGTTGATTCCAGCAGCCAAAGAAGCACTGAAAGAAAAAAGAGCACGTGATGCCGCTCGAGGGATCAAACCACGAGCAATCAGAGCCATGGTTTTAGGTATTCCAAATGTCGGGAAGTCAACATTGATGAACCGCTTAGTGGGAAAAAAAATTGCGCAAACAGGTAATAAACCTGGTGTGACAAAAGGACAACAATGGTTGCGCCTAGGTAGCGAATTAGAGTTATTAGATACGCCAGGAATCTTATGGCCTAAATTTGAAGATGAAGAGATCGGTAAAAAACTAGCACTAACCGGAGCCATTAAAGACCAGTTAGTTCATTTAGATGATCTCGCTATTTATGGCTTAGATTTTTTCGCTCGTTACTATCCAGGAAGAATCGCAGAGCGCTATCAGTTGCCAGAAGAAGCAGAACAACAATTAGCACCTGAATTATTGATGACGATTACTGCAAAGCGTGGCTATAAAGATGATTATGATCGTGGTAGTGAAGTGGTAGTCTTCGATATCCGTCAAGGAAAACTTGGGCGCTACACGTTAGATCGATGTGAAGAAATGGGGAAAACAAGCGATGAGTGAATCGATCCAAAGTATCAAGGAACGATTAAAAACAGTGACGTCGTTAACTGATCCCTTCATTGCCGAACTAAAGCAAGATCAGCGAAAAGGGGTACAACAAGCGCTTCGATCCTTTGAGAAACAAGTAAAAAAAACGGCATTGATCCAAGAAAAATATTTGGAAATGTCATTATTTGAGAAGCAGGCATATGAACAAGGATATGAATGGATTGCGGGGATTGATGAAGTAGGGCGTGGGCCTTTAGCAGGGCCAGTAGTAGCGGCCGCTGTCATCCTACCTAAAGACGAACCGATCCTTGGATTAAATGACTCGAAACAATTATCAGAAAAAAAACGAGAACTGCTTTATGACCAAATCCAACAAAAAGCACTTGCTATCGGTATCGGCATCATTGATGAAAAAAAGATTGATGAGGTCAATATTTATGAGGCAAGCAAACTAGCAATGATCCAAGCTGTAGAAAAGCTGGCGATACGTCCAAATTATCTCTTAATTGATGCCATGACACTGGATTTGCCAATCCAGCAAGAAAAATTGATCAAGGGAGATGCTCGTTCAGTTTCTATTGCGGCAGCAAGTATCATTGCAAAAGTTTATCGTGATGATTTAATGAAAAAATATGATGAACTATATCCAGGTTATGGGTTTGGCCATAATGCTGGTTATGGAACGAAAGAACATCTACAAGGCTTAGCAACACAAGGAATTACCCCTATTCATCGGCGCTCTTTTGCACCGATAAAAAATTATTTATCTTAAGATGTTTGACCGTCTCTTGCGTATTTTATTTAAAAGTAACTTCGAGAGGCGGTTTTCGTTCATGGATCAGATTGAAGGATTTTTACTTAAATTAGCTTATGCGAAAGGAATTAGCAGTCAAGGAAAATGGGCGGTTGTCCAGGCTTTATTGGAAGCTCAAACAAGCGAGTTGTCTTCTTATGAAATCATTGAAATCGCAAAAATTGTTCGTCATCGAGAAAAATTTCAAGAAAGTTGGCGGCAAATCAATCAAAATTTTGCGAAATTGAAAACAGCTCAGTCATTCATTACTTGTCTTGACCCGTGCTATCCCCCGCAACTTTTTCATCTTGCGACACCACCGATTCTTTTATTTTATTCTGGTGATCTTTCTCTACTAAAACAAAAGATGCTCAGTGTGGTTGGGGGCAGGAAGACCTCGGTCTTGGCAAAAAAAGTTGTACATGAACTTTTAACTCCGGTCATAGATGCTAACTATGTCATCGTTAGTGGCTGTGCCAAAGGAATCGATACATACGCACATTTGGCTGCGATTAAAAATACTGGAAAGACGATTGCGGTAATCGGTACAGGAATTAAAAAAGCCTACCCAAAGGAAAACCAATTTCTTCAAGCAGAAATTGGAAAGAATCATCTTTTACTTAGTGAATATCCACCATATGAAGGACCAAAACAATACCGCTTTCCCATGAGAAATCGAATCATTGCTGCTTTGTCACAAGGCACTTGTGTCATTGAAGCAAAGCAAAAGAGTGGTTCTTTGATAACAGCACAACAAGCGTTAGAAATCGGTCGAACTGTTTTTTCTGTACCTGGAAATATTTTGACACAATACTCAACTGGCTCCCATCAACTAATTCAAGATGGTGCTGTTTGTGTGATTTCTGGTGAAGATTTATTGTTCGAGTTGAAAGAATAACAGGAACTTCTCATTTGATTTTCTTGACAAACGTTTTCTGAATGGATATGATAAGCTACGATTTGTATGAGTCCGCTTAATATAGTAGGAACATGTCAATGGAAAGGAGTCCATTCAGTAATGGCATATAAATATTTAGTGATTGTGGAATCACCTGCAAAGGCCAAAACCATTGAAAAATATCTTGGTCGTAATTATAAAGTAATGGCCAGTGTCGGTCATATACGTGATTTACCTAAAAGTAAAATGGGAATTGATGTCGAAAACAACTATGAACCCCATTATATTTCAATTCGCGGAAAAGGCGATGTGATCAAAAGTTTAAAATCAGCAGCAAAAAAAGCGCAAAAAGTTTATCTTGCAAGTGACCCGGATAGAGAAGGGGAAGCAATTGCTTGGCATTTAGCCTATTTACTAGGTTTAGATTTATCAGAAAAAAATCGTGTGGTTTTTAACGAAATTACTAAGGAAGCGGTAAAAGCAGCCTTCAAGGAACCAAGAACGATCGACGTGGATTTAGTGGATGCCCAACAAGCAAGACGGGCGTTAGACCGCTTGGTGGGCTACTCCATCAGTCCAATCCTATGGCGCAAAGTCAAAAAAGGATTAAGTGCTGGAAGAGTACAGTCTATTGCATTAAAAATTATCATTGATCGTGAAAAAGAAATCCGTGATTTCATTCCAGAAGAATACTGGAGCATTGACGGTAATTTCAAAAAAGCACGTAAAAAATTTAAAGCAAACTTTTGGGGAATTGATGGCAAGAAAAAGAAATTGCCTGATGCCCAATCCGTAAAAGAAGTTACTGATCGTATTGATGGACCAGATTTCACCGTTCAAAAAGTTGAAAAGAAAGAACGGAAACGAAATCCAGCAAACCCATTTACTACGAGTAGCCTACAACAAGAAGCTGCTAGAAAATTGAACTTTAGAACACGGAAAACGATGATGGTTGCACAACAATTATATGAAGGAATCTCCTTAGGTAAGCAAGGGACTGTAGGTTTGATCACTTATATGCGTACCGATTCAACACGGATCGCTGAGACTGCGAAAGCAGAAGCGGCTACCTTCATCGAAGAAACTTACGGGAAAGAATTTTCTAGTCATGCACAACGTAAAATCAAAAATGCGCAAGGTGCGCAAGACGCCCATGAAGCAGTTCGCCCGACAAGTGTCCTACGTACTCCTGAGGAAATCAAACAATATTTAGACAAGGACCAATTAAAACTCTACACCCTTATTTGGTCACGATTTGTTGCTAGTCAAATGACACCAGCGATATTAGATACCATGAAAGTTACCTTAGAACAAAATGGCGTACTTTTTATTGCTAATGGCTCTAAAGTTAAATTTAAAGGGTTCATGCAAGTCTATGTTGAAGGCAGAGATGATGGGAAAGAAGATAAAGAAAATATCTTACCAGAACTAGCACAAGGGGACATTGTTCAATCAGTGGACATTGAACCGAAGCAACATTTTACGCAACCGCCAGCAAGATTCAGTGAAGCAACTTTAATCCGTGCTTTGGAAGAAAATGGTGTGGGACGCCCTTCCACTTATGCGCCAACGCTGGATACGATCCAACGACGTTACTATGTTAAATTGACACAAAAACGCTTCGAACCAACTGAATTGGGTGAAATCGTCAATTCTTTGATTTGTGATTTCTTCCCCCAAATCGTCGATATCCATTTTACCGCTGAAATGGAAGGTGATTTGGATAAAATTGAAGAAGGAAAAGAAGCATGGATCGAAGTGGTGGATCGTTTCTACAAACCATTTGAAAAAGAATTGACCAATGCAGAAGAAAAAATCGAAAAAATTCAAATCAAAGATGAACCGGCTGGATTTGACTGTGATATTTGTGGGCATCCGATGGTTATAAAATTAGGAAAGTATGGTAAATTTTATGCATGTAGTAATTTTCCTGATTGTCGAAATACGAAACCAATTGTTAAAGAGATCGGTGTGACTTGTCCAGTTTGTCATGAGGGTCAGGTGATTGAACGCAAGTCTAAGAAAAACCGAATCTTTTACGGGTGTTCACGTTTTCCAGACTGTGACTTTACTTCTTGGGACAAACCAGTAGGTCGAAATTGTCCGAAATGTGACCAGTATTTAGTTGAAAAGAAAGTCAAAGGCGGAAAACAAGTCGTATGTATCAATGGCGACTATGAAGAAGACATTCAAAAATAAAATGAGAAGAGGTCTTTATTTGAAAACTGTTAATGTAATAGGTGCAGGATTAGCTGGAAGTGAAGCAGCTTGGCAAGTCGCTCAAGCAGGTGTTCCTGTTCGTTTATACGAGATGCGCCCAGTGAAATCAACAGAAGCACACCATACAAGTAATTTTGCAGAGTTAGTCTGTTCCAACTCCTTGAGAGGGAATAGTTTAGCAAATGCAGTAGGTTTATTAAAAGAAGAAATGCGACGGTTAAATTCAGTCGTGATCACTTCAGCTGATGAAACAGCTGTTCCAGCTGGCGGTGCCTTAGCAGTGGATCGGGATTCTTTTTCTGAGACGATCACACGTAAAGTCAAAGAACACCCGCTAGTAACAGTCATCAATGAAGAAATCACTGAAATTCCAGAAGGCATCACGATCATTGCTACTGGTCCCTTAACCTCTCACCCGTTAGCTGAAAGTATTAAAGCATTCAATGGTTCTGACGGATTCTATTTTTATGATGCAGCAGCACCGATCGTAGACAAAGCAACGATCGATATGGATAAAGTCTATTTAAAATCACGCTATGATAAAGGGGAAGCAGCTTATCTAAACTGTCCAATGACTGAAGAAGAGTTTAAAGCATTCCACGAAGCTTTAACAACAGCTGAAGTAGCCGAACTTAAATCATTTGAAAAAGAAAAATACTTTGAAGGCTGTATGCCGATCGAAGTGATGGCTCAGCGTGGCTTTAAAACAATGCTGTTTGGTCCAATGAAACCAGTTGGATTAGAAGATCCAAAAACCGGTAAACGCCCTTATGCGGTGATCCAGTTACGTCAGGACAATGCCGCTGCCTCATTGTATAACATCGTTGGTTTCCAAACGCACTTAAAATGGGGAGAACAAAAACGGGTTTTCCGTATGATCCCAGGTTTAGAAAACGCAGAATTTGTCCGTTATGGTGTAATGCACCGCAACAGTTTTATGAATTCACCAGAATTATTGAAACCAACTTATCAATCAACGAAGCGTGAAGACTTGTTCTTTGCAGGACAAATGACTGGTGTGGAAGGTTATGTTGAAAGTGCAGCTAGTGGTTTGCTTGCAGGGATCAATGCTGCTCGTTTAGCTAAAGAAAGTGAGCCGATTGAGTTTCCACGAGAAACAGCGATTGGGAGTATGGCGTATTATATTACACATGCTGAAGGAAAACATTTCCAACCAATGAATGCGAATTATGGTTTGTTCCCTGAATTACCCGAGCGCATTCGTGACAAAAAAACACGTTATGAAGCGATTGCTCAAAGAGCACTTCAGGCAAATGAACAAATAAAAAAAGAATTAATTGATGAAGTAACAGCTCAGTAACATGAAGTGAGCCCGGGACAAAGGTGTTCCGGGCTCTTTACTAGGCATAAAATAAATATGCGACACATCTTTTATTTGTAGTGTTCCAAAAGGAATTTTTTCTTTTGGTAAAAAATGAGTAAATATCAGATTAAAAAAAAGGTCGTAATCTAAGAAATTTGTCAAATTAATTGTTTCAATTGTGAACAAACTTAGAAATATTGATTAAATTCTGACAATTTATTTGTTTTTTTAATTTTGCTATGCTAAATTTATCTCTGGGATTAAAAGGAAGGTGATAAAATGCTAGAACAAACGTGGAAAGATAAGTTTTTGCGTTATTTAATCGTGGAACGTGGTTACTCTGAAAAAACACGAGAAGCATACGAGGAAGACCTCACTAATTTTGAAAGATTTCTTACAGAATCAGGAGAGGATGATTTATTAAAAATCAATCACTTAGATGTTCGAGTGTATTTAAGTTACCTAACTGATGAAAGATATAGCAGAAATTCGATCAGTCGTAAGATTGCAAGTCTGCGCTCTTTTTATCAATACCTTTTAAAAGAAGAAGTGATCAAAGAAAATCCTTTTTCTTATGTCCACCTAAAAAAGAAAAATTTGAAACTACCTCGCTTTTTTTATGAGAATGAAATGCAAGCATTATTTGACAGTGTCAAAGGAGAAAAACCTTTAGATTTGAGGAACCAAGCGCTATTAGAAGTTCTTTACGGTTCGGGGATTCGATTAAGCGAGTGCAGTAATTTGAAACTAGCAGAAATCGATTTCGACTCCGAAGTCATGTTGATTCATGGTAAAGGGAATAAAGAACGGTATGCACCACTTGGTTCATTCGCACAAGATGCCTTACAAGAGTATTTTGAAAAAGGGCGAAAGGTGCTGATGGATAAATACCACAAGAGTCATGACTATGTTTTTGTGAACCATCATGGTGAACCAATTACGCCAACAGGGATCGAGTATGTATTGAATCAAGTGATTAAAAAGAGTAGTTTAGATAGTTCGATCCATCCACATATGCTGCGGCATACCTTTGCTACACACTTGCTGAATAATGGTGCAGATATGCGGACAGTTCAAGAGCTGTTGGGTCATGCTAATCTATCTACTACACAGATCTATGCTCACGTGACAAAAGAAAGTTTACAAAAAAATTATCGCTCGTTTCATCCAAGAGCGTAATAGAAAAGGATCAGTAATCTTAATTGGGAGGAAATAACTATGGTAGAATCACAATTTCATTCAACGACGATTTGTGCCGTTGAAAAAGATGGAAAATTTGCAATGGCAGGTGACGGTCAAGTTACAATGGGCGAATCCGTGGTGATGAAAGGAAGCGCAAGAAAAGTCCGTCGAATCTATAATGATGAAGTCATCGTAGGATTTGCTGGAAGTGTCGCAGACGCATTTACATTGGAAGAAAAATTTGAAGGCAAATTAAATGAATACAATGGTAATTTACAGCGAGCTGCAGTGGAATTAGCGCAAGAATGGCGGACACAACAGTCCATGCAAAAACTAGAAGCAATGTTGATCGTAATGAATGAAAAAGAAATGTTATTAGTTTCAGGTACTGGGGAAGTGATTGCACCAGATGATGGAATTTTGGCAATTGGTTCAGGAGGGAATTTTGCATTAGCTGCTGCTCGAGCAATGAAGAACTACGCACAAAACGACATGAGTGCCAAAGAAATCGCAGAGAATGCATTGAATATTGCAGCAGACATTTGTATCTTTACAAATCATAATATTATTGTGGAAGAATTATAGAGGTGAAGAAGAATGTATGAATTAAAACAAACACCAAGACAAATCGTTAATGAATTAGATCAATATATCATTGGACAACAAGCAGCTAAAAAATCAGTTGCGGTCGCTTTGCGCAATCGCTATCGCCGTTTACAATTAGATGAAAAAATGCAACAAGATATCACACCTAAAAATATGCTGATGATCGGACCAACAGGGGTAGGGAAAACAGAGATCGCTCGCCGATTGGCAAAAATCGTCAACGCTCCTTTCGTGAAAGTAGAAGCAACGAAATTTACAGAAGTAGGTTATGTTGGTCGAGATGTGGAGTCGATGGTTCGTGATCTAGTAGAAAATGCGATCCAGATCGTTGAAAAAGAACAATATAGTCGTGTATATACTGAAGCTAAGAAAAGAGCAGAAAAACGATTAGTAAAAGTGCTGGTTCCTGGAATTAAAAAAGAACAAAAACAAACAGGAAATCAATTTGAACAAATGATGAACATGTTCAATGTTGCGCAACAAAATACAGCAGAACCGCAAGAAGAAGTGACTGAAGAAATCCGTGTCAATCGGAAAACGGTTCTAGAACAATTACAAAAAGGTTTACTTGATAACCGTCAAGTAACAATCGAAATAGAAGAACAAAAGAAACCAGCTCCAATGATGAACAATGGTTTGGAACAGATGGGCATTGATTTAAATGAAACATTAGGGGCGCTAACACCGAAGAAAAAGGTTGAGCGCACGTTAGCAGTAAAAGATGCACTTGAACTGTTGATCAAAGAAGAATCAAGTAAACTAGTCAAAGATGCTGACATCCATAGTGAAGCCATTCAATTAGCACAATCAAGCGGGATCATTTTTATTGATGAAATCGATAAAATCACTTCAAAATCACAACAATCTGGTGAAGTATCACGTGAAGGCGTCCAAAGAGATATCCTGCCAATCGTTGAAGGTTCACAAGTGAACACGAAGTATGGAGTTATCCAAACGGATCACGTCTTATTTATTGCTTCTGGTGCCTTCCATTTATCAAAACCAAGTGATTTGATTCCAGAATTGCAAGGACGGTTTCCAATACGTGTAGAATTAGATGATTTAACTGCAGATGACTTTATTAAGATCTTGACTGAACCAAACAATGCACTAATCAAACAATACGTAGCATTAATTGGTACAGAAAATGTTTCAGTGGTCTTTACGAAAGAAGCAATTGAGAAAATCGCTCAAATCGCTTATGATGTAAATCGCGATACAGACAATATCGGAGCTAGACGTTTGCACACGATCTTAGAAAAATTGTTAGAAGACTTATTGTTTGAAGCACCTGACATGCAAATGGGAGAAATCACGATTACGGAAGCTTATGTAGAAGAAAAATTAGGTTCGATTGTAGCAAATGAAGATTTAAGTCGTTTTATTTTATAAAATCGGAGGAAGAAAATGACGGATTTATTAACAAAAACCCGCAATATCAACAAATTATTACAACAAAAAAATACTTTCGATCTGCGAGCTGATTTACCTTATGATAAAATGGCTGTGACATTAGGTGCTATTTTAGATAGTAACGTCTATATCATCAGCAGTGAAGGAGTCTTATTAGGCTATGATGAACGTCATGATGTCAACAATGAACGGATAAAAATGATGTTTGTTGAAAAGCAATTTCCCGATTCTTATACTGACACAGTTGATCAATTGAACAAAACGGAAGCCAATATTCCGATCAGTAGTGAAATGACTGCTTTTCCTTTTGAAGCAAGAGAAAAATACCCATTTGGTTTGACGACAGTAGTCCCTATTTTTGGTGCTGGCGAGCGGTTAGGAACCATTATTTTATCAAGGATGGAACAAGCCTTTACCGATGAAGACCTAGTGTTAGCTGAATATGGTGCGACGGTAGTCGGTATGCAGATCCTTTATCAAAAATCACGTAGTATTGAAGCGGATGTCAGAAGTGCAACAGCTGTCCAAATGGCAATCAATACTTTGTCTTACAGCGAATTGAAGGCAGTTCAAGCGATTTTCGATGCCTTAGAAGGCGATGAAGGACGTTTAACAGCATCCAATATTGCGGATAAAATTGGGATCACTCGCTCAGTGATCGTCAATGCATTACGTAAATTAGAGTCAGCTGGGATCATTGAATCACGCTCCCTTGGGATGAAAGGGACGTATTTAAAAGTTCTAAATTCCAGATTCAAAGAAGAATTAACAAAACACAGTTACTAAAAATCTATGACCGATTGATTAGATGAATCTATTCAGTAGGAACGAAGTAAACAAAAAGAGTCTCCTTTGGGTTTTCTTTTCGCTGAAACACACGAGTAATGCCAAGGATGATTCGGATACTTCTTGTTGGAAAAAATAAGAATAGCTTAGGACCTGAGACTAGCTATCTCAGGTCCTAAGATTTAACGGTGGAGGAATTATAATGACTGTAATCATTCAAAATGATCAATTGATTGCTGAAATTGCTGAACATGGAGCAGAATTGGTCAGTTTAAAATCAAAGGATAATAATCTTGAGTATATTTGGCAAGCTGATCCAGCGTATTGGGGAAGACATGCGCCCGTTTTATTTCCATTTGTTGGAAGATTAAAGGATGACCAATACACGTACCAAGGAAAGACTTATTCAATGGGGCAACATGGCTTTGCGAGAGATATGGATTTTGAAGTAATCGAACATGGTCAAGAATTAGCCAGCTTTTTGTTAAGAAGCACACCCGAGACCAAAAAAAATTATCCTTTTGATTTTGAATTAGTGATTTCTTATGAATTAGGTGGAGATGGGATCACCGTTCATTATCAAGTGGCTAATACTGGAGAAGAAGAAATGTTCTTTTCGATTGGGGGTCACCCAGCCTTTAATGTTCCTCTGGAAGAAGGATTGACTTTTGATGATTTTTATCTTGCGTTTTCACCTAAAAAATCACGTTTGCGTTTACCTTTAAGTGGGCCATATATCGATATGGAACAAAAAACACTTGGACAAACAAATACCAACCTTGCATTAGTACACGATCTTTTTGAAAATGATGCACTAGTATTTGAAACGAAAGGATTGAACGCTTATGCCATTCGTAGTGAAAAATCTAGCCACAGTGTGACATTGAGTTATAAAGATATGCCATATGTTGGGATTTGGTCACCTTATCCAAAAGAAGCGCCTTTTGTTTGTATCGAACCTTGGTGTGGTATTGCAGATACAGTAAACAGCTCGGGAGAATTGATGGAAAAAGCTGGAATCAATCAACTAGGCGCACATGAAATTTTTCAAACAAAATATTCGATTACGGTAAAATAGTGGTTATCCTAAAGTTGTTTGATTTCAATTAATCAGAGGAAATCAGGTATAATGATTCATGTTCCCTTTATTTTGCTAATCGTTTCTTTTCGCTTCTTAACGAATCAATCATTTAAAAGCAAAAAAACAGTTGGCTGATTAGTCAACTGTTTTTCTCTCAGGTCAATTTTTTTTCTTACTACTATTCAATCCGAAGGGGATACGACTTTCTGTATGGTTTTTGATTCGTAGGATATTCTCTTTATGGCGATAGAAAATAAAGGCAGAAACCAAAAATGCAATGATCGTCAATAGCCAGTTTTGCTTAGGCAAGATACCAGGTGCGATGTAAGGAAGGATAATCGTTGATAAAGTGATCAAAGTTGCACTGATCATACTTGTTAAACTTACCATACTAGTACAAAAGAGCGTAACAACGAAGATGATACTGGAATAGATAAAAAATAGAGGATTGAATCCAAGTAACATTCCAGCACTTGTTGCAACTGCTTTGCCTCCTTTGAAGCCAGCGAAAATAGGGAACGTATGACCTAAGATCGCACAAACACCAAACCATAGGGGATTAATGGTTGTAACATGGAAAATAACTGGTAAGCAAGTTGCCAAGGTTCCTTTCAAGATATCCATGAACAACACAATTGTACCTGCTGTTTTTCCTAAAACTCTAAAAGTATTGGTGGTGCCAGTATTTCCGCTACCATGTTGGCGGATGTCTTTTTTGAAAAATAATTTACCTATCCAAACCCCCGAAGGAATCGAGCCTAGAAGATAGGCAAGTACCAATAATAAAATTAATTTCATTGTTCTACCTCTTTCAATTTGAAACTAATATTTATTTTATCATGAATAAAGTACGTGAACAATTGGAAATACTTGAAAGAGTGAACGAAAGGGAGTATTATTTATGTCATTTGAAAATCCAACACAAGAAAAAATCTTCGATTATTTAAAAACAGCAAAAACGATTGCAATTGTTGGTTTGAGTAATAAGGAAGAACGAACAAGTTACCAAATTGCTCGATTTCTGCAAGAACGGGGATATCGTATCATTCCGGTGAACCCATTATTAGCAGGAGAGATCATTTTAGGCGAAAAGGTCTATGCGTCGCTACAGGAAATCCAAGAACCGATCGATATCGTGGATATTTTTCGGCGTAGTGAATTTTTGCCAGAGGTAGCTGCTGACTTTTTACAGACTCAAGCAAAAGTATTTTGGGCGCAATTAGGTATCGCAAATGAAGAAGCAGCAAACAAGCTTCAATCAGCAAATCGCAAAGACATCGTCATGGATCGTTGTATAAAAATCGAGTGGAACAATATGAACGAAAAAGATAACTAAATGTTTGCATTTTAAATAACGTGAAATATTTAATCGACAAGACAAAAGCGAACAATAGGATAAAAAAGATGGTATTCTCAAAGGTTAGTTAGTAATTAAGTTTTAATTCTTTCCTAACCTCTTTTTTTTCATGCGTATTTCTAGTATGATTATCGTGATGCGGTTTTAACCGTAAAGTATTATTGAAGGAGCGTTTGCCTTGGCAAAAAAAGTAAAGAACGAATATAATGATGCATCGATCCAGGTTCTTGAAGGATTAGAGGCAGTTAGAAAACGACCAGGAATGTATATCGGGTCAACGGATAGCCGGGGCTTACATCATTTAGTCTATGAGATCGTTGACAATGCGGTTGATGAAGCTTTATCTGGATTTGGAAATGAAATTGATGTAACCATTCATGAAGACAATAGTATCACTGTGACAGATAGCGGTCGTGGTATGCCAGTTGGGATGCATGCTTCTGGTATCCCCACAGTTGAAGTGATTTTTACTGTACTACATGCCGGCGGAAAGTTCGGTCAAGGAGGATACAAGACCTCAGGGGGACTACACGGTGTCGGAGCAAGTGTGGTCAATGCTTTATCAAAATGGTTGGTTGTTACAATCGTCCGTGATGGGATTGAATACCAACAAAAATTCAGCAATGGTGGTAAGCCTGATGGTACACTGAAAAAAATCGGGAAAACCAAGAAATCCAATGGAACGACAGTTCATTTCTTACCAGATGACACGATCTTTTCCACTACTAAATTTTCTTATGATATTTTATCTGAACGTTTGCGAGAATCAGCTTTTCTTTTAAGAGGAGTAAAAATCACACTTTCTGATCTGCGTGGTGAAGAGCCAGTCAAGGAAGTTTTTCACTATGAAGAAGGAATCAAAGAATTTGTTGATTACCTAAACGAAGAAAAAGATACGTTGACACCAGTTGTTTATTTTTCTGGTGAAAAAGACGGTATCGAAGTTGAAGTTTCGTATCAGTACAATGATGGATATTCAGAAAACGTGTTGTCATTTGTGAATAATGTCCGAACGAAAGATGGAGGCACCCATGAAGTCGGCATGAAGTCAGCGATGACGAAAGCCTACAATGAATATGCCCGAAAAGTGGGATTACTGAAGGAACGAGATAAGAACCTCGAAGGTAGTGATTTTAGAGAAGGTTTGGCAGCCGTCCTCTCCATTCGGGTACCTGAGAATCTCTTACAATTTGAAGGACAGACAAAAGAAAAATTGGGTACACCAATTGCCCGTACAGTAGTAGATAATGTCATTGGAGAACAAATGGGCTTTTATTTACAGGAAAACAGTGAAATGAGCCAAATGCTGGTGCGAAAAGCAATCAAAGCCCGAGAAGCTCGTGAAGCTGCCCGAAAAGCCCGAGAAGAAAGCCGTAATGGGAAAAAACGTAAAAAAGGCGAATCATTACTTTCAGGGAAACTGACACCTGCCCAATCGCGAAATCCGAAGAAGAATGAGTTATACCTCGTGGAGGGAGACTCTGCTGGTGGTTCAGCAAAACAAGGAAGAGACCGTAAATTCCAAGCCATCTTGCCTCTTCGTGGGAAAGTGATCAACACTGAAAAAGCAAAAATGCAAGACATCTTGAAAAACGAAGAAATCAATACGATGATCTATACGATCGGTTCAGGTGTTGGACCTGAGTTTTCAATTGAAGATTGCAATTATGACAAAATTATTATCATGACCGATGCGGATACCGATGGTGCACATATTCAAGTGCTATTACTGACGTTCTTTTATCGTTACATGAAACCATTGATCGAAGCAGGAAAAGTGTATATCGCATTACCACCGCTTTATAAGGTTTCTAAAGGTCAAGGAAAAAAACAAGTGGTCGAATATGCTTGGACAGATGATGAATTAGCAGCGACCATCAAAAAAATTGGTAAAGGCTATATGTTGCAACGCTATAAAGGTCTTGGAGAAATGAATGCAGAACAATTGTGGGAAACTACCATGGACCCAGCCTCTCGAACGTTGATTCGTGTGAGGATAGATGATGCTGCTCAAGCGGAACGTCGCGTGACGACATTAATGGGGGACAAAGTTGAACCTCGCCGAAAATGGATCGAAAATCATGTGCAATTCACGTTAGAAGAAGATGGTAGTATCTTAGATAAAAAAGAAGATATTGAAAATACAGCTACGTCCAATGAATTGTTCGATGAAGAGAAACAATCTGAATTAGTAGAAGAATAGGAGGTCACCTAATGGAAGAACGTCAAGAAGTCCAAGAACTAACCCTAGAAGAAGTGATGGGTGACCGCTTTGGACGTTACTCAAAATATATTATTCAAGAAAGAGCATTGCCAGACATCCGAGATGGATTGAAACCCGTTCAAAGACGAATTTTATTTGCGATGAATAAAGATGGCAATACTTTTGATAAAGGATTCCGTAAATCTGCCAAATCTGTCGGAAATATCATGGGGAATTATCATCCTCATGGGGACAGTAGTATTTATGAAGCCATGGTTCGGATGAGTCAGGATTGGAAGCTAAGAGAAGTACTTATAGAGATGCACGGAAATAACGGTAGTATGGATGGTGACCCACCAGCTGCTATGCGTTATACAGAAGCACGGCTCTCCCAATTAAGTGGTGAAATGTTGGCAGATATTGAAAAAAATACGGTTGATCTTGTATGGAACTTTGATGATACTGAAAAAGAACCAACTGTGTTGCCAGCGAGATATCCAAACCTATTAGTCAATGGTTCAACGGGAATTTCCGCTGGTTATGCTACGGAGATCCCTACCCATAACTTAGCAGAAGTCATTGATGGTACGATTTACCTCATTGATCATCCCCAAGCGAGTTTAGAGAAACTAATGGATTATATCCCTGGTCCTGATTTTCCTACTGGGGGAATCTTACAAGGAAAAGCAGAGATCAAAAAAGCTTATGAAACTGGACGTGGAAAAGTCATTCTGCGATCAAAGACTAAAATTGAAGCGATTAAAGGGAACAAGCAGCAAATCGTGATTTCCGAGATCCCTTATGAAGTAAATAAAGCCACATTAGTGAAGAAAATGGATGAAATCCGTTTAAATAAAAAAATCGATGGCATTGCAGAAGTTAGAGATGAAAGTGACCGCACTGGATTACAGATCGTGGTTGAATTGAAAAAAGATGCTAACGCACAAGGTATCCTCAATTATCTGTTTAAAAATACTGAACTACAAATCAATTACAACTTCAATATGGTAGCTATTGATCACATGACACCGCATCAAGTGGGGTTAAAAGATATTTTAAGTAGTTATATTGATCATCGAAAACAAGTGATCACGAAACGAAGTCAATTTGATTTAGAAAAAGCACAAAAGCGCCAGCATATCGTAGAAGGTTTAATGAAAGCTTTGTCGATCTTGGATGAAGTCATTGCTACGATTCGAGAAAGTAAAGATAAGAAAAACGCGAAGCAAAATTTAGTCGAAGTTTTTCAGTTTACGGAAGAACAAGCTGAAGCAATCGTGACGTTGCAACTATATCGTCTAACAAATACGGATATTACAGAATTACGTAAAGAATCAGAAAGCTTAATAGCACAAATCACTGAATTGAACAAAATTCTATCTAATGATAAAGAATTATTCTCGGTCATGAAGAAAGAACTTCGTGAGGTCAAGAAAAAGTATGCTAATGTACGTTTAACGACAATTGAAGACGAAATCGAAGAAATCAAAATTGATACAAAAGTGTTAGTAGCACAAGAAGATGTGATTGTCAGCGTAACGAAGGAAGGTTATGTGAAACGGACTAGTCTACGTTCATATAGTGCTTCTAAACCAGAGGAAATCGGCATGAGAGAAGGGGACTATCTCTTGTATTCTGGTGAACTAAATACCTTGGATCATGTGTTGTTGATCACCAATAAGGCAAATGTCATTTATCGTCCTGTCCATGAATTGCCAGATTTAAAATGGAAAGATGCTGGAGAACATATTTCACAAACGATTGTCAATCTTTCGGTTGATGAATCGATTCTAGCTGTTTTTCCATACAAAAAAATCGAAGCAGAAAAAACATTGGTCTTCATCAGTAAAAATGGCTGGGTAAAACAAACTCGAATGACTGAATTTGAACCATGGCGTACTTATAAGAGTCGTCCGTTAAGTGGCATGAAACTCAAAAGTGACGATGATGAATTAGTTGCGTCTTACTTGGTAGAAGGTCAAACGGATTTAGATCTCTTTTTAGTCACCTACCAAGGGATGGGGTTACGATATCCATTAGAAGAAGTACCTGTGGTAGGAGCAAAAGCTGCTGGCGTTCGTTCAATCAACCTCAAAGACGAAGATACTGTCGTTAACGGGTTACTCGTTTTGACAGAAGGAGATACGCCAATCATCATCGTCACTCAACGTGGTGCGGTAAAACGGATGCTTGCGCAAGAAATTAGTCAAACCTCTCGAGCAAAACGTGGTGTTACGGTTCTACGTGAACTAAAGAAAAACCCACATCGAGTTATTCATATGTCTGAAGGAAACGCTAAAGAAATAATAATCATCAATCAAAAAGGTCAAGAGCTAATGATTGACCCAACGGATTATCCGATTGGCGATCGAACGTCTAATGGCTCATTTGCAGTTGACGAGAAAAAAGGCGGCGAAGTGATTAAAGTCATTGAGCCACCTGAAGTAGCCATTACCGATTAACTGTTATAGTTTTTTGAAAGAAGGTAGATCTGTTTTAATACAGAACTACCTTCTTTTTTCTGATTATTAAAAAATTATAAATATTAAGATAAAAAAATATGAAAGTGTTCACAATTGCTAAAGCTTGGTATATTAGCGTTTGTTGATATAAGTGAATAAAAACGCCATCTTTTGTTAAATAAAAAACAAGAAAACCCTTGCAAAGATGCTCGTCTGTGTTATACTAATCACGTAAAAACTGTTACATAAAACAGATAACGGGAGGTCCATACAATGGAGCAATGGAATGGATTTAAAGGAACGAAATGGAAAGAAGGCGTAGATACAAGAGACTTCATCCAAAATAACTACACTGAATACCGTGGAGACGACAGCTTTTTAGAAAAACCAACTGAAGCAACAGAAAAGCTTTGGGCAGAATTACAAAAATTAAATGATATTCAATTTGAACGCAATGGCGTTTATGACATGGACACAGAAATCGTTTCAACGATTACCTCACATGATGCAGGTTATTTAGACAAAGATCTTGAAAAAATCGTTGGTTTACAAACAGATAAACCATTGAAACAAGCATTTATGCCATTTGGTGGTATCAATATGGCTAACAATGCATTAACAAGTAATGGTTACACACCTAATGATGAGTTGACACATATCTTTAGCGATTGGCGTAAAACACATAACCAAGGTGTATTTGATGCCTATACAGCTGAAATGCGTGCAGCACGTAAAAACAAAATCATTACAGGCCTTCCAGATGCTTATGGACGTGGACGAATCATCGGAGACTACCGTCGTATCGCATTGTATGGTATTGACTATTTGATGGAACAAAAGAAAAAAGACCATGATATGACAGGTTTCCATACAATGGATGAAGAAGTCATTCGTCTTCGTGAAGAAATCACAGAACAATATCGTGCTTTAGCACAAATGAAAGAAATGGCTGCAAAATATGGCTATGATATCTCTAAACCAGCTGCTAATGCAAAAGAAGCAGTACAATGGTTATACTTCGGTTATTTAGCAGCAATCAAATCACAAAATGGTGCAGCAATGTCAATCGGACGTATCTCTGCTTTCTTAGATATCTATATCCAACGTGACTTAGATAATGGCGTGATTACCGAACAAGAAGCACAAGAATTGATCGATCACTTAGTCATGAAATTGCGTATGGTGAAATTTGCCCGTACACCAGAATACAATCAATTATTCTCAGGATTCCCAATCTGGGCGACTCTTTCAATCGCTGGAATGGGCTTAGATGGACGCTCATTAGTAACTAAGAATGATTTCCGTCTATTGCACACATTGACTAACATGGGTCCTTCTCCTGAACCAAACTTAACAGTTTTATATTCAGAACATTTACCAGAAGGCTTCAGAACTTATGCAAGTAAAATTGCAATCGAAAGCTCATCTATCCAATTTGAAAATGACAATCTTCTTCGTGAACAATGGGGTTCAGATGATTGCGCTATTGCATGTTGTGTATCTGGAACAGTTGTTGGAAAAGACATGCAGTTCTTCGGTGCTCGTGCGAACTTAGCAAAAGCATTATTATACGCAATCAACGGTGGGGTTGATGAAGTAACTGGTGCTCAAGTTGCTCCTGAATATCGTCCAATCACAGCTGATGTATTAGACTTTGAAGAAGTAAAACACAAATTTATGAATGTGATGGACTGGTTAGCTGAATTATATGTGAATACATTAAACATCATCCATTATATGCATGATAAATATTCTTATGAAGCAGCTCAACTGGCATTGATGGATTCAGATTTGAAACGTACATTTGCAACAGGGATTGCTGGAATCTCTCATGCAGCGGATAGCTTGTCAGCAATCAAATATGCAGATGTGAAACCAATCCGTAACGAAAAAGGAATTGCCGTTGATTTCGAAGTAACTGGCGACTTCCCTAAATACGGAAATGACGATGATGCAGCAGATGAGTTAGCAGAATGGATCTTAGAATACTTTATGACACAAATCAAACGTCATAAAACATACCGTAACTCCACACCAACAACGTCATTATTAACAATCACATCAAACGTGGTTTATGGTAAAAACACTGGTAACACACCTGATGGACGTGAAGCAGGTAAACCTCTTGCTCCTGGGGCAAACCCAAGTTACAATGCAGAACAAAATGGATTGTTGGCAAGTCTTAACTCAACTGCTAAAATCAATTATGGTTATGCACGTGACGGGATCTCTAATACGCAAACGATCAATCCTTCCGGTCTTGGAAAAGATGAAGAAACACGTATCGGCAACTTGCGTAATGTATTAGATGGTTACTTCTCTAAGGGAGCGTACCATTTGAACGTCAATGTATTTAGTAATGATCTATTACGTGACGCTATGGAAAATCCAATGAAATACCCTAACTTGACGATCCGTGTCTCAGGTTATGCTGTTAAATTCCGTGATCTAACGAGAGAACAACAATTAGACGTATTGATGAGAACATCACACGATAGAATGTAAAGCGGAATAAATAATACGATCTATCATTAAAAAGAACGATTGAAAAAGGTTGAGGGCAAGGCGGAGGTCTTTGCCCTCGTCTTTTCCTAGCAATCGGTTGATTCAAGTGTCTTTTGAAATAAAATGAAATCAAAGAAAAGAAGTGATCCTTATGGAAGAAAAAACAATTGGCTATGTTCATTCGATCGAAACGTTTGGTTCTGTAGATGGACCAGGCGTTAGATTCGTCGTTTTTATGCAAGGTTGTCGCATGCGTTGTGAATTTTGTCATAATCCTGATACATGGAATATAGGCGGAGGAAAAGAATATACGGCGGATGAACTATTAGACCAAGCAGAGCGCTATCGTTCCTATTGGGGTTCAGAAGGCGGTATCACTGTTAGTGGAGGCGAACCTTTATTACAGATCGATTTTTTGATCGAACTGTTCAAGAAAGCGAAAGAGCGTGGTATGCATACTACGCTAGATACTTGTGGGAAGCCTTTCACGCGTGACGAACCATTCTTTTCTCGTTTTCAAGAATTGATGAAGTATACTGAATTGTTACTGTTTGATATCAAACACATCGACAACGAAGAGCATAAAAAGTTAACACGTTGGGATAATGAAAATATTCTGGAGATGGCGCAATATCTTTCTGAAATCAATAAGCCAGTGTGGATCAGACACGTATTAGTTCCTGAACGCAGTGACTATGATGAATACTTGATTCGGCTAGATGACTTTATCAAGACATTGAACAATGTAGCTAAAGTAGAGATTCTACCTTACCATACGATGGGGAAATATAAGTGGGAAACACTTGGCTTAGATTATCCACTAGAAGGTATTGAACCGCCAACAAAAGAAAGAGTCGAGAATGCCAAACGACTACTTCACACAGAAGACTATCGAGGATATCTCAGCAATAAGAACTGAGTAGCTGTGTAAAATCAAATCTGGGTCAGAATGAATCTCATTCTGTCTCAGATTTTTTGTTTCGCACAAAGCGCACGAAAATGTGACTGAAGAATCCTCCAGTCACATAAATGATAGAGCCAATTAAGCAATGACCTAAATGCTATATGTTCATTTTTTAGCGATACTAAAACACTTTTGATAGCGGATTGTCTTGTTCGATGATCTGTGAATGTAGGGTAATCCATAATAGTTTGATGTAGGTGTGCTGTTTCTTTTGATGAAGCAAATAAGTGCTGTTTGAGTCACCTGCTTTTTGAGAAGAAAAAGGGTGAGTAACAAGGGCGTTTATTTGGCTGGTTGCAAAAGTTCTATCAACAAGTTGAACAATGAGAAATATTGGATGCTCCAATCGTTTTTTGTCCATTTATATTTCTCATTCAGTGGGATACACCAAGTGAATGTCATTTTTTTCAATGATTTTATGATAAATCTTAGGCGGTTTTTTATTGGTAACAATCGCATCATAATCATAATAATCACCTATCTTGAAAAAATGAGTAGAGTCAAATTTCGTTTCGTCAGCCAATAAAACAATCTCTTGTGCTTTATTCATCATTTCTTTTTTGATTTGTGCTTGATTGAAGTTTGCTTCATAAATCCCTTCATGGTCGAGCCCCCGGCAAGATAAAAAGGCAGCATTGAAACGAAAGGAACTGGTAATGGGATCAAGTGTATTTGAAATAACTGTACTAGCATTAAGTTTGACTTCACCGCCAGTCAAATAAATTTTTAAAGATTCGTTCTAACATTCACTTAACTTTAAAGCTGTACGCAAACCATTGGTAATGATAATTAAGTTAGGTATCTTAACAAGTAGTGGAATAAGGTGTAGAACAGTACTGCTGGAATCTAAAAAAATACACATACCTGGTGCAATAAAATCTCGTGCTAATTCACTGATGATCTTTTTTTCCGGGATATTACTGGCTTCTCTTTGAAGATAAGTATATTCCATGTTTGTCGTTTCGTTCAAGATCGCTCCGCCCCAAGTTCTGCGGATCAATTTTCGTTTTTCTAGCTCAAGTAATTCTCTGCGAAGTGTACTTATACTACAGTGAAGGTGAGTACAAAGTTCTTTGGAAGTTGCTTGTTTCTTTTTTACCAAATAGCTTAAAAGATCGCTTGTACGTCTAGTCTCCATTTTTTTCTCCAAGTTTTTCTTTTATTATAGCGCTTTCTTTTTGCGAATAAAATGCTTTTGAATAAAAATGAATGAGTTGAACAAAAATCTTGCTAATTTTTGAACAATGATCAAAATTTTAAGCAAGGATTTCCTTTGGTTAGAAAGCGCTTTATAATCGAGGCATACATACGTTGGAATAAAAGGAAACGATGGAAGAATAACAGATAAAAATTAGATTTGTGATATATGTAAATAAAATGTGGCGGCAAAAAGCTGGGTTGTCAGGATAAAGAAAATGGTTCTATGAAGTTGATGGATCAGTTTTTTTAGGTATCTTCATCGGGATCAGCAGCCTGTAGATTATTCATTGACCAGTGCGGATGGAATTGTGAGGAGTAATTATAGAAATGAAAAGTTGCTATTTATAACTAAAGCCCTAGATAACACGACAGGATTAGCTAAAGAATCAAGGAGGGACATATGGTACGAGAAGTTGCTACTAACGGGAAAAATAAACAGCACAGACAGCTTTCTAAGTCGATTTTATCTTATCTTTTTGTCTTTCTAGTGCCATTTTTTATGGTATCGTTAATTTGGTTTCATACGGCTAAAGAAAGCATTAATCAGCAAGTTGTTTTGACAGCCAAGAACCAGTTACTCCAATTGAAGTACTCATCTGAAAATAAGTTTTTGCAATTGGATAATATCACTCAACATATTCCTTATAACACCAATCTTTCACCTGGAAGGCTTTCCCATAGTTATTATGCTCGTGAAGGACAACTTAGCTTGCAACAATATAAGCTAAGTAATGATTTTGTTGAGGAAATTTATCTTTACTACAAAGAAAACCCAAATACATTGTTTTCATCTGCCGGTAGCTTGACAGTGGACAATTTTTTGCAACGAAAAATCAATAATCATTCGCTTGATAAAAAAGAGCTGCTTTCACATCTAGATAACGATATTCCAACTGGGCTAACCCTGAAAAAAGAACCCAATTCCACACAACTTTTTTACATTGTTCCAATTAAAGATGCAGAAATGCATTTTTATGGCGTAGCAATCTATTCAATCAATCTTTCGATTTTGAATAAGCTGTTGAATCTTTCCAATAGTGATGGTATCAGTACCAACTATCTGATTGATGACTCGTATCGTATTCTAGCAGCAGATACCAGTAATAACAAACTAACGGCGCATTTGCATCAGCCGAAGCAAATACAAATGATCTTGCAACAGGATAATTTTTACTACAACCATCGAAACTATCTTGTCCAGTCTTTGAATAGCAGGGATTTGAATATGTCATTTGTTTCTGTAATGGATCCATCACAAGCTTTGACAAAGATCAATACCATCCACCAAAAGTTTTTAAAACTTTTTTTTGTGATATTTGTGTTTGGTCTAGTGTTTGTAGTGATTATAGGTACTCGTTTTTCACAGCCAATCCGCAACATTGAAAAATTGATTGATCAATATTATCGAAATAAAATCGGTGTAGCTGTTTCCAACGGGAATGTCTATGAAACGTTGGCGCAATTTTTGAACGAACATGAAGAGCTACATAAAGAAATTAAACGACAGACTCCCCATGCGAGAGAACAGGTCCTTAGAAAAATTTTAGGAGGGAAATTTAAGTCTCCAGAAGATTCATTAGTTCTACTGAACTCTGTCCAAGTACATTTTACCGGTACTTGCTATTTTGTCGTCGTAGTTGATTATCCTATCCAGAGCATTGACGACACAGCTAATGAGTTACCGCTGAAAGTAAGCGGAAAGAACTTTTCGGGATATGGTACAGAGATCCTATCTGCAGGAGTGACCGCCTATATTTTTAGTACCTATGAAAAAACTAGTCACAAGAAAGTTGTAATAGAGATGATTCAGCAACTAAAAAAAACGTGTTACGGTACTTTTAGGATAGGAGTAGGAAATAGTACTGAAAACCTTACGAAGATCAATGCTTCTTATATTGAAGGTTTGGCCGCATTAGACTATTCAACAGTAGAAAATAACTTTGTTTTCTATAATGAAATTCCAAGTGAAGAGTCTTCAACTAGCATTAATTACCCAGATGGAGAAAAACTGAAATTGATTCAAAGTCTGCGTCAAGGAGACTTAACGATTGCTGCGGAAACGATTGAATCGTTGATTGAGCGGGGGATTAAAGAACATTTTTCTTATAGTGGACAAAAAATGTATGGTTTTTATCTGTTAAATGCAGTTGCTAAAGTAAGTAGTAATTTGCAAAATAAAACAATTTTGAAAAAAGCAGAAAGAAGTGCCAAGTTTAGTAATTTACTCGAATTGAAGCAACAACTATTAATGCTCGCAAAAATGATCTGTGAGGTTATGCAAGTTAAGCCACAAAATCAAGAGTCTGTGCTGAAAAAAGAATTGTTCGAATATCTTCACAAAAACTATGCTTCTTCCCAATTATCTATGGAAAAGTTGGCAGATGAATTTCAACTTTCAGTTTCGTATCTTAGCCGTTTTATCAAAAAAGAAACAGGTACTACTTTCTCAAAATATCTGCAAGAATTGCGGCTAGAAAAAATCAAGCAAGACTTAATAGAAACTGATTTGCCAATAAAAACGATTATTCAAAAGAATGGTTATTATGATGTTTCAAACTATACGAGAAAATTCAGGACGAACGTTGGTGTGACTCCAGGTCAATACCGAACAATGAATAGAGAAGGAACTTTATAAGCAATAAATAGGAGTAAACTAAGGGGGGCATCGAACTGGAGCAGGACGAAGAAGTCATTTTATTTCCAGTTTTGAGCTTCTAACTAAAAAAACAAAAGCAAATAATTGTAAAAGACTGAAATAACTACCCAAATTGTTGCTTTTTCAGCATACAACTTGGGTAGTTATTCAAATGTTTTACGATATTTCTCACTAAAAGTATGTTTTTACAAGCTTTCGATGCCAGTATTGTTTGTGAATCGACGAAGGAAGTATCATCTGCTTTATATTTGCTCTTTATTCGTCTTTCAAGGTAATTTCAATTACTGGGATCAGCACATCAGGCTTGATGATTGGCAAGGTGATGACAAGATCTTCTGGAGCAATGACTGCTTCTGTAGAAGTAATCACTTCGTCCGGATCAAATCCTCGATAAAAAATTTCCGAGCCATCATTGAGCAGACGAATAAACTCAACTTTACCTGCTAATCCTTTAAGATGAAGGTTGCGGTAAGGATAAGAAAAGAGATGCAGATAAAGCTTGTTTCCATTTTGTGTATATCGGCAATCGTCAGGAGCTTCAAAGGCGCTATATGAACAGCCAATGACAGATGCTTTGTGAAGGGTCATCCAATCCCCGATAGCATGAAGCCGCTCCAACGTTTTCGTATCAATCATTCCTCGTGGATTAGGACCAATATTCATCAAGAAATTCCCATTTTTTGAAACGGTATCAATCAGCATTTTCAAAAGCATCTCACTACTTTTCCATTCCATATTGTCACGGTCATACCCCCAAGTGCCATACATTGTCTGACAGGCTTCCCAGATAACAGGCATGCCGTTTTTCTCTAATGGTTTATCAGGTTGAAACTGTTCTGGAGTAGTGATGCCATGTCCTAAATCAAGCCGATCATTCAATAGGAGATGGGGTTGCAGTTCTAAGCAGAGCTTTTCTAGTGCTTCGCTATCCCAATCAATGTGCCCTTTTCCTTTTGACCAACCCCAATCGCGGTGGCTGTAAGAAAAATCGAACCATAAATAATCGATTTTTCCATATTCTGTCAGTAGTTCTTTGACTTGTTCGCGAAGATAGCGTTGATAAATCTTGATATCTCTTTCGGAATTTTTTTCTCGCAGTTTCTGGTTCTCTCTTTCAGGATGCAGTCCGTCTAGTGGGAAATGTTCATGGCGCCAATCGATCAGTGAGTGGTATAACCCGATTTTGATCCCGACTTTGCGAAAAGCCGGGAGTAGCTCTGCCAGAAGATCTCGTCCAAAAGCAGTATTGGTGATTTTGTAATCAGTTTGTTTCGTATCCCATAAGGCAAAGCCTTCATGATGTTTTGTCGTGAATACCATGTATTTTACCCCACAGCGAGCGGCTTCTTTTGCCCAAGCATCTGCATCAAACAAATCAGGGTTAAAATGCTGAAAATATTTTTTTGAATATTCCTCTAAAGAGACTTGTTCTGTGGTCATAAACCATTCGTGTCTAGCTCCCACACTGAACAAGCCAAAATGGATAAACAAACCAAAACGATCATGGATAAACCAGTTAGGATCAGGATAGTCGGTGGGCCAATTATTGAATTTTTTCATATGAACACTCCTAATTTAAAAATTGTGTATTTGTCATTGTTGTTTCTTTGATTTTCCATTTATTCTCTTCAAAAATAAAGGTGTGATATGCCGTTGTGATATGATCTCGATATGCCTTCTTCCCATGATTCACTGTTTTTTGTTCTGCCACTACTAACATCGATTGAGGCGCTTGTTTGATTACTTCGAAAGAAAGCAGTTCATGACTGACATCATAGTCTTTAAAAAATTGCTGCATTTCTTTTGTGGTCGCTTTATGTGCATCTTTGACTAGTGTTGCTAAATAGTCGTTCAGATTTTTATCCGTTGCAGCCTTTAAATTTTGTTGCAAAAGCTGATGGCAGATGTTCGCAGTTCTTTGATTATTGATTTTCCCAGTGATTTTAGTAGATGTCTGTTTTGCTTCGACACGAGGCACGTTTCTGACAAGCTGAGAAGCAGCAGTGACCAACAAAAAAATACTCAGAATGACCAAAAAAAGAGTTCTCTTTTTCATTTTTTATTCCTGCCTTTAGATATCTGATAGTTTACTAGCACTATAAATTCCATGGAACAAGTTTCGCCCGACACCGCTTGCTGTTTTGAAAGGAGCATCGAAGGGTAAAGGCGTTTGCTCAAGCTCAGGCAATTGCTTGATTTCTCCTGTTAAAAATTTATTCAGTCGCCAAATGGTTGTTTCTATCCGACTTTTTAAGGCACCGTAACGAAGATCGATAATTTCATAGCCAAAGGGTTTATTCCATTCAAACCATAGCTGGCGATGGAGGTGTTGCAACTCATTGATCTTTTTGGTGAGAACTTCCAGTTCGTGAAGGATTAGTTGTAACTGGTCATTCCTTTTTGATTGGTAGGCTCGATAAGAGCGACCGATCAAATTTGTTTTTATAAAAAGGACTTGTGCTAATTTCTGATAAAAAGTAAACATCGTTTGTGTGTCCTCATTAGCTGTTACGCTAGATAGTTTCTCACTTAAGTCCTTATAATGCGAAGGAAGTTCTAAATTTTGCAGATCAACATCGTAAAGACCGTATAATAGATCTTGATAAAGTGCCAACTTACTACTATTTGATCCATCAGGGTTATTTTTTGCTACACCTTTCGTCTGATCAAAAGCATCTAGCAGTAAAAAATCATCAGCTTCAAGATGGTGGAAGAGACGGAAACGCTCCTTAATCAGTTCCATGCTTACTTCAGGAGCAAATTGTTCCTCGCTGAATTGTTGTAATCCTAACAAACTTGCGATGATCGGTGTTTCAGCACTATCATCGCCCCATAAAGTAGCATAAACTTCGTTGATTTTTTCCTCTTTTGCGACAGAAAGACTAGCACTGGTCGTTTCAAACGATTTTCCATAATTTGGTGCAAGACCATTCCACGTCCAGATACCGCCCGCAAAAACGATCGGTCGTTGCAATTTTTTATGATTTGAAAAATGCAATTGGTATTCTTCTTTTGAATGATGGTAATAATCCCAATAAACCATACTAATTTCAGGAATCTTTGCAATCAAATCTTCTGGGAAATGTACGTCTTTATCGTAATAGTCTCCTGACTTTGAACCGATTCTAAAAAACATATCGCTCCACATCATGGGCTGTAACTGATAGTTCCTGCAGATTTCCATTACTTTTTTCAGATGCTTTTCCATAATATCAAAGCGATCGATCAAACCATGCTGGGTTAAATAATGACCACGTCCCAGATCATGAGCTTCGTCCATCCCGATATGAATTTTTGAGGTTTTAAAAGCGGCTGCGATCACAGAAATTGCACGATCTAAAAATTGATATGTTTTTTCCTCTTCCACAAGGAGAATATCACTTGTATCTCTCATGCCATTGGCAAATCCCCATTTTAGCGGATTAGTTAAATGAGCCAGCGTTTGAATACAAGGAATCAGCTCGATCCCTACCGTCTCTGCAAAAGCATCCAACGCCTTTAATTCCTCAAGAGAATAGGCACCACGACAATAACCAAAATAAGGATAATCAGGGATTTGATACGTATCTTCCATATAAAGCATGCAGCTATTTAATCCCATCTTGCTACAAAGAACAAAAAAGTGTTTCAGCTGATCAACAGTCATCACAGCATTTCTAGAAAGATCTACCATGGGACCAATTTTTTCAAATTGCGGAAACTCTTCATAAACAAATTCTTCTTCACAGCGATCTAACCAGAGTGACAGCGCTCGAAAAAGATGGGCTTTTTCCTGAAAATAGATAAACGTTTCGTTTTCTTTATTTTCAATTTTTAATGAACCGTTGCGCTGAATCAGTTGGAGTGGTTTTCCATTATCTGAAATAGTTAACGCTAATTCGTTTGTCGCAATTTCAAAAAAATCACGCATGACATCTGTAAGTTCGATTGAAACTTGCATAATAACCTCCTTGAAGTAATCGTTTTCATTTTCAGTATATAGCACTTGTAAAAAAAGAAAATAACTAGCTTGAAAGTACATAATCTGTTTATTTGACATAGTGAAAGTTGATGAATATACATAGCCAATCAGCTTCTGGAAAATAATCAATGAAAGAAAAAACGAAAGGGATAAGTAACAGGTAGTAGCCTTAGCAAAAATTGAAAAAAGGCTTGAGTCAACGATTGGCAGAAGGTTCCCTTTGATGGCGACAATTATGAATAAGGAGTGAAACAGACATTTGACTTTTACCTAAAGGGCTGACGAATCGCATTGTAGATTGTAAGTTAAAAAAAGAGCTATTATTGAGGTTTCCTTGTAAAATCTCCTCGCAGTTCTGTTACAGCTTTTAGCTGTTTGTTTGATTTAAGGTTTGTTTTTTGTTATTGCGTTAACGTACGATTTTTTTCTTCAATTTTAATCATTGATTGCAAAGAGAACCAACTTAATGGCAAACAGAATAAAGGCACAAAAGCCACGATTGTCAAAATTGGGAAAAAGGTAGAGACAGCCGTCACGACAAAGATCCCCAGAATAATCGCTACGGTCTCAATCAAGCTACACAAAGATAGAAATAATGCTTGTTTGAAATATTGTGTGAATGACAAATCATAACGTAAAAATACTGGGAATAAATAAAGAATGACTATGACAGTTGCGATAAATAATAATAAGATCCCCATATGAATGAAAGGGTTTTGTAAATACACAGCTGCAATTCTCAGATCCATCCATAGAAATCCTAGTAACATGCCAGCAGCATAGCCTAGTTGATTTGTTGAAATAAACAGATTATTGAAGCTTGTTTGAAAATCTGAATATAAGACTTGAGGAATTTGTTTTTCTTCAAATAAATGATAGAAAAATTTGAGAACGGTAACACTTGCGGGAAAAGTTCCTAGTAGAATACAACCTTTTAATACCGATAAAAACCAAAATACTTGGAGCTTGATGAGAAAAAGCAAGAATTTTCCTAAAGAATAGGTGAAATCAAAAATAGAATGTGGTGATCGTTTATGTTGATTCATAGCTAAAACCTCCTTGTATTAGTCATACAGCTCTTTTTATTATAGTAAGGTTTATTTATGTTTTCTATCAGTATGCGATTATTACATAGCTTTTTCTACTTTTACATAGTTACTTTCCGACTAAGAGATAAGATATAGATATCCTCTAAATAAGTTACGCTTTATGCTGTTTTTACATAGCTTATGCTTTTTACATATTGCTGTTGCCTTGCTTTTTTTGTAAATTTAAAGCACAAACATGAAAGGGGTTTCATAAATGGCGATACGCGGAGATATCGAAGTACCTAAAGAGGTTGAATTAGATCATAGGACTTATCCAGAAACAGAAATGCTAAAAGAACGATTAGAATGGTTTCAAGATTTAAAACTTGGCGTGATTTTTCACTACGGACTTTATGCTCAAGCAGGAATCGTAGAATCTTGGCAACTTTCTGAAAAAGACCTTTGGGCAAGAGAAGGGCGTGAGTTTCGGAAAGATTTTAAACAACTGCAACTAGACTACTGGAATTTGATTAAAGAGTTTAACCCAGAAAAATTACAGGCAAAGAAATGGGCAAGTATATGTAAAGAAGCAGGCTTTAAGTATTGTATTTTTACAACGAAACATCACGATGGGTTTAATATGTACAATACTCTTGAAACAGAATATAAGGTTGGCGGTAAACAAAGCCCGTTTAAAAGAGATATTTTAAAAGAAGTTTTTGAGGCTTTTCGTAAGGAAGAAATAGCAACAGGAGCCTACTATTCAAAAGCCGATTGGTATTCGCCGTTTTATTGGTTGGATGACGATACGATCAAGGGGCGTCATGCGAGCTATGATACGGAACGTTACCCAGAAATTTGGCAACGTTACGTATGTTTTGTTCATAATCAGATTAAAGAAATCACGCATAACTATGGTCATGTGGATCTTTTATGGTTAGATGCTGGTTGGTGTGGACAGAAAAAAGAAGACCTGGAAATGGATCGATTAGCAGAAATCGCTCGTGAGAAGCAACCGGAATTAATTATTGTGGATCGTATGATGGGGGGCAGACATGAGAACTATGTGACCCCTGAACGAAAGGTGCCAGAACTAGCTGAAATTCCCAAGAAAGTTTGGGAAAGTAATATCCCGATTGGTGATGATTGGGGCTATGTACCAAATGATCGCTTTAAGAGTTCCCAAGAACTATTGGAAACTTTTGTCGATGTGGTCAGCAAAGGTGGGAATTTGATCTTAGGAGTTGGGCCAAAACCAGATGGTACCTTTACTGATGAAGAAACCAAAATCTTACAGGAAATTGGGAATTGGCTAAATATCTATGGAGAAGGAATCTATGAAACTCGCTCACAACCTAAAGAATGGCAAAATCAGTGGAAATTAACATACAGCAAAGATCAAACCATACACTATGCCTTTCAAAGTATTCGCTTTACACAAGAAAAAATATTTTTAGCTGACATTGAGGCCGATAAACATCATGTGATTAAAGATTTATCTACAAAAAAAGAATTAGAAGTATATACGGAAGAAGATCAAATATATATCCTCAGCAGTGAATTAGAGAAACCAGCAATTGGGCTGATTGGTCTTGAAATTTCAAAAAAGCCACAAGGATAGAGATGAGTGAACTTCATAAAAGGAGGTTAAAAAATGGCTGATGCATTACTTGATGTCAATAAAGAGAAAGAGAAAACAAAATGGTCAGAGATCAAAAAAAAATTATATAAAAGCCGACAGCTGTATGTTTTTGTCATTCCAGCATTGGTGGTGGTTGCTGTTTTTTCTTACGGTCCCATGTACGGCGTGATTATAGCATTCAAGGATTATATCCCATCATTAGGGATTTTTGGAAGTCCTTGGGTAGGATTTAAGCATTTCCAACGTTTTTTTGATTCCTACTATTTCTGGGATCTAATTAAAAACACGTTAGGTATCAGTATATATTCTTTGGTCGTAGGATTTCCGCTACCGATTATATTAGCACTAGCACTAAATGAGTTGAAAGATGGAAAATTTAAAAAATTTACGCAGACAGTGACTTATGCACCTAATTTTATTTCAGTCGTTGTCGTTTGCGGTATGTTAATTGCTTTTTTGACGCCTTCCACCGGTATTATTAACCATCTACTGGTTTTTCTAGGTTTTGAGCGAATTAGTTTCATGACAGATCCTCGTTGGTTTAAAACGATCTACGTATTATCTGGGGTTTGGCAAGGAACAGGATGGGGCTCAGTGATTTATTTAGCTGCATTATCTGGTGTTGATACGCAGCTTCATGAAGCTGCAACTGTCGATGGTGCAACGAGATGGCAAAGAATCTGGTATATCAACTTACCGACTATCATTCCTACTATGGTTATTTTACTGATCATGAATGTAGGGAGTTTGATGTCATTAGGTTATGAAAAAATCCTGTTGATGCAAAATGCGTTGAATATGGATTCTTCAAATGTGATTGCCACGTTTGTTTACAAACAAGGGTTGCTTGACGCACAGTACAGCTATGCATCAGCTGTCGGACTGTTCAATGCAGCAATCAACGCATTTTTATTAATCACAGTAAATAAAATTTCGCGTAAAGTCAGCGAAACAAGCTTATGGTAATGGAGGGAAAATAATGTATTCAAAAGCGATCCGATCATCGAAAGGCGACAAATTTTTTATGTTTCTCATCTACTTGTTTATTGCCATTGCACTTTTGTTGGTTATTTATCCGTTGATTTATGTTATAAGCGCATCTATATCTAGTCCGACCTCCGTCAATTCTGGAGAAATGTGGCTATTGCCAAAAAAGATCACTTGGGATGGTTACAAAACAATTTTTACGTATAAAAGTATCTGGCAAGGTTACCGGAACACGATTTATTACACATTACTAGGTACATTTATCAATTTATTATGTACACTTCCTTGTGCATATGCTCTAGGAAGAGCAGAATTTTATGGGAAAAATCTATTTATGAAGTTTTTGATGGTTCCTATGTTTATCAGTGGCGGTTTGGTACCTACTTATTTATTGATTAAAAATCTAGGGATGAATGATTCGATTTGGGCGTTAGTTATTCCAGGGGCCGTTTCAGTTTATAATATTGCAATTACACGTACTTTCTTTCAATCCACCATCCCTAGAGAAATGGAGGAAGCGGCATTGATTGATGGATGTTCTGACTTTCAGATATTTATGAAGATTGTTTTACCTTTATCAATGCCAATTATTGCAGTAATGGGACTATTTTGCGGAGTGGCCCATTGGAATAGTTATTTTAGTGCGTTAATCTATTTAACAAACAAATCAATGTATCCGCTTCAATTAATCCTGCGAGAGATTTTAGTGAATCAAGATTTAACAAAAGGAACAACAGAGATGACAGCAGCGGCAGCAGAAGTAGCTTATAGTAAACAACAGCTTGCACAAGTCATTAAATATGGAGTAATGATCGTTTCGACATTACCAATCATTATGATCTATCCGTTTTTACAAAAGTACTTTGTTAAAGGTGTCATGGTTGGTTCTTTGAAAGGCTAACTAAAAATAAATAAGAGAGTGAGTGAAATGAATGAAAAAATGTTATTTAGTAATTGCATCATTAGTGTTGACAACAACTCTTTTGGGTGCTTGTGGCAACAAGGGAAATACTGCTGGAAAAGAAGAAACTATTGCCGTTGAAAAAACCGGAATGCCAATCGTTAAAGAAAAAATCAACATGACGATGATGGCGCCTGGTGGAGAAGCAGAATGGGATGAGTTAGCTTCGGCTAAAGCGTTAGCGGAATTAACTGGAATCAATTTTGATTATATTACTCCGCCAAGTACAGATTTTGAAGCAAAATTGAATTTGGCTTTTGCTTCTGGTGAGTTACCAGATGTTATTTTTGGTGCAGGAAGTGGTCTTTCAAATGCCAAACAATCAGATTATGGATCACAAGGAATTTTAATTGCCTTGGAGGATTTGATTGATGACTATGCGCCAAATTTAAAGAAAATCCTTGATGAGAACCCAGAGTTCAAAAAATCAATTACTGCACCAGATGGTCATATCTATTCTTTACCACGATTATATCCAGAAGATACCTCTAGCCCTCTTTATATCTCACCTTTATGGTATAACGGCGAGTGGCTAGAAAAATTAGGGGTAACCGAATTGCCAAAAAACACGGATGAGTTATATAAATTGTTGAAGCGATTCAAAGAAGAAGACCCCAACGGTAATGGCAAACAAGATGAGATTCCGTTATCAGACGGCAACAAGTTGGCAATTATTCGTACGTGGTTGCTACCTGCTTTTGGTATGAAATCTCTAGGAATCGAAGAAGTTAACGGAAAAGTGCGTTATGCTGCTGCATCGGCTAACTATAAGGAATATTTAACGTATATGAATAAACTTTATTCTGAAGGATTGCTGGACCCAGAAGTCTTCTCGCAGTCAGAAGAAAAGTATCAAGGAAACACACAAACAGATAAAGTCGGTTTATTTGGCGCGTATGCTTCATACATGGCTACTGGTAAAATGCCTGAGGATTCTTTATCAGATCCAATGTTTTCACCAGTTACTTCAAGTATTCAAAATACACCTTTAGCACCGGGTCATCCTCGTGTAACAACTGGAACTTTTGCGATTACCAATAAATGTAAAAGTCCAGAGGCAGCAATGCGATGGGCGGACTATCTTTACACAGAAGAAGGGCAAGATTTAATGACAAAAGGTCCAGAAGGGGCATTTTGGAAATATGAAACAAACGATTCTGGAGAAAAAGTTCGGGTATATACAGGTGAAAATAAACAAAAGATGGAAGAAGACCGTGGGAAAATTGCAATGGATTATGGCTTAGTCGTACCGGGTTTAGAAGACGATTATGCCCAAAGTGTTTTAGCTAATGTCAACGATCCTGATCCTAGTGTATGGACGGAATTTCGCATGAAAGAAATCAACGAGAAAATCATGCCCAATACCGAGGTACCTTTCCCAATTGTTTATATGACGAAAGATGAAGCAGATCAAATTGCGATCAACGCGACGGACATTCGGACTTATGTAGAGCAAATGGAAGCTAAATTTATTACAGGTGTGGAAAGTTTGGCTAAATGGGATGAATATGTCAGTACATTAAAATCAATGGGATTAAATGATTTTGTCAGCACTTATCAAAAAGCATATGATCGTTGGGCTAAAACCGAATAATCATCTTTAACATCAAAGTGGACGTTTGGGATGTTCCTAGCGTCCAGCTTTGTTTGAACAAAACATCAAGAGTTTGGAGAAACCAAAATGAGATTATTAGCAACTAGCATAGCGATGATGGTCAAACAAATGGTTTCATGATAAAGATCAAAGAGAACGAGTATCACACTGACTAAATAATTTTGCCAAATCATGGTAAATATAAATGAGAAAAAGAATGAACCAACATAAACGATGATCATTGGGTTCACTGACTGAAGGGAATCAGTGGATAAAACGATAGAAAAGGAAGGAAATTTTAAATGGATACATTTCCACAAAACTTTCTGTGGGGAGCAGCGGCTTCTGCCCCTCAGACAGAAGGAGCTGCTTTGGTTGATGGCAAGAGCCCATCAACTTGGGATAAGTGGTTTGAAATAGAACCAGAATTGTTTTATAACGGAACAGGACCAGAAAATACCTCTAATACGTATTATCAATACAAAGAAGATGTTGCCTGTATGAAGGCAATGAATTTAAATTCCTATCGGACCTCGATTGCTTGGACGCGTCTTTTACCGGATGGCAAGACATTAAATCCGCAAGCTGTTGATTTTTACCGAGCCTATTTTCAGGAAATGCTGGATAATGGCATTGAGCCGATCATCAATTTGTTCCATTTTGATATGCCTTGGTGGCTGATGGAAAAAGGTGGCTGGGAAGTTCGTGAGTCAGCGGATCATTTTGCATTTTACGCAAAGACTGCGTTTGAAGTTTTTGGTGATTTAGTAAAAAAATGGGCGACGTTCAATGAGCCTCTTGTACACATCGAATGTGGGTATATGGGAGATGCACATTGGCCCAAGGTGCATGATTTTAAACGAGCTATACAAGTTGCCTATCACACACTACTAGCGCATGCGAAAGCTGTAAAGGAGTACCGGTGCTCTTCTTTTAATGACGGACAAATTTCTATCATTCTCAATTTAGCACCCGTTTACTCTAAAAGCGAAGAAGTTGAAGACGTGGCTGCTGCAAAGTGGGCAGACCTGTTTTATATTCGCAGCTTTCTGGACTGTGCGGTACGAGGTACTTTCCCAGAAGAGCTGGTAGAGGTATTACGAGAAAGTGATTTGCTTCCTAAAACAGAAACAGGTGATAAAGAAATTTTTGCGGAGAATACAGTAGACTTTATTGGTTGTAATTATTACCAGCCATTACGTGTTCAAGCACCTCAAGAAAAGAAACGACCAATCACAGGACTAAGAGATTTATTCCGAGGTTATGATTGGCCGGAGAAACGAATTAACCCACATCGTGGCTGGGAGATTTATCCGCGGGGAATCTATGATATTGCGATGCGGTTAAAAAACAGTTATAGCAATATCCCTTGGTATATTTCAGAAAACGGGATGGGTGTGTCGCAAGAAGAACGGTTCAACAATAAAGAGAATATGATTGACGACAACTACCGAATTGATTTTTTATTTGAACATTTGACGCAACTGCAGCAGGCAATTTCAGAAGGTTCTCCTTGCTTTGGGTATCATATGTGGACATTTGCTGACTGTTGGAGTTGGTTGAATGCCTATAAAAATAGATATGGTTTTTATCGTGTCGATCTGGACAATGGCTATAAACGGTTACCGAAACAATCAAGTTTATGGATGGCACAGGTAATCGCTGAAAACCGCTTAGTTGAACCGTTTGCTCAAAACTCAAGTAGTCATTAAAGGCTAGTAAAGAAAAAAAACGATAAATGATTTACTTTTCCTAACTTTTTCTTTCAGTACAAAGAGTTCTGCAATGAAATGAGTAATGGCATGGCCAACTTTTTAAATGACTGTTCCATGGTACTTCGCGCTATCAAAAATTTTGTTTACGATTGTTTGTTATAAAAGTAAGATGGATCGGAATTTCTTCCATCCTAGAAATTATAGCGTCAGTATTGCTTCTTTCGGTTTTTTTGCTATTATTAAGTAGGAGAAACCATAAAGGAGCGAGACAAATGTCAAAAATTTTAGTTTTTGGTCACCAAAATCCAGATACAGATGCAATTGGAGCGGCAATCGCCTTTTCACACTTGCAAAATCAACTAGGAAAAGAAACTGAAGCTGTAGCTTTAGGTACACCTAACGAAGAAACACAATATGCATTAGATTACTTTAAGTTATCTGCCCCACGTGTCGTTCAATCAGCAAAAGAAGAAACAACACAAGTGATGCTAGTGGACCATAATGAATTTCAACAAAGTATTTCTGATATTGCAGAAGTAGAAATTTTAGCGGTCGTTGATCATCATCGGATTGCAAATTTTGAAACAGCCAATCCACTTTATTACCGAGCTGAACCAGTAGGTTGTACAAGTACAATCATTTTGAAGTTATATAAAGAAAACCAAGTAGAACTTCCTAAAGAAATTGCTGGCATTATGCTTTCTGCAATTTTATCTGATACATTGCTATTCAAATCACCAACATGCACATCAGAAGATGAGGCAGCTGCAAAAGAACTTGCAACAATTGCAGGCGTTGATTTGACAAGCTATGGGTTAGAAATGTTAAAGGCCGGTACAAATCTTAGCGATAAATCAGCTGCAACTTTACTTGACCTTGATGCCAAAAGCTTCCCAATGGGAGAAGCTAATGTTCGTATTGCACAAGTGAATACAGTCGATTTAAGCGAAGTAATGGCTCGTCAAACGGAACTGGAAGAAGCGATGACTGAAGAAATGGCTAAAAATGGATATGACCTCTTTGTCCTAGTGGTAACGAATATCCTAGATAGCGATTCGGAATTATTAGTTGCTGGTCAGGGATTAGATAAAGTCGAAGAAGCTTTCCAAGTTAAATTAACGAACAATCGTGCCTTATTAAAAGGAGTTGTTTCTCGTAAGAAACAAGTCGTTCCTCAGCTAACAGCAGTTTTTAACTAAGCTAGCTAAGGGGTTGCTAACACCTTTTATTCGATTTATTAAAGAGCCTGACAGCTATTTGTTCCAGGCTCACAATGCCAGCCTAGCTTGTTCGATCAAAATGAGGTTGGAACAGAAGTGATCCAGCTTTAAAAAATAAGCCGAAGAATCCGAAAATAGTTGCTCGTATTTTTGGGATTCTTCGGCCTATTTCCGATTGAGCTAGGGAAAACGAGAAGGGGAAAAAATGAACTATTTTTATTCACAAAATCACCAGCAGTTGCTTAGCAAACTAGTAAACAATGCTGTTTTTCCAACTTTGATTGAGTATTTGCATCATCATCAAGAAGAAGACATTATTTTGAGAGAGTTGAAAAAAAATTTTGATCATCCAAAATTTGAAGCTTTTCTTGATCAGCTGATTGATGAAAATCTAATCAAGCGGGAAAATCGTCGTTATAAGTTGAATTTTCCAATATTTGAGGAAGAAACTTATCAAAAAGAAATTGAAGAAGCTGCAGCCCAGATTTTACAAGCTATTAGTCATTTGTCGCAAACGGAAAAACAGTTGGTTATGGGAAATGAATGTTGGCAAGAATGTTTCGTGTCTAATTCAACCTATTTTTATGCAACCGTAGAAGATCTTATTCCTGTGACGAGACAGGTTGCCGGCAATGAGAATTATCGATTTGTTTCTTTAAATTATCATAACAAGTTATCTTATTCTCTTGCCAATTATTTTTATTTACAAAAGAAACAATTACCTGTGCCATCAGAATTTTTAAAAATTGTAGAACTGATCGGTGACGTCAACGAAACTTATTATTTTGATCAAGTTGAAGTAATCATTGAGCGTATCCAAGCTCAAAAATATAAGAATCGTCGTTCCAGTATCTTCTTTGATTCACTGATCTTGTCGAATACTGTTAAAGTTGTGAAAACTGATGATCAGCTCAACTATCAATTAGCATTGCCGTTGGTTAAAACGGCAAACAGCAGAAGACAACTACCCAAAATCGCTGCTGGAAGAACCGTGGAAGAGCATGCTTATATTGCTAGAAAAGTCTATGATCGTCTTATCAAGGAACTAAATTTAGCAGATTTTTCTTATATAGAAAAAATCAACTGAAAAATTTTTAGACTCAACTGTTAATAATCCTCAGACATCAAAGTTATCAGAAATGACTAGCTTTGATGTTTTTTATGTAAAGTTCAATCATTTATGTCTATTGTAAAGGATTCTTTATTAGCAATATCATCCGAAAAATAAAAAAACAGTTCAAGGCACTTAGACTTACTTGTCCTGAACTGTTTTTCTTATTTGCCACATCATCATTCCTAAACACGAAATGAAGAGTAATTCAAGAAAATTACTAGTGATTTGAATATTTGCTGGATCAAAAGTTGGCGCTAACGCTAATACAAGAAAAGAAAAGACACTATAGACAAAGCAGAATAGTGGGATTAGTTGCATTAAAAGTGGCAAGCGTAACTTTTTGAATATTAGTGAAAAAATAAAGTAAGTAAAGATGGATAAAATGATAACCAGTCCATTCAGTATAAAAAAGAACAATGAATTTTGGTTAAAGGAATAGAATAAAACGGTCAGCAATGCGAGCAACCTAGATGCAACAAAAATTGTAGCAGCTTCATCCATCTTTTTGGGAATTTGTTTTTTCACATATGTTCGAAAAGCCAATGAAAAAATAAAACCACACAAAGATGAAAGAATTAGCAAGAAGAGGCTCTCATCTACCTGACTTAAACCGGGGTGATCTAACAATAACCAGCCAAAGGCATTACATGGTATATCGGAAGATCTGAAATAGGAATAGCATAAGAACAAAAAAAGTGTCAATAGGGCGAAAAGCGTCCCTATGTGCAAAAATGTACTTGTCTGTCGTTTCGTTTTCATATATTCTCCTGATAAAAATAGTGTTAATCAGATATATGATAACAAAATGATGAGTATATGTCGATGCTTTTTAATGGAAATAAAAAATAAAGGCTTTTTTTATATGGTAAATTTCATTTTAACTTCAATTACAAGTTTTCAAACTAATTTAATTAAAGGTTTTACTAATGATGTGCCTCACTTAAATGTTTTTATTCACAAAGAAATTTAGTGACAACATTGATTATTACTTATGAGTTAATAATAGATCAGTTTGATGTAGATTTTCCCAAAAGTATATTTATTCTCTATTTTAAAAAGGAGAAGTTTGAACATGAAATGCCTGAAAAAAGAATTAAGTTTTTTCAGAACTAGACAGTCAAAATGAGGAGCATGACAAAAAATCAAGAGGTACTCATAGGTTGTTAGGTCATTTTGATTGTGAACGATTATTTGAAAAAAAGAAAAAATTAAAATTTAAGCCTTTTTTGTTCTAAATGATGATAAAACGATTATAATAGAATTATAAAGAGAGTTGGTGATACGAATGAAAATAATAAACCGAGCCATAGGAGTCACTCATGTTCTCAGTGTTGCCTCTTGTGGGTATTTAGATTTATATTCACTTCAGCAGCCCATCGTAGCCAATAATAATATCTTTCAGATATCATTGACCGATAGCTTGCTTTTAAGTATTTTTTTATTTTCCGTGATTTTTATCGGAAATATTTTTGGCAGCTTTGCTAGTTTTTTTAATTTCACAATTTATCCACTGCTTACCTTAGGATTAGGACTAGCTGGTCTTTTAGCATTATTGCTCTTTTCAAGAACGATGAGCTTATTTTTGATTTTGTTTGGTACGATTTGTTTATTTCAAATTGTGGTTAGTGGATGGGAAATATTTCGTTCGACTATTTTGATGAAGATCGGAGACTAAAGAAGTGAATCCAATTATATTAAAACGTAAAGTAAATAATATTCCATTATTAGAAGTTGTCCTAACCGAATTAAGAGCTGAAAAAATTCCGATAATTATTTATTATCATGGTTGGCAAACGAGTAAAGAATTAGTTTTGACACAAGGAAGAAAGTTTGCTAAACAAGGATTTCGTGTCTTACTACCAGATGCAATGAACCATGGTGAAAGAAAGCAAGTAGTTTCTGCTATTCCTTCCTTTACCTTTTGGAATAGTATTTATGGAAACTTATTTGAATTTGAGACTTTATTGAAGCACTTAGAAAAACGAGATGTTCTTCATGAAAAAGTAGCTGTAGGTGGCGTTTCAATGGGGGGGATGACGACTTGTTCGTTGTTAACAAAACATCCGCATTTGGTTGGTGGTATTTGTCTGATGGGTTCCCCTGCGCCTGAACAGTATGCTAAAGAAATTTACAAAAGAGCTCATCAGTACCAATACATACTGCCGAACGATTATTTTGATTTAATTTCTTGGGTCGAAAAATATGATTTATCTTTGCAGCCAGAAAAACTAGCTGGGCGACCTTTATATTTTTGGCACGGTGAAAAAGACGAGAAAATTCCCTTTCAACAAACCAATGATTTTGTGAAAAATAATCAAAAAGAGTGTTATGGTCAAGGAATTGTTTTTGATTATTCGCAAACCGAAAAGCATATGGTAAAAGTCCCATTGATGGATACAGCAACCAAATTTTTGGTGCAAATGATGAATGGATCCAAAGAATAGAAAAGACAGGTGTATTTTGATTTTTTATAACAAATTAAATAGATAGAGAAGTAAACAATGCTATGAAATAAGCAAAGTTGAGGTTGAGAAATAAGCGTTTAGCATCAAGAAATACGAAAGAATATCCAAAAATTGACAAGAAACACAAACACTGGTTTTTGCTATTGATGGATACTTACTAGGTGTTTCTCAAATTTTTAGTCAATTTCGGCAAATTTTTTGATGTTGTTGCTTCTTAAACATCGTTTATTCGTTTTAGAGATACTAGAAGAGGAGGCTATTTTTGGCTTAGTCTCATTCTTTGCTATTTTTCTAGTTCATATCTGAAACTAGAAAATAGATGGAGATAACGTACATTTTTCTAATAAAATGGAGTAACTGGCTTTCGATTCTAGTGAACTTTTATTAAAAAGATGCTGGCGTGCAGATGATTTTTACGATATTTCTACATTTTATCGCTTTCAAGTTTGCTATAATGATAGAAAACAGAAAAAAGTTTTCTATTGTGAAAGGAGCAACCTATGCCAACATTAGCTGATGTTGCTAAAAAAGCAAATGTATCCAAAATGACGGTGTCTCGTGTCATCAATCACCCGGAACAAGTAACGGATGAGTTAAAAGAATTAGTTTTTTCTGCGATGGCAGAATTAGATTATCGCCCCAATATTGCAGCAAAAGCACTCGTTTCTAATCGGTCACAAATCATCAAACTTTTCATCCTTGAAGAGATTGATACAACAGAACCGTATTATATGAATTTATTGATGGGAATCGCAAAATGTATTGGAAAAGCGCACTATTCTTTGCAGTTGGTAACCAATGATGCATTTGACGTAGGGTCTTGCGACGGCTACATCATTACAGGGGTGAGAGAAAAAGATTTTGACTGGATCGACCGATTGGAAAAACCAGTCGTCCTTTTTGGTGAAAATCGTTTTGGCTATGATTATGTAGATAGCGATAATCATTATGGCACAGCAAAGGCTTCACAATATGCTATGGAATGCGGTTACGAGACCATTATTTATATTGGGATTGACGAGGATGAGCCATTTGAGTTATCAAGAGAAGCAGGCTACCTTTCAGTTATGGAAACAGCCAACATGAAGCCGCAAATATTACGTTTCCCAAATCATTCGACAATGGCAGAGAAATATCTTGCCGATCATTGGTCAACTATTAAACCAAAGACTTGTTTTATTTGCAGCTCTGACCGATTAGCTTTAGGGATTGTAAGAGGTATTGCTAAAGAAAAGGGGAAAATTCCTGAAGATTTTGGAGTCATTGGCTTTGATGGCGTATTTTTAGACCAAATCAGTTCACCCAAATTAACTACGGTAAAACAAGATATCGTACGAATGGGTGAAGTTTGTGGTGAAATGTTGTTAAAAAAAATTACCGAAAAAGGAGAAAGTCAAGGATACCGTCGATTTTTCCCTGAATTGGTCATTCGAGAAACGACCAGATGACCGTCGAAAGAGGTTAAATTTAGTTATGGTTACTATGGAAAATGAAAAAATTATGCTATGATTGAGAAAAGTTCCATTTATGAGAAGGATGGTTTAAAATGAATGAAATTAGACGGAAACATTTTCGTTTTCCTGCCTATGATGACGAAATTGGCGTCAAACTAGCAAAAAACCAAAGGCGTGTTTTATTTGATGGACAGGATGATCTATTAACCGAAAACAATAATCAACCAATGTTTGAGCAAATGCAAGAATTTCACTTTGCTCAAGGCGATGCTAGAGAACAACGCAAACGTCGAAATTTGAGCAATTCAAAAAAATCAACAATTCCAAAAGAAAATTTAGTCAGACACAAAGAACAGCTTCCTGATTATCATACGCATCAAGCAAGTAATCGCCCATTGACTAATCAGCGGACGAGAAAAGCGGCTGATTCAATGAATAGTCAGAAGAGTCAAGAGCAGCACACAAGTACCAAAGCCTATACATCGAACCAACAAAAAAATGGTCGTGGGCGTTCTTACTTTGTACCTAAGTATGTGCCAGCATCAATTATTCCTGATCCAAAAGTATCTAGTATTTCTGACGCAGAACTAGTTGATTCAATGAAAAAAATGAAAGATTCATATTTGTTATTTGATAATGAACCGGTACCTTACCAAACAAAAAAAGCCGGCTCTCCTTCTGTACAACCTTTTAACAAAGCTGAGAAAGAACCACTCAGTGCGACATCAAAAAGAAAAGATAAAAATCATGGTGTTTTAGAAAGATCATTAAAAGGATTGATAGAAGAACAAGGGAATTCTTTGGGAGAAAATAGCTATTTTAAATAATGGAAAGCCTGGATAACTCCTTTCGTGGATTGATCCAGGTCTTTTTGTATAAAGAAAGAAGGAAAGGTTTCTATGAAAAAACAAATGAAGCAAATAGGGTTTTATGAGGGATTACCATTGACTGACAAAAATAGTTTTTTAGAAAAGTTGGCAGAAACTCCGGTTCCTAAAAACAGGGAGTTATTGGTGGAGATTTCAGCGGTTTCAGTGAATCCAGTGGATGTAAAATTTAGAATGCAGACGCCAAAACAATAGTCTTTTACTGTTTTGGGATTTGATGCGGTAGGGAGAATAGTTGCAAAAGGTCCCCAATCTGAAAATTTTGAGATAGGAGACCGTATTTATTATGCTGGTTCAGCAAAACAACCAGGTAGTAACCAAGAATATCAGTTGGTAGATGAACGAATTGTGGCAAAAGCACCAGAAAATCTCACGGACGAAGCTAGTGCAGCATTACCGTTAACTGCGATCACCGCCTATGAACTCTTATTTGAGAAATTTCAATTGATTCCTAAAGAATCAGCGAATAAAGGTAAAAAAATATTGGTCATCAACGGTGCTGGAGGTGTCGGTTCGATTCTCACACAATTAGCAAAATGGAGTGGGTTAGAGGTGGTTGCGACAGCCAGCCCCAAAAACTTTCAATGGTTAAAAGAAAATGGGGTCGATCATCCAATTGATTACCATCAAGAGTTAAAGCCTCAACTAGAAAAGGTTGGGATAAGCACCGTCGATGTCGTAGCAGTTTTACATGATATCCGTCCCTATCTAACTGAGCTGGCAGAAATGATTCAACCTATGGGGAAAATTGGGATGATCGTAGGACTTGATGGACCAATCGATATTGCAAGTTTTAAAAATTTATCTGTTTCATTTGAATGGGAGTATATGTTTACTAAAACGGATTATGGTCAACTAATCGAGACACAAGGGGAAATATTAAAACATTTGACAGCATTAGTAGAAGAAGAAAAAATCCATACTACTTTAGGAAAAGTATACAGAGAAGGCATCAGTAAAGAGACTTTAAAGCAGGCAACGAAAGAAGTAGAGACTGGAAAAGTACATGGTAAAGTAGTGATTACTGGAGGTTTTGCTAGTAACGAAATAGCGACTGAAAAGTAGAAATATACTTTTCAGTCGCTAACCAATCATTTAAGAATGTTATTCAAATTGTTCTGCAGAATCAAGAGTATCAAAAGGTTCTTTTGAACGATTTGCAGAAAAAGGATTGAGAGAACCTTTTACTTCGAGATATTTCACTTTGTTTAACGTATAAGATAAGATGGAGCAACTGAGTAAGGTATAAACAAAATGTGTTACATCCAGATATAATAAAGAAACAACCAAGATACCAAATGTAATCAAGAATAGACTTTTACCGATCTTGATATGGAAATATTTTTCGAAGGCTTGGTAAATAATGTCTGTTCCGCCAGTGCTTCCACCAAAGCGAAAGACCAGACCACAACCGATACCAGATAATACACCAGTCATCAGACTATTGAGTAAAAGATTGTGGACAGCAAAATGGACGTTTAGTCCTTCCCACAAATGTAAAAAGAACACTAAGGCAAAGGTTCCGACAATCGTTCGCAGAAAAGCCTGCTTACCAAAAATGAATAATGAAACCAATAGCAATGGTAAATTGATAATAAGTGATGTAATGGAAGGAGCAAAACCGAATAAATTATTAAGTAAAAGGGCAATTCCTGTTACACCACCATCTGCTAATTTAGCAGGAATATTGATCCCGGTCACAGCTAAACCATAAAGTGCAGCGCCAAAACTGATACCAACCAGATCAATTAATAGATTTATTTTTTTCATTCTCAAACCTCTTTTCTTTTGAAAATTTTCAGCAACTTCTTTATTATACTTATTAGTTAAGAATCTTCAATAGATAATTTGAAAAATTTTTTCAACATTTAAAGGATGTCCAAGGAAAGGAGTAACTATGCGAGCAGCTGATCTATTAACACTCATCACAACTTCTCCAACGAAAAGAGAATATAAAGGCATCTATTGTGATCTTCATGATAATCTGCAGGCTTTGACGAGTATTCAAAAAAAAGGTGAGGCTCAATGTGTGTTTTTATTTGAACCAAATAAACCCAATCTGCCGATGAAAGAGTTGCTTGTTTTCTTGATGAAAAATCGTGAAAAAGAAATTTTGTATCAAAAAGGTCAAGAATTTTATCCATTATACGGAGTGAAAGAAAGAGCAAACCAGCTAGTCATTTGAGAAAAAATAGGAATTTCGAGAAAAATTGAACGTTTATGACTCTAAAACGATCATTTATTACTTTTTTTTATCTTTGGACAAAACTTACAGTATAATAATTTATGAACAAGCCAGTAAAAATTATCTCCCCCACGAGGTTTCTGCTTTACTGGCTGTTTTTTTATATTCAAATAAATTAGACACATTTCTCGTTCAAATTCGTGAGATGTGTCTTTTTTTATATAAAAGAAATACATAGAGTTTGAAGAAATAAATTTCCTCTTTCTTTCCATTTTCTTTCCATTTATTGATTAAGGACTTTATTGCTAGTTTGAAGCATACTCTAAGAATTGCCGGGATGTTGGGTTTACAAATGATGAAGTACGCATCTTTTTTGTTCTTTTCAGACAACTTAGTTGGGGATTTTTTCGTCTATGTTTATACTTAAATTAGAATGGAAAGGAAGATCCTATGAATAATTTTTTTCAAACGCTTGTTGAGCGAAAAGGAGAATTGATCTCCGCAACATTTCAGCACTTATCAATTTCATTAATTGCCTTATTGATTGCGATTGTTATTGCAATCCCATTAGCTATTTGGGCAGTGAACCATAAAAAAATGGCAGAAGTATTGTTGCAGATAACCAGTGTTTTACAGACGATCCCATCTTTAGCTTTATTAGGATTGTTGATCCCCTTCGTTGGAATCGGAACAGTGCCAGCGTTGATTGCATTAGTGATCTATGCGTTATTACCAATTTTTCAAAATACGTATATCGGACTTAGTGAAATTGATCCATCCATTGAAGAAGCAGCAGTTGCTTTTGGTATGTCACGCATGAGACGGTTGATCAAAGTGGAATTGCCAATCGCATTACCAGTGATTATTTCAGGTATTCGGACAGCCCTTGTCTTGATCATTGGAACAGCGACGTTAGCAGCATTGATCGGTGCCGGTGGATTAGGAACGTTTATTTTATTAGGAATCGATCGCAATACGCCAGTTTTGACTCTGATCGGTGCAATCAGTTCAGCTTTGTTAGCGATTATTTTCAGTAGTTTAATCAGACTTCTTCAACATTTGAAACCTCGATATACAGTTATCACTTTATTGCTTATCTTTTTGGGAATCGGTGGAATATCTTTGTATCAAAGCGGACTCTTTAAAGAAGATAAGGTGACAATTGCTGGGAAATTAGGTTCAGAACCAGATATTTTGATTCAAATGTATAAAGAATTAATTGAAGATAATTCAGATGTTGAAGTTGAATTAAAACCGAACTTCGGCAAAACCAGTTTTCTTTTTAGTGCATTGGAGAATCAACAGATCGATATTTATCCGGAATTTACAGGAACTGTTTTAGAAAGCTTAGTTAAAGTACCTGATGACTTAAAAAATAAAGAATTGAATGAAAAAGAAACCTATAATCAAGCGAATCGCTTATTAGGTGGACAATTTGAAATGACACTTCTTCAACCAATGGCGTATCAAAATACCTATGCTTTAGCGGTGAAGCGATCATTTGCCAAAGAAAATGGGCTAAAAACCATTTCTGATTTGGGAAAGATTGAAGATCAGATAAAAGCCGGTTTCACATTAGAATTTATTGATCGTTCGGATGGCTATAAAGGAATCCAAGAACTTTACAAGCTTAATTTTCCAAGTGTACAAAGTATGGAACCAAGTTTACGCTATCAAGCCATCGATAACGGAGATGTCAATGTAGTAGATGCTTATTCGACTGATAGTGATCTAAAACAATATGACCTTGTCACCTTAGAAGATGATCAGGGATTATTTCCAGATTATCAAGGAGCTCCTTTGATGACCAAAGCCTTTGCGAAGGAACATCCAGAAATCGTTGCAGCTCTAAACAAGCTCGCTGGCAAAGTAACAGAATCTCAAATGATTGAAATGAATTATCAAGTGAATGTAGAAAAACAACAACCTGCGGAAGTAGCGCATGCATTCTTGGAAAAAGAAGGACTACTGAAGGAGGGGAATAAATGAATAATCTGATAGAATTCAAGCAAGTCCAAAAGAAATTTGGCGAAAAATATGCAATTAAAGAACTAAACTTATCGATTGAACAAGGGGAAATCTTTGTTTTGGTGGGTCCCTCTGGTAGCGGGAAGACGACCTCGCTTAAAATGATCAATGGTCTATCTCAGCCGAGCGCAGGGGAGATCTTCTTCAAGGGTAAATCGTTAAAAGACTATGATTTACAAAAAATGCGGTGGAAAATGGGCTATGTTTTACAACAAATTGCGTTGTTTCCAACTATGACTGTCCAACAAAATATCGAAGTTATTCCAGAAATGCTAGGATGGGAAAGAAGAAAAAGAGAAAAAATAGCTGACCAATTACTTGAGAAAGTCGGACTTGATCCTACAATCTATCGAAATAGAATGCCACAGGAATTATCCGGTGGAGAGCAACAACGGATCGGTATCGTCCGTGCTTTGGCAGCTAGCCCAGAAGTTATTTTGATGGACGAACCATTTAGTGCTTTAGATCCTTTGTCTCGAGCTTCTTTACAAGACCTTGTACTTTCCTTACATCGAGAATTAGGCACAACGATCGTCTTTGTGACGCATAATATGGATGAAGCCATAAAATTAGGAGATCGGATCGCTGTCATGAAAGAGGGCGAATTAATTCAATGTGACCAACCCGACCAGTTGTTGACTCAGCCTAAAAATGAATTTGTACGGAGCTTTTTTGATGAGACGATTCAACAAAAACAACAAACAGTAAAAGAGCTGATCGTAGCTGACGATTACAGCAAAGGACTTCATCAAGCGGATTTTCCAGATGTTTACTTAAGTACACCGCTGACTGAAGTATTCGAATTATTGATCCAACATGAAGCAGTAAATATTCGAGAAAATGAGGAAAATCTAGGGGAGATTACAAGAAAAGATATCTTCACTTATTTATCTAGAAAGGAAAGGGAAAATGAAAGAATATGATGAAGTTGTGATTGGTTCTGGCGTAGCTGGTATGAGCGTGGCTTATGGGTTAAAAAAAGCAGGGAAGAACGTCTTGATCATCGAAGAAAATCTTTGGGGTGGTACTTGTCCTAATCGAGGATGTGACCCTAAAAAAATTCTACTAAATAGTGTGGAAGCAAGAAAACGGATTGAACAGTTGTTGGGTAAAGGATTCAGCGAAGTACCAACTGTTGATTGGCAAGAACTACAAGCATTTAAGCGCAGTTTTACAGATCCAGTTTCAAAGAATCGTCAAAAAGAATTAGCAGCAGCTGACATTGATTATCTAGCTGGAACAGCACGCTTTATCAATGAAAATACGATCATGGTAGGAGAAGAAAAAATTTCAGCTGAACATTTCATTCTTGCTACTGGTCAACGACCATCGATTTTACCTATTGATGGGAATGAATTTTTACAAACAAGTACTGACTTTTTATCATTAAGTGAATTGCCTCAGGACATTATTTTTATTGGTGCAGGCTATATTGCATTTGAATTAGCGATGATCGCTCATGCTTCAGGAAGCAATGTCACGATCGTTCACCATAATCAACGACCATTAAAAGCATTTGACGAACAATTGGTCAAACAATTAGTTAAACAAATGGAAGCAGCCGGGATTCGATTTGTTTTTGATTTTGAGTCACAGCGAATCATTCAAGAAGGAACGCACTATTCCTTGCAGTCAAACGATCAAGAACTACAAGCAGATGCGATTTTTTGTGCCACTGGAAGACAGCCAAATGTTGAGCGACTAGACCTGGAAAAGGCGAAGGTAGAAACAACGAAACATGGTGTTGTTGTTAATGACTATCTTCAAACGAGTAATCCAATGATTTTTGCTTGCGGGGATATCATCTCACGGACAGAGCCAAAATTAACGCCAGTTGCTACCTTTGAAGGAAATTATGTTGCAAACTATGTATTAGGAAATACTAAAGAAAAAATTAGTTACCCTTCCATCCCTACGATCGTTTTTACTAGTCCGAAATTGGCTCAGGTCGGGGTAACAAAAAAACAACTCACTGGACAAGAAGAAGTAGTAGAAATTGATATGACCAATTGGTTTACCTATCATCGTGTGAATGAACCACTTGCTAAATCCCAAATGATCTATGACAAAGCTGGGTATTTGATTGGTGCCAGTGTCCTTAGTGAACAGGCAGATGATTTAATCAATGATTTGAATTTATTGATCAGTCAACATACAAAAAAAGAAGAATTAGAGCAATGGATCATGGGTTATCCAACGGTAGCGAGTGATTTATCCTATTTATTGAAATAAAAAATATAGTGTATTGATTATGTAAAAAAACGATTAAATATAAAAAAATAAACGCTTAAATCTGTGGCTGAAAATGTCCTCGAATTTAGGCGTTTTTTCTATTGTAGTGAAAATGATAAAAAGATTATTTTAGTGAAAGGCTCTTTATGGAGTTCTCTAAAAGATCCGGTAGTAAATATTTTAATAATAGATATCTTGAGTGTTATTTTTATTAAAATATTACCTCGCAGAAAAGCACGAATCTTATAGGTTGATCACTACTTTTTTAATATTATTATACTTATATTTTAATGAAATGGTAGACATACTTATTTTCGTACATTAAAATTAATAATAGAGGAGAATAGAGAAAACAAAGCGTTTGTAAATTTTGAGGGATTAGGAGGGGAAAATGAAGCAATTACTAACGAAACAAAGTTTAAGACAGCTAGCACTCTTAGAATTACTCTGGAGCAACGAATGGCTGACGATTGCAGAGATCGTCAAAAAAATAGGTGGGGTTGAAAAAACGATCCGAACAGACATCAAACAACTGAATGAAATAATTGAACCTTTAAAAATAGAGACTTCGGTAAAATATGGCGTTTTTTTAAGTAAAGACTTAGGTGTTTCAAAATCATATGTTTATTCGCTTTTTTTACAAAAAAGTGTCGAATGTCAAATGTTGGAAATGATATTCATCAATCCCATGATGAAAAGAGGGGAACTATGCGATCAACTCTTTATTTCAGAAACACAACTCAATCGATTACATAATAAAATGAATATTTTAATGAAAAAATACGAAATAAAAATCACAAATGATTTGAAATTGATCGGTCACGAAAAAAATATCCGTAAACTTTTCTCTAGTTTGTTCTATGAAAAATACCTTTCACCCGATTTACTTTTTAAAACAGAAGAATTTCAACTGATTGATACAGTACTTGATATTTTTTATAAACAAAATAAAGAGAAGATGGTTATGGATGATCAACATCATTTTTTATTGAATAAAATGCGAATGAGATTATGGGTGGCTGCCTATCGTTGTAAATCTAGCTCATTCTTTAAACAAGAGGAAGATTATTTTAATTATTCTATGATTACTGGAGATCGAGAATTAAACAAAAGGTGGCAAGCTGTGTTTGGTATCGAACTATCAGAAGAAGTTTTGTTTAACCTGTTTGAGTATTTTCATGCTCCATTCAAATTAAATGAAAGATGCTTACAACTAGGGACTAGTCAATCGATCTTACAAACAAGACTGGAAAATCTGATTTTGGAAGTTAGCTATGAATTTAAGATTAAATGCCAGAACAAAACAGCTCTACTTCAGGCCGTTATGTGGCGGATATTTCGTACGATCGGTCCAACGCATATTTTAAATAACGTTGAAGAAGATTTTGTCTGCGAATTAATGAATGATCGACAAGATATCGTTTTAAATTTGAAAGCTAAATTCAGTGAAATTTATGACGATCTAACCGTTCATTCTCTAGATAAAAAAAATATGATTTATCAATCCATTTATACTTTAGTTTCACAATGGTCTGAATTTCGTTCGGAAATACGTAAGCCAACGATTAAAATCCACGCTGCATTGCTATTAGATGCACCAGCCGGGCATTTAAAAATGCTAAAAGAAGAAATTGAATATCATTTTAGAAATACATATGAAGTTGATATTTTATTGCCAATAGCACAAAATTCTGTGAATCAGCTAAAACACTATGATTGTGTCCTAACCAATGGCTTTAATACTGGCGATCTAGGAGATGTGAAAATTATTGGTGTCCCTAATTATTTTGGAGAAGAATTTGTCAAAAAACTACATCATTTTTTGATCAACAAAAAGGAAGAATTACACGTTTTTAGAAAGAATATACTCATCTAAAAGCAAAACAAGTTGAATATACATATTGAGAAAGAGGCTGAACGATACAGTAACAATCATAGTAGTATTTCCGAATGAACATCCAAAGAGCGGTTATCGTTACATTAACTATAAAAAAAGTGAGCGTGCTATTTAGTGAAAACGATTCTGTTTGTTGCATAGATCTACCTAGTAAAGGGACCCGAGATGAATGATTGTCTTTGGTCTCCTATTTTTTTACTTTGCATCACGAACAACTCAATGGATCGTTGGAAAAAATAAAAGATTATGAAAGATATTTTACCAAGGGCTCGGTATATTAAGGTTATTTTTAAAGATTGGGATATGCTAAAAATAAAACAAGGAGTATTTATCTGTTAGGAGAGGAGAGATGTAATAGAAATGAGAGAAATATTAGACGGGCGTTTGAGACGCCAATTGAATATTTTAGAAATCCTTTGGAATACGGAATGGATTACGACTGCGGAATTAGCTGAAAAAATTGATAGTTCAGAAAAAACCATTCGAAATGATCTATCTCAAGTCAACGAAATGATTGAGCCTCTATCAATTGAAACTTCTTTTAGAGCAGGAATCATTTTAAAGAAAGATATCACAACGCCTAAGTCATTTATCTATTCAAAAATTCTTGAAAAGAGTCTAGAATACACATTACTGGAAACGATTTTCCTAGGAAAAGTTACTTCTAAAGAAGAGCTTAGTGATTTGCTTTATATTTCAGAAACTCAGGTATCAAGGGTAATTAATCGAATCAATCAAGAAATCCGGTTTTTCGATTTTCAAATTACCAATCAAATCAAAATTATCGGAAACGAAGGGAATATCAGAGACTTCTTTTCAGTATATTTTTCTGAGAAATATCATTTGCCCGAAAAATTGATACAAAAAGAAGAAAGAAATTTGATTTCAGAGATCATTGATATATTCATCAAAGAAAATACGATATGGGCAATTGTGAACAATGACCATCATTTATTTTTGGGAAATTTAAAATTTCAATTGTATGTCTGTTTTACACGATTGAAGCAAGGCTATCAATTAGAAGTTAACGAGATACCTTTTCATTTTACACATCTAATGAACGAAAAAAAACTAGTAGAAAAAATACATAATGTCTTTGGCATCAAAAGTGTAAAAGAAAATCTTCAGCAATTATTTTATGAATTCCATCAGCCAATTAATCCAATCGCTCGTTTTCATTCAGAAGGAGTTGAAATCGATTCGGTCTCAATAAAGAAACAGATCGGCTATGTGATTACTTTGCTGGAAGAACGTTTTGGATTACTTTGCGAGAATCGAGATAAATTGATTCATGATATTTATTGGACGACCATGAGTTCGGTGCGACCTACTTATATTTTATACAATAAAAAAACGGATTTTTTTGAAAATACGTTGAAGGTAAGTCCTGAGTTAGTTACCGCATTAAGAGATGAATTTTTTGATATTTACTTTTCTCTTGGTAATCCATTTTTATCTTACTTAGATGAAATGATCCAGCAATCCATCTTCAAATTGTTAACTTCTTGGTCTGAACTATGGGTACGCGTGAGAGAAAGTAAAGCAAGCATCAATGTAGCACTTTTATTGGATAGCTCTTACGATCATATGCGGATGCTCAAAGAGGAAATTCAATTTTATTTTAGACATAATATCAAAATTGAGATACTCGATCCTACTACTCAAATACAAAAGGGCTATTTACAAAAGTTCGATTGCCTTTTAACAGATGTATATTCACCTGACCATTTCGGTATTCCAACGATTGGGATGTCTAGTTATTTTGATGAAGATATCATTAATAAATTAGTTGATTATTACCATATAAAAGTTAATTCCAGTATGGATAGTTAGTTTGCACTATGACTATAAATTTCGGAAAAGTTTCCGCTTATCAACTGATATGGCTAAAAATTAAGTATTATTTTTTAGATGTTCTAAGCTAATCATCTTTTTGTTACATAACAATTACTAATGGAAAAGGTATTTACCAATCTATCGGTAAAACTTGGTTTTCATTCTATTTTATTTTTACGGATAATATTATTGTGGAGGTTGCGTCGTTAAAGTATTGGAGGTGAAGAGCGAAATAAAAAGAGTGATGTATTATTTGATAGGTGTTTTAATGGTTAGTCTTTTCATTACAACAAACTGTCATGCACAAACCACAAATGAACAAACGATTCAAGTTGAAGCAATAATAGGAGTATGGGATGCGGACGCAGATGCCAGTACAATTGATAACGTAAGTGACGCAGGAACCAAAGAAAAAGCAACTATAACGATCACACCATCTGATTCAGGTTCTTCAAAAAAAGTGAGACTTCCACAAACTGGTGAACAATTGAGCGTTTATATGATGTTACTTGGAACAATTGTATCCCTTTTCTCAACGGTTATGTTGATTGAGCTCAATCGAGAAAAAAACTATATCATGTAATTTTATTTTTATGGAAATGTTGTGAGACGTTTTCAGCGAGGAGAGAGACAGAATAATGAAGAAGTTGACAAATGTGTTACTAGTATCATCTATTTTATTAGGTGGATTTGGGATTGGAACAATGAATGCAAGTGCAGAAACAGTTAAAGATAATGAATTAGGTTGGATTCCTGGATTAAGTGACCCTGAGGATGACAGCGCAACTATTCAAGGAAAAGATAATGCACAAATTGGAGTGGATGGCTGGATTGGTCCATGGGATCCGGTCGGACCGGAAGATGTATCTTATGTTGACATCACTGTACCTACAAAAGTACGTTATGCAAATGCGGTAACAGATGATGGCCAGCCACTTCCTAATATCTTATCACCTATTTATACCGTAACAAATAATTCTAGTGCACGTAGAGTCAAGATTGAAATATCAAAATTTGAAGAAAAAAGTCAATCGGGTGTAAGACAAGATTTATACTTTACGCCAACAAATGAAGCGGGCGTCCGTTTACAAAGTGTTGCGGGTCAATTTCTTAATAGCCCTACTTATTTAACAGAATTAGATAAATCTTCATCTAAAACGTTAAAATTCGAAGGAAAAATCGCTGAAGGATTTAAAGAAAATCAAGTGGTTAGACCAAGTTACGAAATAACGTTTAATTTCACTGCTTTAAAAGATACTGAATCATAAAAAAGCGTGATTTATTTCATTTATATCATATATTATTGGAATCCCCAGCAGAATAAACAGGGGATTTCGCACATAGTAACAATGACATGACTGTCTTAGAATACCATTTAGCAGGATTCCAAATAGTTGGAGTTCTGCTAATCATTGAAAGTATAAACTGTTGGAACGAAAGAAACTAGTTGATCAACAAAAAAACTTGTGGATTGTTTGAAAAAAAAATAAAAGTAAATGCTTAACGAATGATTTTTTTATCCATCTGGTTGAGACGATTTGTTTTTGATTTTATCAGAAAGGGAGATTTTTAAATGGCACATAAAGCAAAACAAAGAAAAAAAAGCACATATATCCTGATAACCTTCTCTGTAGTACTTTTGATATTGGGGATCAGTGGATACTTCTATTTTAATCAATCTCCCCCTCAAGTCGTTACAGGATTGCCAGATTTTGATGAGAACATCACTCAGTTGAATAATGGCGAATTATTAAAAAAGATGCAGGAAGAAGTCGATAAAGACAATGTTCGGATTGTATTGAAGCATGAAATCGAATTAAATAAAGAGGGAAAAGCCCACGTGGATGTACGTAATGTGGGTGTCAACTCCTATAATATACAAGTAGAATACTATTTAGCATCTAATCAAAAAAAATTATATGTTTCAGGATTGATTCCACCCAACAATGGGATTGAATCGGTTGCTTTCAAGAATATGCCTTCCTCGGGTACGCATGGCATAAAGATATATTATAAAGTATATGATGAAAAAGAACTAATCAATACAACAACCATTGATGGAACACTCCGTATTGATTAACGAATCATAGCTAGCATAATAAAAAATAGTTATTTAGAGGCGGGCCAAAGCTTGCTTTATTATCTTAGTTCACTCGAAAATTCACGAAGTAGGTTTTGTTTTAACTGGTTTACTTGGGATCCTTTAAAGAGGGTCCTTTTTTATTTCACTAAAAGTACATAATTACCAAGAAATAGGAATTTTTCGGTTTGTTTTTTCGGATAGAATTAACTAAACTTTAGATGAAAACGTTGTTTATTTACTTGTTTGAAAGATTCACATAGTAAGAAGAAAGTAAGGAGGCAGAACTATTAAATCAATCAAATTAGAAAAAACGGATTATCGATTTTATGAATTAGAACAAGTCCAAAGACATAATCAAAGAGAAATAGTTGAATCAAGTATTGTACAACCAGATAAAACATCTTTAAATTATGATGTTTTAAATAAGAAATTTATTGACTATAAAAAGATCATTAGAAAATATTTGACCCATTTATCTTCAACAAAATCGATTCATTCTAATTGGACAATATTAATTGAATGGCGAATCATCTTTAAAGAATCGGCATTAAAAAAATTATCAGTAAGAGAAACAAAACTATTTTTTTTACAAATTGTTCAAACCTTTCAAAAACTATACGGTCTATCGAATATCATTTATGCACATGTTCATTTTGATGAAGAGAAACCACACTTACATATTGGCCTAATACCCATGAAAGAAGGACGTCTCAATTCTGCTTATATTATGTCCAAATATAAAAACTGTGAAATAGAAACAGAATTACTCAAAAAGTTAGAAGCAGTTCTTCAACAAAATAAGACATCCATCTATCGAAAGAAATCGACAAATGATCATATGAAAGAACAATTGAATGCTGAGTATCAAGAATACAAAGAACTGTATACTAAATTACTTCACCACTCGTTGTTGCCTTCTGAGGTGGGGATGAAGAAACCAGGAAGAGAAACAGATAACTATTCAAATCATATGACAGACGAAAAGAGTAAAACAATAGACGAATTACATAAAGAAAACAATTATTTGAATTCATTAGTGAAACGATTGAAAGCAGAGAACAACTATTTATTGAACGTCATGAAAGAAACAAAAAATAATTTTGAGCAGTTAGACAAACACAACTGTTCAAAAAACACGATGAACGAACCACCATTTGCCAAACTGGAATTAGAAAATCGAAATTATCAAAAAAATTGACAGAAAGGATACTATTTCTGCCAATTTTTTTCATTTACGCTTTGCTTAGTAAAAAAAAACGAAGATCCTAAAGAGGGACCTTCGCTTTTTAAACAAGCTATTTATATTAGTACCAACCGTTTGCTTCCCAGAAAGATTTAGCTGCTTCCCATGAGCCGTAACGAGAAGATACGTATTGTTCAGCAACTCGTTCTTGGTTTGCTGCTGAATAGTCACCATTTAAGTAAGAAGAATCTAATTGGTAACGTCCGATGTAACGACCGTTTGTTGCTGTATAAGAACCGCTAGATTCTTTTTGAGCGATCCATTCTTTCGCTGAGCTTGTGTTTGTTGTCGTTGGTGTTGCTTGTGTCGCTGTTTGCGTTGCTTGAGCAGGTGCTGCTTGTTGAGCTGGTTCTTGCTTCACTGGTTGTTCAGCCACTGTTTTTGTTTGAGCAGGCGCTTGGTAAGCTGTTTGTGTTGTTGCTGCTTGTTCGCCTGTTGGGATTGTTAATTGTTGACCTGAATAAATCAAGTTGATGTTTGAGATTGAATTTTTTTCTGCAATAGTTTGGATCAAGGAGTTATCACCAACGTATTTTTGAGAAATCGTTGATAGCGTATCACCTGATTGAACGGTATAAGCTTCGTCCGCATGTGCAGATGTTCCCATAAAGAATAGTGCGCCGGCAGTCAAAGTTGTTCCTAATAGTAATGTTTTAAGTGATTTCATGTAAAAGCTCCTTCGTAAATTTAAAAATAGTTTTGTTGTGACCAACGAGGAATACTTTACCACGGGGATATATTTCATAGGTAATAGCTTTATGACAAATCTACCTTTTTTGTAATATTTAAAGTAACATATGTAATCGAAAACGATTTCTTTGTCGTAAAATCAAGCATAATGTCTCTGAAAAGAGTAGCTGTCTAGTTATTAAGAAAAGGTTAATCTCACGTTTTTTTGTAGAAAAAATCTCTCTTTTGTCTCGAATAACGCTTACATGAATATAAATAAAAACAGTCATGAGCATACAAACTAACGCTCATGACTGCTTTATTTATATTAGGAACAGAGGATAATTAAAAAATTATCGTTCTACTCTATTTGTAATAAGTGGAAAGAATTTCAAACAATAAATAGCACAAATTCCTACGATAATATAGATCGCTTTAGCTAGAATTGTCGTAGATCCACCTGCAATAGTAGCAACTAAATCAAATTCTAATAAACCAACCAATAACCAATTTAATCCACCAACGATCAATAATGTTAAAGCAATAATGTCTAAAGTTTTCATTTGTTATTTCTCCTCTCCATATTTGACATACTCTAATTATAAACTAATTTTTATATTAGTACTAAAATACTGCTTAAGCTTATAAAATAAGGTTATAAGCTGGTAATGTCATCTTTATTTATAAGAATACGAGTTTGATGATGAGAAAAAAATGAAATATATAAGTTAAGAAAGAGAAATGTCCAATGGAAAGCAAAAGGATTCAAGAACTGTAAACAAGCGTTACACTATTTAAAAGAATCGATTGAATAAGAGTTCAATTATGGTTCCTAATATTCATCGTTCTCATAATTCTTTTACAGTATAGGTCATAGGTTGTAAGTATAAAAAATGATCAAGATGGGCAAAATAGAAGGCATGCAGATAAAACAATACTGATTTCATTGCTTAATCGTAATAAGGAGAAATAATCAAAAAAGCTATCTTATGAAACATAAGAAGGAACTGTCCATGGTAATCATTAGCAGTAAATTAACAGGAAGAGTAAAATAGAAAGAAGAATTAATGCGTAAAATTATCAGAAGTCAGGTCGTTTAGTATAACGAACAGTAAGTTTATTAATAAGACGTGAATAAGAAAACAAAAAAACGTAGAGCACGGAATGCTCTACGACTAGTCATTGATGCAGACGATGGGATTTGAACCCACACGAGCGTACGCTCACAAGACCCTCAATCTTGCATGTCTGCCGTTCCATCACGTCTGCGTATAATAACAATAAATTAATGATAGCGAGTATTTCCGCAGATGTCAAGATGAAAAGGGAGAGAAAAAGTGGAAAAATATGATGGGGAGTTTTCTACCTTAGGAATGAGTGTTGGGCTAATTCTTGGTATTGTATTGAAAGATTTGTCTGCCGGAATTTTTTTGGGTGTTATTTGCGGAATTGCTATGGACTGGGGTGCGAATTTATTCAATGAATATCGACGGAAATGAGTTTGAAAACTAACTAAAATTTCTTATGGTTTTACTTAAAATTGTGGTAAATTTTAGAGGGATAGAGTATGATATTGAAAATAAGTAAAAAATAAAAAATCAGAAATTTCTGTTTATTTTGAAATGAGGGATTGGATAGCGTTATGAGAGAATTTGAAAAATCCAATAAACTAGAAGGCGTAAGCTACGACGTACGTGGACCTGTGTTAGAAGAAGCCGAACGTATGCAAGAAGAAGGGATCAGTATTTTAAAGTTAAATACTGGAAATCCTGCCCCCTTTGGATTTGAAGCGCCAAATGAAGTGATACGTGATTTGATTATGAATGCACGAGATTCAGAAGGCTATTCTGATTCTAAAGGCATTTTTTCAGCAAGAAAAGCGATTGAACAATATTGTCAAATCAAAAAGTTCCCCAATGTGACGATCAACGACATTTATACAGGGAATGGAGTCAGCGAACTGATCACAATGTGTATGCAAGGTCTACTTGATAATGGGGATGAGGTTTTAGTTCCGATGCCTGATTATCCATTATGGACGGCTTCAGTATCATTGGCTGGTGGAAAACCTGTTCATTATATATGTGACGAACAAGCAGAATGGTATCCTGATATTGATGACATTAAATCAAAAATAACGAGTAGAACAAAAGCAATCGTGATCATCAACCCAAATAATCCAACTGGAGCATTGTATCCAAAAGAGATTTTAGAGCAAATCGTGGAGATTGCTCGTCAAAATCAATTGATTATTTATTCTGATGAAATTTATGATCGTTTAGTCATGGATGGTTTAGAACATATTCCAATCGCTACTTTGGCACCAGATTTATTTGTCGTGACGTTGAATGGTTTATCTAAATCCCATCGTGTTGCAGGATTTCGTGTTGGCTGGATGGTGTTGAGTGGAGATAAATCACATGTTAAAGGCTATATTGAAGGATTGAACATGCTTTCTTCGATGCGTCTTTGTTCCAATGTATTGTCTCAGCAAATCATTCAGACGGCATTAGGTGGTTATCAAAGTGTGGATGAATTATTATTACCTGGTGGGCGTATTTATGAGCAACGAGAATTTATTTACAATGCCATTAATGACATTCCCGGCCTTTCTGCAGTAAAACCTAAAGCAGCGTTTTACATTTTTCCTAAGATTGATACGAAGCGTTTCAATATTTTAGATGACGAAAAGTTTGTTTTAGATTTCCTACATGAACATCATATCTTGCTGGTTCATGGTGGGGGATTTAATTGGCATCAACCGGATCATTTTAGAATCGTTTATTTACCAAAGATGGATGATCTGAAAACGACTGCTGTCAAAATGCGTGAATTTTTATCGACTTACCGACAAAAATAGCCTGTCATGGATGTTTTTACTCAAAAGAGCCGAACTCAAGTTTTGGCTCTTTTTGGTGTGAGAGATGAAATAATCACTAGCTAAATCAAAAATAAGGAAGGAAAAAAGTCGGATAAGTTTTTGATAGGACTTTTCTTGATGTTTCTTCTTCCGTAAAGTAAAATATTGGTATAATGCGAATACGCATATTTTGAAGGAGGATGCTTATGGAAACGTTGGTCGCTTCCTTTGGTACAATCATAAAAGAAATTCGAAAAGAACAGAAGATGACACAAAAAATGCTTTCGCAAGATATTTGTTCACAGAGTGTTTTAAGCAGAATTGAAAATAATGAAGAGCTACCAAATGTTGTTGTAATGGCACAAATTTGCCAACGTTTAGGCGTAACGATCGATCATGTCATGCGTTTATCTCATGGGAAAATTCGAGCGGTCTTAAAGAATTTTGAATTAACAGACTTGTATTTTCAGCAACGAGATTATCGCAAGCTGGAACAAGTGTTAAAATCGCCAGAGGTTACAGAAAATTTGTACGAAGCTGCGGATTTTCAAAAATATTATTATTATTTAGGCGTCTGTGAATTTACATTACGAAAAAATATTACTCAAGCACTTAGTTATTTAAAAGAAGCGCTCTCCTATTCGACGTTAAAAGATCGAACACAAGTGACGGATGTTGAGATCCAGCTAGTCAGTTGCATTGGCAAAATCTATGGCGTAGCTGGCAAAACTGCGGAAGCTAGGTACTATTTAAGTCGTAGTATCCAACTCTTCCAAGAGACGATCCAAGATCGAACCAAAAGTGAGTTTACTCAAATTTTTTATAACTATGGAAGCTTTTTGTTGCACCAAGGAGAAATTGAACTATCTTTAGAACAAGTAAATCAAGGAATACGGTGGGCGCAAGATAAAAATAGTTATTATTACCTTAACGATTTATTTATTTTAAAGAGTTTGATTTATAAAAAGAAAGGTGAAATCAATAAAGCTCTCTTTTATGAAGAATTGGCACAATCAGTTAAAAAAATAGCAAAAAGTCTCTAAATGGTGTAGACCATTCTTGACTTATCTCCAAAATAAGAGTACCTTTAGGATAGAAAATCAAAGGAGAGAGAAGAATGAGAACTTTTATCTACGCAGACAAATTCTTTTTGTCATCCGGTGTCAAAAATGCAGGTTATCTTGAAATCACTGATGGTCTTTTTGGGGAGTATACCCAAAACACACCTGAAGGAGAAGTCAATATCATTGATCAAAGCGGAAAATGGATCGCTCCTGGTCTAGTTGATACGCATATTCATGGCTATATGAACCATGATGTGATGGATAATGATGCAGAAGGTGTGAAAGCAATGTCAGAAGGATTGCTTTCTTGTGGAGTAACATCGTTTTTACCAACTACTTTAACATCAAGTAAAGAACGTTTAAAAGATGTAGCTGAAACAATTGGAAAAATGTACCAAGAAGCTCCTGGAGCAAAAATTAAAGGAATCTATTTTGAAGGACCATTCTTTACGGAAGAACATAAAGGGGCGCAAAATCCAAGTTATTTTGGAGACCCTGATCTTGATACTTTCCATGAATGGCAAGAAGCTTCTGGCGGACTGATCAAAAAAATTGCCCTAGCCCCAGAACGAAAAGGCGTTGAAGAGTTTGTCAAACAAGTGACAGATGAAGGCGTGGTTGTTTCATTGGGTCATAGTAATGCGACGATCGATGAAGCACAAAAGGCAGTAGAAGCAGGTGCCAGTGTCTTTGTCCATGCGTATAATGGCATGCGTGGATTAAATCATCGTGAACCTGGAATGGTTGGTGCGCTACTATCGCTAGAACATGTTTTTTCAGAATTGATTTGTGATGGGCATCATGTTCATCCAAATGCTGCTCAAATTTTAATGGAAAAAGCAGGTCATGACCATGTGGCATTGATCACTGATTGCATGATGGCTGGTGGAATGCCTGATGGCAATTATAATTTAGGAGAATTTCCAGTGGTCGTGAAAGATGGAACTGCTCGCTTAGAATCAGGTAATTTAGCAGGAAGTATCTTGAAATTAAAAGAAGCAATCAAAAATGTAGTAGACTGGGGATTAGCTACACCTGAACAAGCTGTGATGATGGGAAGTTTAGTACCAGCAATCAGCTGCAAGATCGATGATACTTGTGGCAAGATCGCAAAAGGACGGGACGCTGATTTTATCGTATTGAATCCAGATATGACTTTAGAAGCAACATACCTAGATGGTGTAGAACGTTATCACGCTTAATAAAAAGACTGTTATTAAGTAAGTAAGAGCGAACCATCGCTGAAAGGCTGATTTGAAGAGTTTTGACTTAATGGATCAGGTCATTATGTTTGAACATCATTCGTAAATAAGCAAAAGCCGATGTGGCTGGGACAGAACCTTGTTCCATTCACACCGGCTTTTTTTAACTGATTTGGATGACTTTGACCCCAACATGGTTGATTTCAGCAATTACTTTTTCAGAACAAAACTGGTCGGTAATCAAATAATCAAAAACAGAAATATCTGCAATTTTAAATTTCGATGTTAAACCAATTTTACGATGATCAGCAACTAGAATCTTACATTTAAACGTTTGACGAATCATCATTTCATTGATCGTTGATTCATTGAGAATTTTAGTTGTTACGCCATTATCGATCGATACGCCACTGCAACCAATGATACAGACATCAGCATTCATTGAAGAAATGGTATTTAATGCGATATCACCCACTAATGCTTCTTTTGGAAAGCGCATCTCACCCCCAGTCAAGATATAATTGCAGTTTTCTTTGTGAGGGGAGTAAGTGATTTTTACGTTATTTGTGACAATTGTCAGGTGATTGGCACGTACATATTCAACCGCTTTAAGTGCAGTAGAACTAGAATTTATGAATACGGTATCATAATCATTGATGTATTTACAAGCTTCACGAGCGATTGCTTGTTTCAGCCGTTCTGGACCAGATTGATCAAAGTCTGTACGATTATCATAATTATAAGAACAATACCCGTAATTGCGAATGATCTCATTTTTTTCTTCTAATAAGTTTAGATCTCTGCGTATTGTACTAATAGAGACTTTTAAAGATTCAGCTAACTCATATGTTGTCATTTGCTCTTTTTGCTGTAATCGTTCCAAAATATCCTTTTGCCGCTTCTCAATATTGACAATTGAATTTTTCATTATTTACCCTCCTATATGTCGTTTGTATATATGATTTTTATTACTTCAAAAATTCATATAAAGTTTATTAACTACATCTATCATACTAAAAAAATCAATTAACTAACAAAAACGATCATATAAATAACAAACACTCATATAAAAGGGTTTTCATGTTTGACGCCGCATATTATGATTTAGATGTCAACAAAAGAAAGTTCTTGAGAGGAGCATTACAATGAGCAAACATGTCAATGATGTCACAAAAGAAAATTGGGTTTTAGAAACATTTCCTGAATGGGGTACCTACTTGAATGAAGAGATCGAAGCAGAGGAAGTAAAAGAAGGAACGGTTGCGATGTGGTGGTTAGGTTGTACCGGGATTTGGTTAAAGACGCATAAAGGGACAAATATTTTGTGTGATTTATGGTGTGGGACAGGTAAACGTAGTCATGGAAATGGGATGATGAAAAAAGGGCATCAGATGATGCGAATGAGTGGTGTTCAAAAAATGCAACCGAACTTGCGGACGCAACCTTTTGTGATTGACCCTTTTGAAATGAAAAGTGTAAACGCTTTAGTTGTCACGCATATCCATTCGGATCATTTGGATATCAATACAGCAGCTGCTGTTCATCAAAATTGTCCGAATGCAAAATTCATTGGTCCTCAAGAAGTAGTAAATACTTGGTTGAACTGGGGAATTCCAAAAGAGAAAACGATAATCGTCAAACCAGGAGATGAAGTCAAAATTGAGGATGTAACTATCGTTGCTTTAGAAGCATTTGACCGTACAGCATTAGTCACTTGTGAAGATCCAGAGGAAACTTTAAAAGGGAAAATACCTCAAGAAATGGATGAGATCGCTGTGAATTATCTATTTGAAACATCGGGTGGAAATATTTATCATGCTGGAGACTCTCATTATTCTAATATGTTTGCGAAACATGGGAACGAACATACTATTGATGTTTGCCTAGGTGCATATGGTGAAAATCCACGAGGTATCACGGATAAAGTGACTTCTGTCGATATGTTGCGAATGGCTGAGTCATTAAAGGCTAAAGTAGTCATCCCTGTTCATTATGATATCTGGGCAAATTTTATGGCTGATCCAAAAGAAATTACCGAAATATGGAAGTTTAAAAAGGATCGATTGAAGTACGATTTTAAACCATATATCTGGCAGGTAGGAGGCAAGTTTACCTATCCAACGAACAAAGACGACCTGGAATTTAATTTCTACCGTGGTTTTGAGGATGTATTTTCTGTAGAAAACGATACACCATTCCCGTCATTCTTATAGAAAAGAGGCTAACAACATGTTGAAATATTTTTTGGATCAAGGCTTGGTGAAATATTCCGATAAAGAAATTACTGATTGGAAGGAAGCTGTTGCTGAAAGCTGTCAACTATTATTAGATAAAAAGTTGATTGATCAAAGTTACGTAGATGAAATCATCCAATGTGTAGAAGAACATGGTCCTTATATCGTGATTGTTCCCAAAGTGGCAATGCCACATTCTTCAGCAGATAGTGAAGGAGTTTATGGAACAGCTATATCATTCACTAAAATGAAAAGACCCATTCAATTCGACCAAGAAGAAAAATCAGCAAGTTTATTCTTTACTTTAGCAGCCAAAAATGTAGATCAGCATATGGAAAATATTCAAAAATTGTCTGAGTTGTTGATGATAGATGGACTAATTGATCGTTTGGCAGATACCGATTCGATTGAAGACTATCGAGTGGTGATGCAAGAGTATAACTTATAGGAGGAAAAAAGAATGGCTGATTTTTTATTGAGCATTTGGACTTATTTCGCTACAAACATCTTAACTCAACCAGCTTATCTGATTGGTTTTATTGTACTGCTAGGGTACATTCTCTTGAAACGTCCATTTTATGAGTGTATTGCTGGTTTCTTGAAAGCAACAGTCGGTTACTTCATTTTGACGGTTGGTTCAGGAGGATTAGTAAACAACTTCCGCCCCATTTTAGTAGGTTTAAAAGAACGGTTTAATCTGGATGCGATGGTCACCGATCCATATTTTGGACAAAATGCCGTTGACTCTGGATTAGAGGAAACATTTGGTCGTACATTTGGGGATGTCATGATTTTACTTTTGATTGCTTTTGTTATGAATATCTTACTCGTTCGTTTTCAAAAATATACAAAATTACGTTCGGTTTTTACAACTGGAAATGTTCAGATTCAACAATCTGCAACTGCTTTTTGGATATTATTATTTTGTTTTCCCTCTTTAGGAAGAATTCAAGTTCTGATTTTTATGGGACTGATTTTAGGCTGTTATTGGGCAGTAGCTTCTAATTTAACAGTTGGTATCACCCAGGAGTTAACCGAGGGCGCTGGTTTTTCTGTGGCACATCAGCAAATGTTTGGTATCTATATATTTGCGAAGTTAGCCGAGTTTTTAAAGAAACGTGATCAAAAAAAAGAACACTCTAAAAAAGTGGATAAAAAATTGGAAGATATTGAATTACCAGGTTTTTTATCTATATTTAATGAAAATATGGTAGCAACTTCTTTATTAATGCTTTTATTTTTTGGAATTATTTTGTTAGTGCTAGGAAAAGATTATTTGATTCAAGCACAGTTTATGCAAGAAGGACAAAGTTTCTTGTTCTATATTATGACAACATCATTGAATTTTGCTGTCTACCTAGCCATTTTACAATTAGGAGTCCGTACTTTCGTGGATGAGCTAACACAATCTTTTCAAGGGATCTCAAATACAATCCTACCAGGTGCGGTTCCTGGGATTGACGTAGCTGCTACTTTTGGTTTTGGTTCACCTAACGCCGTAACCATTGGCTTCTTGTTTGGTGCCTTAGGTCAATTTTTGATGATTGCCTTACTCATTTTGTTCAAATCACCAACCATCGTGATTGCTGGTTTTATTCCACTGTTCTTTGACAATGCAGTTATCGCAGTTTTTGCCAACAATCGAGGTGGTTTCAAAGCCGCCTGTCTGTTCCCATTTCTTTCTGGAATCATTCAAGTTGGTGGATCGGCCGTTTTTGCAACTTGGATCGGCATGTCAAAATATGGTGGCTATCTCGGTATGTTTGACTGGGCCACTGCTTGGCCATTATTTACTGTAATGATGAAGTTTTTGGGGTATGTTGGTATCGCATTAGTCGTGGTTGGGCTATTGATTATTCCACAATTACAATACCGTAAAAATCCAGACGGGTACTTTTTGATCGTCGATGATTATGAGCAATATGCAGAAAAATATCACAACGAGAATTAAATACAACAATAAAATTAAAATGAACACATAGGAGGAAAACATAATGAGAATTTTAGTATCTTGCGCAAACGGGTCGGGAACAAGTTTGATGATGATGAGAAGCGTCGAAAAGGCAATGAAAGAACTAGGTGTGTCAATTACCAAAATCCATCATTGTGCAATTTCTGAAGGAAAAAGTTCTGCGACTCAGTATGATGTCGTTTTTACACCAGTCAATTTTTTGAATATGTTTACCCAAGCAGAGAAAAAAGGAATTACAGTGATTGGCATTAAAAATGTCATGTCAGCCAAAGAAATTGGTGAAAAATTTGCTGAATCAGCGTTGTATCAAAAATCTAAATAAAAGAGGAAGACAAAATGAGCAGACCAAAATTACAGATTGCTTTGGATCATAATGATTTAGAACAAGCATTAGCAGATGTATTTCAAGTAGGGGATATTGTCGATATTATTGAAATTGGAACCATTTTATGTCTGCAAGAGGGGCGCAAAGCCATCAGCTGTATTCGTAGCATGTTTCCAAGGAAAACAATTGTTGCTGATACAAAATGTGCGGATGCCGGGGGAACGGTAGCCAAAAATGTAACTGATGCCGGTGCGGATTTTATGACTGTTATCTGCTGTGCTACTCTGCCAACCATGGAAGCAGCTCAAAAAGAAGTGAAGGCATTGCAAGTCGAACTGTATGGAGATTGGACCTATGAACAAGCAGCTGAATGGCGGAGGATCGGTATCCAACAGGTGATCTATCATCAAAGTCGAGATGCATTACTTTCTGGTGAAACTTGGGGAGAACGGGATCTGACAAAAGTAAAGAAATTGATAGAAATGGGCTTTGCAGTTTCTGTGACAGGTGGATTAAACGTGGAAACATTGAAATTATTCGCAGGGATTGAAGTGGAAACTTTTATAGCTGGAAGAGGGATTTCTAGTGCGGACGATCCTGCAAAAGCAGCCAATGATTTTAAACAAGAAATGATTCGCATTTGGGGGGAATAGACTTGGCTCAAATCGGAATTTATGAGAAGGCACTACCAAAAGATATCTCTTGGAAAGAGCGCTTTTTATTAGCAAAGGAACTTGGTTTTTCCTTTATTGAGATGTCGATTGACGAGACAGATGAACGCCTAGCTCGACTCAATTGGTCTGACGAGATGATCAATCAAATACGCAAAGACATGAAAGAGACGGGCATACGGATCAATTCCATTTGTCTGAGTGGTCATCGCAGGTTTCCTTTTGGCTCTTCAAATGAAGCGTATCGGATAAAAGCCAAAGAATTGATGGTCAAAGCGATCCGACTTGCTCAGCGCTTAAGTATCAAAATTATCCAAGTAGCCGGATACGATGTCTATTATGAAAAAAAAACAAGGCTATCACGAAAATTATTTATTGAAGGACTTGAAGAAAGCGTCAAAATAGCTTCTGAATATGGAATAATCTTGTCAATTGAAATTATGGATGATCCATTTATGAATTCAATCACTAAATTTTTAGAAATCAAACGCCAGATTGATTCACCTTATCTTCAAGTCTACCCAGATCTTGGGAACCTTTCAGCTTGGCAAGAAAACGATCCAGAACGTGAACTAGAAAAAGGGATCAATTGGATTTCTTCCATCCACTTAAAGGATACCTATCCAGTAACAACTGAATCATCAGGTCAATTTCGTGATGTTCCTTTTGGCGCAGGCTGTGTTGACTTTGAGGGTTTGTTAAAGAAACTCAAACAGATGAATTATAATGGGTCATTTTTAATTGAAATGTGGAGTGAAAAAAATCCGGATTTTAAAAAAGAAATCGTAGCAGCAAAGAGCTATCTTTATCCGAAGCTAAAGGAGGCAGGTTATGAGTTTGCGTAATCCGATCATTAAAGAAATGAAACAACGTGTTTATGAAGCAAATTTGGCACTACCTCAATATGGACTAGTTAAGTTGACTTGGGGCAATGTCAGTGAGATTGATCGAGCGCTTGGGGTGATCGTGATCAAGCCAAGTGGTGTAAAGTATGAACAGATGGCTCCCGAACAAATGGTAGTGACTGATCTAGCTGGAAATCTGCTAGAAGAAGATGGGATGAAGCCCTCTTCTGATTTATCGACTCATGTGATTTTGTATCAAGCTTTTGAAAAAATCAATGCTATCGTCCACACGCACTCCACTCATTCAGTCATGTGGGCGCAGGCTGGTCGAGACTTGCCTGCCTATGGAACAACTCATGCGGATGCTTTTTATGGAACGATTCCTTGCACACGGCAATTAACTGAAAAAGAAGTTAAAAGTGCTTATGAAAGAAACACTGGTCATGTGATTGTTGAAACGTTTCAAGAAAGACAATTAGCTCCCACTGAAGTTCCTGGTGTATTCGTTTATGGACATGGCCCATTTACTTGGGGTGAAACCCCTGCAAAGGCGGTAGAGAATAGCTTGATCTTAGACGAAATATGCTTAATGGCTAAAGAAAATGAAAAAATTAATCCTGCTATGCAATCTATTCCACAATATCTTTTAGATAAGCACTACTATCGAAAACATGGGATGCATGCATATTACGGTCAAAAATGACGAAGCTTGCGGGGGCTTACTTGAAGTCTTCACATTTATTGATTCGTAGCACTTAGTAGCAAATTTTTATTCTTGATTTATAAAAGAGTTACTACGTCTGAGTTTGATGTCTGATGTCAAACTCAGACGTAGTTTTTTCTTGTATAAATATTAGTTATCCCAAGCTACGATTCAACTAAAATTTCTAAACGCGTCACATATTCTTCTGGCTTATTCGTTTCGTGAAAATCAATCAGATAAGATTCATAAAATGGACTGGCTCTATGAAGCGAATGGGTAGTCAGGTAGTTCATGATGGTAGCAATTCCTTTCTTCCTTTGTTCATAGTCACCTTTAAAACTATAACTAAGATAATTTCCAGCAGGGAGTATCTCAGCATCCTCATTTTTAATCGTAAGGTCAGGACAAAAATAAAATACTTGATAGGTAAAAGGATCTTCTTCTAAATGGATGATACTACCAAAAAGATTTTGATTATTAGTGCTTAATAAAGGTTCGTATTTTTTATGAAGTTCTTTTAACGAAAAGTCGATTTGTTCATCCGTCGCAACCGTAGAAGCTTTAAGAATCAGTCTTTTCGGTTGCTGCACTAATAGCACTTCTTGATAGTCTATGCTTTCTGCTTCTTCAATTAACTGGACACGTTCGATTAATAGTTCGATTTTTTTTTGTGAGTCACTGATGAGTTGATGAAGTGCCTCGATTTCAAAAGCTAATAATTCTTTTGTCTTGCTGATTTCTTTTTGCTTCAAATAATCGGCGATCTCAGTAATGGAGACGTCAAAATAACGTAGGTCACGGATGGTATTCAGTTGTTCAATGTGTTCGTAAGAATAATTTCGATAGCCATTTTCATCATAATCCGGTGTAATCAAACCTAATTTTTCATAATAGCGTAAAGTATGGGCTGTAATATCATAGAGCTTTGCTAATTCATTGATTTTCAAATCATCACTTCCATTGATCAGTCATTTTAAGTAAGGTTATTTTACTACGAAACGTGGGGGAAATGTGAATGGAATTGATTTTCTTATTCTACATAGATAGATTTGCTTAAATTTTTCTTGACCTTAGAGTCACTCTAACCTTTATGATTTGATCAGTAAGAATTATTGGAGGAAAAAAATGAAAGAATGGTACACCTTATCAATCATAGAAATCAAAGAAAAATTAATGGTAAAAAAAGCAATGAACGAACAAGAAAGGAACGAACGACAACTTAAGTATGGAAGAAACGTCTTAGAAAATGGTATTAAAGTTCCAGAATGGAAAAAATTTCTTTCTTACTTTCATGATGCACTGATGTACATTTTACTAGGAGCTGCGATCGTTAAGCTTTTTACAGGCGCATATATTGAAGGCAGTATGATTTTTTTAGTTGTTTTCTTAAATGCGCTGATCGGCTATTTACAAGAACGAAAGGCAGCTTCATCTTTAGACAGCATTGCGGAATTACTTAGTGAAAAAGCAGTCATCATCGAAAAGGGACAGCAAAAAGAGATTGCACCAGCTGATTTAGTGGTGGGGGATCAACTCGTATTGGCTGCTGGAGATATCGTTTCTGCAGATGTTCGTTTGAGTGAAACGTTCAATTTACAAATCGATGAAGCAATTCTTACTGGAGAAACCCATGCGATCCAAAAGACGACCGACCCGTTACCGCTAGAGACTCCTTTAGCGGAACAAACGAATATGGCTTTTTCTGGGACTAAAGTGGAATCAGGTAGAGGAATAGGGATCGTAGTCGCGGTTGGAACTGCTACAGAAATTGGAAAAATCAGCACTTCATTAGGGTCGATCTCTGAACAAGAAACGCCTTTATTGAAGAAGATCAAGGAAATGAATACTAGTATATTTAAAGGAATCGCTGCGTTGATTTTATTGCTAGCTACCGTATCCTACTTTTATTATGGCATGACTTGGGGCTATATAGCGACAGCTGTCATTGCCTTGATCGTGTCTTCTATCCCAGAAGGACTTCCTTCGATCTTAACGATTATTTTATCTTCGGGTGTCAATCGGATGGCAAAGAAACAAGCAATCGTCAAAAATCTACCTACAGTTGAAACGTTAGGGGCAATGACAGTAATTTGTTCAGATAAAACAGGAACACTGACTAAAAATGAAATGACATTGGTTAGCTTAGCGACTAGAGAAGCGAACCATGGGGTGGAAATGCTTGAAGAAAAAAACTGGACCAAAAATGAGACTTGGCTTGTTGAAGCGATGCATAATTGTCAAGAAACCCAACTAACTCAAGGAGTATGTCCAACTTCAGGTAATGCCACGGAATTAGCTTTATTAAAATGGACCAATCAACAACCGATCGAACTTTATCCAGTCGTTGATAAAATCCCTTTCGACTCAGCTTACAAATATATGGCGACCGTCCATGAGATTGCAGGAAAAAGGATCTTATTTGTGAAAGGTGCGCCAGATGTTTTACTGAATAAAGTGCAATATGAACTGGGATCAGATGGAAGACAACAACAGATAGATCATGCTATGTGGTTACAAAAAAACGAACAATTAGCGCAAACAGGCCAACGTGTCTTAGCGTTTGCAATGAAAGAGTTAAAGGATCGTGAATTGTCACATGAAGAATTAACGAATGAGCTAGTGATGATTGGACTTAGTGGCATCATTGATCCGCCAAAGGAATCAGCTATTGCTTCAGTCAAGGAAATGCAACAAGCAGGGATCAGAGTAAAAATGATCACTGGCGATCATCAAGCAACAGCAAAAGCGATCGCTGAGGAATTAGGTTTAAAAAATGCTAAATCGGCGATTACGGGAACGGAACTAGATCAATTGACAGAAGAAGAATGGAAGATCGCTGTCCGTGAGAATGATGTTTTTGCCAGGACGACACCTGAACATAAATTGGCTATTGTGACCTATCTCCAAGAACAAGATGAAATTGTTGGAATGACTGGGGACGGCGTTAATGATGCGCCAGCTTTGAAAAAAGCCGATGTCGGGATCGCTATGGGAATCAAAGGGAGCGATGTTAGCAAACAGGCAGCAGACATGGTGTTGGTAGATGATAATTTTGAGACCATTGCAAAAGCCGTGAAAGAAGGACGACGTATTTTTGATAATTTGAAAAAGACGATTCTCTTTTATTTGCCAACTTGTTTAGCCCAAGGATTACTGTTGCTCTTTTCATTGGTAGGAAATTTCCCATTACCTTTAACTACTGTACAAATCTTGTGGTTAAATCTAGTCGCTTCGATCACCCTTTCATACGCATTGGGTTTTGAAAAAGCAGATCAAGATGTTATGAATCGTCCACCGAGACCAATTAACGAAAAAATCCTATCAAAATATGCACTTTTGCGTATTTTATATGTTGGGATCATCATGACTATTTTAGGGTTCGTTGCAATGGATTTTGTTCCTGCTGAAGCGAAACAAACCGTTCTGATCAATGCGATGGTTTTTGGACAAGCCTTCTACATGGTTAATTGTCGAAGAGTGACTGAATTTAGTCTGACAAAAGATCTTTTTGAAAATCGGGCATTACTCTATTCGATTGGAGCGATGATCCTCTTACAAGGATTGATGTTAGTGTTCCCACCATTAAAAATTGCGATTGGGACAGTTTCGTTGACTGTCCAAGAAGTAAGCATCAGTTTACTACCTGGATTGGTTTTATTCCTTCTTGTTGAATTAGAGAAAGCTTTTGTAGGGATGACGGTAAAATCAACTCACAAACTAGATGCATGAGCCATTTTCTTTTTAAAGAAAAGAAGCGAACAAAAATAATAAACGATCGCATTAAAGTGCTTTTGTTGCCGGTGGGGTGTCCGCCCCACTGGCTAAATCGTCATTGGGAAATTGGTAAAACAAAATTATCGATCAAACTATACAGAAAGTTATTCTATTGGTATGATAGAACAAAACAGAGGAGGAGGCGATTACATGATTGGAGGGATGGCGTTAGAGACGATTTATTGGTATACACTTTTAACTTGTGCGGGGATTGCAGTTTTTCTGCTAGTCTTTGGAGATATTTTTGATTTCGATGGTCCAATTGACCCGATACTCATTGTCCCTTGGCTAACTTTTACCAGCCTGTTTGGGTATTTAGGAGAGCGCTTAACAGAATTAGATTCGCTGTTTCTATTGATTTCAAGTGGGGCGATTGCAACTGTTTTAGTGTTTTTGCTCAATTTTTATGTCCGAATGCCGATGAAAAATGCTGAAAGTACGTTGTCGGCATCAGAAAAAACTCTTGAAGGACAGATGGCGATCGTAGTTACACCCATACCATTAAAAGGGATGGGGGAGATCCAATTAAAAAGTGTGACTGGTTCGATTACGCGACCTGCATGCTTTTATGCCCCACAAAGTTCACCAGCTAAGCAAGGGGAACAGGTCTTGATCATTGAAGTAAAAGAAAGAGTTTGTTATGTAACGCCTTATGAAGGCATGCTAAAAATATGAAGGAGTGTGGTAAGAAATGGAAATATCAGGAGTTTATATCGCAATTGCTATTGCAGTATTGATCATTTTAATGTTACTGATCGTCTTTGTAGCAAAATATCAAACTGCCAAACCAGATGAAGCATTAATTATTAGCGGGAGTTATTTAGGCAGTAAAAATGTCCACGCAGATGAAAGTAATAATAAAATCAAAATCGTTCGTGGTGGCGGAGCATTTGTTTTACCAGTTTTTCAACGCTCGAATCGAATCAGTCTCTTGTCAAGCAAGTTAGATGTTTCGACGCCAGAAGTCTATACCGAACAAGGGGTACCAGTGATGTGTGATGGCACCTCGATCATCAAGATTGGTTCTTCAGTGGAAGAGATTGCGACTGCTGCAGAACAGTTTCTAGGTAAAACACGTGAGGAACTTGAAAATGAAGCAAGAGAAGTTTTGGAAGGGCATCTTCGTTCCATTTTGGGTTCGATGACTGTAGAAGAAATTTATCAAAACCGCGACAAATTTAGTCAAAGCGTTCAAGAAGTAGCATCTGTTGATTTAGCGAAAATGGGATTGATCATTGTTTCGTTTACGATCAAAGAAGTCCGTGATAAAAACGGTTACTTAGATTCTTTAGGGAAACCACGGATCGCCCAAGTGAAACGTGACGCAGATATTGCGGAAGCAGAAGCGTTAAAAGAAACACGTATTAAAAAAGCAGAAGCTGAAAAAGATTCTCAAGCAGCGGAACTACAAAGACAGACGGAAATTGCAGAATCAATCAAAGAAAAAGAATTAAAACTAGCTTCTTACAAGCAAGAACAAGATATTGCAAAAGCCAAAGCAGACCAAGCCTATAACTTGGAAAGCGCTCGGGCGCAACAACATGTTGTTGAACAAGAAATGGAAGTAAAAGTCATTGAACGACAAAAACAAATTGAATTAGAAGAAAAAGAAATCATTCGTCGTGAGAAACAATACGATTCAGAAGTGAAGAAAAAAGCTGATGCGGATCGTTATGCCAAAGAACAAGAAGCACAAGCTCAAAAGGTAAAAGAAGTAACTGAAGCCGAAGCTGAACAATTCCGCGTTGAAGCTCTGGCACAAGCCGAAGCCAATAAAACCCGGTTAGCTGGTCAAGCGGAAGCGGAAGCGACTTTAGCCAAAGGAGCGGCCGAAGCTGAAGCCAAAGCCAAAATTGCAGATGCGTTCAAAGAATATGGTGAAGCAGCGGTCTTGAGTATGGTAATCGAGATGTTACCACAATTAATGAAAGAAGCAGCACAACCATTAGGAAACATTGAGAAAATCTCAGTGGTTGATACCAGTAACGGGTCAAGCGAAAATGGCGGAGCAAACCGGGTGACTAACTATGCTACCAATCTCTTAGCTTCCACTCAAGAAACGTTGAAAGAAACAACAGGATTAGATATCAAAGACATTATCGAAAATCTCTCTAATCGTGGAACGATGAAACAAGTTAATCTCTATGAAAACGGGGAACAACCCGATCAAGCAGAATAATTATCGCTAAAATTAGTTAGAAAAATAAACAAACCAGTTTCTTTCATGTTGAAGAGACTGGTTTGTTTATTTATGTATTAGCTATTTTTGTGTTTTTTGATCTGTTCTTCGACTTCTGCCAAATTTTCTCTAAGCAACGCTTCTTTTTTTTGCAGCTCAACTAAGTCTTCTACAAGCTCTTCTTTCTTTTCTGTCTCAGGTGGACGGAGAAAGAAATTGATTCCGATGGCGATAAAGGTTCCAATGAATGTGTCTAAGACTCGTTGGATCGCATATAAAGAGGATTCGCCTTGAGGAACGCTCAGGGCAATCAACAACAAAGTGGCGATTGCTGAGATGATCCCAGAATTATTATTGATTCCGTCAGATACCACGATGACGATGACCACTAGAACCGGCAGCAGAAATAATTCCACTAAAAAATCATTGTGAAAATAGTTCTTTACTAAAAAATAGATGATTCCGAGAAAGCCGCCGATTGAATTGCCAATGATTCTTGAACGACCAAAGGAAACAGTAGTGGTCAAATCTTGGCGCAAGGAAAAAACAGCTGACAATGCAGCAATCATCGGTAGTCCTCGATCAGTGACGTGGAAAAATAAAATACATAAAAAAACTGCTAATGCGCTTTTTATTGTTCGCATTCCTAAACGAAAACGGCCAAATTCCATCGCTTATTCTCCTTTTAGTCCTTTTTAATAGGATAACGAACTTTTAAAGAGATTGCTAGTTTTTAGCTAAGTCTTTTAGTATAATTCTAAGAAAAGAGAGGGGTTGCTTATGCGTATCGGAATGAGGACCGTGAAAACAGTGGTTAGTAGTATGTTGTCCATGGTTACCGCTCAAATGTTTTCATTATTGTTTTGGCCTTCAGCAGGAATCATTGCTTTGTTAAGTGTGGGCAACACGAAACGTTCAACTTTAAGAACTGGGATGTTAAGGATTGCGGCATTTATTTTAGCGACTGTGATTGCTTTTATTAGTTTTTTTATTTTTGATTATACGATCTTGGGGTTTGGCTTGTTCCTACTACTGTTTATTCCTCTGACTGTTGGGTTAAAATTGACGGATGGAATTGTCGTAAATTCTGTGCTAGTCACACACTATTTAAGTGAAAAAAATATGAGTTGGTCGTTGATCGGTAATGCAGCAAGTTTAATGGCTATCGGTGTTTTTTTTGCACTAGTAGCGAATATCTATATGCCGGATATCAAAAAACAGCTACAAAAAAATCAACAATTGATCGAAGAAGAGTTTCGTATCATTTTAAACAACATGGCTGATTTCCTACTGACTGGAAGAAATACTAGCAATCAACTGCTTTGTGATAAATTGTTGGCTTTCGTAAGAGAAAGTCAGAGCGATGCTAGGAAGTACCAAGAGAATTACTGGGTGAAACAAACGCAATACTATGAGACGTATTTTTCCATGCGTCGAACCCAAATCAACGTGATCAAAGATATGCAAGGAAATCTGGATCGAATCCAAGATCCGGTTCCTTATGGCAAGCATATTTACGGCTTGTTGGTTTATACTGCAGAAACTTTTTCTGAAAAGAATGATGGGAAAGAATTATTGAAGCGAATTGAAGAAGTCTACGAACTATATCGGGACATGGATATGCCCAAAGAACGTTTAGAATTTGAAGATCGAGCAGAATTGTTTCAATTTTTGCAATCCTTTAAGAGCTTTATTGAAATCAAAGCGGAATTTTCGCAACAATCGATTGGTTAAATTATTCAGTTCAATGAATGAAATAAAGAGAAGCTGTTTAAGCATTGGGGGTGTCTCCGTTGCTTAAACAGCTTTTCATGTTTTGAAAAATTCCGGTTTATTTCAAGGAGCTTATTTTTGCCAAAGTTTTTGCATCCCATCAAGGATCTCGATGACATCGTGGGTCAGAAACAACGAACGGTTAGGGAGTTCGCCTTTAATAGTTTTGACCATATTTTCGATTTCATAATTCATGGCTTGCGCGGTGCTGCCGCTTTCGATCCATTCTTTTGTCCCGTCATTGAAGATGATCTCCGCACGATCCGCACGAGGGTAATCGGTGATGGTGATATAGCCTTCTTCAAAGGCAACGATTCCCACTTTAGGCATTTTGGCTTGGAAAGTCAGACTGATCGTTGCTAACTCATTTTCTTTATTCCTTAAAATAGTCACTGACTGTTCATCCACACCTGTTTCAAATGGTACCATTGTTGATGCAATAACTTCTGGTTGAGAGCTCAAAAAGAAACGAGCAAACGAGACGGCATATGTCCCAATATCTAATAAAGCACCACCAGCTAATTCAGGATTGAAAAAGCGATTGGTTGGGTCGGGATCTTTATAGCTGCCAAATGGTGCTTGAATCATTTTTAATGCCCCAAGCTTGTTTGTGTCGATCAAAGAACGTAACTGTTGATACAATGGCATATTGAAAATCGTCATCGCTTCTGCTAACACTAGATTCTTTTCTTCTGCTAATTTCATTGCTTCGGTCAGTTCTTTTTTATTCATGGTGATCGCTTTTTCACATAAAACATGCTTATTCGCTGCTAATGCTTCCATGATATGTTGACTATGTTGACGATTGGGAACGGCAATATAAATAATATCGATTTCTTGGTCATTAAGCATTTCTTGATAACTACCATATGCTTTAGGAATATGATAGCGTTGTGCAAATGCTTCTGCTTTATCTATTGTTCGTGAAGCAACTGCTGCCAACTCGCTTGTTTCTTGGTCAAAATGTTCCGCAAACTCATGTGCAATATTTCCTAAGCCAATGATTCCCCATTGATACTTTTTCATACTTCAAAACTCCTTCTCGTGTTATATTTAATATAGTGAATGAAATGAAAAAATGCCATTGTCCTTGTTTAATTATACCAAATGAATCGTTAAAATTTGTGTTAGAGTACTTTAATAAGAAAAAGTAAAGTCGTAGTGAATTTTTTTGAAATTTAAGTAAAATGAGTAGAGGGGGAAACTTTTATGCATCAAGTTTATGTTGATTTGATTCTTAGTGTATTACTGGAACAGTACGCAACAGAAAAGAATTTTTTAGAGGACTATTTAGTAATTGACGAAGCGCAGTGGGAAGGCTGGAAACGAGGAGAGAAGAACCTTCCATCTGAAACCATGCAGAAAATCAAAAACCTGTTTACTGATTATGAATGGATGCTTACGCAAAAGATTTTACGACAAACGATCATTTTCCCTGAAAAAAGGACGACTGCAGTGGCAGAGTATAAACAAATCAAAACGAGAATCGCTCAAAAATGGTTAACGGATGGTCCTGCCAAAGTCGAATTGATTCCATTAAAAAACGATCAATATCTTACAGGGTTCCTTGACTTGAAGGTAAGTATTAATTATGATGAATGGGGTTATGACGACATCTTGAACTTTCGATTACCTGCAGACGTTCAAAGACAGATCGAAGGCGAGAAATTGGAACTGTTGGATTGGGTAAACGAGAATTTAGAAGAAACCTATGTTCATGAAAAAAATGAACATAAAAAGGAATGAGAGGATTTTTAAGAGTGAATAAAGTTTTAGGGTTTGGAGCAGTTGTGATCATGGTTGCCGCAATGGGGTACATCTTTGTAAGCGAGCAACACATGAAATCTGACGTCCAAGCAGAAAATCAAACAACTGAACAAGTAACCAAACAGACAACAAAGAGTTCCAAAGAAACTAAAGTGAAGGATTCTACCAAAAAAAGTGAAGATTTACCAAAGGTTCAACCGACCGATTGGGATCTTGTCTTGGTAGGACCTGATCATAAAATCGAAAAAGAAATCAATGAAGACACGCAGCTGGCATCACTGCCCAATGGTTATTTGATCGATAAACGTATCGAATCCCATTATGAAGATTTTGCGAAAGCAGCACAATCTGCAGGTTTTCCTTTAGTGATGGTCTCCGCATATCGTTCGGTTGCAGCACAGCAACAGGTGTTTACACAAAATGTCCAAGAAGTGATGAGTAGTCAACATGTTTCAGAGGAAGAGGCGACAGCAATCACGAAACAAACAATCACCGTCCCTGGACATAGCGAACATCATACAGGCTTAGCGGTCGATGTAGTGGATGAAAATTGGTATAATAATTATCCTTCACAGCTTTTAGAGGCAAGTTATGGAGATCAACCAGGGGCAAAATGGATTGCTGAAAATGCGCCTAAATATGGATTTATCATACGTTATCCTAAAGATCGCCAAGATATCACAAAAATTACGTATGAACCATGGCACCTACGTTATGTTGGAGAAGAAAGTGCGGCCTATATTTCGAAACATGATATCACATTAGAAGAATACTTAGAACAATTACAAAAGAAATAGGAGTAGTGAATGGCCAAAAAAAAATGGAAGAAACAAAAACGTAATTCATTACGCTTGATTGCTGTGATTTTTGGTGGAATATTGTTGATGATAGCTTTTGTTCTCTCTTTACGAGGCTTGTCAGCGCCTCTTGTTGGGCAAGAACAGAATAACAATGAGGCACAAACGCATCAACAATTTATTGATCGATTAGCTCCTCATGCGAAAGAATTACAAACCGGCTATGGCGTTCTCCCAAGTATCATTTTAGGTCAGGCAATTCTTGAATCAAACTGGGGCGAGAGTACGTTAGCCAGTCAATACAATAATCTTTTTGGAATTAAAGCATATGGTGATCAAAAAAAGGTCAATTTAGAAACAAAGGAATTTGTGAATGAAGAATGGGTCACGATCCAAGGAGATTTTCGTGTGTATGATTCATGGGAACAATCGATGGACTCTCACACACAACTTTTTGTGAATGGGGTAGATTGGAATCCAGCATTATATGAAAAAGTGATCACGGCTACGAACTATCGTGAAGCTGCCCAAGCACTGCAAGACGCAGGCTACGCAACTGACCCTTCCTACGCACAAAAAATTATCCAAGTCATTGAAACCTATCACTTGGATCAATATGATCAATAACTATGAAAAAGGGAGTGGCAAGATGGCAGAGCAATTTACCCCTGAAATTATGACCGAGCTACGAAAAGATATCGTTAGAGTACCTGAGGTCATTATGGAGGCAAGTGGTATTAAGATTTTTGGAAAACTGATCCGATCGATTATTTTTACTACTGATATAGCAATTGTCCGGAATACAAATGCAAATGCCGTGATTGCTGTGTACCCATTTACTCCGCATCCTGCAATCACTAAAAGTATTATCGAAGCAGCAGACATTCCAGTCTTTTCAGGTGTTGGCGGAGGTCTAACGCAAGGCACGCGCTCTTCTTACATGAGCTTATTTGCTGAAGCGCAAGGATCGTTAGGAGTCGTTTTAAATGCACCCACACCACTTGAAACAGTTCAAGAAGTTTGTCGTGCAGTGGATATCCCAGTGATTAGTACAGTGACATCGAAATATACAGAAATCGATGAAAAATTGGCAGCAGGTATTACGATCATCAATATCAGTGCAGGGAAAGAAACAACTGAAACGGTAAAATTTTTCCGAGAAAAGTATCCGGAACTACCGATTATTGCTACTGGTGGTCCAACAGATCAAAGCATCTTGGATACGATCAAAGCTGGAGCGAACGCTATTACCTATACTCCTCCAAGTAACGGGGAATTATTTAGTCGTAAAATGGAAAAGTATCGACAACTTGAAAAGCAAGAGGAATCATAAAAATCAAAAACAAGTCAAAAAAGAGAAAAAATCGTGGCACTCACGTAAATTCTCTTTTTTCTCTTTATTTCTGTCAGAAATACCGAACAACCTTGCTGAATGAGATCAAAAATATTAGATTTTAGAAAAAAATAGTGAAAGTTGGTTGTCACTTTCTGAAACAGATGTTAAACTGTTTTCATCGTTTGGAACAACAGCTAACATTAAAAGTGCCAACCAACGATTATGAATGCTTGAACCAATCAACACATTTTATTAAAGCTACTTCTAGACTACTTGAGCAAAATAGATCACTATTTTGTTTCTTAAGAGGATCGAAGGAACGTAGTGATATAGCCCACTTATATATCGTCATGATAAGGATGACAGTTTCTAGCCAGCACCGTAAATGCTGGACTATAAGTGAAAGAGTGTCTTGCACCCTTTTTACTTATTTAGTAAAAGGGTTTTTTTGTTTAAAAAGCAGGCATTTTTGCGTATTTCGCACGAGCTTGAAACCTTGAAAGGGTGATCCATGAGGTCGAATAGTGGTTAGCTTTGATATCAATAAATGAAAAAGGGGAAAATAAAGTGAAAGAATTAGTGGAACGTATTCAAAAAGATGGCCGTGTGCTAGGTGAAGGCGTCTTAAAAGTAGATAGCTTTGTGACGCATCAAGTGGATCCGGTATTAATGGAACAAATAGGCCAACGATTTGCGGAAGTTTTCAAAGATCAAGGAATCACTAAAGTGGTAACGATTGAAGCTTCTGGAATTGCACCAGCTTTATTTGTGGCACAGACATTAAATGTACCAATGATTTTTGCCAGAAAAGCCAAAAGCTTGACGATGGATGAAGAATTGTTGACTACTTCTGTTTATTCCTTTACAAAACAAGTGACTAGTACGATTTCTATCTCTCGTAAATTTTTATCTGCAGAGGACAAGGTTTTAATCATTGATGATTTCTTAGCGAACGGTCAAGCGGCGAAAGGGTTGGTTGAATTGTGCCGCCAAGCAGGTGCAGGAGTCGAAGGGATCGGCATCCTGATTGAAAAATCGTTCCAAGATGGCCGTCAGCTATTAGAAGAAATGGGCTTGAAAGTTGTTTCATTGGCACGAATTGCGGCGTTATCCAACGGACAAGTTGAATTTCTTGAGGAGGATGCATAAAGGTGGAGAAAGAAACAAAAAATGGCCAAGCCGCAGTATTAGGTTTACAACATCTCTTAGCAATGTATGCTGGGGCAGTTGCTGTTCCATTGCTGATCGGTACAGGACTAGGGTTTAATCAAGAGCAAATGACGTACTTGATCTCGATTGATATTTTTATGTGTGGCTTAGCAACATTATTACAATTGACGGTTAATCGTTTTTTTGGTATTGGGTTGCCAGTTGTTTTAGGTTGTGCCATTCAAGCAGTTGCACCACTGATCCTAATTGGGAGCGACCAAGGTGTTGGGGCAATTTATGGTTCGATTATCGCTTCTGGTATTTTTGTTGTTTTAGTGTCTGGATTTTTCTCAAAGATCAAACGATTATTTCCGCCGATCGTGACTGGGACAGTCATTACCGTGATTGGGTTGACGTTGATTCCAGTTGCAATCGAAAAAATGGGCGGTGGCGATTCATCTGCGACTAATTTTGGAAATCAAACCAATTTATTACTAGCTTTCGTTACAATTGCACTGATCGTCGGAGTGCAAATGTTGGCTAAAGGTTTTGTTCGCTCGATTGCTGTACTGATCGGTTTAGTTGGCGGGAGTATTTTAGCTGCTGTACTGGGAATGGTGGATTTAAGTGCGATTGGTCAAGCACCTGTTTTTCACGTGCCTCAACCTTTTTATTTTGGAAAACCAACTTTTGATGTCTGGTCGATCTTGTTGATGATCATTATTTCTATTGTGAGTATGGTAGAGTCAACAGGTGTTTACTTTGCGCTAGGGGATATCACTGGACAAAAAGTGGGCGAAGAAGAATTGAAAAAAGGCTATCGTGCCGAAGGTCTGGCGGTTATTTTAGGTGGGATTTTCAATACATTCCCTTACACTGGTTTTTCTCAAAATGTTGGGCTAGTCCAACTTTCAGGTATCAAGACAAGAAAACCAATTTATTTCTCTGCAATTTTTTTGATTATTCTTGGATTATTTCCTAAAATAGGTGCTTTGGCACAAATCATTCCAGAGCCAGTTCTAGGTGGCGGCATGTTAGTCATGTTTGGGATGGTTGCTGTTCAAGGTATTCGGATGTTGATGGAAGTTGATTTTACGAATGACAAAAATCTCTTGATTACTGCTGTTTCGATTGGTTTTGGCTTAGGATTCAATATTATGCCGACTTTATTTAGCCAATTACCCCCAACAGTTCAAATGTTTACGGGGAATGGGATCGTCATGAGTAGCGTGACAGCGATCGTTTTGAATCTTATTTTTAACGGGTTGAAAAAAGATGAAGAGATTATTGAAGAAGCATTAGCGAAAAAATAACTTGAATCGTCCTAAAAATGAGACTGAGACAAAAGTAACATCTTCGAAAAATAAGCAGGGATTGACCAAAAAGTTGAAAAGCAAATTTTGGAAATTCCTGCTTATTTCTTGACGCTAAATACCTTTGTCTCAACCTCGTTCTAGTTTATTTCTTTATGTATACGCTAAAATCAATATTCTATACTTATTATATGCTATTTATGCTATGCAAAAGAGGAACCCCGCTCTGATTTATCTGGTTGTTTACTTTTTTCAGGTTGTTTCCCTTGACTTAAAATTTCACTTTGTTTTTCCTTCGCATTATCTTTTAGATCAATAAATGTACTTTGCCCCCTCATTGTTGCAAATTCCTTTTTTTGGTCAGCTAAATTTTGAACTATTTTTATTGAATTATTAATTTTTTCCGAAAGTATTTTATTCGAATTTTCTAAGTTTGTCAAATCATCCTTGAATTTGGGATCAATTTGTTGGGTTACTTGTGTATTTTTAGATAAATGATTCACCTCATTCATCAAAGTTTTGAGATTCGTTTTTAAAGCATTAAGCTTAGCCTGTTTTTCTTGACTTATGGGTAACATTTTATCTATTGCTGCTTCACTCTCCATTATATATGCTGCTTTATCTTCAGATATCGTACGCAATTGACCCTTATACATTGCTATATTTTGATCTTTTGTGTCTAACTTTTTCGTTAAATCTCTCTTTTCTCCTGTAAAATACACTATAATTTTATTGAAAAATGACGAATTATCTATTTCATTTATTTGATTTTTTATGTTCTTTCGGCTCTTTTCTTCTTTACTTAATTTATCTTTGATGTCAGGCACTTCTTTATCTAGCAGGGACATTTTATGTTTATTATCTTTAACATACTGCACAGTGTTTGTGATTTCCTCAAATTGGTTTTCTTTGAGTTTTCCATTTTTATCAGGACTGTTAGTCGTTAAGTTATTATATTTTGCTTCTAACTGGTTGTTTGACTTTTTAAAATTGTCCATATACACCTTAATTTTTTTATCATCAGGTTCTCCTCTTTGTTCTCTTTGCTTGTAACATGCCCAAATTAGCCGTTGCTTGTTCTGCCTCTTTCGCTTGTTGCTGTCGTTGTACTTTGGGTTTATTTATGTTTTCCATATGATTGTATCTGTTTTTGGCATATTTAAGTTTTTCTGATATTTTTAATGCTTCATTGCCAAAAGGATCGGATATCCGAGCATGCTGCATTTCCAATTTATACACTTGGACTTTTGCTTCATCTATTTCTTTTGTGCTAAATGCTGGTTGATCCTTTTCTTCCTGATGATGACTTTTCATATATTCCAAACATTTATTTTCTTTTTCGTAGTTTTCTTTCGCCACTTTGCTCGCTGATGAATATTCATGTTTCACATTAAGGGCTTGTTTTGCTTTTTCAGTTATTTTTCTTTGACTGTTAATCTCATCTTTTGTAAAGTAAAACCCTTCATACCATTCTTTCATCTCTTCACTCCTCTATTTTTATTCATAGTTCAATCTTAACACGTTAAGATTATTGTTATATTCTAATAATTTCTTTTGTTAGGAAAAGATGAAAAACTACTCTTTTCTTCTACTTGTATAATGGATAATTACATAAATCTATACAAAGGATATGATAGTTCCCACGAAATTTATTGTTTCCATTTACAAAAACATACTAAGATTAGAGAGTGGGACAATAGTCAGAAAAAATCTGATTATTGTCCCATTTTATTTTGATTTTAAGGCACACAAAAAGCACACAACCTTGTATGATTCAAGTGCTTAAACAAAAATCAAAGGAGTGTGCTTTATGTTTAAAAATAATACCATCAACCAAACAACTTTACCACTAGATGTAGAACATTTACTGATGCCGCCTTTATGCGGATGAAAGACGATTATATGCGAAATGGACAGCTCAAACCAGGTTATCATTTACAAATCACCACCGAAAATCAGTATGTTTTGAGCTATGAATTATTTCCGAATCCCACAGACACCAAAACATTGAAGCCATTTTTAGATAGTTTTTTAGACCAACATAAGGAGTTGCCGGAGTACATTGTGGCAGATGCAGGGTATGGTAGCGAAGAAATTTACATGTATATCAACGATGTTTTACATAAAACCCCCTTGATTACCTATGGAAGTTACCACAAAGAAAATAAAAAGAAGGACAAGGAGAATTCGTTTAACGTGGAGAATTGGCGTTATTTTGAAGAACAAGACACCTATATTTGCCCAGCGAATCGTCCGGTACCGTTCAAAAATTATAGTCGCAGAATAGATAAAGGTGGCTTTATTCGAGATTTCAAAATCTATGAATGTGAGGATTGTCGGAACTGTCCAGTCCGTCGTCAATGCACGCGTGCGAAAAGTGAACAAAAGCGAAAAATTCAAGTAAATAATAATTGGCGCTATTTCAAAGCAGAATGCAGAAAAAAGCTTCTAGAGGAGAAAGCTGGTTCGATTTATCGGAAACGAAAAATGGATGTCGAACCCGCGTTCGGATATCTAAAGGCTAGCTTGGTGTTCCATCGTTTCCATTTACGTGGAAAACAAGGAGCAACGATTGGTATTGGTTTGGCACTGATGGCATTATATTTAAGAAAATTAGGAAAATATATGGAGAGGAAAGTGCGCATAACAAAAAATAAGTTCGATTTTGACAATAAACATCAAAATCGAACTTATTTTCTTTTTGAGAAAGAACTATTGTCTCACTCTCGTTTTTTCGCTGATACAAATACCGAACATTAAAGCTGAAAATCTTTATAATATTCGAAAATTCTTTGACATCAAAAAAACCGATTGCTAAAATATGAATGTGAAAGTAGAGAAAGGAGAAATGTATGACAATCAAGGTTGCGGTAATTATGGGGAGTACATCTGATTGGGAAACGATGAAAAATACTTGCGAGATTCTAGAAGAGTTTGAGGTGGCTTATGAAAAGAAAGTCGTCTCTGCGCATCGTACACCTGATTTGATGTTTCAGTATGCCAAAGAAGCACGAGCAAGGGGAATCAAAGTGATCATTGCTGGAGCAGGTGGAGCCGCTCATCTGCCAGGAATGGTGGCTTCTCAAACAACCTTACCAGTAATTGGCGTTCCGGTACAAACACGAACATTGAACGGATTAGATTCGCTATTATCTATTGTCCAGATGCCTGGTGGTGTTCCTGTGGCAACGACGGCGATTGGAAAAGCGGGGGCAATTAACGCTGGACTACTTGCGGTTGAGATGCTTTCAATGTATGATTTAAAGTTGGAGGCTAAGTTAGCGAAAAGACGGTTAATGTTAGCTGAAACTGTGATAGAAAGTAGTGATCAACTTGGTTAAACCTTTGTTGCCTGGATCAACGATCGGAATTGTCGGTGGCGGACAATTAGGACGGATGATGGCGATCAGTGCAAAAGAAATGGGCTTTAAAGTCGGGGTTCTTGATCCTGTAACGAATTGTCCAGCAGCTCAAGTAGCTGATTGGTATATTCAAGGAACATACGATGATACTTTTGCATTGGAAGAACTTGCTAGACGAACAGATGTTATCACGTATGAATTTGAAAACGTCAGTGTGGAAGCATTAAATGCCATTTCTTCTATGTCGTTTATTCCTCAAGGAACTGATTTATTGGCGATCACCCAAGATCGTCTTTTAGAAAAATCTTTTTTAGAAACGAATAATATCGTTATTGCTCCTTATGCGACAATTGTAAGTCCAACCGATATTCAAGATGCCATTGATGGTATTGGTTATCCTTGTGTGTTGAAAACGACACGAGGTGGATATGACGGCAAGGGACAATACGTCTTGAAAAGTCGGGCAGACCTTGCGCCAGCAATGGATTTACTAAGGGAAGGGACCTGTGTATTGGAAGCATGGATCCCCTTTGAAAAAGAAATCTCGATCTTAGTTGCTGGAAACGGACAAGGGGATTATAGTACATTTCCAGTGGTTGAAAATATCCACCGTAACAACATTTTACATGAAACGATTGCACCAGCAGCAATCGCTGATGAGGTTGTTGAAGAAGCAGAGCGGATTGCTCGAGTCATCGCTGAAGGAATGAGCTTATCTGGCGTACTTTGCATTGAAATGTTTTTAACAAAAACTGGTGGTTTATATGTGAATGAATTAGCACCACGACCTCACAACTCGGGACATTACTCCATTGAAGCATGCTCGATGAGTCAATTTGATGCCCATATTCGGGGAATATGTGGTTGGCCATTAAGTAAAAAAGTCCGTTTATTGAGTGAGGCAGTGATGGTCAATGTATTGGGCGAGCAGTTATTAGAAAGCTATCATTTGATCGATAAAAAACCAGATTGGCAATTTCATTTTTATGGGAAAGCACAAGCGAAAAAGGGTCGTAAAATGGGGCATATTACTATCGTAACTGAAGACATTCAACAAACTTTGGATGAAATAAAGAAAACCAATATTTGGGATTAAAGGAGAAAAATTGATGTTAGAACGTTATACACGACCTGAAATGGGCAATATCTGGACAGAACAAAACAAATACCAAGCTTGGCTGGAGGTAGAAATTTTAGCTGACGAAGCATGGGCAGAATTAGGAGAAATTCCTAAAAAAGATGTCAAAAAAATTCGTGAACATGCATCTTTTGATATTGAACGTATTTTGGAAATTGAAAAGGAAACACGTCACGACGTTGTTGCCTTTACTCGAGCAGTTTCTGAAACATTAGGCGAAGAACGTAAGTGGGTCCACTACGGCTTAACGAGTACTGATGTCGTGGATACAGCTTATGGCTATCAAATCAAACAAGCAAATGATCTTTTACGAGATGATTTGAAACGTTTTACGGCAATTATTGGTGAAAAAGCTAAAGAACATAAGTACACAGTGATGATGGGAAGAACGCATGGCGTTCATGCTGAACCAACGACATTTGGCTTGAAATTAGCTACTTGGTATTCAGAAATGAAACGAAATATTGAACGTTTTGAGCATGCAGCCAAAGGTGTTGAAGCAGGTAAGATATCAGGAGCGGTAGGAACATTTGCGAACATTCCGCCATTTATTGAAGAATATGTGTGTGAAAAATTAGGGATTCGTCCGCAAGAGATCTCTACGCAAGTGCTCCCACGTGATCTCCACGCAGAGTACTTTGCGACTATGGCATTGATTGCTACTAGCATCGAACGTTTTGCAACAGAAATCCGTGGTTTGCAAAAATCAGAAACGAGAGAAGTAGAAGAGTTCTTCGCTAAAGGACAAAAAGGGTCTTCAGCAATGCCTCATAAACGAAACCCGATCGGTTCAGAAAACATGGCTGGACTTGCTCGAGTGATTCGTGGTCATATGGTCACAGCCTATGAAAATGTTTCGTTGTGGCATGAAAGAGATATCTCTCATTCGTCAGCAGAACGAATCATTTTACCTGATACAACAATTTTATTGGACTATATGTTGAATCGTTTTGGAAATATCGTAAAAAATCTGACGGTCTTTCCTGAGAATATGAAACGTAACATGGAAGCTACTTTTGGCTTGATCTATAGTCAACGTGTGATGTTGAAACTGATTGACAAAGGTATGACAAGAGAAGAAGCTTACGACTTGGTTCAACCTAAAACAGCTTATGCATGGGATCATCAAGTTCAATTTAGACCTTTACTTGAAGAGGATCCAACGGTTACTTCTGTTTTAACAAAAGAAGAGATCGATGACGCATTTGACTACCATCATCACTTGAAAAATGTGGATGTGATCTTTGACCGTGTTGGTTTAGGAGAAAAAGACAAATAATCAAAATGAGTGGCTTGCTTCGGATTGCTAGAAGCAGCCACTCTTTTGCTGATATGTAATAAAAAAGAACCTTGACACAGATAACTCAACTGGTCGGGGTTCTTTTTAGCTGTTTTGATTCATTTCAGGATGTTGCTTGATAATAGCCTGAGAAAACTATCCGTAAAGGGCTTGAGCGGAATAGTTAAAATGTTTAGTATGAAGCAAACTCAATAATTCTTCGATAAAAGTATAATCAAATTCTTGCTGATCATAAGTGACTTGGATACGATAATGATTTTTGAATAATTTTTGTTCGTGTATCTGACTGATCACGAGTTGATGTTCAGAAATTGTTTGATATTCAAATGTGCGCTTTCGGCACTCAGTATGGCGCTTTGCCGCACGACGGATTTTTCTGAAGGTATAAAAACTCGTATCTTTATTACATAAGTAGACATCTTTGATAGACAACAGGTCATTATATAAACGTGACGTTTCCTCGGGCGATAAATCCATTAAAAAACATTGGGCACAAACTGCGGCCTCTTCCATTTCGCTACCTCCTTGAATTCCTTGAATAAATATCCAGAATCATTCTAATCCTACTATAGCATCAATTATTATAGGTGTAAACGCTTATTATTTTTCCAGGGAAGAATTTTTGGATTAAACACGAACATTAGACAATTTTAATGCTATAAATGTACATATTTTTATTGAACAGGATAAAAACACTTGTTAAAATTTAAAGTGAAAAGACGAACAAAAAAATAATGTTTGTTGTGATCGTCAAGAATTTAAGGAGATGTCAAAATGGAACAGAAAGATTTGCTGTATGAAGGAAAAGCTAAAAAAATGTACTATACTTCAGATGAACAGGTGATTTGGGTGGAATACTTGGACCAAGCTACGGCTTTAAATGGCTTAATGAAAGACCAAGTAAATGGAAAAGGGGAACTGAACAATCAAATCACAAGTAAAGTCTTCCATTATTTATCCGAACAAGGGATTGCCAATCACTTTATCCAACAAATCGGAAAAGACGAACAATTAGTGAAAAAATTAAATATTCTTCCCTTAGAAGTGGTAGTCAGAAATAGTGCAGCTGGCAGTTTTTCAAAACGGTTGGCAATTCCTGAAGGACAAAAATTACCCACACCAATTGTCGAATTTTATTACAAAGACGATCAATTAGATGATCCATTTATCAATGATGAACATGTGCTGTTTTTACAAATTGCAGATGAAGATGAAATTACTGAATTAAAGACACAGGCTAGAAAAATCAATCATTTGTTAATCCAACTATTTGAGAAAATCGATTTACAGTTAATTGATTTCAAACTGGAATTTGGGAAAACAGCTACGGGAGAAATCGTATTAGGAGATGAAATTTCGCCTGACACTTGTCGATTATGGGATCTGAAAACAAACGAACACATGGACAAAGATGTTTATCGACGAAAAATTGGGGAAATTGTCCCAGTATATCAAGAAGTTTTGACACGTTTAACACAAGTTGGTTTATGAGAGGAGAAAATGAAATGTATTTTGTAAAAGTTTATGTCACCTATAAAGATTCTGTATTAGATCCTCAAGGAGAAGCAGTGAAAAATGCGGTCCATCGTTTGGGATATGAAACTGTTGAAGATATCCGAATCGGTAAATATTTTGAGATCCAAGTTTCAGCAGAAGCTAGCGCAGTAGAGGAAACGATTGAAGGGATTTGTGACAAACTATTAGCTAACGTCAACATGGAAACGTATCGTTATGAAATTGAACAATTGGAGGAAATCTAGCATGAAATTTGCAGTGATTGTCTTTCCTGGTTCGAACTGTGATGCAGATATGTTGTGGGCAATTCGTGACATTATGGAAGTAGAAGCTGAGTATGTTCGTTACGATGAAACCTCTCTACAAGGCTATGACGGCGTATTGCTTCCTGGCGGTTTTTCTTATGGCGATTACTTACGCTGTGGAGCCATTGCGCGTTTTTCAGCTATCATGAAAGAAGTTGTTCGTTTTGCGGAGGAAGGAAAACCAGTCTTTGGTACATGTAATGGGTTTCAGATCCTTACAGAAGCAGGTCTCCTTCCAGGCGTGCTAAGAAAAAATGAGTCTTTGCGCTTCATTTGCAAAACTGTTCCTTTGAAAGTTAATAACCAGACAGCCTTTACTTCGGAGTATGAAACCGATGAGATCATTCAGTTGCCTGTCGCTCATGGCGAAGGAAATTATTTTTGCGATGAGCAAACGTTGCAAGAGTTAAAAGCCAATAATCAAATCGTTTTTACTTATGCCGGGAATATCAATGGTAGTGTCGCAAATATTGCAGGGATCACCAATAAAGCAGGAAATGTGCTGGGGATGATGCCTCATCCGGAACGGGCGATGGAGGCGTTACTAGGATCAGAAGACGGAAAACGATTTTTTGCCTCGATGTTAAAAAATTTTGGAAAGGTGACTGCCTAAGATGAAAACACGGAATGAACCAAGTCCCTTAGAGATCAAAGAAAAGAAAGTTTATGCTGAATGGGGATTGACAGATGAAGAATATCGAATGATCGAAGAAGATATATTGGGGAGAATGCCTAACTACACCGAAACAGGTTTGTTTTCAGTCATGTGGAGTGAACATTGTTCTTACAAAAATTCAAAACCGATTTTACGAAAATTCCCAACAAGTGGACCGCATGTTCTTCAAGGTCCAGGAGAAGGAGCTGGTATCGTGGATATCGGTGATGGTCAAGCAGTTGTGTTTAAAGCGGAAAGTCATAATCACCCTTCAGCAGTAGAACCTTATGAAGGGGCGGCAACCGGTGTTGGTGGGATCATCCGTGATATTTTCAGTATGGGTGCACGTCCGATTGCTTTACTTGACTCCTTACGTTTTGGCGAGTTAGACCAACCACGAACCAAGTACTTATTGGAAGAAGTAGTCGCAGGGATTTCTGGGTATGGTAATTGTATCGGAATACCGACGGTTGGAGGAGAAGTAGCGTTTGATCCTTGTTATGAAGGGAATCCGTTAGTTAATGCCATGTGCGTAGGGTTAATCGATCACAAAGACATTCAAAAAGGGCAAGCTTCTGGTGTGGGTAATTCGATCATGTATGTCGGTGCGAAAACAGGACGCGACGGCATTCACGGTGCGACTTTTGCTTCAGAAGAGTTCAGTCAAGAAGAAGAGCAGCAACGTTCCGCAGTCCAAGTAGGCGATCCTTTTATGGAAAAACTATTACTTGAAGCTTGCTTAGAATTGATCCTGGAACATGCGGACATTTTAGTAGGAATCCAAGACATGGGCGCTGCCGGATTGGTTTCTTCAAGTTCAGAAATGGCATCAAAAGCTGGATCTGGTTTGATTTTGACATTAGATGATGTACCACAACGAGAAACAAATATGACTCCTTACGAAATGATGCTTTCAGAATCACAGGAACGAATGTTGATTTGTGTAAAAGCTGGGGCAGAGGAAAGAGTCAAAGAATTATTTAAAAAATATGATTTGGATGCTGTTACGATTGGAGAAGTCACCGATGATGGCTTGTATCGCTTGTACCATCATGGGGAAGAAGTAGCTAACTTACCAGTTGATGCCTTAGCCGAAGATGCACCTGTTTATGAAAAGGCAGTGCAAGAACCCGCTCGAATCGAAAAATTTAAACAGTTAGGGCAATATCAACCAATCATTGAAGATGCGAATCAATTATTGCTAGATTTATTGAAACAACCGACAATAGCTTCAAAACATGCGATTTATGAAACCTATGATTCTCAAGTACAAACCAATACAGTAGTTTCCCCTGGAAGTGATGCTGCCGTATTGCGTATTCGTGGAACTGAAAAAGCAATTGCTATGACGACTGACTGTAATGCCCGCTACCTTTACTTGAATCCTGAGATAGGTGGGCAAATCGCTGTTGCAGAGGCTGCCAGAAACATTGTTGCTAGCGGCGGACGCCCATTAGCAATCACAGACTGTTTGAATTATGGTTCTCCTGATAAACCAGAAGTATTTTGGGAATTGGTTAAATCAGCAGACGGGATTGCCAAAGCATGTGAAGTCTTTGCGACACCTGTGATCTCCGGGAATGTTTCTTTATACAATGAAACGGATGGCAAAGCGATTTATCCTACCCCGATGATCGGCATGGTCGGATTGATCGAAGACCACCAACACATCACCACTCAATCTTTCAAAATGGCGGATGATTTGATTTATCTTGTTGGTGAAACTTATGACGATTTCAATGGTAGTGAATTGCAAAAAATGCAATTAGGAAAAATTGAAGGGGACATCGAGCATTTTGATCTATTGACGGAACAACAAAACCAAGAAAGTCTACTGGCGGCTATTCAAGCAGGAGTGGTAACCAGTGCGCATGATTGTTCGGAAGGCGGTTTGGCTGTGGCGTTGGCTGAAGCAGCTTTTGGTACCCAATTGGGATTAGATGTCACAGTAAATCTGACGACAGCACAACTTTTTTCAGAGACACAATCAAGATTTGTGGTCACCATCCTTCCAGAAGATCGTGAGGAATTTGAACGTTTGATGGGCGAAAAAGCAAGTTGTATCGGTAAAGTGACTGAGTCAAGTAATATCGTGATCCAAGCAAGTGATGGGGAAATCCATCTAGCTGTTACAACAGCTAAAAAATGCTGGGAGGACGCAATCGAATGTCTTATGAAGTAAAAAGTTTAAATGAAGAATGCGGGGTGTTCGGTGTCTGGGGACATCAAGAAGCATCGAGTGTAACGTATTTCGGGCTTCATAGTCTTCAGCATCGTGGTCAAGAAGGTGCCGGGATCGTTTCAAATGATCAAGGGAAACTATTAGGACACCGTGATCTAGGTTTACTCTCAGAAGTTTTCAAAGATCAAAGAAAGCTAGCTGCACTCTCTGGACAAGCAGCGATTGGACATGTGCGTTATGCTACAGCAGGTAATGGTAGTGTGGACAATATCCAACCCTTTTTATTTAAATTTTATGATCAGTCAATCGGTCTAGCTCACAATGGTAATCTTACGAATGCCCGTTCATTGAGAACGTCGTTAGAAAAAGACGGTGCGATTTTCCATTCCAATTCAGATACAGAGATTTTGATGCATTTGATTCGTCGAAGTAAAAAAACAACATTACTCGATCGTTTAAAAGAAGCATTAAATGAAGTGAAAGGCGGTTTTGCCTATTTGCTTTTAACAGAAGATGCCATGATCGCCGCTCTTGATCCGAATGGTTTTCGACCTTTGGCAATCGGTCAAATGAAAAATGGTGCATATGTGATTGCTTCTGAAACTTGTGCACTGGAAGTCATAGGTGCGCGGTTTATTCGAGATGTTCGTCCAGGGGAAGTAGTGATCATTGATGACTCGGGCTATACGATCGATACTTATACAACCGAAACCCAGTTAGCGATTTGTTCCATGGAATATATCTACTTTGCACGACCAGATTCAAATATCGCTGGTGTCAATGTACACACTGCTCGTAAAAATATGGGGAGAAATTTAGCACAGGAAGCGCCAATTGATGCTGACATGGTTGTAGGTGTTCCAAATTCTTCGCTATCAGCAGCCAGTGGCTATGCCGAAGCTAGTGGCATCCCTTATGAGATTGGACTAGTAAAAAATCAATACATTGCCAGAACCTTTATTCAACCTACACCAGCATTAAGGGAACAGGGTGTCAGGATGAAACTTTCGGCTGTCAGAGGAGTTGTTGAAGGCAAACGAATCGTGATGGTGGATGATTCAATCGTTAGAGGAACAACGAGCCGGCGAATCGTACGTCTATTAAAAGAGGCAGGAGCAAAAGAGGTACATGTACGAATTGCTTCACCACCGTTAAAATATCCTTGTTTTTACGGCATCGATATTCAAACGAGAAAAGAACTAATTGCAGCGAATCATAGTATCGAAGAAATCAGACAATGTATTGAAGCAGATTCATTGGAATTTTTAAGTGAGGAAGGGTTGATCCAAGCAATCGGATTAAAAGAAGCAGCTCCTTATTCTGGGTTATGTATGGCTTATTTTAATGGTGATTATCCGACGCCTTTATACGACTATGAAGAAAAATACCGTGAATCATTGAAAGAAAAAGTATCTTTTTTTCAATAAAGGAGGAAGTAACATGAGCAATGCCTATGCGAATGCTGGTGTGGATGTAGAAGCTGGCTATGAAGTAGTAGAACGAATCAAGAAACACGTGAAAAAAACAGAGCGACTAGGGGTAATGGGTGCTTTAGGCGGTTTTGGTGGCTGTTTTGATTTAAGTTCTTACCAATTAAAAGAACCAGTTTTGGTATCAGGGACAGATGGGGTAGGAACAAAATTGTTAGTAGCCATCGAAGCGGATCAACATGAAACAATCGGAATCGATTGTGTGGCGATGTGTGTCAATGATATTTTAGCTCAAGGTGCGGAACCTTTATATTTCTTAGACTATTTAGCTACTGGAAAAAATGATCCACAAAAATTAGAAAAAGTCGTCGCTGGCGTGGCGGATGGTTGTGTAGCAGGTAATCTTGCGTTGATCGGTGGCGAAACCGCAGAGATGCCAGGAATGTACGCGGAAAATGAGTATGATCTTGCTGGTTTTGCAGTTGGGGTTGCAGAAAAGTCGCAATTGATCACAGGAAGTGAAATCGAAGTTGGTGATGTTCTGTTAGGTTTACCTTCTAGCGGGATTCATTCAAACGGCTATTCATTGGTTCGGAAAGTGTTTTTTGAACAAAATAGTTACACATTAACCGATCAGATAGAGGGTCTGTCTGAAACACTGGACCGAGAATTGTTAAAGCCGACAAAAATCTATGTATCAGCTTTGCTGCCAATCATAAAAGAACAAAAGATCAAAGGTGCGGCACATATCACTGGTGGTGGATTCGTAGAAAATATTCCTCGGATGTTGCCGGAAGGAACGGCCGCGCAAATTCAATTAGGTTCATGGCCTAGCTTGCCGATTTTTGATTGTCTCCAACGTTTAGGTGAAATCCCTGAACAAGAGATGTTTGAGATTTTTAATATGGGTATTGGAATGGTTGTAGCAGTAGCAGCTTCTCAAGTCGATGAAGTCATTGAAAAAATCAATGAGCAAGGAGAAGCGGTTTATCGAATCGGTGAAGTAGTTCCCTTAAAAAATAAAACAGTGTTGTTTGATGAGGAAGAAAAATGAAGATTGCCGTATTTGCTTCAGGAAATGGCAGCAACTTTCAAGCTTTAGTTGACTATTTTCGGGAAAATAAGTTGCCAGATACCTTTGAATGGCTTTTTTGTGACCAGCCGAATGCTTTTGTCTTAGAACGGGCAGAAAAGTTACATGTACCATTTCATTTTTTTTCACCAAAAGAATTTTCATCTAAAAGAGAATATGAAGAAAAAATTTTAGAGATCCTAGTGGAAAAAGAAATTGAACTCATTGTATTAGCAGGATACATGCGGATTATTGGTCCGACTTTATTGAATGCTTATGAGTCAAGGATCATTAATATCCACCCCTCTCTTTTACCTGATTTTCCTGGCTTACATGGGATTCGTGATGCGTTTGCTGCGAAAGTCAAAGAAACAGGTATAACGATTCATTACATTGATAAAGGGATAGATACAGGACCAATCATTCACCAAGAAACCATAGAGATCACGAAAGAAGACACATTGGATAGCTTAGAAGCAAAGATTCATCAAATCGAACATCAGACCTATCCTAAAATAATCGAAGCAGTCATCAAAGAAATGCAAAAAGTGGAGGAAGAAAAAAATGACTAGAGCGTTGTTAAGTGTATCGGATAAAAAAGGAATTGTTGAATTTGCCAAGGGATTACAAGCTTTGGAAATTGAGATTATTTCAACTGGGGGAACCAAAAAAGCACTTGATGAAGCGGGAATCTTAACCATCGCAATCGAAGATGTCACTGGCTTTCCTGAGATGATGGACGGACGTGTCAAAACTTTGCATCCTAAGATTCATGGGGGATTATTAGCACGTCGTGATCTTGCTAGTCACAGAGATGCAATGGCAGCTTCTGAGATTTTGCCGATTGATTTTGTTTGCGTCAATTTGTATCCTTTCAAAGAAACAATCATGAAACCGGATGTTAGTGAAAAAGAAGCCATTGAAAATATTGATATTGGTGGACCAAGTATGTTGCGTAGTGCTGCCAAAAACCATGAATTTGTCACGGCGATCGTTGATCCGAACGATTATCCAATTGTTTTAGATGAACTGAGAAATCAAGGGACTACTTCTCTAGCGACACGTCAGAAACTGGCAGCGAAAGTATTTCGTCACACAGCAGCCTATGATGCATTGATTGCTCAATATTTAACGGAGCAAGTGAAGGAAGAAAAGACGGAAAAATTGACTCTTACTTTTGAACGCAAGCAAGACCTCCGCTATGGCGAGAATAGTCATCAGCAAGCTGTCTTTTATCAATCTGCTCTACCAGAACGTTATTCGATTGCTCAAGCAAAACAGCTTCATGGAAAAGAACTATCTTTTAATAATATTCGTGATGCAGATGCTGCTTTGCGGATCATGAGTGAATACCAAGAACCAACAGTCGTAGCACTCAAACACATGAATCCTTGTGGTATTGGCTCAGCTCACACGATTTTCGATGCTTGGCTAGCAGCTTATGAAGCAGATCCTGTTTCGATTTTTGGTGGGATTGTGGTATTGAATCGGGAAGTCGATTTAGCAACAGCTCAAGAAATGCATAAACTCTTTTTAGAAATTATCATTGCACCGTCTTATACACCAGAAAGTCTAGAAGTTTTAAAAGCCAAGAAGAATTTACGATTATTAACGGTTGACTTTAACTCGCAATTAACAAAAGCATCTAATGAAATTGTTTCAGTTCTTGGAGGTTTACTCGTCCAAGAAAAAGATACAGCAATGGAAGAACCAACTACATGGCAAGTAGTAACCGATCGTCAGCCAACAGCTGATGAAATGGCTGCATTAGCATTTGCTTGGAAAGCTGTTAAACACGTCAAATCAAATGCGATCGTTGTAAGCAACCGCTATCAGACACTAGGGATTGGCGCAGGACAAATGAATCGTGTCGGTTCCGTCGAACTTGCAATTGAACAAGCTGGAGAAAAAGCGCAATCAGCTGTTTTGGCAAGCGATGCTTATTTCCCAATGGATGATTCGGTGGAATATGCAGCTAAACACGGAATTAAGGCGATCATTCAGCCTGGTGGAAGTATCAAGGACCAAGCGTCGATTGATATGGCTAATAAATATGGAATTGCCATGGTCTTTACGAACGTCCGTCATTTTAGACATTAAGATAGAAGGAGTAAGAAATGAATATATTGATCATAGGATCTGGTGGGCGTGAACATGCGATTGCGAGTAAAATCTTACAAAGTCCGCTAGTCGAAAACGTTTATTGTGCTCCGGGGAATCCTGGCATGACACGTGATGGGGTCAAAATCGTTGATATTAAAGAAACTGATCATCAAGGATTGATCGAGTTTGCTAAGAAAGCATCAATTACTTGGAGTTTTGTTGGCCCAGAAATTCCTTTGTTAAACGGGATCGTGGATGATTTCAAGCAAGCGGAATTAAAAATATTTGGTCCGACGAAAGCTGCTGCATTGATTGAAGGATCTAAAAGTTTCGCCAAAGAATTGATGGAGCGTTGTCAGATTCCAACTGCTGAATCTAAAACTTTTACCAGTTATCTTGAAGCCAAACGATATATCGAAGAGAAGGGCACCCCAATTGTGATCAAAGCGGACGGTTTAGCTGTTGGCAAAGGCGTGGTCGTAGCGATGACAAAAGCCGAAGCGTTACAGGCAGCCAGCGATATGCTGGAAAAACATCGCTTTGGACAAAGTGGACATCAAATCGTTGTGGAAGAATTTTTAGAAGGAGAAGAGTTCTCTTTATTAGCGTTTGTGGATGGCGAAGCAGTTTATCCAATGGAAATCTCACAAGATCATAAACGAGCGTATGATGGAGATCAAGGGCCGAATACTGGGGGGATGGGTGCCTATTCTCCAGTACCTCATATTTCTGAAGCGATCATTGAAGCGGGAATCGAAAAAGTAATAAAACCTGCAGTTAAAGGGATGAGCGAAATTGGTCGTCCGTTTATCGGTGTATTGTATGCAGGATTGATCGCCACTTCAGATGGACCGAAAGTGATTGAATTTAATGCGAGATTTGGCGATCCTGAGACACAAGTCATTTTACCTCGATTGAAGAGTGACTTGGCGCAAGTGATCACTGATTTGTTAGACCATAAGCCGGTTCATTTAATTTGGGAGGAAACTGGATATCGTTTAGGGGTTGTAGTTGCAGCAGAAGGTTATCCTAATCAGTATTTAACCGCTATGGATTTGCCCGATTTTCCTGAAGAGGAGGCAACTGTCTATTATGCGGGTGTTCAAGAGGAAAAAGGAAATTTAAAAGGTTCAGGTGGTCGAATCTACTTAGTGGAGTCCTATGGGGAAACAATTGAAGAAGCGAGGGAAAAAATATACAACGTGTTAGAATCAAAAGATACAAAGGGGACATTTTATCGGAAAGATATTGGAATGAAAGCAATCAACGTTTTTTCTAAGAATCACTAGCGCAACAAAAAGGGGGATAACATTTTTTTCTTTTTTGAGAAAAAAGTGGCATGCCTCTTTTTGCCCCCTTTTTGAAGTAAATGTGTTAAAATCTAATGGGAAAGAAAGGAATGATTTTAATGAAACAGATTCAATTGGGAACTTCAAATCAAAAGGTGTCGTCGGTCATTCTCGGATGTATGAGGATTAATGGCGCTGAACATCCAGAACGTATTATTGAAACTGCTTTTGATAACGGTATCAATTTTTTTGACCATGCGGATATCTATGGTGGTGGAGAATGTGAAACCATCTTTGCTAGTGCGTTAGCAAAAACTTCAATAAAGAGAGAAGATCTATTTGTTCAAACAAAATGTGGGATTGTTCCTGGTGTGATGTTTGACTTTTCCAAAAAGCACATCATTGAATCAGTGGAAGGTAGTTTAAAACGGTTAAAAATGGATTATGTTGATGCGTTGCTATTACATCGTCCAGATACTTTAGTTGAACCTGAGGAAGTGGCAGAGGCATTCGATGAATTAGAAAAGGCAGGTAAAGTACGTTATTTCGGTGTAAGTAATCAGAAACCAATGCAAGTCGAATTGCTAAAGAAATACGTCAAACAACCTTTGTTGATCAACCAATTGCAATTTGGATTGAAACATTCTGGAATGATTGATCAAGGGATCCATGTGAATATGACAGATGAAGCTAGCGTTGACCACGATGGTAGTGTCTTGGATTATTCACGTTTGAATGAAATGACGATCCAAGCATGGTCGCCTTATCAATATGGTTTTTTTGAAGGGGTATTTATCGGTAACGAAAAGTTTCCTAAATTGAATCAAAAATTAGCAGAACTTGCTGACAAATATCATACAACACCAACAGGTTTAGCTTCAGCTTGGATTTTACGCCATCCTGCGAATATCCAAGTGATTGCAGGAACGATGAATGTAGGGCGAATCAAGGAAATTGCACAAGCATCAGACGTTGAACTGAGTCGTGAAGACTGGTATGCGCTGTATCGCGAAGCTGGCAATATCCTACCATAGACATGAAAAAACATTGAATGAAACAGTCATTAGTTGCTTGTTCGCTAATGACTTCTACATATATTGATGCGAGGAACGTCACTAAGAATCTACGAAAAGGGGAGTAAAATGGGATATCTAAATAAATGGGACAATAATTCGTCAGTGCCAGAAAGTGAGCTAAACGCTCATAGAGCAGCGTATGAAAATGTCAGTGATGGTAAAGAAGCGAAAGGCAATCTAAAACTAGACCCCCAACGCTATAGTCTTGGAGTAATGACACACGCAATAAATAAAACGAAATCTGCAAAATCAAATAAACCTAATAGAGCTCTACTTGGAATGATCCAAGAAATAGCGCAAAGCTATTTTAGCCCTAAAGTACTTGCTGGTATGGAGAAATTCAAAAAGGATAGAGAAAAAGAGCTAGAAAAAAGTTCGAACATTTCGCAAACAAAGTTATCTAAAGATAAAGAAAACCCTGATAATCAAAATCAAGTTTATAAAAGGTTGAATGCCATTATCACTGGCGCTAAACAGACACTCGTTCAAACCGGAACTCTGAATAAAAACGATCAAGAGAAAACAAACCAATCAAAAGAAGCTGGAAATCAACAAAAGAATGAACCACCTGGTAGAGATTGAGTAGCTATAAGCGACAAACAGCTGATTGTTTATTTGTCGAAAAGTTTGATGGCTAGACAGTGTTATTTCAGATTAAGGAGTTTTTATTTTTTTGTTTATATTCCCCTTGATTTTTTAGTTTAAATACGGTAAATTACATAAGGTGCTAAAAATAAACACCCAAAAAGCAAATAATGTTCGTGTTTTACTGAATTCGAACATCAGGAGGATCATGTCCATGAAAGTGTTTGATTACGAAGATATCCAACTCATTCCTAATAAATGTATTGTAAGTAGCCGTTCAGAATGTAACACGACAGTGACACTAGGAAAGCATACTTTTAAAATGCCTGTTGTCCCTGCGAATATGCAAACGATCATCGATGAGTCAATTGCACAATTTTTAGCAGAAAATGGTTACTTCTATATTATGCATCGATTTGATGAAGCAGCAAGAATCCCCTTTGTGCAAAAAATGAAGGAGCAACAATTGATTACTTCAATCAGTGTTGGCGTAAAACAAGAAGAATATTCATTTGTTGAAGAATTAGCACAGTTAAATTTAGTTCCTGATTATATCACGATTGATATTGCGCACGGTCATTCAAATGCGGTGATTGAAATGATCCAACATATCAAAAAACATTTACCAGAAACGTTCGTTATTGCAGGAAACGTTGGGACACCAGAAGCTGTTCGGGAATTAGAAAATGCCGGAGCTGATGCAACAAAGGTTGGAATTGGACCTGGTAAAGTTTGTATCACAAAAATCAAAACCGGTTTTGGTACCGGTGGTTGGCAACTTGCTGCCTTAAGATGGTGTGCGAAAGCTGCCAGAAAACCGATTATTGCTGATGGGGGTATTCGTACCCATGGTGATATTGCAAAATCCGTTCGTTTTGGCGCAACAATGGTTATGATCGGTTCGCTATTTGCCGGACATGAAGAATCGCCTGGTGAGACAATGGTGGAAAATGGCGTAGTGTACAAAGAATACTTCGGCTCTGCCTCCGAGTTTCAAAAAGGTGAAAAGAAAAATGTAGAAGGTAAGAAAATTTGGATCCAACATAAAGGGTCTTTGAAAGACACGTTGGTTGAAATGCAACAAGATTTACAATCTTCTATTTCTTATGCGGGTGGGAAAGATATTGAAGCTATTCGCAAAGTAGATTATGTGATTGTTAAAAACTCCATTTTTAACGGAGATACCATTTAATAGCTATTAAAAAGCAAAGTAGATGCTCTCGCATCATGCTTTGCTTTTTCTTTGCTTTTCGATCCCTTTTTTATAAGATAAAATAGGCAGTAGAAGAAAGAGGAATGGAGAAGAACATGTGGGAAGTCATAGATAAGAAACAAAGACCAATTTATCGACAAATTATGGATCAGGTGATGAAAAATATTGAAAATGGGAATTTAGATCCCAACGTACCCTTGCCCTCTGAAAGAAAATTGGCAGTTATTTTTCAAACAAATCGCACCACTGTGGTTCGAGCGTTGGATGAATTACGAGATCTTGGCGTTCTTATCAGTCGCCGAGGCAGTGGACGTTTTGTGAATCAAACCGAATGGGGGCGGTATTCTGTCCCGAGAGTGAATTGGCGCGAATTATTTTCTCAACGCTATGAACAAATCGATGATAGTTATGAAAAAATGATCGAAGTAGGAAAACTGAACCCTTATTTTCTCGATTTATTTTCGAGCGAGATGCCTACAGACTTATTACCAAACGTTCAATTTCCAGCATACTCAATGAATGAGATTATTGAAAAAGAGCAACAAATCACCTGTCTAGGTTATCTTCCATTAGTAGCAAAAATAAAAAATTACTTGAGCGAAGAGTTTTATTTTGATTTTACTAAAACGCAATTATTAGTTACGAGTGGGGGCCAACAGGCTATTTTTCTAATTTTACAGACGATTTTATCTAGTGGTGATGCTATTGCGGTAGAAGCGCCTTCGTTTTTATATCGTTTGTCCTTATTTAAAGCGACAGGGATTCGTCTATTTGGTGTACCCATGGATAGCGAAGGTATTGAGCTGGATAAGCTAGAAGTGTTGATCAAGAAAAATAAATTGAAAGCTGTCTTAGTCAATCCAAACTTTCAAAATCCAACAGGGAAAGTGATGTCCCAAAAACGTCGCGAAGCATTAGTGACCCTTTGTCGCAACTATCAATTACCGATCATTGAAGACGACGTTTTTAGTGACTTATCCTTTCATGATAGTGAAAAGCATAAACCAACTGCGATTCATTCGATTGATCCGGAAAACGTCTTATATGTCGGATCATTATCTAGGGTATTAGGACAAACGACCAAGATAGGTTGGATCGTTGGGCTGCGTTCCTTTATCGACCGCTTAGCGAAAGCGCAGGAAATGATGGAATTTTCGATGAGCATCTTTCCCCAAAATGTGGCGATGACTGTATTTGAAGAAAGTTATAGCACAAAGATCGCCATTGTGAGGGAAGAATTATACAAAAGAAGTCTGACGCTGGTTGAATGGGAAAAAACGCAAAACTTTTTTGAAGTCTGGCCCATTTATGGTGGGTACTATGCGTGGGTTACGTGGAAAGGACAGCGATTGACAAGAGATATTGCGGAAGAATTGATCCGCTCAGGGTTAGGCATTGCACCAAGTTTTTTGTTTGGAGAAGAGACCAACGGGTTGCGTATCAATTTTAGTCGTTTAACTGAAGAAAGGCTGCCATTTTTTCAAGCGGAAATGGCAAAATTAGCAAAACGTTTATCCGTTTAATTCATGATCAAAAGAGCAGGTTCATGTGCAACAGTTAAGGAGATTCCTTGCTGTTGCTTTTTAATTGAAAAAAATACACATATAGTAGAAAATTAAAAGAGGGATGATTGTAAAGAAAATCACTAATTAATAAAAAATTTTTTCTGTTTGTTGGAATAAGGTATAACAATGTGCGGATTCAATGATAACAGTAGAGAGGAGTAGATAGAAAATCAGGACTAATTTTGTACAAAAGATGTAAACCGCTTTCTTGATTGTGAGGTTGTTCACTATTTGCGTGGTTAAGCGGATTATTACAAATTTTTAAAAACGTGAATTTTTTTGCTTTTAGCTTGTATTTCTTAATGATCCATGATAATTTATAAAAGAAGACGGTTGGATATTGATACAGTTTATATATCTGTTTCAATCGCAGAAAGATGAGATTTTCTTATATGATGAGAGAGGAATGTGTACAAATGGCAAAAAAGAAATTACCACTAGACTTTAATGCGTTATTAGATGAAGTCAATTCAGATTTTCCAGTATACCAAGCGCTTGACCAAAATGGTAAAGTAGTAAACCCTGATCTTGTTCCTGATTTATCAGATGAACAATTAGTAGAATTAATGACTAGCATGGTTTGGTCTCGTGTATTAGACCAACGCTCAACAGCTTTAAACCGTCAAGGACGTCTAGGATTCTTTGCACCAACAGCTGGTCAAGAAGCTAGCCAACTTGCAAGTGCATTTGCTTTTGAAAAAGAAGACGTATTACTTCCTGGTTACCGTGATGTTCCCCAATTAGTAAAACACGGATTGCCTTTAGCACAAGCTTTCTTATGGTCACGAGGACATGCGGCAGGGAATTTTTATCCAGAAGAATTGAAAGCTCTACCACCACAAATCATTATTGGTGCGCAGTACATCCAAGCAGCTGGTGTGGCTTTAGGATTGAAAAAACGAAACAAAAAAAATGTGGTCTTCACTTATACAGGTGACGGCGGCTCTTCTCAAGGTGATTTCTATGAAGCAATCAACTTTGCTGGAGCTTATCATGCAAATGCTGTATTTTATATCCAAAACAATGGCTTTGCGATCTCAACACCTCGTGAAAAACAAACAGCTGCTAAAACATTAGCGCAAAAAGCTGTGGCAGCCGGGATTCCAGGGATCCAAGTAGATGGTATGGATCCATTAGCAGTTTATACAGTATCTAAAATGGCACGTGATTGGGCAATCAACGGGAATGGTCCAGTCTTGATTGAGACATTGACTTACCGTTATGGTCCGCATACTTTATCAGGAGATGACCCAACTCGTTACCGTTCAAAAGAAACAGATGACGAATGGCAGAAAAAAGATCCATTGATCCGTTTCCGTAACTACCTAACAGAAAAAGGTCTATGGTCAGAAGAAAAAGAAGAACAAGTAATTGAACAAACAAAAGAGGAAATCAAAGCAGCGATTGCTGAAGCAGATAAGATTCCAAAACAAAAAGTTTCTGATTTCTTAAAAAATATGTTTGAAGTGGCACCACAATCAATTAAAGAACAAATTGCAATCTATGAAGCGAAGGAGTCGAAATAATCATGGCACAAAAAACAATGATTCAAGCAATCACAGATGCCCTAGCACTTGAACTTGAAAATGATGAGAACGTAATCGTTTTTGGTGAAGATGTTGGGAAAAACGGTGGAGTTTTCCGTGCAACGGAAGGATTGCAAGAAAAATTTGGCGAAGAACGCGTTTTCGATACCCCATTAGCTGAATCAGGGATTGCTGGTATGAGTTTTGGGTTAGCTTTAGAAGGTTTTCGTCCAGTACCTGAAATTCAGTTCTTTGGATTTATTTTTGAAGCCATGGATGAAGTAGTCGCACAAATGGCACGTACAAGATATCGAATGGGTGGGACTAGAAATCTACCGATTACGATTCGTTCACCATTTGGTGGTGGGGTTCACACACCAGAACTTCATTCAGATAACTTAGAAGGATTGATTGCTCAATCTCCAGGAATTCGCGTAGTCATTCCATCAAATCCTTATGATGCAAAAGGATTATTGATCTCTTCTATCCGCAGCAATGACCCAGTTGTATTTTTGGAACATATGAAACTTTATCGTTCATTCCGTGAAGAAGTTCCAGATGAAGCTTATGAAGTACCATTGGACAAAGCGGCAATTACTCGTGAAGGAACAGACGTTTCAATCATTACCTATGGCGCAATGGTTCGTGAAGCGATCAAAGCAGCTGACAATCTTGCGAAAGAGGATATTTCAGTAGAAGTCGTTGACCTAAGAACAGTCGCACCGCTAGATATTGACACAATCATTCAATCAGTTGAGAAAACTGGTCGTGTGGTAGTCGTTCAAGAAGCGCAACGACAAGCAGGTGTAAGTGCCCAAGTGATTGCTGAAATCTCAGAACGTGCGATCCTTTCATTAGAAGCACCAATTGGACGTGTAGCAGCACCAGATACTGTTTTTCCATTTGGACAAGCTGAAAACATCTGGTTACCAAATGCGGCTGATATTGAAGCAAAAGTCAAAGAAATTGCAGAATTCTAAGAAATAAGAAGGGACGTAAGTAAATCATGGCATACCAATTTAAATTACCTGACATTGGTGAAGGAATCGCAGAAGGCGAAATCGTCAAATGGTTTGTCAAGCCAGGCGATACCATCAATGAGGATGATACGTTATTAGAAGTTCAAAATGATAAATCAGTAGAAGAAATTCCATCCCCAGTTACTGGGACAGTGAAAAACGTCATCGTACCTGAAGGAACAGTCGCGAATGTTGGCGATGTACTGGTAGAAATCGATGCACCAGGACATGAAGACAATGAAACAAGTGGCGATGCTGGAGTAGCAGCGAAAGAGCAAACACCTGAACATCCAGCTGCTGAACCAACTGAAGCTAGTGCCGATGGTGGGGTCTTTGAATTTAAATTACCCGATATTGGTGAAGGAATCGCAGAAGGTGAAATCGTTAAATGGTTTGTGAAACCAGGCGATACCATCAATGAAGATGACACATTGTTAGAAGTACAAAACGATAAATCGGTAGAAGAAATCCCGTCACCAGTGACTGGAACGGTTAAAAACATCTTGGTATCAGAAGGAACAGTTGCAACTGTTGGTGATGTATTAGTAGAAATCGATGCACCAGGACATAATAGTGCGCCTTCTACTACATCAGAAAAAACAGCTGAATCAACTGATGCTAAAGTAGAAACTTCTGGTTCAGCATCAGTAGCTGAGGCAGCTGATCCTAACAAACGTGTTTTGGCTATGCCATCAGTTCGACAATTTGCTCGTGAAAAAGACGTGGATATCACACAAGTCACTGCAACTGGTAAAGGTGGACGTGTGACAAAAGAAGATATTGAAAGCTATCTATCAGGTGGGCATGCGAGTCAAACAGCATCAGCTGAATCAGCTGCACCTGCGTCAGAAAAAGCGGTTGAAGCGAAAGCTGAAAGCAAGCCAGCAGCACCAGCAAAAGCGTTCAAATCTAATTTAGGTGAATTGGAAGAACGTGTAGCAATGACACCGACACGTAAAGCGATTGCTAAAGCAATGGTTAATAGTAAGCAAACAGCGCCACATGTTACTTTACATGACGAAGTAGAGGTTTCTAAACTTTGGGATAATCGTAAGAGATTTAAAGAAGTGGCAGCTGCGAATGGGACAAAATTGACTTTCTTGCCATACGTAGTAAAAGCATTAACTGCTACTGTAAAGAAATTCCCTATTTTGAATGCGTCAATTGATGATGCGAACCAAGAAATCGTTTATAAAAATTACTATAACATCGGAATCGCAACTGATACAGATCATGGCTTGTATGTACCAAATGTAAAAGATGCAGACCGTAAAGGGATGTTTGCGATTGCGGATGAAATCAATGAAAAAGCAAAACTAGCTCATGAAGGTAAATTAGCAGCTGAAGATATGCGAAATGGCACTATTACGATCAGTAATATTGGTTCTGTAGGTGGTGGTTGGTTTACACCAGTAATCAACTACCCTGAAGTAGCAATTTTAGGTGTGGGAACAATTGCACAACAACCGATTGTTAATGGTGAAGGTGAAATCGTTGTTGGACGAGTGATGAAACTTTCCTTAAGCTTTGATCACCGTATCGTAGACGGAGCAACAGCTCAACAAGCAATGAACAATATCAAACGACTTTTAGCTGATCCTGAGTTATTGATGATGGAAGGATGATAAACAAATGGTAGTTGGAGATTTTGCTGTAGAATTAGACACAGTTGTAATCGGTGCGGGACCTGGTGGCTATGTTGCTGCCATCCGTGCTGCTGAAATGGGACAAAAAGTGGCAATCATTGAAAGAGAATACATCGGTGGTGTTTGTTTAAACGTTGGTTGTATTCCTTCAAAAGCGCTGATTGCTGCAGGACATCATTATCAAGAATCTCTTGATTCAACTTTATTCGGTGTCACAAGTGAAAATGTCACACTTGATTTTGCAAAAACACAAGACTGGAAAGAAAATAAAGTAGTGAAAACACTGACTTCTGGTGTTGGCTTCTTATTGAAAAAACACAAGGTAGAAACAATCGAAGGCGAAGCATTCTTCGTCGATGATCATACATTGCGTGTGATCCATCCCGATTCTGCTCAAACGTATTCTTTCAATAACGCAATCATTGCCACTGGCTCCCGTCCGATCGAAATCCCAGGATTCAAGTTTGGCGGACGTGTACTTGACTCAACAGGCGGCTTAGCTCTAAAAGAAGTACCAAAAAAATTCGTCATTATTGGTGGCGGAGTTATTGGAGCAGAATTAGGTGGAGCCTATGCTAACTTAGGTGCTGAGGTAACGATTCTTGAAGGTTCTCCTCAAATTTTACCTACCTATGAAAAAGATATGGTGAAATTAGTGGAAGACGACTTCAAGAAAAAAGGTGTGACAATCGTAACCAATGCAATGGCGAAAGAAGCTGTTGATAATGGGGACAGTGTGACAGTCAAATATACTGTTGACGGTAAAGAAGAAACAGTGACAGCAGATTATGTTATGGTAACAGTTGGCCGTCGTCCAAATACTGACGATATGGGATTAGAACAAGCGGGTGTCGAAGTCGGTGAACGTGGATTGATTCCAGTGGATCAACAAGGGCGTACGAACGTGCCAAACATTTTTGCAATTGGGGATATCGTACCAGGTGCTGCTTTAGCGCATAAAGCAAGTTATGAAGCAAAAATTGCTGCAGAAGCTATCTCAGGTAAGAAAGTAGCAGTTGACTATAAAGCAATGCCTGCGGTTGCCTTTACAGATCCAGAATTAGCTTCTGTTGGGATGACGATCAAAGAAGCAAAAGAAGCTGGTATTGAAGCTACTGCATATAAATTTCCGTTTTCAGGAAATGGACGGGCGTTATCGCTTGCAAAAACAGAAGGTTTTATCCGTTTAGTGACGACCAATGAAGACAACGTCATCATTGGAGCGCAAATCGGTGGTGTAGGTGCTAGTGATATGGTTTCTGAGCTTGCTTTAGCCATTGAATCAGGAATGAATGCCGAAGATATTGCGTTAACGATCCATCCACATCCATCGCTAGGTGAAATTACGATGGATGCTGCTGAACTCGCTTTAGGTTTACCAATCCATATTTAATTTAGCAATTGGGATATTTTATCCGAACTGTTTCAAAAAAAGTATGGATGTTGGCGATAGTTGCCAGGTTAAAAACATCTTTTTGACAAATTGAATTGATACATGATCGATGAAACATCAAAGTTAGCAAAAACTGCTAGCTTTGATGTTTTTTTGTGGTCTTTTCAAAACCTCTTTTTCTGAAAAAAGAAAAAAGAAAGTCAAGCTTTTTGAAAGAGGGTGTTAGAATAAATGTGGTAAAAGCAATCAGGTCAGCATATTTCTATATCAATGATTTAACAAGCGGAACTAGTTGTTTACTAACTAATTTTTAATCACTTTAAAGGAGATTGACTTTGTGAGAAAAGAAACGATTAAAACACTTCAAGGAGACTGTCATGAGAATGAAAAGAATAATGAAATTGGCGGTCCTAATAATTCAATTAAAAAGAGAAATGAAAGGATTATAGAAGCATACCAAACAGAAAATACATCGATAGCAGGACTTGCTGAGCGATTTGGAGTATCAAAGAGAACCATTGGAAATGTAACACATAGTCTAAAAGAGCAAAATCTGCAACAGCAAAGCTTAACGAATGAGACAACTAAAGAAAAGGAAGAGAGCAATAATCAAAATATCGAAGCATATTTAGCAGGAGACTTGTGGGTAAGTAAACTTGTTAATAAATTTAACGGATCAGCGAGAACCATTTTGATGAAAATAAAGAAAGCAAGAGAACAGAAGGAAGAGATGCAATATAAAACATCGTCAGAAAATGAAATTTTACAGTTAGATAGAAATAGTTTTGAGCAAAGGGAAGAGTTAGTGAAGCAACAAGAGCTGATTTCAGAAGTTCTTCTAAAAGATGAGCTGGAACAGGTACATCCTGCTCAGCCAAGGTCTTTAGAGGACAAAGTCATTTCATTAAGAAAACAAAAAAGTGTTGATCATGACAGCCAGTCAAAAAAATACAATCTCAATGACAGTTCAAGCAGAAAAAGAAAGATGCAAGAAAATAAGGACCCAGAAAAGTTTTCACTATCGGCGTTCCCAATTGATAAAAATAGTTTGAAAACATCGAGTGTGAAACCTAAGAAGCCAAAGAAATCTCATGTACTTCATGAAGTAGAAGAATATTCACCCAAACTATCACAAATAAGCAAACAAATACATACAACAGAGAATGAGCATTTAATTGATGAGAACCAACAGGATAAACTTCAAGGGATCGGTCCTCAACAAAATAAAAACTTTTCTTCATCACTTCCTTTACCAAATAAATTAGAGGAAGCAACAAGTAGTGAGAATCATATCTTCAATAGCAAACAAGTGCAAGTAACTGGAAGTCATCTAAGAGAAAATCAAGAGGAACACCCAATTTTATCAGAGACAGAAGGTGAATTTGGAAATAGCTTGTTCGATAGTTTATCTGATTTTGACTATTCAAATGAGTCCAATGAAGAACGTTCGTTTTTTCAAAAGTCAGCAAATTTATCCGATGAATTGTCAAATCATAATCTCACGACAGACGAAATAGTGGAAGCATTAATGGAAATTGACGAGACGTTAGACTCAGCAAAAAATCTAGTGGACTATGTGAACGGATCGAATGAACTTCCAAAACAATCTAATAATGATTTATTCGAAGATTTATCAAATGATAGTCTCACGACAGACGAAATAGTGGAAGCGTTAATGGAAATTGACGAGACGTTAGACTCAGCAAAAAATCTAGTGGACTATGTGAACGGATCGAATGAACTTCCAAAACAATCTAATAATGATTTATTCGAAGATTTATCAAATGATAGTCTCACGACAGACGAAATAGTGGAAGCATTAATGGAAATTGATGAGACGTTAGACTCAGCAAAAAATCTAGTGGACTATGTGAACGGATCGAATGAACTTCCAAAACAATCTAATAATGATTTATTCGAAGATTTATCAAATGATAGTCTCACGACAGACGAAATAGTGGAAGCGTTAATGGAAATTGATGAGACGTTAGACTCAGGAAAAAATCTAGTGGTCTATGTGAACGGATCGAATGAACTCCCAAAACAATCTAATAACGATTTATTCGATGATTCATCAAATGATAGTCTCACGACAGACGAAATAGTGGAAGCGTTAACGGAAGTTGATGAGACGTTAGACTCAGGAAAAAATCTAGTGGACTATGTGAACGGATCGAATGAACTCCCAAAACAATCTAATAATGATTTATTCGAAGATTCACCAAATGATAATCTCACGACAGAGGAAAAAGTGGAAGCGTTAATGGAAGTTGATGAGACGTTAGATTCAGCAAAAAATCTAGTGGACTATGTGAACGGATCGAATGAACTTCCAAAACAATCTAATAATGATTTATTCGAAGATTCATCAAATGATAGTCTCACGACAGACGAAATAGTGGAAGCGTTAGTGGAAGTTGATGAGACGTTAGACTCAGCAAAAAATCTAGTGGACTATGTGAACGGATCGAATGAACTTCCAAAACAATCTAATAATGATTTATTCGAAGATTTATCAAATGATAGTCTCACGACAGACGAAATAGTGGAAGCGTTAATGGAAATTGATGAGACGTTAGACCCAGCAAAAAATCTAGTGGATTATGTGAACGGATCGAATGAACTTCCAAAACAATCTAATAATGATTTATTCGATGATTCATCAAATGATAGTCTCATGACAGAAGAAATAACGGAAATATTAATGAGATTTGATGAGACATTAAACTCAGGAAAAAAACCAATGAAGTATGTAATGGAATTAAGTGAACGTCAAGAATCGAACAAATTATTCGATGAATCGTCAAATAGTCAACAGGTAGAATATCCTATAATGGAACAAACAATGGCAGGAAAAGCAGTTAATCAGCCTGGTTCGGAAAATAATCAAGTAAACTTTATAGAGGATCAGAATCAGGAATATCTGATTGATGAAGAAAAACATCCCCAGAATCCGCATAACATACATAATGATAGGGGCACAGGTGAGTTTATACAAAAGAAACAGGATAAGAGTATAAAAAATTCAGAAAACACCCCAGTGAATCAGAATCAGGAAACGGCGCTTGATGAAGAAAGACATCCAAAAAGAGCTGCTGCTCATTTATCTGAGAATCTACATAGTATACAAAACTTAGAAAGTAACCTAGGGCATCAAACAACAAAACAAACCGATAAGCAGACTATTCCTCAAACGGGGTATATTCTTGATCCTGTTCTTCCACAAAATGTCACTAAGAATAATTATTTAGAATATATTCAACTATATCAATCTATTCAGTCGACCATCAAAATAGAGACATTTTGTGACATAATGGAATTGTCACAAGATACATTTCAAGAGTTGCTTAAAGAAGCTGTTCCAGCTGAGTCAACTAATAGTGAATTAGGATATATAGAGAATAAAAGGGAAATTATACCGAGAGAATATAAATTAGAAAAGATCAATTTATATCTCAATTCTCAACATTCTTACGAATCTAAACGGCAGTTTTGTGATAAGAACAATTTAGACTATGATTCCTTTAGATCTTGGATAAGGGAACATAAAAAGGGGGAATTACCTCGTCAATCAATATCGACTATTGAAGAATTGATCAGTAGGGAACAAGATGGGAGAAATCTGTATTGTACTGCTAAGGTTAAGAAAGCCTGTGTACTTTTATGGAGAAGTAAGCGAATAGCACACAAGGTATTGTGTAAAAAATTGAACATTTCTGATGCGACTTTAAGAACTTGGAATAATAGATACGACCAGGCACGTGGTAAGAAGCAGGAGTTAATAACAACTCTCACAGAATTAAAAGAAAGGAAGTTAAAGCTAGGAAAGGTGTGTTGTACGGAGGAAGTTAAAAGAGAATGTGTTCTTTTATATAAGAATCAAGAAATGTCCATAAAGCAATTATGTAAGATTTATCATTTGACTCCGAATATGGTTAATGCTTGGATCGAAGAATATGACCGATTACTCCAAAATTCAGAAAGAACATCCCAAGCACGCCAAACTTTTTCAACTAATGTCGGGAATGCTAAATTTACAACAGCAGACAATAATGCGAGGTTAGCTCATGAACAAGGTAAGGGTCAAGGCAATCAAAGGATGCAACATAGTATACAAAACTTAGAAAGTAACCTAGGGGATCAAACAACCAAACAAACGGATAAGCAGCTTAATCCTCCAGCGAGGCACTCTCTTGACCCTGTTCTTCCAAAAAAAGTCAATCAATCATACACTAAAAATGATTATTTAAAATATATTCAACTATACCAATCCATTCAAACGACCATCAAAATAGAGACATTTTGTGACATAATGGAATTGTCACAAGATACATTTCAAGAGTTGCTTAAAGAAGCTGTTCCAGCTGAGTCAACTAATAGTGAATTAGGATATATAGAGAATAAAAGGGAAATTATAACGAGAGAATATAAATTAGAAAAGATCAATTTATATCTCAATTCTCAACATTCTTACGAATCTAAACGGCAGTTTTGTGCTAAGAACAATTTAGACTATGGTTCCTTTAGTTCTTGGATAAAGGAACATAAAAAGGGGAATTTAACTCGTAAATCAATCTCTACTATCGAAGAATTGATCAGTAGGGAACGAAATGGGAGAAATCTGGATTGTACCGCTAAGGTTAAGGAAGCCTGTGTACTTTTATGGAGAGGTTGCTCAATGACTAAGACTGAATTAAGTAACAAATTGAACATCAATGATATGGTTGTAAGATCTTGGGAAGATAGGTACAACCGGGCACATGGAAATGAGCAGAAGAAAATAATAACAACTCTCTCAGAATTAGAAAATAGGGATTTAAAGTTCAGGTATTTGAGTTGTACGGAGAAAGTCAAAAAAGAATGTATTCTTTTATTAAATGATACAAAAAATACCAAGGGACGAATATGTCAAAAGTATCATTTGAACGTTAAAACATTTTATAATTGGTACAATAAATATAAACCACTACTTAATGGTGCAGAAAAAGATTCAAAAGAACGCCAAACTTTTTCAACGAATGTCGAAAATGCTAAAATTACAGCAGCAGACAATAATGCGAGGTTAGCCAATGAGCAAAATAAGAGTCCAAATTTATTCTTGGGTAATCAAAAGATCCAATAAAATTCTAATAAGTTAATTATAGGTAAAGTGGAATGAACGTTAAATATAATTGAAATAAATTAAACAATTACTTTGAAAAAAAACAATAGTTGGATCTTGATCGAACATTTTTTTCTAAAAAGGAGAAAGAATAAACTATTTGCTAGAAAATTTGATATTAAAATAGATAAATAAATAGAAAAGGAGATTACTATGGAAAATGAATGGACGGAACAACGATACATAACAAAGAATGTAATAGGTTCCAATGGAAATGGGCAACAGTCATATGGTGAGCTAGGACAAGATAATCATCTGGTTAATGAGTCCAGTCCGGAGGAGGAGCTAGTAAGTCACATAATCAACCAAGGTCCTCCAACTATTCAAGAATTAGAAGCGGCGTATACTCTTTTTTCTAATCTTGAACCAAAGGAGCAAAGGATAGGGCAAATAGAGGAACAAGGAATAAAAGATGTCAATATGTTTGATTCAGGAAATAAGCGAGTGCACCCTAGATCAGACGAAAACGTGGGATATCCAAAAAGGCTAAAAGGCGCAAATAACCATTTATTTAATGAGCTAGACACCATAAATGATTCACAATTCCCACCTCAAACGACAAGAGAATCGGTCAATAAGCCCAGTCCAGAAGAAGACCTAGTACGCTACGTGTTCGAACTGGGTCCTCTGACTCGTCAAGAATTAGAATTAGCCGATACTCTTTTTTCTAATCATGAAACAAAAGAGCAAAGGATAGCCGAGGAGAGGAAAGGACAAACAGAGGGACAAGAAATAGAAACTGGAAATATGTTTGATCTGGAAAATAATCGAATGAACTCTGTAGTGGGTCAAAATTCGGAATCTTCGATTGATGAAGAAAAACATCTCCAGAATCCGCATAGCGTACATAATGACAGGGACACAAGTGACTTTACACAAAAGAACATACAAGACAAGAGTACGAAAAATTCAGAAAGCACCCCAGTGAATCAGAATCAGGAAACGGTGCTTGACAAAGAAAGACATCCAAAAAGAGCTACTGCTCATTTATCTGAGGGTCTACATAGTATACAGCACTTAGAAAGTCAAACAACCAAACAAACCGATAAGCAGCCTATTCCTCAAACGGGGCATACTCTTTCTATTCTTCCACAAAATGTCACTAAGAATGATTATTTAAAATATATTCAACTATATCGATCCATTCAATCAGTTATCACAAGAGAGACATTTTGTAACCTATTGAAATTGTCAAATGATAAATTTCAAAAGTTGCTTAAAGATGAAGATGTTGTTCCCGATCAGTCAACAAATGGTGAATCAGAATATCTAGAGAATAATAGGAATACGTACTCGAAAGACTATAAATTAGAAATGGTCCTGTTGTATCTCAATTCTCAACATCCTTATGAATCTCTAGCGCAATTTTGTGGGGAGAAAGAAATATACCCTGCTCTCTTTAAATCATGGCTAAGAGATTATAAAAATGAGAAGTTAACTCGCAAAACAATATCGACTATCGAAGAGTTGATGGGTAGAGAACAAACTGGAGAAAATCTGGATTGTACTGATGAAGTGAAGGTAGCCTGTGTACTTTTAAGTAGAGTTTGCTCAATGAAGAAGAGAGAATTATGTAACAAATTGAATATCAGTGATGGGGGGTTAAGACATTGGGAATCTAAATACAACCGGACACATAGAAATGAGCAGAGGAAAAAAATAACAACTCTCCAAGAATTAGAAAATAGGGATCTAAATTTAGGGAAACTGAATTGTACTGAGGAAGTCAAAAGAAAATGTGTTCTTTTATTAAATAAAAAAAACAGGAATGAAATATGTGAAAAGTATCATTTGAACATTAAAACATTTTATGGTTGGTGCATTAAATATAAACAACTACTTAATGGTACAGAAAAAGATTCAAAAGAACGCCAAACTTTTTCAACGAATGTCGAAAATGCTAAAATTACAGCAAAAGAAAATAATGAGTCAATAGTACATCAACAAGATACGAGTCAACATTTATTTTTTGTCGGAAGGACGTAATCAAATTCTAGCAAGTTAAACATAAGTAAAAGCGTATAAACCTTGGTAATAAGTAAAACAAATAAAAAATTATTCGGAAAAAGACCAAGGATTTGATTTTGGTCGAACATTTTTTTCTAAAAAGAAGAAAAAGTAAACTATTTGTTAGAACATTCGATGTTAAAATAGATAAATAATAAATGAATAAAATAGGAACTGATTATGGAAAAGAAGTCAAGTTCCTTAGATTGCATTATATGAACGTTTGTAAGTCCCTGATAGTATTTTAGCGGCTGGAAAAAAGCTATGGTTAAGTTGTTATTAAACAGAATCTCACAAAAACGGTAAACTTGTTTTATAAATATTGAATATAACAAAGATTTAGCAGCAAAAATAATAAATGGAGCTCTATTGTCAACGGGAATGACTTAATTTTATTTTTTGGAAAAAATCTATATACAATGAATCAAGTCAGATACGTTAGAAAGAAAGGTCGGGAATGATGAGTAAAAGAGAAGAAGGGGTTTATGTTGACCCTCATACAAAAGATGTCAGGTGCCATTCTCAATGGGACGATATTAGAAAAATCATCAACAAGAATCAAATGAACTATTTCAATCATCTATCAAAACTCTTTGAAAAAAAGCCGTTAATTTATTTTGAAATTGAAAAAAAATGATGGATAAACAGGATATTAAAGGTATCTCTTTATTGGTTTTGTTAAAAAGGGAAGGAAAAGGTCTGGCATCCAGCGAATTATTTTATCCACCATTGAAAAATATTCGAGAGATTATGATAAAAGGATTGATGAAGGAATGTAGACAACAGGCATTCATTCAATTGAATGAAAAATACCAACAAAATGGGCATAGAATTGTTGAAATCACAGACCCATACTTTATATCATCTGACAATAAAGAAGAAAAACGTGATCTAGTGGGGATAAGAGAACATCTGAAGAAGGAGTTCGCAAAATATCCTAAAGAAGAACAAAGTGTAAAAATAGAGGAGAATCGAGATAATCGCTTTTAGCTCTTTGTCCAGCCGGATAAGGTTAGTTAATAAATATCAAAATTAGGCTTTTTACAACTAATGTTGGTAAAGAGAAATCTTAGAATAATTAGGACAGAAAGAAGAAAAATTCCTTTTTGTCCTTTTTATTAGCTATAGATTGTTAGGTCTAGTGTATTTAAGGTATCTTTGATAAGTTGAGTATAAGACAGCTTGAATCCTTTTATGACTTGGTCAGTCAAATTCATTCTAAATGGTTTCGAGGTGTCTTTTCTTATTTTTACCTTTTTTTCTGAAAAATAAAAAAGCAATTGGATCGACACATTTCGATATCAATTATTTGATTTTTTAGCGGAAGTAGTTATTTACTAACTTAATGTTAAATTACTCTAAAGGAGAGTGCCCCTATGAAAAATGAAACGATTAAAATTCCTCAAGAGGGCTGTCATGTAGGTGATGAGAATGAGGAAATAAAAGGTTCGAATGATTTAAACGAGGCAGTGGAAGTGTCAGACAATACAGTTCACACAAAAAGAAAACAAATGTTTGATGAGCAGGAATCAGTTAATCTTCAAGGATGGGACGAATTATATAATCCGCTGTTAAATGGCAATTATACGATAGAGCAAGCAGTGAAAGTGTTAGGTGATATATATGAACCAAAAAGAATACGAATATCTGATGAGGCGAAATCAAATGAACATCAAGAACAATCTGATCCTCATAATCGAAATATAAGTGACTTTACAGAAAAGGAAATACAAGATAAGCGTACGAAAAGTTCCAAAAACATCCCAGTGGCTCAGGCAATCAAACAAATTGATAAGCAGCCTATTTCTCAAACGGCGCACTCTCTTGAGCTTGCTCTACCAAAAAAAGTCAATAAAACATATCCTAAAGTGGATTACGTTCAACTATATCAATCCATTCAATCAGTTATCACAAGAGAGACATTTTGTGACATATTGGAATTATCAATTGATACATTTCAAAAGTTGCTTGAATATGAAGAGGTTGTCCCCGATCAGTCAGCCAATAGTGAATCAGAACATATAGATAAAAAAGAGAAGTTAACTCATAAAATAATATCGACTATCGAAGAGTTGAGGAGTAGGGAAAAAACTGAGGAGAATCTGAATTGTACTAATAAGGTTAAGGAAGCTTGTGTACTCTTATGGAGAAGTGAACGATTAACACAGAAAGAATTGTGTGACAAATTGAACATTTCTGATGGGAATTTAAGAAGATGGAATTATAGATACGATCAGGCGCTTGGAAATAAAAACACAATAACAACTCTCGAAGATTTAAAAAATAGGGAGCTAGGGCCAGGGAATTTGTCTTGTCCAGCTGAAGTTAAAGCAGCGTGCGTTCGTTTACTTAAGAATAAAGAAATGACTAAAAAGCAAATATGTGAATATTATCGTTTGGTTCCGAAAACGTTGCATAATTGGAATAAAAATTATGATCTATTACTAAAAGAAATAGAAAGAAAATCACACGGACTTCAAACTTTTTCAACGAGTGTTGGAAATGCTAAAATTACGGCTACAGAAAGTAATATAAGGATAGAACATAAACAAGATACGAGTCCAAATTTAATTTTTGGCGGAAGGACGTAATAAAATTCTAACAGGATAATCATTAGTAAAATCGAATAAACCTTAGAAAAAAATAAAACAAAAAATTATTCAGAAAAAGACCAAGAATTTGATTTTGATCGAACATTTTTTTCTAAAAAGAAAAAAAGTGAATTATTTGTTAGAACATTCGATGTTAAAATAGAGAAACAATAAATGTATTAAAAAGGAATTGATTATGGAAAATAAGTGAAATGCCTGAGAGTGGATGTATAGACGTTTGTACATAAGTGGTAGTGTTTCTGATAATTGAATAAAATGATCTGAGCAAGTGCTGTTGAACAGAATCTTACAAAAACAGTAAACTTATTTATTAACGGAACATACTAAAGATACAGCAGCCAAAATAATGAATGGAGATTTATTGCCAATAATAATGACTTGAATTTATTCGTTAGAAAAAGATTCAATAAAAATGAATCAAGTCAAATATAATAAAAAGAAAGGTCGGAAATGATGAGTCAAAGAGAAGATGGCACTCAGGTACCTCCTAATATAGACGATATCAATCGTCTTCCACAACGGAACGATATTATGAAAATTATCAAAAAGAATCAAATGAACTATTTCAACCATCTATCAGATCTCTTTTAAAAAAATCCGTTAGCGTATTTTGAAATTGAAAAGACCATTATGGATAAATACGAAATTAAAGGTATTTCTTTATTGCTTTTGTTAAAGCGAGAAGGAAAAGGGCTTGCTTTCAGCGAATTATTTTATCCGCCATTGAAAAATATTCGAGATTTTATGATAGCAAGATTAATGAAGGAATGTAGACAACAGGCGTTCATTCAATTGAATGAGAAATACCATCAAAATGGGCATAAAAATGCTGAAATTACTGGTCAATATATTAGTCAAACACTTTGTGATAAAGAAGAAAAACAAGATTTAATGGCAATAAGAGAACGTTTGCAGAAGGGTTTCGTAGCATCTCATACAGAAGAACAACGTGTAAAAACAGAAGAGAAATCGAGATAATTATAGCTCTTAGTTCTTTATCAAATCTAATAAGATTTCTAATAAACATCAAAATTAGTAACTTCAACTAGTTTTGATGTTTTTTGCTTCACATTAAAGTATGTTCTTTCATCATTTCTTGTAGTAACTAGGAAAAAGTAGCGTTTTCTCAATCATAGTTAGTTGGTATCTCTTTGTGGTAACAATAAGCTGAAATTCATGGGGAAAGTAAATGATCCACGACTTCATTTGCTGTTGAATAGTGCTATAAAAAATTCCGCATAATAACCTACAACACTCCATTATACTAAAAATTTTTCATATACAGTGTTGTAATATGAACATAATTTTCAAAAAAAAAAATAAAAGGGTCCTCCTTGTAATCGATTTCATGATAAGCTTTTTTTATAAAAAAGTTAATGAACTTATCTAGCTTAATTGGCAATAATTTTAGACTACGGTGATAGAATATGAAAATTAGAGAAAAAAGAGAAAATATCAAAACAATTTGTACACGCACTTATCTAGTTTGAATGATAAGATCTCGGTTACAACACAGAAAATTCAAATCAATCAGATGAGCGATGCTCTACAAACCACAAATAAAAAATGATATAAAAGTAAAAAGTATTGAGAGGGACGTTAGAGAGTTATGTAAAAAAAGAAATGGGGTAAAAAGATGAAGTTTACTCAAATACAAAAAATTCATGTAAATCCAAATGTTGGCAATGTGAATCGACATAATGACTATCGAACAATCCAACGTATATTTGAGAAAAGTGCATACAATTATTATGTTCATTTAACAGATTTATTTGAGAGAGAACCATTGAGGTATGCTGAAATTGAAAATATTATATATGAAAAATATAAAATCGAAGGTCCTTCTTTATTAGATGCGCTAAAAAGAGAAGGAAAAGGGTTCCAACGCAGTGAATTATTATGTGCAAATGAAGGTTTTAGAAAAAGTGTCATCAGTGCGTTGTTTATAGAATGCCAAAAAGAATCTAGAATGGAAATTATTGCCAATTATTATAAAAATGGGAATGATATTGTAGAAACGACATTCCCTGATTTTAGTCGTCTAATAGGCGAAAATAATCGCAGAGAAAAAGAAGCATTCGAACAAAGAGAAAAAAAAAGAATAGAAGTAAAGCGATTGAACGCGATACATAAAGGTTTATCTCATAATAAGAAAATAAATGTAATTGATACTCGGAGCATCTCTCAGTCTATACTTAATGTAGAACTAAATAGATAGCAATTATTAATATTTTGTAGGAGGTAGTCAACAGATGAATAAAGAAGATAATAAACTAACAAAATCTTTTTTACTTAGGCCAGACAAAGATCTTCAAACTTTTGCACATTCAAATAAGATTAGTACCAAAAGTATGAAACAAATATTAGAAGAAAAGCTAAAATTTCCATGGGAAAAATTAAACGATTATTTACCAGAGCTATTAGAAAAATCAAGCTATCATTGTATCGTTGAAAAAATTTTGAGTGAACATTCAGAGTTTGGTAAAGTTGTTCCTCTCAGTGAAGAGGCCAATAGGGAAATAAGCATTATTATGAATAAAATAGGAATTTCTGAACAATCTCAGTTCAGTGAAATTTTACCCAAAGCAATTTTAGAAAATCCAATAAGTTTGGAGAGTTTTTCTGAAAATTTAAAAAAATATGTTTCTTCGTCTGAATTTACGATGTATATTAATGCAGCAGAGATTCCAAGTACTATATCATCAGAAGAGATACTTAGCGATAATATAATAAATTTTGAACTAAACAAAACGATTCAAAAATACAATGAACTAGCTGTTAATGGAGGAAATATCATTACTAAACGAGATGTTAAAAGCACCTTACTTCATTATTTAAGTAGAAAGGATAATGAATCATATAGGCCTAAGGTCGATACAGAAGTACTTATTGAAGTTGTTGTCAAAGCATTGCCACATTGTCATTATATTAAAAATTCGTCTTTATCCTCTCAAAATTGGTTCTATAAGATTTTTTTAGAAAATGAAGGGAATTCTAAATTTGCTGAGCTACAGAAGGGGATGTTTAAATTAATTTCAAAAGATGAAACATACACTGCCACTAAAATAAATGAACAATATCGGATAAATCATAGTTTTGCTAATGAAGCGTCTATGAGCTCGTTAAACATACCTGAACATGAAGGACGTTAGTTTCATATGAAATCCCTTAGGAAAAGTAAAAATGTTAGATCTTTTCCTCTTATCTTAATAAATAAACCTACGTCACCGACAGAATTTATTTTCTCTATTTTGTTAGTGACGGTTCTTTGTATGAACGTGTGAATTTTTATAGACTATTACTTATTTTTCTTAGCTAGCGATATAAAATAGTTATTCAACTATAAATTAATTATGTAAACTAGAAAATCGAAACTATTTGGTTATGTACTTATTCTTATGATACACTGATTTTGACTATAGGAAATAGGAGAATGAAGTATGCAAGATTATCAATACCCGCTTGATTTAGACTGGACCACCGAGGAAATGGTCATTGTGATGAAGATGTGGGAGGATTTAGAGTTAGCGAATGAAAAGGGCATCGATAATGCTCGGTTTCTAAAATCATACCAACAATTCAAAACGGTTATTCCATCTATTGGAGAAGAAAAAAAATTAGGAAAAGAATTTGAAAAAGTATCAGGTTATTCATTGTATCGAACAGTTCAAGCAGCAAAAAAGAATCAGAAAAAAATCCTAAAAATGAATGGGTGAGAACATGAATAAACAAGAACTGATCCCTCAGATCAAAATCTGGCTTGAAGAAGCAGCTGAGAAAATTCGTGCGGTACAAATCAAGACGCTTAAAGTTGATCAAAAAACCAATCGAAAAGATCTGGTTACCAATATGGATCGTGAAGTCCAAGCTTTTTTGATTGAAAAGATTCAGGCGTATAATCCAGAAGCAAAGATTCTCGCAGAAGAAGAAGGTTACAGTGAGTTAGAAAGCTTTGAAGGGCAAGTATTTGTTATTGATCCAATTGATGGAACCATGAACTTCGTACTTGAACAAGAGAATTTTTGTATTATGTTAGGCGTTTATCAAGATGGTGTTGGACAACTTGGTTTTATTTATGACGTGATGAAAGAAGCGCTGTATTGGGGTGGAAAAGATTTAGGTGTTTATATGAATGACCATCCGTTAACTAAGCCAGAAGACCTTCGTTTAAAAGATGGACTTATTGGTTTGAACGGTTATCTTTTTAGTCATAATCGGTGGAATGTCCGAACAATTGGTGAACAAAGTATGGGTGTTCGTATTTATGGATGTGCAGGACTAGAAATGATTGCACTTTTAAAAGGGAAACATATTGGTTATATTGCAAATTTGAGCCCGTGGGACTATGGCGCAGGGAATGTTTTACTCGCTGAATTTGGAATGAAATATAGCGGTATCTCAGGAGAAAAGCTAAAATTTCGAGGAAGAGAATATTATATTGCGGCTACACCTCAAGCCTATGATGAAATTCGGGCACTTATTGCTGCGGCTGATTCGCTAAATAAGTAAAAAAAACCGCATAATTAAGAAAAATATGGCTAAAATATTAATTTTCTCGAAAAAATGAAAACATTTCACTATATTTCATGAAAAAAGTTTGCTATAATAAACAGTCGAGTAAAATTGCACTGTCATAAAGAACCGAGAAGGAGTTAGTTACATTGAACTATAGAAATGATATCCGTAACGTAGCGATCATCGCCCACGTTGACCACGGAAAAACCACATTGGTTGATGAATTATTGAAACAATCAGATACATTAGACGCACACACACAATTACAAGAACGTGCGATGGATTCAAATGCTTTAGAAAAAGAACGTGGAATCACGATTTTAGCAAAAAATACCGCAGTTGATTATAAAGGGATTCGTGTCAATATCATGGATACACCTGGGCATGCGGACTTTGGTGGCGAAGTTGAACGAATCATGAAAATGGTTGACGGCGTTGTCTTAGTAGTTGATGCTTATGAAGGAACGATGCCACAAACTCGTTTTGTTTTGAAAAAAGCGCTAGAACAACATATTACACCGATCGTAGTTGTGAATAAAATTGATAAACCTTCTGCACGACCTGAGTTTGTTGTTGATGAAGTATTAGAATTATTTATTGAACTAGGTGCAGATGATGATCAATTAGATTTCCCAGTTATCTATGCTTCAGCATTAAACGGAACATCTAGCTTGTCTGATGATCCAGCTGATCAAGAACCAACAATGGCACCGATCTTTGATACAATTGTTGAAAAAATCCCTGCGCCAGTAGACAATAGCGATGAACCATTACAATTCCAAGTATCATTGCTTGATTATAACGACTATGTTGGACGTATCGGGATTGGTCGTGTCTTCCGTGGAACGATCAAAGTAGGGGACCAAGTTGCCTTACTAAAATTAGACGGTTCAGTTAAAAAATTCCGTGTAACTAAATTATTTGGGTTCTTCGGCTTGAAACGTTTAGAAATTGACGAAGCAAAAGCTGGAGATCTAATTGCCGTATCAGGAATGGAAGATATTTTCGTTGGGGAAACAGTGACACCTGTGGACCACCAAGATGCTCTGCCAATTCTACACATTGACGAACCAACACTGCAAATGACTTTCTTAGTGAATAATTCACCATTTGCCGGCCGTGAAGGAAAATATGTCACTGCTCGTAAAATTGAAGAACGCTTGATGGCTGAGTTGCAAACGGATGTTTCATTGCGTGTTGAACCAACAAATTCTCCAGATGCTTGGACTGTTTCTGGTCGTGGAGAACTTCATTTGTCAATCTTGATCGAAAACATGCGTCGTGAAGGTTATGAACTACAAGTATCTCGTCCTGAAGTTATCGAAAAAGAAATTGATGGCGTGAAATGTGAACCTTTTGAACGTGTTCAAATCGACACACCTGAAGAATACATGGGTAGCGTAATCGAATCATTAAGCTTACGTAAAGGCGAAATGCAAGACATGGTCCATACTGGTAATGGTCAAATCCGTTTGACATTTTTAACACCAGCTCGTGGCTTGATCGGTTATTCAACTGAATTTCTTTCAATGACTCGTGGCTACGGAATCATGAACCACACATTTGATCAATACCTACCAATGTTACCAGGTCAAATCGGTGGACGACACCAAGGTGCGTTAGTATCGATTGATACTGGAAAAGCAACAACTTATTCCATCATGAGTATCGAAGAACGTGGAACTGTTTTTGTTGAACCAGGTACAGAAGTTTATGAAGGCATGATCATTGGTGAAAATAGTCGTGACAATGACTTGACTGTTAACATTACGAAAGCAAAACAAATGACTAACGTTCGTTCTGCTACCAAGGACCAAACATCTGTTATCAAAAAACCAAAACAATTGACGTTAGAAGAATCGTTAGAATTCTTGAATGACGATGAATATTGTGAAGTAACACCGGAAAGTATCCGTTTAAGAAAACAAATCTTAAACAAAAATGCACGTGAAAAAGCTTCTAAAAAGAAAAAATAATCATTTGTTCACCTTGTTGATACAGTGATGTTTAGCTTTGAGAAATAAACCGAAGAAGACCAAAAATAGGAGTAACTATTTTCGGGCATCTTCGGTTTATTTTTTGTTCAGATGACTGGTAAATCAGCATTAAAGTGGATGAAAAGAAAAATACTGTCGGCAAATTTTGCTTCTCAATTTTTTAGAACGTATTCAATTGTTTGAAATTAAAAGGAGAGAATTGTTTTTCCTTTTTCTAAAATTGTTATCTGTGGAGAAGTTAATAAAAATTAAAAGAAAAATTCAATAAGTACGCTAAAAGTTTATTAAAAGTCTTTTTAAAATCTTTGATTACCTCGTTTTTTGTTTCACGAAAAGTGAAAGTTTCACAAAAAAGCATGTTGTACTTGATTGCTTGGAGAAGTAAAATATAATTGACGTATTATAGTTATAGAGGGGCGATAGAAGGGTCAATAATAAAAGGTTGCTCTAGGCTTTTTATAAATAAAAAACAACTAAACCGTGGACGAGCGGCATTTTTTTGACATAAAGCTGAGTTTCGTAAAACATGGGGAGCTGTTTCGAGATTATCATCCTTAATGCTCCTGCGATTACTCGGCGCAGTTTTTACTTGGTGAGCGCTCAGGTCAAAGCGCCCTTTTCACAACCTCTTATTCACGGTGTTCAAGCATCAGCTTCTTGAAATAAGCCTGAATTTTTCAAAACATGAGAAGCTGTTTTAAAAAATTCTTTCTTATTGTCATCGGAGCTTCCCGATGCTTTCACAACCTCTTATTCACGGTGTTCAAGAAGCAACTCCTCAGCAATAAGCGATGATTTTCTAAAATATGAGAAGCTATTTTAAAAAATCCTCTCTTATTCGCTCGGAGCTGATCGCTTCTTTCACAACCTCTTAAATCAACTAAAAAGTAGGGATAAAATGAATGATATATTAAAACAATACTTTGGTTATGAAGTATTTCGCCCTGGACAAAAAGAAATTATCCAAAAGGTCCTTGATCATGAAGACGTCCTAGGGATCATGCCTACAGGAAGTGGGAAGTCCATTTGTTATCAATTGCCAGCATTGATGTTGGATGGCTTGACTGTAGTCATTTCTCCTTTGATCTCTCTGATGAAAGATCAAGTAGATGCTGCCAATCAGTTAGGCATTTCAGCGACATTTATCAATAGTTCATTGGATAGTTATGAGACTGCTTCTCGGTTTCGATTACTCGAACAGCAACAAATCCAATTATTATATGTTGCGCCAGAACGGTTTATCATGCCAGATTTTATCCAATCAATGAAACGTTGGCACGTGCAACTGATAGCGATTGATGAAGCGCATTGTATCTCACAATGGGGACATGATTTTCGTCCAAGCTATCTTCATATGGCAGAAACATTAAACACGTTTGATCAACGACCGGTCATTGTGGTATTGACTGCTACTGCAACAAAGCAAGTAGCAGAAGATATTAAAAGACTTTTAAAGGTACCAATGGATAATCATATTCAAACGGGTTTTGCACGAGAAAATCTACGTTTACAAGTAGTAAAAGATCAAAAAAAAGAGCAGTACTTAATTGAGTATCTACGTATCAATAAAAAGCAATCAGGGATCATTTATGCCGCTACCCGCAAAGAAGTTGATCGAATCTATCATTTGTTAAAGAAATTTGATTTCAGTGTTGGCAGATATCATGGTGGGATGAGTGAAAGCCAACGAACAGAAATCCAAGAAGACTTTTTATATGACCGTACAGAATTATTAGTTGCAACGAATGCTTTTGGCATGGGGATCAATAAGAGTAACATCCGCTTCGTCATTCACTATCAGATTCCTGGTTCTTTAGAAGCTTACTATCAGGAGGCGGGACGAGCAGGTCGTGATGGGCTCTTAAGTGAGGCTGTCTTGTTGTTTGCTCCCCAAGATATACAGGTCCAAAAATTTTTTATCCAACAATCCCAACGAGAAGAGTCACAAAAACAAAAAGAATACGAAAAATTAAAAGTAATGACGGAATACGTCTACATCGAATCCTGTCTGCAACAATATATTCTTACTTATTTTGGCGAAAAAAGTATCCCATGTGGAAGATGTGGTAACTGTTTAGATGAACGTGAACTAGTCGATGTAACGACTGAAACACAGATGGTGTTGTCTTGCTTGAAACGCATGGGTGAAAATTATGGGAAACAATTGTTGATGAAGGTATTAGCTGGTTCGAAAGAACAAAAAGTCAAGATGCTAGGTTTTCAAGCGTTATCAACTTACGGCTTATTAAAAAAATGGGCACAAAAAGATATTCTTCAGTTGATCGAGTATCTTATTTCTGGTGGTTATCTGTATTCAATGAACGGTGAATACCCCACGTTGAAAGTAACGGAACTAGGAATCGAAGTGTTAAAAGGGAAACAAAAAGTATTTAAAAAAGAAGCTGAAAAAGTCCAACAACTTTCTGATGAAGAAGCTGACACTTTATTTGAAACGCTAAGAGAGTTACGAACTGACTTAGCTTCTGAAGCAGGCGTGCCGCCTTATGTGGTTTTTTCAGATGCGACTTTAAAAGAAATGAGTCGACAACGTCCAAAAGATCGACTTTCTTTATTGCAGATAAAAGGGGTAGGACAAAGCAAGTTAGACAAATACGGGGACGCTTTTTTAGCACTGATACTTTCTAGTTAAGTAGTATATCGTTTGTAAAATTAGTACATCTATTGTTTTTGCTCATGATAGGCTAGCAAATAGTAAAAAAAGAAGAAAATCCCTGAGCGAAAACTGGGATTTTTCCCCGTTAGAATTTTAAGTATGTTATAATAAATAAACTTAGAATGGGGGTAGGCTTAGATGGATTCTCTATCAAATGAATTTGCAGTTCAAGTGCTTAAAGATGAATCAGAACGAATCAAACGCTTGATCAAAAATCAAAAAAATAGCCTGTGTATCTCACAATGTAAGGCATTTGAAGAAGTAGTAGATACGCAAATGTATGGCTTCTCACAACAAGTCGGATTTGCCGTTCGTGTGGGCATCATCGATAAAACAGAAGGACAATTGTTGCTGAGTGAGCTAGAGCGTGAACTGAACCGATTATATAGTGAGGTTTACCAAGAAAATTACGATAAAAAAGAAATTGGCAAGGAGGAGTAAACTTGCCTAAGAAAGTAAAAAAAAGGCATTTATTAAACTATAGTATTTTGATTCCTTACTTGATTCTATGTATTTTAGGTTTAATCATGGTCTATAGTTCATCATCTTATTTATTGCTAGAAAATGGAAGCAGTCCTTCCGCCTCTTTTTTTAACCAAAGTTTGTTTTGGGGCGTTAGCTTAGTAGCTATTGGACTTTTATATAAAATGAAAACATCCGTATTAAAAAATCAACGACTGATTATGGCAGCTATTGCTGTACTGACAATCTTGCTATTGATCGTTTTATTCTTCGGGAAAGAAATCAATGGAGCGAAAGGATGGCTTCAAATCGCTGGATTCTCTCTCCAGCCAGCTGAATACTTAAAGATCATTGTGATTTGGTACTTAGCATTAACGTTATCTAAAAGACAAAGAAGCGTTCAAAAAGATTTTGTTTCTACTGTTAAAAGACCGTTACTGTTAGTGTTGGCACTAACAGCGCTAGTTGCTATTTTACCCGATTTTGGTAATGCAACTGTCATTTTTTTAATTATCTTAGTCTTACTTTTGGCTAGTGGTATCAACTACGTTTATACGTTGATCGTTGGGGTCGGTGGGGTTGGCTTGAGTGCTTTAGCAATCTGGTTGATCAATATCACCCACGGGAAAATATTTCCCGGACGTTTACAATATATCTATAACCGATTTGCCATTTATCAAAATCCTTTTTCTGACGAGTTGAACAAAGGTCATCAATTAGCTAATGGTTATTATGCGATGTTCAATGGAGGGCTTTTTGGTCGAGGTCTTGGAAATAGTATCCAGAAAAAAGGTTTTTTAAATGAAGCGCAGACGGACTTTATTTATGCCATTGTGGTAGAAGAGTTAGGCGTGATCATGGGGATCTTGATTCTTGCTTTACTGTTTTTCATGATTGTTCGGATCTTTTTGGTGGGGATTCGCTCAAAAGATCCATTTAATTCTCTATTATGTATTGGGATTGGTGCCATGTTCATGATCCAAATATTTATCAATTTGGGAGGGATAACCGGCGTTATTCCGTTAACTGGGATCACTTTCCCATTTTTGAGTCAGGGAGGATCTAGTTTATTGATGTTATCCATTTGTGTTGGCTTCGTCTTGAATATCAGTGCAGATGAAAAACGAAAAAGTTTAGGTTTATACTAAAAAGATGTAGGAGTGGTTTGATGGAAAAAGTTTTAGTTGCTAACAGAGGAGAAATTGCTGTACGAGTGTTTCGAGCATGTACAGAATTAGGAATTAAAACTGTAGGTATCTACGCAAAAGAAGATGAGTATTCCGTGCACCGGTTTAAAGCAGATGAAGCATATCTAGTTGGCGAAGGGAAAAAACCGATTGACGCTTACTTAGATATTGAAGGGATTATTGCCATTGCGAAAGCCTGTGGAGCGGATGCGATCCATCCAGGCTATGGGTTGTTATCTGAAAATCTAAGTTTTGCAAAACGATGCAAGGAAGAAGGCATCACTTTTGTAGGACCAGACTTACATCATTTGGATATCTTTGGTGACAAGATCAAAGCAAAAGCAGCAGCTATCGCAGCTGGAATTGCTTCGATTCCTGGGACTGATGGACCGATTGAAAAGGTCGAAGATGCTTTGTCTTTTGCTGAAACGTACGGTTATCCGATCATGATTAAAGCCGCTCTAGGTGGTGGGGGACGAGGAATGCGTGTCGCCCATGATGAAAAAAGCGCTCGAGAAGGCTATGATCGTGCGAAAAGTGAAGCAAAAGCGGCTTTTGGCAGCGATGAAGTGTATGTTGAAAAATATATTGCAAATCCTAAACACATCGAAGTCCAAATTTTGGGCGATAAACATGGAAATGTGATCCATTTATTTGAAAGAGACTGCTCTGTACAACGACGTCACCAAAAGGTAGTAGAGGTAGCCCCTTGTGTCTCCATGTCCACTGAACAACGCGAACGCATCTGTCAAGCAGCCGTTCAATTAATGAAACACGTTGGTTATGTCAATGCTGGGACGGTTGAATTTTTAGTTGAAGGAAATGACTTTTATTTTATCGAAGTCAACCCTCGAGTCCAAGTGGAACATACGATTACAGAGATGATTACCGATGTGGACATCGTGACTACTCAATTATCGATTGCCCAAGGGAAAGATTTACACAGTGAAATTGGTCTGCCGCAACAAGCAGATATCAAACTAAATGGTTCTGCGATTCAATGTCGGATCACTACAGAAGACCCGTTGAATCATTTTCTTCCTGATACAGGGAAAATCGATACTTACCGTTCACCTGGTGGTTTCGGAGTGCGTTTAGATGTCGGTAATGCTTATGCAGGATATGTGGTTACCCCATACTTTGATTCACTTTTAGTCAAAGTTTGTACACATGCAGCAGATTTTGATACGGCAATCCAAAAAATGGAACGTTGCTTAAAAGAATTTCGGATTCGTGGAGTCAAAACCAATATTCCATTTATGTTGAATGTGATTTCCCATCCTGAATTTCAATCAGGAAACGCTAAAACGACATTTATCGATAATACAAAAGAATTGTTTGAGTTCCCTCGTTTACGCGACCGTGGAAATAAAACAATGAAATACATCGGTGAAATTACCGTGAATGGCTTCCCAGGAATCAAAAATGGTGAAAAACCATTTTATGAATCTCCTCGGGTACCGAAAGATTTGATTAAACGCCCAGATTATCTGACAGCAAAAAATGTTTTAGATTCTGATGGTTCGGATGCGTTAGTCCAATGGATCAAATCGCAAGAAAACTTGTTATTGACTGATACGACATTTAGAGATGCTCATCAAAGTTTATTAGCAACTCGTGTTCGTACGAAAGACTTTAAAGAAATTGCTCAATTGACCGGTGAAGGATTACCTGAACTATTCTCAAGTGAGATGTGGGGAGGAGCAACCTTTGACGTCGCTTATCGCTTTTTGAATGAAGATCCTTGGCAAAGATTAAGAAAGATCCGAGCATTGATGCCAAATACGCTGTTACAAATGTTGTTCAGAGGTTCAAATGCAGTCGGTTATTCCAATTATCCAGATAACGTCTTAGTAGAATTTGTGAAAGAAGCAGCGGCTCAAGGAATTGATGTGTTTCGAATCTTTGACAGTTTGAACTGGGTACCGCAAATGGAAAAAAGTATCCAAGCGGTTCGAGACACAGGTAAGATTGCAGAAGCTGCGATCTGCTATACCGGAGATATCAATGATCCTAGTCGTGCAAAATATAATGTCCAATATTACAAGGACATGGCGAAAGAACTAGAACAACTTGGGGCGCATATCATTGCGATCAAAGATATGGCTGGCTTGCTGAAACCACAAGCTGCTTATCGCTTGATTAGTGAATTAAAAGAGACTACTGATTTGCCAATCCACCTTCATACACATGATACGAGTGGAAATGGAATCATTACCTATTCTGCAGCTTCAAAGGCTGGGGTAGATATCGTCGATGTGGCGATGAGTGCGATGAGTGGGAATACAAGTCAACCAAGTATGAGCAGTTTGTATTATGCTTTAGTCAATGGTCCACGATTGCCAGAAATCAATATTCAAAATGCACAACAATTGAATCATTACTGGGAAGATGTCCGTATGTATTACAAACCATTTGAGAACGGTTTGAATGCACCAGAAACAGAAGTATATATGCATGAAATGCCTGGTGGACAATACTCTAATCTCCAACAACAAGCCAAAGCAGTTGGTTTAGGAAATAAATGGGATGACATCAAACAGATGTACCATACAGTGAACCTGATGTTTGGTGATATCGTGAAAGTTACCCCTTCATCAAAAGTTGTAGGAGACATGGCTTTGTTCATGGTTCAAAATGATTTAACGGAGGAAGATATCTATGAAAAAGGTGAAACATTGAGTTTCCCAGAGTCTGTGATTACTTTCTTCCAAGGAGAGCTAGGACAACCGGTTGGAGGATTCCCGGAAAAATTACAAAAGATCATCCTTAAAGGACGAGAAGCGATTACTGAACGTCCTGGAGCTTTAGCTAAACCAGTTGATTTCCAACAAGTCAAAGCAGAATTAGCTGAAAAAATCGGCTATGAACCTAAACAAGAAGAAGTGCTGAGCTATTTGATGTATCCGCAAGTCTTTCTAGATTATCAAGCAGCCTATAATCAATTTGGTGATGTGACATTACTTGATACACCAACATTCTTCCAAGGGATTCGCTTAGGAGAAACGGTGAATGTTCAAATTGAAAAAGGCAAGATTTTGATTATTCGCTTGGATGAAATCGGCGAACCAGATATTGAAGGAAATCGTGTCTTATTCTTTAACTTGAATGGCCAACGTCGTGAAATCACAGTGAACGACCATTCGATCATCAGTACTGTACAAACACGTGTGAAAGCTGAACCAACAAATCGTGAACATATCGGTGCAACGATGTCTGGTTCTGTATTAGATGTATTAGTCAAAAAAGGAGATCATGTCAAAAAAGGCGATACATTGATGATCACGGAAGCAATGAAAATGGAAACGGCAATTGAAGCTCGTTTTGATGGTGAAATTGCGCATGTCTATGTAACAGATGGCGATGCGATCGCTTCTGGTGACTTATTGATTGAAGTAACTGAAAAATAAAGGTGGGAAAAAGATGAAACGGCTAGGGTTATTTGGTGCGATATTGTTATCAGTGATCATTGCATTTTACATGCAGCCGGTGTTGTTTCCTCCTAAACTTGAAGTAAAAAAAAGCTCAGAGCAAATCACTCAAAATCAAATGACTACGTGGAAATACCAGAAGTTGGAAACATCTGGCTTTTCCACGTATGTTGGTCAATCAGTTGATGAATTAGAGCAACGTTTTGGTGATCCCTATGAACGCTTGACGAGTGGGTTTGGTTTTGAAACAAGATATTACCATGATCAAATCAATCACTTATCCTTTGAAGCGAATATCACAAAAGATAAAGTTTCCACGATTAAAGTATTAAATACGGACAACTCAACGATTGCTCCTTTTTACTTAGGGATGACAATGCAAGATCTAACTGAGATTACCACGATTTATACGAATTTTAATTTTCAATACAATGGAACAGATGTCGGGATCGAATTGATGGAAGAAGATATGAATTATCGACCGTTGATTGCGTTTGATAATGATACGTTTGCTATTTTATTCTTCGACCAAAGTAGTAATGGACTGTTTTCGATCGTTTATTTGGATAAAGCTAGTTTGTTGAAACTTCATCCCTATCAAGTATTTGGTTCAGACTTACCGCAATATAAAATAGACGATCAAGTAGATTGGGCTGAAATCAATCAAGCAAAAGAAGGTCATAGTGTTCGATTGTTGAATCAGTTAAGGCAATTGGATCGCTTACCACTTTATAAGCAGACGACCGGTTTTTCTACTCAAACGAAACTGCTTTTAAGTGATTACCTTAATAGACCAGAAGATATTTTGACGAAAGAACGATTAGCAGAATGGCAACAAATAGCGGGTAGTACAAACGCAACTGCTAAGTTTTCATTGACTACTGATGAAATTGATTCGTTAGTCGCAAAAAGAAAGCTTCCCCAATCGACCGGTGTCTTTACCCATCCAGTGATTGATCCAACGTTTACATTTTTATTTTTGTATAGTGATCCGTATTATCACGACCGCTTTTTAGTTAACACTTCCGATCTATTAGGAATTGCTTTTTCAAAAGAAAATATGTTAGTCTTAATGCAAGAAGAAGTTAAGGAGAGTACCGATAGCAGTGATAATCAATGAGGAATTATTTGCCTTAGAAGATCAATGTCAGAGCTTATCCGATTGTATCAAAAAAAGCGAGACGATGAAAAAATATTTAAAAGCTAAAAAAGTGATGGAACAATCAGCGGATGTCAATTTATTGATTAATGATTTCTCAATAAAAAAAGAACAGTTTGAAAAAGTTGTTCCTTATCAAAAATATGCACCAGAGTTTCGAGAGAAGCAAAGAGCTGTTCGGTTAGCCAAACGCCAACTTGATTTGCATGAAAAAGTAGCGGATTTTCGTTGTATGGAAACACAATTGCAAGATCTATTGGATAAAATTAGCCAACAGTTAGCAGAAACGGTATCGTTGACGATTAAAATTGATGCGGGAAATCCTTTTTTTGAACAAAAAGGGCGTAGTGGATGTGGAGGTAACTGTCATGAATGATGAAAAAAATGAATTTCAACTAACGAAACGACGTGGGTTGATTGTCTGGGTATACAGTTTGAAACAATTAAAAAATTTGAAGAAATTTGGATTGCTTCATTACGTTTCACGTAAAATGAAATATGTCGTATTGTATTTGAATGAAGACACATTTGAGCAAACTGCAGAACGAATCAACAAACTTCATTTTGTTCGCAAAGTTGAACGCTCTTATCGTCCAGACGTCGAAATGAACTTTGCTGATAAGATTGGTACGAAGCAACCAGTCAAAGAAGAAGGTTTTGAGATTGAGGAGATCAACACTAAAATCCGTTTAGCAGACCACGTCTTTTAAACCTGTTTTGTGTAAATCATTCATCTCTTAAATAAAAAAGATAAAAATAACTTGAGAAAGCATGAAATTAATGGCGATCCAAGTTTTTTTATCTTTTTTTTTGGTATACTAGTAACAGCACGATTTTTAAAAGGAGTGAGTCAATGCGAGTCATATCAGGAACATATGGTGGACGACGCTTAAAGAGTTTAGCAGGGGCTAATACACGTCCCACCACAGATAAAGTGAAAGAATCGATCTTCAATATGATCGGTCCTTACTTCGACGGAGAAACAGTCTTAGACCTATTTTCTGGTAGTGGCGGGTTAGCTATCGAAGCAGTTTCTCGTGGCTGTGGGCATGCCTTTTGTGTAGACAAAAATTACCAAGCGCTAAAAATAATCCAAGAAAACATTAAAGTAACGAAAGAGCCAGAAAAATTCACCACGTTAAAACTTGATGCGGACAAAGCCATCGAAAAGCTGGCAAATGATCAGCAAAAATTTGATTATTTATTTCTTGACCCACCATATGCCAAACAAAAAATTCTTGACCAAATAATCAAAATGACGGAGCTGGACCTTTTTAATGATTCGGCAGTTATTGTATGTGAAACTGATAAAACAGTGGAATTACCAGAAAAGATTGCTGATTTTACGCAAATCAGAAAACAAACGTATGGTATTTCAACTGTGACTATCTACAGAAAAGAGGAAGACCTATGAAAAAAGCCTTGTTTCCAGGCAGCTTTGATCCGTTCACGAATGGGCATTTAGATATGGTCGAACGAGCAGCAAAAATGTTTGATGAGGTCATCATTGGGGTATTTGTGAATACGTCAAAAAAACATCTATTTACCGTTGATGAAAAAGTTACATTGATTACTCAAGCTGTTCGTCATCTTCCGAATGTTAAAGTGTACCACCAAGAAAATCAATTAACAGTCGAGATTGCGAATGAATTAGCTGTTCAAACCATCATTCGTGGTATCCGTAGTGTAAAGGATTTTGAATATGAACGGGATATTGCTCAAATGAATCATCATTTAAATCAAGAAATCGAGACGGTCTTTTTATTGGCTAAACAAGAATATAGTCACGTTAGTTCTAGTTTATTAAAAGAAGTCTTACACTTTGGGGGAGATGTCAGTGACTATCTTCCACCAGTAATCAACGAAGCGTTAGCTGGAAAGCGTGAAAATGATGGACTTTAAAAGATGGTTAAAGACGATTCTTGTCATTTTTTTAGGGATATTTATTATTGGGTTCGTGGTAATTCCACTTCCTTTTTATGTGGAAGCACCAGGAGCAACCATCAATTTGAAAGAGCTGATTACCGTCAATGGGAAAAAGGACAAAGATTCAGGTTCCTTTTCATTAACTTCAGTGGGCATCCGTCGAGCAACTGGTTTTACAGCAGTCAAAGCCAAGCTAGCACCGTTTGAAGATTTGATTAGCGCTGAGGAGTTGACTGGCGGGGCGACTAGCGAAGAATACAATCAAATCCAACAATATTATATGGAGTCTTCCCAAAATGCAGCGATTGAGCAAGCACTAAAATTGGCAGGGCGCTCTTACCAGATGGAATTTAAAGGTGTCTATGTCATGAGTGTCGAGAAGAATTCCAATTTCTATGGAAAATTAGCAGTTGGTGATACAGTCACAAAAGTTGATGGACAAACCTTTAAAAGTGCAGAAGCATTTATGAAGTATGTCAAAAGTAAAAAAGTCGGCGATACGGTCACGATCACCTATCTCCGAGATGGCAAAGAAAACGAAACTTCAGGTAAATTGATCGAACTGCCAACGGATAATAAAGCAGGGATTGGGATTACTTTAACCGATCATACGAGTATCAAGTCGGATACAGATGTAATGATTAATTCAGGATCAATCGGAGGGCCGTCTGCTGGTTTGATGTTTACCCTGGAAATCTATGAACAATTGACCGGTAAAAATCTTCGTCAAGGGAAAGAAATTGCTGGTACTGGAACGATCAATAGCGACGGTGAAGTTGGGCGAATTGGTGGTATTGATAAAAAAGTGGCTAGTGCAGACAAAGCTGGCGTTGAAATATTCTTTGCACCGGATGATCCAATCTCAGATGAAATCAAGAAGAAACATCCAGAAATCAAAACCAATTACGAAGAAGCCAAAGCTGCTGCGAAAGAATTGAACTCTTCAATGAAAATTGTACCAGTGAAAACCGTACAAGATGCCCTTGATTATTTAGAAAAGATGAACTAAAGATTCATTATAAATCGTTTTGTTTCAACAACATTTTTTTATCGTTGTTCATGAAACGGTTTTTGAACGAATAAATAGACAGACAAAATTTCCTTTAAGATTGATGTTTTCAATGACTCAGCCTTAACGGAAAGCTTGTCTGTCTCTTTTTTATAGAGAAACTAAAATGAATAGAAACTAGCCATGAAGGGATCTATGTGTATGAGGTAAGCTTTTTTATTCGTTTGATCAGTAAAATAAAAGTTATTTTTAACTGCGTCAGTTGATAAAGAGTTTAAACTTATTATGGAAAAATTTTCGGTAAAATGAAAAAATAGGAAATAAAGTGAAGATGTATGATATAATCGAAGGACAGAAAAATGAATACAGTAAGATGATCAGATCGTTCTAAGTCAGTGTTTTTTTACTGATTCCCTAGTAAAAACTACGTTGGCACACAGCTTTTAATTTTTACATTTATCCGATTCATTGGGTATTCTGAAAATAGAGGAAAGAGCTGGAGAATTTTATTCTTGAAATCTATTTAAAACCAACTACCACTTTTATTTTGTGATCAAGTCCTGTTTGTTTTTCTAAATTTACTTGGAGGGGATTAATGATGAGAAAAAAAGCGATTGTAATTATAATGATTCAATTAGTGATTTATGTTAGCTCAATCATAGGTGCGTTTATGAATAGAGGAGTTATTACAAATTGGCCTTTTTTACTTTTGTTATTCGGAATATGTATCGGTAATTTTGTGCCAATCGAGTATCGGACTAGTTACCTATCTGGATATGGTATAACGACTAGTTTAGACAATGGAATATTCTGTCCGTAAAAAAATATCTTATAAAATCTATGTAAACTAGCTCACGATTGTTCATGAGGAGAAGCGAGTCTTTGACTTATTTAGGATAGTTGAACACTGGGAAAGTTGATATAATCGAGGCGTTGCGTTTTAGTATAGTGAGAATAATTGTACATAGCCGCTAGAGAGACAGTGGCAAAGATATCGTATTTAGGATTGCTTAGGTAAGTCGGGTACATGCTCAAAAAAATCAAGGAAGAGCTTCGCTAAGAGTGTGAACTTGAAACTATTTTTCAAAAACGGATAGAAAAATAGATAAACATCAAAGTCAGTAAAAGTGATTTTGATGTTTTTTGCTAGTTAATGAAAAGAGGAATATAGACCCTATGTCAACGCCTATTCCTGAAATGTTTAAAGGTATGAAAGATTCATTCTTCATAAAAATAATTGTCCCAAAAGTAGGTTTATTCTCATGCAGAAAAATGGTTTGACGTATTTAATCATGAAGAGAAAAACTTCTTCAGAATTTAAAGAAAGGAAACCAATCGGAAAATTGTCTCAATGAGCGAAGAATGGAAGAACAAACGAAAGCGTTTCTATACTACCAACTTTTCTTCACCAAAATTTGTGATCGGAGGGATCTTTGGCATCATAGGGGTCATCATCCTTGGTGGAATGATGGTTCATTTTTTCAGTCAATCAAGTAAAAAGGATCAACTATTTTTGACAAACCAATCGATTGAGGCTCCGGAAAAGAACAGTTCTGAAACGAAGCCAATTGATGAAACGGTGAGTACATCGACTAGGTCAGTGATTTATGTCGATGTGAAAGGAGCGGTAAAACGACCTGGAATGTACGCTTTTGTGGCAGAAGATCGGGTCTTTGATGTCATTCAAAAAGCAGGTGGGCTGACGGAATCAGCTGACGAGAAACAGATCAACTTTGCAGCAAAAATAACGGATCAACAAATGCTGTACGTTCCTGAAGTAGGCGAAGAAATTCCAGAAAGCTCAAATGCTAGTCTAGCGACGGTAGATTCAGCGGACACAAACCCAGATCGAGTGCATCTTAATACCGCTGATCTTTCGCAATTGCAACAAATACCGGGGATCGGTGAAAAAAAAGCCCGAGAAATTATTCAGTATAGACAAGACAACGGGGCGTTCAAAAGTATTGACGAGCTTCAAGAAATAGACGGAATTGGTCAGAAGACAGTTGAAAAAATCAAAAACTTCGTTACAATTACTATAGAATAAACGATAGAGGTGGCTAATATGAGCAATGAACGGATTCCTTGGGACCAATATTTTATGGCTCAAGCAGTATTATTATCATTGAGAAGTACTTGTACACGATTAGAAGTCGGCGCAACTTTAGTAAGAGAAAAACGGATCATTGCTGGAGGCTACAATGGCGCTGTTAGTGGGGATGTTCATTGCATTGATGAAGGGTGTTATATCGTCGATGGTCATTGCTTGCGAACGATCCATGCGGAAATGAATGCTTTATTACAATGTGCAAAACTAGGCATACCTACGGAGGGCGCAGAGATTTACGTGACTCATTTCCCTTGTTTAGCTTGTACAAAAGCCTTATTACAAGCAGGAATCAAAAAGATCAACTATTTACATGATTATCGAAATGATCCGTATGCACAATCATTGATCGAACAATTAGGTGCAACTGTTCATCAAGTATCATTGGATTCTACTCACTTTTCTAAACTCCAAAAAGAATTATCAGGAGAACATGTTTAGTAGATTTTGTGATCAAACACAGAATCGATTCATTTTTCCAGCGATTTCTTCGATTTTTATTTGTTTGTTTTATTATACAGACAGATGGCATTATCGTTTGATTTTCGCTGGATTTTTTTTGTTTTTTTTACGGAAAGAAAATAAACAAATTATTGGTTTAAGTCTCATTTGTAGTACGCTGGTTTTATTTTCTTGCTGGCTTAAAGAAACAAAACCAATCGATGATCAAAGGACGTTGGAACGTATCATGGTCGCCTCAGACACAGTGAAAATGAATGGAGATTTAGTGACTTTTATTGGGCACACAACGGACAAGCAAAAGATTTCTTGCAGCTATTATGCCAAATCTGAACAAGAAAGAAATTCTTTTCTTGTTCTTAGACATGAAGCGATTGAATTAATTGTAGTCGGGGATTACCAAGAAACTTCCAAACAAAGGAATCCTTATGGGTTTGATCAAAAAAAGTATGACCAAATACATCGGATCAAAGGACGCTTTCAGATACGCCAGATCAAAGAACATTTAAATCGTAATGCTTGGCAGAATATGCTGAGCAGAACACGAGGAAGGTCTATTACGTTTATTCAAGAACACTTTAGTCACAAGGTGAGTGTCTATATGAATGCTTTGATCTTTGGCTATAAAGATAGTCAGTTTTTAGCGTCAGAAGACACATATAAAGAAACTGGCTTACTTCATTTATTCAGTTTGTCAGGCATGCACATCCAAACTTATTTAGGTTGGCTCTATTATCTGTTTCGTAGAGGAGGGATGACATTAACTGCTAGTTATCTCCCACTAGTTGGTGGAACTTTGGGGTATTTTAGCTTATCTGGGGGCTCTGTGTCAGTGAAAAGAGCGGGGCTGTCATTCTTATTGAAATTAGGGCTAAAACTTCTCAATGTCAAATTATCTTCTTTCGATCATTATTCGATTATTTTATGGATACTTTTGCTGATCGAGCCGCTTTGTCTTTTCCAAGTAGAGGGCCAGCTAAGTTTAGGAATGAGCTTCTTCTTTCTTTTGTTGTCTCACCCAACCACTAAGTTTCAAAAGTTCACTACTATCGTGTTATTTAGTATCGGCATCATGCCACTGACAGCTTGGCATTTTTATGAGTGGCCACTATTAGGGAGTATGTTGACTCTTCTTTTTGCTCCTGTTTTTAAGAAAGTATTTCTTCCTTGTTTGACGTTTTTATTTGTTTTTGGCAGGGTATTACCTCCAAGTGTTAGCGAGTTGCTTGATTCTTTTTTAGTCCATTTCGAGAGATTACTAGATTCGTTGAGATTTGCCAATCTAGTGATTGGGCGACCGAATGGCTGGTTGTTAATATTTAGTTTAGGCTTTCTTTTATGGCTTATAGAGAAAAAGCAACATGAACCATTTCAATGCGTGACCGCTGCACTCCTTGTACCCATTATTCTCATTTTTGGTCGTTTTCTTCAATTCGGAAGTAGTATCACTTTCATCGACGTAGGGCAAGGAGACAGTATTTTTTTTAAAGCGCCGTTTTTAAAAGAAATCGTTATGATTGATACTGGTGGAAAATTGAGTTTTCAAAAAGAAGCTTGGCAAGAGCGAAGGGTTAGACCACCTGCAGAGTTCAATCTTGTCCCATTTTTAAAAGGAAATGGCATCCGACACATCAATAAACTGATATTAACGCATGACGATATCGATCATGTGGGAGAAATCACGACATTAGCAAAACATTTCAAGATCGATACGATTTATATTGGGTGGGGAGCTGGCAGGAGTGCTTGGCTTTATGCGCAGTTGCAGAAACTGGAAAAAGCAGGAACCACTATTTGTGAAGTCAGGCAGGCTGATTGGATCAAAGGTTATTTTGATTTTTTTGTGTTGTCTCCGATTACTCAGGGGAAGGGGGAGAATGAAGATTCGATTGGCTTGTCAGTGACTCATCAGTTTTGTCGTTTTCTCTTTTTAGGTGATTTAGATCAGCATACAGAAGAAAAGATTGGAAACACGTATCCAAATTTAAAAGCGGATGTGATCAAATTAGGACATCATGGCAGCCGCACATCTAGTCATCCACAGTTCATTTCGCAATTAGAAGCAACCTATGGTGTTTTATCCTGTGGCGTGAATAATTTATTTGGTCATCCTCATGAAGACGTACTAGCAACGTTAAAGCAGAATAAAGTCACTCCTTTGCGTACCGACCGTCAAGGCGCAATTACTTTTAAATGGCATCCCTTTTGGTATCCAGAGGGGAAGATCCACACAATGATAGACTAGCAATTCCCAGCTACTCATGGTAGGATAAATTTGAAAGTGGTGAACGAAATGAGTATTCAAGCAGATTTACAAAAAATCCGTAAAGAAAAGCTTGCGCCTTGTTATTTGATTCTAGGTACTGAAAAATATTTACAGGATCAGGTAAGAGCAGAAATCCAGAAAAAAATTCAAATCGATAGTCAAGATGACTTGAATTTCTTAAGTTTTGATATGGGGAATGCTAGTATTGATGAGGTGGTTGCTGAGGCAGAGACTTTGCCATTTTTTGGTGATCAACGCCTAGTATTTGTAGAAAATCCCTACTTTTTAACAGCTGAAAAAGTGAATAATGGGATTGAACAAAATACGGATCTACTGATTGATTATTTAAAAGAACCTTTAGAATCAACAGTTTTAGTGTTTTTTGCTCCCTATGAGAAATTAGATGAGCGAAAAAAAGTAACGAAACAATTAAAAAAAGCTGCTGTGACCATCAATGTACAGCAATTGAATGAAAAAGAAGTACGTCAGTATTTATTGAATACACTGGAAAATGCACCGTTTCAAATGGACCGTAAAGCGATTGATCTGTTTTTAAGGTTAACGGATCTCGATCTATCAAAAATGATGAGGGAATTGAATAAATTACTATTGTATGGGCAACAACAAGAACTGATCACTGTTAAAGAAGTGGAACAGTTAGTCCCTAAAACCTTGGAACATAATCTTTTTGATATGACACAATATATTCTTTCCGGGAAAACAGAACAAGCGCTGCGGTTGTTTGAAGACTTAATTACCCAAGGAGAAGAAACCATTAAGATCAATGCCATCTTGCTTTCACAAATACGTTTGTTTTTACAGACCAAGTTTTTGATGAAAATCGGTTATCAGCAGGCTAATATTGCTGAGACTTTAAAGATACATCCTTACCGTGTAAAATTGGCGATGCAAGAGGTACGTAAATTTGATGAAAAGATCCTAAGGCGTTTATTTGACGATCTGGTTGAAATGGATTACCAAATCAAAAGTGGTAAAATCGAAAAAGAATTAAGCTTTCAATTATTTGTCTTACGAACAGGTCAGCTTTTGAAGAGTTAAAAAGAAGAGAAAAACAATCGAGATAAATCCAAAAAGAACGCTTGAAACGATGATGTTTTGAGCGTTTTTTAGACATCAATTGTTTTAGAGTAGGAAGTGCTGAGTCAGCCGCAGCTGGTTTACTAATAAAAAGAATGGAAAGAAACCCAACAGAAGGGTGATCGAATAGACTGTTTGAGACAAAATAAAAAAACCGGCCGTAGCCGATTTCCTTATTTAGCGATTTTTTTGCTTAAACGAGATTTGTCGCGGTTAGCTTTGTTTTTATGAATTAGACCTTTTGTTTCAGCCATATCAATAGCTTTAACAGCTTCTTTATATAACGCATCTACGTTTTCAGCACCTGAAGCTACAGCATCTTCAAATTTTTTGATTGCAGTACGCATAGCGCTTGTTTGAGATGAATTTTTAACGTTCGCATTTTCGCTTGTACGAACACGTTTGATTGCAGATTCAATGTTTGGCATTAGTTTCACCTCCGATAAATTAAGTTCTTACGCGTGTTACCGCATAATTCAACATTCATTATTATACCTAAATGAAGTAATCTTTGCAATATGAACATGACAAGTTTTTTTCCTTAACACTAAAAGAAACTTAATTCTAGGCTCTACTAGCATTGAAAGAGAAGGAAAATGGGCAAATAAAAAACGCTATTGTGGGAGACAATAGCGTTCAACCAAAGCAGATAAATTTATCTTTTTAAACAAAATTTGAATGGGACTGTTTGGTACTCGAATATTATATAACAAAGCGAACCGTTTGCAAAGCTTTTTTTGAAAAGGGATACGTTCCTTGTAGACAAAGCAATCGTAACGATACCATTCATTAGTTATTTTATAACCGTTAACCGTTGGTGTGGCTAAATTTATTCCGGAGTCCCAATAATTTTAATGTATTCATCAATATTTTTGATCATCATTTTTTTGATGACTAATTGATTGCGGCGGTTCCATTTTCCACTGACTTCTAATACATATTTATTTAAAGGGAGCCGAAGAATATATTTTGCCAAGTAACGATCTTTCAACAGACCGTTGATGACACGATCTTCCAGTTGAAGATTTAAGCCAGTCAACATCATAGGTTGTTCTTGTAAGACATACGTATCAATTAAAAGACCTTCAAAGGTTTCCATGAGCGTTTTCCTTTCTATATATAAAGCATAATAGCGAATGATTAAAAATATAAGTGATGCTATCTTGTGTTCTAGTATAACAAAAAATGAAAGGAGGAGCCAAAAAGAAATGAGGATTATTTAATAATATTTTAGGAAACATAAAAGGGGGTAAGTGGTGTAGGGGTAAGAGGAAGAGGTAGGAACATTAAAAACATACTTGATGAAACTCACGCAACTTTTATCAAGTAGATTCCATAAGTAAAGATAAATGAAAAAACAATAAACCCGATGAGACTGGGACAAAACTTGTCTCAGTCTCTTCTAGTATCTCTAAAAACGAATAAACGGTGAGACAAAAGCAGCATCTTCGGAAATAAGCCGAAATTTACCAAAAATTTGAGGAGCAATTTTCGGAAATTCCTTCTTATTTCTTGATGCTAAACACTTTTGTCTCAACCTCATCGGGTTTACTTTTTTCACGATCAATTAAAGTAGGTATTGAACACATTTTGGATCAGATCTGGAAATAAAAGATAAGCTAGTCCTAAAATCAATACGATCGCTAATAAAAACCAACCAACCGTGCCGATAAAGTATTTTAATTTTTCTAACATGTGATCACCTCGGAATAAGTATATCACGAACGATTCGATTCAGAGGACTCAAAACACTTTATCTGTGATCGATTTTTTCATTTACTTAAAGAAAATAATTGCAAGAGACAATAGGTAATACCAGAAGCAATGACTGGACCAGCCGCGATCCCTTTTAAGAAAACGACTCCGAGAATTGTTCCAAAAACCAATGCAACAGTAATCTGCGGGTCTGAAGCAATCAAACCGACTCCTTTGGAAGAAAGGACGGCTACTAGACCACCACAAAACACAGCAATCCAACCGATGGGTGATTTAAAGGCATCTAGTAAATCTTTTAAGCCAATCTCGCCAGTAGCGATTGGAACTAAAATAGCAGCTGTGATGATGGTGACTCCTAGATTTATTCCTTTGCCTTGAAGCCAAGTAAGAAACACTTTCGATGTCGGTATCAATTTGACTAGTAATATAAAACCTGTAGCGATGATCAAGCTTTGATTTTTAGCAAGCAGGGCAACAAGCATGATCAATCCAAGAAAAATCCAACTTTCCATAAAAAAAGAACCTCACTTTCCTGCCATCAATCATATCATTTTTTCAACGGTTACAAAAGTGAGGTTCATCAGAGTGGAAAAACTAGATAGAGTGGTGATTCGGCTGTAAGGGACAGCCAGTGCAACGTGATTTTTTGGAAGTATCTTCAGGTAAGGGTTTCAATAAACGTAAACCATTTAAGATAACCAAGATCGTGCTTCCTTCATGACCAATTACGCCAAGAGGTAAATTTAAAAATTGCAGAAAGTTAGAAAGGATCAGTAAACAAATCACTGTAAGAGAAAAAATAATATTTTGCTTAATGATTTTCTTCATTCTTAGTGAAAGACGGTGGGCATAACTTAATTTTTGCAAGTCATTTTTTACCAAGACGATATCAGCGATTTCCATAGCGACATCCGTTCCTTGTCCCATGGCAACTCCTAGTGAAGCAGTTGCAAGAGCTGGGGCATCATTGACACCATCACCAACCATTGCTGTGACAGCATACTTTTCTTTTTGCTGTTGTGCATAGTGTGTTTTATCCGATGGCGTGCAGTCAGCCAGTAAGTGTTGAACACCAATTTTCTCAGCAATAGCTGCAGCAGTCCCTTGGTTATCTCCAGTGATCATGCTGGTATCAATTTGCTGGTTATTGAAATAGTCAATGACTTGTTGGGCATTTTCTTTCGGCACATCTAATAAGCCGATGAGTGCTATCAATTGATTGTCTTTGGTTAAAACAATCACTGTCTTTCCCTGTTGTTCGAGTAAATGAATTTTATCAAGAAGTTCTTTTTCAGCTATCGACGTTTTTTCTGGTTCCCATTTACCTACAATCCACTGAGCTTCTTGGTAAACTGTTCGTAAACCAAACCCCGTGATTTCTTCGATTGGTAATTTTTGGATGTCTTTTGGTATAGCAATGTCAAAATGTGTTACGATTGCTTGAGCTAAGGGGTGCGTTGTTTTTTGTTCCATTGAAACTAAGATTTGTTGCGCCAGATTCTGATCTTTTACAAAATAGCTATCAGTTACTATCGGTTTACCTTTCGTTAAAGTTCCGGTTTTATCAAAGGCAATTGCTTTTAAATCAGCTAATTGTTCTAAATGGAGTCCACCTTTAATCAGCACACCGTTGCGGGCAGCGTTAGAAAGGGCTGCTAGTGTTGCAGGTGTCGCAGAGGCAACCAACGCACAAGGAGAGGCGACAACCAGTAAAACCATTCCCCGATAAAAACTTTCTTGAAAACTCCAGCCAAAAATGAAATATGAAACAAGAATCATTAATGGAACAACGACTAACACACATTTAACGTAGGTATTTTCAATACGAGAGATAAAAGAAGCGGTCTTTGTAGGGGTGCTTTGTGCTTTTTCAACCAGCTGGATGATTTTAGCAAAAACGGTCTCATCACTTTTTTTAGTCACCTGTAGGATCAAAGGATTCCCTCGATTGATCGTTCCTGCAAATAACTCATCATGAGGAACTTTTTCAACTGGTACAGATTCACCACTCAATGTTGCTTCATCAACCGTTGCTTGTTGACTTTCTAAATAGCCGTCAATTGGGATCGTTCCACCTTTTGGGACAAATACCCGATCATTGATCTTAAGATCAGTTACAGCTATTTCTTCTAATTCTTCGTTTGCAGTTAAACGTTGTGCTTTTCGTGGCTGTAGATTCATTAAAGCGGTAATTTCTTGCTGACTTTTACTGGTCGTATATTCTTCGAGAGCGCCACTTAAACAGAAAATAAACGTAAGCATCGCACCTTCTAAAAAATCACCGATCAAACAAGCGCCAATTGCTGCCAAGGCCATCAATAAGTCAACATTCAATGTGTTTTCCTGCCAAAGTTCGGTCAACCCTTCACGAGTCTGCTTGAAACCGCCGAATGAGATGGCGCCTAAATAAAAGATGATACTTAGAAAAGGCACAAAAGATTGAGTAGCCAAACCTAAGATTATAAGTAATAAACAACCGATTGTTGGGATAAATGTCTGTATTAAACGAGTCATATTTGTTTCCTCCTTTACAAAATCAATATACCACACCAAATTTCTAATTGATAATGAAAATCGCTAAATGAGAACGATAATAGTTATCATTTAGAATAATGCTTTTTTGGAAAGGGGATAATTAGAATAAATATAAAAAGCACCGTAATCATACGGTGCTTTGACTTCGTTTTATTCAGTTACATTGCGATAAACCAGTAACCAATCAAAATGATCCCTAAAATGATCCGGTACCAACCAAAAATTGTAAAGTCGTTTTTCTTCAAATAACTTAACAAGAATTTGATGGCTAAAACGGAGACAATAAATGATACGAGGGTTCCAACGAGTAAAATAATCGTTTCTTCCATTTTAAAGGAGTTTCCTTCAGCTAGATACTTCACGATTTTTAAACCACTGGCACCAAACATCACTGGGATACCAAGGAAAAATGAAAATTCTGTTGCTACAAATCGAGAAGCACCAATCAAAATGGCTCCGAGGATCGTGGCTCCTGAACGAGAAGTTCCAGGAACTAACGCTAATACTTGGAATAATCCAACCAGTAACGCCGCTTGATAAGTAAAATCGTTTAAGGTTGTCCAACGTGGTGTTTTCGTCTTGTTTCTTTTTTCCACAACAATGAATGCAATCCCATAAACGATTAAGACGATCGCAACTGGTAGAAATTTATGAAAATGTTCTTCTAACCAATCATCTAAAGGTAATCCAATAATAATTGCTGGAATACAAGCGACTACGACTTTGAACCATAATGTCCAAGTATCTTTTTTCTCAATAGTGGTTTTGCTTGGAGAAAAGGGATTTAATTTATGAAAATATAAAACGACGACTGCTAAAATAGCACCTAATTGAATAACGACGTTGAACATCGACATAAACTGTGTGCTAGCATCTAGCTTGATGAACTGATCTGCTAGGATCAAGTGACCAGTACTACTGATCGGCAACCACTCGGTAATCCCTTCGATAATTCCTAAGATAGCTGCTTTGATGATATTTGCAAAAAACATACGGACCTTCCTTCCCAAATAAAATACAGTATTAAGTATACCGTTCTTTCTAATGAAAACCAAATGCTTTCTTGATGTTAAGAAAAACTTGATAAATAGCAAGAGGGTATAAGAAAGCGAGTACTCAAGTGAGTACTCGCAAACCAGTGTTTGATAACAGAACGATTATAAGAAAGAATCCCGCGAGTGTTTTTTTCCCTGCTCAATGTAACTAGTATCGTTGATTCCTTCAATTGAAAAATTGCCTTTTTCATACGTCACTTTTGTCACGCTGCCATTTAATAAGCCTGCTCGAACAGGTTGATGTACGTCAATTAGGCTGAGTAAAAAGCCAATCGTCAACCCATGAGAAACAACTAGGACGTTGCCACCACCATTTTTTTCGCAATGGTGCGCAATGTCTTCAAATCCTGACCATACACGATTTTTTAAAGTATCGTAGGTCTCAGCCCAGCCAGCGGTATCCAGGTTATAAATAGCATTAGCAATTTGTTCAAAAGTTACGTCCGTCGTGAACATCTCATCATAAGTTTTGAAGTTTAATACTCGGGGGATAACTCCCCACATTTCCATGTCATAGCCACCTTCTAAGGAGCCAAAACACCATTCACGAATCCTTTGATCGATAAAGTAAGGGATATCTTTTCCTTTGGCATGTTCACTGAGGATGATACGTGCCGTTTCAATAGCACGACCACTATCGCTAGAATAAGCAAAAGAAAAATCAACGTCTTTCAATCCTTTTCCAAGATAGTGGATTCCTTCTTGGCCTTGTTTGGTGAGTGGTGTGTCACACCAACCTTGGACACGTTCAATCGTATTGAACATCGTTTTTCCGTGTCTGACGATGTAAAGAGTGGTTTTAGTCATAGTTACAGCCTCCAATCGATTTGTTAGTTAAGCATTAAAGAAAGGGTTGGTTCTTTTTTCATGTTCAATGGTCGTAGCATCTCCATGCCCAGGATAAACGGCAAATTCATCTGGCAACACAAACAACTGGGTTTGAATACTGTGTAGCAGCTGTTCCAGATTCCCAGTATATAGATCGGTTCGACCGATACTGCCTTTAAATAGTGCATCACCTGATACGACAAAATCATCAAAGATAAAGCTGACACTTCCAATCGAATGGCCAGGTGTAGGGACGACCCGAAATGTCATATTCCCTAGACGATAGGTTTTCATTTCAAATTCATATTCAGCAGGTGAAACAATGATATTCGCAATGTCATCATGTCTTCCCAAACCAGAAAGATTCAATATCGGATCGCCTAACCAACTTTGTTCTAATGGACTAACATATACAGGGATCTGATAAAACTGACGAAGTTCTTCGACGGCTCCGATATGGTCATAGTGGGTATGTGTTAGTAAAATCGCTACGGGTTGTTGTTGCGTTTTTTCGATTTGCGTTTTGATTTTTGCTGCATCTTCACCAGGATCAATAATCAATAAAGCTTCATCGTTATAAACCAAATAACAATTTTCTTCGATCATCCCAGTTTTGATTTGTTCAATATGCATAAAGAGTTCCTCCTGATCGCTTACTTAATTCTAGTATAACTCAATTGATAAGATGAAACAAAAGACCCTACTTGAGGAATGGTCCACGGTGAATCTAAATCGAATTGTATGAATAATAAATGAATTAATTGAATTAATTGAATATAGTAGAGCTGAGTCATGTTTTTTTGTAGCCGAGTTTTCTTGCTTCCTAAATGAACCACTTATTTCAATGACAAGATGTAAAATAAAAGTATTGAGAGATTTTAAACAAGAGGACAGAAAATTCTCACTTCTTTTTAATAAATTGGTGTTAGAGTGAGCTCATCCAAAAATCCTAATTCTATATCCTATTCGAGCTTGCGACAGTGATGTCCAACTCTGAAAAACAAAGGGAAGCATCCGAAAATGCAAGAAGCTATTTTCGGATGTTTTACTTTACTTTCAAGTGAACGATGATGAGTGTAAAGGGAGAGAGATATCTGAATAATGTAAACAAATCTATAGCTTTGTGATCCTACTTGTGAAAGGAAGAAGTGACTAAATAGCTGTAATACTTTCATCTGTTGAGGCGTATAAATCGACAAATTGATAAGCTTGATTTTAGTATTTTGCGATTCTTTTCTTTTTCAGGTAAGCTTATAGTCAAAGGAGTGGGAGTGGTGAAGCAATCAAAAATATCGGTACGTAACCTTGTTGAATTTATCTTAAGGCGTGGCAGTATCGACAATCGTAAAAAAAGTAACCATACCGCACTGGAAGGTGCCAAGATCCATCGGAAGCTTCAAAAAGATGCTGGAGAAGACTATGAAAAAGAAGTCTTTTTAAAGACGACTGTCCACTTCGAGGAATACCAGCTAATCATAGAAGGGCGAGCAGATGGCGTGTTCCAAAAAGAAGGCATCTATTATATTGATGAAATAAAAACTTCGGAACCGAGGTATGAAGACTTAGAAAAAGAACAAATTGAATTATTTTTCCATCAAGCAAGAACCTATGCTTATATTTATTGTCATGAACATGATTTAAAAGAAATCAATTTGCAACTAACTTATTATCAAACTACTGAAGGAATCATTACCCGAAAAGTTGAGCATCAAACCATCGAACAATTAAATGAGTTTTTTAAAAAACTTACAGATGACTATAAAGAATGGCTGATTTTTCAAGAGAATTGGCGTACCGTTCGAAATGCTTCTTTGATGGCTTTGAAATTCCCCTATGACAACTACCGTAAAGGTCAAAGAGAGTTAGCAGTCGCTGCCTATAAAACGATTCGTACAAAACAAAAATTATTCGTCGAAGCACCGACAGGAACTGGAAAAACAGTTTCTACACTGTTCTCCGCTTTGAAAGCAATAGGGGAAGAAGAGGGAGAACGCATTTTTTATTTAACGGCTAAAACAATCACGAGACAAGTCGCTGAAGATGCTTTGGAGGCGTTAAAAGATGTGGGTGCTGAGACCAAAAGTGTGACTTTGACAGCCAAAGATAAGATTTGTTTTTTAGACGAAACAACATGTAATCCAGATCAATGTCCGTATGCCAACGGTTATTACAATCGAATCAATGAAGGATTATGGGATTTATTGAATCATGAAAATCAAATCACCAGAGAAGTTATTGAAACCTATGCGAAGAAACATACGTTATGTCCTTTTGAGTTGTCGCTAGATGTGAGTTTATGGTGTGATGTGATTATTGGGGATTATAATTATTTGTTTGATCCGACTGTTTATTTACGACGTTTTTTTGAAGGCGAAAAAAATGAGGATCATCTTTTTCTGATTGATGAAGCCCATAATTTGGTCAGTCGTTCCCGAGAGATGTACTCCGCAAAACTTTCATATCGAAGCGCTAGAAACGTCTATGCACTCATTCCAAAAGAATTTAAAAAGTTAAGACGACGTTTTAATAAGTTACTTAAAGCGTTCGATCAGATTCAGGAAATTTCAAATGAAGATGGGTGGACCTACCACCACCAAAAAGCACCCGCGGACACATTGGTTAATGCTGGTTATCAATTGAGTGAGCACATCCAAGAGTGGTTGGCAGAGTATCCTGAACATGCCATTCAAGAGACGTTACTCCCCTTTTATTTTGACCTACTTCACTTTTTGAAAATCAGTGAATTTTACGATGATCATTATGAAACAACTGTAGAGAAAACTTATCAAGATTTCATCATCAAAGCATTTTGCATCGATCCTAGTGATTTTTTAGAACAATCGTTAGCCAAGGGGAGAAGTAGTATCTTATTTTCCGCTAGTTTTTCGCCATTGTCTTATTACCAAGAAACGCTAGGAGGAAAAGAGAGCTTAGCTTATCGCTTGCCAAGTCCTTTTCCAGAAAAAAACCAAAAAGTGCTGATCACAAATTATTTAGAAACAACTTATCGTAAACGAGAAGAGAACATGCCTCGATTGATTGAAACGATCCAACATTTTACAAAAGAAAAAATCGGGAATTACTTGATATTTTTCCCCTCTTACCAATATTTGGATCAGGCAGTAACAGCCTTTCAGGAAAAATATCCAGATGTTAAGGTGCTGATTCAAGATACCATGATGAGTGAAACTGAGAGAGAAACATTTTTGAAGCAATTTCAAATTGATCCAGACGAAACCTTACTAGCTTTTTGTGTGTTAGGCGGAATCTTTTCAGAAGGGATCGATTTAAAAGGAACCCGATTAATTGGCAGTATGATCGTTGGCGTTGGGTTACCACAAATGAACCATGAGCAGGAGTTGATCAAAGAATATTATGACGAAAAAGATCAGCTGGGATTTGCTTATGCGTACCAATTACCTGGTATGAATAAAGTCTTACAAGCAGCGGGGCGTGTCATTAGAGATGCCAGTGATCAGGGAATCGTTTTGTTAGCAGATCAGCGTTTTACTCGGTTGGATTATCGCCAATTATTTCCAAGACATTGGCAGTCAGCGACCACTGTCAGAAACCTTTCTGAACTCACAAAAGAAATCACCGATTTTTGGCACAAAAGTAAATAATTGGAGATGCGAAAAAACTCTAGCGCTAGTAGTTTAAAATTAAAAACACCTGAATCAACCACAAACGACTGGTAGATTCAGGTGTCTTATCTGTTCAAGCGCGTATTGGATCAATTGTTTCATTGTCTGACAAGTAAAGCTATCTGTTAACGATAGTTAGTAAACTGAAGTTCGATTGGCAGATCTAATTTTCGCAATAAAGCAATCACCGCTTGAAGGTCATCACGGTTTTTTCCAGTTACACGAATTTGATCTTCTTGAATCTGGGTTTTTACTTTAATCTTTGAATTTTTGATCTCAGTTGTGATTTTCTTGGCATTTTCCCGATCAATGCCATTGATAAGTTCAGCGGATTGGCGTGCTTTTCCTCCAAGGGCATGCTCTGATTCAGAGAAATGGATATTTTTGATTGGAACATTTCGTTTGTTTAATTTACTGAACAAGACATCTTTGATTTGTTCGATCTTGAAATCATCGTCACTGAGAATGGTTAATTTATTGTTATCAAATTTGATATCAATAGTCGAATCTTTAAAATCAAAACGGTTGGTTAATTCTTTTATTGTTTGCTGGATCGCATTTCTGACTTCTTCGATTGTGACCTCTGAAACAATGTCAAAACTTGCATCTTTTGCCATAGTGATCCTCCTGATTTGTTTTTATTTTATTGTATCATAGTCAAATGATTGTGTTGAAGCTTTACTAAAATTATTCTCATTTATGATTCAAGTATTTTAATTTAATTCATAACCTGTTATTCTTACAATTGGAATAACTTTGAAAGGAAGAGGTGCTTGTGAGTAAGATTATGACAGTGTATCAAAGAAATGAAATATTAAAAAAGATTGTGGTTATCTTAGTCACCGGATTGACCGCAGCGGTTGCCTTAAATTATTTTTTGATTCCAGCAAACGTCTTTTCCGCAGGGATGAATGGGATTGCCCAAATCATTGCCTCGTTATTATCTGACTGGCTCCACGTAAAAGTGGACACAGGTGCCTTTATCTTTATTTTGAATATCCCTGTCTTTATTCTAGGGTTCTTGAAAGTAGGCAGACGAGCAACGATTTTAAGTTTTGTCAATGTAGTAGCCGTATCGGTAGCAACTACCTTACTTCCCACTGGGCAGGTGACGGACAATATTTTAATGAATGCCTTAGTCGGCGGTGTTTTGTTAGGTGTTGGTGTAGGGATCTCACTTAAAATGGGGTTTACAACTGGAGGAATGGATATTATTTCTTTAGTCCTTTCACAAACTACGGGGAAAACCGTTGGAAATTATATGCTGATGTTAAATGGTTTGATCGTGGTGATTGCGGGCTTTCTTTTTAACTGGGAGAGTGCGCTCTATACGATTATCTCTATCTATGCCATGACCCAAGTGATTGATGCGATTCATACGAGTCATCAAAAAGTGACCGCCATGATTGTGACGGTCAAACCAGATGAAGTGACCGCAGCGATCGCTCAAAATATGGTTCGAGGAATGACCCTCTTACCATCAATCGGTGGCTATTCTAAAAAAGAAGGTAAAACGATCATGATGGTGATCACTCGTTATGAAATGTATGATTTAGATCAAATCGTCCATGAAATCGACGAAGATGCTTTTATCAATATTTTACCAACGCATTCGGTATTTGGCCGTTTTGCTAATGAAAGCGAACAAAATCTTTACCGTTCTACGGGTGTCTTTCCCGAAATAAAGAAAACTCCTTCAAAAACTAAAAAACAATAATTGATTTAAATAAGTCAGAAGAATTTTCTGTTTTCAACCTGCTAAATGAGAATAGAACCTCTCGATTCTCATTTACAAATGAGCAAAAAAAGAGTATGATAAATGAAAATTGCATGAAGGAGTGCTGCAAGATGAGCGAAGCAAACCAAAAATGGTCTGCAGAAGAAGTCAATGAAATCAAGGAACGAATCTTAGCTGCCTTAGAAATGGTCATCGACCCTGAACTAGGGATCGATATCGTCAACCTAGGCTTGATCTATGAAATCGAGTTTGATCCAGAAAACGGAGAAACAGTCATTAAAATGACCTTAACAACCATGGGTTGCCCGTTAGCTGATATCCTAACTGAATCAATCCACGACGCCTTAAAAGAAGTGCCAGAAGTAACTAAGGCAGAAGTCAAACTAGTTTGGTATCCAGCCTGGACGACGGATAAGATGAGTCGCTATGCACGGATTGCACTTGGTATCAGATAATTTTGACACGGGTTTCATATTCAACGAGTAAACAACTTTTAAACTCCTTTATCAACTTTTAGAAAAAGTTGGTGAGGGAGTTTTTGTTATTGTCTTTAGACCTAGTTTCACTCGCAAAGCGAGTGAAACATAAAACCACCTGCTATGCGGGTGGGGAATAAATGGTTCTACCAAAAAGCCCTTCATATCGTTAAAATATGATTGTTCAGGTCATATTGATAACGAAAGGAAGGGATAGAAATTGGCTAATAAAGCAAATAGTTTAGCCCATACAAAGTGGCTATGTAAATACCACATTGTATTCACACCAAAGTATAGAAGAAAAATCATCTATAATCAATATCGAGCAAGCATTCAAGAGATTATTAAACGGTTATGCAAATATAAGGGGGTAGAAATATTAGAAGGACATATGATGCCAGATCACGTTCATCTGTTATTGAGTATTCCACCAAAAATGAGTGTATCCAGTTTTATGGGCTATCTAAAAGGAAAAAGTGCGTTAATGATTTTTGACAAACATGCGAATTTAAAATATAAGTTTGGGAATCGACATTTTTGGGCAGAAGGCTATTATGTAAGTACAGTGGGACTGAATGAAGCGACCATAAGAAAATACATTCAAGAACAAGAGAAACATGATATAGCACTAGATAAATTGAGCGTACGAGAATATGAAGACCCTTTCAAGGGTTAAAGAGTAATACAACCACCTTTTTAAAGGTGAGCAAAAGTGGCAAAGGCAATATGGCTTGAACATGAAATGAGAAAGCCAGCGTCTTTAGGCGCTGGCCGGTGTAAAGGGCTTATAGCCCTAGTGCAAACCACCCTTTTGAAGGGTGGTTATGATTTTGTAAAAATTGATGCTTGATGAAGTAAAATTGTCAAAATATGAATAAATGATAACGACTTTTATCCCTTTCTCTTTTTCTATTCAAATCGCATCTCGAAATTCTTTATAAATCATACTTAATAAATTAAGTTGTGTTTTATTTTTAACAATGTTAAACTTTGTTTAATTATATTTATATTTTGTTGGGAGGTTAATGAATGGAATGGTTTTTTAATTTAGAACCTGAGGAACAAGTATTTATTAAGAAATTTTTGTTGGCATCAGGTTCCTTAAAGCAGTTAGCAAAAGAGTATGAAGTTAGTTACCCAACAGTAAGATTAAGGTTAGATAGATTAATTGAAAAAATAAAACTTTTTGATATAAAGCAAGAAGATTCTTTTGAAGTATCAATGATGCAACTCGTGATTAACGAAAAGATAAGCTTAGACGTAGCAAAAGAAATTATAAAAAAACATAGGGAGAGTATAGATGAATAATATAATACAATTTTTATTTATTGCAGGTATTATTGGGTTTCAAACCCTAAGTGGTTATATAGGGAATAAATATATGGGAGCGATCTTACCAGTGATTTTCAGTGGTTTAGTTGTTTTTATCGTTTTGACAGGTCATTTAAATCTAACATTTAGAAATATATTAATGCCTATTGTTGGTTTGATTACATTGATCTGTATTTATGAAGGCGGAAAAGAATCAAAGAAAAAAAAGACAATAAAAGAAATGGAAAAAATGAAAGCAAAGGATATCTTGAATCAATAACGAGTTATTGGCGATACACTAACTTAAACTCTTTTAACAGCTTTTAGTAAATGCTGATAGAAGAGTTTTTTTTCTATGTAAAATATTCGGATAGCTGATGTACTGAAAGATTGTACAGTATAGGAAAATAATTGCGAAAGAGGTTGTTGAAACTCAAAAAATTTATAGCTTCCAAATTATCTAACATTCTAAGCAAACGCACAAAACAGTTTTTTAGTAAGCGTTTTCTGTTCCTGGTTTTCATGATATACTATTTTTAAGTCAATCAAAAGGAGAATGAACATGAGAAAACAACGAGGTAGCTACTCGATATAGTGGAATGGATAGACCTATATCGAGTATGCTTTATCCAATCGACTATATCGCCGTCAACGATTATAAAATCATAATGACTGGAGCGATAAAAGATGATGGACCAATTAAAAAAAGAGTGGCTTAAAAGTGAGGAACAACAGAAAAATTTTACTGGCTGGGATTTTTCCTATTTAGATGGGAAATGGTCGTGTGAAGAGCCTCCGTGGGATTACCGAGAGCTTGTTTTAAATTATTTAACTCCAACTATGTCTCTATTAGATATGGGAACAGGTGGAGGTGAATTGTTACAAACATTTAACCATCCTTATGAACAGACAGCAGTAACGGAAGGGTATCCGCCTAATTACCAGCTATTATTACAAACACTTGACCCTCAAGGTGTAACAGTAAAATTTGTGGGGGAAGAGGACGTATTGGATTTTCCAGATGATTCATTTGATCTAGTGATCAATTCTCATGAATCTTTTGCAGTAGCTGAAGTGAAGCGTGTCTTGAAACCAGATGGGTTATTTATTTCTCAACAAGTAGGAGATTTCAACGGGTTGAATTTGGCTTCTCGTTTGATGCCAGAAGTAAGGAAAGAATGTTTTGATTTTCATCTTTCCTTAGTGAAAGCAGAACTAGAACAGCACCATTTTGATCTTTTGTTTTGTGACGAAGCCTATTTGAATCAACAATTCTTTGATATGGATAGTTTGATCTTTTATGTACGGACGATTGAATGGGAGTACCCAGGATTTACAGTTGAGAAAAATTTCAAAGAGTTATTGGGACTTTATGAAGAGTTGAAACGACATGGTACGATTTATAATTTGCAACATCGTTTTGCTTTTGTTGCTCGTAATACAAAATAATGAACACATAAAAGTTACTACAAATCATTTTGAAATTCCTTATGGTGAGCAGGTGATTTAGCAAAAAAGAGGGGGTGCGTTATATGCGACCAAAATCAAAAGATGAATTGCTTGAAAAAGCAAACAGCCAATTCGATGATTTATGGAAATTAATTAACGGTATGAGTGAGGAAGATCGCAAGCAATCCTTTCAATTTAGTGAAGAGTTTTTGGCGAAAAAAAAGGAAGCACATTGGCGACGAGACAAAGACTTAAAAGATGTATTGATCCATTTATACGAATGGCATCAACTATTGTTACGATGGCTTGAAAGCAACTTTAACGGGGAAGAAAGAAATTTCTTGCCTGAACCGTATAATTGGCGAACCTACGGGAAGATGAATGAAGAGTTTGTAGAAAAGCATCAAACAACTTCTTTAGTGGAAGCTGAAAACGATCTGAAAAAAAGCCATGAGCAAGTAATGAAAAAATTAGATGCATTGAGTGATGAAGAGTTATTCCAGAAAAAGCAATTTGCATGGGTGGGAAATACCACATTAGGTAGTTATTTCATTTCTGCAACTGCCAGTCACTACGAATGGGCAATCAAGAAGTTAAAACAATCTCAAAAAAATAAATGAATAGAATCAATAAAAAAGCGAAGATCCTAAAGAGGGACCTTCGCTTTTTAAACAAGCTATTTTATATTAGTACCAACCGTTTGCTTCCCAGAAAGATTTAGCTGCTTCCCATGAGCCATAACGAGAAGATACGTATTGTTCAGCAACTCGTTCTTGGTTTGCTGCTGAATAGTCACCATTTAAGTAAGAAGAATCTAATTGGTAACGTCCGATGTAACGACCGTTTGTTGCTGTATAAGAACCGCTAGATTCTTTTTGAGCGATCCATTCTTTCGCTGAGCTTGTGTTTGTTGTCGCTGGTGTTGCTTGTGCCGCTGTTTGCGTTGCTTGAGCAACTGGTTGAGCAGGTGCTGCTTGTTGAACTGGTTCTTGCTTCACTGGTTGTTCAGCCACTGTTTTTGTTTGAGCAGGCGCTTGGTAAGCTGTTTGTGTTGTTGCTGCTTGTTCGCCTGTTGGGATTGTTAATTGTTGACCTGAATAAATCAAGTTGATGTTTGAGATTGAATTTTTTTCTGCAATAGTTTGGATCAAGGAGTTATCACCAACGTATTTTTGAGAAATCGTTGATAGCGTATCACCTGATTGAACGGTATAAGCTTCGTCCGCATGTGCAGATGTTCCCATAAAGAATAGTGCGCCGGCAGTCAAAGTTGTTCCTAATAGTAATGTTTTAAGTGATTTCATGTAAGATCTCCTTCATAAATTTAAAAATAGTTTTGTTGTGTCCAACGAGGAATACTTTACCATGGGAAAATATTTCATAGGTAAAAGCTCTATGACACTTTGTAACAAAGATACGTTTTTTGTAACAAACAGATTATCATAAAATGTGAAAAACAATGAGAAAACCGTCATAAACGTTTAAAATAAACCACTAACAAGGACAATTGATGAGAAAAATAAACACTAGAAACAAGTAAAAAAAAGCTACATTTTTTGAAAATAAATACGAAATAATTGAAAACAGCGTAATTTTTTTTAAATTTAGCATGTGATGTTACAATAATAGAAACAAGGAGGCGATAACATGAGTAAGAGATATCAAAAAATAATGGTAGCTGTCGATGGGTCTAAGCAATCAGAACAAGCTTTTTTGGAAGCGCTAGATTTAGCGAAAGATAATGAAGCCGAATTATTTATCGTTTCGATCATCAATAAAGTAGAGTTGACACATAGCGCCTACGCATTTTCAAAAATCTATGCAGAAGAAAAACAGAAGATAGAAGTCGAAATGTTAAAAAAGATCCATGATGCGAAAGAATATGGGATCAATGACATCCATGCTATTGTTGAAACTGGTGACCCACGTAACTTGATTGGGACGGTGTTTCCACAACAAGAAGCGATCGATTTGATTGTCATGGGGGCTACTGGTAAAGGAGCAATCCAACAAGCTTTAGTCGGCTCTACAGCATCTTATGTTGTTACTCATGCGCCCTGCAGTGTGTTAGTGGTCAAATAAGGAGGGGAAAGAATGGTACGTCCACAAGAGGTTACAGCTCCTAAAGAAAAAATAGAAATCCTCAAAATTTTAGAAGATGGTACGCAGACGAAAAAAGGTTATTCTGTTGCTTTAGTGAAATGGTCAGGCAAAACAGCGATTGCCTTACGCTGGGATGGTGATAGTCTGCAAGAGAAAGGATTTCCTGTCACTGTAAATGGGTACCATCCAGCTTGGTTCGTTTTGCCAGATCGATTAACAGATCTTTATAGTAGAGACTATCGGGAGTACCAAGAGTCGATCCGGTTTATCACGTCAAGTGATCAAAAAGAATAGCTTTTGTGCTGCGGAAGAAAGTTCATTGTGTGAAAGAATCGTAAACATTCAACATTGAGACAACCTTTTATATCAACAGGTTCCTAATAACTGAAGTAGGTGAAAAGATGAGTGCTGGTGATGTATTGAATGAAGTCAAGCAACTATGTAAAGAAAAGAAGTACGAAGAAGCAAAAATTTTGATTGAATCAAATAAAGAATTGCTAGAGGACAAATTTTCTGTTGCCCAACAGTTTATTGATTTAAAACAAGCATCAATCCTTGAACGGTTCAAATCTTTCTTTGGTGTAAATGAATGATCAAAAATGAGTGTGAAAAAGTGGTTGCTCACTTTTTTCACACTCATTTTTTGTTCGTTTATTCACAATCTATACACACACTAATCTTGTTTATTTAATAAATAAAATATCCAAAGTATCAGTATAATGACTGAAATAACTAAACTAATGACATGTCTAATTAAGACAGAAGGGATTTCCCAATGACGGAAAGAAAAGATTTGATAAGTAAAATAGATGCTTGGAAGAGAAATAAGTAAAACAGATAGTTTCTTTTTTGTCCAATTTATGTAATAGAAAAGAATACTTAGCATGATGAAAAATGGAATGTAAAAAACAAGCTGACCAATCGCAATCACGAGAGTGCCTCCCAGAATAATAATGATATCTGATACAAAATAACATTTTGTATCAAATGATGCAAGTATTTCTTTAATTGATAACCAAGAAGGACATACAAAGGTTTTTGATTAACAAGAAGTTTCTTGCTATAATTGATCCGAAAGAAAGGATGAAATTTTCATGGATCAAGTAATGTTAGAAGTCGATTTACATTTAGTAAACAATATACGTGTGATTTACTATGTGGTCAGTAATAGTGTAGAAAAAAGAGTACTGATGAATAAAATCAATGGTATTCTGACGAAAAAAGGTGTACACCAATTCAGCAGTAGCGAAGACAATTATTATAGTATACCTGTTGAAAAAGTTTTATATACAACGGTAAATGTCAGAACAGACCTAGATACAAAAGTAGATCATGAACCAATTTTTACTACGTATTGATTGTGACGGAGGAGAACAATGAATCCATACGAAGCACTTATCCAAGAATTGATTGACGGAAAAATTGAAAAAATTGAGGTCAAAAGAGAAGAGGTCATGCTTTTTCGTGAAGCGTGGCTAAAATTAGAGAATCGTAAATATGTCGTAGGTAAGGCATTATTGAACGGGAATGTAGTTTATCATTATGATCCAACTAGGCTGTATTAATTACAAGAAATTAATCATATGGCAAAATTGTTGCTCATGATTTTATCATTAAAAAAAACGCTTGAAATGGTTTTAGCCGTTTTGAGCGTTTTTTAATATTGAGCATTATTTAGAACAAGGTGAGCAAAAGCTTTTGTGCCAAAGTCGGAGAAAAATCTCCAACTAGAGGCGGATGATGCCGTTTATTTTTATGGATATAATGAAATAAAAATAGGAGGTAGAAAAATGAAAGTAGTAAAAGTAGTTATTGGAACGGTATTATTTGCAGGAGTCGCATTAGTTGGCTTGAAGTTTTATACGCAAAACGCCCACGATGAGATGGCAGGTGTGGTAGACCAATTAAATCCGTTGGTAACAAAAGGAGAGGTATACGTCAAGACGAAAAAACCAGATGAAGTCAATTCATATGGAACAGCGACTTATATCCAAAAAGCTGCCGATCAAAAGGGACATAAACGACCGATTGAATTTACAGGTTTATCTATTTTAAAAGAAGGACATTATTTAAAGATCATTAATAAGGGCGCTCACGTCGAGTCATATGAAGAAGTTGACAAAAAAGAAGTACCTAAAAAAGCATTAGCTATCATTGGATAAATATAATTTTATTATGTAAACTTAAAGAGAATATAAAAAAACCAATCAGAAACTGAGTTTCTGAATGGTTTTTTTATTGGGATGGTAGGGTTCGAACCTGCAATTGCTTGATTCAGAGTCAAGTGCCTTACCAGTTTGGCTACATCCCAATCAAACAATTTGATCATAGCATGACACAAGAAAAATGCAAGTGATCACGCTTTATCCAACTTTTCTTTGACAATGATCATACGTTTTTCTAACTTTCTGATTAATGCAGATGGAAGTGGGATCAAATTGGCAATTGATAATGTATTAGAAAGTAACTGAAATTCTTTTAGTGGAGCATCGATGATTCGATAGATCGTTGCCAAACGTTCGATGTATTCAAAATGTGTATAGTTTGTTTGTGAGATTAAAAATTTCAATAAATCAATCGCTTTTGCATAATCTTTCTCAGAATAATAGGCTAATGCTTGACGATAAAGTTTGATCTGTAACTCATTGAGTGAAACTGGGCTATAGCGATCCGTCCATTCCTTGACGGAAACTTTGGTTGGTGTATGACCATTTACATCACGAACGAAAATAATCGGAATTTCATTAGGATCTATTTTTTTATGAATTTTTTCCATTTCCCTCAATCCTTTCCATCATATTTAGCTAGAGTATAATGTATTTTTTATAAAAATACTAGCTTTTCTCTAAAGTCAACATTTGACCACCCATTGAGGTGAAAATTGCCTCAAAATCTTTGATTGCTACGGGTCTATTTTTTTCTCCATAAGGATCATTTACATAAATATTGTCATTGTCATAACCAGTAACTACACAGGCATGGTTTAATGGTGTCACTTTTACTTGCCCATTGTTTGTTTGCCAAGTAACGAAATCAGTATCAGTAGGCACTTGGAAATCTAAAGTAACGGAGGCCCACACAGGCTTTCCTTGTTGTAAAGCTTTCTTAATGTCATTGATTGTTGCATCGGTTTTTGGAAGAGTATGATAATCTGTTTTTACGATTGTCTGTGCCAACGAAGCGATAGGCGGGACATAGACGCCCATTGCCCAATCTCCACCGCTGATGTCCCCAACAAACCCTTCATTAGGATCGCCATGTGTACCATCAGCATTAAAAACAGGAACGTAATTCAATTGTTGAGCTAACTGGTTTTTAGAAGTCTCGTAACCATAATAAGAAAGCAGCATGGACAGTGAAGTAACTTCACAGCCATTTCCTAACGCTGGCTCGGTGAATTGGCTTTCCAAGGGGACATCAAGTAAAACTTGTTTTTTAGCATAACTACTCACTTTTTCAGTATCCTTTCCAACATTGTGTGAATGGTGAAAATAAGTGGTGGCAGAAAAAATAACGAATAATAGGACTGCCAAGAATAATATTTTTTTACCAATGAATCTTTTCATAATAATTCCCCTTTTTTCTGATATTTACATATTATAATGCTTTTTTTTAAAAATAAAATAAAAAATTTGACATGTTGTTTTCCAAATTTAAAATAAAAAGACAAAAGTCCTGAAAAATCACAGGATCAATAGCCGAATAATTTTTTTTAAATTGAAAAAAATGTTTCGATTTATTGATAGTTTTTAATTGTGAAAACGAAAACAGTACGCTATAATGCCAGTAAGGTCGAAATAAATCGCAGGTCAAATAACAAATGTTTTTAGATGATGTTTATTTGAAAGAGCAATTACTGTTTGAAAAAAACAGTTACCTTATAAAAGAGCTTGGTAGTTTAGGAGGATTTTGATGACGGAAGAAATGATTAATTTAGGAGAGCAATATTCATGTAAACCGATTGGGTTTACAAAAGCAGTTATCGGAGAAGTTGTTTCAAAAATGACGAATTGTGCCGTAGTCAAAGTTGCTCAATGCGCAATGGAAGATCAAGAGTTATTAGAAGAAAAAGCAAGTATGGTTGTTGCAAAATACGAAACATTTGAATAAGAAGAAATGATTTTGGACGTACAGTAACGAAATCGGTACTGTATGTCCTTTTGCTTGTAATTTTTATTTCTTTTTCGAGTATTTGGAAAGAGAAAAGAGGTGTAGTTAGATGATTAGTATATTTACTTTACTATTATTTTTATTTGTCTTTGTTATGTGTTTGTTTTTATGGTTGGTACGTCGAGAAATCGTCTATCGAACGGTTAGAAATCGCTGGGTTTACTTAGTCGTGCCTTTTCTGGCAATCTTAGTTCTTTGGTTTACGCTGATTAGTCAACCAACTGCAGATGAATTGGCAAAAGGGGTCTTGTCAGCGCTAATTTTCATCAGCTTTTTACTAGATAGTCGTGGTATAACAGAAGATGGGCTTGTTCTAAATAGCTTTGATAAAAAAGGTGTTCCTTTTTCTGAGATCAATAAAATCGTTTTGTATCAACCGGAAGGATCTTCCATCATAAAAATGAATTTCTTTCGTAACGGTTGGCGTGGACCCATGCTGAAATTTTCTGTATCAATGGAAGAGTTGGTCACTTTTTTAGCACAGCATTTAAATGATGATGCCGAAATTGATATTATGATTGATTCTGATCAAGAGTAAGTTACTTTAGAATAAGAACAAAGAACGATAGTGAGCGATATATGGGATGAACCTATTTCGGAGTCGCATATATAATAAGAGACTGAGGCAAGTATTAGCTCGGTCTCTTTTTTCTTTGCCTTGCAGACGCTAGATTACACAGCATTTCAAAATGATTCTTCGTATGAGAAAGAGTTTGTTTATTTATTTTTGAATCGTTGCGATCACTTTTATAATAACATTAAAAAAATTGTTTCACTAATTTGATATATATTAGCTCTATTATAATGAAAGGACTTTTAATTTTAATGAAGAGGATAAAACTCAATTTTTTCAAAATTATATTCTCACTATTCATTTTTTCGATCTCTGTTTTAAAAATAAATAGTGAACTTTCTACCATTAGGTTAAGCAAAGTGTTACAAACAATTAGTAATGAATCTATCTTAAAAATTTTCAGTTTGTTTTTAGTAGGTGCTTTAGGCATTTTCATTCTTTGTCTCTACGATTTTGTATTGATCCGAAAACTGAAGACGATGAAAATTTCTAAAATAAAACTATTAAAAATCAGCTGGATTGCCAATTCATTCAATGCAGTTTTGGGATTTGGTGGAATTTTTGGTGCCAGCGTACGTTATAATTTCTATAAAAACTATATTGACCAAAGCAGAGTAAACCAACTAAAAAAAGCGATTTCGCTATTATTGATCTCATCTATTTCTGGTGTGGGCGTATTATCTGCAATGGTGCTGCTAAATGTTTTTCCAGAAAGTCATTTATTAGAGGGAAATGATACGATCAAGATTGGTTTAATTGTCAGTGCTTGTTTGTTGCCTCTATATATCGGCTACATTAGTATCAAACCGCCACTTCCAGCTGCGAGATGGTTAGGTTTACAATTCACGATCGTATCAACGATTGATTATCTCACTTCTGGTATTGTGATGTACGTCGCGTTTCGTTTTCTTAACTTGCAGGTTCAATTCGTTGATATGGAAAGTATTTTTATTTTAGCAACGATTGCTGGAATTATTAGTATGGTACCAGGTGGTTTTGGTGCGTTTGATGTCATTTTCCTTTTAGGCGCTACACAGGAGCTGCAGATAGATAAAGAAGCAGTATTGATGGCGCTGATTCTGTATCGTTTAGCGTATTACTTCATTCCACTATTGTTTGGTTTATTGTTCAGTGTGAGTGAAGTTCAAATGCTGATTAGTCAAAAAATCAGCAATAATCAATTTACGATTCTTACGAAGGAATTTACGACAGTAGTATTTTCGATTACGCAAGCACAGATGAAGCAAATTGGAAGAACGCTCAGCACAGCCATTTTTCTATTTTGTTCATTAACATTTTTATTTGATTCATGCATTTTATTTTTTGAATATGCATATATGGGAATGAAGTCGGCTTTTTTTATTGCGCCAATTTACGTATGTCTGAGCATTTTATTACTGACAGATGTCGTAGGGATTTATAAAGGGGCGATCGATACTTGGAAAATGTTGCGTTTCAAACTGATGTTATTAGCACTTTGTCAGTTTTATCTTTTTTGGGAAGACCAAAGTTTGACAGCCCTCTTATTAACAACGGTATTATTTGTAGATACTCTATTTTATAGGAGATGGTTAGAGGTCGAAGTCATCAAACAAAGTGTTTTAGAAAAATTGATTTGGACTTTAGCGTGTCTCTATGTATTTGATAGTCTAACTGAAATTTTTCCGATATTGCCTAGACAATCATTCTTTATTCTGAGTGGAACGACACTATTATTGCTTTTACTTTCTGGGCTTTGGTCAGTTATACACCGAAGAAGAAAAAGGAAATCATTAAAGCTTGATTTAAAGCTATTAGATGATGCTGAATATCGAAATTTCTTAGAACAAAATGGTGGAAATCACTTAGCTCATTTAGGTTTTTTAAAGGAAAACCGAGTTGCGTGGTGGGAAGATGTTGCAGTGATTTATCAAGAAAATAACCATTATCTCTTTATTTTAGGTGATCCAGTTGGTAAACAAGAAGCCATTTTTCCTTTTTTGAAAACTTTGGTGTCTAAAGCGAATCAATTAGGCAAACGAATTGTTTTTTATCAAGCTTCCACACAGTACCTTAGTTTTTATAATGATCTAAATTGCGAATTTTTCAAGTTAGGAGAAGAAGCAGTCATTGATTTATCTGAGTTTTCACTATCAGGGAAGAAGAAGAGAGGGTTTAGAGCAACATTAAACCAAATGGAAAAACTAGGGTATACATTTGAAATCATCGAACCGACAATTGTTTCAGAGTCATCAGAAAGCTTGGGCTCAATTTCTTCGGAATTTTCACCAACATCACAGTTATCCCATGATCGTGAACTGTTGTCAGAATTGAAAGAAGTATCTGATCAATGGTTAAGGTCAAAAAATGAGATGACTTTTTCTGTCGGACGATTTGAGAAGGAATATTTAAATTGTGCAGCAGTTGGTATTATAAGAAATCAAGAACAAAAAATTGTTGGCTTTGTTTCCATGATGCCAACTTATACTAATGAGACCATTTCAGTCGACTTGATCCGTTGGTCTATCAGCGAAGAAGTGGCAATGATGGATGCTCTTTATTTATATTCCATCCTATGGGCTAAGGAACAAGGTTATCAAAAATTCAATTTAGGAATGGCTCCGTTCTCTTCTACTTATAAAAACACAATTAATTTAGAGAATACGTTTATTTACAGCGTCTATAATAATACTCAGTATTTGTATTCATTCAAAGGGTTAAGGAAATACAAAGAAAAATACAAGCCTCAGTGGGCTGCAAAATATCTCGTTTACGAAAATAAAACCTGGGTGTTGAAAAACTTATATGCTTGTTATAAATTAATTCATTCAAAATAATAGAAAAAGATGATAGTCGTAACAAAGCCATTAGGAAGAGGTTGAGACAAAAGTGTTTAGTATCAAGAAATAAGAAGGAATTTCCGAAAATTGACAAGGAACACAAAAACTCATTTTATTCGTTTTAGAGATACTAGAAGAGACTGAGACAACTTTTGTCCCAGTCTCTTCTAGTATCTAATTTTTTAAGATCATTAAAGGTATCTCTAAATTTTTTAGTGAAATTTGATAGAATTTATTAATAGGCAAGTCTAATAGAACGCATGAATAGACTATTTTAAGATTTTTATGTAATTAATGTAACAAGTCCTTCTGGTTAAAGGTAGGATAAAAGAAAATTGATAAAGAGCTCAGGGCGACCTTCGCCCCGAGCTCTTTATCTTTAGTAGTTTAATATAGACAGAAATGGTATCACAGAGTGAACATTAAACCATAAGCAGACACTTTTAAGGAGTTGAAAAGCTATTTTAAAAATGTGCACTTATTGTTCAAGTTAAAGCACGCTATTCACAACCATTAAAGTATTGGGCTAAAAGTTGGTTATTACATAGAGGTTTTAGTTAAATACACGGAAACGATCTTCGTCGTTCATATATTCTTTTTCTCCAGCTGGTGTTTCTGGTGAGCCAAACACTAATTGAGAACGTAGTTTCCAATTAGATGGGATGTTCCATTCTTTAGCGACAGCTTCGTCAATTACTGGATTGTAATGTTGCAAGTTAGCTCCTAAACCTTGTTCTGTTAAGGCTACCCATGTATTTGCTGTAGCAATCCCATTTGATTGTTCTGACCAATCTGGGAAGTTGTCAGCATATAATGTAAATTGTTCTTGGAGATTTTTGATGATATCTGTATCTTTAAAGAACAAGACTGTTCCATAGCCTTTTTTGAAGCCAGCTAATTTATTTTGCGTATTTGGAAAAGCTTCAGCAGGTGTCAATGGGCGAAGAGCTTCTTCGGTCATTTCCCATAATTTTTCGTGAGCATCTCCAAAAAGAATGACTGCTCGTGTTGATTGTGCATTAAATGCAGTTGGACTTTCTTTGATTGCTTCTTTGATCAAAGCTGTTAATTCTTCATTTGATAGTGTTACGTTACGTCCTAAATCATATATAGAACGACGGTTTTGCAAAGTTGTTGTAAATGTTGTCATGGTGAAATCTCCTTTAGTTGCGATCTGCATATTTTATGAGTACAAACGAAGTATATCACCTTACAAAAAGTAAGTGAAATAATATGCTCACAAAAAATAAGTAAATTTTTTAATGAATATTAAAATAATAGAGGTTATTTTAGTTAACGTTTCCATTGTTGTTAAACTAAGTAAAACTCGATCATTTTAAAATAGCAATATATAATTATTAAATATCTGTTTATTTTTTATTATCATTTTCCCATTAAATTTTATTCGTTTTTATAGAAAATAAGTATATATTTCTTAAATAAGTTTTTTAGTTAAATTTTTCAGTGAATATTTATAGTATTTTCTGAAAATTTAAAGAATTGGGGTATGGATTATGGAAAATCAACAAGACAAGGGCTTCTTCGGTCAGCCGAAGGGGTTGTCAACATTGTTCTTCACAGAGATGTGGGAACGATTTAGTTATTATGGTATGCGTGCGCTGTTGCTTTACTACATGTACGATACTGTAGCAAACGGTGGACTTGGATTACCTACCGCAACAGCATTAGCAATTATGTCAATTTATGGTTCACTGATTTATATGTCTAGTATCATCGGTGGTTGGGTTTCAGACCGGGTACTAGGTGCAAAAAGAACTGTTTTCTTCGGTGGAATATTTATTATGCTTGGACATATCGTCTTAGCGTTGCCATTTGGTGTTTCCACTTTATTCGTCTCAATGGCTTTGATTATCTTTGGGACAGCCTTTTTGAAACCAAATGTTTCCGGAATGGTTGGACATCTTTATTCAAAAACTGATTTAAGACGAGATGCCGGCTTCTCTATTTTTTATATGGGGATCAACTTAGGTGCGATGTTAGCACCGATCATCGTAGGAACGATCGGACAAGAATACAACTACCATCTTGGCTTCTCATTAGCTGCAATCGGAATGTTCTTTGGACTGTTACAATACGTGATCCAAGGACGTAAAACGTTGGATGGTATAGGAACAGTTGCTCCTAACCCATTAACAGCAGCAGAGCGTAAAAAATTCATTCGTAACTTAGTCATTGCTTTAGTTGTGATTGTAGCAATCTTTGGTGGCGCACAAGTCACTGGGCATTTAACCATTGATTTCTTTGTCAATTCAATTAGTGTTTTAGGTATTCTTTTACCGTTATACTATTTTGTTAAAATGTTAACAGCTAAAAATGTTACAGCAGAGGAAAAACCAAAAGTATGGGCGTATATCCCATTATTTTTAGCAGCGATCATTTTCTGGTCGTTACAAGAACAAGGATCTTCCATCTTAGCTCTGTTTGCACAAGAACGGACACAATCAACATTGTTCGGTATGAATATTCCAGCTAGTTGGTACCAATCATTGAATCCGATTTTCATCTTCGTCTTGACACCAGTATTTGTTACATTGTGGACGAGATTAGGAAAACGACAACCATCAACAGTAGTGAAATTTTCACTAGGACTATTATTTGCTGGGTTATCTTTCTTATTAATGATGTTACCAGGCATGCTTTATGGCACAGATAGTAAAGTAAGTCCAATGTGGTTGATCGGCAGCTTCTTCATTGTCGTAATCGCTGAATTATGCTTATCACCAGTTGGCTTGTCTGCGACAACAAAATTAGCACCTAAAGCTTTTGAATCACAAACCATTGCTATCTGGTTCTTGGCAGATGCTTCTTCACAAGCGATCAATGCACAAATCGCGCGTTTCTATACACCAGGTACTGAATCTGCTTATTTCGGGATTGTCGGTGTCGTAGCAATCGTCGGAGCAGTTGTATTGTTTATGATCAAAGAACCAATCAAAAAATTGATGGGTTCCATTCATTAAATCAAATGAAGTTATAAAAGAAAGCACCAAAGTTAGTGGAAATAACTAGCTTTGGTGCTTTTTTTATATGGATAAGTATAAGAAATAAGTAAAGGATAGCGATTGATGGATGTGAATCGCAAGAAGTAGTCTTAAACTTTTTTTGAGAGGATTTGGTAAAATAATCTCTATAAGCGCAAACAATTAATTTCTAAAAAAATAGGAGAAAGAACAAATGTTCAGTTGTTTTTGGTATAATGAATGAGGAATGAATCTAAGGAATAAGGAGAGGGAAAATGTCTTTACAATTTATTCTCGGGACAGCCCGAAAAGACCACCGTACAGCGTTGATTGATGAATCAGTCGAATGGTTAGCAAAAGATAGCATGCACCAGGTATTTTTCCTTGTACCTAACTATAATAAATTTGAACAAGAACAAGAAATCTTGACAGAGCTGCGTCAAAGAAGTGGCAAAACGTCATTTAGTACAACGAATGTCCAAGTCTTTAGTTTTTATCGTTTAGCGTGGTATTTGTTGCAGCAAACAACGTTATTGTCTGGTAATGAACTTTCAGAATCTGGTTCGGCAATGATCTTGCGACAGATCCTAGAAAAAAATGAAGAAAATTTAACGATTTTTCGGGGAGAAATCAATAAAAAAGGGTTTATTCGCCAGTTGCAAGAATTGCACAATGAATTACGTATTGGAAATATTTCACCTGAAGATCTTGTCTTTTCAGAACTTGCGGATACGGTAAAAGCTGAAAATCAACAGTTGAAAATGAAAGATCTTCAATTGATTTTTACAGCTTTTGAAGAAGAATTGGTCCAACGTGCGCTGCAATCTGAAGATGCTTTGACCATTTTGGCAAATTATTTACAAACGCAAGACATGTCTAAGGTGAAATTTATCGTTAGTGGTTTCACTCGAGTCAATGCGCAAGAATATCAATTGTTACAGGTCATGATGGAAAAGGGACAGCTAGTGATTGATTTGCTTCTTGATCGTCCTTATATCACGGATATGCCTGAAGTGTTGACATTGTTTCATGAAACAGGAAAGCTCTATTTCCAACTGATCAACAGTGCCAAAGAACGAAGAGTGCCGGTTTTAGTGGAAAAATTTGCCCCAGAACATGAAAGACCGCTTGCACTCATGCACTTGCAAAAAATGTGGGAAGAAACTTCTAGCAACAAAAAAAGCCAGCCGCTGAAGGTTGGGCAACAAGAGGCGTTGAGAATTTGGGAAGCAGAGAACGCCACCGAAGAAGTCAGACAACTAGCTGTGGAGATCCGTCGTTTGGTCAGCGAGGAAAATTATCGCTATCGTGACATTCAAGTGTTAACGAAAGATATGGCGTTTTATGGTAACTTGCTACAACCTGTTTTCAAAGAAATGGCGATTCCTTTTTATATTGATGAAGAGCAGTTGATGGAGAATCATCCATTGATCGAATGGATCAATAGTTTATTCGCTTTAGATCGGTATGCCTATCGTTTGAATGATATCATGCGTTTTTTCAAAACTGAATTATTCATTTGTGAAGCGGATGATACACTAGACTTAACCAGTTGGCGTGAGCAAAGAAATCAGTTCCGAGCAAAATTAGATGTCACAGAAAATGTAGCACTTGCTTATAACTATCAAGGTTCATACTGGACGAGAGAAAAAGATTGGCAGTTCGTGTCTTACGATTTTGAAGCAGAACAACTGGAAGATGTTCAAGAATTAGAAAAACGCTCGAATGATATTCGGCACTTCTTCAAAGAGAAAGTCCCAACATTTTTTGACAAGATAAAAAAATGTAAAAATGGACAAGAAGGCGCGACGGTCTTTTATCGTTTTTTGGTGAACAGTGGCGTACAACAACAATTAGTTTTTTGGCGAAATCAAGAAATTGAACGAGGCAATTTAGCAGCAGCCCGAAACCATGAGCAAACATGGGGGGCGTTGATTGATTTACTGGACGAGTATTCGCTCATTTATGGGGAATCTGAATTTGACTGGCATTTGTTTCAGGAAATCATTACCAGCGGGTTAGAAAATTTAAGTTATGGGAAGATTCCTACAGCAATCGACCAAGTACGCATCAACCGCTTGGAACTGGTACGATCAAACCAGGCGAAAGTCACGTTTGCCATTGGCTTGAATGATCAAGTATTTCCTGATCGTCACGAAACGAAAGGCTTGCTTTCTAGTGAGGAAAGGGAAACGTTGAATGCTCGTTTAGCGGAAGAGAAATTTTTATTTGATCCCGCAAAAGAGAACTTGTCTTTTGAACCATTGCAAGCCTACTTGGTGTTTGCTTCAGCCACTCAGCGTCTATACCTCAGTTACGCTCAAAGTTATGATACAAACACGTTGAAAATCTCTCCTTATTTGAAACGAATCATGGAATACTTGATGATCCCAGCTGAAAGAAAAGAGCATTTGGTTTTAGACAGCGATCCGAGTTGTTATATCGGTACGTATCGTAGTGGGATCAATACAATCAATCATATCTATCGTTTAGCAAAGGAAGAGAAGAAAAAAGTTCCGGTGTATTGGCGCCAACTAAGAGAGCAGATCTTGCAATCACAATGGCGAAATTTTGCATTGCGCATTTTTGAAAGTCAAGAACATCTGAATGTCCCGGTGTCATTACCTAAAAAGATGGCAGAGGAACTCTATGGTAAAGATATTTATACCTCTATTTCCAGATTAGAAAATTTCTATAATTGTGAATATAAATATTTTGTCCAATTTGGTTTGAAACTGAAAGAACGAATGGTCTATGGTTTAACACCGGCTGCTACAGGTGATTTTTATCATGAATCATTAGATCGTTTCTTTAAATTACTATTTTCAAATCAGATATCGCTAGTAGAAATGACCGATACACAACGTAAAGAGTTTACTGAAAAAGTCTTGCAAGACGTCTTTGGTGAGTTACGCTTTGAAATTTTAGATAGTTCAGCTCGAATGAACTATATTCGTTATCAGTTAGGACAAACGATCCAAAAAGTAGCTTGGGCATTACAAAAGCAAAGTAAAAATACAGGGATGAAGCCCCTTCAAACAGAAATATTGTTTGGCCAAATTGCGGGCGCTCAAGGTATCCCAGGGTTGGAATTACCACTGAATAATGGAGGGAAATTACATGTTCGTGGGAAGATTGATCGTGTGGATGTTGCTGTTGAACAAGCGGATACTTGGCTTAGTGTTGTCGATTATAAATCAAGTGGACGTTCCTTTGATGTCACTGAAGCTTACTACGGGATGGCTATGCAACTGTTGACCTATCTAGACGTGGCGTTGATGGATGCTGTCAAATTGACTGGAAAAGCATTGGTTCGACCAGCTGGTTCCTATTATTTACATGTCCATAATCCGATTTTGTCTGAAGCAAATGAAATTGAAAAAGAGACATTGAAAAAATTCAGTTATGACGGCATCTTTGTCGATGAACCTGAGTTGTTGGAAGTATTAGATCATTCACTGGAAGCAAAAGAGAACTCTTTGATTTATCCGATCAAGAAAAATGCGAAAGATGTCTATCAAAAGGGAAGTTTTAGTAAAGAAAAATTCTATACAGAACAGGAACTCCAACTTTTTATGGCGCATAATCGTGCGAATATGCGTTTAGCAGGGGATAAAATCACGTCAGGGGAGATCAAACTTAATCCAGCATACAAAGACAAGGAGCGGCTTGCTTGTCAAATGTGTCCTTTTAGAAGTGTTTGTACGTTTGATGTGATGTTGCAAGAAAACAATTATCACCGTTTAGAAAAATTAAACAAGGAAGAAGCCCTGCGAAGAATAGAAAAAAGGAGTGAGGAAGAATGACCAAAATTCCTTTGAGACCAGAAAACGAACGATTCACTGACGAACAATGGCAAGCCATTTTTGATCAGGGAGATAACTTGCTGGTATCAGCTTCCGCTGGTTCTGGAAAAACCACAGTGCTTGTCCGTCGAGTAATCGAAAAACTAAAAATGGGGTTCAATATTGATGAACTTTTGATCGTGACGTTTACAGAAGCGGCAGCGAAAGAAATGAAAGAACGGATCCAAGAAGCTTTACAAGAGGCAGTCAATAGTGAAAGCGATCCGGCACGCCAACAACATTTCACGAAACAGCTGATTTTATTGCCAAGTGCTAATATTTCTACTTTACATGCTTTTTGTTTAACGGTTATCCGCCGATTCTACTACTTGATCGATATTGATCCAGTTTTTCGGATGTTAACGGATGAGACAGAAACGATCTTAATGAAAGAAGATGTTTGGGATGAATTACGCGAGGCTTGTTATAGCGAAGATCGGGAAGAGTTTTTCCAATTAACAATGAATTTTTCAAATGATCGTTCAGATGATGGATTGACCAATCTGGTTTTCTCTCTTTATGAATTTGCGCGAGCGAATCCTGATCCCAAACGTTGGTTAGATCAATTAGTGGATAACTATCGTTTAGATGATGGATTAGCTCATTCACCATTGTACCAAGAACAATTGCGACCACTTCTACTTACAGATATGGCACAAAGTGTGCAACTTTATGAAGAAATGGTTGGATTAGCGCAAGAAGAAGGTCTGGAAAAAATGTTGGAACAAGTTGCAGGAGAAAAAGAACAAGTCCAACGCATTTATGATCACTTATTACAAGATCAATTGCCGGAAGCCTATACGGGTTTAGAAACATTGACTTTTACTACTTTTAAAAGCAGTCGCAAAGCAGAGCTAAAAGAACGTTCAGCCGAAGTTAAAAATTTAAGAGATCAGGTGAAAAAAATCATTCAGAAAATTGGAAAAACATATTTTCCGATTTCTCCTGAACAATTGACCGAACGGACGAAAAAAGCTGCTGTCCTAGTGGAAGAGCTCACGAGTGTTACCAAACGTTTCATGGATGGCTTTAGCCAACGAAAAAGAGAAAAGGGAGTAGTAGATTTCAATGATTTAGAACATCTTGCCTTGCGAATCTTGACGACTCAAACAGAAGAGTCATGGCTTCCAAGTGAAGCATCAAAGCTTTATCGTAAGCAATTCAAAGAAGTAATGGTCGATGAATACCAAGATATCAATCAGTTGCAAGAAGCTATCCTTTATTGGCTTAGACAGCCTGATCCAACAAACGGCAATTTATTCATGGTTGGGGATGTTAAACAGTCGATTTACTCTTTTCGACTAGCTGATCCTAGTTTGTTTATTGAAAAGTATGAAGCATTTTCAACAGCTGACGGTGGAAGACGGATTATTTTGGCAGAAAACTTTCGTTCTCGTAAGGAAGTCCTGTCATTTACCAATCTAGTGTTCCAACAATTAATGGACCCTGTTGTGGGACAAATCGCTTATGATGATGCTGCACAATTACGATTAGGATTTCCCGATTTCCCCGAAGTCGATCGCTTTGAACCAGAACTATTGATTTACGAAAAAGAAGAAGAGCCAAACAGCGACCTTCCAATTGATGAGAATCTAGAGGACAAAACAGAAGGCGAACTTTTTATGACGGGCTTAAAAATCCGCGAACTGATTGATGAAAAATTCCTGATCTATGATAAAAAAATGAAACAGAATCGTCCTGTCGAATATAAAGATATCGTACTTTTAACACCTACAAAGAAGAATAATCTGACGATTTTAGAGATCTTTAAAACATTGGATATTCCTTTAGAAATGAATGATGCCCAAAATTATTTTCAATCTACTGAACTACGTACGATGATTTCTTTGCTACAATTGATTGATAATCCATATCAAGATATTCCATTGGCAGCCGTTTTACGTTCACCGATCGTAGGACTGATTGAACCAGAACTGGCACAGATCCGTTTAGCTGATCGAACGCATACCTATTATGATGCGGTGCTGGCTTACCAAACAGCAAATCAGAATGAATTAGCTGATAAATTGCGCCATTTCAATGACCAACTCGAATTGTGGCGGGAACTGGCTCGGCGGTCTTCAATCACTGACTTGCTGTGGGAGATCTATTTACAAACCGGTTATTTAGAATATGTAGCAGGTTTACCAGCCGGCGCCCAAAGACAAGCAAATCTTTATGCCTTGGCTGATCGTGCAAAAGCGTATGAACAAAGTTCGTTTAGAGGGTTGTATCAATTCGTTCGCTTCATCGAAAAGATGCAGGAAAAAGACAAAGATTTAGCGGAGCCGGTGATTTCATCCGCCGATAATGCCGTCCGAGTCATGACGATTCATGCAAGTAAAGGCTTAGAATTTCCTATTGTCTTTTTATTAGATATGACCAAACAATTCAATTTGCAAGATTTAAAAAAGCGATATGCTTTTGAAGAAAAACTAGGTGCGGGGATTCGTTATATGGACCCTGATACTCGGGTGTTGTATGATACCTTGCCTTACCAAGCAATCAAATCAGCCAAACAAAATAAGTTATTGTCAGAGGAGATGCGTAAACTCTACGTTGGTTTGACCCGTGCGGAACAAAAATTATTTATTATCGGCTCGTATAAAAATAAAGAAGATACCTTGAAGAATTGGTCAGAAGCTTCTGAACAAACCGAATTAGTCTTAGAACCAACGACTCGATTAAAAGGGAATAGCAGCTTGATGAGCTGGATCGGTCTTAGTTTGATGCGTCACCCATTGATGCAAAACTATTTTACCGAAGCAACCATTCTTTCAGAATTAAAAAACTCTGATAGCCAATTTGCGATTACTTGGATGAATCAACAATCTCTGCTTGAAAAAAGGCAACGTTTAATAGCGCAAGAAAACGATGCTGCCGAAAATAATGACGTGGATCAAACACCACTATCACCTGCTTTGAAAGCACGACTCGATTATCGTTATCCTTTCAAAGAGTCAACGCAAACCACAAGTTATCAATCGGTCTCTGAAATTAAACGTTTGTTTGAAGATCCAGATGATACGCTTGATGCTAAACTTGTCTGGGAAAGTAATGAAACAAGAGGGTTAAACCGCCAATTCCGTTATACGCAAGATACATTGGCTGAACCACGTTTCTTACAAAAAACGCAACAGGTTTCAGCTGCGGCAATCGGAACTGCAACACACTATTTATTGCAATTGCTGCCATTAGAAATGCCGACTACTGAGTCGATCCAAGCATTGCTAGATGAATTAGTCAAAAAGCGTTTAGTGGATCAAAAGGTAGCCAAAAAAATTGATTTTTCTGCTATTCTTTGGTTTTTTGAAACCGAGCTAGGAAAAGAATTGATCAAGCAAAAAGAGCATGTCAAACGGGAACAACCGTTTTCGATGTTATTACCTGCAGAACGGGTCTTTGAACAATACCCAAATGAAGAAGATGAATTGCTGATCCATGGGATTGTTGATGGTTATATCGAATTATCCACGACGATTCAATTATATGACTTTAAGACGGATTTCATTTTAGATCGCAACGATGAAACAGCGATTGATGCTGTCATTCAAAAATATCGTGGGCAATTGAATCTCTATCAACAGGCGTTGACAGAATCTTTAGAAAAGCCTGTCACAGATGTCTTTCTTGTCTTATTAAGCGCAAAGAAAATAATAAATATTAATAAATAATAATAATTGAGCAACTAGGACTTACACTTTGTAAGTAATATGCTATACTCTTAGCAAAGAGGTGAGTAAAATGGAGCTAACACAGACAGAGTTCACTTTATGTCCTAAATTTGAAAAGACCTTTTCGATTTTAGGTAAAAAATGGAATGGGCTGATTATTGATGTATTGCTTGAAAATGGTCCGCAACGCTTTGTTGATCTCGCAGCTAAAATACCTATGGTGAGTGATCGGGTTTTAGTTGAACGATTAAAAGAACTTGAAAAAGAAAAAATCATCGCCAGAAACTTCTCATGTAAAGAGTCCAGCCGTTCAGAATATATGTTAACTGAAAAAGGAGCGGATCTTCAAAAGGCCATTGTTCAGTTACAGGTTTGGAGTGAAAAATGGGTGACAGAAGAAGAATGCAGTTGATTTTGGAAGTGAAATCTTGTAAACTGGCATTAGATGAATAGCTAAAGAACGTTGACGAAAAAGAGTAGTTTGGCTAAACCAGTCCAGGGAGATCTGTCATAGACTGTAAGCAGATCCTGAGTTTGAAAAATGAAGTTCACTTTCTGAGTTCGTCTGATTTATTCAGACCGGCAAATGTCGTTAAAAAAGTAAGTGTACGGTTTTGACCGTAAATTAGGATGGTAACGCGAAGACCTCGTTCCTTTGTAGGAATGAGGTCTTTTTTGTATTTGAATTTGAAGGAGGAAATAGGGAATGTCTCTACAAGCCCAATTAGAAAGCTTGAAAGAAGCCACAATCGTTAAAATAGCGACAGCACGCGATTTAAAAGAATTAAATCAAATTCGTGTAGAAACTTTAGGAAAAAAAGGACCAATCACCGAAGTTTTACGGGGAATGAAGGATCTAAGTCCTGAAGAACGTCCGAAAGTTGGTAGTTTTGCCAATGAGATTCGTGATCTGTTGACAGCAGAAATTGAACGTAAAAAGCAAGCGTTAGAAGAAGCGGCACTTGCAACAGCTTTAAGCAAAGAAACAATTGATGTGACCTTGCCAGGACGTCAAGTCAAACAAGGAAACCGCCACATCTTGACACAAATCATGGAAGAAATCGAAGACATCTTTGTCGGAATGGGCTACCAAATTGTTGAAGGGTATGAGGTGGAGTCTGATCATTATAATTTTGAGCGAATGAACTTACCAAAAGACCACCCAGCTCGTGATATGCAAGATACTTTTTATATTTCAGAAGAGATCTTGATTCGTACGCATACCTCACCAGTACAAGCACGTACGATGGAAAAACATGACTTTTCAAAAGGTGCACTTCGAATGATCTCACCTGGGAAAGTATTCCGTCGTGATACAGATGATGCTACTCATAGTCACCAATTCCATCAAATCGAAGGATTAGTGATCGATGAAAATATTACGATGGGTGACTTAAAAGGCACGTTAGAAGTCGTAATGAAAAAGATGTTTGGTGAAGAACGTGAGATTCGACTACGTCCTAGTTATTTCCCATTTACTGAACCTTCTGTTGAAGTGGATGTCAGCTGTTTCAAATGTGGTGGCGCTGGCTGTAATGTCTGCAAGCACACCGGTTGGATTGAAATCTTAGGAGCTGGGATGGTTCATCCAAATGTATTGAAAATGTCAGGTATCGATCCGGAAAAATACTCTGGTTTTGCTTTTGGCCTTGGCCCAGATCGAGTAGCAATGCTACGTTACGGTGTCAATGATATTCGTAATTTCTATCAAAATGACTTGCGTTTCTTAAGTCAGTTCAAAGGGGAGTAAAAAGCATGTTAGTTTCTTATAAATGGTTAAATAAATATCTTGATTTGTCAGCAGTTACGCCAAAAGAACTATCTGATAAAATGTCAGTGACTGGGATCGAAGTGGAAGGAATCACGGTTCCTGAAGAAGGCTTAAAAAAAATCGTAGTCGGCGAAGTCAAGGAATGCGTACCACATCCTGATTCCGATCATTTATCGATTTGCCAAGTGGATATCGGTGAAGAAGAACTTTCACAGATCGTCTGTGGCGCACCTAACGTGAAGGCAGGGATCAAAGTCATCGTTGCTTTACCTAATTCACGGATCGCAGGGAATGTAAAAATCAAAAAAGGGAAAATGCGTGGTCAAGTTTCTAATGGGATGATTTGTGCCTTACAAGAAATTGGCTATCCAGATAGTGTTGTTCCCAAAGAATATGCTGAAGGAATCTACTATCTTCCACAAGAGGCAGTCAACGGAGAGCCCGTCTTTTCTTATTTAGACATGGACGATTCAATTATCGAGTTATCGATTACACCGAATCGCGCAGATGCTTTATCTATGCGAGGAGTAGCATATGAAGTGGGGGCGATTTATCGTCAAACACCTCATTTTGCAGAGGAAGAATTAGTAGAAGCAGCACGTCCGGCAAAAGACAAAATCAAGGTGAAAGTCGAAGATCCAGAAGCTGTGCCTGCTTATCAAATTCGAATCATTGAGGGCGTAAAAATCCAATCTAGTCCACAATGGTTACAAAATATCTTGATGAATGAAGGGATTCGACCAATCAACAACGTAGTAGATATCACAAACTATATCTTACTGTTGTTTGGACAACCATTACATGCGTTTGATTATGATCGGCTAGGATCACAAGAAATCGTCGTCCGTCAGGCAAAAGCAACAGAAAAAATCGTTACGTTAGATGGCGAAACACGTGAGTTAACACCCGAAAATCTCGTGATCACTAATGGAGAACAACCAGTCGCTTTAGCAGGTGTGATGGGCGGCTTGGATTCTGAAATCACTGAGACAACGACTACGGTTGCTCTAGAAGCAGCTTTGTTTGATCCAATTTCGATCCGTCGAACAGCGAAACAATTCAATTTAAGAAGTGAATCTTCTGCTCGTTTTGAAAAAGGAATCAATCAAGCAACAGTTGCTGAAGCGTGTGACGTTGCTGCTGCAATGATCGTTTCGTTAGCAGGCGGTGAGGTTCTTCAAGGTGCGGTTGCTGGTTCGACTTATCAAGTAGAAGACGTAACAGTAACGATCACTCTCTCACGAATCAATCATTATCTAGGAACTGACTTAACAGTGAAGGAAGTAAATGAGATTTTTGAAGCACTTGGCTTTGGCTATCAAAGTGAAGGGGAAACGTTCACCGTTACTGTTCCTCCCCGTCGCTGGGATATCAAGATTGAAGCGGATATTATTGAAGAAGTCGCTCGTATCTATGGTTATGATCGCTTGCCTTCCACATTACCAAGTGGAGAGACTGTTGCAGGAAGTTTGACCCAAGAGCAAGCAACAACACGCAAGATCCGTACATTACTTGAAGATAGTGGTTTACATGAAGCCATCAGCTATGCTTTGACAACGGAAGAAAAATCTCGTCAATTTACAATCAAAGATTCCTTAGTTACACGTCTTGATTGGCCAATGAGCGAAGACCGTTCTGTCTTACGAATGAACTTGATCAGTGGGTTACTGGATAATGTGAACTATAACGTAGCTAGAAAAAATAGTGATGTCGCTTTTTATGAAGTTGGAAGAGTCTTCTATCAAGAAAACGATCCATTGACTCATTTGCCGCAGGAAGTGAAACATGTTGCTCTTGCATTGACAGGTACTTGGCAAGATAAAAGTTGGCAAACTCAAGCAGAAGTAGTTGACTTCTATACGATCAAAGGTCTTTTAGAAAACTTGTTTGAACAATTAGGAATAGCAACAGAAATTTCTTATCAAGCAACTGATAGTTTGAAAGACATGCATCCAGGAAGAACAGCGGAAATCTATTTAGGTGAAACAGTGATTGGATTTGTTGGACAGGTTCATCCGAATACAGCTAAAGAATACGATGTTCCAGAAACCTATGTTGCAGAATTTGACTTGAGCTCAGTGATCGAAGCTGCTCAAAAAGGGATGACTTTCCATGCGGTGACAAAATTCCCTTCCGTTTCTCGGGACATTGCGATGTTAGTTGCAGAAACAGTAACCAATCAAGAAATCGTAACGGTTATCCAGTCTGCTGCAGGTAAGTTCTTAACAGACATCCAACTGTTTGATGTGTATCAAGGAAAAAATATCGAGGAAGGACATAAGTCAATGGCTTACAGTCTGACATTCGAGAATCCTGAAGCAACAATGACAGATGAAGAAATTAACCGATCAATGACTAAGATCGAAAAAGCACTAAGTGAAACAGTTGGTGCAAATATTCGTTAAACTGTAAAAAAAGACGCCCTCACAAAGAATGAGGACGTCTTTTTTATTCATTAACAAGCCAATCAGTTAAAATAATTGATTCCCATTGCAGTTTTGACTTCTGCTAGAGTTTGAGCAGCGACTTTCGCAGCAGCGTCACTACCGTCTCTTAGGATCGCCATCACAGCGGCTGGATCTTTCGCTAATTCTTCTCTTCTAGCACGAATTGGAGCAAACTCTTCTTCCAAAACATCAATCAAATAGCGTTTGATTTTTACATCACCTAGACCACCACGACGATAATGAGCTTTCATTTCTTCAATCGCGTTTTTGTCTTTTCCAAACACATCAAGATAAGTGAATACCATATTGCCTTCGACTTGACCTGGATCTTCCACGTGGATGTGATTTGGGTCTGTGTACATACTCATTACTTTTTTCTTGACCACATCAGCAGGATCAGAAATATAGATGCCATTACCCAATGACTTGCTCATTTTTCCATTCCCATCGATGCCAGGCAAACGGCCCATTCCTTTTGGCGGGAAAACGCCTTTTGGTTCCACTAAGACGTCGCCATACGTGTGGTTGAAACTTTGAACTATTTCTTGCGTTTGTTCAAGCATTGGTTTTTGATCTTCACCAACAGGAACTAAATTCGCTTTGAAAGCTGTGATATCAGCAGCTTGCGATACAGGGTAAATAAAGAATCCAGTTGGGACACCTTCACCAAATTTTTTCTGTTCGATTTCTGTTTTAACTGTAGGATTACGACGGACACGCCCAACGCTGACTAGGTTTAAATAGTACATAGTCAATTCAGCTAATTCTGGGATTTGCGATTGGATAAAAAGCGTTGATTTCGTAGGATCTAATCCAACAGCTAAATAGTCTAAAGCAACTTCAAGTACATTTGAAGAAACCTTCTCAGGATTTTTAGCGTTATCGGTTAGGGCTTGCATATCTGCAATCATTACAAAAAGTTGATTGTTTTCATCTTTTTGCATTTCTACCCGTGTTTTGAGTGATCCTACATAATGCCCTAAATGTAACTTGCCAGTCGGGCGATCACCTGTTAGAATAATATTTTTCAAAAAAAACACCTCTTTACGATTTGTAAGACTAAGCACTTAATATCTTACCGTTTTTTGGAGGAAGAAACAACCGTTCTAAATCAAAAGACGAACAAAATGCAGAAAAATAGCAGATGTAAGAAGCAAAGGAGAAAAATAACGAAAGAAAGTTTCAAAGAAACTTTACAAAATACGTAAGTTTCAGATATAATATGTTCTATTATATATCTTTAAATGTTTTCTTACTAAATAATAATGGGAGTGTAATGATATGGCAATGATTAAATTTGATAACGTGGAAAAATACTACGGCAAATTCCATGCTTTGAAAAACATAAACCTCGAGTTTGAGAAAGGGGAAGTCGTCGTTGTCATTGGTCCTTCAGGTTCAGGTAAAAGTACAATGTTACGATGTATCAATGGATTAGAAACGATCTCTTCTGGAAGATTGTTAATCAATGATATCGACCTTCAGGACAAAAAAACAAAATTGACCGAAGTCAGAAAAAATGTTGGAATGGTTTTTCAGCATTTTAATCTATATCCTAATAAAACCGTTTTAGAAAACATTACACTTGCACCGATTAAAGTATTAAAGCAAGATCAAGCAAGTGCAGTGAAAAACGCGGAAAAATTCTTAGAAAAAGTCAACATGCTCGACAAAAAAGATTCTTATCCATCTATGTTATCTGGAGGACAACAACAGCGTGTGGCAATTGCCAGAGGTTTGGCGATGAATCCGGAAATGCTGTTATTTGACGAGCCTACATCTGCTTTAGATCCGGAAATGATCGGGGATGTACTTGATGTGATGAAAAAATTAGCTCGTGATGGGATGTCAATGATCGTCGTGACCCATGAAATGGGATTTGCAAAAGAAGTAGCAGATCGGGTTATTTTCATGGCGGATGGCCAAGTATTAGAAGATAGCCGCAATGTAAAAGACTTCTTTGAGAACCCTAAAGAACCTCGGGCACAACAATTTATTAGTAAAGTAATCAATCATTGATAGGAGGAATAAAATGCGTAAGAAAACAATGATTCGTTTGCTTTTCCTTTTGGGTCTGGTCTTTTTGATATTAGCAGGCTGCAAAGGAAAAAGTGTCGCTGAAGAAAATATTCTGGAACGAAGTAAGCAAAACAACACCATAACGTGGGGTGTAAAATACGATACTCGCTTATTTGGGATGATGGATATCAAAAGTAGTACGGTTCAAGGATTTGATATCGATATCGCTAAAGCGATTACGCAAGAGATTCTTGGAAAAGATGGGAAAGCAGAATTTGTGGAAGTTACCTCTAAAACACGGATTCCTCTATTAAAAAATGGAAATATTGATGCGATTATTGCGACAATGACCATTACAGATGAACGAAAAAAGCAAGTTGATTTTTCTGATGTTTATTTTGATGCCGGACAATCTTTATTAGTCAAAAAAGGAAGCCCGATTAAAAGCGTAGATGACTTAAATGCTGAAACAACTGTGCTCGCAGTCAAAGGATCAACTTCTGCAGTAAATATCCGAGAACATGCTCCAGACGCAAAAATTCTTGAACTAGAAAACTATGCCGAAGCGTTTACTGCTTTACAATCAGGACAAGGAGATGCTATGACGACCGATAATGCCATTTTGTTGGGAATGGCTGACGAGAACCCTGACTATACTTTAGCAGGTGGGACGTTTACCAATGAACCTTATGGAATTGCGATCAATAAAGGACAAACAGAATTTTTGGATGCCGTAAATCAAGCGTTAAAAGAACTCATTGCTAACGGCATATATGATCAGATTTACCAAAAATGGTTCCCAGATACCACCCAAGGAAAAGTGAATTAAGGAGGGGAAAGAATGGCTGAGTTGCTGCAAACATATGGATCAACCTTCTTAGAAGGGTTTAAAATCACTATCTATTCAAGTGTGTTAGCTTTATTATTTAGTTTGATTATTGGAACACTGATGGCAATTTTTCAATTGTCAACGAACAAAGTGATCAGTGGACTAGCTAAAGCGTACGTGGAATTTTTTCGAAATATCCCGTTGTTGATTATTGTGATGTTCTTTTATGTCGTCCTTCCGATCTATTGGATTAGTTTTGACGGCTTTCAAGCAGGGACGATCGGTTTGACGATCTATACTTCGGCATTTATTGCAGAAACCGTTCGTTCAGGGATTCAAACAGTGCCAAAAGGGCAAACAGAAGCGGGTTTATCAGCTGGTTTGACCTATGCGCAAACGATGCGGTTTATTATTTTGCCGCAGGCTTTCAAGATTGTCGTACCACCATTAGGAAACCAATTCATTAATCTAGTCAAAAATTCATCGATTTTAGCTATCGTTGCTGGGTTAGATTTAATGTACCAAGGGGACTTAATTGCCAGTGAAACTTTCAACACTTTTGATACCTATATCATCGTGGGTCTTTTTTACTTAGTAATTACATTACCTTTGTCTTACTTGATGACATATTTAGAGAAAAAATGGGCAGTTCGTTCATAGGAAGGGGAGAACAAAATGGATTTTAGTGGTGCTTTTTCATGGATGAATATCCGCTTCTTATTAGAAGGATTAAAAGTGACTGTGGAGGTTTCATTATTTTCAATCATCTTTAGTTTTTTGATTGGCGGGATTTGTGGTGTGGTTCGTTTTGCTAATATACCTTATTTTTCAAAAATACTAGGAATACTAATTGATATTATCAGAAATCTTCCATTGCTATTGATCATTTTCTTTACGTATTTTGCCTTACCACAAATCGGTATCCAAATGAATATTTTTTGGTCAGCCGTAGCAGCATTGACGATTTTTGAATCGGCTATGTTATCAGAAATTTTTCGAGCAGGGTTGAATGCCGTTCCTAAAGGACAAATGGAGGCTGGTCTTTCCACAGGATTGTCTTATGTAGAAACGATGAGAATCGTCGTTTTACCCCAAGCATTTAAATCAATGATCCCAGCAATCGTGAGTCAGCTGATTTCATTGATCAAGGATACATCATTAGCAGTGATCATTTCCTTACCTGAATTGACTCACCAAGCACGAATTGTTTACGGACAAAATACCAATTATGTATTGCCAATGTTTGTGGCAATGACATTGATGTATTTTGCTGTCTGCTATGCTTTATCCTTACTTTCTTCCTATTTAGAAAAAAGAAAGTACAGCTATTAGTCAAAAACTTAGCATGCTCGTTGTTCAATGAAAATTGTTCAGCGAGTATTTTTATTTGATTCGTCAATGTAAAACTTAGATCGTTTTTCTCTTCAACGATATTGTGAGAGAAAGTAGTCGTAGACAAAGATCAGCTTAAAAACATAGCTTACAGTTTTGTTCGTTCAGGTCATTTAAAAATATGGACTGTCTTGACAGTAGGAAGTATACTAAGTGTCGTTAGGTAAACGTATTGAAATGAGAGGATGCCTAACAGAGTTTGTGGTAACTATAATGGATAGAGAAAGAGATGTTGTTAGATGGAAGAGATTATAAATGCTTTTCAAGCAAACCCGATATTTTCTACGGGATGTATTATTTTTATCATAGGTGTGTTAATTTTTTGTTTTGGAAGAAAATTATTTTTCGTTCGTTGGCTATTGGGAGATACCAGTATGTTCGGACAACTATTTTGGGGACTGATTTTATCAGGTATCGGACTAGCAATCATTGTCTATTATCGAATGTAATTGACTAATTGTATACGAAGATCCATTGCTTGCGACAAACAGGAAATGGTAAAAAGAAAGAAGTTTCTGTAAGATTTTCTAGAAATATAGTACATTTTTTGTGTAAGGGTTCGTTTATTTAGGAAAATGTCAAAAATGAATGAACAAATTGGTCGGTTAGAAAACCAGCTGTTCTGAACGACTGCTAAAGCAAAAAAGGGGAGCTTGCGTGAAGTAGAAGTACGATGTTCTAGTGGTCGATAGATCATTCAATCAACAATTTGTGACAAACAGAAGTGGATAAATTAAGAATCTTCAATTTTAATCTAGTATAGGCAGTCATCATCCATTCTCTATAAGTGGGTGATGACTGCTTTTTGACAGAATGGTTATCGGATAGTAACTCGAAAAACAACATGTTTAGTGATATCAGATGCCAAAAAATTCTTTCTGCAGAAATAAAAGTTACTTAGATACTCCTTTTTTCTGATAGTTTAACAAGGTAGTATATAACTTTTAAAGGAGAGAATAACATGCCAAATGATAAACAAAAAATAGCAGTAATACGGACAGGAAGTCAATATGCTATTGCTCTTCAACTAATCAAGGATCATAAGCTTGTGAGGGGAGAAGCTAATAGTTCGGAAAAGTTAGCAACTTTAGGTAAAATTCTTTCTAACTATAAGAGAGAGTCTGCAGAAGGGATTATCTTTTATCTTCCGCTTCTTCCAGAAGAGAAAAAACTGTTACGACAAAGGAACATCCAAATGAACATCCAAATGAATAGTGATGATAGAATAGTAGTGGATGATAAAAATAAAACCTTTTATATTAACTACCTTAATCAAAGGTATGATTTAAGCAAAGAAGCAGTTTTGTCGAAAGAAACAAAACATGCACTAATTCAAGACCTTGATAAATTCTATTTCGATTCTTTGGACCTTAATAGGTTTACTTCCTTTATTTATGATTTAGATGTGATCGCTAGAAGAGATGTTCAGACACTCTTAAAGAAGCAAACGCCCAAGATAGAAAAATCAATAAAAAAGGCTAGAGAAGATATGGCGGTTGATCAAGTGAAAGAAAGATTTAAGATGAACAGACACTATACTGAAATTCCTCCAACACTAATGGTGAAATTTCAAGACGAGTTGAAAAAATCTGAATACATAAGTAAAAAGAGGCAAAAAATAGAAATTGAGAAATTAAAAAGTGAATATAAGTCTCCAAGTAAACCAAATGAAAGACAAGAATATTTCAAGATGAGTGTAAGAGAATTTTTTGAAAAAGGAAGCTCAGAACAAAGAAGTCTTACGAAAAAAAGAATTGAGCAATTAAAAACATCTGTACTACCAAAGTCACAGGCATATCTAAACAAAAAGGATCAATTTCAAAGATAGTGATCAATAAACTCTAAAAATAATTACATAATAAATGAGTGTGGGATATTGATCTGATTAATATCCCACTTTTTATGGCTAAATTAAAACTGGGATTAAAAAATCAATGAAATATTATGAAAGGAATTGTTATGTATAGGAATACTCAAATATAATTTCATGATGCATAATTCTTTGAAAATACTATTCTTGACCTTGTATTCTCAGAAATTAAAAGTAATAACCTAGAATTTTAATCAATTAAATGGTATTAAATTGCATAATTTTCTTTTCTTGGAAATAAAAGTTTTCTTATGTATTCTTTTTTCTGATAAATTGATGAAGCAGTACATAAAATTTTAAAGGAGAGAATAACATGCCAAACATGGAACAGAAAAAAGAAACAAATCAAAAAATTGCAAATAATGAAAGCGGACGACCTCGAAATACTTTGTATAATCATGCTACTATAGCTTTTCAACTAATCGAAGAGTGTAAACTTGAGGAGGGTGAACCTGTTAGTTCGGAAACATTAGCAGCAATAGGTGAATTTCTTTCTGAACTTAAAGATGATGTAGCAGAAGGGGTCATCCAACGACTTCCACTTCATCCAGATGAGAGCAAACTCATACAACCAAACAACCGAATAGAGACCCAAAATACAATAGAAGTAACTAGCCAAAATAAAAATTTTTATATTGACTACCTTAAGACAAGGCATAAGATTCACTCAGATACACGTTTGCCGAAGGAAACAAAAGATGCACTAATTGGAGACCTTAATAAATTTAAGTTTAATCCCTTGACTCCTGATACGTGTATAGCATTTATTCATGATCTAAAAATAATCGCTGAACAGGACGCTAAGGAACTTATAGGAAATCAAACGTCAAGAGTGGAAAAATTAATTGAAGAAAGAAAAGAAAATGAAGCGGTTAAGCAAGCGATAGCACGTTTTATGAAGGATAGACACTTTACTAAACTTAACCCCACCATATTGGAGCTATTCATAGATGAGTTGGAGAATAGACCAAGAATAAGCCGAGAGAGACGAGAAAAAGAAATTGAGAAGTTTAAGAGTGAATATAACTATGATGAAAAAGAATATTTTAAGGTAAAAGCAACAGATCAAGTTTCATTAAGTGAAAGACTAAATAATTCAGATTTAAAACCAGAAACTCTACTAAACCAAAATGTACAACAAAAGACTCCACCACCGATTCCACCAAAACCAAAAGTATCTGTTCAAAGTAATTCAATAAATGCTACGGCACAGGATAAGCTAGTATCCATGTTGGCTGAATCAACAAAAAGACATTATCAACTTTCAAAGAATCAACCGACAGCTCCAGAAAAACTACATACAATAGCAAATGAAGTGGTGAATTTAGACCTTAATATAGACCAGAAACAAGAGCTTATAAGTACGCTTCCTATGTCAAAAGCAGATAGAGACAAACTTCGGAATATATTCCAAAGTAATGCAATAAATGATAAGGCAGTATCCCTGATGATTAAAACAATAAAAAACGATTATCAACTTTCAAAGAGTCAATTTACAGCTCCAAAGGTTTTACATGAAATAGCCGTTACCATTGAGAATAGTGTACTTGATCAAAATTATATGAAAAAAGTTCCTGAAGCTCTTGGCATGAGAAGAGAAGATGAAAAAACACTTCGAGATATGATCAGCGAAAGCCTGAAACAGCAACCCAATAAATTACAAGAAAATAAGACAGACACTAAAATAAATGGGAAGACTATAGATCAAGTACAGACTGAAAACATGATATTGTTATGTGAGGCAATGGACACAGCATTGGGACTTAAAGCGAACAAAAAGGTAGACCCAGAAATGCTATCTATGATGGCCGAATTTATTGTTAACAGTAGCCTTGATAAAGTCTCTCAACGCAATGTAGTTGATGTGATTTTTATTACTAAAGAAGATAAAAAGGACCTTATCAAAATAATGAAAGAAAAAACAGCGTTGCTGAACAGGGCACACGGAACTTCACAAGAACCAGCTAAAATAAACCTAAACTCAACAAATCAAGTTTCATTGAGTGAAAGACTAAATAATTCAGATTTAAAACCAAAAACTCTACTAAACCAAAATGTACAACAAAATAATCATTTACCTAAAAAGTCAGATGGATTTAGTCGATGAACAATAATTGCTGGCTCTTTGTCAAATGATGTTGGTAAAGAGAAATCTTAGAATAATTTGGACGAGATTGGGACAATAATACTTTTCAAAAAAAAAATCAGGCTGATTTTTCTTATTTTAGACACTTTTTCCTTCATATATTTCCCCAATTTTCTCAAATTAAGTGCCATGAGTGCCAAGCCAATATCAATCGTTGCTCCTTGTTTCCCATGTAAGTGAAAACGGCCAAGTGAGCCTTTAGATGCTCGAACACTGGTTCGACATCAATTTTTCGTTTCCGATAAATTGAACCGATTTTCTCCTCTAAAAGCTTTTTCCTGCATTCTGCTTTGAAATAGCACCAATTATTATTTAAAGGCAACATCCGTTTCTGGAATATATTATTGTTCTACATCTAGTGGTAAAGTTGTTTGATTGATGGTATAATTTTTAAACATAAAAGCATGCTCCTTTTTGATTGGGTTGGGTTACTTTAATCTCACAAGGTTGCGTGCTTTTTGTGTACCTTAAAATCAAAAAAATGGGGCAATAATCAGATTTTTTTCTGACTATTGTCCCAGTTCAGTTCTTTTTATTTGGTTAAAATAGTTTTATCGTGTCGAATTGTGATCCGTCGTTTGAAATTATAAAAATTTCGAAAACAATAAGTATTGTGTTTTAATACTTTAATATGGTTGTTTAAACATTCTAGTGGTCCGTTTGAATAACTGTAGCGGAGGACATTTTGGATCTGTGGCAGAAACTTTCTAAATGTTCGCAAAGTTATCGCATAAGTTTCAGGTAACTGGCTGACTTCTCTGGATAAACAGTCCTCAAATAGTGAATGATCTCTTTTCTTTACTCATAAAGAACATCTTGGTATAACTGATAGCCTTGTCGTAGATCGGCACAAGTAGCTAACAATCGGTCGACAATCTCACTTTCAGTTAAGTAATCTTTGAAACTGGAACACCAAACCCGTTTTTCATAGTTCAACTTTGCTTCTTCTTTTTGTAGGAGTTTCCAATAACGTTTCATTTTTCTACCAAGCCCACGTTGGTATTGAGAAGTACTTTTAAGTCGTGCATTGGTATCCTTCACTCGGTGGTTTAAAAAAGTTCTTCCTATATGTTGAATAATGTGGACACTCTTCGGGCGTGTATTGAAGAGTACCTTTGTAAATCAAGCAAAATTTCTCTTTATATCTTTCTTTGGTTTAACAATTTACCTCAAAATAGATAGTTAGGTCTAGAATATTTAGGGGATCTTTGATAAGCTGAGTACAAGACATCTTGAATTATCCTATGAATTGGTTCGTCAAATTAATTCTAAAGGATTTCAGGGTGTCTTTTCTATGTTTTTACATCATGAAAAAGATGTTGGTAAATTTCACCAACATCAAAAAATATAGAGCCCAAATTACATAGTATATGAGCTCGGGTCGTTAATCAGAAAAAATTGGATGAACGACCCGATTTTTATAGCTAAATCAAAAATAGGATTAAAGAATCAATGAAATATTATGAAAGGAACTGTTATGTATAGGACTTCTCAAATACAATTTTTTGATGCATAATTCTTTGAAAATACTATTCTTGACCTTGTATTCTCAGAAACTAAATGTAGTAACCTAGAATTTTAATCAATTAAATGGTATTAAATTACAAAAATTTCTTTTCCCGGAAATAAAAGTTTTTTATGTATTCTTTTTTTTTGATAAATTGATGAAGTAGTATATAAAATTTTAAAGGAGAAGATAATATGCCAAACAAGGAACAGGAAAAGACAAAAACTATTCAACAGGAACCAACTGAATTAAATTCGAATACAACTAAAGAAAAAGAGAATAGTCCATTCATAAGTAAAAAGAGAGCAGAAGAAAAATTGAAGAATAAACTTAGCAAAAAAGAGGATAAAGCGGTTAAACAAGAGATAAAAACAGTTATGAAGGATGCAGACAGGACTCAAGATCCTTCCCAAATATTTAAGTATCTCACATATGGATTAGAGCATAATCCATTCATAAGTAAAGAGAGAGCAGAAGAAGAATTGAAGAAGTTTAAGGGTAAATATAGAAAAAAAGAGGATAAAGCGGTTGAGCAAGTAATAGCAAAAGTTATGAAGAATAGAGCCATCCCTCGAAGTAGTGTATTGAGGTATCTTAAAAATGAGTTGAAAAAAAGTCCACACATAAGCCGACAGAGAGTAGTAGAAGAAATGGGGAAGTATGAGGGAGGTAATAATGTTAGAAATAGTTCTGAAGTTCCAGTGAACAAAGATAGAAGAGAAAATCTTAAAGAAAAACTAAATAGAGTATCTAAAGAAGAAAACTCATCCCCAAAAAGAGCAGCTGTATCTCAAGACCTACAGCATAAGCAGGATAACCCGTTACATAGATAATAATCAATAAACTCTAAAAATGATTACATAATAAATGAGTGTGGGATATTAATCAGAAAAAATTTGATTAATATCCCACTTTTTATGGCTAAATGAAAACTGGGACAGAAGAATCACTTCTGATTCTATACCCCAAAAAAAAGTTAGACAAAAATAATCAGAGGGCTGATAAAATAAGGATTCTCACGTCATTTATTTTTTATATCTGTCATCAAGCGTCTTACTGTATAGCGGAAATAGTATCCGTTGAAATACGGGAAAGAGAATCAAATAAAAAAAGAAATTACCTATACCATGGGCGAGATCAAAAGGAAGTCCTTGAAAATAGTAAGCCCAAAAAGAGGGAAGTTGATAGATGAAAGTTTCAATTCGTGAAACAATCAAACCGTAAATTAATCCACAAATAAAGCTCAAAATTGCTTGAATAGTCACATGCTTAGCGACTATAGGTAACTGATTCATCCAATGGAAAAACAAAACAATCCCGCTGAAGGCGAGCATTTGACTGATTGTCCAAGTCCCTAATCCTAAATATAGATTAGTGATGAATAAGCTCAATATGGAGACGATTAAAGCATCTGTTAAAGAACCAAATGCCGCAAGTAGTAAAAAAATTGCTGTCATAGGTTGAATATTTGGTAACCAAGCAAAAAAAATTCTGCCTACGACACAGGCAGCAATTAATAATGACAAATAAGCAAATTTGTGAATCGTAAAGTAAGGTTTTTGTTTAAATGTGTTCATCTTTTGAGGCTGCTCCTTCACTGATAATAGTTCTCATTATATCATAAATTTTTTTTATTACAAGATTGAAAAACACATGATGTAGTGTAATAATAATTAACAAACACTATATATAGTGTTTTTTTATGATAAGGTGGCGATGGAATGGGAATTTATTCAAAAAAATATATAGAAAAACTTAATCAGGATATACGGAATTATCCAGAGGTCAAACCTATTGATCCACAAATGAAACTGACATTTGAAGGGATTTCACGCTTGATCATGTTGGATCGATATACTTACAAAGATCCACATAATCAGACGTTAACCATAGGTGATCTAGTCGTCTTGACGGTACATGCGGATCCACAATACCCGGCTCGTGGAATTGGAACGATCATTCAGCACTCTGGAGACGATTTAACGATCGAAGTGGAAGAGGAATTTCGCTCCTCTTTGACTGATCCTGAAGAAATAGCTCGTGGATTCGTTAAAAGAAACAAAAGTGAAGTTGAAAAACCTTTAGAGCTGTATTATGAACAAATTGCTGCTCGGGTTGCTTCCGGAATTAGTCAAGTCGAGGGCGATAGAAAAGCAGAATTTTTTGAAGATTTTTACAAACAATTGACTGAACAAAATTTGATTCCTGCCGGAAGGGTGTTATATGGCGCTGGTACGCAATCAGAAGTCACATACTTTAATTGTTTTGTCATGCCATTTATTCAAGATTCTCGCTCTGGTTTAGCAAAACACCGAGAAGAAGTCATGGAAATCATGAGTCGTGGTGGTGGAGTAGGAACGAATGGCTCAACCTTGAGACCAAAATCAGCTGTCGTACATGGCGTAAATGGAAAATCTTCTGGTGCTGTTTCTTGGCTCAATGATTTAGCTAATCTCACCCATTTAGTCGAGCAAGGAGGAAGTCGCAGAGGGGCGCAAATGATCATGCTAAATGATTGGCACCCAGATATTTTTGAATTTATTATTTCAAAAATCCAGAATCCATTGATCTTGCAACAGTTGATAACTACAAGTAAAAATCCGCTAATCAAACAGTTGGCAAGTGAGAAACTAGCTTTTTCTCCTTTAACTCAAGAAGAAAGGGAGCTATTTGAAGTCTTGCTTAAGGAAGAGGGGCTTTTGCAATTTGCAGAATATACTTTCATCAAAGAGGCTAAGCAAAAATTAAAAATGGGTGGAAGTTATAGTGTCAAAGATCCTGACTTCTTAACAGGGGCGAATATTTCAATCTGTCTGACAAAGGAATTCATGGCAGCTGTCGCACAAGATAAGACCTATGATTTGCGTTTTCCTGCTATTGACGAGTATACAGAAGTAGAAATGGCTGATTATGATCAACATTGGGCTGAAATCGGTGATGTTCGTGAGTGGGAAGCGACAGGACGTAAAGTGAAAGTTCATCAAACAATTCGAGCCAGAGAGCTTTGGGAATTGATCACTTACTGTGCTACTTATTCTGCGGAACCAGGGATCTTTTTTATTGATAACGCCAATGAGATGACTAATGCTGCTGCCTATGGTCAAAAAGTCGTTGCAACAAATCCTTGTGGAGAACAGCCATTGACACCGTATGCGGTATGTAATCTTGCGGCTATCAATTTAGCGAATATGGTAGATGAGCACCAAGAAATCGATTTTCAAAAAGTTGCAGAAGTGGTTAGAACCAGTGTACGTTTCCAAGATAATGTTATTGATGCGACCCCTTATTTTTTTGACAAGAATGAGCAACAAGCAAAAGGGGAACGTCGTATTGGTTTAGGGGTGATGGGCTTAGCCGACTTATTGATCTATTGCGGCAAAACGTATGGCTCTAAAGAAGGAAATGCGTTAGTCGATCAATTGTTTGAAACGATTGCCGTTACAGCTTATCAAACGTCGATCGAATTGGCAAAAGAAAAAGGAAGTTTTCCTTATTTAGTTGGTAAGAACGAAGAAGAAACACGACAATTACGTGAGCGTTTTATCCATTCTGGGTATATGAAAAAGATGCCAGAACATATTAGGCAAGGTGTCTTAACTTATGGAATCCGTAATTCACACTTATTAACCGTTGCACCAACTGGCTCGACAGGTACGATGACTGGTGTTTCCACGGGATTGGAACCTTATTTCTCTTTTTCCTACTTTAGAAGCGGTCGCTTAGGAAAATTCATTGAAGTACACGCTGAAATCGTTGACGAATATCTAGCGAAACATCCAGAGGCAGATGCCTCAGAGTTACCGGAATACTTTGTCTCAGCAATGGAGCTTTCACCAGAAGCTCACGTGGATGTCCAATGTACGATCCAACGATGGGTTGATAGCTCCATTTCCAAAACAGTCAACGCACCTAAGGGATATCGTGTTAAAGAAGTAGCTGATATTTACGAACGACTTTATCAAGGTGGGGCAAAAGGCGGTACGGTATATGTTGACGGTAGCCGAGATTCACAAGTCCTGACTTTATCAGCGGAAGAAAATAGTTTTACCGATGAGCTAGTAACATCAGAGGTACACCCAGATGTTTTGCTAACAGAAGCTTCAAACGACTCAGCAACGAGTGAAGAGCGCTGTCCGATTTGTCATGAAGGTACAATTGAAGAAATCGGAGGTTGCAGTACTTGCACCCATTGTAAAGTACAACTAAAGTGTGGATTATAAGGTTAAAAAGGAGCATGGTACCATGAAAATCTATACTAAAAGTGGTGATGCTGGGATGACTAGTATTATCGGAGGGCAACGGCTAGCTAAGTCAGCTTCTCGTGTTAGAGCTTATGGAAGTGTGGATGAAATCAATTCTTGGGTAGGAACGATCGTTGCAGAATTAGATCCTGATAAATTTGCGCTTTTGATCGAACAATTAATCCAACTTCAACGATTACTATTTGATATCGGAACAGATTTTGCCACACCAACGGAAGTCAAAGAACGGATCGTGACTAAAAAAGATTTGGAGAAAATGGAAGAAATGATTGATTTTTATCAAGAAAAACTACCGGTGATCGACAAATTTATCTTACCTGGTGGACATCCAGTAGCAGGGCATTTCCATCTTGCCCGAACAGTGACCCGAAGAGCGGAACGTGAAATCACTTAATTGATTTTGGAAGAAACAGAAACGAATCAAATGAGTTATAAACTGATTAATCGGTTATCGGATCTCTTTTTTGTCTTGGCACGTTATGTCAATGTGGTTTATCATATTAAAGAACCATTCTATGAGCGAGCTGGGAAAGTATTCCATTAATTATTTATCAGACCTTACTGTTTGGATTAAAATCTAACTGTCTAAGAATCATATCTATAATGTTTAAAGTGATAACTTAAGTAAATTCTTTTTACAAATTAATAAATAGGAGTGTTTTTTTTGAAGAAATTCATAGTATTATTAGCTGCTTTATCAAGTATGATCGTTATGACTGGTTGTCAATCACCTACCACGACAGAACAATCAAGCGCTCAATCACAAGCCACTACAAAAAAAGTGACCATCACTTTGCAAGAAGAGGGAAAAGAACTATCGGCAAAAAACGTTACTTACCAACCAAATCAGACCTTGTTGGAATTACTAAAAAAACAGTTTTCAGTGAAAGAAGACAATGGTTTTGTGACGGCAATTGATGGGCACGCACAAGACAAAGATAAAGGATTATATTGGACGTTCACAATCAACGGCAAAATGGCGGAAAAAGGAGCAAATGATATTAAATTATCACCTAACGATCAGATAGTGTTCAATTTAGCAACATTCAAGTAAGAGTGTAACAGTTCAAAAATTAACTTGAGCGTGCGATCAAATCTTTCGGATGAACAAGCCTAAAAAGACGAAAATCAGGAGAACTGATTTTCGTCTTTTTATCTAGCTTTAATAAATATTGTGGTAGAAAATAGGCTCCATGTCATTAAGAGTCGATGAATAGTACAAAAACCAGTCAGGGTCATAAATTTCCTCTTTTTAACCAACACATGTAGTTAAGCAAATATTCAGAAAAATAGTTTAAAGGAATAGTTATGTACAGAGGTACTTAAATAAAATTCTTCTGTAGCATAATCCTTTAATAACACTAATCTTAGCCAAATATTCTCAGAGATTAAAAACAATAATCTAGATTCTGAATAAATACAATGGTATAAAATGCCAATAATTTCTTTCTGTGGAAATAAAAGTTCGTGATGTACTTTTTTTTCTGATAAATTTATAAAGCGTATATAAAATCTCAAAGGAGAAAACAGCATGCCAAACAAGGAACAGAATATAAATAAAGACAACGAAGAGAAAGTTATAATACAGTCTCAAGATCAGCATGGTATTTTTAATAGAATAATTAATAAGCTTGAACTTAAAAAAAAGCAACTGAATATAGAAATAAAGAAAAAAAACGGAGAGACAGTAACAGAAACACCTAAAGATCTAGCAAATAGACTAACCAAAAAGTATAAAATTAAGAAACAGAAACATACTAATCTAGAAACTTTAGCAACATTGGGTGAAGATCTTTCTGAATATGATCCAGCTTCAATCGAAGGAATCCTCTCCTATCTTAAACTTTCTCCAGCAGAGAAAAAGCTGTTACAACAAAGAACTATTGAAATGAATAGCAAAGATAGAATAATAATAAATAGTCAAAATAGACTCCTGTTTATTAGCTTTCTTAATGAAAAACATAGACTTAAATCAAACACGCCTTTATCAGAAAAAAAAAAGCTGCACTAATTGAAGACCTTGATAAATTCTATCATACTCCTTTGAAACTTAGTACGTATCATAACTTTATTCTCGATCTGGATATAGTAGCTAGAAGGGATGTAGGTAGGCTTATAAATGATCAACTTCCAAAGGTGAATGAATTAATAACGCAGGTAATAGATGATGTTGCTATAGATATTACAAATAAATACCAACTTTTAGAGAACCACACAGTCTCCGAAGAAAAACTAGAGGCAACAGCAAATGAGATCATGGATTTAAATCTTGATGAGGAAGTGAAAAGGGAGGTTATTGGTAAACTTGAACTATCAAAAGAAGATCGAGCCACTCTCCGGAAAATATATAGAAAAAAACAAGACTCGTTGCAAAAACAGGAAAGTAAGACAAACGCTAATTTAAAAGAGCTTACAAAAGATGACGATGAAATATCATTGTATCAGCAAGTAGATGATGCAGCTATAGCTATCATAAATAAATATCAGCTATCTATCCCCGAAAATAAACTAAAGGCAATAGCAGATGAGATAATGGATTTAAATCTTAGTGGGGAACAAAAAGAGGAGGTTATTTTCCAACTTGGACTACAAACAGAAGATAGTGCCACTCTTTGGAAAATATACAAAATAAATTTGATGAAAGCAGAACAGTTATTTTATCAGCAAGCAAACAATGCTGCTATTCATGCTACTATAGCTATTATCAATAAATATCAGCTTTCAGAGAACCAATCTGTCCCTGAAGAGAAACTAAAGGCAATAGTAAATGAAATTATGGATTTAAATCTTAGTGAAGAATACAAAAGAGAGGTTGTTTTCGAGCTTAAAATATCAGAAGAAGATCGAGCCACTCTTCAAACAATATATAGAGAAAGACAAGAATTTTTTAAAGCGCAAGAAAGTAGGACAGATGCTAAAATAGATGAGAACACAAAAGGTGAAGATAAAGTATCATTTAATCAGCAAGTAGATGATGCAGTTATAGGCATTATAAATAAATATGAACTATCTATCCACGAAAGGAAACTAAAGGCAATAGCAAAGGAGATTTTTAATTTAAAACTTAGTGAGGAACAGAAAGAAGAGGTTATTATCCGTCTTGGAATACAAAAGGGATATAAAGATACTCTTCTCGAAACATTTAAAGAACTACAGAAATGGCCAACACCAGCCCAAAGTAATACAGAAGTTATAATAAGAGGAGCTAAAGCATTACAGTTATTTAATCAGCTAGTACATGATTCAGTTACTTATATTGAAAATAAATATCAACTTTCAGAAGATCAAGCTACTCACCATAGGAAACTAACGGCAATAGCAAAAGAGATTATAGATTTAAACCTTAGTGATGAACAAAAGAGAGAGGTTATTAATGGTCTTGAAATACCAGAAGCTGATAGAGAATCTTTTTGGAAAATATACAGAAAACTTGAGGTATTGCCAAAAATAAAAGAAAGTAAGACAGACTCTAGAGTAAATGATCGGACACAAAATGGACATGGTGGCGATGGGGCACAATTAGTTAATAAAAATAACAATAAGAAACGAATTATCCGAAGAAATTTTGCCGAAGCAGCACCATTTTTTTTTAAGGGAATAAATGATGCTACTATAGCTATTACAAATAAATATCAACTTTCGAATGACCAACCTATCTTCCGAGATAAACTAGAGAAAATGGTAAAAGAGATTATAGATTTAAATCTTAGTGAGCAACAGAAAAGGGTGGTTATTAGAGTACTTGAAATATCAAAAGAGGATAGAGTCGCTCTTAAGACAATGTACAGAGAAAGACAAGACTTGTTAAAAACACAAGAAAGCAAGATAGACGATGAAGTATTCTTTTATCATGGAGTAGATGATGCAACTCTAACTATTATAACTAAATATCAACTTTCAGAGGACCAACCTAATCCCCCAAAAAAACTAGATGCAATAGCAAATGAGATTTTGAATTTAAATCTTAATAAGCAACAGAAAAGAGAGGTTATTTTCGAACTTGAAATACCAGAAATAGATAGAGATAAACTTAATGAATTAATAAATAAAAAAACAACGTTGCTAAACCAGGCAGAAACTTTACAAGAATCAGCTAAAACGAACCTAAGCTCAATATTAAGTCAGGGACTAAATAATTTTTACTCAAAACCAAATACACCACTACAGACATCATTAAAATCAAATTTAAGATCTCTACTAAAGAAAAGTGGGAATAATCTAGGATCGGAACCGCCGATATCGCCAAAACCAAATCCATCAAAAGGTAACCCATTAAAAAGAGTAAACAATCTAGGCTCGAAACCACAGACTCCACTAAACCAAACGATTCACGTATCTAAAGATTTAGATGAATTTAGTCGATGAACCATAATTGCTCAAGACGAATCATTTTCTGAAAAGGGATTGTTCGGCTCTTGCTGTTTTAGGGATGATTAATATTTTTCATCTCTTCGTCAATAAGTACTGATGAGTGATGCAAAATCAAATCTGGGCAAGAAGGTACCCCATTCTTTCTCAGATTTTTTTGTTTTCTCACATTTGTTCGTTAATTAATCAAAAAGTTTCTATTTTTCATGATGTCATTGAATTAAATCCGTAAATTACGTATTTCTATATTTTTATACAGGAATACTATTTTTTTCAAATCACTACACGTGGTTACGCAAATATATTCAGAAAAAAATTATGAAAGAAATAGTTATGTATAAGTGGACTCAAATAAAACTTTATTCATGCATAATCTTTTTGAAAACACTATTCTTGACTAATTATTTTCAGAAATTAAAAATAATATTCTAAAATTTGAACAAATACCATGGTATTAAACTCCAAGAATTTCTTTATTTAGGAATAAAAGTTTTTGATGTCCTTTTTTTTCTGATAAATTTATAAAGCAGTATATAAAAGTGCAAAGGAGAAAACAACATGGAAAAACTAAATAAAAAAAATGGAGAGAAAGTAAGCGTACAGTCCAAAAATCAGCGTGGTATTTTTTATAGACTAAAAGATAGGTTGAAACTAAATAAAAAAAACGGAAAAAAAGTAATTGTACAACCCGAAGATCAGTCTTCACTTGCTTATGAACTAACTAATAAGTATAAACTTGAGAAAAATAAATCTGATGATATGAAAGCACTAGTAGCATTAGGAAAAGATCTTTCTAAATATGCCCCAGCTACAATCGAAGGAATCCTCTTCTATCTTCCATTGACTCCAGAAAAGAAAAACCTGTTTCAACCAAGAAATAGAATAGTACAGCCTGAAGATCAGCAAAGTCATGCTTATAGACTAACCAATAAGTACGAACTAAAAATGGAACGTACTAATCCGGAGAAATTCGCAAAATTAGGTAGAGAACTTTCTAGATATGATCCAGCTACAATCGAAGGAATCCTGTTACATCTTCCACTGATTCCAGAAGAGAAAGACCTGTTACAACCAAGAAATAGAATAGTACAGCCCGAAGATCAGCTTGAACTTGCTGATAGATTAATCGATAAGTATAAACTAAAAAATAAACATACTAATCTGAAAACAATGGCAGCATTAGGAAAAGATCTTTCTAGATATGATCCAGATTCAACCGAAGGAATCCTCTTACATCTTCCATTGATTCCAGAAGAGAAAAAACAGTTAAAACCAAGAAATAGAATAGTACAGCCCGAAGATCAGCTTGAACTTGCTTATAGAATAACCAAAAAGTATAAACTAAAACATCAACATACTAATCTAAAAACATTCGTAGCATTAGGAAAAGATCTTTCTAGATATGATCCAGATTCAACCGAAGGAATCCTCTTACATCTTCCGCTGATCCCAGAAGAGAAAAACCTGTTACAACCAAGAAATAGAATAGTAAAACCCGAAGATCGACTTGAAATTGCTGATAGGTTAACCGATAAGTATAACCTAAAAATGGAACGTACTGATCCGGTGACATTCGCAAAATTAGATAGAGAACTTTCTAAATATGATTCAGATTCAACCGAAGGAATCCTCTTACATCTTCCGCTGATTCCAGAAGAGAAAAAACTGTTACAACCAAGAAATAGAATAGTAAACCCCGAAAATCAGCCTAATCTTGCTTATAGATTAACCAAAAAGTATAAACTAAAAAATCAACATACTAATGTGAAAACATTAGTAGCATTAGGTAAAGAACTTTCTAAATATGATCCAAATTCAACCGAAGGAATCCTTTTACTTCTTCCATTGAATCCAGAAGAGAAAAAACTGTTACAACCAAGAAATAGAATAGCACAGCCCAAAGATCAGCCTGCTCTTGCTTATGAACTAACTGAAGAGAAAAAGCAATCTACTAATGTGGAAACACTAGTAGCATTAGATAAAGATCTTTCTAAAGATGATCCAACTTTAAGCGAAGGAAACATCTCCAATCTTCCATTGAATCCAGAAGAGAAAAACCTGTTACAACCAAGCAATAGAATAGCACAGCCCAAAGATCAGCCTGCTCTTGCTTATGAACTAACTGAAGAGAAAAAGCAATCTACTAATACGGAAACACTAGTAATAGATAAAGATCTTTCTAAAGGCGATCCAACTTCAAGCGAAGGAAACATCTCCAATCTTCCATTGAATTCAGAAGAGAAAAACCTGTTACAACAAAGAACTATTGAAATGGATAGCGAAGATAGAACCTTTTTTATTGACCATTTTAATGAAAAACATAGTCTTAATTCAAACACGCCTTTATCGGAAAAAACAAAAGCTGCACTAATTGAAGACCTTGATAAATTCTATTATCTTCCTTTGAAACCTAGTACGTGTTATAACTTTATTTCCGATCTACATATTACAAATAGAGATGATGTACGTGAGCTTCTAAATGATCAAATTCCCAAGGTGAATAAATTAATAACACAGGTAATAAATAATGCTACTCTAGCTATTACAAGTAAATATCAACTTGTAGAGAACCAATCTGTCCCTAAAGAGAAACTAGAGGCAATAGCAACTGAGATTATGAATTTAAATCTTGTTGAAGAACAGAAAAGGGAGGTTATTGCTAAACTTGAAATCTCAAAAGAAGATCGAGCTACTCTTGGAGAAATATACAGAGAAAAACAAGACTTGTTGCAAACACAAGAAAGTCAGAAAGACGCCGAAATAAAAGCTGCTACTATAGCTATTACAACTAAATATGAACTTTCAGAGGATCAATCTAACTCCTCAGAAAAACTAAATAAAACAGCAAAAAAGATTGCGAAATTAGATCTTAGTGATGAACAGAAAAGAGAGGTTATTCTCGAACTTAAAATACCAGAAAAAGATCAAGACACTCTTCTATCTATATACGAAGAACAAAAGAAAGCTGCTACTATAGCTATTATAAAAAAATACAAACCTAACGCCCAACATGATCTAAAGGAAATAGCAAAACATATTGCGAATGAAAGACGTAATAATGTCAAAAAAAAATCAACAGAATCAGAACAATTATTTCAGCAGAATGTACATGCTGTTGCTACTACTATTACAAATAAGCATCAGCTTTCAGAGAAACGACCTGCAAACCCGAATAAACTACATAGAATAGCAAATGAGGTTGTGAATTTAAACCTAAATATAGACCAGAAACTGGAGCTCATGCGTACGCTTGCCTTGACACAAGCAGACAAAGACAAGCTTCGGAATATATTCTCAAATAGTGTAATAAATGATAAGATCGTACCCCTATTGGCTGAAGAAATAAAAGTAGCTTACCAACTTTCAGAGAATAAAACTATCTCTCCAAAGGATTTACATAATATAGCAATTACCATTGAGAATAGTTCTCTTGATAAAAAGTATATAGATGCGGTTCCAAACGCTCTTGTCATGACAAGAGAAGATAAAGAGACACTTCGGGATATGATCAGAGAAAGAGCGAAACAACAAACAGAAATAAAACAAGAAAATGAAGCAGACATTAAAATAAATGGGAAGACCATAGCTGAAGTACTAGATGACAACGCACTATTGCTATCTCGAGCAATGAACACTGCATTAGAACTTAAAGAGAACAAAAAGGTAGAACCAGAAATACTATCTATGATGGCAGAATTTATTGGTAGCAGAAAACTTAATGAAATAAATAGACGCAATATGCCTTATATGCTTACTCTGACTAAAGAAGATAAAAAAGAGCTTAATGAAATAACAAATGAAAAAACAACATTGCTAAATAAGGAACTCGAAATTTCACAAGAACCAGCTAAAATGAACCTAAGTTCAACATTAAGTCAAGGACTAAACAATTTAGATTCAAAACCAAAGAATCCACTACAGACATCACCAAAACCAAATTTAAGAACTCTACTAAATCAAAGTGAGAATACTCCAGGCTTGGAACCAAATACGTCGCCAAAACCAGGAACTTTACCAAAAGCACCAGCCCGAATTAATCTATTAAATGTTGTGGTACAGAATAAGATAGTCTCCCTATTGGCTGAAACAATAAAAGTAAATTATCAACTTTCAGAGAATAAAACTATCTCTCCAAAGGATTTACATGAAATAGCAATTACCATTGAGAATAGTTATCTTGATGAAAAGTATATGGATACACTTTCTGATAATCTTGTCATGAGAATAGAAGAAAAAGAAGCACTTCGGGATATAATCAGAGAGAGAGCGAAACAACAAACAGATAAAAAACAAGAAAATGAAGCAGACATTAAAATAAATGGGAAGACTATAGCTGAAGTAGTGGATGACAACGCGCTTTTGTTATCTCGAGCAATGAACACTGCATTAGCACTTAACGAGAACCAAAAGGTAGAACCCAAAATGCTATCTACGATGGCGGAATTTATTGGTAGCAGAAAACTTAATGAAATAAATAGACGCAATATACCTTATATGCTTACTCTGACTAAAGAAGATAAAAAAGAGCTTAACGAAATAATCAATGGAAAAACAACTTTGCTAAGTAAGCTTCCCGAACTAGATAGAACAAACCCAAATCCAATAGATCAAGTTCCATTACCATTGAATCAAAGACTAAGTAATCTAGGATCGGAACAAAATACTCCACCAAAACCAAACAAAAATATAAAACAAATGAATTCTTTATCTCAAGGATCAGCTGAAGTTAGTCGATAAACCATAATTGCTCAGAGACTGGGACAAAACTTGTCTCAGTCTCTTCTAGTATCTCTAAAACGAATCGCAATCATTCATGATAAGTGTAGATAAAGAGCAATCTTCATCTGCTAAAAACAACTAACTTAAGATCATTAAGTCAAACTAGTGATTCTTTAGATCGACTGTGTGAGCTATTCAAGCTTTATGGATAGAAGTACAAAGGTAGTACTTGAAAAATCACCTTAAAAAGTCCACAATAAGGAAGATAGAATTTATTGAGAAAAAGGATGATACTATTGACTGATAATCGCCCGATTGGTTTTATTGATTCAGGTGTTGGTGGATTGACGGTGGTCAAAGAAGCATTGAAACAATTACCAAATGAAAATATCTTATATGTTGGAGATACTGCCCGTTGCCCCTATGGTCCTAGACCGGCAGAACAAGTGATCGAATTTACTTGGGAAATGACGAATCATTTGGTGGAACAAAACATCAAAATGTTAGTGATTGCCTGTAATACTGCTACTGCGGTTGCTTTAGAAGAAATCAAGGCGGCACTTCCTATTCCAGTCATTGGTGTGATCTTACCTGGGACAAGAGCAGCTGTTAAACAAACAAGAAATAAACAAGTAGGGATTATCGGAACCCTCGGAACGATCAAAAGTCGTGCTTATGAAACAGCGCTGAAAACGAAGGTACCTGAACTTGCCGTGACTAGTTTGGCTTGTCCAAAATTCGTTTCGGTAGTGGAAAGTAATGAATATCATTCGTCAGTTGCAAAAAAAATCGTTGCCCAGACACTAGCGCCATTGGTTACTAAGAAAATCGATACATTAATATTGGGTTGTACCCATTACCCTTTGTTACGTCCGATTATCCAAAACGTTATGGGAGAAAGTGTAACATTAATCGATTCAGGTGCAGAGACTGTCGGGGAAGTTTCGATGTTGCTGGACTATTTTGAAATCAGCAATTCAGTCAGTGAGGGTCGGACGTTATGTCAATTCTATACGACTGGTTCAGCTAAGCTTTTTAAAGAGATTGCACAAGATTGGCTGATGCTCGATCAGTTGAATGTTGAGCATATTGAATTAGGAGGGAAATAACAGATGCGTCACGATGGAAGACAACCTCAGCAGTTAAGAAAAATAAAGATTGAAACAAATGTTTTTAAACATCCAGAAGGTTCTGTTATGATTCACTTTGGTGATACGATCGTCAATTGTTCTGCTACGATTGAAGAAAACGTTCCGCCATTTTTAAGAGAAACAGGAACTGGTTGGGTAACAGCAGAATATAGCATGTTGCCACGTGCGACTCATACTAGAAATCGAAGAGAAAGCAGCAAAGGAAAACTTTCAGGACGCACAATGGAAATCCAACGGTTGATTGGTCGTTCGTTAAGAGCGGTCGTTGATCTGAAAAAGTTAGGCGAACGTAGTATTATCATTGATTGCGATGTTTTGCAAGCAGATGGTGGGACAAGAACGGCTAGCATCACAGGAGCTTTTATTGCGTTAAAATTAGCAGTCGAAAAGTTACTTCAAACAAAAGTTTTACGTGAAGACCCAGTTATTGAACATTTAGCTGCTATCAGTGTTGGGATTTTACCCGATCAGACATGTGTGGCAGATTTAGATTATGAAGAAGATGCTGCAGCGCTAGTCGATATGAATCTAGTCATGACTGAATCTGGCAAATTTGTCGAGATTCAAGGAACTGGGGAAGAAGCAACCTTTGATGGAGAACAATTAAACGATCTGCTCTTTTATGGGAAAACGGCGATTGAGCAATTGATTCTTGAACAAAAAAATGTCTTGTTCGAGCAACGAGCAGAAAGAGAGGACGATTTGAAGACGATCGTTATTGCTACCAAAAATGCTGGGAAAGCAGAAGAATTTAAAGCGATGTTTGGCAAAGCAGGTTATGAAGTCAAAACATTGTTTGACTATCCTGAATTACCTGATGTAGAAGAAACTGGTTCAACGTTTGAGGAAAATGCTCGTCTGAAGGCGGAAACGATTGCTTATTTGTTGAATCAACCTGTATTAGCTGATGACTCTGGTTTGAAAGTAGATGCTTTAGGCGGCATGCCAGGGATCTACTCTGCACGATTTGCCGGCGAACACAAAAGTGACGCAGGAAACAATGCGAAATTACTTTATGAGATGACGGAGATTCCAGATGAGAAAAGAACGGCGCAATTTCATTGCACCTTGGTTTTTGCTGCACCGGATAAAGAAAGTCTAGTGGTGGAAGCGCAATGGCCAGGAAAAGTAGGAAGAATCCCAAGAGGAGACAACGGCTTTGGGTATGATCCACTATTTATTCCTGACGGTTCAACTGAAACTGCAGCCGAAATGTCAAGTGAAGAAAAAAACCAAGTCAGCCACCGGGCACAAGCAATGAAAAAATTGAGCCAAGTATGGCAAAGCTGGTTGGAAGGTGAAAACAAATGAAATATTTAGTTGTCAGTGATAACCATGGTGATCGGGAAATCTTAGCTGATCTAGTTGCTCGTTATCAAACGAAAGTGGATTTCTTCTTTCACTGTGGCGATTCAGAATTATCGCCAGAAGATCAATTGTGGACGCACTTCCATGTAGTCAAGGGAAATTGTGATTTCGGACCGGGATTTGTTGAAAAAGAGTGGGTTGATACTGGGAAAGATAAAATATTTATCACTCATGGACATTTGGCAAATGTTCGTTTTGGTCTTACTCAATTAGCGCTTGAAGCGCAAGCCAACCAAGCAACGATGGTCTTTTTTGGTCATACGCATCAAATTGGTTGTGAGGTAGTAGAAGGGGTCTTGTATTTGAATCCTGGAAGCATTTCGCAACCACGAGGACCGATCCAAATCCCTTCTTATGCCTTGATTGAACACAGTGGAGAACAAGTCAATGTTCAATATTATAATCGAGCGCATCAACCTGTCGAGGAACTGGCTTTCACTTTTTCCTTGTAAGCAAAAAATCTCTAATTTTTACTAAAATCTCGATTTTTTATATGAATTTTGCATCCGTTTTCGGTAAAATAATTATGTTGAAATGAAATTGAAATGGAGGCCCTCCAATGATTGGACCGATTGTAAGAGAGTTATTGCTACAAAATCGAGAGACTTTTTTGATCTCGGCTGAAAATGTAGCGAATGTCATGTATCAACATCCATTATCACATGGTTTGCTTGTTTTATCGAAAGTAGGTTATACGAAGATCCCTGTACTAGGAAAAGATGACCGTTTCGTGGGATTAGTTAGCTTATCTGATGTCGTCAATAAAATGATCGATCTACAAACGATCAGCATGGACCCATTAGAAGGACTAACCGTTGCAGATGTAATGGAAACGAATGTTGCAACGATCGATGAAAATTGGGAACTAGAAGAAGTTCTCCATTTATTAGTTGATTCACCTTTTCTACCGGTTGTTACAGAAGACAAAGTTTTTAAAGGGATCATTACTCGAAAAGAACTACTAAAGGCAGTCAACTATATGGTGCATGAATTGGAACGACGAAACATTGTTTCGCCTAAAGTCGAAGAATTAAAAGAAAAGTTAGACATCGTTAGTTAACGATTAAAGCAAAAAAGATTGAGACTGATTACACTTATTTCTCCATTAAGGTCATTTAATGGAAAGCGTAAGGAATCGTCTCAATCTTTTTTATTTCAAGCTGATCGGGCTGTTAGGAATGGTAAATCCTGCTGTTGTCAATTCTTTTACATAAGAACTCAAAAATTCTTCTTTCAAAACAAATTGTTTCCCATTCAAGGCATAACAAATGGTTCGAATCGCAAAATTACTGTTCCCTAAATCGACTAATCCAAAAATTGTTGGTTCAGTTTGTAAGTCGTCTTGGTATTTTTCAGCTAATCGTTGATTTACACGATCGATGATTTCGTAGATAGAATCATAGCCTTCTTCCGGCACGATGCGAATATCAAGTAGAACTTGCATATTCGCTCTGGATAGATTGCTGATAGTCGTGATGTTTCGATTGGGAATAAAGTGGACCGTACCGTCTACGGCTTTTAACTGTAACGTCCGAATACCGACAGAAGCCACTGTTCCTTCAATTGACAGATTCGCTAATTTTACATAATCTCCGACATCCATTTGTTGTTCCATAATAATGAAAAAGCCAGTAATCACATCACTCATAAAGCCTTGTGCGCCCAATCCAATTGCTACCCCAGCAATTCCCGCTCCTGCCAACAATGAACCAATCGGAACACCAATGACGGATAAAATCGCATAAATAAAGAAAAAACCCATCGTGTATTGGAAAATCGTATTTAACAGACTGTGTAACGTTTTTAAACGACTTTCATTCAAAACCGATTTCTTAGAATATTGTTTAAAAGATTTATCAATTAAATATTTTCCGACACGGTTGAGTATGGCAAATAAAAGAATTAAAAAAACTAAATAAAGTCCTTTTTGGATGAAGGTTGCAAAAATTGCATCCCAATCGATCGTATTCCAGAAACGTTGAAAAGCATTCACTTGGTGGACTGCTTGGTCAGTTAATGTTTCACCAGTGGAAGTGGTTGCTGTTGTCGCTAGTTGTAAAAACATAAGATCCCCTTTTCTAAAATATATACTCACTACTGTATTGTAACAAGAACGAGGGAAAAAGAAAATCAGCAAAACTGTTTCAAATTTCAGAAATTTTCCAAAAAATAAAATGACAAACCTCAAGGATAGTGCTAAAATATTCACAAAACAAAGATAGGTGGAATGAATATGCAATTGGATTGGAATAATTTAGGTTTCTCATATATCAAAACTCCTTGGCGTTACGTTGCAAAGTGGAAAGATGGTCAATGGGAAAAAGGAGAATTGACGGAAGACAACTATTTAACAATCCATGAAGGTTCTCCAGCGCTTCATTATGGACAACAATGCTTTGAAGGATTAAAAGCTTACCGAAGAAAAGATGGCAAGATCAATCTTTTTCGACCAGATCAAAACAGCCGTCGTTTGAATCAAAGTGCTAGACGGTTATTGATGCCGATGGTACCAGAAAAAATGTTCATTGAAGCTGTGAAAGACGTAGTCAAAGCGAACGAAGCATTTGTACCACCTTATGGAACAGGCGCAACATTATACTTACGTCCTTTTCTGATTGGTGTCGGTGAAAACATTGGTGTACACCCAGCGCCAGAGTACTTATTTGTCGTTTTCTGTACACCAGTTGGTGCTTACTTTAAAGGTGGTTTGAAACCAACGAACTTTATCGTATCAGAGTACGACCGGGCAGCACCTAATGGAACAGGGGCAGCAAAAGTAGGAGGGAACTATGCAGCTAGTCTGTTGCCAGGTACACAAGCGAAGGAATTAGATTATTCAGACTGCGTGTATTTAGATCCTGCTACTCACACGAAAATTGAAGAAGTCGGTGCAGCGAATTTCTTTGGTATTACTAAAGATGGGCAATTTATCACACCGCAATCGCCATCGATTTTACCGAGTATCACGAAATATTCACTCTTACAATTGGCTGAAGAGCGTTTAGGCTTAACTGCTGTCGAAGGGGATATCTTTATTGATCAATTAGATCAGTTTGCCGAAGCAGGAGCGTGTGGCACAGCAGCGGTCATCTCACCGATCGGAGGGATCTATTATCAAAATAACTTACATGTTTTCCATAGCGAAACAGAAGTTGGTCCTGTAACTAAACGATTGTATGATGAATTGACAGGGATCCAGTTTGGCGATGTAGAAGCGCCTGAGGGTTGGATCGAAGTAGTCGAATAAACAACAGTATAATCTAATAAAAAAGAGATGCTACGATTTCTAGGACAGATATAGATGATCTGTCCTAGTTTTTTTATAAATTAGTTTTACAAGCTTTCTTGCCACATACTACTTTAGAAGAGTTTATCCATCACCAAATAGAAGATACAATTTCACTCATATTAAAATATAAACTGTTTATATTTTAACAATCAATTGGCTTGTAATCTGCCGCATTAATCTAGATAGGCATATTTCATGCGTATCATTGTCTGGGTCTCATATTTTTTTAGGGATCAATAAAAATAAGACGACCCAATATTGATAAGCCTATCAATATTGGGTCGTCGTTTAAAATTTATTTGAAACCGGTGAGTTCGTTAGTGTTAAACGAATTTTCCGTTATCTTACTTAAATAAAAAGCGATTCGCGTTGTTTTAATGGGATGACTAAAGTAAATAGGGTTCTCTTAAGATAAGTGGACGCCTTTATCTACATAAACAATGTCGCCAATCATTCCGCTTGATAATGGGCTAATTAAAAAGGCACAGGCATTTCCGACTTCTTCGATCGTCACACCTTGTTGATCTGGTGTACGTGATTCAGATAATTGGATCAATTTTTGGTAATCTTTCACGCCAGTAACCGCTAATGTTTTGATCGCCCCAGCTGAAATACCGTTGACACGAATGCCTTTAGGAGATAGTTCTGCAGCTAAGTAACGGATGGCTGCTTCTAAAGATGCTTTTGCAATTCCCATCATGTTGTAGTTAGGAATAGCGCGTTCTGATCCTAAATAAGACATGCTTACAATTCCGCTGTTATGTGCTAGATACTTTTGTGCATATTTTGTTACAGCGATTAATGAATAGCTACTGATATCTTGCGCTAATTGATAGCCATCACGTGAGATATCGGATACGTTTCCTGATAATTCTTCTTTGTTTGCGTATGCGATCGCGTGTACTAGGCCGTGGATTTCTCCAGCATATTCGCCGATTGCATCCATTGCTTTTTCAATACTTTCATCACTTGATACATCACATTCCACCGTAAAGGCATCTTCGCCGACTAATTTAAGCAATGATTTTTTCATGCGTTCATTTTGATAAGTATAGATGATCTCAGCACCTTGTTTCATCATTGCTTCGGCACAACCCCAAGCAATACTTCGCTTATTTGCGACGCCCATAATGACGATTTTCTTTCCTTCTAAAAAAGACATATTGACACTCCTTTGATCTTAAAAAGATTTAATAGGTTGTATAATAAACAATAATTGCAAAATAATAACCTCTTGATTTTCTATTATTAGTCAAAATGCTTTGATTGTCAAACTATTTTTTTTAATAATAAAAAAAGATTGCTAAAAATTTAAGAATATGATACTTTGATAATCAAAGTAATAATCAAGGCAATTAGCCAAAAGAAGGAGTATATTATGTCTTACGTATTATCAGCTACTGAAGTAATGGATTTGATTCCCAATCGTTATCCAATATGCTATATCGATTATGTCGATACCTTAGAACCAGGAAAGAAAATCGTCGCAACGAAAAATGTAACAATCAATGAAGATTTCTTCCAAGGACACTTTCCTGATAATCCAGTAATGCCTGGTGCATTGATTCTAGAAACCTTAGCGCAAGCTGGATCGATTCTGATTTTAAAATCAGAAGAATTTTTAGGCAAAAGAGCGTATATCGGTGGGATTAACAAAGCGAAATTTCGCCAGAAAGTGGTTCCTGGTGACGTGATGAAATGTCATTTTGAAATCACAAAAATGAAGGGTGCAGTAGGGACCGCTTTATCTGCGGCTTATGTCGAGGATAAAAAAGTTTGTGAGTGTGAGTTTACTTTTATTGTGAACAAAGATGCTTAATTGGGTAAAGCGGCTTTTTTTATAAAAGCAGAATTTACAAGGACCCAGTTATCAGTAAAAGCCGAAGAACAGCGAAGGGCAATGGAGTACCTTTCGTTATTCTTCGGCTTTTACTTAATGATTCGTCTTATGATTCTTTCGCTTCTTGTAAGATATTGATTTTTTCAATTTTAACCGCTTCTTTTGGTTTATCTGAGGCATCTGTTTCAACCTCTGCGATTTTATCTACAACGTCCATTCCTTCGATGACTTGTCCAAAGACCGTATATTCACCATCTAAACTAGGATAGCCACCATTTTTATACGCATTGATGATTGCTTGAGGGTAATCATCTTTTAATAGTCCGTCATGCATATCATCTGAGTTTTGGACGATAAAAAATTGGCTCCCATTACTGTTAGGATCTTGGGCACGTGCCATGGATAAAGCTCCGCGGATGTTGTAAAGCTGGTTAGATATTTCAGTTTCAAATCCTTTGCCCCAAATACTTTCACCGCCAGTACCATCCCCTTTAGGATCGCCTCCTTGGATCATGAAATCTTTGATCACTCGGTGGAAAGTCAAGCCATCGTAATAGCCATCTTTAGCATGTGTCATAAAATTCTCAACTGCTTTAGGGGCCAATTCAGGGAATAATTTCATTTTGATTGTCCCTTTTGATGTGACCATCTCAACCAGATCTTCATTGGCAGCGACCTCATTGCTCAATTGAGGAAGAGGGAGTGCGTTTAAATCGACACTTTCTTTTGTACTGCTTTCCGTTGTTTTTTCTGTTGAACTTGTTGTTTCAGAAGTGTTTGTTTTTGGTTCACTTTGATTACACCCTGCTGCAAATAGTAGGGTTGCAACCAATCCCATACTTAAAAGAAGTTTTTTTGTTTTCATTTTTGGTTCCTTTCAAAGATAATCAGTTTGTTATCTATAATGATAACAAATAATGTTCAATTTACCTATTCTTTTTCTCATAATTTCTTCGTTTATGATCACTTTTCTCAAAGGTGTAGACCATTTAAAGCGCTTTTGTTATAATGTAAGTGGATACAAAAAAGATTTTGGGAGGATTCAACTGATGGGAAAATTAGGTATTTCGATTTATCCGGAACGTTCAACGTTCAAAAAGGACAAAGCATATTTGGATTTAGCACATAAATATGGATTCAAACGTGTATTTACTAGCTTATTACAAATAGAAGATGACAAAGAGAAGGTTTTAGCTGATTTTTCTAAAGTTGTGGAATATGCAAACCAATTAGGAATGGAAGTTATGGTAGATATCAACCCAGCATTATTTGAACAATTAGGGATATCCTACGATGATCTTTCCTTTTTCCATAAGATGGGAGCGTACGGCATCCGTTTAGATATCGGGTTTACGGGAGCTGAAGAAGCAAAAATGACACGTAATCCATACGGTATTAAGATTGAGATCAATATGAGTTCTGGAACTAGTTATGTTGACAACATCATGAGTTATTCTCCGAATACTAATAATTTGTTAGGGTCTCATAATTTTTACCCTCATCGCTATTCTGGTTTGAGTTATGATCATTTTGTGTATTGCTCAGAAAAATTTAGAAATTATAATTTGAATACAATGGCATTCGTCAATTCTCAAACCGCTGATTTCGGACCATGGCCAACGCAAGACGGGTTGTGTTCGCTTGAAGATCATCGAAACTTAGAGATTTCTACACAAGTCAAGCACTTGATGCTTACGGGTTTGATCGATGATATTTCTATCGGCAATGCTTATGCGAGCGAGGAAGAACTAAAAGCGATGGCAGAAGCATTTAATGCAGATTATCCAACGTTGAAAGTAGATGTTGAAGAAGATATCACCGAAGATGAACGGATTTGTTTGTTTGATAATCTCCACAGCTATCGTGGTGATCGTTCAGAATATATCCTTCGATCAACAATGACACGAATCTACTATAAAGATAAACCATTCCCACCACATAATACCCGGGACATGTCTCGCGGGGATGTCTTGATTGATAATGTGGGGTATGACCAATACAAAGGTGAAACTCAAATTGCGCTAAAAGAGATGAAAAATGACGGTCGTGTGAATGTAGTCGGACGTATTTCAGAAGATGAATTGTTCTTATTAGACTTCTTAAAACCGTGGTCAAGTTTTAAAATGATCGAAAATAAAAAATAATGGTTCCTAACTTTTAAATTTTTTGTTTAAAAGCTAAGAACATCGGGGAAACTTCAAAGCCGGTTAATTCAACTGGTTTTGAAGTTTTTTTTGTAAAAATGATTGAAAAATTGATTAGTCTAAATAATTTGTCAAGATGTTATGTCTCTGAGATAACAAGACTGATCTTGATAGATTAGTTGTGTGAAGATGGTTTTTTTACAACCATTTATAAATGAAATTTGAAGAGAAATGGGTGATGTGGAGCTTTATATTTACTCTTGGAAGGATTGCATCGAATAACTTCTTTGTTTATACTTAATCAAGAATTAGTATTAATAATGGAATAAGGAAGGAAAGCGATGAAACTTTTGACAAAAATAGTAATCGGAATTGCTATTGTCGTGATAGTGGTTCTATTATTTGCAGGCAACTATTTTTATAATTATGCAGTTGTCCCATCAGAAAAGGATTTTTTAGAAAACGATACGCCGGGAACTTCTCAAACAACAAAAGAAAACGAGGCGACAAAGTGGTTCAATCAGAAAGAGAATCGCACTTACTGGCATCTAACATCAACAGATCATTTGAAATTGTCTGCGATCTATCTGCCAGCAGAAAAGAAAAGTGATAAAACAGTTATTGTTGCCCATGGTTATATGGGGAATGCAGAAACAATGGCAAATTATGCAAAAATGTTTCATGATTTAGGCTACAATGTGTTAGTTCCAGATGCTCGAGGCCACGGGCGTAGTGAAGGGGATTATATCGGATTCGGCTGGCCAGAGCGAAAAGATTACGTCCAATGGATCGATAAAATCTTAGCAGAAACAGGGCAGTCGCAACAAATCGTGCTTTATGGAGTAAGTATGGGTGCAGCAACTGTGATGATGACGAGCGGTGAGAAGCTACCAAATAACGTGAAAGCGATCATCGAAGACTGTGGGTATTCGTCAGTTGATGAAGAACTTGCATATCAACTAAAAGATATGTTCAACTTACCTTCTTTTCCATTGATCCAAGTGACTAGCTTGATTACAAAAATTCGAGCAGGGTATTTTTTTGGGGAAGCAAGTGCCGTTGATCAATTAACTAAAAATACGAAACCGATGTTATTTATCCATGGTGATGCGGATACATTCGTTCCCTATAATATGTTAGCAAAAGTATATGCTGCAACTAAGGGACCAAAAGAAAAATACGTGGTCAAGGGAGCCGAACACGCAAAAGCGTATCAGGCAGACCCAGAAAAGTATCAGCAAACCGTCAAAGAGTTTTTAGCAAAATATGTCCAATGAGTTGTTTGCTAATAGCTAATACAAAAATAATTTTAGGATTCTAATAGAGAGAACTCATTCTTTTTATTTACCGGCAGTCATCCGTTCACAATAGAAATATGGGTGACTGCTTACATATATAGTTGAGAATTTTACATAAATCAGACAAAAAAACGAACGAAAATCAAGAATAGGCAAAGAGGAACCTTTCTGTCATTATCGAAAAATACATTGTGAAGAATGAAAATAGAGAAAATGAATTTAGGAGCCTTTTTGACATAAAAACAGATATAAAATCGTTTCATGAAAAAAAGCGAATCAATCGCACGAAACGATTTTTATTATAAAAAATGATCTCAAGAAAGGGAGCGAAAAAATGCCACTGGCAAATAAACTAGAACTAGAACAAGCTTTGCGCGCACGATTATTAGTCAATTCAATATCCTCTAAAGATACTAAAAATTCAGTTGTGAACCGCACAAAACGTTTGTTCAAAAAAAAACCTTCGATTGAAGTAAATAAGCAAGACAAATTTGGGAATTTCAAAATGTATGAACAATTTTTTGATCTTCCAGTTGGAGATATTCGGCATATTCCTGATTTGAATGAGACGAAAGCGATGTTTAAAGAGTATTTGAAAATTTGGGGTCATATGATCAACGTGAGTGCCGATCCTAACATAACAAGTTTAGTTGAAGAAAAAGGTCAGTTTACAATGTACGATTCATTCGAACGGAGTAGCGATGCTATCCAAGATACACAAAAAATAGAACAGGAACTCTTACACTTAAGTGGAGATGAAGCTCGTTTTCTCGTATTACCACTCCTAAGTGGGAGACCGTTACATAAAGAGGAAAAAGAGTTGATTAAGGACACCACTGAAAACGAGCCTGTATACACTAGTTTAACAGGAGCAATTATCCAAAATCAAAACAATAAATATCTCGTTACACTGGTAACTTCGAATGACCAAGAGCTCACGATTCGCAAATGCGCAATCGATCAAGACAAAACCAAAGAGTTAGCCAATCTATTGGGCACGCCATTACACTCTAGCCATGAGAATGAGACTACACTAGTGGATAAATTTGAGAATCTTAGGAATAAACAAGAAATAAAAGAAACGGCAAAGAATATATCACATTCAAAAAAATTTCATTTCTTACTTCCGCAACTATATTACACTGTTGACTACATTTTTTATGGGAATGCTATTGATCAAATTCATGAGGATGTTCAAAAGAGCGGTCAAATACAAGGTCAGAAGGTTAAGGCCATTGATGAACAAACGAAGCCCCAAATGGATTACTTCAATCTTACACCAGCAACTCAACAAAATAATCATAAACGTTTGATGAATGAGTTTCATTACGCAGCACTTAAGAGGATGAACCAATTACAATATTCGGAAAATCTTCTTCATTCGATGGTTATTGTACATAATAAAACTGAACAAGTGGAAAATATGGATAAGAATTGGAAAACAAAAATTGAAGATACAATACTCACAACTTCTCAACAAAGAAAATCGCCGTATAGACAAGATTCAGTAGAAGTAGAAGACAGAGGGATTTACCTAGCTGAGCTGCGGGAACCAAAAGAAATATTTGAGAAAGCAGAAGAACAATTAAAACAGTCAAGAGGGATTGTTCTGCCAAATGAAGTGGCAGCAATTAGCCGTTCACTTCAATATAGTAAGTATTATCAGTTAGAAAAAAATTCGATTGTACAAGAACTCTCTCGATTAATGCCAGGCGATCCAACTTCTTTTCTAGTTACTTCTCATGATATTCAGATCAAGTTGAAGGACAGGGGACCTCATGAAAAACAGAATCTTGGTTGTGTAATACGGAAAAATACTTTCGGGAACTTTATCGTTTCAGTGGTTGATCCCACAGGTTACTATCAAAAAAGAACGCAAGTAAATGGTCTGTTACCTTGTGTACATGAATTTGAAATTTCTAAATCTAACCTATCAGAACTAGCACAAGCACTCAATAAGAGCAACGATAAGAACAAAAGTGACTTTATCCTTCAAAGGGATTTATCTTTAATTAGCAATGGAGGAAAAGTTACAGATTATATCATTGATCAAAGTGCTTATTTAAAATCAAAACAGGGATTTCATCATTTTTCTGCCGCAGTAGATTTTGCTATTTTTTCAAGTACAATGCAGCTAGGGCGTTATGTTTATATTAATGATCTTGAGAAATTGAGTGGAAAAAATACAGAGTTAGCGAATAATTTAGGAGAAGAAAGAGCATTGAAAATAGCTTATCCAGAACACTTTGCTCAAAAGAAAGTGAAAAAAACACGAGCTAGTAATTCGCAAATAAGGGATGTTTATAAAAATTCTATCTTTGATCAAGAGAGATGATAAGGTTTACCATCACTCGTTCTTTTTGAACCAGTTTAGAAGAACTAGACAAAGAGACCGTTTGAACCACTCAACGAGTCGTTCAAACGGTCTCTATTTTCTATCTTTGAAAACATGTGATTTTTTGGTGATTAAAGATTAGCAAATTTTTCCAACAAACGGATCATTTGGCAAGTGAAACCATATTCATTGTCATACCAAGCAACGGTTTTTACGAGTTGGTAATCGCCAGCCGTTGTGACTTCTGTTTGAGTTGGATCGAAAATCGAACCTTGTGTGGTACCGATTACGTCACCAGAGACGATTTGACGATCATCGTAACCAAATGATGGATTGTCTTCGGTATGTTTCTTGATCGCTTCGTTCACTTGTTCAGCGGTCACTTTTGTTTTTAAAATGGAAACTAGTTCTGTTAATGAACCATCCACTACAGGTACTCGTTGTGCGTGACCTTGCAATTTCCCTTGAAGCTCTGGAATAACTAAGCCAATTGCTTTTGCCGCACCTGTTGAGTGAGGGATCGTGTTGTCAGCTGCTGATCGAGCTGCCCGTAAATTTCCACCTTTTACTGGTCCGTCTAATAACATTTGTGTAGAAGTATAAGCATGAACGGTAGTCATAGTCCCCACTTCGATACCAAATTCATTATTTAAGAAATAAGCCATCGGTGCTAAACAGTTTGTCGTACAAGAGCCTGCCGAAATGATTTTATCATTAGCATCTAACGTATCATCATTTACATTGTATACGATAGTTTTCATTGCACCAGCAGGAGCAGAGATCACTACACGTTTTACCCCAGCGTTTAAATGGGCTTGTGCTTTTTCTTCCGAAGTATAAAAACCAGTACATTCCAGTACGATATCGACCCCGTTTTCTTTAACCCAAGGGATTTTACTTGCATCTGGTTCAGCATAGACACGCGTTTCTTCACCATCTACTACGATTGAGTCTTCTGTTGCAGTAACTGTACCGGGATAGGTTCCATGAGTTGAATCAAATTGTAGCAACTGTGCCAACATTGTTGGGCTAGTTAAGTCATTGATTGCTACGACTTCAATATCATCAGATACTTCTTTGATTCGGCGGAAAGCTAAACGTCCAATACGTCCAAATCCGTTAATACCTACTTTTACTGTCATAATCAAAAGTTCCTCCTTTAGTGATATTGAGGGTGCAAACTTCGCATCCTTGATTAATACACTGTCATTTTCCTCCTGTTCACAAAATTTGTCAAAAAAAGATACTTACAAAAGTAAAGTGATAAAATGGTCTGAGAGATGTCAAGCACTAGGATATCTTTGAAACAATTTACTTAAGTAAAATAGAAAAAATGAACAAAACCTGGAAAGTTTAATTGAAACGATAGACAAAATAGCTTTTGACCGATAAAATAAATAAGACTTTTGTTTATTGTGGAAATTCAGGCAGTCAAATGAATAATAGATAATTAAAATAGGAGGACTTAAAGATGTCCATGTTTTTAGATCAAGTAACCATCGATGTGAAGGCCGGTAAAGGCGGCGACGGAATGGTCGCTTTTCGCAGAGAAAAATATGTACCTGATGGAGGACCTGCTGGTGGTGACGGCGGTCGTGGCGGTGACGTCATTTTGATCGTTGATGAAGGTTTACGTACATTAATGGATTTTCGTTTCAATCGCCATTTTAAAGCACAGCCAGGAGAAAACGGAATGAGTAAAGGGATGCACGGTCGGGGTTCAGAAGATACTTATGTAAAAGTCCCTCAAGGAACGACTGTCCGTGATGCTGAAACAGGCGCTTTGTTAGGCGATTTGATTGAAAATGGTCAAACTTTAATCGTTGCTAAAGGCGGTCGAGGGGGACGAGGAAACATCCGCTTTGCTTCTCCACGAAACCCAGCACCAGAAATTGCAGAAAACGGCGAACCAGGTCAGGAACGCAGAATCGAATTAGAGCTAAAAGTCTTGGCTGATGTTGGGCTAGTAGGCTTTCCATCTGTAGGTAAATCAACGCTGCTTTCAGTTATTTCTTCTGCTCGTCCTAAAATCGGCGCGTACCATTTCACGACATTAGTACCAAATCTTGGTATGGTAACAACTAGCGATGGACGCAGTTTTGCAGCAGCGGACCTTCCTGGATTGATTGAAGGAGCTTCTCAAGGTGTTGGCTTAGGAACGCAGTTTTTACGTCATATCGAACGTACTCGTGTTATTTTACATGTGATTGATATGAGTGGGATGGAAGGCAGAGATCCTTACGAAGACTATTTGGCGATCAACCATGAATTGTCTACTTATAATCTTCGTTTATTGGAACGACCTCAAATAATTGTAGCCAATAAAATGGACATGCCAAACGCAGAAGAAAATTTGAAAAAATTCAAAGAGCAGCTTAATAAAGAAAAAACAGATGAATTTGCAGACGATATGCCGATTTTTCCAGTTTCAGGGGTAACAAGAAAAGGCATTGATCCATTGCTGAATGCGACAGCGGATCTTCTAGAAGTAACACCAGAGTTTCCGTTATATGATGAAGAAATCGAAGAAGAAACAGTTCAATATGGATTCAATCCAGAAGGGCCAGAATTTAAAATCGATCGAGATCCTGATGCTACTTGGATCTTATCAGGAGAAAAAATTGAGAAACTATTCCAAATGACGAATTTCGATCACGATGAAACTGTTATGCGTTTTGCTCGTCAGTTGAGAGGAATGGGCGTTGACGAAGCTTTACGTGCCCGTGGAGCAAAAGATGGCGATCTAGTGAGAATCGGTGAATTTGAATTTGAGTTTGTCGAATAAGATTACGTATGCTCATGAAAAGAGCCCATGTTAACACTCAATATCAACAAAGCGTCAAACCAGAAAAATGGTTTGGCGCTTTTTTGGTTTAAGCATTGGTAGGATTTGTCTTTTGGTAAAAATTTTTAAGCTATCATCAATAGTGCTCAGAAAGATTTTTTAATAGGAAAAATTTATATTTCTTATATGTTATTTATTAAAGGGTTTTTCCTTTTGTTTTTTTAAAATAAAAGTTAGAATAAAGAAAATGAATAGAGGAGTGTTTTTATGAGCAAACGAGTGATTATTTTGAATTTCCCTGTAGAGAGTCAAGCTTACCAAGCATTTTCTGAAATCAAACGATTACACGCTTCTCGTGCCATCAAGGGTGAACAAATGGCAGTGATTAGTCATGATCCTAATGGAACGCATCAATTCAAAATAGAGGATTTTTTGGATTTTACTGGAAACAATAAATCTTCAAAAGGTGGTTTAATCGGAATGTTAGTCGGTGTCTTGGGAGGCCCACTAGGGATTCTTTTAGGCTGGTTTGCTGGCGGGATGATCGGTGCTACGCAGGATGCCAAGGAAATCCAAGATGCTCAGACAGTTTTTGATTTTGTGGGCAATAAAATTGGCGAAGGAGCAACCGGTTTGATTTTGATTGCTGAAGAAGAAGATAATCGTCCTTTGAACCAATTAGTCACGATGGATTTAGGTGGCGAAATTACTCGCTTAGATTATGAAGAGGTCGAAGAAGACGTCCACGCTGCTAAAGAAGTCGAAAAACAAACACAAGAAACGGCACGGAAATCGTGGAAAGACAAACATCCTCAATAAAGAGACGAACAGAATAAAGAAAGAGAAACGCGTGAAAAAGGCGTTTTTCTTTTTTTAGTACCAATAAAAATGCAATTATTTAGGAAGCAATACGGACTTTCGGTTGATTATCCGACACATTTCCCATAAAATTAATAGTGAGTTTAAAGAAAGTCAGGTAGATTATGGAATTACAATTTTTAGGAACTGGTGCAGGGGTACCTGCCAAACATCGAAACGTTACCAGTATTGCATTAAAACTTTTGGATGAAAGAAATGAAGTCTGGTTATTTGACTGTGGTGAAGGAACGCAAATGCAAATCTTACGTACCAACATTCGTCCAAGAAAGATTGAAAAGATATTTATTACTCACTTACATGGTGACCATATCTTTGGGTTGCCAGGCTTGTTAAGCAGTCGTTCATTCCAAGGGGGAGATACGCCCCTGGAAATCTACGGACCAAAAGGAATCGAAACATTTGTCAAAACTTCGTTAGCTGTTTCGCAAACACGTTTAGGCTATCCGTTGAAATTCATCGAGTTAGTTGAAGATCAGCCGATTTTTCAAGATCAGCATTTTTCTGTCTATACTAAAAAATTAGATCATGGAATTGCCAGCTATGGCTTTCGGGTTGTGGAACATGACCATAAAGGAGAGCTTCAAGTTGAAAAATTACAAGAACTGAATATTCCGGCTGGACCAATATATGGAAAGTTGAAAAAAGGAGAATCTGTTCAATTACCTGATGGAAGGGTTGTGGACGGGAAGCAGTTTGTGGGACCAGACAAAAAAGGGCGGATCGTTACGATTTTAGGTGATACGAGGAAGACAGCAAATTCAATCGTATTGGCCCAAGACTGTGATGTTTTGGTTCATGAAAGTACGTTTAACAAAAATGAAGCCAAGTTGGCAAAGAACTACTTCCATTCGACGACTTATCAAGCGGCTGAAGTAGCTAAAGAAGCAGCAGCGAAAAGTTTGTTATTAACCCATATTAGTGCGCGCTATTTAGGAAAAGCTGCGCAAGAACTAGAAGAAGAGGCACGTGAGGTCTTTGCAAATACAAGGATCATGAAAGATTTTGATACTGTCGATATTCCATTTCGTGAGGAGGAAAAGAATGAATTTAGAAAATAAAGTTGTCTTAGTTACCGGTAGTTCTGGTGGATTGGGCGCTCAAATCTGTTATGAAGCTGCAAAAAAAGGTGCTATCGTCATTGCTTGTGCTCGACGAAGCCAATTGATTGATGAGGTTAAAGCAGAATGTCAGAGATTAAGCGGAAAGGAAGCCTATGCTTTTCCAGTAGATGTGAGTGATCCTGACAGCGTCGATCGGCTCTATGAACAAGTGATGCAAACAGTCGGGCGTGTAGATGTGTTAGTCAATAATGCCGGCTTTGGCATTTTTGAAGATTTTTTAACTTTCGATTTAGGAAAAGCTTACGATATGTTTGAAGTAAATGTACTAGGAATGATGGTCTTAACCCAAAAATTTGCGATTGATATGGCTGAAAGAAGGCAAGGACATATCATCAATATCGCTTCAATGGCTGGGAAAATGGCGACGGCGAAATCAACGATCTATTCAGCAACAAAATTTGCTGTCTTAGGCTTTTCTAATGCCTTACGATTAGAATTAAGACCACTTGGAGTGGCAGTCACTACGGTGAATCCAGGACCGGTTGCTACTGAATTTTTTGATAAAGCTGATCCTACCGGCAGTTATTTAGAAAAAGTTAGTCAACTTGTTTTAGAACCGGAGAAACTAGCAAAAACAATTGTACGAACAATGGAACATCCAAAGCGTGAAGTGAATCGTCCTGTCCTTCTTGAAATAGCGGCTAAATTTTACACTCTCTTTCCGACTATTGGCGACTACCTCGCAAGTGGGATTTTTAATAAAAAGTAGGTGAAAGAGTATGAAAAAACAAAGTAGTGTGATTATTGGATTTTTGCTTGTCTTGATTATTGTCGTATTTGCTGTATTAAACAACAGAAATGTTCCTGTTAACTTTGGGATTGCTTCATTTTCTGCACCATTGATTTTAGTTATCATTGGTTCGGCGATTATTGGTGCATTGATTGTTTTTGTTACTGCATCAACCACTTTATGGCAACAGAAAAAACAAATCAAACAATTAAAGCAGGAACTATCAGATTATCAAGAAAATCTTGATAAAAAAATTGCTGAAGCAAAGGAAGAACAACAACGAACATTCCGAAATGAACGAGCAGAATTAGAAGCTGCTTATCAGGCAGAATTACAAGCAACGAAAAAACAACTACAACAAGCACAGTCGTCAACATCTGATACGCAGAAAATTTCAGCAAAGCAAAGCTATAATTATTTTGACTAAAGTTTTATGAACGAGATCAAAATAAAAGATGGCAGGAACCATTGTTATATTTGGCTGAGAGGAAAAAGCTGAGTTTCGGGTTTGTTAAATGGTCTTCAAAAAGTGAGTAACGACTTTTTGAAGACCATTTTAATGTGTTTGTGGCTATCTTTCTTCTTTTTTTTAAACTTTTCGTTTGCTATAATAACTAGGTTAGGGGTGAGCAAGTGAGACAAGCAAATTATGATTGGCAATTAAGTGAATCAGAACCGACTGAAATGTTTCTTCAAAGTATAAAGCAAGAGAATCTATCGCCTTTTATTGGCAAATTACTTTGGCAACGAGGCTATCGTGATGTAGAGAAAGTAAAAGAATTTTTGAATCCCAAACATCAAGAATTGCATGATCCTTACTTAATGCATGACATGGATAAAGCCATCAGTCGAATCCAAGAAGCGGTGATCAATGGTGAAAAAATAGTCGTTTATGGTGACTACGATGCAGATGGGATTACAAGTACGACAGTGATGAAAGAAACATTGGAGCTACTCGGTGCCAATGTCGAAACATTTTTACCCAATCGTTTTATCCATGGCTATGGACCAAACAAAGCCGTTTATCAAGAAAAAATCGATGCAGGTGCGCAATTGATCATTACAGTGGACAATGGTGTGGCTGGTCACGATGCCGTAGCTTATGCGCAACAAGCAGGTGTTGATGTAATCATCACAGATCACCATGAAATGCCCAGTGAATTACCTGAAGCCTACGCTATCGTACATCCACGACATCCACAAGGGAATTATCCGTTTCCTGATCTAGCAGGTGTCGGAGTAGCTTTTAAAGTGGCAACAGCATTATTAGAAGAACCTCCTGCTGAATTTTTAGATCTAGTGGCGATTGGAACGATTGCAGACTTGGTATCAATGACAGGCGAAAATCGCACACTTGTTGCTTTAGGGTTAGATACGATCAAAGAAACCGAACGGATCGGTTTACAAGCTTTATTTAATGAAAGTGGCGTCTCTATGAAAGAAGCAGATGAAACGACCATCGGCTTTTCAATTGCCCCTCGGCTCAACGCGATTGGCCGAATGGGTGATCCTAATCCAGCTGTCGAGATGCTAGCTACCTTTGATGAGGAAGCGGCACTCACGTATGCCAAAAAACTCAACACGATCAATGAAGAAAGAAAAGCAGTCGTTGAAAAAATTACCCAAGAAGCATTGGAAATGATTGATGAAACGAATCAGATCCACCTTCTTGCCCATCCTGGGTGGCATGAGGGAGTGTTGGGGATCGTAGCTGGTAAGCTGATGAATGCCACTGGTAAACCGACGATCGTCTTAACGATCAAAGAAGATGGTACAGCGAAAGGATCTGGCCGAAGTGTCGAAGCCCTGAATCTATATGAAATGTTAGATGCGATGCGTGACTTATTTACTTTCTTTGGAGGACACCATGCTGCTGTAGGGTTAACGATGCCTAGTGATAATCTTCAAGAATTACAAAAACGAATGAATCAGTATGTTTCCGAACAAAAAATAGATTTGACAAAAGGTGCAGCTTTACCGATCGACGAAGTCCTTACACCCAAAGATGTAACCATTGAATTGCTTAATGAATTAAAGTTACTTGCACCATATGGTACAGACAATGCGGTACCTCACTTTCTGTTTCGCCAAATCTTGGCTGAAAATGTGAAAAGAATTGGTACGAGTCAGCAACATTTGAAGTTAACATTGATGGAAGAAGCTAGTCCGTTAGATGCGGTAGCATTTGGTTTTGGCGACCAAGAAGCTGAGCTGTTAAATAATCCAGTGGATATCGTTGGGAAATTAGCTATCAATGAATGGAACGGTCGGAAAAAACCGCAATTGCTGGTATCAGACTTTGTTGTTGATGGATTTCAAATTTTTGATTGGCGTTCAAAGAGATACCGTCAGTTAACGAAGGTTGATCCACAAACATTGTATCTTGCGTTTGATCGCTCTTCTTTAAAAGAAATCTCTGGACTGGCTACAGACAATGTCCACGTGTTCGAAAGTGTGGAACATATCAAGCAGTTGATCCACGATAATTCATATCATTCCTTGTTGGTAGTTGATTGTCCAAATGATTTAGAAATATTAAAAGAAATCCTTGCCTTTGGTTCTTTCGATCGAATGTACTTATTAGGGATTTCTTATGAAGAAGCTTATTTGAATGGAGTTGGGTCAAGAGAACAATATGCCAAATTGTTCAAACTGATCCATACACAAGAAAAAATTGATATTCGCTATAAATTAGGCTCAATTGCTCAATATCTAAAAATACCACAAAAATTATTAATTTTTATGATTCAGGTGTTTTTTGAATTGAAATTTGTTACAATAGAAGATGGCGTTTTGCAAAAGATCGCTAATCCCAAAAGTCATCCGTTGACTGATAGCGTGCGTTATCAGCAACGAATAAAAAAAATCAAAGTAGAGGAATTCTTATTGTTAAGTGATATTCCCTCTATTAAAAAAAGGTTAACAACCTAGGAGGAGACAAATAGTGGATTTAAAAAAATATATTGCAAGTATTCCTGATTATCCAGCAAAAGGAATTATTTTTCGTGACATCTCGCCCCTTATGGCTGATGGAGATGCCTACAGAGAAGCAACGAAACAGATCGTAGATTATGCGAAAGAAAAAAGAATCGATATGGTTGTAGGACCAGAAGCGCGAGGATTCATCGTTGGCTGTCCTGTAGCTTACGAATTAGGAGTTGGATTTGCGCCTGTACGTAAAAAAGGGAAGTTGCCTCGTGAAACGATCGAAGTAACTTACGGACTGGAATACGGTACAGATACATTGACACTCCATAAAGACGCGATCCAACCTGGACAAAGAGTCTTGATTTGTGATGACTTATTGGCTACAGGGGGAACGATCAAAGCAACGATCGAATTAGTAGAAAAATTGGGCGGTGTCGTTGTTGGCTGTGCTTTCTTGATCGAACTAATGGACTTAGATGGTCGTGAAAAAATCGAAGGATATGATATGATCACCTTGATGGAATATTAAACGATTTTTTGCTTAATAAACATTAAAAATAATTGTAAAAAGAAGTGGGACGTTAATCAGATTTTTTCTGACTAATTGTCCCACTCTCTTTTTTGTGAAGCAATCCTAAGCACGCTTGCTCACTATTTTTAGTTTGTGCAGGTGTATTTGTAAAAGTAGTCAATTGTTTTTTGATGGGGGGGAACAATCGACTACTTTTTTGTGCATGAGCCGTTTTCTGCCTCTTACATATGTGTTTTTTTTTATTTCGTTATTCAGGATTCTTTATGGGTCAAGATCAAGAGTGTCTCGATCGATAATAGGAGTCTGGATAAAAAGTGTCATCATGAATCCGACGCCGTTCAGACTGACGGTATTTCTTTTCATCCCACAACATAAACCATAAAGCAAACAACGGAACAAAGATCAACAATGCTGTACGCATACCAAAATTACCAATAATAATGCCTAAAAATAATACCATTAATACTAAGCCAAGACGTCTCATTGATTTCATGATTTCTCACCTCATTATTTTATGCGAACAAAAGTTCGTATAATTAGTATACGAACTTTTGTTCGTTTTGTAAAGAGGGAAGAACAAAAAAGATCGAAATCTATGTGTGTAATACTCAGAATTTTTTTAAACCAGCACAGGTCATTTGCTTATTCACCGCATTCAAAGCAGTTAGCGGTATTTGATCTAAATCATGCCGCAGATCATGGTAGGTAAATGACGATTGTAGTGGTACCAAATGAAAAAAATCGAATTGGAAATACGACAAAGATCGACAAAAAAGTAGGAGATCGGTGCATTTTATTTAAGGAGTGAGGAAAGCACAAGAGAAAAAACTCAGGCCGTTTATGGACACTTAATCATCGTTTATCCATCTTAATGCCCATTAAAGAACCCGAGACACTTTGCCTCGGGTTTTTCAGTCTTTATTGATAGATATAGCAGTTACTGCAAATAAATGAGTATGCGAGTAAGACCTTCACTTAAGTCTAGTCAAAAAATCGTCTTTAATAGATATGACTGCGGTAGAGCCCAACGACTCGACCTAAAATAGAGACTTGATCTAAAATGATCGGTTCAAGAAGATCGTTTTCCGGTTGTAAACGAAAATGATTTTTTTCTTTATAGAATCGTTTACAAGTCGCTTCATCTTCGGCGGTCATTGCAATCACGATATCCCCGTTTTGGGCAGTTTCTTGTTTACGGACAATTACATTATCTCCGTCTAAAATTCCTGCATTGATCATACTTTCTCCGCGGATCGTCAACATGAACAAGCTTCCATCTTCAGAAGAAAGGTTAGGAGGGATCGGAAAGAAATCGGACGCATCTTCAACTGCTAAAATCGGTTCACCTGCAGTGACCACACCAAGCACTGGAATCGTGGAAGGTTTTACCCCTATTTTGGCTAATCCTTGTTTTGTTAATTCGATTGCACGTGGTTTCGTAGGGTCACGTTGAATAAATCCTTTTTTTTCCAATCGTGCAAGATGACCGTGAACTGTGGAGGTAGAAGAAAGCTGAACCGCTTCTCCGATCTCCCGAACAGTTGGTGGGTAGCCTTTTTGGGAAACTTGCTCGTGGATATATCGTAAGACTTCGATTTGTCTGGTTTCGGTTTGTCGGGCCACAGAGTACACCTTCTTTCAATTAATAATTAAATAGTACCACATAAAACTACTTCTTTCAAACAAATGTTCGTATTTAAAATATTTTATACTAGTTGTTTTTTTCGTGATTTTTATATAATATGAAGTAGAGTAAAAAGGAGGACTTGCTATGTTATCACCGGAAAAAATTACCCGCATCAACGAACTGGCCCAAAAAAAGAAAACAGAAGGCTTAACAGCTGACGAAGAAAAAGAACAATTGGCGTTAAGAGAAGAGTATCTGTCTGCTTTTCGTTCTGGGATGCGACACCATATCGAAGGGATGAAAATCGTTGATCCAGAAGGTAACGATGTCACTCCAGAAAAATTGAAAGAAATCCAACGTGAAAAAGGCTTACATCGTCGAGGAAATAAGTTTCAGTAATAATTACTAAAAAACATTGCTTTTTCTAGACGTATCTAATAAAATTAGTAAGTAAGAAATAAAGGTAAAAAAAACCTAAATTAATAGGAGGGGTTATTTTGTTCGACAAAATCGACCAACTTGGCGTTAACACGATCCGTACATTAAGTATTGAAGCAGTTCAAAAGGCAAATTCTGGACACCCAGGGTTACCAATGGGGGCAGCCCCAATGGCATATGCACTCTGGACGAAACATTTGAAAGTGAACCCAACGACTTCAAAAAATTGGGTTGACCGTGACCGTTTTGTCTTATCCGCAGGACATGGTTCGGCAATGTTATACAGCTTACTACATTTATCAGGTTATCAAGTCACAATCGATGACTTAAAACAATTCCGTCAATGGGATTCAAAAACACCTGGACATCCAGAGGTCAATCATACTGACGGAGTAGAAGCAACAACTGGACCGTTAGGACAAGGAATCGCTATGGCTGTAGGTATGGCAATGGCAGAAGCTCACTTGGCAGCAACATATAACAGAGAAAACTTCAAAGTGGTAGATCACTATACTTATTCTCTTTGTGGCGACGGCGACTTGATGGAAGGCGTTTCGCAAGAAGCAAGTTCAATGGCTGCTCACATGAAATTAGGTAAATTGATCGTATTGTATGATTCAAATGATATTTCATTAGATGGTCCTACTTCAAAAGCTTTCACTGAAAATGTAGGAGCTCGTTATGAAGCTTATGGCTGGCAACATATTTTGGTTAAAGATGGGAATGATTTAGAAGCCATCAATCAAGCGATCGAAGAAGCAAAAGCTGAAACTGAAAAACCAACATTGATCGAAGTCAAAACAGTGATCGGCTACGGAGCTCCTAAAGAAGGAACTTCTGCTGTCCATGGGGCACCAATTGGCGATGATGGAATTAAAATGGCTAAAGGAGTGTATGGTTGGGAGTATCCTGATTTCACAGTTCCAGAAGAAGTAGCTGAAAGATTCCACCAAACAATGGTTGAAGAAGGGCAAAAAGCTGAAAATGAATGGAAAGAAATGTTTGAAAACTATAAACATGCTTATCCAGAATTAGCTCAACAATTTGAAGATGCGTTTGCTGGAAAACTTCCAGCTGACTGGGATGCTGAATTACCTTCTTATGAAGTAGGCGAAAGTCAAGCTAGCCGGGTTTCAAGCAAAGAAGTGATTCAAGAGTTATCAAAAGCAATCCCAAGTTTCTGGGGCGGATCAGCGGACTTATCAGGTTCGAATAATACGATGGTCACTGCGGACAAAGACTTTACTCCAGAACATTATGAAGGTCGTAATATTTGGTTTGGCGTTCGTGAGTTTGCGATGGCAGCTGCGATGAACGGTATCCAGCTTCATGGCGGAACTCGTATCTATGGCGGCACATTCTTTGTTTTCGTTGATTACTTACGTCCAGCAGTCCGTTTAGCAGCTATTCAAAATACACCGGTCATCTACGTGTTGACACATGATTCAGTGGCGGTTGGTGAAGATGGACCAACACATGAGCCAATCGAACAATTAGCGTCTGTAAGATGTATGCCAGGTGTTCACGTGATTCGTCCAGCCGATGGGAATGAAACACGCGCTGCTTGGAAAGTAGCAATGGAATCGACTGATACACCAACGATCTTGGTTTTAAGTCGTCAAAATCTTCCAGTTCTGCCATCAACGAAAGAAGTGGCAGACGAAATGGTGAAAAAAGGAGCTTATGTACTATCACCAGCTCAAGGAGAAACACCAGAAGGTATCTTGATCGCGACTGGTTCTGAAGTGGATCTAGCAGTCAAAGCACAAAAAGAATTGGCAGCAGCTGGAAAAGATGTTTCAGTCGTTTCAATGCCAAGTTTCGATTTATTTGAAAAACAATCTGCAGAATACAAAGAAAGCGTCTTGCCAAAAGCCGTAACAAAACGAGTAGCTATTGAAGCAGCAGCTTCATTTGGTTGGGAACGCTATGTTGGGACAGAAGGAACAACTATCACGATCGATCATTTTGGTGCTTCTGCTCCAGGAAATAAAATTCTTGAAGAATTTGGTTTCACTGTGGAAAATGTTGTAGCAACTTTCAACCAATTATAAAATGAGTTAAAGAAGTTTTACGACAAACGTTTAAGAACATCTGAAAAAAGGAGACTATTTTCAGATGTTCTTTTTTTGTAGTAGAAAATTAGAATAATGATTCGTGTTTAATATTACTTAATGTTTCTTTAACATTACGTTCGTGTTACAAAAAGAAAAATAGTAAAGATTGATTTGAGTTTCCCATAAATTAAAAGTATAATTTAATTAATTAAGATTGTTTAAAGATGGAAACTTTATCAAGAGTTTTTTATTTTTTTGAGGAGGAATTCGAATGCAAGAGCTGAAAACCCGCAGTGCCCGACACCAAAAGAATAAAAGAACCATGGTGATCAATAAAAAAGCGATTGCTCCTTTGATGGGGACAACTCTTTTAGTGGGGCCAATGATGGTTACAGCAGCACCGCAAAATGTACGAGCAGATGAGCAGGTCACACAAACGACTGCAGATCCACAAGCTTTCATCAATCAAATCGGTTGGGCAGCTTCTGAAGTGGCTGCAAACAATGATTTATATGCATCGGTCATGATTGCCCAAGCTTTATTAGAAAGTGCTTATGGCACATCTAGCCTGGCAAGTGCGCCAAACTATAATTTATTCGGAGTTAAAGGAAGTTATAGTGGTCAAGTCGTTTATATGGCTACAAAGGAATATCTTAATGGACAATGGGTCACGATGAATGAACCTTTCCGTAAATATTCTTCTTATTGGGAATCTCTGCAAGATCATGCCAACGTTTTGCGTTCAACTAGTTTTTCAACTGGAGACTATCATTATGCTGGTGTCTGGAAAAGTAATACCACGAGTTTTTACGATGCGACAGCATATCTAACTGGTCGTTATGCAACAGATCCGGGTTACGGAGCAAAATTGAACTCATTGATTAATACGTATAATTTAACCCGATTTGATACGCCTTCTTCTGGTACCACAACGACGACAAGTACTACCACAACGACTACTACTACGTCAACTACCTCTTCATCAAGTGGTAGCCAGACCTATAAAGTGGTTTCAGGCGATACTTTATGGGATATCGCACAGAAATTTGGTTTGTCAGTTGATGACTTAATGGCTAAAAATGGGATGACGATGTCTAACTATTCCTTATTAGTCGGACAAGAAATAAACGTTTAGTTAAATTAAGTGATAAAAACGGGAAAGGCTCTTCGCAGCTTTCCTGTTTTTTTACGTTGAAAAGGCGAATTATTCGCCAGAAGTTTCTTAGTTGTATTATCATTGAATAGAAGAAAATATTAAGGAGGAACTTAAAATGACACAAATTTATCATTCGATTACAGAATTGATTGGTCAGACACCGATCGTTAAGCTTAATCATTTGGTTCCAGAAGACTCAGCGGAAGTTTATGTGAAATTGGAATTTTTTAATCCTGGTGGCAGCGTAAAAGACCGGATTGCATTAAGTATGATTGAAAAAGCAGAACGGGATGGCCTTCTTAAGCCAGGAGACACAATCATCGAACCGACTTCAGGAAATACAGGGATCGGATTAGCCATGGTTGGGGTAGCTAAAGGGTATAAAGTGATCATCGTGATGCCAGAAACGATGAGTATCGAACGACGCTTATTGATGAAAGGTTATGGTGCTGAATTACTGCTCACGCCAGGTAAGGATGGAATCAGTGGCTCAATCAAAGAAGCGAAACGTTTAGCAGCGGAAAATGACTACTTCTTGCCACTTCAGTTTGAAAATCCAGCCAATCCTTCTATCCATGAGAAAACAACTGGACATGAGATTCAAGAGGCGTTTGGTGTGAATGGGTTAGATGCTTTTGTAGCAGGGATTGGCACTGGAGGAACGATTTCTGGTGCTGGTAAAGAGTTGAAGCGAGTCTATCCAGCAATTGAAATCATTGGAGTTGAACCAGCCGAATCAGCGATTTTAGAAGGGAAAGAAGCAGGACCACATAAAATTCAAGGAATTGGGACAGGGTTTGTGCCAGATACTTTGGATACGAGCGTCTATGATCGGGTAGTTTCTGTAACAGGGGATCAAGCGTTAGCCACTGCTAGAGAAGTTGGAAAAAAAGAAGGAATCTTAGTAGGCATTTCATCAGGCGCAGCGATTGCTGCTGCTTTGGCAGAAGCAAAAGTGTTAGGTAAAGGGAAAAAAGTCTTAGCGGTTGTCCCAGATAACGGAGAACGTTATTTGTCAACAGCGCTTTATCAAGAAATGTAAAGAATTCTTACCACAACATTTAGACGTAATTAAGGAGATTTTTTCCTTGATTGCGTCTTTTTTCGCAATATTATGATTAATTTGAAATTTCTTTTCATGAAAAGTAGATTTTAAAAAGTAAAAATAGTATGATAGGACGAGAATAACAACGCGGGGTGTTAAAAATGGAGAATAAACTATTAGTTGAAGAAACAATCGAAAAATTGAAAAAGGAAAATATACGGATCACACCTCAGAGGTATGCAGTTTTAGAGTATCTGATTGAACATCATTCACATCCAACTGCTGACGAAATTTATCGTGCTCTGGAAGATCGTTTTCCGAATATGAGTGTGGCAACAGTTTATAACAATTTAAGATTGTTTACTTCAATTGGCTTTGTACAAGAGATGAAATTTGGGGATTCATCTAGTCGATTCGATTTTAGTTCAAAACGTCACTATCATGTGATATGCGAAAATTGTGGAAAGATCGTCGATTTTCATTATCCTGATTTAGCGGATATCGAAATGGCAGCTGGTCGATTGACGAACTTTGAGATCAATGAGCATCGTTTGGAATTATATGGTCGCTGTCCTGAGTGTCAAAAAGAACAAGCGATTTAGTTTGCTGAAAGTATTGATAAAAATATGAAAAAATAAAAAATTAGTCAGTTTGATAAACAAATCACTGACTTTTTTTTATTTTTTTCTCTTTCTTTCACAAAGGTTATAGTATATGTTTTTGTTTTCACAAGTAAATCGTGGATTAATCAGCAATTGCGCAGGAGAATGAACAGAAAACAACAAGGTTGAATTTGTGAATTCACAAGCATTAAACTGTTGTATCCGTTTTATTTTTGCTATATTTAAACTTGTCGAAGGACAAATCGTTAATCGGAGGGATTCACATATGAAAGTTGTAGTAATTGGCTGCACGCATGCGGGTACAGCAGCTGTTAAAAGTATCTTAAAAAATCACCCAGAAGCGGATGTTACTGTGTACGAGCGAAATGATAATATTTCCTTTTTATCATGTGGGATCGCATTATACGTGGGTGGTGTAGTAAAAGACCCAGCCGGTTTATTCTATTCTAATCCTGAAGAACTACATTCTTTAGGTGCAACTGTAAAAATGGAACATGATGTAACTGACGTGGATACTGAAAAGAAAACTGTGACAGCCAAAGATCTAAAAACTGGTGAAGTTGAAACAGTTTCTTATGATAAATTGGTAATGACTACTGGCTCTTGGCCAATCATTCCGCCAATCAAAGGAATTGAATCAAAAAATATTTTGTTATGTAAAAACTATAACCAAGCAAATGAAATTATTGCACAAGCAGAAGATGCCAAACGGGTGGTCATCGTAGGTGGTGGTTATATCGGTATCGAATTAGTCGAAGCTTTTGTTGAATCTGGTAAACAAGTTACATTGATTGATGGTTTAGATCGTATTTTAAATAAATATCTTGATAAACCATTCACAGATGTATTAGAAAAAGAACTTGTCGACCGTGGAGTTACTCTAGCATTAGGTGAAAATGTTTCTGAGTTTATTGCGGATGAAGAAGGTAAAGTGAAACAAGTAGCAACTGCTAAAGAAACTTTTGACGCGGACATGGTCATCTTATGTGTTGGTTTTAGACCAAATACGACATTAGTTGATGGAAAAGTTGATACGTTACCTAATGGAGCCATCAAAGTTAATGAATACATGCAAACAAGTGATCCAGATATCTTTGCTGCAGGGGATTCTGCTGTAGTAAGTTATAACCCAAGTGGTACCCAAAATTATATTCCTTTGGCAACTAACGCAGTTCGTCAAGGATTGTTAGTAGGAAATAACTTGACTGAACATAAAATGGCGTATCGTGGAACGCAAGGAACGTCTGGACTTTACCTATTTGGTTGGACGATTGGTTCAACAGGGGTGACAAAAGAGAGCGCACCTATGAATAATTTAGAAGTCCAAGCAACGGTCTTTGAAGACAATTATCGTCCAGAATTCATGCCAACAAATGAAAAAGTGATGATGGAATTGGTTTATGAAAAAGGGACAAACCGCATTGTCGGTGCCCAATTCATGTCGAAATATGATATCACTCAATCAGCAAATACGATGTCACTGGCTGTTCAAAATAAAATGACCGTTGAAGATCTAGCGCTATCTGATTTCTTCTTCCAACCTCATTTTGACCGTCCATGGAACTACTTGAACCTATTGGCACAAGCTGCATTGGGCGAAATCGAAACTGCGCAATAAGCAATCAGCGAATGGTTGAACATTGTTTATTCGTTTTTTAGAGATACTAGAAGAGACTGAGACAACTTTTGTCCCAGTCTCTCTTTTTTTACGTAAAGGTATCAACGGGTATTATCGAAACAAAAGAATCTTTTTTTCTAAAGATAAGAAAAAGAGATTCTTTTGTTTCTTTTTTATATGATAAAATTCAACTATTCTAATCAGGAGTGATGTTATGAACTTGTTTGAACGATCTTATATGTTGTTGGCACTAGCTTATGGGTTGGCTGATGCAGGAGATTTTAAAGCAGTCGGTGAAGAAGGAAAAAAAAATTATCAATTGTTATTCTCAACTTTTATTAAAATGCTTGAAAATGATGAACAGGAAGCATTGATTGACCGAGAGAAAAAACCAGCAATCATTGATTCCTTGAAAAGAACGATTAAATTTTATGAAATGAAAAATCCCAAAGAGTTACAGCAAATGATGGAAAACATGAAAAAAGATGATCCAACAGATTTTATAATTTTTCCAGCATATATCACTAAAAAAATTCAGGATCATGTATTTGGATTAATCCTTTATAGAAAAGAAGGACATTATTTAGTAGCGATGATTGATAAATTGGAAGATACGAACAGTGATCGTCCATCAGGTGTATTCACAACGATTCTTCCAGAAAAATTAAGTACTTTAAGTAAAATCATTTTCCAGACAAAATTTGAACATCACAAAGATAGTCGTTGCAATACAGCAAAAGTTATTCAGCAATTAGGCGAAGAAAAAATAGACCCTACATACCTCAACCTTAGTATGAGGGGATATAATGGAATGGCAAATTGTACGGTTAAAGAACTTTTTGGGACTTTTAGAGTCGTTCTCTACAACAGTCAGAAATCTATTTTTCAAGAGACAATAGCTACTGGGTTAAAAAAACTACCAGTAGAATTAAAAAGTAGAACAATTAAGCCAAAGGTAGGAAATACCAGAGATAATCGTAAGATGTTACTTGAAGCTTTTATAAAAGAAGCGAGATTTAATAAAAAACAAGTCAGTGCGTTGACTCATCTATATAACGTTTATTTAGAGCTTAAAGAACAACGAGAAAAAAGAATTGCTGAAAACCCCTATTATTTTTTGGAATACTCTCAGGGAGAATTTACAGCAAGTTTTACCAATAGTATAATCAACGACTCAAGTTCGCCGCTTACTTTCAAAAAAAGTCAATCGTTTGATAATTTTAAGGTGTTCACCTCGTCAAAAAGGCAATTACCAAACTTGGAGGAGATTTTAAAAGGAATACTTGATGAAGAAAATATCCGTAAGAATCTTCATCATTTAACAAGAAATGCTAGTATAAATGCTAGTGTGAAAAATGAATTACATACAAGAAAACAACTGACATCAGATGATAAAAATCTGAGCGTCAGCAATAACAAAAAAAACGATTGTATTGATTATTACAGTAAAATGGATGTCAAATCCAAGTGAAAGTATATAGATAGTCAAGTCTATCAATTGAATGAAATAATTTGAAAAATTACTGTTTTCTATATTTAAAAAATAGCGTCTTTTTAATATGCCTAGGTTTGTAAGGGGATAAGTGAGGAAGTAGTTTGAAAAAATTTAGGTCTAAATAAGCACATAGATAACAAAGTAGACAAAATTTAATATTATTTTGAGATAAAGTATTCTTTTAATTCTTAGACATAAAAGCTATAAGTTGTCTTTCAATTCGTTTTCTGACAAAATAAATATAGGATGATGAAAATCATGTCAAACGATAACGAAGGAGCAATCAAATAATGGAAAAAGAATATTTTGTACAACAAGCAGCATTTCTGGATGATTATAAAAAAGAAGCAAAAGATGAAACGATCAATGTCGATCAATTAGCTGATCAAGTAATCAACCAATTGAATGAAACACAAGAGGATTATTATCTAATGAGTGGGGAAGTAGCGAAAGATGGCAATTCCCATCGTTTCCCATTCAGTCGTCGCGTTTATTCAGATGAAAACGACGGAACAATCAATACGGAGTATACTTATGAAGGAGAACCTTACGTCTTGCAAACGGAAGAAGATAAATAAGCAGTTCTCTAATCATTTAAAAAAAGTTCAGGTTTTTCAATCGAATGATGATTGGGAGACCTGGCTTTTTTTGCGACGGCAGATGCTCTTTGATAGAGCGAATATTATATTTATTCCGAAAAGTGAAAAAGTGAAACAAAAAATAAAAAACATATAGAAGTAAAGGAAAGCTACCTTGCCTCGAACAAGCTTTTTCCGTATACTGGATTTGAAGTGAGGGAAAAATCATGTTGAACTTAGAAAATTATTTAAAAGCGGGTCAAACAACGATATCGAACTTGTTGTTAAAAAATTATCATCGTATCGGATTACAAGCAGAAGAGTTTTTATTTATTTTGCAATTGCAAAGGGCGCAACTCGAAGGAGACTTTTTCCCAGATTTACACTCGATTGCGTTGGATATGGGTGTCAAACAAGAGCGTATCTATCAAATTTTAAATCACTTGATCAGTAATGGGTTTATTAAAATTGAAACAGCAACAATTGATGGTAAGCAAGCTGATCGTTACAATCTATATCCTATATATGAAATTTTAGGGAATTTTTTGGAAAGTCAAAATCAAAAACAAGCTGATTTAAGTCAAGAAAAAATGGTGCAGTCTGTTTATCAGTTATTTGAACAGGAATTTGGTCGCCCATTGTCAGCCATCGAATTTCAACGGATCGGTCAATGGTTAGAAGAAGATCATTATCAACCGGAAATTCTGAAACTTGCTTTACGTGAGGCTGTTTTGAATCAAGCGTATAGTTTTAACTATGTGGATCGAATCTTGTTGTCTTGGGAACGTAAAAATTTAAAGACGAAGCAACAAGTAGAAGAAGATCAAAAAAGACGAAAACAACAAATGTTACAAAAAGAAGTGGAAACCACTAACGCACAACCAGAAGCCTTGCCAAAAGTTACGTTGAAAAATTGGCTGGAGGAATAATATGTTAAGTAAACAAAAAACAATGGAAGCCTTGACAAAAATGTACGACATGTTCCCAGAAGCACATGGTGAATTAAAACATCGAAACCCTTATGAACTGTTGATTGCTGTCATACTCAGTGCTCAAGCAACCGATGTCTCAGTTAATAAAGCGACCCCAGCTCTTTTTGAAGCTTTTCCAACTCCTGAAAAGCTGGCTGCGGCTCCGATTGATGACATTATCCCTAAGATCAAAACGATTGGTCTTTACCGCAATAAAGCAAAAAATATCAAAGCATGTGCCCAACAATTGATGAATCGCTTTTCAGGTCAAGTTCCTCAAACTAGAAAAGAATTGATTTCTCTTCCAGGAGTTGGACGAAAGACAGCGAATGTCGTTTTAGGTGATGCTTTTGGTATACCAGCAATTGCTGTGGATACTCATGTCGAGAGAGTAACAAAACGTTTAAGGATTTGTAAGTTGAATGCCTCGGTGTTGGAAGTAGAAGAAACGCTGATGCGCAAAGTACCAAAAGAATTATGGGTCAAGACTCACCACACTTTAATATTTTTTGGTCGTTATCATTGCACGGCAAGAAGTCCACGGTGTGAAGTTTGCCCCTTGTTAGACATGTGTCAAGATGGAAAAAACAGAATGAAAGAAAAAACATTGAACGTAAAACAAAAGATAAAAAAAGGAAGTTGAGGTTTTTCTCAACTTCCTTTTTTGTTATGTGCCAGAAGACGTTGAACGACTAGAGGACTGTCCGGACTGTGCATTGTTCTCCGGAGGTGTTTGCGCTGGTGGTGTCGTGGATGACTCAGGAGTTGCCGAAGATGAAGAGCTTTGACTACTGCTGCTATTTTCTGGCGTTTCAGCTGAACTACTTGAATCATTTTTTTCACTTGAACTATCTACCGATGTCGAAGATTCGGCAGATGACTCAGTTGTTGAAGTTTCTGTCGATTCCGAAGAAGAAGATACCGGTGTCGAACTTTCAGGTACCAGTGTCACTGATGAAGATGGCACCGTTGTTGAAGGGATCGTCGTACTTGGTGTTTTCTTGAGTTGATCGGTAAAGTATAATTCACCGCCAGATCTTACCAGTCCGCTAGGCATTTGCCAATCGCTATTTGTGACGCTGGATGATACATATTTCATTAATTCTCGATAAACATCAGAAGCAACATGAGACGAAGCGGAGGTGACAGGTGTCATTTTGTTGTTATAACCGGTCCATACTGAGATGGCGTAGTTTGGTGTATAACCAGCAAATAAAATATCAGGATACACACCGCTAGAAGTTCCTAATTTTGCGTACTCATCATCCGTATAGTTGGAAGTCCCGGTTTTCCCAGCTTGGTATAATCCAGGAATCAACGCATTCGTCCCAGTTCCTTTTGTTAATGTATCTTTTAAAATATCTGTGACCATATAGGCTGTTTCTGGAGACATAGCTGTATTACCATCGGGATCGAACGTTTCTTCTGTGCCGTCTTGGAAGACGATCTTATTGACATATTGTGGTTTATAATACGTTCCTCCATTAGCGAAAGCAGCATAGGCAGCCGCCATTTTTAAGGAAGAAGCGCCATATTTTGTGCCGTCTTGTTTTTCTGTGTTACTTGAAATCGCATTTGATTGATGGATCGTACTATATTCAATTCCAAGATCTTTTAAAAAGGTGCTGACTTTATCTGCGCCGACTTCATTGAACAATTTGACAGCTGGAACGTTCCTGGAAAGATACAAGGCTTGTCTTAAGGTGATCGTCCCCATAAAGCGGTTATCCCAGTTGCCTACTGGTGTTGAGGTTCCTTCATAGTTATAAGGAGCATCACTGATCGTTTTTCCTGTAGAGTATTTTAGATATTCAAAAGCTGGGCCATAATCTGTGACTGGTTTCATCGTCGAACCGAAGTCACGAGAAGTATTAACAGCTAAGTTCATACCTAGTGTGACATCTTCTGCAATATGGCGACCGCCAATTTGCGCTTTTACTTGACCAGTATTGACATCGATCAACGTAGAAGCAACTTGCATTTCATCATCAGGATAGTTGACATAGTCATCAGTGTTGACAATATCATAAAGATGTTTTTGTGCATCTAGATCTAAGTTAGTATAGATATCCAATCCATCAGTAAATACATTTTTATCCGTTTTTTCTTGAACTTCATTGATGACTTCTTTGACATAATTATCAACGATTTTTGAATTATCATCTTCTTTTTTCATCTCTTGAAGACCATCATCGATTGGTGTATTCACTGCAGCATCATATTCTGATTGAGAGATTTTCTTGTTTTGTAACATGGTATATAAAACAGTATCTCGCCGTTTTTTGGCTTGTTCTGGATATTGGTATGGGTCATAGGCAGAAGGCGCTTGTGGCATTCCAGCTAACAAAGCAGTCTGTGGTAATGAAAGTTCTGGTAATCTTTTACCAAAATAATTTTCTGCTGCCGTTTCCATTCCGTATAATCCGTTGGACATATAGACTTTGTTCACATAGTAAGTCAATATTTCTTGTTTTGATTTTTGTTGTTCTAATTTTACAGCTAACCAAGCTTCTTGTGCTTTTCGTTTCAAGGTTTGATCTGAAGCGTTGGTAGAGAAGTAGGAGAGCTTAATCAACTGTTGGGTCAATGTACTACCACCTTGAAGTCCGCCAGAAGTAAAGTTAGAAAGTGCAGAGCCGACGATCCGAACTGGGTCGATCCCGATATGTTTATAGAAACGACGATCTTCAACAGAAACGATGGCGTTTTCTAACGTTTTCGGCAATTCGTTTGCGGTAATCTTTTCTCTTTTTTCTGCTCCTAAATCTTCAAATAATTCGCCATTTTGTGTGTAAAGTTTAGAAGAAACAGTCGCATCTAATGCAGTGTCCGTTAATTTTGGAGCATCTTTTGCATAAAACCAAAATAATCCGACACCGGCTAGGAAAGCGATACAAATCAAAGAAAATAAAATCAAGATGATACGGATGAAAAGCCCACGCTTCTTATGCCCGGAACCTTTGCCAGAAGTTTTATTTCTTGTTTGACTCGTCTTTTTAGAAGAAGAGGGACTGTTTCGTCTGGAAGTTCTTGTTTGCTCATTTGCCATTCTTGCGATCTCCTTCGATAGTTAATGTTGATAAGTATTGATCTACCGCTTTTAGATAAGGGATACGTGGCGAAAAACCTGTTTGGATCTCGATCCCTATTTTTTCGATCAATGAAAGCGGAAGCGACTTTTTCCCCTGATCCTTTTGCGCATGCCAATAATCGATCAGATAAGTACTATCTAAATAAAAGCAACGCTTCAACGTAGAAAACCATAATAGGACAAAACAAATTCCTTGTTGCTTTAGACAAGCTTCCATATGGTCAATTTGATGCGCATGGAAATTTTTGAAGGGAAAAGATGTCTTATTCTTTGTTTCTTTCGCTTCAAAATCCAAATAGAAACCTCGATATACACCGTTATAATCTGTTGTGGAGGCCTGTGAGAAATAAGCTTCCTTAATAACAGCGGCGCTACGTCGAGGATAATCTACTTTAACAATTTGAATGGGGGTTGGTTTTTTATGGATAACAGCTACTTGGTGCGCTAAGTAATACTGGTTACTTTCGTTAATTGCTTCTTCAAAACGCATCCCTCGATTGCCAAATTCAATGGCTGATTCTCTTTTTTCTTGAACTTTTTCCTTTAAAGAGGCATTCTTATGATAGGGTTGGCCGTTTGGATAGCGTAAAACCATTTTAATCACACTCCTAGCCAACATTATAGCAAAAAAGAATCAAGAAAGAAAAGGAAACTCAAATGGACCGATTAAAAGTGATGTATATTTCCGGTTATCGAAGTTTTGAACTTGGGGTTTTTAAGGAAAATGACCCTAAAATAACGGTTATTAAAAAAGTCTTAAAAAAAGAGATACAGCAATTAGTCGAAGAAGGACTTGAATGGGTTCTTACTAGTGGAAACTTGGGTATAGAAACATGGGTCACGGAAGTAGTTGCTGAATTAAAGCAGGAATACCCTGAGTTAAAGTTGGGGATCATCTATCCATTCAAAGAGTTTGGAAATAATTGGAATGAGAATAATCAAGAAAAGTTAAGAATGGCAGAACAGTTAGCAGACTACGTTGAAGCAGTTAGCCATCAAGCCTATCAGTCGCCTAGCCAATTAAGAAACCACACGCGTTTTTTACTTGACCATACCGATGGCTGTCTATTAATTTATGATCCTGAGTTTCCAGGGAAAACCCTGTATTTTCTGAAAGAGGCGCAAACCTATCAACAGGATCATTCTTATGAAATTCGGCTAGTCAGTATGGATGATTTACAAAATTTCAGTGAATAATTCAGATAGTGTTTGATTTATCAAGTTATTTCCGATACAATGATATAGGTAGAAACTGTTATTATGTAAATGAAAACTAGAGGTGTAAATATGGCGGAATTGGTTTATAGTCCTAAAGACATTTTACAACAAGAATTCAAAACAAAGATGCGTGGCTATGATCCCATCGAAGTGGATGAATTCTTAGACAATATCATCAAAGATTATGAAACTTACAGCAAAAAACTCCTTGCTTTACAAGAAGAAAATGATAAATTAAGTGCCAAAGTAGCACAATTATCAAAAACACAAGGAGCAGCACAAACGCGTGTTCAACAAGTTGAAACACCGAAAAGTGCAGCAGTCACAAATTTCGATATCTTGAAACGTTTGTCAAATCTTGAACGTGAAGTATTTGGAAAAAAATTGGATCAACAATCATCAACAGTGAATGTTTCCCAACCTAACCCAAACAACTACACAAATGTAAGTGACGATGATAACGAAAAGACACGTCAATTCTAAGATTGATGATACATTGCGGTTTTTGGGTAATCGCGGTCTGACATGATCAGGCTGAGGAAAGTCCATGCTCGCACAGGCTGTGATGCCTGTAGTGTTCGTGCTTAGCGAAACAATAAGCTAAGGTACTCTATTAGAGTAACGGCAGGAAAACAAGCTAAGGTTTTTAACTATGCTTAAGTATCCTTGAAAGTGCCACAGTGACGAAGCGAATAGGGAAACTTATTCGGTGGAACGCGGTAAACCCCTCGAGCGAGCAACCCAAACAATGGTAGGGGCGCTTTTTGTTGGGAATTAAGAACGAGACAAAAAGGCAGGTTAACTGCAGATAGATGGTTACCACATTGCTTTTTCTCCCTGGAAAAGTAGTGTACAGAACATGGCTTACAGAAAACCGCAATATAACAGGGAATACCTTCCAACCATGTTGTGAAGGTTTTTTTTAACATTAGAGTGTCACCACTGATTTATACCATTCAATAAATGGCTTGTTTGTTCAGGAACACAAAAATGAACGAGTGAAGAATGGCAATTTAGAGACAAGTATGAAAAAAATACTGATTCATTTTTCGGTTTGATTTTACAAAAAGCTGGACGACCACGTTCAGCTTTTCTTATAAGGAGATAAGTATGGATACGACTAGAGAATTTAATCTTGTGGCAACGGCTGCAAGTGGGTTAGAAGCCCTTGTTGGAAAAGAACTACGTGACTTAGGCATTGATTGTCAAGTTGAAAATGGACGGGCACGTTTCAAAGGAACGATGGAAACGATCGCTACAGCAAATTTATGGTTACGAACAGCTGACAGGGTAAAGATCGTTGTTGGGGAATTTGATGCGTTTACCTTTGATGAACTATTTGAGAAAGTTAAAGCATTACCTTGGGAAGACTTTCTGCCTTTAGATGCTGAATTTCCGGTTGCAGGAAAATCAATCAAGTCTAAGCTTTATAGTACACCTGATTGTCAGGCGATCACTAAAAAAGCGATCGTTGAACGATTGCGTAAGTATTATCACCGTCCGGCATCTGTTCCATTAACGGAGACAGGCGCACATTTTCAATTAGAAGTCGCTTTACTAAAAGATCATGTCATGATCACACTAGACACAACTGGTCCTAGTTTGTTCAAACGGGGATATCGTTTGGAAAAAGGTGGCGCACCGTTGAAAGAAAACATGGCAGCCGCTTTAGTGATGTTGACAAATTGGCGAAAAGATCGTCCGTTTTATGATCCAGTGTGTGGTTCTGGTACGATCTGCATCGAAGCTGCCTTGATTGGACACAACATTGCACCAGGATTTAATCGTGAATTTGCTTGTGAATCATGGGATTGGTTTAGTAAAGATGTTATGGAAAATGTTCGAGCATTGGCAGAAGAGCAAGCAGATTATGATATTGAACTCGATATCACAGGTTCTGATATCAATGGGCGGATGATCGAAATTGCTAAAGCGAATGCGGAAGAAATTGGCTTAGGCTCTTCAATCACGTTTAAACAACAAGCAGTCAAAGATTTCAAAACGGATAAAGAATACGGCGTAATCGTCGCGAATCCGCCTTATGGAGAGCGTTTAGGTGAAGAAGAAACGGTTCGTCGCTTGTATGAAGAAATGGGCGATGTTTTCCGTCCATTAAAGACATGGAGTAAATACATTTTGACAAGTGATCTTACTTTTGAAGAGTATTATGGGCAAAAAGCTACTAAAAAACGTAAACTGTATAACGGAGCTTTACGGACTGATCTCTTCCAATACTGGGGAACGCGGCCACCAAGAAAAGACAAAACGATTTAAAATTATATGGGATGGATGGAGGAATAAATGATGAATGAAAAAGAATTTATGAAAGAACTAAAAGAAATCAATCTCTTGCAACAAACTTTGGGCATTTTAGATTGGGATATCCAAACGGGTATGCCAGAAAAAGCGAGTGAGGATCGTAGTGAAGTCAATAGTTATCTTTATAGTCTTTATTTCTCAAAGAAAATTGGACCTAAGATCAAAGAAGCCATCCAATATTTTTCTGAACATCCCAATGAATTATCTGAAACGGGAAAAATCGTGTTTGAGAAGGTCAAAGAAGACTATGAACTTGAATATAAAGTTCCTGAAGAATTGATGACTGCATTGACAGCAGCAACTTCTACCGCACAGGTGCAATGGCAGCAATCTCGTGAAACGAAAAATTTTGCGGATTTTCAAGAAGCATTGACTAAAAATATTGAGTTAACAAAACAGTTGATACCCTATTGGAAAAAAGACGAAGCAACTGATTATGATGTGTTACTCAACCAATATGAACCAGGGATGTCTGTTGAAATCTTAGATCGTGTTTTCCAACAAGTAAAAGAAGGGATCATGGAAATTAGAAAAACCTTAGCAGAAAAAGGGCATGAACCAGATACCTCTTTTCTTTCTCGAAAAATGACTAAAGCCCAACAAAAAAGGTTTGTCACAGGCGTGATTGAACAGTTAGGTTATGATTTCTCAAGAGGACGTTTAGATGACACAATCCATCCTTTTATGATCGGGATCAATCATAATGATGCACGTATTACGACTCGTTGGAATGAACATGACTTTAAAATGGCAGTCTTTGGCGTGATCCATGAAGCTGGTCATGGAATGTATGAGCAAGATATTGACGAAAAATTTGCTTATACTCCGATTTACCAAGGTACTTCGATGGGAATCCACGAATCTCAATCACTGTTCAATGAGATCATTATTGGTAGCAATCGAAGTTTCTGGGAAAAACAATATCCATTTTTCCAACAATGTGCAGAAGGAACATTCGATGATATTTCATTTACTGACTTTTATCGCTCGCTGAAACAAACCCAAGCAAGCTTGATTCGAATTGAAGCAGATAGTTTAACCTATCCATTGCATATCATTATTCGTTATGAAATTGAGAAAATGATTTTCAATGAAGGCGTGGACGTGGCTCAGTTACCAACTATTTGGAATCAAAAGTATGAAGAATATCTAGGAGTACGACCTGCGAATGATTTAGAAGGAATCTTGCAAGATGTCCACTGGTCAGGAGCTAGTTTTGGTTACTTCCCATCTTATGCTTTAGGATATATGTATGCTGCGCAACTGCTTCACGCATTAGAAAAAGAGCTTTCGATCGATGAAGTGTTAGCATCCGATGATTATCGACCAATCAAAGAATGGATGAAAGAAAAGATCCATCAATATGGTGCATCTAGAAAACCAACGCAATTGATTCAGGATGCAACCGGTGAGGTGCTAAATCCGCAGTATTTGATCGATTACATGAAAAAAATCTATTTTTCGGTCTATCAAGTAGCTGAATTCAGTAGCGAGAAAGAAGGAAAATAAATGGAGAAACTGCAGGAAATTGCTGATTACAGTTTCAAGCAATTAGCAATGGATCAAACTGGACACGGGATTGATCATACGGTAAGAGTCGTTAAATTAGCAGAGAAAATTTTAGCAACTGAACCGCAAGCTGATCCATTGATTACCCTTGCTTCTGCTTATTTGCATGATACGATCGATGATAAAGTAGTAGCCGATGAAACGAAAGCCAAAGCAGAGTTACATCAATTTTTGCAACGTTTAGAGCTATCAGATGCAACCATTGAATCAATCTTTTTGATTATTGAAAACCTGTCTTTTTCAAAAGGGTTGTCAGGTGAAGAAATGGCATTACCTATTGAAGGAAAAATTGTTCAAGATGCAGATCGTCTTGAAGCCTTAGGAGCAATTGGTATTTTGCGTACGGCTTATTTTGGTGGTGGACATGGCCATCCCATTTTTGATGAAAGTAGGCACCCAATCAATTATCAAAATAAAAAAGATTATCGCAAAGGGTCTACTGTGATCAATCATTTTTACGAAAAATTGTTCTTATTACCAGATAGGATGAACACCCCATATGGTATAAAGGAAGCAAAACGACGAGAAGCCTTTATGCGGGAATTTATTGATGAATTCTTCAATGAATGGTCAGTAGGAGACCCTGATTTTACTCCCGAAAGCTGGTTGGCAACAGGAGGTTGAGACAAAAGTGTTTAGCATCAAGAAATAAGAAGGAATTTCCGAAAATTGACAAGAAACACAAAAACTCGTTTTTGATGTTGATTGTTACCTACTTGGTGCTTCTCAAATTTTTGGTAAATTTCGGCAAATTTTCCGAAGATGCTACTTTTGTCTCACCGTGAACAAGAGGTCGTGAAAAGAGTGTTTTGACCTGAGCGCTCACCAAGTAAAAACTGCGACGAGTAATCGCAGGAGCATTAAGGATGGAAATCTCGAAACAGCTTCCCATGTTTTGAGATTTTTTGACTTATCGCCGAAGGTCAGCTCTTTGAACACCGTTTATTCGATTTTAGATAGACCAGAAGAGACTGAGGCAAGGTTTGTCTCAGTCTCTTCTTGTGGTCATGAGTAGTAACTGATGACCATAAGGAACGTTTTTTGTGTTGGGAGAAAGACTTCTTAAAATAGCTACAGGTAAGCGCCTTGGACCAAGTAATATATAGCTAGAGAAGCAAACATTAAAAGAATCTAATATACAAATAGAATATTCGTTTTTTTATTTCATAACAAAAAACAAGGCTAACTAATGGCGGAAAATTCAGAATATATGGAATATTTATTGGAAAGTTGATTAAGTTAAGGGTTGATATCATCTAGATGTGATCCTCTTAAAAATAATGCTAGTTACTAAAATAAGTAAAAAAATATTTCGTTAGTGGAGTACCGATTGTTTTGTTATGTAAGAAAATACTCAGTTAAATAACTCTCATAATTTGTGTAAGCGCTATCAGAAAAGGTATACTTATAAACAGGAATGAAAGGCTGCATATTCGTTCCTCAACCTTGAAGGTTAGAAAAATGGGGGTGGAGACATGTCTTCTGAAGTATTGTCAACTTATTTAGAACAGGAACTGGCTTTATTGAAGGAAAAGGGACTATACAACACGATTGATATCCTTGAAGGTGCAAATGGTGCGATCATTGAGGTAGCAGGGAAAAATTTGATCAATCTAGCATCGAATAATTATTTGGGGTTTGCTGATCGAGTGGAGCTGAAACAAGCGTGTATCGACGCAACGAATCGCTATGGTGTCGGCGCAGGTGCTGTCCGAACAATTAATGGCACATTACGTATCCATCAAGAATTAGAGAATAAAATTGCAGAATTTAAAGGTACAGAAGCAGCGATTGCTTTTCAATCAGGCTTCAATTGTAATATGGGAGCTATTTCAGCCATTATGACTAAGGAGGATGCGATCTTATCAGATGAATTGAATCATGCTTCGATCATCGATGGATGTCGCCTCTCTGGTGCCAAAATCATTCGTGTTAAGCATCAAGATATGAACGATCTAGAAGAAAAAGCAAAAGAAGCGGTAAATAGTGGGAAATATAACAAAATCATGTATATCACAGACGGTGTTTTTTCAATGGATGGCGATGTAGCTAATTTACCCGATATGATCCCAATTGCCGAAAAATACGGGTTGATTACTTATGTGGATGATGCCCATGGTTCTGGAGTGATGGAAAAAGGAGCCGGCACAGTGAAGCATTTTGGTCTCCAACAGAAAATTGACATGCAAATGGGTACATTGTCTAAAGCAATCGGTGTCGTTGGTGGCTATGTCGCAGGATCTAAATCGTTGATCGACTGGTTAAAATCACGAGGACGTCCTTTCTTGTTTTCAACATCACTTACACCAGGTGCTGCTGGCGCTGCTCTAGCATCGATTCAACTGATGCAAGATCATCCAGAATTAGTCGAAAAAGTTTGGGAAAATGCCATTTATTTCAAAGAAGAACTGAAAAAAATCGGGTATGACATCGGCGTGTCGGAAACACCAATCACTCCAGTGATACTTGGCGATGAGAGTCTAACACAACAATTTTCTAAAAAGTTGATTGAAAATGGACTATATGTGAAACCAATCGTTTATCCAACCGTACCATTGGGAACAGGTCGTGTTCGTAATATGCCAACTGCAGCTCATACCAAAGAAATGCTCGATCATGCTGTAGCGATTTACCAAAAAGTCGGAAATGAAATGGGCATCATTTGATTTAAGAGAAACGATCTCGCCTGAAATCTAAGTGAAAGAAGATCATAGGATAGGGCATTTCGGTTGTGTTTCTGTGAAAATCGAAGAATCACCTTTTTTATATTTTGCTCGTTAATGGAATGTAGGTAGCATTTATTTTTAATAGATAGTGAAAATGAACTAAAAAGGAGTGTTTGTATGAAAAAAGTATTAGTTACTGGCTGCCTTGGGCAAATCGGATCGGAATTAGTTTTACGTTTAAGGGAAGATTTGGGTAATGAAAATGTTGTCGCAACGGATATTCGTATGCCTGAAAAGCTAGAAGATGGTGAACTATTTGAAATTTTAGACGTCATGGATTACGAAAAAATGCGAGCGTTAGTCGAAAAATATCAAGTAGATACTTTGATTCATTTAGCAGCGCTTTTATCAGCTGTCGCTGAAGCAAAACCAAAGTTCGCTTGGGACCTCAATATGGTTGGGTTAGTCAATGCGCTGGAAGTCGCAAGAGAATTTAAGTTAAAATTCTTCACGCCAAGTTCAATCGGCGCTTTTGGACCTAATACACCAAAAGATGAGACTCCTCAAGATACACTCCAACGACCAACAACAATGTATGGCGTGACAAAAGTCGCAGGCGAGCTTTTGTGTGATTACTATTATACAAAGTATGGCGTAGATACACGAGGTGTACGCTTCCCAGGATTGATTTCTTATAAAACTTTACCTGGTGGTGGGACAACGGACTATGCAGTGGATATTTATTATTCAGCTATCAAAGAAGGGAAATACACGTGCTTTATTGATCGTGGTACAGCTATGGACATGATGTACATGCCAGATGCCATTGAGGCGATTGTTCAGTTGATGAATGCTGATCCTAAAAATTTAGTTCATCGCAATGCATTCAATATCTCTGCGATGTCTTTTGAACCAGAAGAAATCAAAGCGTCAATCAAAAAAGTGTTTCCTGATTTTGAAATGGACTATGCAGTTGATCCAGTGCGACAATCGATCGCAGACTCTTGGCCAAATTCATTAGATATTAGTTGTGCGCAAAAAGAGTGGGGCTTTCAACCACGTTACGACCTAGATAAAATGACTCAAGATATGTTGACCAAGTTGCAAGAGAAATTGACAGCAACAGTCTAATTACTATAGTTTATCGTAAACTTCCGATCGAGTGGTGGGGAGTTTACGATAAAGGGAGGATAAGCGATGGAACGTAACCAAGTATCGGCTGAAAAAAACAAAGTCGAACTAAAGCGAACGATGGGCTTTTTTACTGCTTTATCGACTGTGATGGGAACAGTGATTGGAGCGGGAGTATTCTTTAAAGCAGCGAGTGTCGCAGAAGTTACAGGATCAGTTAGTTTACATATGCTTTCTTGGTTTTTGGGAGGGATCATCTCCGTCTGTGCAGGTTTAACTGGTGCAGAACTTGCCGCAGCGATCCCCGAAACAGGTGGTATGGTCAAATATATCGAACGAACCTATGGTCAGACTGCTGCTTTTTTGTTAGGTTGGGCACAAGTTGTGATTTACTTTCCTGCAAATGTAGCGGCACTATCAATCATCTTTGGGACACAATTTGTGAACTTATTTGCCTTAGAACAGCAATGGATTGTCCCCATCGCTATTATAGCCGCTGTGACGATCATGCTGATCAATTTTTTAGGATCAAAAGTTGGTGGAACTTTTCAATCCATTACCTTAATCTGTAAATTGATCCCACTGGCAGTCATCGTCTTGTTTGGCTTATTTCGCAGCGGTGGAGTAGAGTTTCAGCTGTTTCCCATAGAATCAGGAAAAGATCTGCCATTGTTTTCAGCATTAGGTGCGGGCTTGTTAGCGACAATGTTTGCTTATGATGGTTGGATTCACGTTGGAAACATTGCAGGAGAATTAAAAAAACCGGCAAAAGATTTACCGAAAGCCATTTCTATAGGAATCATCGGGATTATGGTTGTTTATTTATTCGTTAATACTGTCTTTTTAAAAACAGCTTCGATTGGAGGAATCAGTGGCAACAGTAATGCTGCTAGCGAAGTGGCTACCATGATTTTTGGTGGCGTAGGTGGGAAACTTGTAACTGTCGGGATTTTGATTTCAGTCTATGGAACAATCAATGGCTATACACTTACTGGGATGCGCCTGCCCTATGTGATGGCCCAAGAAAAACGGTTACCTTTCAGTCACCACTTAGGAAAATTGAACGATCGAACGAAGATTCCAGTGGTTGCTGGTGTTTTGGAACTAGTGATTGCGATCGGTATGATGATGGTCGGTGGATTTGATATGCTGACGGATATGCTTGTTTTTGTGATTTGGATTTTTTATACGATGGTATTTGTAGGTGTAATTATATTGAGAAAAACAGCTCCAAAACTTGAAAGGCCTTATAAAGTTCCGCTATACCCAATCATTCCGCTAATCGCCATTCTTGGTGGTGCTTTTATCGTGGTTAGTACGTTACTGACACAAACACTTTTAGCATTTAGCGGAATCGCTTTGACATTAGTCGGAATCCCTGTTTATTTATATTTGAAAAATAAATATCCTGTAGTTTAACATATAAATGATAGTTAAACGTGCATTCTGTTGTAGCGTGTCAAGTTAAGCAATGCTAACTTTACCAACCAGCTACAAGAGAATGCACGTTTTTATCCTGTTTTTTTTCTTAACTGTTTTAGTCGGCGCCAAGCACGAAAAAGGTTTAATAAGACGAGAAAACCAGCAACAGTAATGGGAATCCAAATCAAGTAGATCGGATAACCTAATTGATCTGATAAAGATCGAGAGGAAGCTTGCTCCATTTCAAGTAGTGCTTGTTGCCATGTCTGTAAGTTAAACACGAGCATGAAACTAGCAATAATTAACAAGATAAATCCAAGATAGCGGATGGTCGTTTTTTTACGTATATACGCAAAAATGAGATAGAGAATCAATAAAAAAGCGGGTACGCCAAACACAAAATAAATATTAAGCACGCTAATCGCCTCCTTTTGTTAATGATACTTCAATTAATATAAATTTAAAAATAATTACCCCATAACTTGCATAGTTTACAAGAGTACTGATAAGATGAAACCGTTAGTTAAGATGAAAAAGGGGGATGTTTATGGCTAGTTATATTGAACCGATTCGCTTTGCACTTATTGTTTTTCCATTTTTGGCATTAGCGATTTCTTCGGTTTTTTTCATTTATGAATATCGAAAGTATGGAACGTTTATTTTTTCGAGAGCGGTTATCTTATATTCGTTTGTTTTTTATTTGTTATGTGCTTATTTTTTGATCATTTTACCGTTACCTTCAAAGGAAGCCGTTGCTCAAATGACCGGACCTAAAATGGAATTACATTTATTTGCATCATGGGTCCATTTCCGAGAGAATACCGTCTTGGTTTTATCTGATCCAAGTACGTATTTACCAGCGATGCGACAAAGCGTTTTTTTAGAACCGGTATTTAATGTTTTGCTTTTATTACCTTTTGGGATCTATTTAAGATATTATTTTCGATTATCTTTTGTGAAAACCATCATTGCAAGTTTTTGTCTTTCCTTATTTTTTGAATTGACACAGTTAAGTGGGTTGTATTTTATTTATCCTCGACCTTATCGGCTATTTGATGTCAATGACTTATTGACGAATACGATCGGAGGAACGTTAGGGTACATTATGACACCAATCTTTACCTTCATGTTGCCTACGAGAGCAAGAATGGATGAAGTGTCATACGAAAAAGGGAAAACAGTTTCTCTAACGAGACGATTAGTTGCCTATCTCATTGATTGGGCTTTCTTATCGGTTTTATCCGTGCTGATTGCTGTGACTCTTCAATTGTCTTTGAAAATAGGTGATATCACTTCAAGTAGTTGGTGGGTATTTTTAGAAGTCTTGCTTTATTTCATGGTCATACCATATGTAACAAACGGTCTCACTTTAGGTAAAAAAATCGTACGCATTCGTGTGGTTTCAGATAACGGAAAACGACTTTCTTTTAAAGCACTGTTTATCCGTTATGGGTATCTTTACTTTTTATTTTATGGGTTAGCTTGGCTTAGTCAGACGATCCAACATATCACTGACCATACGACAGGTGTATTACAGGTAAGCGGGATTTTTATTGTGTTGGGTGTTGCATTTGCACAGTTTATCTTCATGCTGAATCTTTTCTTGTCATTCCTTCGTAAGAAAAGAGTGCTGTTCTATGAAAAAGCCAGTCAAACACATACGATTAGTACCATTCAATCAAAAGGGAACTAGCGGATCGTGAGCGACTTTGAAAAGGATCAAGCAAATTGCTTGAGGATGTGGTATAATGCGAAAGTCGTGTAAAAAAGAAAGAGAAGAGGTGCTTACTTAAATGAGTAATTTTGAACAATTTCATTTTAACCCATATATAAATGAGGCGTTAGCAGAAAAAGGTTTTGCTCAACCAACTGAAGTACAAGAGCGTTTGATTCCTTTGATCGCTAAAGGAAAAAATATCATTGGTCAATCACAAACTGGTTCGGGCAAAACGCATACATTTTTATTGCCTTTATTTCAAAAAATCAATGCGGAAAAAGCCGAAGTACAAGTAGTAATCACTGCACCAAGTCGTGAACTAGCTACTCAAATTTATGATGCTGCTAGTCAGATCGCTAAATTTTCCGATCCAGAGATCCGAGTGACGAATTTTGTAGGTGGAACGGATAAGCAACGCCAATTGAGCCGCTTGAAACATCAACAACCACAGATCGTAGTGGGAACGCCAGGTAGAATCTTGGATATGATGAATGAACAAGCATTAAAAATCCATACAGCATTTGCATTTGTTGTAGATGAAGCAGATATGACACTGGACATGGGCTTCTTGAATGAAGTGGATCAAATTGCTAGTCGCTTGCCTGAAAAACTGCAATTTTTAGTTTTCTCAGCGACGATTCCTGAAAAATTACGACCATTTTTACGTAAATACATGGAAAATCCAATCATTGAAGAAATCAAACCGAAAGCAGTTATTTCAGAAGATATCGAGAATTGGCTGATCTCTACTAAAGGGAAAGATAAAAATCGAATGATCTACCAATTGTTAACAATTGGTCATCCTTACCTTGCAATTGTCTTTGCAAATACGAAACAACACGTGGATGAAATTGCTGATTATTTGAAAAATCAAGGCTTAAAAGTAGCCAAAATCCATGGAGATATCACTCCAAGAGAACGAAAACGAGTGATGCGCCAAGTTCAAAACTTAGAATATCAATACGTGGTTGCGACAGATCTAGCGGCACGTGGCATCGATATTGAAGGGGTTTCTCATGTGATCAATGCAGAAATTCCTGAAGACCTTGACTTCTTTATCCATCGAGTAGGTCGGACTGGACGTAATGGTTTAAAAGGAACTGCGATCACTTTGTACTCACCAAGTGATGAACAAACGATTGACAGTATTGAAAAAATTGGTGTCACATTTGAACCGATGGAAATCAAAAATGATGAAATCATCAAGACTTATGACCGCAATCGTCGGACGAAACGGGAAAAATCCAAAGATACACTGGATCCTACATTGATCGGCTTAGTGAAAAAGAAAAAGAAAAAAATCAAACCTGGATATAAAAAGAAAATCGATTGGGCAATTGCTGAAAAGAACAAAAAAGACCGTAAAATCGAACGCAGACAACAAACTAGAACTGCAAGAAAAAATAAGAAAAACTCCAATAAGTAAGTCAATGACCAGACCCTTTAAAAGAGACGTCATGACTTCACGCTCAAAGACCAAAGGATTGCATGTCTTCTGCATTCCTTTGGTATGTTTTTAAGTGTTCATTTAGCAGATAATCTAGTGATAATAGATCTTAAATCAATTCTTTTTGCATCCCTACGCAGGTAATCCCATCCTCGATAAAAGGATCTGTACAAGTCTCGTAACCTTGTTGCTGATAGAAACTAAGGGCAGTCATTTCTGCTACTAGGTAACTTGACAGCAAGCCTTCTTTTTTTGCTTTCTGTTCAGCTAAGGACAACAGCTGACGACCGAAACCTTGTTGGCGATAATTTTTGGCGACGCAAAAACGATCGGGGTTAAGACAAGTGGACGATTTTTTTTGATAACGTAATGTTGCAATTGGAACATTGTTTTCCATTAACAGAAAGTAGTTATCAGAATTGTCCGTTTCGTCAAATTCTAATTCTGGCAAAATGCCTTGTTCCAGAACAAATACCTGATAACGAAGATAAAAACTCGCCCCTCTGATCCAGGACTTGTTTCCAAAATAAACTTGCATCATCGATTCTCCTTTTGATTAATAGGCGTAATTCAAGCTTAACAAAAAATATTCTAGAAAGAAATAAGAGTTGAAGGAAAAGAGCGGTTGACAGAATAAAATAGAATACGTATACTTGTAAAGTACGAAAAGGACATGGTTTGTTTAAGTCTGACTTACAGAAAATTCTTTCCAGGCTGAAAAAAGAATAGTCAAAAAAACAAATTGCTCCCTTTTTTATTGATAGAAATATCAACGCTACTCAGCGTTATCGAGTTCAAGAGGTAATGATCGAACATCATTGCAACCAAGGTGGTACCGCGAGTTTTCGTCCTTGGCTGTGAGGGTGTTTTTTTGTCGTTTAAAATAAAGAAAGAAGGTAATAAAATGAAACAATTAAGTAGTGCACAAGTTCGACAAATGTTTTTAGATTTCTTCCAATCAAAAGGACACACAATTGAACCTAGCGCATCATTAATTCCGGTCAACGATCCAACGCTTTTATGGATCAACTCAGGGGTTGCTACGTTAAAAAAATATTTTGACGGCTCTGTCGTACCAGAAAATCCACGCATCACAAACGCTCAAAAATCAATTCGTACGAATGACATTGAAAATGTAGGGAAGACAGCACGGCACCACACAATGTTTGAAATGCTTGGGAATTTTTCTATTGGTGATTATTTCAAAAATGAAGCAATCCATTGGGCATGGGAATTTTTAACAAGTCCTGAATGGATGGCATTTGATCCGGAAAAATTATATGTTACCGTTTATCCAAAAGACACAGAAGCAAAACGAATCTGGCATGAAGAAGTCGGCTTACCACTTGATCACATTGTAGATGTTGAAGATAATTTCTGGGATATTGGTGCGGGTCCTTGTGGTCCTGATACAGAAATCTTCTATGATCGAGGCGAAGCATACAATGATGTCGCAGAAGATGATCCAGAAAACTACCCTGGTGGAGAAAACGAACGCTATTTAGAAATTTGGAATCTAGTATTTTCTGAGTTCAACCATAAACCAGATCATACATTTGAACCTTTACCACATAAAAACATTGATACGGGCATGGGGCTGGAACGGATGGTTTCGATCGTTCAAGACGCACCAACAAACTTTGAAACAGACTTGTTCTTACCGATCATTCATGCGGTAGAAAAACTAAGTAACCAAGTAAAATATGGTGAAAACCCGACAACCGACATTTCTTATAAAGTAATTGCGGATCATATCCGAGCATTATCTTTTGCGATTGGAGATGGGGCGCTTCCTTCAAATGAAGGTCGTGGCTATGTTCTTCGTCGTTTATTACGCCGAGCAGTGATGCACGGGAAAAAATTAGGGATCGAAAAAGCTTTCTTATATGATCTTGTTCCAGTAGTTGGCGAAATCATGGTTAGCTATTATCCGGAAGTCCTTCAACAAAAAGAATTTATTGAAAAAGTAGTTCGTACCGAAGAAGAACGTTTCAATGAAACGATCAACGAAGGTCTTGAAATCTTGAATCAAGTGATCGCTGAAGTCAAAAAAGCAAATGGAACAACACTTGCTGGAAAAGATATCTTCAAATTATATGATACTTACGGTTTCCCAGTGGAGTTGACCGAAGAAGTGGCAGAAGATGAAGGCTTGAAAGTCGATCATGAAGGCTTTGAAAAAGAAATGGAAGCACAAAGACAACGTGCGCGTGCTGCTCGTAGTACAGAAAAATCAATGGGAGTCCAATCTGCCCTATTAACAGATATCAAAGTGGATAGTAAATTTATTGGCTATGATCAAGTTGAATCAGACAGCAAACTATTGGTGATTATCAAAGATGAAGAACTAGTGAGTGAATTGTCTGCTGGACAAGGTCAATTGATTTTTGATCAAACACCGTTTTATGCAGAAATGGGTGGACAAGTGGCTGATCAAGGTTGGATCATCAATGCCTCTGGAGAAACGGTTGCGACAGTTGTTGACGTTCAAAAAGCACCGAATGGACAATTTATGCATACCGTAGAAGTGCTATCAACATTGACTGAAGGCGAAGTTTACCACTTATTGATCGATGTACCGATGAGAAATCGCATCATTAAGAACCATACAGCGACTCACTTATTGCATAAAGCTTTAAAAGAAGTTTTAGGGGAACATGCAAACCAAGCTGGTTCTTTAGTTGCTCCTGGACATTTACGCTTTGACTTTACTCATTATGGACAAATCACAGCAGATGAATTAGTAAAAATGGAACGAATCGTTAATGAGAAGATATGGGAAGCAATCCCAGTAGAAACCATTGAAACAGATATCGATACCGCTAAGAATATGGGGGCTATGGCTTTATTTGGTGAAAAATATGGTCAAGAAGTCCGTGTAGTGAACATTGGTGGATGGTCTATCGAACTTTGTGGTGGAACCCATGTAACAAATACTGAAAATATTGGGATCTTTAAAATCGTTTCTGAATCAGGAATCGGTGCCGGTGTTCGTCGGATCGAAGCTGTAACAAGTAAAGAAGCTTATGAGTTATTGGAAGCGGAAGAAAAACAATTAAAAGAAGTTGCCACAATTGTCAAATCACCTCAATTAAAAGAGGTTGTATCAAAAACGGAACAATTACAACAACAATTAAAAGAACTACAAAAAGAAAATGAACAATTAGCAAGTAAACTAGCGAACCAACAAGCAGGCGATGTCTTTAAAAATGTGGAAACAGTTAGTGGTCATTCAATGATTACTGCACAAGTAAAAGTAAAAGATATGAACCAATTACGTCAATTAGCAGACCAATGGAAACAAAAAAACATTTCCGATATTCTTGTTTTGGCAAATGAACAAGACGGAAAAGTTAGTTTGTTAGTCGCTATGACGAAAGAAGCAAATGATGCTGGGCTAAAAGCTGGTGACTTGATCAAAGCAATCGCACCAAAAGTTGGTGGTGGCGGTGGTGGTCGCCCTGATATGGCGCAAGCAGGTGGGAAAAACCCTGCTGGTATCCCAGATGCTTTATCAGAAGCTAAAACATGGTTGTCTAATCAATAATCAACTTTAAATACTTTTCCAAATAAAATGGGAAAGCGTCGAATAGCTCAGATGATAATAACCTCCTTTTGAAACGGTATTTTATGTTTGGGAGAGAAAAAACTTATTTCAAGGAGCGAATGCTTGACCTTGTTTTAGCAAATAATGGGGAATAGGATGCTTTCATTGAAGCGAGTAAGCGGTCATTTTTTAAACAGCTTTTCATAGTTTAAACACTGATCGCTTATCGCTTAAGGAAGCACCGATAATACTATGTATTTTCATACATGCTAAAGGGCTCAAGAACGACCTTTTTTGTTCAAGGAGTATTGAATCCTCCTATTTGTTAAAGAAAAGTTCTACCGAATTTGTTTGAAACGGAAATCCCGTTGACAAATTCGGTTTATTTTATGAGAACTGAATGCAACCAATCAGCATTTTCTTTGAGAGTAATTAATTGACAAAAAAGCAAAACCTTTTACGATTAGAATAAAAAGGAGGGGGTAAAATTGAATAGTAAAAATAAAACTTTTCGTCTAGTTTTACGAGCGATTTTATTAGCAATCATTATCGTTCAAGCAATGGTTCCATGGTTAGGGTTTATTCCTTTAGGATTTATTAGTTTGACGATTATTCACATAACAGTTATCGTTGCTGCGGTTGTATTAGGACCGAAAGACGGCATGGTCATTGGTTTGTTTTGGGGGATCGCCACGATCATTCGTGCTTACGCCATGCCTACGACCCCATTTGATACCCTCGTCTTTACCAATCCGATCATTTCAGTTGTTCCTAGAGTGTTAGTTGGCTTAGTTGCAGGAATCATTTTTCACTGGATTTATCAACGTTATCATTCTGTAGTCGTTGGTTCGGTTTTAGCAGGAGTATTTGGCTCACTCGTGAATACACTTTTAGTTCTAGGGTTTATGGGACTGTTTTATACTGGGGCAACTGCTGATGCGTATGGCGTAGATGCGGATCTATTATTTAAAACTTTGGCAGGAGTTGCCGCAATCAATGGGATTCCGGAAGCGATAGGTGCCGGAATCATTACGCCACTGATTGCTAAAGCGCTGTTTGCTGCAACGCCACTTAAACCAGAATAAAGAATAAAGGAAGCGAAAAAGTGTCAAAAGAACAAAAAATGATTAGTGGGCAAGAACGTACCAAAAAAGGTATTATAGCTGGAATCTTAGGTCTTATCTCAAATATGTTATTGTTTGTTGCGAAGTTTATGATCGGCCTTTTTTCTGGCAGTGTTTCGATCATGGCGGATGCTATCAATAGTTTATCCGATACAGCTTCATCCATTTTGACGCTTGTTGGGTTTAAGATTGCTGCAAAACCCGCAGACCAAGAACATCCATTTGGACATGAACGATTTGAATATATCAGTGGCTTATTTGTTTCAATCATCATTACGTATGTAGGGTTTCAATTTTTGGACGCTTCTATACGGAAAATTTTTCGGCCGGAACATTTAGTCCTGACACCGATCGTGTTTCTTGTCCTGATATTTTCGATTCTGTTAAAACTTTTACAAGGACGAATGTACACTAGATTTTCAAAAACAATTCAGTCAGAAGCACTAAAAGCGACAGCCAAAGATAGTTACAATGATGTATTCACGACGTTAGCTGTTTTAGTATCTGCAGGTATCGAAAGATTCACTGGCTGGCGTATTGATGGCTATGTTGGTTTTGTCTTAGCCGGGTACATTATTTTTAGTGGGATCATGATGTTACGTGATTTTGTCTATGAATTACTAGGTAGCCGTCCAACAGCTGAAGAAATCAAAACAATGGAAAAACAATTAAGTTCTTATAAATCGAGTTTAGGTTTTCATGATCTGTTGGTTCATAATTATGGACCAAATAAAAAGTTTGCTTCTGTTCATATTGAAGTTGATGACAGTTTAAACTTGAATGAAGCACATAAAATCATTGATATTATCGAAAAAGACTTTAAAAAGACTTTGGATGTAGATTTAGTTTGTCATCTAGATCCGGTAGCAATCCATAATGAACAATACCGTGAAATATTGAAACAATTGAGACAAATTATCAAAGAGTTGGGGGAAGAGTTGAGGTTGCACGATTTACGGATCATACGTAAAGGGAAAGAGTTGCAATTCGATATTGTAGTTCCTCAGAATTTCAAGTTACCAGATGATGTTTTAGAAGAAAAGATTCGTCAAGCTATTGAGAAAAAGGTTGGTTCTTTTGAACTCGATATTACTTTTGATCACAATTATCTTCTCTATTAAATCAGAAACTTTAAAAAGACTTTTTAGTAAGTAGCTAAAAAGTCTTTTTTTTATGGATTTAATTGTTTTTGAAGCGCTTGGCGTGCCAGATTATCCGCCCCTTTATTCTTACTCTCGGGAATCCATTGTAAGATGAGTAAATGGAACTGAGCGAGTAATTGTTGGATCTCATATAGAAGGGAAGAGAAACTTTCGTTGTTCGTGTGGTTTTTGTCGATTGTAGAAACAAGTACTTTGCTATCGGAATAACAGAGAATTGTTTCATTGACCCAGCCTTTTTCCTTTAAAATTTCTAAAGTTTTTAAAAAGACTTCGAATTCAGCTTGATGATTGGAGCCATCCGAAAGTGGGACGGTAAGCTGTTCTTGTTTATTTTCATGGATAATTAAAATGCCTCCACCACTAGGTCCTGGATTGCCTTTTGTGGAAGCATCAATGTATACTTTGATCATAATAAGGAAGCTCTCCTTTTTATAAAAATAGTGTTATGCTATAATTATACCATTACAAATAGATGCGAGGTTAAAGAATGAAAAAAATAATTCGCTGGCAGCCGGAATGGGCGCAGACGATCATCTATTGGTCTTTATCTTTGATCATTTTATTTTTTAGTTTGATTTTATCACTTGAAAACACTAGACCCTATTGGAAAAGTAACTTAGTGATGGGGCTATTTTTAATTTTTCTTTTTCTTGGGTATCGTCGGTCATTTATTTTGAAAAACCATGCAATCAAAATTAAATATGCTGCTTTTTGGAAGGACCAAAATATCCCGCTACAAGATATTGACTCTGTAACACCGGTCAAAAGAGGTGTAAAGATTAAATATGTAGGGAAGGCTGAGCCAACCTTCTATCTGATGCGCAAAAAAAGTCAGACGGCTTTTTTGTCCTACTATTCTGAAGGTAAAGAGCAACAAAGCACTAACAACCAAGTAAATACAACTAGCTGATTGATTTTTACTTGTTTAAACCAATTGATTCAGCAGATATAAAATAGCTGCGAGAAAAACATAACTATATATAACCTCTGAGAAAACAAGCCGAAGAATCCGAAGATCATTTTATGATCAGGGTGAGATTCTTCGGCTTGATTGTGTCTTGCTGACGTTTGTATGAACTTGACCCTAGAAAAATGGATGATATGATGTTCGACCAGTAACTTTCGATAAAGTAATGGACACCTGACCATTCAACCAAGGGATATATAACTTAATAACATAAAGGATATTATAAAAAATTTGCACTAAATATTTTTTAAAGGAAAAAAAGAAGTAAGATAACATTTTTTCTAATTTATAATAAAACTTACAGAAAAAGTATAAGGAGAAAAACGGACGTGGAAATAAAAAAAATGTTTGAAGATCTCTACCGAATTTGGAAGAAAACAGGCATTCTCAAGAGAAGAGGTGCGAAGCTATCGAGACTATGGCGGAGAAACGGTAGGAAGATAGTGAGACTATGGCGGAGGAACGGTAGGAAGATAAAAGGAATATGGAAAACGAGAGGTACAAAACTACGGAGAATGCACTTGGAAAAGCTAAATAAAAGAAAGGAAAATGGCAAAAGAACACAGATGAAAAAAGCACAGACATCAAGAGTGAAACAAGGTAGTTCGAATAATAAACAAGAAATACGTTCGCTATCTGTCCGTGCAACAAATCAAGAGAGTTGGAAAAATGCGCAAATTTCTAGAAATTTAGCGAATCAGCAAAAGGGCTACTCCAGGAGTTCACAGACATCTATCACCTCAACGAGATGAATCTTTCTATGGGTTCACATAGTTTTGATGTCAATCGTTGGATTCAGTGTTTTGAGCAATTAGGAGTGATAAATGGTAGGTAATTTTTAAAAGAAAACAGCAAAACACAGGGTTATAACCTTCAGGACTTAAAAAATATCATGGCTGGGTTTGATTCGCAGGAAATAACTTCAGGAACCAGTTCAAGAAGATACATAAATGAACGAATCATAAATAGTGAAAGTGATCGTTGAAACTAGTTATTAGAAAAGCTCGGTAAAAAAATGGTATAAAAGCAATCAAAAAAGATTATCAACCAAGGCTATATAACAATCAAGCCCTTGCTCGGATTGTCGATTCTTTAAATCCGTTGTCTCGATTTAGAAAGATTCTTTTAAAATGGCAATTAATGTTGAAAAGAAAATAATCTGATGCGAAAGACATCATTCACTTGGAAATAAGTGAGAAGGATGCATAGATACAACGAGAAGAAATAATAGCGAAGAAAAAAGAAAAGAAATTTGTAAAAAATATTAAAGCAAACGCTAGAAAACAAGTTTTCAATACAGTCGAGCAGTCTTTTTCAAATCATCTGATAAATTCGAGATAACCTTCTTTCGATAGGATTAGAAAACAAACAGAAATATGTATCTTTTTATTGAAAAGTGAGATTTTGTAATATTAGTGAACGTTGTACTGTATGGAAGAGACGCAGCATAAGTTGATTTTCTATCGTTCAAGCAATTATAAAATTATAAAAAAGCCGATACTTTGCAAAGAACATTTTGCGGAGTATCGGTCTTTCTTTAAATTGAATATTTTTGATGCAATCTCTTCTGTTTTGAAGAGAAGTTACTCATTGTTGAAACTTTCTTATAAGATCATTTTTTTGACATGAGCGGCTTGTGCCCCACGGTTTCCTTCGATTATTTCAAATTCTACAGATTGATTTTCTTCAAGGGTTTTGAATCCCTCTTCTTCAATTGCAGTAAAATGGACGAATATTTCTTCTGTTTCATCATAACTAATAAATCCATATCCTTTTTTGTTGTCAAACCATTTCACAGTTCCTGTGGTCAAAGCTCTCACGACCTTTCTAAAGTCTGATCATAACTAACATTATAAAGAGTATTTATATATACGTCAATTAAATTAAAAAAGCAATCTTGCCTATTTTGTTTTAAAATAAAAAAAGGTATAATAGATATAACTGAACAAATTCTTTTGTTTTGGGTATAAAGTTCGTGTAAAGGGGTAATTTGATGAAGAGCGATCTACAAATATCACAAGAAACAGAGTTAAAACCGATTATTAAAATTGCGGAAAAATTAAATATCCAACAAGATGACCTGGAGCTTTACGGAAAATATAAAGCGAAAATCGATTTTTCCACCATCAAGAAATTAAAGAAAAAACCAGATGGTCACTTGATTTTAGTTACATCCATCAATCCTACACCAGCTGGAGAAGGTAAATCGACCATCACGGTAGGTCTTGGGGACGCATTGAATCAAATTGGTAAAAAAGCAGTGATTGCGTTAAGAGAACCTTCCCTTGGTCCAGTCATGGGGATCAAGGGTGGTGCTGCCGGCGGAGGCTATGCACAAGTATTACCAATGGAAGATATCAATTTACACTTTACTGGCGATATGCATGCGATTACGTCTGCTAATAATGCATTGTCTGCACTTTTGGACAATCATATCCATCAAGGGAATGAACTGAGAATCGATTCACGTCGTGTGATCTGGAAACGTGTCGTCGATTTGAATGATCGCGAACTGCGAAAAGTGATTGTTGGCTTGGGCGGTCCGATTCAAGGTGTGCCGAGAGAAGATGGCTTTGACATCACCGTAGCAAGTGAAATCATGGCGATTTTATGTTTAGCAACAGACATCGATGATTTAAAAGCTCGTTTAGCTCGAATTGTTGTCGGTTATACCTTTGATCAAAAGCCAGTGACAGCTGGTGATCTCAAAGCAGAAGGCGCATTGGCACTGCTATTAAAAGAAGCAATCAAACCAAACTTAGTACAAACGATTTATGGCACGCCAGCATTTGTTCATGGCGGTCCTTTTGCCAATATTGCTCACGGGTGTAATAGTGTTTTAGCTACCCAAACAGCTCTTAAATTAGGGGAGTATGTGGTGACTGAAGCTGGATTTGGTGCAGATCTAGGTGGAGAAAAATTCCTAGATATCAAAGTTCCGAATTTGAAAAAGGCACCTGATGCGATCGTGATCGTAGCAACAGTTCGTGCATTGAAAATGCATGGCGGTGCAACTAAAGAAGAGTTGAAAACGGAAAATTTAGCAGCATTGGAAAAAGGATTCAGTAATTTAAAACGTCATATCCACAATATGGAGAAATACCATATCCCAGTAATTGTTGCGATCAACGAATTCGTGACAGATACGGAAGCTGAATTTACTTTGTTAGAACGTCTTTGCGAAAATCAAGGGGTGATCGTACAACGAGCAAGTGTTTGGGAGCATGGCGCAGATGGTGGAATTGAACTTGCCAAAGCGGTCGTTCGTGCGATTGATAGTCAGCAAGCAGATTATCAGCCCTTGTATCAACCGACAGCGACTATTGAAGAAAAAGTGGCAACGATCGTCCAAGAGATTTATGGTGGAAAAGGTGTCAGTTTTAGTAAAAAAGCAAAAAAACAAATCGATGAGTTTGTCCTTAATGGTTGGGATAAACTGCCAATTTGTATGGCGAAAACCCAATATTCATTTTCTGACGATCCGACACTTCTAGGCGCTCCTGAAGGATTTACGATTACCATCAGAGAGTTCGTTCCCAAATTAGGGGCTGGGTTTATCGTTGCGCTAACAGGTGATGTCATGACTATGCCGGGACTTCCCAAAAAACCAGCTGCATTGAATATGGATGTTACCAGTGATGGGGAAGTACTGGGATTATTCTAAAAAAGAAAGAGGATAGGGTGCTTCATAAAAAAGCCATCTATCAAAAATGTTTAGTGAGAATACACAAAAAACGAGTAAATACCTAAAATTAGGTAAAGGCTCCATTTCGATCAAAAAAAAGTATAAAGTCAGCTCTTGTATATGTTCATACAAGGGCTGACTTGTTTTTATACATATTGTGTTAGTCAACAAGTAAATAATGGCGGTTTCACGGATGATTTTGAGTTCAAAACAGCTTTTTATGATAGCAATCATATGTCTAAAATAAAATAATTTATAATCATTGTGAAGAAAACGTTCTCTTTAATACTAAAATAGGAGTGCAAATTTTTGAAAAAGTATTTATTTAGAACAATTTTGGTGTCTACGTCACTTTTGACTTTAGGAACTGCTGTAACTCCGTGTGTTACAGTATTAGCCGATGAAACGAATAGTTCTGGCATAGCAATTTGTAGTGATGATGAGTACTATGTATTAGACGAACCATCGATTCAGACAAAAACTTGGTCACAACCTCAAAGTTGGCGTATTTCTAAAGGAAATCGTACATATTCGGGTACAGAAACCCACAATAGAAAAACCACATTAGCAATTGGTGCAACGATCTTCGGAATGAATATTAAAATCGGGAACGAATACTCAGTAAACGGAAAATTCAAGAAGTATTGTCAAAATGCAAGGATAACGGTCACTTACCGAGTTTATCGTAAAGTAGACAATAAATATATTCGTACTCAAACTGCTACAGCAAATACACAATATATTGATTATGTAGCAATATGATACATAGGAATACTAAGAAACATTGGAAATTCATTCTTTGCTTGAGTTACTTTATTATTTATTTTATGATCCCAAATATAGGGATCCCAATCAAATATGATTTCATATTTGATTGGATTTCTTGGTTTCCGTTGATCCTAAGTTTTATGTTTTTGGTGTTGTTCCACCAGCTTCTCTATCAATCATTAGTAGAAATACAATGGCTGAAACTCATATTTATTGCAGTCTTTTGTATCGTTAGTATTATTGTCATTAATACTGCTTTGCCTGATACAAATAGCTTACCCCTAAATTCTTTAGCTAATAGTGAATTGAAAAAATATATAATAAGTGCTACAACGTACGGTGTATTTTTAGAAGAAATGATTTTTAGATTTAGTCTAATCAGCTTACATTCTGACAGGAAAACAAAGGCTTCTCTCCTCATAATCTCTTCATTCTTGTTTTCAATCGTACACGGAGGAAATTTCAACCTTTTTTTCTGCGGCGTTCTATTTGGATTCGTTTATATAAAAACTTCTAATGTGTGGTACGCCATATTGACCCATGTTTTTTATAATGGTGTGGGTATATTCCTTTTCTTATTCTTTACTTAGTTGTTGCAAAGCAATGAACGATAAAGTAGTTAAAGCAAGTGGAGATTTACAAAAAGTGAGGTTGAAAAAAATACTTCTAAACAGTAAAAAAGGATGACACAATTATTCATTACGGATAGTTGAGTCATCCTTTTATTTTCTATCGAACATTTTTAATGGATATATAAGGAGTGAAAAAGATGTTACAACAGATTTCTAATAGTTTTTCTGGTTGGCTACTTTTGCTGTACTCGCTGCATTTGAGCAAAAAATGTCTATAAATTAGTTAAATATAGGGAACTCAAACACTTTGAGACATCTACTTTCTTGTTCGGGTGTTTTACGGTATACTAAGAAAGCATCAGGAGGAGGGGCGTTATGGACGTACGAGTGACAAGACGAACAGGTTTTTATGGCATGGGTAGTCCGATCCAACTGCGGATCAATGGAAAGAAAAAAGGACAATTGAATCATAATCAATCGGTTTTACTTAAGTTAGAAGCACCTTTTACAATGCAAGTTTCGTTTTATTGGTTAAAAAGTCCAGTGTATACAATAACGCATCCGTCCAAAGGATACGTCATTACAATGAATCTCTTATTGTTACAGATTTATCCCTTTTTATTTTTAGGAAGTGGATTAAGCGCATTGTGGTTACACAATCTAATTTATAGTATGTTCGTGGTACTTGTAATGATTGGCTTCTTTTTTTTCATCAAAAACCAAGCCTATGTAATCAAGGAGGAGAAAGATGGCAAACTCTGATATTTTTTTAAGTAGTTTTAATCGGATCGAAAAATGGATGAGAGATGAAATGGGTAATGCCCGCAATATGGGATTTACTGAGTTAGTTCGGCGACTTGCCCAACGCAAAAAAGCAGTGATTCGTCAATATGAAGAAGATTTGCTTCAGCTGGCGCAGTTACGAAATGCCATTGTTCACGATCGGATTGCTGTGGACTTTGTGATTGCTGAACCCAATGATTGGGCAGTCAATAAGATCCAGCAGATTGAAGAAGACTTGATTCGTCCAGCAAAGGTTTTACCTCGCTTTGCGAAACATGTCACAGGTTTTGAACGAGATCTTCCTTTACTTGATTTGTTAGGAACGGTTGCCAAAAAACGATACTCACAGTTTCCTTTGTATAATAAAGGGAAATTCGTAGCGCTTGTGACATTGCGGGTCATTGGTTTTTGGCTAGCAAAGGAAAGTCAAAAAGGTACCATTGATTTAACAGATAAAAAAGCGGCTGATTTGATTTTTAGTGATGGCAAATATACGAATTATCGTTTTGTAGCTGAACATACTTATGTTTATGAAGTGGAAACAATGTTTCGGGAACAAGGAACTCTAGAAGCAGTCCTGATTACCAAAGATGGTCATCCTGACGGCAACTTACTGGGGATCATTAGACCTAGAGATATTTATCAACAAATAGAAAAGGAATGATTTTTTGTTAGCAATTTATTTTATGATCAGTGGATTATTAGTGGCTCTTGATCAGTGGGTCAAATGGTGGATCGTCAATGATTTATCTTTAGGCGAAACGAAGACATTGATTCCAGGCGTCTTATCGTTGAATCATATACGCAATACTGGGGCAGCTTGGAGTATGCTTGAAGGGAAGATGTGGTTTTTCGTCATAATCACAGTGGTTGCTGTCATTGTTGTCGTGACATTGATGGTCAAGAATCGCAAACAGGGCAATCGATGGTTGCTGACAGGACTAAGTTTTATTTTGGCAGGAGCTATTGGGAATTTTATTGATCGTGTAAGACTGGGATATGTCGTCGATATGTTCCAAACAGATTTTATGAATTTTCCGATCTTCAATGTAGCTGATATGACACTTGTTTGTGGTGTGATTCTTATTTTGATATATATTATTTTAGATGAAAAGGAACAAGGGAAAAAATGACAGAATTAAACGCAACGATTCAAACAGAAACAGGACGGATCGATAAAGTACTCACAGGTTTATTCAACGATTATAGTCGTTCACAAATCCAGCTTTGGCTCAAAGATGGTGCCGTTTCGGTCAACGGACAAGTGGTGAAAGCAAATTATAAAGTGAAGAAAAATGATGAAATCGTGATCGCTGTGCCAGAACCAGAGACTCTTTCAATTGAAGCAGAAGACATTCCATTAGAAATCGTTTATGAAGACGAAGCGGTTGCTGTTGTCAACAAACCACAAGGCATGGTCGTCCATCCTTCAGCAGGTCATTCGAATGGTACGATGGTCAATGCTTTAATGTATCATGTAAAAGATCTTTCGTCGATCAATGGTGTGATCCGTCCAGGGATCGTCCATCGAATCGATAAAGATACTTCAGGTTTGTTGATGGTAGCGAAAAATGATTTAGCACATGAATCTTTGGCCAAGCAATTAAAAGATAAAACTTCTTTACGTAAATACGTAGCGTTAGTCCATGGAGTGATTCCTCATGAAAAAGGAACGATCAACGCACCGATCGGTCGATCAAAAGTGAACCGTAAAATGCAGGCAGTCAGAGAAGATGGCAAACCAGCCGTGACCCATTTTAATGTCTTGGAACGATTCAATGATTTTACGTTGGTGGAGTTGACGTTAGAAACAGGTAGGACCCATCAGATCCGTGTGCATATGAAATATATAGGCTATCCTTTAGCTGGAGACCCAGTTTACGGACCAAGTAAGACATTGAAAGGAAATGGGCAATTTCTTCATGCGAAGCTCTTAGGTTTTACCCATCCAATCACAGGTCAGAAAATGGTCTTTGAAGCACCGCTTCCAACAATCTTTGAAAAAACTTTAGAAAAACTAAGGAAAAGTGTTGCATTTTGATTTAGATAACGGTATAGTATTTAACAACGAAAGCATAAAAACTTCATATCAGTTCCTTTAAGTTTAGTCCCGTGAGGCTAAGAAGGGTGTGGGTAAGAGAGCTATGGTGCGCCATAACATCGATTACTCAATGACGTAGTATAACTATCAGTGTATCTAAATGTACACTCAGTCTAGACATTCCTCCTGTCCTCTTAGGGCAGGAGTTTTTTTGTGTATAAAAAAGGAGGAAACAAACATGCAAGCAAAAGAAGTTGTGGATCAAGTAACCATGAAGCGGGCATTGACACGTATCACTTATGAAATCATTGAAAGAAATCAGACGATTCAAGATGTTGTCTTAATTGGGATAAAAACAAGAGGCATTTACATCGCATCAAGAGTTGCCGATCGTTTGAAGCAACTAGAAGGCATCGAAGTTCCGGTCGGAGAGCTGGATATCACATTGTATCGTGATGATAAAAAAGAAACACCAGCTGAAGCAGAACTTCATTCTTCAGATATTCCCGTTTCACTAGAAGGAAAAGAAGTGATTTTGATCGATGACGTCCTTTACACTGGACGAACGATTCGAGCAGCGATGGACGCAGTAATGGACTATGGTCGTCCTAGAAAAATTTCTCTGGCTGTCTTAGTAGACAGGGGACATCGGGAGTTACCGATTCGAGCAGACTATGTTGGGAAAAACATTCCCACAGCAAAAACAGAAGAAATCTTAGTCGAAATGCAAGAACTTGACGGCAAAGATCGAATCATGATTTTGAAAGAGGAAGAATAGAGGAGCAATTGATATGTCAGAACAGAAAAAATTCCATAATCACGATGCGGTTTTAGATATCCACGATCGCCCAAAAACAGGACATTGGATCGGCTTAAGTTTACAACATCTCTTTACGATGTTTGGTGCTACTGTACTTGTGCCGATTTTAGTGGGGATCGATCCAGGGATTGCCTTAGTCAGCTCAGGATTAGGAACATTAGTTTATCTTTTTACTACTAAAGGAAAGATTCCAGCATACTTGGGTAGTAGCTTTGCCTTTATCGCAGCTATGCAAATGCTGATGAAGACTGACGGTTACCCAGCGATCGCCCAAGGAGCCGTAACGACTGGTCTGGTTTACTTGATCGTCGCATGGATCATCAAAAAGATCGGTTCAGCATGGTTGGACAAAATTTTACCACCGATTGTCGTTGGTCCCGTGATCATGGTAATCGGTTTGGGGTTAGCAGCGAATGCTGCAACGAACGCAATGTATAACCAAGGCAACTATGATTTTAAATATATTGCCGTGGCACTGATCACTTTAGCATTGACGATTTTCTTCAACATGTGGCTAAAAGGATTTTTAGGACTTATTCCAATTTTGTTAGGGATTATTTGCGGCTACCTCGTTGCTTTACTCTTCGGAATCGTCGATACAAAGCCGATCGCTGATGCTGCTTGGTTCGCTTTACCAAACTTCGAGATTCCATTTGTTCAATATGAACCGAAGCTTTACTTAGGGGCAATTACGACGATGGCACCTATTGCTTTCGTTACGATGACGGAACACATTGGACACTTGATGGTCTTGAATAAATTAACAAAACGTAATTTCTTTGAAGAGCCAGGTTTACACAAAACATTGATGGGAGATGGCTTAGCACAGATCGTCGCAGCTTTCGTCGGTGGTCCTCCAGTTACAAGTTATGGGGAAAATATCGGTGTGTTAGCAATCACTCGTGTACACAGCGTATTCGTCATCGGTGGTGCAGCAGTTTTCGCTGTGATTTTAGGATTTGTGGGCAAATTAAGCGCTTTGATCTTAAGTATCCCCGGACCCGTAATTTCCGGAATCAGCTTTATCTTGTTCGGAGTGATCGCAGCGAGTGGAATGAAGATTTTGATCGAAAATAAAATCGATTTTGATAAAAAGAAAAATCTGTTGATTGCTTCAGTGATCTTAGTGGTCGGAATCGGCGGCTTGGTTTTTGAAGTAGGCACCTTCACGTTATCAGCAATGGCTTTAGCAACTGTACTTGGTATCATTCTGAATCTTATCTTACCCGAAACTTCACGTAGCGAAGAAAAATAAGGAGGAACTATCATGATCATCAAATCAGAACGCATTAGTTTAAAACATTTATTGACAGTGGAAGCTTTAACGGATCAAGAAGTCATGGGCTTGATCCGACGAGGTCAAGAGTTTAAACAAGGAGCAAACTGGACACCACAAAAACCGCAATACTTTGCGACGAATCTGTTTTTTGAAAATAGTACTCGTACGCATAAGAGCTTCGATGTAGCCGAAAAGAAACTAGGCTTAGAAGTGATTGAATTTGAAGCGAGTACGAGTTCTGTACAAAAAGGGGAAACCCTTTATGATACGGTCTTGACGATGTCTGCGCTCGGTGTGGATGTTGCAGTAATCCGCCATGGAGATGAAAATTACTATGATGAATTGATCCAAAGTAAAACGATCCAATGCTCGATTATCAATGGTGGTGACGGAAGTGGCCAACATCCAACACAATGCTTACTTGATTTGATGACGATCTACGAAGAATTTGGTTACTTTGAGGGATTGAAAGTAGCGATCGTTGGGGATATCACACACTCACGAGTAGCAAAATCAAACATGCAAATGCTGAAACGATTAGGAGCACAAGTCTTCTTTTCAGGTCCACGCGAATGGTACGATGAAGAATTTGAAGTCTATGGGCACTACCTGCCATTAGATGAATTATTAGAACAAGTGGATGTCATGATGATGCTTCGCGTACAACATGAACGTCATGATGGGAAAGAAAGTTTTTCAAAAGAAGCCTATCACCAAGAGTATGGATTAACAGTCGAACGTGCGAAGAAATTACAAAAACATGCGATCATCATGCACCCAGCTCCAGTCAATCGTGATGTCGAATTAGCTGACTCCCTTGTGGAAGGACTACAATCACGAATCGTACAGCAAATGAGCAATGGCGTCTTTGTTAGAATGGCGATCTTAGAAGCAGTACTAAACGGAAAAGCGTAAAGCTAGGAGGAAGAAAAGATGAAAACACTCATTAAAAACGGTCAAATCAATACACGAAAGAATGAAACAACACCTGCAGAAATTTGGATCGAAAACGGAAAAATCAAAGCAATCGGCGAAGGATTTTCCGAGGCTGAATTTGATGAAGTGTTTGATGCCAAAGGACAACTGATCACACCTGGTTTAGTGGACGTCCATGTCCATTTAAGAGAGCCAGGATTTACATACAAGGAGACGATTGCAGCTGGTACTAAAGCAGCGGCAAGAGGCGGCTTTACAACTGTTTGTGCCATGCCTAATCTGAACCCTGTACCTGATACCCCGGAAAAATTAAAACAGGTCTATGACTTGATCAAACGAGATGCAGTGGTCAAAGTCTTGCAATATGCACCGATCACTGAAAATCTTCGAAGTGAAGTCTTAGTAGATCAAGAAGCGATGATTAAAGCAGGCGCATTTGCATTTACGAATGATGGCGTGGGTGTTCAGACCGCAGGAACAATGTATCAAGCCATGAAAGAAGCAGCAAAAAATAACAAAGCACTGGTAGCACATACAGAAGATGAATCATTACTATTCGGTGGAGTGATGCATGCTGGTGATAAAGCAAAAGAACTAGGTTTGCCAGGTATTTTAAGTGTAACTGAATCCTCACAAATCGCACGGGATCTCCTTTTAGCTGAAGCAACAGGTGTGCACTATCACGTCTGTCACGTTTCTACCAAGGAAAGCGTGCGGGTAATTCGTGATGCCAAAAAAGCGGGTATCCACGTTACAGCAGAGGTTTCTCCCCATCATTTGATCTTGATTGATGAAGATATCCCCGAAGACTTCGGCTTTTGGAAAATGAACCCACCATTAAGAGGAAAGGAAGATCGAGAAGCGTTAATCGAAGGACTTCTTGATGGAACGATTGATTGTATTGCGACTGACCACGCGCCACACGGATTAGAAGAAAAAAGCAAAAGTTTCTTAGAATCACCATTTGGGATCGTAGGAAGTGAGACAGCTTTCCAACTGATTTATACGCACTTTGTTGAAACCAATCGTTTCACACTCGAACAAGTGATCAACTGGATGGCTACCAAGCCAGCGGAAATCTTCCAGTTAGAGGCTGGGACATTGATAGTTGGGGCACCTGCTGACGTAGCTATTTTCGATATTGAACACTCAAGTACAATCGATAAGAAAGATTTCTTATCAAAAGGCGAAAACACACCTTTTGTTGGATGGAACGTCAAGGGCGAAACATTAGGAACATTCGTTGATGGAAAATTGGTGTGGCACAAAGGGGAGTGAAGCAAATGGAACGATTATTGATTTTAGAAGATGGGACAGTTTTTAAAGGAAAAGCATTCGGAGCGAATAATAATGTGTTTGGCGAGATCGTGTTTACTACCAGCATGACAGGCTATCAAGAAACGATCACAGACCAAAGTTTCAATGGGCAAATCATTACCTTTACGTATCCGATGGTGGGAAATTACGGTGTCAACCGTGATGATTATGAATCTATCGCACCAACTTGCAAGGGCGTAGTCGTCAAAGAACATGCGAGAGTGGCTTCTAATTGGCGGAGTCAAATGACATTGGACGAGTTTTTGAAACGAAAAGGTATCCCTGGAATTTCAGGGGTTGATACTCGGGCATTGACACGAAAAATTCGTCAAGTTGGAACGATGAAAGCGAGTATCGTGGATGCTGGTGATTCCTTTGAACATGCTTTTGATCAATTGAAAGCGACCGTTTTAGCTACAAACCAAGTGCAACAAGTCTCAACGAGTAAACCATATCCAAGTCCTGGAACTGGAAAAAATGTGGCTGTCATTGATTTTGGTTTGAAACATAGTATTTTGCGTGAACTAAGTAAAAGAAACTGCAATTTAACCGTATTACCTTATAATACGGATGCAAAAACAATTCTTTCCCTAGCACCAGATGGCGTCATGCTGACGAATGGACCAGGAGATCCAAAAGACGTACCAGAAGCTATTGAAATGATTCGAGAAATCCAAGGGAAAATACCAATTTTCGGGATCTGTTTAGGGCATCAATTGTTTGCCTTAGCTAATGGTGCGGATACCTATAAAATGAAATTTGGTCATCGTGGCTTGAATCATCCTGTCCGAGAAATCGCGACTGGAAGGATCGATTTTACTTCTCAAAATCACGGCTATGCTGTGGATGAAAAAACAGTTGACCCAGATCAGTTGCTGATCACCCATGTAGAAGTAAATGATGGGACTGTGGAAGGAATTAGACATCGCCATTATCCAGCGTTTAGCGTCCAATTCCATCCTGATGCAGCTCCCGGTCCACATGATGCGCTTCATTTATTTGATGAATTTATGGAAATGATGGATGCAGGAGAGGAGAAATAAACATGCCAAAACGTACAGATATCAAAAAAATTATGGTGATTGGATCAGGTCCAATCATCATTGGTCAAGCGGCGGAATTTGACTATGCCGGAACCCAAGCTTGCCTTGCTTTGAAAGAAGAAGGATATGAGGTCGTTTTAGTAAATTCCAATCCCGCAACGATCATGACTGATCAAGAAATTGCCGATCAAGTGTATATCGAACCGATCACACTAGAATTTGTTTCAAGGATCTTGCGAAAAGAACGTCCTGATGCTTTGTTACCGACATTAGGCGGACAAACAGGCTTGAACATGGCAATGGAACTAGCAGAATCTGGTATTTTAGATGAACTAGGCATTGAGCTGTTAGGGACAAAATTATCTGCTATCGATCAAGCAGAGGATCGTGATTTATTTAAAAAGTTGATGGAAGAACTGAATCAACCAATCCCCGAATCTGAAATCGTCACAACTGTTGAAGAAGCAGTCGAATTTGCTAATAAAATTGGCTATCCAATCATCGTTCGTCCCGCTTTCACATTAGGTGGAACGGGTGGTGGAATGTGTAAAAATGAAGAAGAACTTCGAGTGATCGCAGAAAATGGTCTGAGCCTTTCTCCAGTGACCCAATGTTTGATCGAACGCAGTATTGCAGGATTCAAAGAAATTGAATACGAAGTTATGCGTGACTCGGCTGATAATGCCATTGTTGTTTGTAACATGGAAAATTTTGACCCAGTGGGTATCCACACAGGCGATTCGATCGTCTTCGCCCCAAGTCAGACCCTTTCAGATCATGAATACCAGCTGTTGCGTGATGCATCATTAGCGATTATTCGTGCATTGAAAATCGAAGGCGGCTGCAATGTCCAACTTGCACTTGATCCACATAGCTTCAATTATTATGTGATCGAAGTTAACCCACGTGTTTCACGCTCTTCTGCTTTAGCAAGTAAAGCAACTGGTTACCCGATTGCAAAATTAGCGGCTAAGATCGCTTTAGGTTTAACACTTGATGAAATGAAGAATCCGGTAACTGGAACGACTTATGCAGAATTTGAACCAGCTTTGGACTACGTCGTTGCTAAGATTCCTCGTTGGCCATTCGATAAATTTGAGAATGGGGAACGAGTTTTAGGAACTCAAATGAAAGCAACTGGCGAAGTAATGGCGATTGGTCGTAATATTGAAGAATCCCTATTAAAAGCTGTCCGCTCTTTAGAGATCGGGACACACCATTTGGAACTACCAGAACTCAACATGATCGATGATAGTGAACTGATCGAAAAAGTCGTCCGTGCCCAAGACGATCGCTTATTTTATGTCGCAGAGGCGATCCGCCGTGGCTATCCAATTGAAGAACTGGCGGAGTTGACAAAGATCGATTTGTTCTTTTTAGACAAGTTGCTCCATATCGTTGAACTAGAAACTGAACTGTTGGAACACCCACAGGATGCAAACGTCTTACGTACTGTGAAACAAAACGGGTTTACGGATCAAAAGATTGCTGAACTGTGGAAAACTGAAGCAAAGCAAATCAGAGAGCTGCGTGAAAAATCCGACATCAAACCCGTATACAAAATGGTCGATACGTGCGCGGCTGAATTTGCTTCACAGACGCCTTATTTTTATAGCTCATACGAAGTTGAAAATGAAAGTGAACGATCCGCAAAAGATTCTGTCCTTGTCTTAGGCTCTGGACCCATTCGGATCGGTCAAGGGGTCGAGTTTGATTATGCGACGGTCCATTCAGTTAAAGCGATCCAACAAGCAGGTTATGAAGCCATTATCATGAATAGCAATCCAGAAACAGTTTCAACCGATTTCTCGATCTCTGATAAACTGTACTTTGAACCACTGACTTTTGAAGATGTGATGAATGTCATTGAACTTGAACAACCGATTGGGGTAATCGTCCAGTTTGGTGGTCAGACAGCTATCAATTTAGCAGAACCGTTAGTTCAAGCGGGCGTCAAAATTTTAGGAACTACAATTGAAGATTTAGATCGAGCTGAAAACCGTGATTTATTTGAACAAGCGTTAAGAAGCCTGGAAGTACCTCAGCCACTAGGTGATACTGCAACTAGTAAAGAAGAAGCAGTAGGGATCGCTTCAAAAATCGGTTATCCTGTTCTTGTCAGACCAAGTTATGTCTTGGGCGGTCGAGCAATGGAAATCGTTGAAAATCAACAAGATTTGGAAGATTATATGGAACATGCAGTGAAAGCTTCCCCAGAACATCCTGTTTTGATTGACCGTTATTTGCTTGGAAGTGAATGTGAAGTAGATGCCATTTGTGATGGGGAAACAGTTCTAATCCCTGGAATCATGGAACACATTGAACGTGCAGGGGTCCATTCGGGGGATTCCATGGCTGTTTATCCGCCACAAGCACTCTCAGCAGAGATCAAACAAACCATTGAAGACTATACGATTCGCTTAGCTCGTGGTTTAAACTGTATCGGTATGATGAATATCCAATTCGTGATCCACGACAATCAAGTTTACGTGATCGAAGTCAATCCTCGTGCAAGTCGAACGGTTCCGTTTTTAAGTAAAGTTACAGGAATACCAATGGCTCAAATCGCCACAAAAGCGATCTTAGGTGAAAAGTTAAGTGACTTAGGCTTTACGAATGGCTTATATCCAGAATCAAACGCTGTCCATGTGAAAGCTCCTGTATTCTCGTTTACTAAATTGCAACAAGTGGATACCTACTTAGGTCCTGAAATGAAATCTACTGGAGAAGTCATGGGCTCTGATCAAAACTTAGATAAAGCATTATACAAAGCATTTGAAGCATCAGGTCTACGCCTACCAGATTATGGTGCCGTCTTGTTCACGATTGCTGATGAAACTAAAGAAGAAGCGTTAGCACTAGCCAAACGTTTTTCAGAAATTGGTTATAGCCTATTAGCAACTAAGCATACGGCAGCTTATTTTGAAAAAAATGGGCTGATCGTCACGCCTGTTGCTAAAATCTCTGAAAAAGCAACGGAGAAAAATGTTGTTGAGTTGATTCGAGAAGGAAAAGCACAGGTCGTTGTTAATACCATCGATAAAGATCGAGGAAATGCCTCGAAAGACGGATTTATCATTCGCCGAGAAGCAGTTGAACATGGTATTCCTTTATTTACTTCATTAGATACAGCGGATGCGATCATTCGGGTAATGGAGTCTCGAGCTTTTTCGACACAAGCGATTTGATCAGCATATTCTAAAGTGACAGTTCCTATAACGATTAAGTAATAGTTAAAATAGCTTGTAGGCACCTAAACAGAGATAAAAGTGATCATTTTCGTTCGCCTTGTTACTGACATTGGCTGAAAGGATTACTTTTGTCGAGATGTTTGGCAATGAAAAAATCCCAAAGAGGAGAGCAGATATGAAGCAAGAAGTCATGACAATCATTCAACAAACACAACTAGCACCACGTATTTATGAATTGACTTTAAAAGGAGAATTGGTCAAAGAAATGTCAATACCTGGGCAGTTTTTGCACATTCGAGTGCCTAGAGCAGATTTACTTTTACGCCGCCCCATCAGTATCCATTCGATTGATCAACAAAACCACACTTGCCAGATCATCTATCGAATCGAAGGTGAAGGAACGAAAGAATTTTCTACGTTGAAAGCTGGCGATTCTTTAGACGTTTTAGGACCATTAGGCAATGGCTTTGATCTATCTGGGTTGTCCACAGGAGATGAAGTGTTCATCGTAGGGGGAGGTATTGGTATTCCGCCTTTATATGAATTAGCCAAACAACTGAATATGCGGGGCGTAAAAGTCACCAATTTTTTAGGATTTGCATCAAAAGAAGTCATGTACCATGAAGCAAAGTTTCATGAATTAGGTGAAACCAGAGTAGCGACGGATGATGGTACTTATGAGATCCATGGAAACGTCGGGAATCTGCTAATGAGTACTCATAAGCAACCAAAAGCTGTCTTTGCTTGTGGTGCAAATGGTCTCTTAAAAACAGTCGAACAACTTTTTGTGGCTCACCCAAATGTCCAATTGTCCTTAGAATCACGAATGGCTTGCGGTATCGGTGCTTGTTATGCGTGCGTTTGTCATCGACCGGATGATGAAACTGGAACAAAAAGTGTCAAGGTTTGTGATGAAGGGCCAATTTTTAAAGTAGGAGAGGTTGTTTTATGAGTAATCCCTTAGCAATTAAGCTCCCAGGTTTGGAATTGAAAAATCCGATCATGCCAGCCAGTGGATGCTTTGGATTTGGAAAAGAATATGGGAAATATTACGATTTGAATCAATTAGGGTCGATCATGGTCAAGGCGACAACGCCGCATGCAAGGTTTGGTAATCCCACCCCACGTGTGGCAGAAACACCCTCCGGTATGTTGAATGCGATCGGATTGCAAAATCCCGGTCTGGAAGTTGTCATGAATGAACTGTTACCAGAATTAGCTGTCTATCCAGATTTACCTATCATTGCGAATGTCGCTGGTGCCTGTGAAGAAGACTATGTCGAGGTTTGTCGTAAAATTGGTGAAGCGCCAAATGTCAAAGCGATCGAGTTGAATATTTCTTGCCCGAATGTCAAACATGGCGGCATTGCCTTTGGGACAGACCCAGACGTTGCCTTTCAATTGACACAAGCTGTCAAAAAGGTTGCAAGTGTACCAGTTTATGTGAAACTTTCCCCTAATGTGACGGATATCGTGCCCATTGCACAAGCAATCGAAAGCGGTGGGGCAGATGGCTTTACGATGATCAATACACTACTTGGTATGCGTATTGATCTGAAAACACGTCAACCTATTTTAGCCAACCAGACAGGCGGTCTTTCTGGTCCTGCGATCAAACCAGTGGCGATTCGTTTGATCCATCAAGTCGCCGCTGTTTCCGAGTTGCCGATCATTGGTATGGGTGGTGTCCAAACCGTTGACGATGTCTTAGAGATGTTCATGGCAGGAGCCAGTGCCGTGGCAGTAGGAACAGCTAATTTTACGGATCCGTACATTTGTCCGAAACTGATTGAAGAACTACCTGTACGAATGGCAGAATTAGGGATCGAATCCCTCCAACAACTAATCAAAGAAGTAAGAGAGGAACGAATGAAATGAACCAACGACCAATTATTGCTTTAGACTTTTCGACGTGGCAAGAAGTGGAACAATTTATGCAACTATTCCCTGAAGAGGAAAAATTATTTGTAAAAATCGGAATGGAATTATTTTATCAGGAAGGACCGATTATTGTTCGTTGGTTGAAAGATGCCGGACATGAAGTATTTTTAGACTTGAAACTTCATGATATCCCTAATACGGTGGAAAAAGCCATGCGTGGGTTAGCAAAACTAGGCGTGGATATCACTTGTGTCCATGCAGCTGGCGGAATCAAAATGATGCAAGCGGCACTACGTGGGTTAGAAGAAGGAACACCTGCTGGCAAAAAACGCCCATTGTTGTTAGCGATCACTCAGCTTACTTCAACGAGTGAAGCGGATATGCATCATGATCAATTGATCCAAGTTCCCTTAGAAGAAAGTGTGATCCATTATGCGAAATGTGCCGAAGCTGCTGGACTGGATGGCGTTGTTTCTTCTGCCTTAGAAGTGAGTGGCATCAAAACAGCCACCCGCCAAGATTTCATTTGTCTTTCTCCGGGTATCAGACCAGAAGGAAGCGTTGCAGGTGATCAAACGAGGATCGTCACGCCTGCCCAAGCTCGAGGAATTGGTTCAACTTTCATCGTGGTTGGACGACCAATCACTCAAGCGAAAGATCCCTACCAAGCCTATCAAACAATCAAAGAAGAATGGAGTCGATCAATTTGAATACGATTGAAAAGAACATTGCCAAAGATTTGTTAGCTATTGAAGCGGTTTTCTTAAGCCCAAATGAACCATTCACGTGGGCAAGTGGACTAAAAAGCCCGATTTATTGTGACAACCGCATCACGATGAGTTATCCAAAAGTCAGAAAAGCAATTGCTCAAGGGTTAGCAGAAAAAATCAAGCAAGCATTCCCTGACGTGGAGGTCATTGCTGGTACAGCAACAGCAGGAATCCCTCACGCTGCATGGGTGGCAGAAATCTTGGACTTGCCTATGGTTTATATCCGTAGTAAAGCGAAAGATCACGGTAAAGGCAATCAAATCGAAGGACGGATTTTTGAAGGTCAAAAAATGGTTGTGATCGAAGACTTGATTTCGACAGGCCAAAGCGTTTTAGAAGCAACGGAAGCAGCCAAAAGAGAAGGCGCTAATGTATTAGGTGTAGCGGCGATTTTTACGTATGAACTACCAGCAGGTGAAGAAAATTTTGCCAAAGCAGAGTTACCACTATTTACTCTCACGAATTATTCTGTCTTGATCGAAACAGCGTTAGCCGAAAAATATATTGATGAAGCGGAATTAGCCTTGTTAAAAGAATGGAAAAAGAATCCAGCGGACTGGTTAAAACAGTAACGAAGAAAACGAAGATGGAACAAAAACAAAGGACTCATGAAAAAGGGCTTTCGTTGAACAAAATCCATGGTATACTAGGATCAAACAAAACAACTGAATGAAACAAAGGAAGCATCCAAGACGAAAGTTTTGCTATGGACGAGTAGCGCGATTACGAAATTTCGTAAGAAAAAAATTTCTGCGAGGTTTTAGAGCTATGTTGTTTTGAATGCTTCCAAAACCACTGATACAAGAGCAAACGAGGACGTTTGGTTTTAGAGCTATGTTGTTTTGAATGTTTCTGAACTAATAGTTGCTGTGCTTCGCTTGTCGTTTTTAAGGCGAGGAGCTTACACAGAGTTGGTTTTGAATCTTATGATTATTTTGATGGAAACTAGAGTTGTTTTTCTGGTTTCTATTTTTTTATAGCAAGAATGGCATGATTCTCATCAAAAAGATTAATTTTTCGTTGATTTACAAACGGGATATTTGCGAAAGATAGTTATTTAATGATAAAATCATCGGAAAAGTAAAGGGGAGGCTATTTTATGGGATTGAATGAATTTATTTTAGGTTTGAATAATTTGGAAAAAATTACACGAGCGCCAGGGTTCTTTAAATTTACTGAACATACGGTAGCCGCTCATTCTTATCGAGTGGCTTCGATTGCTCAAGTCTTAGGTGACATTGAAGAGGTTCATGGTCAAGCGATCGATTGGAAATTACTTTATGAAAAAGCGTTAAATCACGATTACACAGAACGTTTTATCGGGGATATCAAAACACCGGTCAAGTATGCAAATAAAGAGTTACGGGGAATGTTACAAACAGTTGAAGAAAAGATGACGGATGAGTTCATCAACCAAGAGATTCCGGAAGAGTTTCAAGAAGTATACCGCCGACGATTGTTTGAAGGAAAAGATGACACAGTGGAAGGTGAGTTATTAGCAATCTCTGATAAAGTCGATCTATTGTATGAATCATTTGAAGAGATCATCAAGAACAATCCAGAAAAAGTATATAAAGAGATGTTTATTGAAGCGGTAACTACGATCAAAGGGTTTGAGCATCGTCCTTCTGTCAAGTATTTCTTCAACGAGATTTTCCATGAATTACTGAATCAAGAATTTTATGGGAAAGAAGACTTTTTAGCGACTGTTTCCACGATCGTTAAAAATAGTCAACAATAGAAAATTTTGCAAAGATGCAGGAGGAATAAAAGTGAAAAAGAATATGGATGTTGAATGGGGATATACGGGAGAAAGAGGACCAGAACATTGGGCTGAATTATGCGACTGGTTTGCTAAAGGTGCGGCGTTTGAATTGCAGTCGCCCATTCCATTGACCACTTGTGAACCAGCGAAGGATCAATCAGATACCATTGCTTTTCATTATCAGAAGCAACGGTTTACAGATAAAGAATTTAAAAATACGATCCACTTGGTTCCTTATGATCAGCTTAGTTATGTCGAATTTAAAGGTCAGAAATATTATCTCACAGATATCCATTTTCATATGCCTTCTGAACATCTGATCAATGGGAATCAAGAAGATATCGAGTTCCACTTTGTTCATATGAATGCCAAAAAAGAAAATTTAGTTGTTGGTGTGATGTTTCAGCTAACGACGGATGAAGGTTGGTTGTATGATCGAGACAATGGCGATAGTTGGGATGTAGAAAAACATGAACATTGGACCAATCCATTGGTTCTTTTTCCTGAACAAAAAAGCCATTACCATTATGTCGGCTCTTTAACTACGCCACCAACGAGTGGGCCAATCCAATGGTTTGTCATGGATCAAGTGCAAAAACTAAATAAAGATTTCTTGATTCCTTTTAAAGGACAGTATGCACAACCAAACAACCGTCCGCTCCAACCGTTGAAAAATCGTCCAATCAGTTATTTTGTGAGGGATCATCAGTGAACTTCCAACAATTAAAATATGTAATTGCTGTAGCGAACAATGGGAGTTTCAGAGAAGCAGCTAAAAAACTCTATGTCGCACAACCAAGTCTTTCCGCAGGAATCAAAGAATTAGAAACCGAGTTAGGGATCACGCTGTTCACTCGAACGAATCGAGGGGCGTATCTGACCGAGGAAGGACAAGAGTTTTTAAAAAGAGCGGAACGGATTCTCTTACAGTTAGAGTCTTTAGAAAATTATTATTTGACGAATGAGAAGCGTGAAAGCTTTTCAATTGCTTCGCAACATTATGATTTCTTAGGTCCTTTAACAGCAAAGTTGATCTCTTCTTTCAAAAGTGAGATCAAACAGTTTCGAATCATTGAAACAACGACTGCTAATGTGATTGAAGAAGTGAAGGATCAGCATAGTGAGATTGGGATTCTTTATATGAATGAACACAATCAAGCAGGGATCAAGCGCTACTTAGAGCAAGGGGAGCTAGTTGCCCATTCATTAGGAGAATTTCAAACGCACATTTTTTTACGTCAGGGACATCCGCTCAGTGAGAAGAAAGAAATTTTTAAAGAAGAATTACTTCCTTATCCCCAAGTGAGATTTACACAAGATGGCAATAATTTTCCTTATTTTTATGAAGACTTGATTGAAAGTCCTGATCAAGAAACGGTGATCTATACGAGTGATCGGGGAACATTGATGAATATCGTGTTAGAAACAGATGCTTATGCTTCAGGTTCTGGGCTGGTCATTGGTGAGATCAAAGAGTATTTACGTTTGATTCCATTGGCAAATAGTCCCCAAAATGAATTGTATGTGATTTATTCTGCTAAGCGCCAATTAAGCGAAATTGCACAAAAATTCATGGAAAGTCTAACCGTTTTACTAAGTCAGATCAAAACAAATTGAAAAAGCTCTTTGTCAATAAGGGCTGATGAGTGGTGTAAAATCAAATCTGGGTCAGAATGAACCTCATTCTGTCTCAGATTTTTTTTGTGTTTTGAAAGACAATGAGACAAAATAAATACCAAATAATATTTTTTTCTTCACATTATTTAAGTTTCCTTAAAAGGTGTTAGATAGCACTTTCAACAAAAAAACGTTTTCTTATTCTGATATATTATATACTTTAAGTTATGTAAAAAAATTTCATAAAATATGTGTTTTACGTCATAATCGCTAATATTTACTCCTCCGTAATTGTTTAACTAAACCAATTTTTCATGGTATTTTTTTAGATATCTATCACTAAATTATCTCTCGCTACTCCTTATAGTAATTTATCTAGTTGATTGATTTGTAAAATACGATCAACCTGTACAAATGAACAATGAATAAATTTATAAATTACCTTTATAAAATATAATAACAATTGTAAATTATTTGTATGCAAAAAATTTCGAATTTTTATATCAAAACCTTAATCTATATCCTAAAATGAATTGAATTTCGTTGCTCTTATTGACTGTGGATGTGGAAATAATTTTTTATAAATAAAGGACAATACAGAAAAAATGAACGATTATGACATGAAAACTATTTTTTATGACTTTTATATATATAATTTGATTTCTCTGTTATGATTTATTCAGAAAGCGCTTTCTGTTTTTTGGATTTCGAGGTAATAGAAAATGAAAAATAAGTTTATCTTATCTTTAGATATTTTAACTATTGGAATTAGTGTATCTGAAAGCAAAATCTCTGGATATGCTTCTACAATAAATGAACCATCTACTGTGGCAGATAGTAGCCAAGAATTAACTCTTTTAGATAAAAATGTAGTAGCTAAGGTAAATATCTATTAAAAGTGAAGCGTCTCTATGTGCACTCTATCGTTGGGTACAAAAATAGGAACGTGAAGGACTAGTTGGTTTGATTAGAAAGACTCGAACAGACTTTGGGCAAATTAAAGTTTCAGACGTTAGATTTTTGGTCTAACTTTTGATGATCGGTGCATTATGGCTTTTGAAACAGAATTTTTTCTGTATAAGTTTTTATTTTCCGTAGGATAAGTGAAAATCATTAAATGAAAAGGAGATTGATGGCATATGAGATTAGACAAAATGATAGTTACTTTTATTAATGCTTTAAGCATAGCAAGTGGAATAGGCGGAGCAAGGGCACTGCCTAGTTTAGACAACCAAAATCAAGGGAGGGGATTAGGAAAAGTACTAGATTTAGAAAACAGGAATGAAACCACCCGCTTATCTGATAAAACTTATTCACACAAAAAACTACACTCAAAACACAGAAATAAGGGGAACTTAAAACATTTAGATAAAATACAAGATGATGTTTCAAGACAGCCATATTCTGCTAAAAAATTTTTACATAAAAAAATAAAGAATCTTATTAAGCAAGAAGAGACAGATTTTAAAAAATTAAAAGAGGGAATTTCTACTGAAAGTTCTATAGAAGTTAATCAATTACAAACGAATCTCCGGCGGGTTCAAAATTTTTGCTCGAAATTCCGTAAACTAAGAAATGATATAGTAATTGAATATGGTAAAATGACACAGCAAAAGGTAAATTTAAGAAAGCATAAAATAAAGAACAAAAAAATGCTTAAAGAATGCTATAAAGAAATAAAAGTTTTAAGTACAAATAAAAAGCATATCGACTATCTTATATCCAATTGTAAAGACATGGTAAATCAATTACAAGAGTCTATAGAATCAAAGAAAACCCATTCTGTGAGCACAAGTAAATCAACTATGACAACATCACACACAGAGCAACCTACGACAACATCACACACAGAGCAACCTACGACAACATCACACACAGAGCAACCTACGACAACATCACGCACAGAGCAACCTACGACAACATCACGCACAGAGCAACCTACTATTTCTCTACAAGAAACAGAACGTATTCTAATAAGAAGTAAAAAACTTATATCCCAGTTCAACGAGGGAACTCAAGAAATCAATGCTTTCCGTAGGCAAGAAAAAGAGTTACTTTTACTATTACAGGATCAGTATAGGACTCAATTTGAAAATCCTCGTAATATTAGTGACGTAAAAGCAGACCTTAATGAGATAAATCGTAACATAATTCCAAAATTAGAGTCGGAAAAATTTCATATTCAAGCTGAAATAATTAAGGAGGTAAATCATATAAATTCGCTTGAAGGCCAAGGGAAAATAAGTCCTTTTGAAGCAAAAAAGTTTCTTAATGAGTATAATAAACTCAATATTAACTTTGCTAAAGAAAGAAATAAAAGAGACATATCATTGAAACAGAACCTTTCAAAAAAACTAGAAAGTATAGTTATAAATAATTCAGAGAAACCTATTGCACAAAATACAACTATATCTATGACAAGATAGTCTACAAAAAGTGTGTAAACCTTGGCTCTTTGTCAATAAGGACTGATGAGTGGTGTAAAATCAAATCTGAGACAGAATGAACCTCATTCTGTCTCAGATTTTTTTGTTATTTCATGTTGATTAATTGATTAATCAAAAAGATCCTAAGTTATCACAAAGAAAACAAAAAGAAATACAAGGAGAATCCATTTAACGTGGAAAACTGGCACTACCTTGAAGAACAAGATGAATACATTTGCCCAGCGAATCGTCCGATACCGTTCAAAAATGATAGTCGAAAGATGAAGGTGGCTTTATTCAAGATTTCAAAATCTATGAATGTGAGGATTGTCGGAACTGTCCAGTCCGTCGTTAATGTACGCGTGCGAAAAGTGAATAAAAGCGAAAAATTCAAGTAAATAATAATTGGCGCTATTTCAAAGCAGAATGCAGAAAAAAGCTTTTAGAGGAGAAAATCGAAGTCGAACTAGTGTTCGGGAATCTGAAGACTCACTTGGCGTTCCATCGTTTCCATTTGCGTGGGAAACAAGGAGCAACGATTAATATTGGTTTGGCACTGATGGCATTAAATTTAAGAAAATTAGGAAAATATATGGAGAGGAAAGTGTACATAATAGAAAAAATAAGTTCGATTTTGACACTAGCCATCAAAGTCGAACTTATTTTCTTTTTGAGAAAGAACTATTGTCCCACTCTCAAATTATAGAGCCATTGAAAAAGTGGTTGAACGATCGACAACAGCGATCGTTTGACCGCTTTTTCTTTTCCTCCTATTTTTCGTTTTTATGAAAAATAAACTGAATTTGTTGAAAAAAGAAATAACAACGTTGTTAGCCTATGGTGATTAATGGCAATAGATAGAATACATGCTTGTTACAGTGAGGGTTCTTAAAAGATACAGATAAATCGGTTTATAAAACACTATTATTAATACAGTTGAAAAACAGATAGAAGATGAGTAAAAAAGTTGCTTTTTTACGAATACTCCGCCATTATAGAAACAGTTAGTATTTAGGAAGCGTTTTTTATTCAAATAGAAAATCAATAAGCTGATTTATCTATTTTTTATCAAACAGTTTGATGAGGTGTACTATTTTTCGTTGGAGGAACAGATGATTGAATTGATCAATGTAACTAAAAGCTATGAAGGCACGCAAGCGGTAAAGAATATTCATTTGACAATCGAACCAGGTGAGATCATTGGAATCGTTGGGAAAAGCGGTTCTGGTAAATCCACGTTACTTCGTTTGTTGAACTTAATGGAAGAACCTAGTAGTGGGGAAATCCTAATCGATGGTGTGGCCGTTCAAAAGTTGAACAAAAAAGAAAAAAGGCAGCAAAAACAAAAAATGGGGATGATTTTCCAAAACCATAATCTATTAGATAACTTAAAGGTGTATGAAAATGTAGAATTACCATTGAAGCTGCAAAAGAAAAAGAACCGTGAAAAAATCGATTATTTATTAAATTTTGTTGGGATGGCTCATAAAGCTGCTGTATATCCAGTAAAACTATCTGGCGGTGAAAAGCAACGAGTGTCGATTGCTCGGGCGTTGACACGTGACCCAGAAATTTTATTGTGTGACGAAGCTACAAGCTCACTAGATGAAGAAAATACGGAAAGTGTGATTCGTTTATTGCATAAAGTCCATGAAGAATTCCAGCCGACAATTTTCTTTGTTAGCCACGAATTAGAAACCGTGAAAAGCTTATGCCAACGAATTTTGGTCATGGAAAATGGCGAGTTGATTGGCGAGTTAAGAAATCACCCACAACGTTATACGGAAGAAAACTTGACGTATTTTGAAAAAATAAAAAGGAGCTTAGCGCAATGATTCATTCACAAAGCATGATGGAGTATTGGCCAGCCCTACTGACCAGTCTCGAAGAAACGGGCATCATGATGGCTATTTCGATGGGCGTGTGTGTGGTTGGCGGATTACCCCTAGGTTTAGGGTTGTTTTTGACGAATCCTAAAGTTCGAGGTCGTTATCCTTGGATTTATTGGACCTTGAATTTTTTAGTCACAGTGATCCGCTCTTTTCCATATCTATTATTTGTGATTGCGTTGATCCCAGTAACTCGCGCGGTATTAGGCAAAGCCTTTGGTCCTATACCAGCTTCTGTACCACTTAGTATCATTGCGATCACTATCTTTGCCCGGCTAGTTGAACAGGTTTTGCTGGATGTTTCTGACGAAACTTATGCATTGGCCAATTCATTAGGGACGACTCGCTTTCAATATATCTGGCATTTTTTACTAGTAGAAGCGAGAAGTGGTTTAGTCTTGGCGTATACGACGACGACTGTCAGTATGGTTTCCTATTCGACTGTCATGGGAGTCATTGGCGGTGGCGGAATCGGTGATTTTGCTGTTCGTGTCGGTTATCAACGCTATGAATATGGGGTCATGTATGTCGCCATTGTGATCATGATCGTCTTAGTCTTTATTTTACAAATGCTGGGAAACTTTGTTGCTCAGACACTGGATAAACGAAAATAGGAGGAAGAAGAATGAAGAAGTTTTATTTGATTGGTTTTGCAATGATTGCGATCTTAACTTTAGCAGCTTGTGGAGGTCATTCAGCGGATAAAGACAAAAAGGAAATCAAAGTGGCTGTTCAGTTAGAGTCATCAAAAGATATTTTGGAGATTGCCAAAAAAGAAGCGGAGAAACAGGGTTACACCATTGATATTATGGAAGTAAGTGACAATGTGGCTTATAATGATGCCGTTCAACATGATGAAGCAGATGCCAATTTTGCACAGCATGAACCGTTTATGGAAATGTTCAATCAAGAAAAAAAAGCAGATTTAGTCGCCGTTCAACCCATTTATTATTTTGCGGGGGGCTTTTATTCCAAAAACTATAAGAATGCTGATCAATTGCCCAAAAATGCTAAAGTCGGTATTCCAAGCGATCCAACAAATGAAGGTCGAGCATTAGCGATCTTAAATAAAAATGGTGTTATCAAATTAAAGGATAACATGGGGTTCAACGGTACAGTGGCGGATATCGTTGACAATCCTAAAAATCTTCAATTTGAACGAATCGATTTATTGAATCTAGTAAAAGCCTATGATGAAAAGGACATTGCGATGGTCTTTTGTTACCCTGCTTACTTAGAACCAGCGGGCTTATCGACCAAAGATGCGATTTTACTGGAAGATGAAGCTGCCAGCAAACATTACGCTTTGCAATTGGTAACGAGAGAAGGGGAAAAAGACAGCGAGAAAATCAACGTATTGAAAAAAGCAATGACGACGAAAGAAGTCGCTGAGTATATTAAGAAAAATTCTAAAGGCGCAAATATTCCAGCTTTTTAAAAGAACGAAGTAAGTGAGAAGGAATCAACAAAACGCCTGTTTTTAACAAACGAGTAAGGGTGGCATTCGACATCCTACTCGTTTTTTTGCTGTCATGAAAGACAAGAGTGAAGTGCTTGGATGAACCCGTTCAAAGATAGCAATAGACTAGATAATAGAAACAAGTGCCTGTTCCAGAAAAATCATCCGATATTTTCTGGAAGGGGCACTTGTCATGTTAGCGAATAAAAAGGGGAGTGCTTACTCATCGATGATGGCCAGATGCGATACTGTTGACTAGATTAAATTGCATTACATCAGTTAGTCATCTGTTTCATCTTGTTGATCTTTTCTTCTTCTGGAGTAACAATGATCGTTTTTTGATTTTCATAAATCACATAGCCTGGTTTTGCGCCATTCGGTTTGCGCAAATGCTTGACTTGAACCAAGTCCACGGGCACTTGGGCAGAATGACGGTATTTTGAGAAATAAGCAGCTAATTCAGCGGCTTCAGTTATCGTTTCATCAGATGGCTGGTCACTTTTGATAATGACATGAGAGCCAGGGATATTTTTGGCGTGGAGCCAATAGTCTGTTTTCTTCGCCGTTTTTAAGGAAAGTTGATCATTTTGAAGATTGTTTTTCCCTACCAAGATCAACGTACCATCAGTAGAAAGATATTGATCTGGCTGTGAAGGTTTCTTGCGTTTTTGTTTTTTCGAAGATTTCTTTTTTAAATAACCTTCTGCTGTCAATTCTTCTTTGATCACTTCGATATCCATAGGTCCAGCAATCTCTAATTGGGACAAGACAGATTCTAAATAATCGATCTCGTTTTTAGCTTCTTCGATCTGTTTACCAATCAACTTGACGGCATTTTTTAGTTTTTGGTAGCGATGGAAATATTTTTGGGCATTTTGATTGGGCGTTAATGCTGGATCAAGCTTGATTGTGATCGGCCGATCTTCTTCATAATAATTAGGCAATGTTACTTCATTTGCGCCCCGAGGTACTTGAGCCATAAAAGTAGTTAATAGTTCGCCATCTCGACGATAATCTTCGGCATTTTCCGAATCTTTTAAGGTCTGCTCCCGTTTTTTCAGTTTATTTCTGTTTCGCTTAAGCTCGTTTTCAATCTTGCGGATGAGCTCGCCACCTTGTTGTTTGGCACGGTCTTTTTCTGCTTTTTCTTGATAAAACGCATCTAATAACGCACTGAGAGTCGGGTACATCTTTTTTTGTTGCGTATTTGAGTCAAAGAAACGATAGTTGATCGGCGTAAAATATTCTTTCTCCGCTACTTCATAAAGGCTAGGGGAGAGTTGGGTGTCGATTGCTGTGAAGAATTCTTGCCATACCAACATTTTTTCATTGGGGCGTTCTGTTAAGCGAGCTACCAATTCTTGCGCAGTATCAAAACCGATTCCTTGAAATTGTTGTTGGATTCCTTTTGGTGTCAAGTCCATTTGAGAAAGCCGATGGAAGACTTTTTCTTTTTCCTGACTAAAGGGATTCAGCTGGTTTTGTTCAGGTGGAGCAATATAGTCTACACCAGGCAGAAGGGAACGATAAGTGTTTTGTGAACTACCAATATGCTTGATCGCATCTAAGATTTTTCCTGATTCTTTATTCACTAAGATGATCGTGCTATGACGTCCCATGAGTTCCACAATCAAAATGATATTTTGGAGATCTCCTAGTTCGTCTCGTTTCGTGAAATGAAAGTGGATCACTCGGTCGTTTTCGATTTGTTCGATCGACTCCAAAATTGCCCCATCAAGATGCTTGCGTAACATCATCACAAAGTTCGGTGGTGTGTCTGGATTTTGATAGTCGATCTGAGTGATCTGGATTCGAGCATAACTAGGATGTGCAGATAAGAGCAAACGCTGATTTTTACCACGTGAGCGAATCACTAATACGACTTCATTTTCGTAAGGTTGGTGGATTTTAGAAATCCGACCAGATAATAGAGTCTCACGCAATTCATTGATCATTGCATGAGTAAAGACACCATCAAAGGACATGGTTCATTCCTCATTTCTTTTCATAAGTAATTTCATTATAACGAAAAAAACGTAGAAAGACCAATTTACTAGGTAGTTATCAACTGATTTGATCATAAAAAGATACTGGATTGAAAAATAATCGATATTCTTTAAATGTATTTTTTTCTATCTACCTCAAACTTAGGTATAATAAAAGAAAACGAAAAAGAAGGTGATCGCTATGTGGAAAGAGATAAGTGAGACCATCAAAGTCAAATACCATCATTTTTTGGCTGATTTCGATACGCATCCACAACGCTATTTTATGCGTTTATTGTTCGTATTCCTTGTTTCACTGGTCATTACGATCACGATGTTTGTCTTTCCTAAAAATATTAGAGAAGCACAGGTGGAGAGCTTAGTCTATGCAGAAATCAATTCTCCTAAGCTTAAACCTTTGAATATCAATGAAGCATCGCAAACAATTGAAGAAAGTAAAGCTATTTCAGTTTTGTTCAGTGTGCCAAGTGGAGAAATGTATCAAGCATTAATGGACATTTTTCATGATCCAAAAAAAATGGCGGAATTGAATCGCCCTATTTATTTTTACCCATTGGTTTATCAGGTCAATGAATTAGAACAACGCTACGATTTAAAGCAAGAGCATTTGACGGTGATCTTTTTCCAAAATGGCAAAGAAACCAATCGCTTAGTCTATAACACAAATCAGTTAAGTGATTTCCCTACGCAGCTGATTCCCGAATTAAATCGTTTGCCATTAGCGAATATCAAGAAATTAGAAGAAGAACTTGGGAAAGAAACGCAAACGACTTCGACTAATGCTCAACTGGGAACAGATCTTAATGCTGGAAATAAGACGGAATAAAAAAACAGTTGACGAACATGCTAAATTCGATTAGACTTAGATTAATTATTAAGGAAAGGGTGATCCACAATGAACTTATCAAACCAATTTTTAGCAGGAACAACTCAAGCTTGGCGTAACTGGCGTAGATAAGTTGTATTGATGGCGAACTTTGACCGTAGATACAACTTTTTAGAGTACAAATCTAAAATTTGTATCTATGCTGGACAAGAAATTTGACTACCGCATAGATTCGATCTATGCGGTTTTTTGTATGTAAGAAGACAATTACCGTTGGGGTGATTGTCTTTTTTGTCAGTTCGTGTCAGAAACCAGACTTGAATAATGATGATTAAAGGAATGAGGGGGAAGAAAAATGAAAAATAAACGTTTGATCACAGTTGTTGCACTTATTATGCTTTACTTAGTAGGAACCTTTATTTATGAAAAAATAACGCCTGTTTCTACTGAATCGAAACCGAAAGAAACGGATCAAACTGTTTCCGTTGGGGTTTTGCAATATGTGAGCCATCCGGCATTAGATGAAATTTACCGTGGGATCAAAGACGGTCTTCAGCAATCAGGGCTTGAGGAAGGAAAAAATTTAACGATCTCCTTTCAAAACGGGCAAGCAGATCAAAGTAAATTAGCCACCATGAGTCAACAATTAGTACAAGCTGACCCAGATGTCCTAGTAGGGATCGCTACTCCGGCTGCTCAATCTTTAGCTAATGTAACGAATACGATCCCATTAGTCTTAGGTGCGGTCACAGATCCAGTTGGTGCCGGCTTAGTGAAGTCTTTAAAAGAACCAGGTGGAAACATCACAGGCGTATCTGATCAGCCTCCTGTTGAAGCGCAACTCAAGTTAGGCGCTGAATTGTTGCCGAATGCGAAGAAAGTCGGGATTTTATACGCTTCTTCAGAAGATAATTCAAAATACCAAGTAAGCCAAGCAGAAAAAGCGATTCAAAAAGCAGGTTTGACTTCAGTAAAATATGCTGTACCTTCTACGAATGAAATCGCCCAAACTGTCCAAGTGATGAGTCAACAAGTGGATTTCATTTATGTTCCTTTAGACAATACAATTGCTAATGCTATGCAGACAGTGGTAAAAGAAGCCGATAAAGCGAAGATCCCAGTGATCCCTTCAGTTGATTCAATGGTCGAACAAGGTGGCTTGGCAACTATTGGGATCAATCAATATGATTTAGGTGTTCAAAGTGGGAAAATGGCTGCGATGCTTGCACTAGGAAAAGAAAAACCAGCAACGACACCTGTTTACGTCTTTGATAAAGGAGATGTCATCATCAATGAAAAACAGGCGGAAAAATTAGGGATCACGATTCCTGATTCTATAAAGCAAGAAGCTAAAAATGTTTCAGAAGAACCGAAAGACGAGGGGGATGAACAATGATCGTATCAGCAATTTCACAAGGGATGTTATGGGCAATCTTAGGATTAGGAATCTTTATGACTTATCGGATTTTGGATTTTCCTGATATGACGACTGAAGGATCATTTCCATTAGGTGGAGCAGTTTGTGTGACAGCTATCACTCATGGGATCTCACCGGTTTTAGCAACACTGCTTGGCGTTGGTGCAGGCATGCTTGCCGGACTAGTTACGGGGCTGTTGTATACCAAAGGAAAGATCCCAGTGATCCTTGCCGGAATCTTAGTCATGTCTGGATTAAACTCGGTGATTTTATTCGTGATGCGCACACCAAATCTTTCTTTATTGAATCATTCGATTTTACAAGATACGTTCAATGGTCTTCATTTACCTGACTATTTTGATACCGTGTTACTTGGCTTGCTTGCATTAAGTCTCTTGATTGGTGTCTTACTGTTCTTTTTCAATACCGATTTAGGTCAAGGGTATATCGCGACAGGAGACAACGAAACGATGGCTCGTTCCTTAGGGATCAAAACAGATCGAATGAAAATCTTAGGATTGACTCTTTCAAATGGTGTTATTGCTTTATCAGGTGCATTGATTGCACAAAATGATGGGTATGCCGATGTCAATAAAGGAATTGGTGTCATCGTGATCGGGCTAGCTTCTATCATTATTGGAGAAGTGATTTTCCACGAATTAACGTTAGCAGAACGCTTGATTGCCATTGTCGTGGGAAGCATCATCTATCAATTATTGATCCTGATCGTCATTAAACTTGGGTTTGACACAACATATCTCAAACTCTTCTCCGCTATTATTTTAGCCATTTGTTTGATGATTCCTCAGTTAAAACAAGCATTGAAACTTAAAACCGGTTTTGAAAAGGAGGTTTGACCATGACAGCGATCATCACAATTAAAAATGGAAAAAAAGTCGTTAGCAATGGCATGAGCGAAGAAAAAGTATTATTAGATGGAATTGATTTGACAATCAATAAAGGCGATTTTATTACGGTCCTTGGTGGAAATGGTGCGGGAAAAAGTACGCTGTTCAACACGATCGCAGGAACATTACAATTAAGTCAAGGGTCGATCGCTTTTAAAGAGCGGAATATCACGAAAGAAACAGAAGAAAAACGGGCTTCTTTTCTTTCTCGGGTGTTCCAAGATCCTAAGATGGGCACAGCTCCAAGGATGACAGTAGCAGAGAACTTGCTTTTGGCTCAAAAAAGAGGAAAGAAAAGACCCCTTCGTCTCCGTAACCTAAAGAACCAAAGAGAAACATTTTATCAATTGTGTCAAGAAGTTGGAAATGGGTTGGAGCAACATTTAGATACGCCAGCTGGGGAATTATCAGGAGGGCAACGCCAAGCATTGAGTTTATTGATGGCGACCATTGAAGCGCCTGAGTTGCTGCTATTAGATGAACATACAGCAGCGCTCGATCCTAAAACTGCCAAATCATTGATGCAATTAACCAATCGCAGGATTACTGAACAACACTTGACTTGCTTGATGATCACCCACCGGATGGAAGATGCCTTGAATTATGGGAATCGTCTGATCGTTTTACAAAAAGGACGAATCGTGAAAGATTTGTCTAAAGAAGAAAAAGAGCAATTGTCACTAGCGGATCTATTACAATTTTTTGAAGAAGTGTTAGATTAGTTTTTGATTACTGACTGCTTTTCCTTCTACTTATGCCTATAGTAGATTGATTTGTTTTAAATGAATGAGAAAGAGGCCCCGCTTGTTTGACAATCATGTTGACAAGTTTCTCATACCTCCTTTAAACTTAGAAAGACTCGTCAATCATAGACATAAGAAAAAGCACAAGAAACAGAACTAAACAATCGACCATCTGATGTCTCGTGTCATGTTTACGAGGATTGGATGGTTGTTTTATTTTATAAGGAGGAAAAAGATGATCTCTGGTAAAACAAAACTCACAGGCTTTTTTGCAAAGCCTGCTTCTCATAGTCTTTCACCGCTCATGCACAATCTGGCATTTTCACATTGGGGTATTGATACCGTTTATCTGGCTTTTGAGGTAGATCAAACGAACCTAAGACAAGCCGTTGAGAGTATCCGCACATTAGATATGTTGGGCGTAAATGTTTCAATGCCGAATAAAACGGCTGTCTTGGCATACCTTGATCAGTTAAGCCCTGAAGCGGAATTGATCGGAGCGGTCAACACGATCGTTCACCAGGAGCAACGTTTGATTGGCTACAATACAGATGGTATGGGATTTGTACGTTCCGTCAACGAAACGGGGCATCCAATCAAAAATCAAAAAATCGTTGTTCTGGGAGCAGGTGGTGCAGCAAAAGCAATTGTCGTACAAATGGCACTAGAAGGCGCACAAGAAATCACGATTTACAAACGTTTGAATGCCACTTTTTTACCACTAAAAGAGTATTTTGCGAAAGTCTCTGAGAAAACAGGTTGTCCCATCCGATTACATGATTATGCGGACGAAAGTCAACTGGCATTAGATTTGAGTCAGGCGAATCTATTGATCAACGCAACTGATATCGGAATGGGAAGCAAGAAAGACCAATTACCGATTGCTGATGTAAAGTTGTTGCATTCGCAATTAGCCGTCTTTGACTTGATCTACTCCCCTAGTGAGACACGTTTGATCCAAGAAGCCAAAAAAATGGGAATCAAAGCCTATAATGGTTTAGGTATGTTGATTCATCAAGGAGCAATTGCTTTTGAACTGTGGACACATCGAGAAATGCCAGTCCAGAACATACGAGAACGATTAGAACAAGAAGTGTGATGCGCTTTACGTGTAATGGCTTGTCTCATTTCGTTATTTTTTATTAAATTGTGGTTCAAATAGCTGTTTTTATCAAGAAGATAGCGTATCCTTTATTTACTTGTACAGATAGCAGGGAGGAAACAAAATGAGTCGGATGGATCGTTATAAGAACATCCATAAAAAAGCAAAACCACTAAAAAAAGAATCAACCGGTTTTTTTAGACGTGAACGTCAAAAGGACAAAGCGTTGAATAATCCAAGAGATGAAGCTACTCGGATCTATCAACCTGATCAGGAATCTTCTTATTCTTCCAGAGAAGGACAAGCTAATGACTATCAAACCCCTTATTCCTATGCAAAAGCAGGAAACAAAAAAGGATTTAATCAAACGAAGAAAAGCTTTTTTAAGAGGAAGAAAGAGCCAAAAGAAGTTCGTCCAAAAAAGAAACGTTCGTGGGGGAAAATCATTCTAGGCATTATTCTATTTTTATTCTTATTTTCAGTCATTTCCTTTTTTGTCGGGAAATCCATGGCAGAACATGATACCAGTTTGCCGAGTGTTACAACGGAATCATTTGATGGTGTACAGTCTTCGAGTGGCGCACATAATATTCTGATATTAGGTAGTGACACTAGAGGTGAGGATGCTGGTCGTGCAGATACGATCATGGTGTTACAGTTAGATGGACCTGCTCATAAACCAAAATTGATCTCATTTATGCGTGATAGTTTTGTAACAATTCCAGGAGTTGGTCAAAATAAGATCAATGCAGCTTATGCTTATGGCGGTGCTGATCTGGTCCGTCAAACCATCAAAGAAAATTTTGGACTTGATTGCCAGTATTACGCAAAAGTCGATTTTAAATCGTTTGAAAAAGTGGTCGATGCATTGTTTATGAATGGTATCAAGATCGATGCAGAGAAAGATTTAAATCTGGATGGTGTCGATATCAAAAAAGGTGTCCAAAAAATGGATGGTCATACACTTTTACAGTATGCACGCTTTAGAAAAGATGAAGAAGGCGATTTTGGTCGAGTAAGACGGCAACAACAAGTCATGAATACGATTTTTAGTCAGCTAAAAAATCCCCTAAACTTGATTCGTGCCCCTTACGCTGCCGGAAAAGCCATTGGTTATACCTCAACGGATGTTTCATCATTGTTTATTATCAAAAATCTCTTGTCGATTGCTCGAGGTGTCGGTGGTGTGGATCGCTTAAGTGTGCCTGTTGAAGGTTCATGGAACTTCGGAAACAGTAGTTATGCCGGAAGTATTTTGGTGATCGACAATGACGCCAATCGTGCAGCAATCAGTGATTTTTTAAGTAAATAAATGGAAGAAAAGAAATAGGAAGTTACTCTCTGTAATCATCTATTTCACTTCGTTTAGGTAAAAGTCCTCCATTTTTAATAGGTGGACGATGCAACACTTTGGATTTTCACCAATTGTAAAAGCTAAGTTCATAAAACGACTGTTAGACAAGGGTCTTCAGTCGTTTTTTTCTTTTGAAAAAATAGTTTTTGGGTTGTCATATGCGAATGTTTGTTCCATAATAAAGAAGTCTGTTCTAAGACTGAGAATCATGGAGGGGATAAAATGAAAACTGTTATACTGGCTGAAAAACCTTCCCAAGCAAAAGCTTATGCTGAAACATTTAAGAAACGAATACGTCACGAAGGGTATTATGAGATCGTTGATCCGTTGTTTAGTGGGGAAGTAACGATTACTTATGGATTCGGTCACTTAGTGGACATGGTCCCTCCTGGTGCATATGAAGAACGCTGGAGTAAATGGTCCTTGGCTAACTTACCAATTTTCCCAGAAACCTTCCGCTATGAAGTGCCGAAAGAAAAACAAGCACAATTTTCAATCGTCAAAAAGGAATTACAATCAGCAGATACGATCATTATCGCCACAGACGGAGACCGTGAAGGAGAAGCCATTGCTTGGTCGATTATCATTCAAGCACAAGCCTTCTCCAAAAGCAAAAAGTATCAGCGTTTGTGGATCAATTCGCTGGAAAAAGAGGCGATTTATGAAGGCTTTAAAAACCTTCGTCCAGGCGAGAGCTATTTTCCTAAATATAAAGAAGCGAAAGCTAGACAGAATGCGGATTGGTTGATCGGGATGAACGGGAGCCCCTTATACAGTCTCTTACTGCAACAAAAAGGGATCGATGGCAGCTTTTCTTTAGGACGTGTCCAAACGCCAACCTTATATATGATCTATCAGTTACAAGAAACGATTAAAAACTTCAAAAAAGAACCATACTATGAAATAGAAGCGACGATCAGTTGTGATGATGGTCGGTTTACAGGGAAAATCGATCCCAAGCAGAATTTTAAAACCCTCGAAGCACTACATCAAGCAATTGAAAAATCAGGCGCGCATCTAGGGAAGCAATCAGGACAGATCTTGTCGGTGATTAAAAAAGAAAAACAACTAAGTAGTCCACGTTTATTTTCTTTATCTAGCCTCCAGACAAAAATGAACCAATTGATGAAGGTGAGTGCCAAAGCGACATTAGATGCTGCCCAAGGGCTCTACGAAAAGAAATTTTTAAGCTATCCTCGGACAGATTCTACTTACATTACTGAAAATGAACATCACTACTTGGTGAAAAACCTAGTACGTTATAAAGATTTTTTAGGGATCAGCAGCGTAGAGACTCCTGAAACATGGTCGAAAAAAAGATATGTTGATGCGACAAAAGTCCAAGAACACCATGCAATTATTCCAACAAAAACGATACCTTCCAAGGAACGTTTTGCGCAATTATCACGTCTGCAACAAGCCATCTATTTACAAGTAGCGAAAACGACTATGGCAATGTTTGCCGAAAATTATGTATATGAAGAAACAACGATTTATACTGGTGTCCAAGAACTTCGCTTAAAAAGTACAGGGAAAATCCCAATCAAAAAAGGGTGGCAAATGATCTTGGCAACCAAAAGCAAGCAGAAAGAAGTCCAAGTATTACCAGATGTGGTAAAAGGTCAGGTGGTCGGCGTTGATCTGAAAAGTATTCAAAAAGAAACACAACCACCAAAACCATACAATGAGGGAACACTGATCACTGCGATGAAAACGGCAGGGAAAACATTGGATGATGAAGAAGCACAAGAAATCTTAAAAGAAGTTGAGGGAATCGGAACAGAAGCGACTCGGGCCAATATTATTGAAAATCTAAAGCAACGTCACTATATCGAGGTCACTAAAAATGAAATCACTGTTACGGCTAAAGGAATCACTCTTTGTAAAGCGGTCGCTCAAGAACCTTTGTTGACTAGTGCGGAAATGACTGCTCAGTGGGAAGGATACCTCAAAAAGATCGGTAACAATGAGGGCACACCCGAAGTCTTTTTAGCAAATATCAAAAAATTCATCCTTCATTTACTCGAATCCGTGCCAAAACAACTGACTTCAGTCGATTTATCTGAAGAAATCACTGGAACGCGCCAAATCAAAGCGCTGGAGAAGAAAAATGATCAACTAGGCAGATGTCCAAAGTGTAAACAAGGGATCGTCATGTTGTATCCAAAAGTAGCAACTTGTACCAATGCTTCTTGTGATTTTAAACTTTGGCCAACGATTGCAAAGAAGAAGCTGACGAAAACGATGATGCGGGAATTATTGTCTAAAGGTAAGACTAGTAAAGTAGTTAAAGGGTTGACTGGCAAAAAAGGGAAGTTTGATGCGGTACTAGAACTAAAAGCAGATTATTCGATCGGTTTTTCTTTTCCGTGGATGGAAAAATCAGGAGAAAAAAATAAAGAAGAAAAATAATTATTCCGAAAAGTGTTGGTTTATTTATCCAAAAATAACATACGATTTATAAATAAGGAGTTTAAGCGTTTGAAAAAAGTTCATTCATTGTTAAATTATTTGATGGGAACGATCACGATCGTTGCTGTTTATCAAGCATTATTAAAATATCCAGAATATGGTACGAAATTATTGTCTATCACGAAAGACCCTACGGCTTACTCACCTACACTGCTACTATCAACACTAACAGCTGGAGCGAAAAGTGCCACATACTTTTTACACAAAACAAGTAGTCTGTTGAAACGAAAGAAACAACGTAAGCAATTACTGATGGTCATCGCAGCACTAGTAATCATTTACTTTCTACCCGTATTGACACAATTATGGCATCAGTATTTTGGTTGATTACCGGAAATAAACCACATTCACAGTTATAATAGAGCTTGATGATTCACTTTGAAATTTCTTTATCATAAAAGTATCATGATAAATTAGTAAAATATATAACTAAAGATCTTAGAACACATTTGTGTTTTAAGATCTTTTTTTATTGGAAATGCTAGGTTAAGTCCGTTTATTATCAAGGAATTAAGCTCACTTACTTATAACAATAGTGAATATGTCGGTTATTGATTTGTTAGTGATTATAAGATTTGAACATTAGATGTTTAAGAATGAAAATTGTCGTTTTAGACAAGTTAACAGCTAAAGCTCGAAGAAGTGGGTACGACAATTCATAAAAAATTAGAGAATAACAAGTTATTTCTTGTGGTGCTTTTTATTTCTATTTATGGAAATTAATGGATTATTTCTCACTAATAATAATTATAAAATAAAAGCGCATTAAAAAATCTTTTGTTTCGACAAAATCTTATATGCCAGATATTTAATAAGGTTAAGAACTAAACAAATGATTATTTTTTTATGCAAAAAATAACATAAATAGGAAGGTGCAATCATTATGCCGGAAACAAATAATCAAATCGAGGGTTCAACGTTAACGAATGATCAGGAGCTGTATGAACATCTGAATTTTTCTGAAGAAGAAATCGAAACAGATCAACAACAAAAAATAGGTGAACGTATTGATGTGAATGATCATATATTGTTGGATGGTATGATTTCAAACCATCAAAATGAGTTCTCTAAATTGCCCGATGATATAAAAATACCAAGCGAAAAAATACGTAATATTCATGATGATAATCCAATGAATAAACTACTATGCTTACACAAAGGCAAACTCTATTATATTGAAAATTTGGACCCACAAAAAGGAGAAAAAAAAGCTTATGTAATTGCTGAGGAAGTATGGTATGGAGATAAACGATTGTTCCAAGCGAGCATTCAGCATAACATCAACCAAACCTTAATTAATTTTACTAAGATGACAAAAAATAAGAAAAATGGTACTCGCACGTTACTTGCTAGTCCAAGTTTAGTGTACAATATTATCAAGAATAATGAAATTTTCGAAAATGCAAAAGAAACTCAGGGGATAGCTCGTACAGTAGCACAACCAGATCCAACATATATTGGTGAGCGTCTTAAGATAGGGACCCCTGAATATGGCACTAGGGATCCGGAAATGAAAGTTCAATTAATGTTGCATGAAGATAAGCTCTATCAAATTGACCGCCAAAATAAACAGTCAAAACTACTCGCAGATAACGTAAAATTTCAAGATGGAACAATCTATAAGAGAAATGAGCAAGGGCTAAGAATGGTGCTATTCAGACCTAATACTCTTAAAGAGTCTCACAATATAGGTTTGATAAAATCATTTTTTACTAAAGAAAAAAGAGAAAAAACTCAAACGAAGTATGTAAGAGCTGATACCCTAGAGAACATCAATCAGCGCTTACAATATTTTAAAAATATGGAGAAGAAGGAACAGATAGAAAGTAAACCTTGGCCTGAGGTGGATGTTGATAGCATATCATCGTTAAAGAAGTTAACAATAGTAAAAGATCCAAACCTTCACAACGATAAAGACCTAATCTATTATGATTACGACAAAAGTGCTCTTTATAAGTTAGAGATTAACGATCGTGGGAAAGTCCAAAAAGCTTATTTGCTTACTAATAAACACCTTGATAAACAACTTCATAAAAGCGAACTTGCATTAAACGATATCAATAAAAGTATAAAATTGAATTTATTTCCTGTACCAAAGTTGTTTTCCGGATTGGTGTGGACACAAAAAGGGGAAATAGAAAAGAAAGTGGCGCATTTTATTGAATTCCAAAAAATGATTACTCATGAAAATAGAAACAAAGATGTATATACACTTTTGTTGAAAGATACCAATTTGTATTTAGTTGATCATAGATCAAAGGTGGCTATGAATGTTGCCGCTAATGTCAATTTTGAAGATGGTAAGATCAAATCAGATAATAAAATACTCTTATCCAACTTATCGCATAATGAAAATATGAAATGGCCAATATCTTCATACAAAGCTTCTAAAATTTTTGAAATAGCAAAAATAAACCAATCGAGGAACATCGTTCAAACAAGAAACTCTTTAGAAGGTTTAACAATGCACGCACAAAACTTCACTAAAACTGAAAAAAATGTTCAAAACCAAACTCAATCCCTTACTAAAAATAGTCCAAAAAAGACACGTATGGCTCCGACTCTTTCCGACAGACCTGTGGGAACGTCTAGATAAAATGATTATAGTATTCGGATTTATTGCATTATAAAGAAGAACGAGAGTTTCTTATTAAAAATGCATTAAATAAAGTATATTTTTAGATAGGAAGGTGTAATCACTATGGATAATATAAATATTCGAAGTGAAGACCCCACGTCGACAGGTGAGAATCAACTGTATAACCGGCTAAATTTTTCTGAGGAGCAAATCAAAGAAGACCAACAACAAGCAACGCATGAATGGATTAAGGGAAACGATCATATATTTTTGGATGATCTTATTTCAAAACATAAAAATGTTTTCTCCGAATTACCCAATAATATAAAAATACCAAGCGAAAAAATCTATGGGATTCATCATCGTGAGCCAGGGGATAAACTATTATACTTACACCAAGGCAAACTCTATTACATAGAAAATTTGAACCAATTTAAAGAAAAAGGAAAAGCTTATGTAATTGCTGAGGATGTAAGTTATCGAAAAAACCGCTTGTTCCAAGCAAACAAAAAGTTTAATATCTACCAAAATTTAGTTACTAATGCAAAGATGACAAAAAATAAGACAAATGGTGCTCACACGATGTTTGTTCATCCGGATTTAGTGTGTAGTATCATCAGAAATAATGAAATTTTCCAAGAAGCAAAAAATAGCAAAGGGGTAGATCGTAGAATAGCGCAACCAGATCAAACTTACATTGGTAAAGGACTTAAGATCGGGATCCCGAAGTATACATCAAGTAATCCCAAAATGACTGTTCAATTAATGTTGTATAAAGGCAGTCTTTATCAAATTGACCCTAAAAATAAACAGTCAAAATTTCTCGCAGATAAAGTAGAACGTCGAGGTGTTCATTTTTTCAAGAGAAATGAGCAAGGTCTGAGAGTGGAGCTATTTCAAGGTTATGTTGAAAAGGCTCAAAAAAATAATATTTTAAAAAAATATTTTAAGAATAAAAAAAGAAATAAAACTGAAACAATCCATATGGAATCGCATACTCTAGGGAAGATTAATCAGAATTTGCAAGATTTTGAAACTATGGGAAAGAAAGACCAGATAGCAGGTCAACCATGGTTGGAGGTGAATCCTGAAGACTTTTCATCGTTAAAAATACCAGAGAGTCCGACTCCTCAGAATGATAAAGACCTAATCTATTACGATCGAAATAAAAGAGCTCTTTATAAATTAGAAACCAACGTTCATGGGAAAGTTAAAAAAGCTCACTTGCTTATTAATAAACACATCTATGATCTGCAAGATGCAAAGCGTCTTGCATTGAAGGATTCTGGAAAAGATTTAAAATTAGATTTATTCGCTAAAGCAGAGTTGTCACACGGAATGATGTGGGCGCCAAAAGGGGTAATAGAAGAGAAAGTGGCGTATTTTGTTGAAGCCCAGAAAACTTTTACTCATGAAAACAGACATACGGATAAACATACACTTTTGATGAAAGATGCCACTTTGTATTTAGTTAATCATAGACTAAAGGAGGCTATAATCGTTGCTGATAATGTGTATTATGAAAATGAAAAGCTCAAATCAGGAAGTCAAGTACTCGTATACAGCTTACCATTTAATGAAAACATGAAATGGAGAATCCCGCCCTATGTCGCCTCTGAGATCAGGGAAATAGCGGAGATAATCCAAGCGAAGAACATTACTCGGTCTAATACTATAGTTGCTTTGCAAGAGCACGCAAAAAAAGAAATCAAAAACCACGCTCATGGTGTACAAGAGCAGGACATGCCAACTCGTTCATGCGTTTCAATCGGAGCAAGACCTGGAACATCTAGGTAATTATTGAAATTTATTGAAGGATTATTTCTTGCAGATATTAAACAAATGATCTTTTTAGAAAAACAATAAATAGAAAGGTGTGCTCTCTATGATAGAAAATAACATGAGCAAAGAGGAACTATATAATCATCTGAATTTTTCTAAGGACCAAATCGCAGAAGACCAAAACAAAGAGCCTTATAAAAATATTGTGGTGAACGAGCATGTATTTTTGGTTGATATAATTTCAACCTATAGAAATAAGTTTTCCCAATTGCCCAATAAGGTAAAATTACCAAGCAAAACAATAGATAATATTCACCAAGGTGATCCAATAGATAAACTATTATGTTTATACCAAGGGAAACTTTATTTCATAGAAAATTTGGACCCACAAAAAGGAGAAAAAAAAGCTTATGTAATTGCTGAAGATGTAGAGTATATAAATGGTGAATTGACGCAAGGAAGTAAAGAAAAGAATAGCTACCAAAATTTAATTGGACCTGTAGAAATGGAGAATAATCCCTCAAAGGACGCTCAATCGTTATTTGTTCATTCACGCGTAGTATACGATATTATCAAAAAGGATAACGAATACAAAAAAGCAAAAAAAGCCGAGAGAACAGCACGTACAATAACAGAACCAGATGAAACTTACATTGGTAAAAATCTCAAGATAGGAATCCCGCAGCGTACGTCATCCGATCTTAGTGTAAATGTTCAATTAATGGTACATAAAGGCAAACTTTATCAATTGGACACTGAGAGCAGCAAGTCGAAACTCCTCGCAGATAACATAGAAGAGAAAGAAGGGATATATTATAAAAGAAATAGTCAAGGGTTGAGAGTTGATCTGTTCTCGCCTTCCAATGTGACAACGGTTGATACAAATAATTTCATTCAAAGACGTTGGACTCGGGAGGGTAAAAATAGAGATAGAACGGCAACGATGTACGTCGATTCGCTTACTTTAGAAGAGATTAATCAGCGGCTAAATGGGTTTAAAATGATGGAAGATAGACAACAGATAAAGAGTAAACCATGGATTAAGGTGGATGTTAGAGCATTTTCATCATTATCAATACCAAAAAATCAAAGTCACAATAAACAAAAAGATCTATTTTATTATAAAGAAGGGACCATGAGGGATAAACTATATAAATTAGAGATTGAATCTCAAGATGGTAAGAATGTGAAAATCAAAAATGCTTATTTGCTTGCTGATAAGGATCTCTATAATTCACCAAATGCAAAACATATTGCAGTCCAAGACTGGGATACAAATGTAAAAATAAATTTATTCCTTAAATCAAAGATGTCAAACGGATTTATATGGATAGATAAAGGAGAAGTTGAAAAGAACATCAATTATTTGAATGAGGCCAAGAAACATTTTCCTAGAAATCGTTCTCCTAGAGATTTACATAAACCCCGAGAGCATGAAAACAGAAATGTAAATTCGTGTACACTTTTGTTGAATAAGAACAATTTATATTTAGTTAGTCATAAAGGAAAAAAGGCTATCCTGATTACTGATAATGCACATTTTCAAGACGGCAAGCTCAAATTAGGGGATAAAGTAATTGCAGACAAATTACCAAAGACGTCTAATAAAGATGCCATGATATGGAGTCTCTCTGCTGAGAATGCCACGAAATTCTTAGACATAGCGAATATAAACAACTTCGTTCAAGGTAGAAATTTGATTGATTTGACAACACCCGCAAAAGCATCACACGAACTTGGCACTAGTCACATCGTTCGAGATAGTAAGTCGTTAGAAGATTTGACAAAGTACAAACAACCATTACCCGAACGACTTACTAGTAACATTGCTCAAGGTAGAAATTCGTTAAGAAATTTGATTGATTTGACAACACACGCAAAAGCATCACACGAACCTGGCGCTAGTCACAGCATTCAAGATAGTAAGTCGTTAGAAGATTTGACAGGGTACACACAACTATTACCCGAACGAAGTACTAGTAACATTGCTCAAGGTAGAAATTCATTAAGCAATTTGATTGATTTGACAACACACGCAATAGCATCACACGAACTTAGTAGCAATACTCAAAGCAACACTGTTGGACACACTCAAAAGCGTCCTGCACCGCAACCTCCTCAAAAAGGTAGTAATGAAGCCCCATCTAGATAAAATGATTGTAGCATTCGGATTTATTGAATAAGAAGAACGAGTGATTTTTATTTGCTTTACTAGTTATGTGGTAGCCTTAAAGTGGGGAACATTAGTACAAAAAATTTTATTTCCATTATTATTTAATTTTTGCTATTTTTATGCTGAGCTATTTACTAGAAAATAGAATATTCTAACCGTGTTTAAGGACATCAAAGACAGTAGTAGCTACTATCTTTGATGTTTTTTTATTAGTTTTTGAATAGAATGATTCAACGAATGATCGTTCAAAAATATGTGATTACGTCTTGTATGTAGGTGAATAGACTATCTTCAGATAACAAAATTAGAATCACTGACCTTTTTGTTTTATCATTTTGAAATAAAAGTTTTATTTTAGCTGAAGTGTAGATATAGAATGGAAAGCGGATAAAAGCTGTTTGTTTCAGTAATTACTTGAAAAACGCAAAGAAAACTAGTACGACTGTAAATAAACGAACTTTTATACAAGGCCATAAAAGGAGAGGGAATATGACGATGAGGAAAAGCGACAAATTATCACCAGAGGAACGATATTTATCTCTGGCATTTTCTGATGATCAAATCCAAGAACATAAACATTTAACACAGGAGAATGGGTTAAGGTTTCATCAGCAATTTGAGCAGAGAGACGAGAACGACTTTCATGAACAACTACACATGAAACTGCCCAAAAAATCGAAAAATACCGAGAAAAATCAGTTATTATATTATGATCATAAAGAGGAGAAGCTTTATAAGATCATTTCAAGCCAGGAAATTGTTAATAAAAAAAAGTCCTACTTAAATTGTCATGGAAAATTGATTACGAGTAACGTTAAATTTAGTGACGGTTCAACAAAACTAGTCATAGACAATAAACAACAGAATCAAGAAACAACCTTAATTAAATTTGGTCTGGACGAACTGTTTAATAGAAAAAAATCACGGTTTATATGGGTGACAACAGAAAAAGAAAATGAACTAATAAATATAGTTGGTTCTTTAAACGATAAAGACCAGGAACATCACCAAAATGATGGAGAGGTACAACATACTGATCACTCAAAACGTAAACTTCAGGAATGGCTAAGTAAAAATGAACCGGTAGTATATTATCCATTAGATGCTAAAAACAAGAGCGGTTATGACAAAGACGAGCCATTACTATATTTTGGGAACAATAACCTATATAAGGTTGACCATGAAAAGGGGCGGGCGACCTTAATTGCTGAAGGAGTGCAGGAAATTAATCGAAGTTTTGTATGGAACGATGTGGCACTTCTAAAAAATTTACCGAAAGAATGTGGGGAAAATCAAGCCGTAAGAGTCGATGAAAAATGTTTAGAATCGATTCGAAAAGTAGTTGATATAGTTAAAAGAAAACAAATTTTGGAAAACAAACCAGAAAACAATCTTACACAAGGCTCTTTAGCTGCTAAAGCTACTAAAGCTACTAAAGCAAGAAATGCACAAACATCTCCTAGTTTGACTTTGACATCACTAAATTATACTAATATAGACAGATAAAAAACTAATGTTCCTTGATTATAGTATCTCTTTAAAAATTAAGTTGAATTGTTGCACAATAATGATGCAAATGGATTCTTAAAATAGCATGAATGATTGCTATAAATCATAGTCTTATTTAACAGTCTATAACCCCATATAATCGTTCTTACACTTTAAAGGTATATTAATCAACTGATAAAACACTACTTTCTAGGATACATCTATCAATCATTGCTCTAACAAAATATGGATAGATAAATTCACATCAAAATCTATTTTTGGTGTGAATGATTTCTAGATAGCTTTAATTCTAAATGGTTTATGCATGCGTATATATATAACTGATTAGTTGAACAAGAAAAGAATCGTTTTTATACTATCTGGTAAAAAGAAATAGAATAAATAGCAAGAAGAGAGGGTTTGTGGCTTTTTAAAGGAAGGAAATAAAAATTTTATATTTTAGTTTACATAATATATATTATACAAAGTAGATTCAAAGTGAATTAAACCCCCATCAAATCGAAATCAAACTAAAAAGATAAAAAAATGACTCTTTCGAACCATTGCAAAATTTTAAAATTATTTTGTATTATAAAATATCAATTAAATCGTGTTTGACAAGATTTAAACACGATTTAATTTTTTATCTGTCTATAAAGTCCATATCCATAATTTACAAAATTAGAAACAAAAACTCCACAATATTCACATGTGACATTCTCTACAATAAAACAATCATAATCTGGACAACACTTTTTTGATCTTTCCACAAAGAGATACATTTTTCCATACTACAATCACAATCTTTACATTTCAATTTCATACAAGTCACTCCTTACTAAAGATCATATCAACAGCGTTCTTATAATTCTCGATCATTTGTTTGTGTTGTTTTGTCATACGTTTACGTCCGTTAGCAATCAAACCAGCGACATAACAACCTGAATCATTCCAACACTCGTCTAAGACCGCTAATGATACCGATACTTGTTTTTCTACCCACTTTTTAGTTCTATAAAGCGACATTAGGAATTTCAATGAGAGATTTCTTTGATTTTGAACTGTACAATGAAGAATTATTAAACAAAATCCATCTGACAACTTTAATTTAGAGAATAAATCTAATTTGACAGTTTTACCGAAGAAATAATAAAAAGAGTAAAAGAAAAAATAAAGAAAGAGCAACTAGACATACAGATTAGTCGCTCTTTCTTTATTTTTTATTGTTTATGTATGAATTCTATCTTTCTACGAAAGAACCTTCTGATTTTTCTTTGGAAGGGTTTTTATTGATTGCTTTATTTTGTTCGTTTTCGGAAAGTTTCTCGACTTTCCTCATAGCTCTGATTTCGTCAAATTTTTTTGATTGATTTTGTAATTTTTTAATGTTGTCGTCATGATCAGGTTGTATTGGAGCAGGTCCATTTATCCAAACACGTTGCGTTTCATTGAATAGAGAAAAAAATTTTACCCATGCTTTATTTTCTTTAGACAATTCTTCTTTTGGGCTTGAGTTATCTTGGACAGACAGTCCGGCTAGTGCTATTTTAAGAGCGTCATTATATCGAAATTTTTTTTGAGAGGATAATATTTCTGAAACATCTGATCCTGCTTCTTTAATAAAGTTTTCGTAAATTTCTTTTCGATCTCTAAGGTACAGGCCTTTAAAGTCATTTTTGTTTAAATTTTTGTTAACTTCGTTCATTTCTTCAAGCAACATTATTAAACGTTGACTGTGTGGGTCATCTCCAAGCGATTCTATCTTGTTTAAGAAATCTAAGTATGTTTTTTTACTTCTAGAAAAAATATTTCTTGATACTATTGGACGATTCCCACCATTTTGTTGCAAAACTTGATTTATACGATCTTCGATATCTTGTTCGTTAACAGGATTTGTAGTTTGTGATTCTTGTTCGCTAACAGGATTTGTAGGTTGTAATTCTTTCATTTTTTTCTTCCTTTATTTTTATTTGTAATTATAAATAAGAAAAACCAATAATGGTGTTTCTTGTTTTCCCCTGAATTAGAAAAATTAACATAAAATTAAATCCCTGCCGATCTAAATGAAACAAAAAATGTATCGTATTTCTGATATAGCATTTCTCTATTATACACTGTAGGGATCAGTGCACCACTATTATACAAGTAGCGAGTCACTAAAAATTGATTACATTGTATACATTATGCCAAGTAGATCCTTAACATAATAAAAATTCACTCTGTTGTTCGTCCACGTTCTGTCTTTTTTGAGAATCATTTTCATCTATAATTTTTTCATACTCGTGTTTTCCAGAAACATGCCTATCGCAGCTCTATGTAATATCCCCTCATATAAAATCAAATATACATGATCAACGTGATACAGATCCGGCCTACGCCCTTCTTCAAGTGCGTTTAGTTGATTCATACGGCGCTGATGACGTTTAAATTTAAATCATCTCCTTAAATTTTTACATTATTTTTTCAATTGTTTATCTCATCAACCGACCATGCAGGTTACCTATTGATATTATAAGAAGTCTGTGAAACGGGAGAAGCTATATTGGTGTCAGATCCAGTAGTTTTATCAATATTGTGTCTTGTCTCGGGCGTGACATTTGTAATAATGCCTGCTCGTCCATTCAAATGATACAAAGATTTATTTATCATAACGGACTGAGAATTCCCACTGCTCAAGATATTGTCAGTCTCTACCCCATTTGCTGAATTTTGTACACTCTTTCTTTCCGCTGATTTGCGGATAAGTTCATTTAAAAAAGACTTGTAATGGCTGTTAGTTTGCGGATTAGGTTGTGTTTTTTCAGAGTATCTCTCTGTGGTGCCCCATCCCGTATTTTCATCCATGTCTAACTTATTCTTTTTAAGGGACTCCCCTATATTATTTATCGGTTTCTGTTTAACTCTTCCTTCAGGCAAGCCTACTAGCTCTGCATCTATCATCTTCGATTGATCTTTGTCTAAAGTATTTTTCTGCCCATCAGATACGCTTCTTAACTCCTGAGTATTCTGCTTTTCCATATACTATCGCCTTTCATTTATTTAGTAATTTTACCAGTCATCTTTTATTCTTTTTAAGCTGATCACGCTCTAAATCAATCACCTCCTTCATTTTTTTTGTTGTTTCAAATGCATTTCCCGAAAACTTTACCTAATATGCTACCATTTTATTACAATTCACTTTCTACTAGAGAATTATTTTTTCTAAAACAAAAATAAAAAGGACAACGAGCAAAACACTCATTCTCCTTTTTTTCATTCAATTATCTCACGGTGTTTAATACGTTTCTTAAATCATTGACAGACTGTTTAAACATTTCTTCTTCTGGTGTAATTGATAATTCAATGACTTCTCTTCTATATATTATGCTAAGTAGTTTCTTTTTTTCTTATTTATGTATGAAGTCTATCTTTCAGCTCTAGGTGGCAAAACAGGTGGTCTATCCATATTAGGGGTAGAACGCGGCGATGGAACAGGTGGTTTTGAGCCTCCCATAGTGCTATCTTTTATTTGTTCAAATGCCCGAGATGGACTAGTGGGCTGTCTATCCATATTAGGGGTAGAACGCGGCGATGGAACAGGTGGTTTTGAGCCTCCCATAGTGCTATCTTTTATTTGTTCAAATGCCCGAGATGGACTAGTGGGCTGTCTATCCATATTAGGGGTAGAACGCGGCAATGGAGTAGGTGGTTTTGGGACTCCCATAGCGCTATCTTTTATTTGTTCAAACGCCCGAGGTGGTAAAGTTGGAGCTGGCTTCATATTTCGAAGTACACTACTTCGAAACGGCGAAGGTGGAACTGGTGAAGGTGGAGCTGGCTCCATATCCTGATGTAGTGAAGCAGGTGCTCCTTGTGTTGGAAGCAGATGTTCATAAGAATGTGACGATGTTGTTGATGGCTTTATAAGCTCACTCAAAAAAGCTTTAAACTGCTCTGGAGTTTTGTACACAGGCTGAACTCTTTTTCCTGGAGTTACTGAAATCTGGTTGACATCCGCTTTAGGCAAACCTACTAATTTTACATACATCATCTCTGATTGATCTTTTTGTTGTCTATCAGATACGGTTTGCTCTATATGTATAGAGTGAATATCTTGTTGAACTGCAGATTCTTCTAATCCGCTTCTTGACTCCTGAGTATTCTGCTTTTCCATATACTATCTCCTTTCGTTTATTTAGTAATTTTACCAGTCGTCTTTTATTCTTTTTAAGCTGATCACGCTTTTAATCAATTACCTCCTTCATTTTTTTCTTGTTGTTTTAAATGCATTTTCCGAAAACTTTACCTAATACTCTACCATTTTATTACAATTCACTTTCTACTAGAGAATTATTTTTTCTAAAACAAAAATAAAAAGGACAACGAGCAGCAAAACGCTCATTCTCCTTTTTATTTTTTATTTAATTATATCACAGTGTTTAATATGTTTCTTTTTTCTTATTTATGTATGAAGTCTATCTTCCAACTCTAGGTGGCAAAGATGGTGGTCTATCCATATTAGGGGTAGAATGAGGCAATGGAGCAGGTGATTTTGAGCCTCCCTTTATTTGTTCAAATGCCCGAGGTGGACGAGTAGGCGTTCTATTCATATTATGAGTAGAATCTTGTAATATAGTAATTTCTTCTTTAGATTTTCCTCTTATTTGTTCAAAATTCCGAAGAGTTCCTTGTTTAAGTTGTTTATCTAACTCTTGCAATTGTTGTATATAACCCTCCTTGTTTGACGATGCTTCTTTAGTATGTTTTTCTATAGTTTTTATAAATTTTTTTATATTTCGGTATTCTTTTCGTTTAGAAGGATTAAATCTATCCATACCTTTTAGTGGCTCAAGCCTCACTCTCATGGTACTATAAAAATCTTCTTTAGCACTTGCCCCAGCAATTTTTGAACGTAATTCAATTTCTTTTTTTATCAACTCAGCATTATCTTTAGGCATTATAGTACTTATCTCCTTTTTCTAGAATAAAATAATCATAAGTGAAGAAAGAATATTTATTGCATCTAATTTAAAAAAAAATAATCTTATTCTGCTCTAAATCAATCACCTCCTTCATTTTTTTCCTGTTGTTTCAAATGCATTTCCAAAAAAATTTACCTAATATGCTATCATTTTATTACAATTCACTTTCTCCTAGAGAATTATTTTTTCTAAAACAAAAATAAAAAGGACAACGAGCAAAACGCTCATTCTCCTTTTTATTTTCATTCAATTATCTCACGGTGTTTAATACGTTTCTTAATTCATTGACAGATTGTTTAAACATTTGTTCTTCTTCTGGTGTAATTGATAATTCAATAACTTCTCTTACACCCTTTTCATCAACGATGGATGGAACACCTGTAAAGATATCTTTCACTCCATATTGACCAGATAAATAAGCAGAAACTGGTAATACAGCTTGTTCATTGTTTAATACAGCCTTGACAATTCGTGCTGTACTCATACCAATTCCATAATAAGTTGCTTTTTTTCGATCGATGATTTCATAGGCAGCATTTTTAACTTTATCAGCAATGATATCTAAGTCTTTTTCGTCGATTCGATGATCTTTTTCGACAAATTCCATGATTGGTTTTCCGCCAACTGTTGTATGGGACCAAGCTGCTACTTCAGAATCGCCGTGTTCACCTAAAATATAGCCGTGAACGCTACGAGGATCGACAGAAAGTTTCAAGGCAATTTCTTTTCTAAAACGAGTTGTATCTAATGTTGTTCCTGTTCCGATTACTCGAGAAGAAGGTAACCCTGATTCTTTCCACGCAATGCAAGTCAAAATATCTACTGGATTAGAAGCAACAACTAATATTCCGTTGAATCCTGCTCCCATGATTTGTCGAACAATATCCTTCATAATTCCAGCATTTGTTTTCACTAAATCTAAACGAGTTTGTCCTGGTTTTTGGTTGATACCTGCTGTGATTACTACTAGATCGGCATCGCTGCATTCGCTATAATCACCTGACCAAACAGCAACATTCTCTTCACCCCATGCCATACCATCTAAAAGGTCTAAAGCTTCCCCTTCCGCTTTTTCTTGGTTGACATCGATCAAGACTAATTCATTCGCAATTCCTTGATTGATCATGGCATAAGCAATACTTGTTCCCACAAAGCCTGTTCCAACGATCACTACTTTTCTACTGGTTTTTCTCATGTTGATACACGCTCCTTTTCATCTCATATGTTATTTTCATGAAAATTATAGTTCGAATAGAAACATTTTTCAATATAATGATATTTATAGTTACTATAATATTTTTTTATAGTTATGGCAAAAAAACAGATTATTAGTAAACTAACAATCTGTTCAAAGTAAAATAAGATCTATTTCATTCGTTTATATTGGCTTTGCTTAGAAGCACCTTTTGAAGATCCGCTTTTATTTGCTGGCTTATCGGACATTTTTTTACTTAATAACAACATCAAAATAACAAATAGAACGGCTCCACCTAAGAACAAATACATATAATCTGATAAATAAGTCGTGAATAGACTTATGAAATCGGTTTGTCCAAGCACACTCGAATTGATTAACTGTAACCCAAAATTTTCCATATATTACCTCCTAATGTTTAGCTGAGAAAAATTTATTCTCATAAATAAAGCATAATACAAAGAAGGTAAGCGCAGACACCATTTTTTTCTAAAATCGGAAAAATAGTTTTTGGATAAAAAAAGACAGCGTAAAAGCTGTCTTTTTCATAGGATCACTAGCAACTGACAAATCTATTTTTTAGTATCTTTTTTAGATGTCAATTCTTCAAATTTTTCTTTTACTTCTTCCGCTAATTTTTCCACTTCTTTTTCAAAAGCATTCGGTTTCTTTGGTTCTTCCTCTTCAACCGAATTAGAACCAGATAAAGCGACATCCTTGGCTTCGCCAGAGTTTGTGCCAGATAACGATTCTTGTTTGTTTTCTGTTTCACCAGAATTTGTCCCTGCTAATGCTACTTCATCATCGGTTTTAGGCGCCATCGAACCTCTTAAACGTTTGCCTTTTTCGCCGTTATAATTTGTCATGAGAATTCCTCCTTGCAGTTATTTATTTTATAGTACATAAGAACAAAATAACTGTCAAAACATGAGGTGTCCTCCCCATCATATTTTAATGGTTTTGTTTTTTTGTTTCTCATCAATCTTTGCTTAATCCTTCAGAATGATCATAAACAGTGAATGGTTTATTTGTTTGCTTGCGCTTCTTTTTCCTGGATCTCTTTGATCCCTGTTTCTAAAATGTTCATTTGTAGAAGTGTTTCTTCGTCTTTCACTACTTTTTCGGCTCCGTTTATGAGCGTTTCATAGACGCCCTCATAGACCCGACTATAGTCCCCTACTTCAGAAATCACTTTTTCCTCATGATAGTATCCGTTTTGGTCCATATAGGTAAGTGTGCCGTAGTGTTCTGGTAAATCAATACCAAAATCTTGATGGTCTGGGAAATAAAATAGTTTAAGATGCTCTTCTTGTCGATCTTTTGTCTGTTTTACAAACATCCCTTTCTTCCCATAAACCACAAAGCTTGGGCGTTCCTTAATACGAAAATAGCTTGATTTGACAGAGATTTTCATTGTTCCATAATAAAAATCTAAATCGAAATAATCATTCATTCGTCCCGTTCCTAATAATTGGCGCACATCATAGTGGATGTCATCTGGTTCGCCAAAGTAAGAAATTACTTGATCTACTGTGTGACAAGCATGACCATAGAGATAACTATTGACTGTTGAAAATTCCGTTGCCGATTCAGGAACTTCAGGTCTGAAATAATCATAATGCATCTCAATTTCTAAAATATCGCCTAATTTTCCACTTTCTAACACTTTTTGTACGGTCAAGAAATCAGAATCAAAACGACGATTTTGATAACACTGGATAAATAAATCTTTTTGCTTCGCTAGCTCAAATAACTCTTTCGCTTCTGCAGAAGTTTCAGCAAACGGTTTTTCAACCAGGACATTTTTTCCATGCTCTAATGCTAATTTAGCATATTCATAATGAAATTGGCTCGGAGTCGTAATGACAACTAGTTGGATTTCTGGATCGTTCCATAGATCTTCCAATTGATTGGTGTAATGGATATCCTCAAATGTTTCCCAAGTGGGTTCTGAACGTGAAAAGATCGTTTTGATTTTGATCTTATCTTTTAGTTTTCGTGAAAAAGGTAAATGATAGCGGTTGGTACTTTTTCCATTTCCTAGATAGGCAATTGTTAACATACGTTTTCCTCCAATTTTTGTTTTTAACTACTATCAGTATAAATGACCGGTCCCTTTAAAAGTTAATTTGAGCGCAGTTAGAAAAAAATGTTCAAGAAAGTGATCTTTTTAAGTGAATAATCGACAGGTATGTTTAACCTACACAAAAAATAGTAGTCAAAAAGAGGGATATTCAGTAAGATGGATGAGGAAGGTGAGCATATGTTAATCGAAGACCAATTGATACGACAAGAAGCATTTACAACAACAGAAAAAAGAATTGCTGATTATCTCAAAGCAAACAGAGAAACAGCTGTTTATATGACAATCGAGGAATTGGCAAAAGCGACGTATACTTCGCATTCAGCCATTATTCGCTTATGTAAAAAATTGGGTTTTTCTGGTTTTAGAGAATTTCGTTTTGAATTTGGTCGTGAAGTACATCAGATGAAAGCCCAGTTCAATCAAATCATTGATCCAAACTTTCCTTTTACCGATAAAGATGATAGTCAATCGATCGCTAAAAAAATGGCCGATTTGTCGATCCAATCTATCAAAAAAGCACAGCTTCAATTGGAGAAACAGTCAATTGATGCGATTGCCACAGCATTGAATCAAGCGAATCGCATGTTTATTTTTGCCAAAGGGGATTCTCAAATCACAGCACGCAAATTTCAAAATAAACTAATCAAGATCAATAAATTTTTGATATTAGCTGAAGAGTATAGTGATTCTTCTTGGAATGCAGCTAATTTAACGGAAAAGGATTGTGCCATCTTTCTAACTTATAGTGGAAGGATTCACCATTATGAAAAAATTATGATGCATTTAAACCATGTGGGTGCTAAAACTGTATTGATCACTGGAAATGAACATTCAGAAATGGCAAAACAAGCAACGATGAAACTCATCGTTACGCAAGATGAATTAGATTTTGCTAAAGTGGCAACATTTTCCTCACAAATTGCCTTCGACTATGTTTTAAACACTCTTTATTCCGTGATGTATGCACAAAACTATCAAGAAAACATCCAGAATCTCAAACAAAAACAAGACTTGATCCAAAAAGGTTTGTTGAAGGAATATCGCCATTAGAAAACAGTTGTTTATTACCGTATGTCAAAGCCAATAGAGCGCGCTTCATTCTTTTTGTCATGATAAAACTTGAAACTAAAAATCTACAGACCGAGTACTGCAAAGATTGAGGTACTCGGTCTGTAGATTATTTTTGTTCTTTTTGCTGGATACATTGTGCAATCAAAGCACCTAGCAAGTGATAGCCTAACCTCGAAGGATGTAACCCATCGTCTTGCAAGTAAAGTGTTGGGTCCTCAAAAGATTTTTCATAATGATAAAAATCAATAAAACTTACTTTGTTCTCATCTGCTACTTCTTTTGCGATCTGAGTATACTCTACTAAGATCTCAGGAATTGTTTGGGTTTTGATCTTTTCATCAACGTAACTAGGCCCTATCAAAATCACTTGGCTATGTTTAAAAAAGTTGATCAATTGTTCCAAGTTTTTTCGATAGGTTTCTTGGTTATCTCTTTGATTGATTGCATCATTAACGCCAACATTAAGAACAACGTAGTCAGCTGTACGTTCATCTTGGGGAAGTTGAGACAATCGTTCAAGGCTGCTTGTCGTTGAATCTCCTCTTTTTCCTAAATTAATGATCTTAAAATCAGCTTGTCCTAAAGCATTTAAGGTCGTTGATAACGCATGGTCCAATGCATGGACGACCTCCCCTTGGTACAATCCAGCAGCAATGCTATCACCAAATAGTATAATTTTCTTCATCTGTGTCATCCCTTTTCTTTTCTTACAATAAAAATTCTATCACGGAGAATCAAAAAGGAAAAATCGTTGCTCTCAACTATAAGAACTTTCTATCGAAGGTTTTTATTTGGTTATCGATGATGACACAAAGAAGTATCGAAGTGTTTTTCTGAATACGGACACTACTTACCAGTTAAAAAGAAACGGCTAACAAATGAATCGAGTGGATTCAAGATTCACTTCGTTCGGTTTTCAAACCTCTTTGCAGCCATTTTACCTTGTAACGATAATCTTGCAACAACTCATCAGTAGTCCAGTCATTCGCAATGTAATCCGTCAATGAATTGATCACAAGATCCATGACGAAATATAAAAAGCTTATTGCTTCTTCTTCCGAAGTAATGTGAAAACCATTTGCCTTCAGTAACTTAAACCATTCCTTTAATCTTCCTGATTCAGCAGAAGGCTTGGTTCTTTGGTGATTGGTAAAATCATCACTTCTCGTTAAAAAGCGGATGGCCTGCCAATAACTACTTTTTTGTTCCAGTTCACTACACCACGCAAGGTAATTTTCAATTCCTTGAAAAAAGTCTTGCTTGTTTTGACTGATATATTTCAGAATATCTCGATGGATTTGAATCGAATAATACTGGATCGTGTAGGTATAGGCATCTTCCAAGTCTTCGAAGTACTTATAAAAGGCCCCTCTTGACATAGCCATATCTTCGACAATATCTGCAACTTTTACTTGGCTAATATGTCGAGCTGAAAAATTTTCAAGTAAAATTTCAATAAGCCGTTGTTTCTTCTCATTCGGCAGATTAAGAAATGTCGATTTAGGCATCCCATCCCTCCGTTTCTTCGATCAAATCACCATCTTTCATTCGGTAGACACGATCGCTCCATTTGATCATCCGAGCATCATGTGTAACCATGACTGTTGCTTTTTGTTTTTCATGTGCTTCTTTGACAAGTAACTTGACTACTTCAAAGGCATGATCTGTATCTAAGCTAGCGGTAGGCTCATCTGCTAAGATCAAACTAGGGTCATTGAACAACGCACGAGCAATCGCTACACGTTGTCTTTCTCCACCAGATAAATCTCGAGGATAGCTTTCTTTTAGATCATAAATATCTAATGATTTCAATAAGTCATCAATCACTGTTTCGTTTTGTTTCTGATGGCTGACTCGATCAACTAAATAAAATTGTTCTTTGACCTTTAAAAATGGAATCAAATTAGAACTTTGTAAAATAAACCCAATTTCTTTAAAACGTAAATCGGCTCTTTTTTTCTCAGATAAATCGGAAAAAGACTGACCATTAATGGCGATTTCTCCAGAAGTAGGTGTTTGTAGCCCACCGGAAATGGTTAAGAAAGTACTCTTTCCAGAACCAGAGGGACCGATGATGCTGACAAATTCTCCCTGTTTGACATTAAAATTAATTCCTTTTAGTGCAGTCACTTCGGTATGTCCACTACCAAAAGTCTTGACGATATTTTTCATCGTTAAAATATTCTTCATTTTTTACCCTCCTATGGCGGTGATTGGGTCCACTTTTGTGATCGTGCGTATTGAGAAGACGCCGCCTACAACTGCTACAACGAGTAAGACCCCACTATATAGCAACCATTGTGTCCAGAAAATAGCGAATGGCATCGCACTTGGTAAAAACAAGCTAGTTAGATAAGCAGCTAGAACTGCTAAGGCGACACCAATGACTCCAATAACAAATGACTGTGCAATCAACGATTTAGCAATAAATGAATTGCGAATCCCTTGAGCTTTCATTACGCCAAAGATCGCCGTTTTTTGTAAAGTGATGACATACATAAAAATGCCAACTACTGCTGCTACGACAAGAAACAAGAAGTAAACCATTGCATTTAGTGTCATATTTTGTGCAGAATAACCTGGAAGACTTTCAATAAAATCAGGAATCGTCAGTTTTTGTAAATCTTTTGATGCGCCATCTTTATCAATTGCAGCTGATTGTTTGGTCACGATCGCATTGATCGGCTTTTTGTCATCTGAAGCAAACGGTTGGGCTCCATATTTTAATTGTGTCCAAGTTTCTAGATCTGTATAGATGACTGGTGAGACCGTATAATAAGTGGCAGGAAAAATTCCAACGATCGTAAATGCTTGGTCATCGCTACCGATTTTGATTTGATCTCCCAACTTATATTGATCTTGTGCCAGATTTTGGGAGATAATTATTTCATTTTTCTTATCAAACATCCGACCATCTGTGATTTTAGGTAATAAAAAGGCATCGTTAGTCGTACCAAAGACTGTCACATTTTCTTTGTTTTTGCCCTTGATTGCTCCACTGAATAAGCCAATCGGTGCTTTTTCTTTCGCATTTACTTGATCAAGGTCACCTCTTGTCAATTGAGATGCTGCAAACACTTGATTAGCATCTTCGGACAAAACGATTTCTTGAGCACCCCAATCATCAATCGCTTTTTTAAATTCTTCTGCTAATCCACTTGCTAGACCTGATAGCATGAAAACGACATAAGCAATCAAGAACATGATACCGATAATGAGTCCGTATCGTAGTTTTGCGTATTTCATTTCTTTCATTGCTAAAAACATTACTTTCCCTCCTACATTTTCCTTTTTCGATAGTGACATTTTGTCACTGTAGAAAAGTATAGCGCAACAGTGACAAAATGTCACTAAACAAAACTCATAAAACAATTCGTTCATACTACAAGATCATTGTCTTTCTGTTTATTGGTTACAGTTTTTCTTATAGTTGGCGATGTTACTATATATATATGAATCATGAGCAAATAAACGTTGGTATAAATAGATATCAGTAAAAGGAAATAGAAGAAAAACGAAAAATAAGCTACAATAATAAAATAGAACACCAGTTTGAACAAAAAGGAGGTTCTTTTATGGATCAAAAAACACGAAAACACATTCAAGAAAAGTTAAAACAACGCATCGCACAGCTTCCTCCTATTTTCCAAGAATTTTTAAAAGAAAATCAAAAAAAGCTTTCATTAAGCAGTCGTTATGAATATGCAAAAGATTTTCATTTATTCACGGATTATCTTCACGAAGCTTTAGATCAAGAGATCACAGATGAAGTTATTCTTCGTCTTGAAAAACAAGACTATTTAAATTTTTTAGACAAAGTCTATCAGCATACTCGTTCGTTTCAGACCACAGCTGATCAACAAACAAACCAGTTATTTAAAAATAGCTATTATGGTCTTTCGCGAAAACAATATTCGTTAAATCATTTTCTACGCTTTTTGTATCAAAAAGGGTTATTGACTGAAGAAATATCTCTATTAGGAAAAACGCTTCCTGAAACTACTGCTGCAGCGCCTCGATTCATAGACGCTTCTTTGTTTCAAGACTTTGAGCATCTGTTTATTCCTATGAATGGCTTTAACTCTTCACGAGAAGCACGCTTTGAAATAAGGAACCGACCAAGAAATTTAGCGATCGCAGCTATTCTTTTATATTGCGGGTTAAAGATCCATGAAGTCGTTGAATTAAAAAGAAAAGATATTGACTTAAATAAACAAATCATTCATCTTAGCCGTAAAAAAAATCGTCTTAATCAGTCGCCAATTCCCAATGAAGCACTACCATTCATTAAAAACTATTTAGCAATAACTGATACTGGGACAGGACCTGATTCTTTTGCTTTTCGTTCATCTCATGACCAGCAAATCTCTCCACGGACGATTCGCCAAATACTAAGTAAAATCACTGTATATAAAAATATTTCGCCAGAATTATGTCGTAAAACTTACGGGTACTACGTTTCCCTTTATTTTGATGATCTGGATATCGTCAATTTCCTTTATGGTAATCGTTATATCAATGAACATTCATTTGAAGAAGTCCATCAAAAGATGTTAGAGTTCTCTTACAAGGAAATAACAAGTATCAAAAAATGAAATAACGAAATATAATTCATTTTTTCACAAAGAAAGCTGTTTTTTATTTAGGGTTTGTGCTAATATTATAGCTGAATTTGCAAAGTAAATGATTTAATTCACAAGTTTTTCTTACTTTGCTTACCAACTTGTTTATTAAATGAAATCGGAGTGTGACTTATGGAAACAATCGCTTATTCCCCACTAAATCTTTTTTCTAATTTTCAAGAAGCAGCGAATGCTACACCAGATGTACCAATCATCTTTGACCAACCCTTAGCAGCTTTTCCGGAACTTGGTTTTAAAAGCACTTACAAAGATACCTGTCAACTCGTTTTGACTCGTGCCTATCAATTAGCTCATTTGGGTGTCGGACTTGGTGATAAGGTCATGATCTACAAAAGTTCAGCTTTTGATACTTATTTATTAGCTGTAGCAACAGCTTATCTTGGGGCGGTACCAGCAATGATCTCTTATCACTTCCCTACCCCCACTTTAGAAGTCTTTGTCGACCGTTTAGAAGATCCATTTATCCTTTTTGATGATGAAACGGCTGAACGAGTGGCTGGCATTTCAAATGGATCAAAAGAAAAACAAATTGCTGTTTCTAAACTATTGACTCAATCAGCAGAACCAGTGGCACAAAATCAATTGGGGAACGATGAAATTTCTTATATGACCCATACTTCAGGAACAACAGGTATTCCTAAATTGATTTGTCATTCTGCTCATTCAATGGGCTGGCGCACCAAATGGCAAAAAACTGTCTTTACTAAGATCGCAGAGAAAAAACTTGTGGCTTTCCATATCTCTCCTGTTCATTCTCGCTTCAATATTGGTATTTCTTCATTGATGGCGATGGGCTTTCCAATGATGCCGTTAGCGGATGCTCAAGGGGAAAACGTTGTGGCCATGTTAAAAGAAAATCCACCGATTGCACTTGAAACACATCCAAACAACTTTGTTCAGTGGAGCTTTACAGCGAAAGAATATCCAGAAGCTTTTGCTGGTATTCGTTATTACCATTCCACTTTTGATGCGATCAACAACTCTACTATGGAAACATTCTTACGCACTTCTTCTAATCAAGAAGCTGTTTTCTTACAAGTTTATGGCCAAAGCGAATGCGGACCGATGATTTTAAAAGCTCATACATTAGAGAGTTTAAAAACGAGTAATGCGAGAGACATGGGTGTGGGACTTGGCGACTTAACCAAAGCGCGGATCGCAGATGAAAATGGGAACGTCTTACCTGCTAATACAGATGGACACATCCATTTATTATCAAAAGGTCGTGCATTAACTTATTATAAAGAAGATGCTCGTTTCCAAGAAAATGTTTATGGTGCTTGGTGGGACAGCGGTGATTACGGCAGCATGGATGAACAGGGGCATTTGTTCTTAAAGGATCGTCAAGTGGATTTGATCGATACAATCAATAGCAATTTAGCGATCGAAGATTTCTTGTTAGACTCATTAGAATTTCTATCGGAAGTGGTCATCGTTCGTGATAAAAACAATGCACCACAACCATTGATTGCTCTTGCTCCTAATCACGAAATGGATTGGGATCGTTGGTGGAAACAAGTGCATGAGTTACCTCGATTGAATACGCCGATTATCAGAGATTATGAAGATATCCCACGGACTGCGACAATGAAAGTCCGTCGACTACAAATCGAAAAAGAATTAAAAGCATAATAAACAGAACACTGACGTTATTCTCTTACCTAGCAGGTATAACGTCAGTGTTCTCTTTTGTTTAACCATTTTTCAGTTGTTAAAATTGTAGGAATGACAAAAAAAGATTCAATTTATTGATAATAATATCTAATGAAGTTGTTCATTTGAGTATGCATAGCTTATGTTTTCTTCTAGCTGTTAAGTTGCCAACAATACAGTGTACTTGTTTCATTCAGATGGTAGATAAATTTTGGTGATCTAAAGACTACGCAAAATTGGATGACATAAAAATATGCCAATTGGCTGTTTTCTTTTCTAACAACTTTCGTTATACTCTTTTCGTGGAGGGAAAACAATGAGAAAAATACTTACAATTGGTGGTTCTGACCCTTTTGCCGGTGGAGGAATTCAATCCGATTTGAAAACTTTTGAGAATTTTCAACTTTTTGGAATGAGCGCGCTCACCTGTGTAGGCATGTTAGACGAAAACAACGCATTCCTCTTAGAAAATCTACCTGCTAAGTGGTTGGAACAGCAACTTGCTTCGATCCAGAAGATGACAGACTTAGCGGGTATCAAAATTGGCTTATTGCATTCTCTTGAAGCAATCATGATCGTCCGAGATTTTTTAAAAAAGCACCCTCAAATCCCAATCGTTCTTGATCCGGTTTTAGCTTTTAAAGAAACTACTTCATTAGCGAATCAACAGTATATTGAGTGCTTAGTGAAAGAACTCTTCCCCCTTGTTGATCTTGTCACGCCCAATCTTAAAGAAGCGGCTCTCCTTTCTGGAAAGAAAAAAATTTCAAGCATCAATGAAGTGATAGAGACAACCAAATTTATTCATACTTTAGGAAGCAAAGCGGTCGTTGTTAAAGGTGGCTCTGGGATCCATGGCGATGAAGCAATCGATGTTTTGTATAGTCATGACGGGCTAACCACTTTTACAATAGAAAAATTAACACGATCAACGGTGAATGGCGCAGGATGTACCTTTTCTTCTGCTATTACAGCGAATCTCGTCCATGGCTATACGCTCCCACAAGCCATTCAACGAAGTAAAACTTACGTTTATCAATGTATTTTAAACGGTGTTGAAATGAATGATCAAACAGGCAGTGTCTGGTCTGGCGGTAACATCAAAGGAGGGATTTAATCGTTGAATACGAAACGAATAACAATATATGCCATGCTGATCGCTTTAACAGTAGCATTATCTTTAACAATTTTGGTTCCCATACCAGCAACTAACGGCTTTGTCACGCTCTGCGAAGCTGGCATCTACACCACTGCTTTATTATTTGGTCCATTTGGTGGGTTCGTTGTCGGTGCCTCAAGTGGTTTATTCATCGATTTACTGTCAGGTTATCCGCAATGGGCCCTTTTTTCCTTATTGATCCATGGTTTGCAAGGATTGGTCAGTGGCTATTTTGCCGAAAAAACAAGCAAAGGTCGATTTGTCGGTCTTTTTATCGGTAGTTGTCTGATGATTAGTGGCTATTTTTTAGCAGGTTGGTTTTTATATGATTGGCCTGCGGGGGTAGCTTCTATTCCTGGAAATATTTTTCAAAATATTGTAGGGGTTGGATTGGCTTTACCACTCACTCAAGCTCTAAAACGAACGAGAGTACAAAAAGAAAGTAAGTAATGAAAGGAAGAATAAAATGAGCATCACAGAAGAATCTTTAAAACAAGAATTAACCAAAATGGTCAACGAGGTATTAGCAGAAGCAAATTTAAAATCTGGCGATTTATTTGTATTAGGATGTAGTACCAGTGAAGTGGTCGGTGGACAAATTGGTAAAAACTCAAGTGCTCCAGTTGGACAGTGGATTATCCAAACGATTAGAGAAATATTGCAACCTTTAGGAGTCGCTTTAGCTGTTCAAGGATGTGAACACATTAATCGAGCCCTTGTCGTCGAACGCTCCGTAGCAGAGCAAAAACAATTTGAAATTGTTTCTGTTGTACCAGCCTTACACGCTGGTGGCGCTTGTTCAGTAGCAGCGTTTGACCAATTCGATGATCCAGTAGAAGTGGAACATGTGGTAGCGCAAGCTGGGATCGATATCGGTGATACTTCCATTGGTATGCATGTCAAACACGTTCAAGTACCTGTTCGACCAAGCAGTCAAACATTAGGAGCCGCACATGTTACAGCTCTGCGTTCACGTCCAAAATACATTGGTGGTCCGCGAGCTGAGTATGAAGTGATTTAAAAGAATCAATTAACTGATAACCTACCTAATATTTATGTAAATGTTATTCTTTATTATAAAATATTCACTTATTATCTAATTTCTATAAAGGTACAGTCACCCAACTTCATACAGTATGTCAAAAAAGTTTGCCTTGGACTTCATTAGAAAGCTCAAGACAAACTTTTTTTAGTTTCTTTTTTTACTGTTTACAAATAATTTCGCTTCATAAGGATCAAGCTTACTCACTCGTTCAAATACACGTTCTTCTTGATTCGTGAGAAGTAATTCCCAAGGAACATCAACTTCATTCGGTAATGAATATTCCGCTACTTCACTCGTAAGATTGACCATAATCAGATAGTTTTTATCGGTAAATGATCGTTCATAAACATAGAGTTGGTCGTGTTCAGCGAGATATTCTTTGAATGAACCATAGATCAATCCTTGATTTTCACGACGGATGCGGATCATTTGTTTGTAGAAAGATAAGATCGACGAAGGATCGTTTTCTTGTTCTTCTACGTTAAGTGTATGATAGTTGGGATTTACCAGCAGCCAAGGTTCGTTTGTTGAGAATCCGGCATATTTTTCTGATCCCCACTGCATAGGTGTTCGGCTATTGTCTCTTGTTGTATCAGCAACGATATCTATAGCTTCCTCAGGAGATTTTCCTTCTTCTAGCAATTGGTTATAAAGACGTCTTGAATCGACGGCATCGATTTGTTCGATGGCAGTAAACGGCATATTCGTCATACCGATTTCTTGTCCTTGATAAATAAATGGTGTGCCTTGCAGGAAAAAGTACATCATTGCGACTGCTTTTGCTGATTTTTGCCAATAATGTTCAGGATCACCAAAAACAGAAACTGAACGAGGTGTATCATGATTTTCCATATAAAGTGCATTCCAACCCTTACCGTCTAAAGCGGTTTGCCAGGCACTTAACGCTCTTTTTAAATTGATAACATCAAGTTTTCCTTCTTTTTCGTGCTTCCAAATCGAGATATGGTCAAATTCAAAGATCATGTCAAAATACCCATCAGCGCCGACCCATTCTGGACCTTCTTCAGCCGACACCCCGCTAGCTTCGCCAACAGTCATAATGTCATAGTCATCAAAAACATCTTTTAATTCATTTAAATGTTCGTCGATCCCGGAAACATTTTGAAAAGGAGAAAAGGGGTTTTCAGTTGCTTTAACAGAATATTCATCTTTTTTCACATGGGAAATCGCATCTAAACGAAACCCATCGATCCCTTTATCTAACCACCAGCGAATCATAGAAAAAAGTTCATTTTTTAACTTGTCGCTTTCCCAATTTAAATCAGGCTGCTCTTTAGCAAAGACATGCAGATAATATTGTTTCGTTTGTTCATCATATGCCCAAGCTGAGCCACCAAAAATCGATTGCCAGTCATTCGGAGCATTTTCAGGTGTTCCATCTACCCAAATATAGTAATCTCGGTAAGGATTATCCAGTGATTTCTTTGATTCAATAAACCATTCGTGTTGATCAGAGGTATGATTGATCACAAGATCCATAATGATTTTGATCCCTTGTTGATGTGCTTCTGCCAGTAATTGATCAAATTCGGCCATTGTTCCAAATTTTTCTAAAATATTTTGGTAGTCACTAATATCGTAACCGTTATCAATAAAAGGCGAAGAATAAACTGGATTGATCCAAATAAAATCAATCCCTAATTGTTTTAAATAAGGAAGCTTTTCACGAATCCCATTGAGATCCCCAATGCCGTCTCCATTACTATCCATAAAACTGGCAGGATAAATCTGGTATCCGACCGCTTCTTTCCACCAAGCTTTTGTTTGAGTCATTGTCTTCTTCCCTTCTCTTTTTCTCTATTATAAAACAATGCCACTATTTTTTGTTGATGTTACCGATAACATCGTTTTCTCTTTAACAGTTTCCTTTTTTGTTTCGTTATCTGGTTTGCAGAATGTGAGGATTTAACAGTCGAAACGATCAAAAAGAGTCTGATAGATAAACTAAATGGAGTTTAACCATTCGCTACAATGCGTTCATGCCCTCTTCCCGTTGTTCCAGCAGTCGCTCTAACAAAAAAACAAGCCGAAAATCCAAAAATAGGAACTATTTTCGAATTCTTCGGCTTGTTCTCAGAGCTAGGAACTTCTGTCACAATCTCTCTTAGTCGATGAATGGACTTATACGTGACTCCAGCTATTTTCAGCTATTTACAAATAGCGAGCAATCAATTGGATCAATTGCTGTGGTAACTCGTTGATGTCTGTCATATCAATGAAACGATTTTCCCCATATATCTCTTTGATTTCTTTTTGATCCTGTCCAATCGCAGCAGCCACAAAGATGACGCCTTGACGGTCATATTCAGACAGAACGCTTTGGATATCTTCCCTTGCCTTCTTCCCAGTATAGTCTGGCAAAGCTTTAGGCTGGCCATCACTAATCGAGATCAGCAATTTAGTCGTGGCAACTTCTTGGCTTAGTTTGTTAGCAATTAGTCTCAAACTGGCACCATCACGATTGTTTTGTCGTGGTTTCATCGTCACTAACTTCTCATCTAACCATTGGAAATCATCACTAAATTCTTTATAAGAAAAAATTGAGGTCTTTTCTCTCGTTGAGACATCTGCTGTATCTCCATAAATCATTAAAGGAATATTTACACGTTTAGCAAATTCTGCGATGGCGATCGCTGCTTTTTTTGCTGCTTCGATTCGTTCATCTCGAATCATTGAACCAGATTCATCAATCCTTAAAGCCACTGCCAATGAAGGTTGTTCGTGGGGTGGATTTTTCTTATCAAAATAACCTAGGTCATTATAGGCCACACGACTCGCATTGAACCGTTGTCCTTCATATTTTCCTTTTTGATAAGTCGTTGATTCATCATTTTCCAACAAATCTAAAATTTGACGGCTTAATGTTTCAACGATCGGTAAAACTTGTTGTCTGATTTGTTCTGCTTCTTGTGCTTTGAGTTCAAATTTTGGTCGATGAACGATCAGTCCTTCTTTTTCGTGCATCGTCCCCTTCATTATTTGTCGTGCTTCTTTCGTTAACTCACGTTTGATTTCTTTGGCGTAAGCCTCCATATCAGAGGCAGACATTTTTTCTGAATTATCTTCTGCTTGTTGCTCCTGTTGCCCCTGACCTGAAACTTCTTGACTTCGTTCTTGTTCAAATGAGAAAGACTCTGCCTTTTTTTCCTCTTCAATCTCAGCATTCTCCACTGGTGGAGTTTCTTCTTCGATCTCAGGCGACTCATTTTCCATTAAAGACAACGTTTCTTCTGCTAGTTGATCAATATTACGTTCATCAGCTTCTTCATCGTTAAGGATTCTGCCTCGATTTCTTGAAGCTTCTTCTGAAAGACGTCCCCACTTTATTTGCCGTAATAATTCACGAAGTTCTTCAAGAAGCCCACTTTGTTCTAATGCTTGGGTTAATATCTCCAATTCTTCTGGAACAGTGGTCAATTTATAGAGAACTTTAGGATAAATCGATTGGAAAAGATCTTGCCCTTGTTTCCAAGTATTTGCCCAATAAAAGTAAGAACGCATACCAGCCACTCCCTTGATGGCATTCGCTTTGGCAGTATCATCTAATAAACGAATGATCTCCGCTAATTTCAAGAGCAGTTCAGGTTGTTGAATCTTTGTCTTACCTAAGGCTCGCTCAGCCATCACTTCAAGTGAAGGTAAATCCATCTTCTCAGCATGTTGCATCCGATCTCTCAAAGATTCATTCAACGGACGATTACCTTGGTAGTTCCGATTGGTTGTGATGATGATGACGCAATCTGGATGACGGACGACGACACCTGTGGGTAAATTCAATAATCCATTTGGCTCAAGAGCGGAATTTAAAGCAACTAATACGGAAGCATCACGGATCACCGTTGGCTCCTGGATTTCTAACAAATACCCCTTTTCAATCGCACGAACAATTTCAGAGGGATAATATTTATAGCGAACGCTACTATTTTCATTTTGTTCCATCCGCTTGATGAAATCAGCCAGTTTGGATTTAGCCATTTCTGTACTAAGATTATAGTGATTTTTTATTAACCGTAAGACAGCCTCTAATGTCTCTGTTTGGTTGATTGCATCAATCAATTCTTGATCTTCATCTACGTCAGACTCAACAATAGGCAATAGCGCACCAAAGACATCTGATTTATCCATATCCGCAAAACAAGTTATTTTCGTATAAGGAAGTTGTAAATCAGCCGAAAGAGCTTTAGCCAGTTGCGTTTTTCCTGACCCAGCATCCCCTTCAAGCAAGATGTTACTGATCTTCATTTCAGGATCATTCCAGTTTTCAAAGATTTCAGCTGCGATTCTTTGTTCTTCTTGACTGGTTCGATGACTCGTTGGCTTTTGCCAAATCATTTGTTTTTCAACACTTGAAAATTGACGGTCTTTTGTCAGTGAGAAATCTTCCAATGTACCTCACTCCTTTTTTCCTTAATACCCTAAATCATCTAATAGACGTTTCAAAATTCGGAAACGTTCTCCGATCAATTCGCCATCTTTTTGTAACGTGTCATAATAGAGCATAATATCTTCATCGATCTTAGGATTTTTGGTATCCACTTCAACTGTCATTCGATTCCCTTGAAGTCCAATAATATCGACAACTGGATTTTCAGGATCATAAAATTTTTCATAGCGATACGCATCTTGAAAATACAAACTTCCTTGCGCAGCTAAAATTGCTAGATCTAAGATCCGAGTGATTGGTAGTTCTTCCGATTGGCGTGACCATTTTTCACCCGTATGGCGCCATACCTTGCCTGAAATATCAACTTTTCCACGATCATTCCATTGTGCTAACCCTAAAGATAGTCCTTTAGCATCCGTATGCAAAGCATTTCTTCCATCAACTTGATCATAGTCTTCAACGACAATAACAGGTTTGTGTTTTAAATTTGTTGGGATTTCCATCTAAATCCATCCTTTCTCTTTTAGTAAATTACTAACCTAGTGATTTACTCATTTACTAAACTTTTAAGGATTATACGCCTTATATAGAAAAAATGCAAAAAAAGCATCGTATCCCAATGAATGAGAGACGATGCTTGCATTGAATTGAATAATCCAAATTATTGCGCAGAAATGGCAAGCCCGATTGCTTTTTCTCCTAAGTGACTACCAATCACTGGACCAAAATGACCAATCTCAATGTCAGCATGCGGGTATTGCTTTTGTAATTTTTCTTTTTCTTGTATGGCAACTTCCAAATTATTTGCATGAATCACATAAAGCTTAACAGGTGGTGCAATTTCCTCATTTCGCATGCCGATGACTTTTTCGGCACGAGCGAAAGCTTTTTTACTTGAACGGATTTTTTCAAATAAAACGATTTTTCCTTCTGAAAAAGTCAAAATCGGTTTGATTTTAAGCAATCCACCTATCAATGCAGCCCCATTAGTCAAGCGTCCACCGCGTACTAAGTTGTTCAAGTCATCCACGATGAGATAAGCATACGTATTATCTCGGATACGATCGATATGTGCGATAATTTCTTCAAGAGATTGACCTTTTTGATTTAAATCTAGAGCAGCTTCTACCATGTGACCCATTGGCATACTCGTGATCTTAGAATCATAAGGAACGATTTTTACACCGTCAATGTCGTTTTTCATAGCATGTAATGTGTTGACAAAGCCGGAGATCCCAGAGGATAAATGGATACTTAAGATGGTATCGTATCCTTTTCTTTTCAGTTCTTCGTAAAGCGCCAGTACTTCTCCAACTGCAGGTTGTGAAGTGGTCGGGAAGTCTTTGCTTTTATTTAGAAGCCCATAGTATTCGTCAGCTTCTATGTCTATTCCTTCATTGTAGATTTTCCCATCCAAAATGACAGGGATCGGAATAACGAACAAATCAGGATGATTTTGGATTCGTTCAGGCAAATAAGCCGTACTGTCAGTAACTACTGCAAGTTTCATTTATTTAATTTCCTCATTTCAAAGAATTTTACCAGTCTATTTAACTATATCATAAGAAAGATGACATTTGAACCTCTCACTCAAAAAGTGAGAGAAACAATCACGTCCCTCTCACTTTCTGTAGCTTTAAAAAATTATCATGAACTGGATGTTGTTCCTAATTTTTGGTTGAGTGATGCCGATGCTGGAAGTTTTTAAGTAATTGAAGCCCATTTCTGCCAAATTGAGCAAAGAGAAATGTCAGCCCACCTATTCCACCAAGGCCAACACAATAAACAACAGCATGGGCTTTCGACGTCATCGTCAATTGGAGGTTCAATAGGATAAATACAATCGAACAAAGAACCAGCATCAACAAGGTTGAGCGGAATGTTTTAAGAAAGAAAAATCTGATTTTAGCTAGAGGTGCGATTCGATACTCTTTACACATATAGAAATAACCTCTGATAAACACGATCGCAAAAGCCATTGTGTTTGAAAAACTCATACCATAACCGCCAAATAGTGCTAATCCAATCACTTGAAAGACAATTTTCAAAATAATCGCTTCAACGGTCAGCCGAATCGCAATCATATGATGGCTAAGTGATTGTAACATCGTCGAAAGAATCGTGAACAATGAAAAGAATAATGAAGCGAGTAAGGCAAATTGGAAATAGCCGACACTATCAGGATCATATCCAAAAAATAAGGTATACAATGGACCCGCCAATAATGACATCCCCGCAAGAGAAGGAAGTAAAATCAAGACAGCAATTGAAAAACTATCTCCTACTGTCTTTTCAATTTGCAAACGATCTTTTTTTCTCAAAGTACTTAAAATCGGCAAACTGCTGATTGCGACTGTACCAACCATAGAAATCAAGATCAATGTCAACTTGTTGGGATTAACTGACGCTCGACTAAATAAAAATTCTAATTGTTGATTCGTGATTTCAGGTCTGAAAAAATGCAACAACGGCTTCATCGTCACTTGGTCAATCATTTGCACGATGGTAATAACAGATCCCACAAAGATGAAAGGTAAAGTTTCACGAATGATCGATACCGACTCTGCCCGATTTTCATGCTTGAAATAGCGACTAGAGATCAAGAAATCTTTTAATTTGAAATAATCATTTTTTATTCCAACGAAATACATATGGATAATTGCTGCTAACCCACCAAAGAAGGATGCCACTGTACTGATCAGAACAGCTTCTAAAATCGTTCCATCGGTCAAGACGCGTAAGTAAAACGTTCCTGCTAAAATGACCAGGACACGAACCGCTTGTTCAATGATTAGTGAGGTCCCATAAGGTCTCAGATTGTTTTTCCCTTGAAAATAACCTCTCATTGCACTAAGAACTGGAATGGCGATCAATGACGGACACAAACTACGAATTGCTAAGATCCCATTATTTACATTTGCAATTGGGCTGATTCCTGCAAGCATCGGGGCAAAAAGATACATCAGCACAGCAGAAATGATTCCAATGACAAACATGATATTGATGGTACTGCGAAAAATCGTTCGACAGCCCTGTTCATCATTTTCTTTCGTTGCTACAGCGACTTTTTTAGCAATCGCATTAGGAAACCCAACTGTTCCCAGCATCAGGAACAAGCCATAAGGTAAATAACCTACATTGTATAAAGTGGTCGCTAACATTCCTTCTTGATTGTTCCCCATCATACTTAGCCATGGGATCAAGTAAACAACACCTAATACCTTACAAAGCAAATTAGCAAAGGTTAACCAAAATGTTCCTTGCATCAATTTTTTATTCATTAAATTTTCCTCAACTATCTATATTTAAATCAATACCTTTCCCATTATAGCAAAAATTCAAAGAAGGACAAATCATCCTTAAAATTTTAATAAAAAAGGCAAAAAAAAAAAGCCATTCTCTAAAACTAAGAGAAGGCAAAATTTTGGAACTGTTTAAAACATCGACAGCAAAAATACCGAAGCAAGTCCAGTTACTACTGATAATGCCATAGAATGAGTTTTATACGCCACGCCAACTACGAGAACCATAGCTAAGATTTTGATATTCCAAGCAATGGCTAAATGTTCATGGGTAATAAAGACATCCTTGAATGCTAAAGCTGCGAATAGCGCCACTGGCACATATTTCATCCATTCACTAAACCATGAAGGGACTTTCCGATGGGTAAAATAGAGCATCGGGAATAGTCGTGGCACATAAGCCACCACGAATAAACTAAGTACTAAAAGAATAAGATACGTCTTAGTCATGATGTTGACTCTCCTGTTCTGGGAAGTTGAATAGTGGTTCATTGACATGTTTGCCACGGTTTTTTAATCGTTTTAATTTTTTTGCCTTCTCTTTTTTGAAAGCTTTCTCTAAAGCAAACCCTGCAAAAGAAGCGATCACCGTCGCAGCAATTAAACCTAATGTATTTTGGAACATGACCATGAAAGTAACGCCTAATACACCAGAAAACAATCCTGTAAAAATGAGCAGCTTATTTTTCATTTGCATGACAAACATGAAGATAAACATCGCAGTCAGTGCAAAGTGAACGAGATCAGCATCTACATGGATAACAGAACCAAACATGTTTCCAATCATGTTACTACCTGTCCAAGAAGCCATCGAAAACCAATTTACATATAAAGCTTTACGCTTATTCCATGTAGGATCAGTTGAATATTTAAGATAATTAACCGCATAATTTTCATCATTTAACGATTGTGAAAATACCGCTAAGAATAGTCTCTTTTCTTTCTTCATAAAACCTGAAAGACTCGACCCTAACAATGTGTAACGTAATTCCAAGAAAAATACCATCAAAAGTGTCGTTGCAAAAGATGCTTGAGTTGTTAGCATCGAAGCAACTAAAAATTGCGCTCCACCAGAAAATACTAATATGGACAACAGACCGGTTAAGATTGGATCAAAACCCACTTTTTGCAATAAGACACCACAAGCTAACCCAACTGGTATATAACTTAAGCAAAGTGGCATTACTGCGTGCAAAGCCTGAAGCCATGGCGCACTTTTCTTTTTATTCATCAAAATGTCTCCTTCAATTACAACAAATAAACAGCGGACTCATTGTAACATAAAAAAACGAAATTGTAGCCGTTTTATCTAAAAACAATATTATATTTTTCTCATTTTAAGCTTGAATATTGAAATTTTAAATCATAAACAAGTTATTTTTATGCAACATAAAAGCATTGTTTTGCTGAAGAATCAGCATGGTCATCTTCGATAATCAGGGTCATATTTATCAGTTTCAATATAAATATAAACTTTTTTATCATTTAAAGACTGCCGAATCGTTTCTTCAATGTTATTGATGATTGCATACGATTCATTCTCTGGGTGATCAAAGATATCAATTTTAGCAGCTACCAATACCTCAGTTGGGCTCAGATGAACGGTCTTTACATCGATCAAACGAGAGACTTCCGGACGCTCAAAGGCTTGCTTGATTTTAATCAAGTCACTCGTTGTCACACTTTCACCAACAATCAAACTATAAAATTCTTTTGCTAAGAAAATGGCAGCTCCCATCAACAATAATCCGATCAATAGGCCGCTAATCGCATCAAACGCCGCAATTCCTGTTACCATCGTCAAGACTGTTCCTAATAAAGCAAGAATGAGTCCGATCACAGCACAAAAATCTTCAGTAAAAATGATCAAAATTTCACTGTGACGACTTTCTCTCAAAAATTTCATCAATGATAACTTTTCGGTATTCAACTCATGGATTTCTTTCATAGCGATACGTAATGACGTTCCTTCAATGGCTAATCCAAAGATTAAAATAATGATAACGATCAATGAGTTATCAACTTCATGCGCAGGATGGGTCAATTTTTCAAAAGCTTCCATGACTCCCAAAGCTCCCCCACCAAAAAAGAGCATGGTTGCCACAATTGTGCTAAAAAAATATTTTGCTCTTCCTTCGCCAAATTGGTGTAATTCGCTTTGCCCTCTATTCGCTCGTTTATCCCCAAAAAGCAAAAGGATTTGATTGCTGCAATCGACGATACTATGAATACTTTCATTCAGCATTGCCGCACTTCCACTAATGGCATAACCGACAAATTTACTGATTGCAACTAAAATATTCGCACCTAATGCAGCAATCACAGAGAACATCCCGCTCTTTTTAAAATTTTCCATCTTATTTCCTTCTTTCTTTTCTTCTCAACAGTTTCTCAGTTAACTATCTCTCGGAAGAACCGTGTGATCTATTGCCTGCAGACGGAACAAAAAACATGCGACAATCTCTCTAAGGATTGCCACACGTTTATATCCTGTCTAAGCCTTTCGAACCATCAAAGGAACCAAAAATTCGTAATTGATAAAGAAATCAATCACTGATCGATGGTACTCCCCAGAAGAAACTTCAAGCATTGTTTGGTTTTTCTGATTTTTGGAAATGATCATGGATTGTCCTTTATCTAATAGAACTTGGTATTTTTCTTCTCCAATTTTTTCAAAATCATATTGAGGATTTTTCATCGCTACGATAAAGATGTCATCTAGTACCTGGTCAGTCAATTCAAATTGACTTTGAAGATTCAGATGTAACGGTTGGGTGTTATCTAGTAAGGTTTGCTTGACTAAGAAACCTAAGTGACGTGCATGAGCTAATATTTGGTTGAACTTATGATTGAAAATAGTCAGTTGACCAGCAGAGAATACCCGTTCAACAGACCAATAACGAATCAAAGATAACACACGGTCATCCTGAACCGTGATTTCCATCGTTTCTGGTGAAACTTCCAATAAGTTGAGTGATTCCACTTGGTATCGTTGATCAATCGTCGGAAGAACAAAAGAAAATACTAATTGATTGGAATCATTCAAACGATAGTTGATCGAAAAATGTCGTGTTTCCCAAGTATCATAAGTGGTATTAGAGAATTTCAAACCAATATCATTTAAAGGTTTTAGCAACTCATAAGTAAAGTATTCAATCAAACTTGTCTTACCAATCGGGGAAATAGGTTCTGCTTTTAAGATATAGCGTTCAAAAGCATCTAATAATTGTGAAAAGTCCGATTCAAGTAGATATTTCCGTAAGCGTAAATCCGCTAATTCTGCCTCTGCTGTTTCAATCAAAAGAACAATGTCTTGATGGTCTTTTTCTTTTGTTTCTAAATAGACTTGATTTTCCCTCGCTTCATGTGGATGACTGGATTCAATTGCCTCTAATTGTTCAGAAGTGACCTGTTCATTTTCATCAAGCAAATCATCTTCAGAAGCAGAGTGATTGCTGGAGTTTTCAGGATCTGTTTCTATTGCTTCTTCCGCCACAGTCGTTTCTGCTAACGATTGTGCTTCCAGCTCTTCATTTTTTTCTAACTCTTCATGCTCATTCATTCCTCTACCCCTCCCTCTTGCATCGATACTTCTGGGTTTTTATGTGGGTCAATATTTCCTAAGTAATTCATTAGGAAATGATGGATGGTTTGACTGAACCCTTCTATCCCACCGAAGTAGCGATTGATTTGTCGTTGTTCTTTTTCAACGATCGCTGCACGTAATTGATTCGCTTTTGCTTCGTTAAGCAAAGCAGCTTTTTGATTTTGGATTTTTTCAGGTGCTTCAAGATAAGGCATCCAGCCTAATTTTTCATTCGATAATGCTTGTTTTTGTTTTTTTAGTTCTTGGATTTCTTCATCAATTTTTTTCCGATTTAAAAATCCTTTAGTGTCATCCAGATCAGATATTTGGCGATCCACTTCTTTTAATTCTTCATCCAGACGATCGATCTCGGCTTTTGCAGTGATGACTTTAGCATCAAGTTCGTTAATTTGTTGACTGTAGTCATCCGGTTCCTGGTTTGCATAGGTGCCCCACTCTTCGTCAATTTGGGGCAAGACGAAAATTTCCGGTAGACTAGCATCGATGCCAATTGTTGGCCTTTCGTGATAATACGTACCGATCTTGTAATAACTCATCGTAGGAGAAATCTTTTCGACTAGCTCCATAAATGGAAATTCTTGAATAAAGCGATCATGGATTTTCCGCATTAATAGCTGATCGATTTCATGGTTTTCATTCGAACTTTTTTTCAATTCCTCATTTAAATGACCATTATACAGTTGATAGATTTCTGGAATGTTTTCTTCACGAACAGCTCTTTCAAATGCTTGTAAATCCTCTAACAGTTGAGATAGATTCGTACTAGCTTTTTCTTTGATATCAAAAAAAGTAGTGTCATCTTCTTGCTGAATGATGATTTCTTCGTTATTTTCTTGTGGTGTTTCTTTCATTTTGATTACCTCCTCACAGTTATCCACTTTCTTGGACAGAAGCACAATAGGTTGAGTTTACTTACTATTGAATTGATAATTTAATAGTACCATTTTATAGAAAAAAATGTTACAAAGGGCTTCCTCCTCTATGTATCTTTTAATCAATATTCATTGATTATCCACCGTTTTGATAAGGTCTGATTATTGTACTTTTACTATTGAATAATCTTACGTATCGAGAGTAAAACAAAAGAGTGGAAAGAGGATTGAAGCGACCTCCAAAAGTTAGATTCTAACTTTTGGGGGTTACTACAGATCCCCCCACTCTTTTTCACTCAGTAATTTTTTTATTTTTGAGGCAGATCTCTGGTTGTGAAGTGAATGCGCTGATTTTCATCACGAGATAATAGTGTTTCTTCATTCAAATAAGTAAACTTCATCTCTTCTAAATCAGTATTTTCGAGCATTTTTTCATAACCGGTAAAAATCGAACGGATATATTGTTTATATGCGTTTTTCTTTTTCTGTCTTTTTTTCATGTGACACCTTCCTTATCAAAACTATCATACCAATGAATTTAAGATGAAACAAGCCAGATTTGAGATTTTATCTGTTGTTTTAATCCGGTGTTAGTTACTAGTTGACGAAAATCAAAAAAAATGAAAAAATGCTTTAGTACTTAAGGAGGGAATCTCGTGAAAAAAATCGGTTTTGATTCAGAGAAATATATCGAAGAACAATCAGCATATATCCTTGAACGAGTGAATCACTATGACAAATTATATTTAGAATTTGGAGGCAAATTGGTCGATGATAAGCATGCCAAACGTGTTTTGCCTGGCTTTGAAGAAGATGCAAAAATCAAATTGTTACAAAAATTAAAAGACCAAGCAGAAATCTTGATTTGCGTCTACGCTGGAGACATTGAACGTAATAAAATTCGTGGGGATTATGGTATCACTTATGACATGGATATTTTACGCTTGATCGATGAAATGCGTGGCTACGGATTATCTATCAATAGTGTCGTCATTACTCGTTACAATGGTCAGCCAGCTACGAATGTCTTCGTCAATAAATTAGAAAGACGTAATATCAAAGTCTACAAACATTCAGAAATTGAAGATTATCCAATTAATGTTGAAAAAATCGTTTCTGAAAACGGCTTTGGCAAAAATGAATATATTGAGACCAGTAAGCCAATCGTTGTTGTTACTGCTCCTGGACCTGGTAGTGGCAAACTAGCAACATGTTTGAATCAGCTTTATCATGAAAGCCAAAAAGGACAATCAGCAGGTTATTCAAAATTTGAGACCTTCCCTGTTTGGAATGTCCCATTGAAACATCCACTAAACATTGCCTATGAAGCTGCCACTGTGGATTTAAAAGATGTCAATATGATCGATTCCTTCCATTATGATGCCTATGGCAAGGTTGCTGTAAACTATAATCGAGATGTTGAAACCTTTCCAGTAATCAAACGGATCATTGAAAAAATCACTGGTAAAGAATCAATCTATCAATCCCCTACAGATATGGGTGTGAATCGTGTGGGATTCGGAATCGTTGATGATGAAGTTGTGCAAGAAGCTTCTCGACAAGAAATCATCCGCCGCTATTTCCAAACAGAATGTGATTTCAAAAAAGGATTGATCGATGAGGAAGCAGTAAATCGAATTAAATTGATCATGGAAGAAGTAGGTCTTCAACCTGAAGACCGTCAAGTGGTATTGCCTGCTCATGAGTATGCAAAAACTGTTCAAAATGACAGCAACGATCCTTCTGCGGTGATCGCGATCCAATTACCTGATGAAGTGATCATTACAGGACGCACCAGTTCTTTAATGAATGCTTCTGCTGCCGTCATTTTAAATGCGATCAAACATTTGGCACATATCTCAGATAATATTCCATTGTTATCGCCACTTGTTCTAGAACGGATTCAAGGGATGAAGTCTGCCGCACTGCATTCTTCCGTTGATACATTGAGCCTAAATGAAGTACTGATTGCTCTTTCAATCAGTGCGGTAACCAACCCTATCGCTCAAGTAGCTTATGACAAACTTGCTGAATTAGATGGTGCTCAAGCTCACTCGACAGTCATCGTCAATAAAAATGATGAACAAACGTTGAAACAATTAGGTATTGATATCACAAGTGCTCCCTTCTATCCATCGGAAAATTTATTTTATCAATAAGCATTGTTTCTTTATAAACAAATAGCTGAATAAACTCTTAAAAGATTTTATTTAAATTGCACCTGAAAAAGTGCAACTGATAATCTTTTAAGAGTTTTATTTTGTTGTATCCGTTTCAATTGAAATGTATGCGTTTCAGTCTAAAAAAGCGATGATAATCTTAGCAAAAAATTAGTATTTTAACGATAAAACGTGTAAAATTAAACGGAATTTTGATTAGGAGTGATAGTTTGAGTCAGATTTTAGGAATTATTGGATTACTTTTTATTTTTAGCCTTGCTTTTTTGATTAGTACCAACAAGAAAGCCATCAAAGTAAAACCTTTACTATTGATGATCGTGTTGCAATTTATTTTTGGTTTTATTTTGTTACGAACGACTTTTGGTACAGCAGTCGTTTCCATGTTAGCGAAAGTATTCGATCATTTACTGGCGTTTGCAGGTGAAGGAGTCAATTTCGTTTTTGCTGGGGTAGCCAATAAAGGCAGTGCGCCGTTTTTCTTAAATGTTTTGATGCCGATTGTTTTTATTTCTGCAATCATCGGGATTTTGCGTTATATCAAGATCTTGCCATTATTCATGAAGGCAGTTGGATTGGGTTTAAGTAAAATCAATGGTATGGGGAAATTAGAATCTTACAACGGTGTTGCTTCAGCAATACTAGGTCAATCTGAAGTTTTTATTTCAATAAAAAAAGAATTGCCTTTCTTATCTGAAAAACGTTTATTTACCATGAGCGTTTCTGCCATGTCGACTGTTTCGATGTCGATCGTGGGTTCTTATATGGCGTTGATCGATTCTAAATATGTAATTACTGCGCTGGTATTGAACTTATTCGGTGGGTATATCTTGGCCTCCATCGTTAACCCCTATGAATTAGAAGAAAAAGAAGATGAGTTGATCATTGAAGAAAACAAAGAACAAACTTTCTTCCAAATGCTTGGAGAATATATTCTTGACGGCTTTCATGTAGCGATTACAGTAGCTGCTATGTTGATTGGATTCGTTGCTCTTATTGCTATGATCAATGCCATTTTTAGTGGAATCTTTGGGATCTCTTTCCAAGAAATTCTTGGTTACATCTTTGCTCCACTAGCATTTATCAGCGGGATTCCTTGGAAAGAAGCTGTGGATGCGGGTAGTATCATGGCGACGAAACTTGTGACAAATGAATTTGTTGCGATGACAGAACTAGCTACTGGGAATCTGCATTTTACTGAACGTACAACAGCTATTTTATCTGTCTTTTTAGTATCTTTTGCTAACTTCTCTTCCATTGGAATCATTTCGGGTGCTATGAAAGGTCTAAATGAAGAAAAAGGAAACTTAGTTGCGAAACATGGATTAAAAATCTTGTTGACTGCCACATTAGTCAGCTTTTTAAGTGCGATCGTCACTGGTTTACTAGTCTAAATGATTAAATTTAATTGAACTGTATATTTAAAACACTCTCTTTGCTCTTTAGACGATTTTCTAAAGACTCAAGAGAGTGTTTTTTATAAGTCAAAATTTATTGTCGTCCACCTGGAATATCTATGCGAAAAGAACAATTGCTAAAAGAAACTTTCTCGTGTATCGTTTAATAAAAGAAATAAAGGTTTAAAGGAGATTCATGATGAACAAATGTTATGTATTTATTGGTCCTTCTGGTTCAGGAAAAACTTCCATTGCTAATGCTCTTTTTGAACTAAAAGAAAAAATTGTCACTTCGACGACTCGTCCTCCTCGAAAAGGTGAAACCGATCAAAAAGATTACTATTTTCTCTCTGAAGACAAATTTGAACAGTTGATCACTGAACAGGCATTTGTGGAATGGGATGAATATGCGGGACATAAATATGGTTCAACTAAGAGGGAGATTGCTCAAAAGTTGAAAAATGGTGATTGTTATACAATTTTAACAGCTGCTGGTTTTTGGGCACTCTTCCATGCATTTGGGAAACAGATCCAACCAGTATTTGTGACTATCGCTAAAAACAAATTGAAGCAGCGTTTAGAACAACGTGGAGATGCTCCGGATCAAATCAAAAAAAGGCTCGCTCTTTTTGAGCAAGACACGAAGGAATTAGATGAGTTAAAAAAACTACCAAACCTCATTGTTTTAGCAAATAATGAAGGGTTAGAAGCCACCAAAAACCAATTTAAGCGACAAATAAAAATGCTCAAAGAATGATCTTATTTTGATAAACAGGATTGATTAGCAAAAAAATCTCTCACTAGCTTCAAAACATAAACTAGTGAGGGGAATCAAACCAATTTTTGTCGTTCTGTATGTCCAATACCACAAATCAGCGAATGTAATTCTTCTACTTTAGAATACATGCGTAACCAATTAGTCGGCTGGTCTAATAATAAACTGAGCAGTTCTAAATGATGGACCAATGTCCATTTTTTCAATACACCTAAACCAGGAAATTTTTTTTGTTGTTTCAAAGAAAGCAGGGCTAATATACCCGTTGTAATCAACAGTTGATCTTGGTTCCTCAATACCCACTGTTGCATTTTTTCAACAGCTTCAAAAAACTTTAGTGCTTGATCCTTAGCTGAATCGTTCGTATCAGAAATAAAATGTTTTACTCTGAGATTACCATATGCATCAACATAGGTCAGATGAAGTGCCAATGCCCGACTAGGAAAGCCTTTATCAAAATAGCGACTTCCTTCAATCGTAAAATCTGAAAAGCCATGATTCCCCTCTTCTTTAAAAAACAAATAGTCGTCGCTAAAAAAATCATCTATTTTTTCGCTATAATCTTCTACGTGTTTTCTTGGTTTAAAGGCTTCTTTTATGATGATTTTGTTTTCTGGTAACCAGATATGGAACCGACTATGGTCTGGTAACAAAAAATGAGTATCCATTTTTGAAAGTTCTTTCCATATTTTTGGATCACGCGGCTGATGTTGTCCATCAAAAATGATCAATTTAGGTGGTTGCTCTATGATCTGTTGGTAATTATCGGACGTGCTGATCATTGCATGTTGAATGGAACTATTTTCTTTTTCTTCCCATAAATGTAAATGTTCATCAAAAAGTTTGAACTGACCCACTTGGGGATTATCGATGATGATCAGCGGGTGATTTGCTTTTTGGAATAACTCGACAACGTTTTTAAAGGTAGCTGAATCACGAACTGGTTCAATGATGGGAACAACCTTTTTGGATAGTAGATTCTGTTGAATCATTTCTTTTAATGCTAAAAGATCAAACTGTTTCCCTCTCAAATAAGGATAGTACATGCTTATTCACTCCAATGGCTCTGTTGGCAAGCGTCTAACTTGCTGCTTTTGTCGCAGATTCTCATAGTCTTGCTGTAAAGCGCTGATTTCTGCTTGTAAATCTTGGATCGCTTGATTTTCTGTTTCTTCAATAAAGCGTTCATAGTAACGCTCTTTGGCAAATGGATCTTGAGAATCTGAACGTTTTTTTAATTCTTTATACAACTGATCAGTTGGAAAATATTTGACGCCTCGTTCCATCTGTTTGGCTTTTCTTACTTCTCTAAATAATGAAGCCATAAAACGGTTGAGCAGCGCCTCTTCTGCCACTGCTAACGGTTGCTTCATTGCTTTTTTAGCAATAATGAATGTACCAGAAGCTGGCATCTCTTCTGCTATCCCGTAAGGTCGATAAACTAAAACACCGATACCAGTGGGGATTTCAGCTTTGACTTCATCAAAAAGTGTTTGAGGTAATACAAAATAATTGTAATTCCCGACAAACGATAACTTTGCAGTGGAACGAAAGTCCGCTTTTGATACTTTCAACTCATAGCAACGCCACTCTCTTGTACCATCAAACTTTGTGAGACAACTTAACGTATCCACGATACCATGGTCGTCAGGCATGGTCACCTCTTCTACGACAATGCCCCCTTGTTCGATACAGTATTGATAAAGAGAAGTTTCCATCTCGATCGTTAAAGGAGTTTTCAATCCCTCCACCTCCGAACATATTTTCGCCTACCCATTCTACCTTAGATCCAACAAAAAATCTATCGTTAATTATTATTTGAATCGTTTACTTAAAAATATTTAGAATTAGTTTTTGTTCAATTTGATCCTACTAAATGAACGGGACAAAACATCGTCACGAGGTAGCTGACAGCCAGAAAAAAACAGTCGAGTCTAAATTTTTCTTAGTCCCAACTGCTTTTCTTCAACTGACTATTATTGATAACATGGCGGTAAATAGAATTTTTGATGATTTTCAAAGATTTCGCCAATTTGAAAGAGCAAGTCTTCTCGTCCTCTGGCAGCCATGAATTGGATACCCAAAGGCAGACCTTCCTCACTAATATGTGTGGGTAAACTGATTGCTGGTTGTCCCGTCAAATTTGCCAGTTGGGTGTAAGGCGTGATCTTTAAACTTTCCTCAAACATTTCAGAAATTACTGCTAAACTTTCTTGTTCGTTGCATTCGTTGATTCCAGCCATTTTTGCCCGAATTTCATCGCTTTGAAGATCAGTGGAAATTTCTGGAGCAGTAAATGCTGTTGTCGGCGAAAGAAAAAGATCAACAGTTTGAAATAGTTCTTCCATTGTGATTGCTGCATAATCCCAAACATGAAGCGACTGGATATAGTTCGCTGCAGAAACCTTCTTGCCGTATTCTAGTAGTACCCAAGAAATCGGTTCAAGTTCATTTTGAGCAACCGACCGTCCTAACCCAGATTCAATCGAGTGAATCATACTAGCTGTTTCTGCTCCATTCATTTGATAATAAGACTGAATCAAGGCTCTTCCATCAAGAGGGTAATTGATTTCAATGATTTCATGGCCTTCTTGTGCTAAAAATGTCACCGCATTGGTCACTGATTGTCGTGCTTCATCGCTGATTTTTGTGTGGATCGGTGATTCTGTGCAAACAGCGATTTTCAACCGTTTTTTTGGTGGATGCTCTTGCCATTCCGCTGGCGAAACTTGATAAGGCGCTCCTGAATGGATACTTCGCAGTCCTGCAAATAAAGCTTTGGTGTCTCTCATAGAAATGGTCAAACCAAAATCAATCGCTGCTCCTTGCCAACCTCGCCAAGCATGAGGACCAACTGGCATCGTTCCTCGTGAAGGTTTTAAGCCAATCAGACCACAAAAGGAAGCAGGTATGCGAATTGATCCTCCACCGTCACTAGCACCAGCGATCGGTAAAATGCCAGAAGCAACAACGGCTGCTGCCCCACCACTTGAACCACCTGGCGAATGCGCAAGATTCCAAGGATTTTTAGCTGAACCATAAAGTTGTGGGTCGGTGATATTCTTAAAACCAAACTCTGGTGCATTCGTCTGCCCCAGTGGGATAAGACCAATTTTTTCAACTTGCGAAACAAAATTTGAATTTCTAGATGAGCGATGAGTTTGAAAAAGCTTTGAGCCTGATGTAGCTAACCAACCTTGCTTTTCCTGTCCTAACATTTTCAACGGGAAAGGTAAGCCGCTTAAAGGCTGTTCATCCTTTAGAATTGGTGCCTCATCTTTAATCGGTTGATCTGTTTCAAAAGTAACGAACGCATTTAATTCTGGATTTAATTTTGCTACTTTTTGGCTAACCTCTTTGACTAATTCCTTGTAACTGAACTGCTTCTTTTTTAGACCCTTCACGATCTCCATGCCATCTTTCAAGTAAATCCCTCCTTTTATTTGTCATACCTTTGTGCCATTTTCTCATATTTCTATTCAACAAACAAAAAGAATGATTACGCTTCATGTTAGAAACGGTGGTGCTATTATCGGTAATTATATACACCTATTGAATCCTAATAGCTAAGGTACTATTCATGGCAAACCAACGAATAGACTAAAAGCTAATCACCAGTTATTATTCTAAAACCACCGGATCGCATAAAAATAAGCCAAAGATTTCCAAAATAAGAGAAACTATGTTTGGATTCTTTGGCTTATTTTTTATTGTTGTCTTTTATTTCATCACTTAGAGAATCGTTAACGATTAGATCGTTTTTAGTTTCCCTCTAAATTCATCGATGGTTCGATACCCTTTTTCTGTCATGATCTGTTCGAGTTCTTTCGTGATCCGATCAAAAATTTTTGGTCCTTCTTTGTGAAGTTCGGTACCGATTTGTAGCATAGTTGCTCCACATAATAAATGTTCAAAAGCATCCTGTCCATTCCGAATGCCTCCAGTACCAATAATTTTGATCTCTGGTTTCAAGCGAGTATAAAAAGCACGGACGTTCGCTAAAGCGGTTGGTTTCACATATTCTCCACCAAGTCCACCGAAACCCTCTTTAGGTTTGATCACGACCGCTTCTTTTTGAGGATCGATATACAAACCATTGCCGATACTATTAATAGAATTTACATAAGTTAAAGGAAATTGATTCAAAATTTCAGCCATTTGATCAAAATGCGCCAAATCAAAATATGGGGGCAATTTGATTCCTAATGGTTTGGTGAAACGGGCAAAAACTTGTTGCAATAAATCTTCCGTCGCCTCAAAATCATAGGCTAACTGTGGTTTGCCAGGAACATTGGGACAAGAAAGATTCAATTCAGTGATTCCTTGAAAGTCACTCTTTTCAATCATTGTCAACATTTCCAAATTTTCTGCTGCACTCATGCCTGCAATAGAGAAAAAGAGCGGTTGTGTCTGCTGTTTTTCATAGTTCAATGCATAATCTAAGTAATAATCAAACCCTCGATTGGGTAATCCCATGGAATTAATACTTCCAAGAGGCACATCGAAATAACGGGGTTCTGGATTTCCAGCACGTTCATTCAATGTACAACTCTTTGTGATAAAAGCACCAGCATTGGATTGTTCTAATTCAACTAGTTCTGTCGTTGTCATGCAATGAACACCAGAGGCATTCATAAAAGGGTTAGCAAAAGTATGATTAAAAAAAGTCGTTTCTAAGGTCAAGTCATTCTCTCCTTTGATGAATCATTTTTTCTAGTTTATCATCAAGTCAAGCAAAAGCAAATAGGATCAAGACAATTAATCATCATTTTCAGTTGCTAAAACTTCTCCCGTTTGACTATTAAGTTTCACTTGAGTACTCTTATTGCCGTTTTTCACTTTCACTTCCCAGTAGGTGGTACCAAGTTCTTTACTAAGATCCCAGTCAGTGGCTGTTCCCCCACCCACTTGTTTTTCAGCGATCTTTGCTGCTTCTTCAATACTTAGAAGTTTACTTGTGTCCAGAGCATCTTCTTGTTTCTTCTGACCATTTTGTTCATCTTGATCTAAACGCTCAGGATTTTGTTTTTGGATTTCTTCGTTTGCTGCATTGATCTTCATTTCGTATTCATTTTGATCATCAACACCATCAATTTTATAGAAGAAATTTCCCCAACTACTATCTAATTCTAAACTGGTAATCGCTGCATTTGGATATTCTTTTTGAAACAACTCAATCGCTTTTTGTGCAGATACTTTGATCTCTTTTGTTGCATTCGTCCCAGAATTCATTGTTTGATTTGATGCTTCGGTTGAAGAAGTTGTTTGTTGTCCAGTACTTGTTGATGTAGTCGCTGGCGCTGTCGTTGATTCTGGTGTAGCCTGATTCGATTGACAACCTGCTAATAATAGTAATGAGAATAGACCACAAAAAATAACATTAGTTTTCATAAAATTTATTTCCTTTCTTGAATAAAAATCACTTTAATTTAAGTATACACAAGTAAAGTTGTTCTGTCATTTTTGAACAAATCAATCATTAAATAGCAAAAAAAGACAAGACTAAAAAAGTAATCAGTCTTGTCTGAAAAATCAAAATAAGAAAAAAATTGTCTCCGCTTCTACGAACAAGCAAAACGTGTTTTAAGTAAAAACGCAGTGCTTCCTTTCAATTGCTAATATGTAATACCTTTATTGGCTGCTATTCTCAGTTTCAGAAATGTCAGGTACGATCCAGTAATTATCTTTATTATGACTATTGATATATGTACGGAATTTTTCTGATTGGTAGGCTTTCTTAATCGCTTTTGCCCAATCCGTTTTTTCATTTTCTTTTGTCACAGCAGCTACGATTTGTAATTCAGGCACCATTTTTTCTAGCTCGATCAAATGAAGTTGTTCTCGAATTCCTGCATATTCAACTGTGCTTCCAGGTATGACTTCAAAATCAAGGTCATCCAACACGTGTGGTAAAGTGTTCGTGTCCATCTCTTTGATATTTAACTGATAGGGGTTATTTGTGATTGCTTTTGCAGTCAAGTCGGTACTTTTCACTTGTTTATCCACTTGAATAAAACCAGCTTTAGCAAGAACTGCATAGGCTCGTGCTGCATTACTCGGATCTTGGGGAATCCCAATCATCATTCCTTTTTTCACCTCTTCTTTACTTGTATATTTGGAAGAGTACAAATTACACGGAACAGAGGGTGTAGCAACTAAAGGAACTAAATCAGTCCCATTCTCCTTATTGAAAACATTCATATAAGCGGAGTGTTGAGCAACATTTACATCAATCTTTCCTTCACCTAAGGCAGTATTTGATTGGATAAATTGAGAAAATTCAATTCGTTTAATCGTATATCCTTCCGATTCTAATATAGGTGCAATCGCATCATCAAATAAATCGTTATACGGTCCTCCAGTTACCCCCATGACAATTTCATTTTTTTTCTGAGCGTGTGATGATTGATCTTTTGAATGACAACCACCCCCAATGAGAACCAATACGAACAGACAGACTATAGTCACTATTTTTTTCATGAAGTTTACTCCTTAATATTTAATTTTATGATAAAGATAATTTCCCAGAAATTGGATACTGTTTATTAAAACAATTAAGATAACTACCGTTACAACAATCATCCCACTATTAAATCGTTGATATCCTTGGGAAATAGCTAAATCCCCGATTCCTCCTCCACCAACAGTTCCCGCCATAGAAGAGGCATTAATTAGTCCAATCATTGAATTAGTAATGGCTAATATAATCGCCGGTCGAGCTTCAGGTAGAATAAAGTAAAGAATGATTTCCAATCGGTTTGCCCCTAAAGTTTTGGCACATTCGATAATTGTAGGAGGGATTTCTAGAATGGCTTGCTCGATTAAACGGCCCATAAAGGGAACAATATATAACGTTAACGGGACAATAGCAGCAGTTGTTCCAATGGAAGTTCCAACAACTAAGCGAGTAAAAGGCAAAATAGCCACCAATAAAATGATAAATGGCACTGAACGCAAGATGTTGATAAGCGTCTGTAACACCGTGTACATAAGAGAATTAGCTAAAACACCTTGTTTTCTGGTCTCTGCTAATAGTATGCCTAAAGGAACTCCTAAGCCGATAGCGAACACCAAAGAAATACTGACCATATAAATCGATTCATAAGTTGCTTTGAGAATGATCTCTGATGAAAGTATTTCAAACATCAACGGTCACCTTCTCATAACTAATTAGTTGGTCAATAAATTCATTATCAGGAATTTTATTCGTTAGAAAATACATCGCAAAAAAACGTTCTCCGCTAATATGTATGGTTTTGATATCATAGACCGTCCCCTCCATTTTACTTTCTTGAAAACGAGCATAATTTGTGGCATTCATCAGGAAGTAAAGGACATAATTAAAGGAAATCGATTCTTTTTTTGGATACTTAGGATAAATCATATCGGCTAAAAATTCACGAACTAAATTGCTTTGAGGGCTTAAAAACATTTTTTTGGTTGTTGCCTGTTCAATAACTTTTCCTGAATCAATGACAGCCACTTCATCACAAATTTCTTTTATCGCCTCCATTTCATGGGTGACCAAAATGATGGTGGTTCCTAGTTCCTCATTCACTTTTTTTAACAAATTTAAAATACTTTTTTTAGCGGTTGGATCAAGAGCGCTAGTAATTTCGTCGCATAATAAAAGCGAAGGCTCCGTTACTAACGCTCTAGCAATCCCCACTCGTTGTTTCTGCCCACCAGATAAATGGGAGGGATATGTACTTTTTTTCTCTATCATCGATACATAACGTAAAACGTTTTCAATTCTTTTGTCGTATTCCTGCTTATTGACTTTGCTAAATCTCAGAGCAAGTCGAATGTTATCAGCGACAGTTTTTGACTGCAATAAGGCATAATGTTGAAATATTGTGCTGCTTTTCACATCTTTTGATAGAGATATCTTACCTTTTGTTGGTTGATCTAATCCGTTTATTAAACGAATCATTGTACTTTTTCCTGCACCACTTCGTCCAATGATACCAAAGATTTTACCTTTTGGTATAAATAAATTGAGATCATTTAGGATCATAGTACCTCCAAAAGACTTTGAAACGTGTTCAAATGAAATCAAGCTCTCATTCCTTTCCGGCGCATTCATATAAAAACTTTAACTATGTGGGAATTAATAGAAAGACGATAAGAATCCTTAATAATTAAGTCTTTTTATGTAGTAGATGCGCACATCTATATTTTAATTTCTTCTTTTCGAATTAAATATAGCATGGAAAAATAGCCATGTCGAGACTAATATGTGATTTTAATCACATGAGCATTGATAAAAAGCGAGAAGCAGAATGTTCCTTTCTTACACTTGATGAAAACAGTGATCAAGCAATGAACTACCCCGAAAAATAATCAAATGCAGTGGAAATGCAGTGGCGACAAAAAAATAAAGCTAAAAACATCAACAGAACAGCTCTGTATCTATGTTTTTAGCTTTGTATGTATTCAATTGGCGGGAATGTGTAGGAATCGAACCTACCCAAGAAGCTCTTAACTCCTCATACTGGTTTTGAAGACCAGAGGGAACACCAGAACCCATCCACTCCCCTAATAAAAACATTCTAACATTTTTCGTTTGTTCAATCAATATCAAATGCTAGAATGTTTGCAGTTATAAAAGACTGGACTAGCTTTAATTTCTGTTAGACGTTCTCTTTTTATTTTACTAGGATACGTTGCGGTAAACGTTTCATAAACCAAGCAACGAGTAAACAAGAAAGCATCTTATCCACAATATTTCCTGCAACAGTTGCCCAATAAGTTGCAGTGATCATTTCTTTACCGGAAGCCTTGAAAGCAAAAATGAGGATGTCCGTTCCTGAACCGGTAAAACCACCAAATAAAGCTAAACGGATCGGCACACCGATCATTGGACAAACAACGGCTAATAGTCCCCCTGCTATTAGCGCTTTTTTATAAGAAAATCCATTCTTCGCTAGTAAAGAACAGATAATTGCTACAACAATATTTACGAATACAAAAGGAACAGCCAACGGCCCACTGATGATCCCCATTAATAAATTAGTGGCAATCCCAGTCATTACCCCATAACTCATACCAAAATTGGTTGAAATATAAATCGTTCCCATCGTATCTAAAAATAATAAGGGGATTTTCATTAGTGAAACAGCCTCACCTAAAACAACATTTAAAACAACGGCCATTGCACATAAAGTCAATATTTTCATTTTATTATTCATCGTTTACTTTTCCTTCTAAAAATAGTTTTAATTTCTGATATAAATCGCCTTGTGATTCTTCTGTATACCAAGTTGGAACTTCAAAATAAGGATTAACAATCCCATGATTCTTACATAATTCAAAATACTCTTCCATTAGTACGCCTCGCTGTGCTGAGATGGAACAATTAGGACTTTCATTGATCCCGATGATTCCCAAATAGCGATAATCATTCGCTTGATACTCTTTGATTTGTTGAATGACTGGTTGCAACATACTTTGACATTTTTGACGATAGCCTGGTATAGCAACATATTCTTGATAAGTCATTGGTGGTCTCTCTTTTCCTAAGGTCAAAAATTCAGGACAAGGCAATTGTAGCAACGCAACGCCTTGATTTAATAAAGAAATGGCCAAAGGAAAAGCACCACGAGCCCGTTCCCATCCAGGTATCACCGCATGTTGATTCAAGATGCAGTGTGAAACAACCACAAATTCTCTCTTTAATTTCATGTTATTTCCTCACAAAAAATCTTTTCTAAACTGACGAACACCTGATGAAGTTCTTCTTCAAAAATTGTGCGCATATCTAAATAGTTTCGCTCATTTTTTACCCGACTAATCACTGGAACAATTCCTTTTCTTAGTCTTCGTTGCAGCTCTTCCGCATGCCATCGCTTACTTTTTACTGTTACTGCATAGGTAGGTAATAAGCTTTCTGGATACGTTCCACCACCAACCGTACTATAATCTTTTTCGATAGCGACTTCGAGTTGATCGATTTTTTTTAACTTTTCAGCTAATATTTGGGCTCGATTCAAACAATTTTCGATCTTATCCGATAGCATTTGCAAAGTAGGCAAGGATCGAATGGCTTCTTCTTCATCAAGATAAAGTTCTAAAGTTGCTTCTAGTGCACTTAGAGTCATTTTATCGACTCTTAATGCACGCAGTAGCTGATTTTCTTTCATCCTCTGAATATACGTTTTTTTACCTACGATAATTCCGGCTTGTGGTCCGCCTAATAATTTATCTCCACTAAAGGAGACCACATCACACCCTTGCTCGATTACTTCTCGAACAGTCGGTTCATACGGTAAGCCAAAGCGTCGCATGTCAATGAGTAGACCGCTACCCAGATCATTGATTAACGGGACTTGATGTTTTTGTGCTAAGAGAGCTAACTCTGATAAGTGAGGAGTTTCTGTAAATCCAATGATTCGATAATTACTGGTATGGACTTTTAAAATCGCTCCAGTTTCAGAAGTCAAAGCCTGTTGGTAATCTCTAATATGCGTTTTATTGGTTGTTCCAACTTCTCTAATTTTTCCACCTGTTGCGGTAATTACCTCTGGAATACGAAAAGACCCTCCTATTTCAACAAGTTCCCCTCGAGAAACCAATACTTCTTTATCAGTAGCCAAAGTATCAAGAATTAACATAACAGCTGCTGCGTTATTATTCACCACTAAGACGTCTTCTGCTCCAGTAAGTTTTTTTAGAATATGCGTTAAATGATTGTATCTAGTACCTCTGTTGCCACTAGTTAAATCCATTTCTAAATTTGAATAGGAAAAACTTATTGTCTTTAATTGTTCCTCAATTTTCTTACTAAGTAAGGAACGTCCTAGATTTGTATGCAGAATCGTACCGGTCCCATTAATTACTTTTTGTAACGAATATGTTCGTTGTTTCACTTTTTCAATCACTCGAATACAGAGTTCTTCAATCGCTGGAGGTAACACTTCTTCTTTTAAAACAGTTTTTCTAGTTTGTTCTAAAACACTTTGTACCTGTTGTTTGACTACTCCGTAAGAATACTTCTTTTCTAATATTTGCAATTCAGGAGTTTTTAATAAACGATCCACTGAAGGCAAATCTGCTAATCGTCGTTGTATTTCTCTAGCCATCGTTTACCTGCTTTCTATCGTTTTGCAATTATTCTCAACGCCTTTATGGTTTTTTCTATTTCTTCTTCTGTTGTAAAACGGGATAAGGATACTCGAACAGTTCCAGTATTTTTAGTTCCTAAATCTTGATGTATTAGCGGTGAACAATGGTAGCCTGAACGTGTGGCAATGCCAAACTCTTCCCACAGAATGTCACTGATTAAAGCTGATTCTGCAGATCTGATATTCAACGAAAAAACGTCTATATGCTCTTTCGTGAAATCTCCATAAAACGTTAATTCTGAAATCTTCGTCGCTTCTTGGTAGAAGTAGTTTCCCAATGATGGTGTCTCTTGGGACATTAGCCAACCTACACTGGCTGCTAATCCAGCAATTCCTGGCACATTTGCTGTCCCAGCCTCCAACATTGCTGGCAATTCATCCGGCTGCTCCTTAGAGAAGGACTTCATACCATCACCACCAGTTATTATCGGTGTAAGTTTCAGTTTTTTGTGAATACAGATGCCCCCAGTTCCTTGTGGTCCATGTAACGCTTTGTGTCCAGTGAAACAAGCCGCTGCGACCTTCCCATCACTTAAGTCAATTGGTAGATGACCAGCTATTTGAGAAATATCTAAGATTAAATACAGCTGATGTTTGTGGCAAAAACGTTTTATCCATTCAATATCTAAAAGATTCCCTGTCACATTACTTGCATGATTGCAGACCACTACTTTGGTTTTTGCGTTTAATTTTTCAGTAAATTCTTCATAATTCAACTGTCCAGTGATCGGATGACTACTGATAATGTCGTAGGAAACGCCTAGTTTTTCTAATTGATAGAGTGGTCGCAGCACGGAATTGTGTTCCCAACTTGTGGTCAATACATGATCACCAGCTTGAACGAACCCTTTTAATACTGCATTAAGAGCAATAGTCACGCTTCCAGAAAAAATAATTTCATATAAATCCCCGGTATGAAAAAAATTTTTTAATGTATCTCTTGCCATTTCTATTAATTGATATGCACGAATGGAATAGCTATGAGCGCCACGAGCTGGGTTGCCATACCTCTCACTTTCAAGCACATCTAGGATTGTTTGTTTCATACAAACCGGCTTTTGGACTGTCGTAGCTGCATTATCTAAATAAATAGTCATACTAGTCTCCTTCTTGTTTCCCTAAAATCCGATAATTTTCTACTCGTTTCGTGATGCCGAGTTTATCGATTGATTCTAGAATAAGCATGGAAGCTTTTCGGCTCGAGTTTGTCATATCACGAAAATCAGCCAGTGTCATTTTCTTGTTTTTCTTGATATAAGTCCGGATTTGTTGAATAGCTTGTTGGTAAATCTTTCCTGACAGAACATATTCGTGGGTTAAAAAAACAGCACTGTTGTCATCTAAAGCTTCCAATACTTCTTCAGCATTTTTGTCTAAAAGGGCTAACTCTTCTTTTTTTATCGGCATATAACCACTGTTTTTTAGGTAACGTTCAATTTTTTGTTTGGCGACTTGTTGATAGCTATTAAATTGTACTTGAAAATCATAAACAGATAATCGTTTCTGTTGTTCTTTGATTACGTTGAATTTTTTTAATAATTGAATCAAGACGAAAACTTCTTTTTCGGTCAAGCCATTTCGTATTTTAGAACGAAATTCTTCTAAAGGCATACCATCCCGTAGACGATATTTTTTGTGATACTCTTCTAAGATCTTTTGTGCTTTTCCTGCTAATTGTTGGTATCTTTCATAAAGTAAAAACCCACAAGAGGTAAAGAAGATTTGACTTTTATCCTGTAGTTCTTCTAATGAATGGCTTAGTTGATCAAGGGTGACACCCAGATAGGTCAACAATTCTTTTTCTACTGTAAATGGCTGTTTCTTATTTAACATAAAATCAATTATCATACTGTTTAGATTGCCATTTTCTTTCGCTTTTAAGCTTTCTAAAATCGCCTGCTTGAATCGTCGATGTTTTTTTGGAACGGCGTTTAAGACTTCGCCTCCAGCAATCGTATGCATGGGTGAATAAGAGCGTAGAATAAAACGATCTTTTTCTTTTACAGAAACTTTTTCTTCTAATCTTAACTGCAAAAAGCCTTCTTCGTTTGGCCCAATCCAATCTAATCCTAATGGAACAGTACGAGCCATTATTTCTTTTGTTCCGATCAACACTCTAACCCGATCCCATAGATTAATTCCCCCATCCGTCCCTGCCAAGCAAGTTACCTTAACATCCAACATCCAGCTTTCCTCTAAAGAATCCGCGGTTGATAGAACATCCCCGCGCGTGACTTCTTCACGGGTAATGTTTGCTAAATTGATAGCAGTTCGTTGTCCAGCATATGCTTTTTGAACGTTATTTTCATGTACCTGCAGATTTCTTATCCGAACTTTTCGCTTATTCGGGTAGAGATAGCAGTTTTCTCCAACGGTTAGTTCCCCTTCCAGCAAAGTGCCTGTAACTACTGTACCGAAGCCTTTTACACTGAAAACCCGATCGATATTTAACCTTGGTGTTCCACTACTTACTTGTTCTGATGTTTGCTCCGTGTAGGCTTCGATTTTTTTTAGTAATTGTTTGATCCCTTTTCCGCTAATGGCATCGGTTTCAATTATTTCCGCTTTTTCTAAAGGCGTGTGAAGTAATTGATCACGTATATCTTCGATGACTAGTTCTTTCAATTCAGCATCAATCGTATCAATTTTAGTTAATACAATTAAAAAATGGTGGATTCCTAATAAATTCAAAATATCAATATGCTCTTTTGTTTGAGGCATAATTCCTTCACTAGCATCAATGACTAATAAAATAAGATTAAGACCAGGTAGTCCAGCAACCATATTTTTAATAAATTTTTCATGGCCAGGAACATCTACGAAACCCACACGTTGTTGATTTGGTAAATTTAAGTAAGCAAATCCTAGATTAATCGACATGCCCCTTTTTTTTTCTTCTTTTGTTGTGTCAGTATCTATTCCAGTCAGCGCTTTGATCAATGTTGTTTTTCCATGATCAACATGCCCAGCTGTTCCAATTACAATATTTGCCATTTCTTTTACCCCTTATAATAAGTAATACGTTACATCCAATCCAACTTGAAGCGCTTTATAAAAACCTTCTGATGACACATTATTTTTAGCTAAAATATGACGTATCTGATTTTCAGCTTCTAGCGGAAATTTTAAAGAAAAACCACAGCTAAGATATATTTTTTCGGGTGTAGGAATGATTCTTACAGATAGTTTAGCTGATTGGCACATCAGCTCAGCTCTCATTGCTTCACGTGTCGAATGAAATAATACCACTCCATATGACTTCATTGTTTACTCCTTAAGGTTTGATGATTTTTTTAGATTGTCGCATCATTTCAACAATATGATACATATTGGTCACTTCACCGACTTTACATTTTTCACTGAGATTATAATAGTTAAGACAGGCTCCACAAGCATAAATTTCTATCCCATTTTCCGCAAGAATCTGTAAATCCTCCAAGGAATCCGAGTTGTCGCTTACTAAATGGACCCCACCATTGTAGAAAATGATTTTTTCGGGCAAATCAGGTTGTTCGGTTAAAGAATAAATAAACATTTTTAATAATTGTTTCCCTAATTCTTTCGACCCTTGCCCCATCGTATTCGTGTCGACAACAACTATATAATTGTCTTCAATATCATTTTCTCTTGTAAGTTCTTGTTCATAAATAGAAGCTACCTCTCCTTTTTTCTTGGAGATACGTACAGTAAACGATTGTGCATCATTTTGCTCTACTTGATAATCATAACCTAGTTGTCCCGCCATTTTTTTTAGGTTTTGTGCAGCAATCTCATTATCGACAGTTGTTTCTACTGTATCGTTTTCTTCCAAAGCCTTCTTTGTTTCAATCACTGGAAGGGGACATACTTTTCCCAATGCGTTAATTTTAACCATTTTGATTCTCCTTTCCATGTGTAGTTAATCATGGGATCAGTTTGTTAGACTAATCGAACAATTTTTTTCTTAATAAACCATGATTTCTGCTGTCTTTTTTTTCGTAACAACGCCAAAATCTTTGGCTAAGATATTGGCTGATTTCAGCTCTTCTTCTAATTTTTTTGCTTCTTTAGCCGGGATACTTACCAATAATCCTCCAGATGTCTGTGGATCATATAGCAACTCTTCGATTCCTAAGTCATCGACATAAAAGGCCATCTTTTTTTCCATAAAATTACGGTTTCGTTGTCCTCCAGCAGTAAAAAGAAAGGCTTTTGCTCCTTCATAAGCTTCTTCAAAATATGGCAGTTTTTCTGAATAGATTTCAGCTGAAAAATTGTCATGTAACATTTCATGAAGATGTCCTGCTAACCCAAATCCTGTTACGTCGGTACAACTAGTGATTGGATATTTTCTGATGATAGCCATCGCATATTTATTTAAGGTTTCCATACTTTTTGTTGCTTTGGCAAACCCTTCTTTGGTTATTGCCCCAGCGCTATAACCAATGGTAATAATGCTTACACCTAGAGGTTTTGTTAAGATTAAGTGATCTCCTTCTTGACAAGTATTATTTTTGTAAATATTGTTTGGATGAATTGTGCCAGTTACAGAAAGTCCATATTTGACTGAACGGTCATGGATTGAGTGCCCACCTGCTAAGATTCCACCTGCTTCTTGAACTTTTTCAGCCCCACCTCTTAAAATCTCTTTTAAAACCTGTAGTTCTTTTTCTTCAGGAAAAGCAACAATATTTAAGGCAGATAATACATCCCCTCCCATCGCATAAACATCACTCATCGCATTGGCAGCAGCAATTTTGCCAAATAAATAAGGATCTGTCACCATAGTAGGAAAAAAGTCTAACGTTTGAATAACTGCTAATTCATCGGTCAATTTAATAACGGCTGCGTCATCTGTTGCATCAAAGCCCACTAACAATTTTTCATCTTGGGATTTAGGGAGGTCTGCTAGAATATTCCCTAGATTTCCAGGACCAATCTTAGCGTTACATCCACCACAAATAATTAATTGTTCGATTTCTTTTTTCATTGGCATCCACTTCCTTTTCATATAGTGTAATAATTGATGACTTTTCCTCTGCCGCTTACTGCTTCATTTTCTATAGTTACACCAACAATCAGAAAATAGCGGGCAAATCATTAAAATAACTATGCTAGTTTGGTGTACTAAAAATGAAGAAGTGGCTGTACAGTTCTTTCCACTCCTTCACATTTTGCTACTAGATTAAGCTTTTCTATTTTTTAGAAAACATTCCTTTTCGCATATATGTAATTCCTGAGTAAATAATTACAGCAATGATTACCCAAGTCAGCATATTCAAATCTAAGCTTGTGACGAATTTAACAGCAATAATTACCCCAATCACTCCACCAATCGTAATTGCCAAACTAACTTTACGCGCATAATCACCAGATTTAATAAAGTTACCTGAAGCAACGGGCATCAATCCTGCACAAGAAGCCATCATAATGGGAAAAGCAACAAGTGGACTTAATCCCAACATGTATACTAATGCCATACATGGTGCATATAAACCTACGCCAATCGTCATTAATGCACCTAAAAGGAAATTACCGATGACGCCGATGATTAGCTTAAGACCTGTTAAAGCAGTTGCTTCATTTCCAGAGCCTAAGAGATCCAGCATTCCAGCTTGTTTTAGCCCCATTAAAATTGCTGTCACAATCAAAGCAAGTCCCATAAAAAACTGCACCTTTTTTTCAGGTAGCTTACTGACTGTTTTCGAACCCACAAACGAACCCACAATTGCTGCTGCAACTAATGAAAACAGAGTAATGGGTGATACTTTAACAACAGTAATGAAAATAAAAGCTTCAATGATTACCGGAATAGAGTGTGCCACATTGAGCGTTCCTGGTAATTGTCGATCGTTATCTAATTGCTTGGTAAATTCTAGTAACATGGTTGTTGGCGCAAAACTACCAATCCCTAATGTATCTAAAAAATCGGTAATTAACCCAATCGTTCCAGAAATAAGATAATTTCCTCCACCCCAATTTCCTTTATTTGCAAGTAAGTCGAGAACAAAAAAGAATAAGAAATAGAGTAATAAAACGCTTAATAAACCCAACAGTAGTTGTACCATGATACCTCCTTAATAGTAAGCAGAGTTTTACTAACCCATCATTTTTTGTGTAACCATCTGTAAATGGCTAGGACTAGATAATTTAATTCACATTTTGGATGGTTATACCGTGTATTTTAATCAAGTAAAAATCCATTTTTTAATGAGTCTTTAGGATCGACAAGGAATTGATTAAATCCTGTAATATAAGCAGATCCTGTCACTTTGGGAATAATCGCTTGATAATTTCCTACACGTGTTTCCTTTGTAATTTCTCCCTTAAACATCGTTCCTAAAATACTTTCATAGACAAAACTTTCACCAATTTTTAACTCATTTTTTGCATACAAAGTTGCTAATTTAGCACTCGTTCCCGTTCCGCAAGGTGAACGATCAACTTGTCCATCCCCGAATACCACGACATTTTGATAAGTAGCTTCAGGACTTTTAGCAGGACCATAAAATTCGACTAAGTCAACGGTTTTAATATGTTTTAATCGGGGATGTTGGATCTCGATATTTTGATTAATCGCTTCGCGGATTTTTAGACCTGCTTCAGTAAATCTTGACGCATTCTTCGGCTCAATTGTTAAACCAACTTCTTCGGCTTTTAATATGGCAAAAAAACTTCCGCCAAAAGAAATATCCACATGAACTGTCCCAATATCGGGCACACTCACTGCCACATTTTCTTTATATAGAAAGGATTCCACGTTTTCAAAAGAGACTGATTCCGCAGAGTAATCTTCATCCAGACAAACCTCTCCACAAACAATCCCCGCAGGTGTATCTTGCGTTACTTTAACCACACGGGTGCCTTCTCCTACATCTACCCAGCCCAATTCTACAGCTGCTGTCATTGCCGCAATGGTGTTGTGACCACACATATTTAAATAGCCGCCAGAATCCATGAAAATAATCCCGTAGTCTGCCTCATCATGAACCGGTTCACAAATAAAAGCCCCGAACATATTTTTATGCCCTCGTGGTTCATGCATTAGCATTTTACGTAAATCATCTGCTTGTGTTTCCAGGTATATTTTTTTATCCGCCATCGTTTTTCCATGAAATTTAGGAATGCCTCCTACAATTAACCGAGCGGCTTCACCAGCTGTATGGGTATCTACTACTGATATCATTTTTGATACTTTCATACTAACCTCCACGTTACTTCAATTTTTGATTATCTTTACGCATCTTTAGTTTTATAAAAGCGAGCGCTTTAACTGCATCATAGAAAGTGATCGTATTTTCTCCAACCACTTCCGTTTCAATCCCTGCTTGTGATTTATTAAAATCCAGCACATATTTTGTATAATCATTTTCTACGACAAACTTGGCTTGTTTCCCAATAAATTTGAGCCCAATAACACTGATGCCACGACAACCTATTTCTTCTAGGGTATTGGCAAAATCGATGTCTGAATTTCCCCAACCATCTGTTGATAAAACAACGCCATCTGTAGCCATCGCTTCTAGCCAAGTAGCTGTTCGTTGTCCGACTAGATGCTTCATTTCATTGCTTTGAGGCGTGCCAATAATAATAACACCTTGGAAATCAATGTCAGGATCTTTGCTTAAAACATCCAGTAAAGGATCTTTAAAAAGGTGCATCGAAGTTTCTTTAGTTGATGGTCCTATTCCCATAAAAATCCCCTTTTCTAACAATTAAACCATTGAACGAATGGCACCATCACGATACTCATTGGCAGATAAAAAGATGGGCATATTATTCATATCGATAATCGAATGACCACCCTTAAACCCACTAGGTTCATCTGGAAATAATAACATATCGTACATCGCACCTTGGCCAGCTACCTGCTTGACCAACGTCACTTTTGGCTTTCCCGGATTTCTTTTTTCTTCATAGATATGTGTTTCCGTTGCTTCCTTACCATCTAGCAACTTTAATTGTTCTCGGATTTCCTGCAGATAATTGTCAACTATCCGAAACAATTTTAAACATAACTCACGATCGAAAGGTGTTCCTTTCTTGACAAGTAAGTCAATCAAAATAATGTAATCCTCTGCGTTAGGTGTGCCCGGTCGATTTAAAAATAAATGATCACGCAATACACCATCAGAAGAACCAAACTCATGGAGCTGTTCACCCTCATCGATTGTGCCGGTCATTATGACCGACACTCCTGTTAATGTATGGGTGATACCCGTCCCCAAAACGCCTAATACTTTAGCAGAAATTGGTAAAATATCCATGATAGTATTTGTGTTGAGGTCTAACTGATGGGGCTCTAACAATCGGATCGTCAAGGATTTGACATCCTCACACAGACAATCAAATTCAGTTTTTATCTGTAGTTGATTGTGATCAAGCTTAAATTGATTTCCTATGGAAACTTTTTCCATATGGAAAACTTTCATTTTTAATGTTTCTCCTTGCATGCTGATCCCTCTTTACACATGAGCAATATATTCATAAGGTAATGGCACAATTTTCCCTGGTGTTTCGATTGAAACTAGGCTTTCTAAAGTATCTTTTAAAATACCCGTTTGCATGTCAATATTATGTGGTTCTCCGGCATTAGCGCCCATCGGTACACGTGGTGCTACAGCTCTAGGTGAACCATTTTGCCGTACTACTGGTGGTAATGCGGCGATTAAAATAGTAGGAATCCCTGCTTCCTCAATTGCTCTCTGCACGATCACGGCAGTTCTATGACAGGTCCCTCAACCAGCAGTTAAAACAACCGCGTCAACTTCTTCTTCTACGAGTTTTTGTGCGATTTCTGGTCCCGTCTGTTCATTAAAGGCATCTTGGTCACCGCCGCCTCCCATAAAGCCATAATGTACAGGGGCAGCTTCTTTAATAAAGCCGTCTTTTACTAATTCATGTAATCGGTCAATCGGAAACATTGCATTGACATCCCGATTAACGTCTGCGTTGTCATATCCACCATGTGAGACCATTAAATCTTCACTTGGTACTCCATCTGGAATCTCACGATACGTTGTGTCTCCTGCCAAATTAAAACGTGTATCACTTTTTAAGTGGACACCAGCTGCCGTTGCTAAAGCAATCCGCATCTCTTTCAGCTCTTTTTTAACGGGCGTAAAGACGGATTTGGGTGTGATTGGTACAAAAATTTCTGACTGTAATCCTTCGAATACTGTTAAACTCATCTACTCATTTTCCTCTCTCATTTTTATTTTCTTCTGTTGATTTTTTAAACGTCGACGTTCATGTTCTGTGATTGCTTCAACGTAATGAGTATTGGCTGCTTCTTCCAAAACCTCTGGATAACTCATCAAAAATCCAACTTCTTGTCCTATTTTTAAATCGTACTCTGAAATAATCATGCGCCGCGGTATTTTTAATTGACCTAGTCGTCCTTTGATATCAATAGTTACGCTCGCATCTCGAACTTCAACAAGTATCCCTTCAAACATTTGTTCAGTAGAGACATACTTTAATTTTTCGATTCTATCCATTTTGCACCTTATTTTATTCTTTTTCATAAATTTCTTGACGTTTTTTACTTTTCGGCAAAGATTGCTCATTTTCTTCCAGGTCTATTTTTCTTCCTGTTGTTTTTTCGATAATCTCAATGTTGTTTTGTTTGACATTCGGATTCCATTTACGTTCAGCTGGTTTAATTGTTCCTCCACCCATTAACGTTTTTAACATAGCTAAATCACGAATGGCGTCTTCTCTACACAAGGTATTATTTGATAAAATTTCATTTTCAATCCCTTGTTTTGATTTATTATTATCAACCATTGCGCCCATTTCAGAATTACCAACAACTAAGGCTCCTTGAACAGCACTATAAGAGTCGCCAACCACTTTGATTCCACGTTTTCCAATTTCTTCCATGTGAGAAGCGAAATCAATATGATTATTTCCGAAACCTTCAGTGGTTACAATGGCACCATCAATGTCCATGGCTTCGACAGTCATTCCTAAACGTTTTGAAACATAATATTTTTCAGTATTCGCTTGTGGAGAGCCGACGAACATAACACCGACTAAATCAATTTCTTCATCTGCCATTGCTTCTTTAACAAGCGGTTCCCGCCAATAATGGCGTGAAGTTTCTTTCGAAGCCGGTCCAATACAAGTTAACGCATGGATTCCTCCATCTAATACTTCTGTTGGTGCCAATAGGATTGGCAAATTGCCAAGGTCAACATTTGGTTTTGCGCCAAATGTTCCAACTGGCTCGATGGGCATAATCAAATTATCATGCATCGCACCTTGCCCCATTATTTCTTTGATGATCAAAACTTTCTTATTGCCAATTCGACGTTTCTGTATAATTTCTTCTGAATGTATCACCAATGATTCATCCGCTTTTTTGAGGGCTTCACGAATTTCTTGAGTGATGTAATCAGAAGCTTTGTGAGCGGCTAGCGGACCCGGACGTTCCATATTCGCGTGTTCTTTGATTGTCACTTGGGTTTTAATAAAGATTTCTCCTTTATCTGGTGCTCCAGGACGTCCCCACATAATGTTACGATCTAATTCCCCTTCAGAAGAACCAAATTCACCGATTTGAACTCCATTAGCATCCGTCCCTGTAACAACCATGACGACACCATCCAGTACTCGGGTAATTCCATGCCCAAGATCGCCTTCAACTTTTGCGGCAATTGGCTGAACGTCCATAATCGTTTCACTATATTCAGTGTATTTATCTGGTGTAATGATTTCTAAAGTCATATCTTCAACGAGCTGTTCCAGTTCAACTGCTTCAGCACAAATTTCTGTCATTTTTCGTAAAATTAAAGTTGTTCCTTCGATTTTTGTTTCTTCCCCAAAAATCACCTGATCAATTTTTAGATGATCATGTCGTACAGAACGAATCACTTTTTCTTTCACCTGATTTGAGTTTTCCAAAACCGGCGCTGGTATTACTGGCGTTACTTGCTCAGGAATTATTGATTCCGGTGCAGGATTTACCGTTTCGGTTAACTGAGCAGCCATCATTAAAGGAAGCTCTAAATCAATTCCTTTTCCTTCAGCAATATGAATTTTAATAGTCTGACCACTCGTTACAGAAGATGAAGCAGTTTGAATTGGCGTCGCAATTGTTTCAGAAGTCTCAACTTCTTTTTTTTCATTTAAATGAACTTCTTTCATTCCTTCAGATACACCTTCTAGTAATTCTTTTGTCAATGGAATCAACGCATCCGTTGTTTCTTTTAATGTTGTACCAAGTACTTGTTCAATTGTTAACACATCTTCAGAAAATTCAAGTAACCCTGATTCTTCCAGATCAAGAAAAATTGCGGGGTCCTCTAGATTTTCTGGCGTAATCACTGTGCCTGCTTCCGCACGACAACAGAGTACAGCTAGATCTTTTGCATGTTCTTGGGCAGTTTCAGCCGTAATAGACATTCGTTAAATCCTCCTAAAATTTAAATTTATTTCGTTGTAGGTAATTTACGATATAGTCTGTGCCCATCTGCCCGAAGTACATGATCTGTATGATGATAAACCGGAACTCCTAACCTAGGAGCTACACCAATAACGGTGTTCGTTCAATCAGAACAAGTTCCAGTCATCACAACTTCAGCACCTGCTTTTTTCAAAGCAAAGACTGTTTGTGCTTGTCCTGGACATATACCTGGCAAGGTACATCTATATCTTCCATTCACTTTTACCATTCGCTTACAGCGTTGTGTAGCAACAACTTCAGCACCCATGTTTTCAGCTATTTCAGTCATTCTTTCTTCTGAACCGCCGCATTCACAAAGTAATAGTCCTATTTTTCGATGTTCTTGAGGAAATGGCATAGCAACCAATACCCCTCCGCTGGTTTTCGTAATGGGGGTTTCTTCCGTGCCGCTATGACCAGTCATTGGTCCACCGATCACAATTTCTCCATGGGGCTCAATAAAACCTCCAACTTGATCAATTAATTGCTTGACAGGTGTTCCAATTGGGACATCTTTAAAGACTGTTTTCTTTTGTTTTACACGACCAGATACCGTAAGATCTTTATCAATAAATGGTTTTCGCTGTTCAATCGCTTCGACAATGCGTTTAATTGTTTCAACATTATCCACTACTGCTCCGATTTCGATTGGTAGTTGACCAGGGTCTAAAGTGATGTTCAACACTTCACGAATCACTACACGTTCATCGCCTGCAGGATAGATGTCAGGTAATTGGTAAACATCTATTGTCGGTTCATTGTTGGTAAACTTTAACAATTGTATGACTAACTCTCGATGTTTTCCTTTAACGGCAATGATTCCTTTGGGTGCTTTCGTAATGCTCATGCAATACTTTATTCCACGAATCAATTGTTTGATTTGACTTTTCATTTGCTTTACATTGTGAAGTAATAAAGCTTCACATTCTGCACCATTTGCGATAAAGATGCCTTCTGGTATTTCACAAGATAATTTTATATCTGTCGGAAACCCAGCTCCACCAGCTCCGACAATTCCGGCTTCTTTGATTGCTTGAATATAAGAGGATGTTTCTGGAATAGGAAGATAACTTGAAAAATTTTGCTTTTCATCAATCTTTAGCACAATCTGATCGTTGGTTACTTCTGATACAACGCCTGAAAAGCTAGAATGAATGTTTGCTCCTAATCCATCTGGTTTAGCAATTTTTTGTCCACGTTGCACATATTCGCCTATTTTTACCATACTCTTTGATGAAGCGCCTACATGTTGTTTTAATGGTATAAGAATTTTTTCCACTCTTTTCACCTCCCTCGTTTTACTTGAACTTGAGTAAACTAGCCACCCACAGCTCATGTTTATAATATCACAATATGGAGGTTTGATGAACGATTTATTTATAAACAATTGTTATTTATAGTTCTATAAACGCTTGTATAACAACAAAAATATATGTATTGTTTTTTATTTAAATATAGATAAAAAATAACAATATGTACTTAATGATTATATACATAGAGTGAGAACTGATGGAAAATCTTTTTTCACTTTATTGAACGACACATATAGTCTATGCAATTTTGATTATCATAATTTTTTCATTTTCATCCATCAAAAAATACAGTTTAGCACGGTTGCTCTTTCAATATCTGTTCTATTCTATTGGCAAAATCAGCTCGATAATCATCTCCTTTTTAGCTAATAAAAAATCAAAAAAATAGGTTGGCCAGCATTAGATATTTTCACAATAAAAAAGGGACTGGGACAAAAGTTGTCTCAGCCTCTTCTAGTATCTCTAAAAACGAATAAACGGTGTTCAAACATCAGCTCCTTGAAATAAGCCTGAATTTTTCAAAACATGAAAAGCTGTTTCAAAAAATTCTTTCTTATTGTCATCAGAGCTACCCGATGTTTTTACGACCTCTGATTCACGGCGTTCAAGAAGCAACTCCTCAATAATAAGGGAGGAGCTAAACGCTTCTTTCACAGCCTCTTTTCATGCGAATCTTAATTAATATTTTTTATTAGGTTTCTCCCCTTATGCACGATGCATTGGAAGATCATTATTACTTGGTTGAACAAGTAAGTATTGGATAACATCAATGTTACTTGATTCAAAAGATGCTGCACAAGCTTGAAGGTAAAGATCCCACATTCGATAGAAGGAATCGCCCATAGTTTCTGTTACCTTGTCTTGTACTTTATGGAAATTATTTGTCCAATGTTCTAAAGTAAGCTGATAGTCCCGGCGCAAACTTTCTAAATCAATTAACTGTAAATCATTATCCGTAATATCTGTTACGATTTCTGCTAATCCTGGAATGTATCCACCCGGGAAAATATATTTGTTGATCCATGCATTAACTGCCCCACCTTGCTGACGAGTAATACCGTGAATCAACGCTGTTCCTTTAGGAGCTAGTAATTTTTGGATGACACCAAAATACTCTTTTAAGTTGTCTGCTCCCACATGTTCAAACATCCCGACACTTGTAATATGATCAAACGTTTCATCTTTAAGATCACGATAATCCATTAATAAGACCCGACATTTATCTTCCAGATGTTCTTCTTTGATCCGATTAGTAATATGGTTATATTGTTCTTCACTCAAGGTAATACCAGTTGCTTTTACATTGTATTCTTTGATAGCTGTAAACATCAAGGTTCCCCAACCACAACCGATATCTAATAACGTATCATTATCCTTGATGAAAAGTTTATCTAAGATGTGGTGGACTTTATTGATTTGGGCTTGTTCCAATGTATCTTCAGGTGTCTCAAAATAAGCACAAGAATAGGTTAATGTTGGATCTAGCCACATTTCATAAAAATCATTTCCTAGATCATAATGTGCATGAATATCTGCTTGATTTTGTTTTTTTGTGTGTTTTTGCTTTTTAGGAAGCCATTTTAAATAGTCGCTCCCTCTTAAAAAGCTGTTTGCTTGTTGGTAAGCATCGTTGATCAACGCTTGAATACTTCCCTCAATCTCAATACGATGATCCATGTAAGCTTCACCTAGAGCTAGAGAGGCGTTATTTGTGATTTCTTTCATTGGTATTTCTTCATGGATCTTAATTTTGATTTGGGGAGGATTGTCAGTATCTCCATAGCGTTTTGTCGTACCATCCCAGTAGGTAACTTCAACTGGAAGGGAGAAAGAACGTGAAAATAATTGATTATATACTGTTTTTTCTAACATGATTTTCCTCCTTAGAATTGCTACTATTTAACGTTAATACTAAAAATTAAAAGAATCAACTCAGAAGGGTATTTTTCAGAAAAAAATCTTTGTTACCTATCAAATTTTCATTATTTTCACATTTAATTTCTCATAATTAGTTGATGATCTTAGGCCTTGACTTCATCTTTAAAGCCAGTTTTAGCAAAAATCCATAGCAATAAAAGAACTGAAACAGTTGATTGAATACCTAACATCAAAACAAAATCAAAATAAAAGAATCCAACAATCGTGGCAATAATGGAGCCAACTCCAATCACATTCAACATTAAATTGGCACTTTCTTTGAATGTTTGGATGGAAGAAAAACGACTCTTTCTAGTTAGCCATAAAAAGAAAGAAGCACCAAATAAAATGAAGCTAGTCATTATTAATAAGATGATTCCTAAACTCATACTATAAGATAAAATAATCATTGGACGATTACTGGCGTAAAATTCCTGTTCTAAAAATGCTTGAAACTCTTTTGGCGTTCGGACTGATTCGGGATTGAAAGACGCTTGGTAATTCATTTGATAGGTTCTTATACGCCCCTGTTCTTTTTGCTGGATTGTCCAATGATTTTTTGCGAAATCAATAAAGGCGTTTTTTTCGTTTTTTTGTTCTTTCGTCAATCCTGACCCAATCAGTATTTCGTTATTCTGATAAATCGTTATTGGTGAGTGATTTATTTGCCCATTCTCCATGGGTAATTCTGAAAATTTATTTACTCCATCTTGATCAATTAGTTGGTGAACTGTCAAAAATTGCTCCATAGGGATTGCTTTTACCTGATTGGTATAATACATGGTAATCGGCATAACCATCAACGCGACCAAGAAAAGAAAGATCAGACTCAATTTAGGCCATGACAACTGTCTTCTACCAGCAAATAGACGTCTAGGACTATTTAAATGAGAAAAGTAATTCAAAGGAAATGTTTGCATCAAAACCTGCTCCTAACCTTTTGTGCCACCAGAAGTCAAACCAGTGACAAAGTTTTTTTGTAAAAAGAAGAACAATAAACAAATCGGTAATGCAATGAGGATCGCTCCTGCGGCAAATAATGAAACCCGTTGATTTGTCACATCAGAAATGAATGTTTGCAAACCAACTGCCACTGTTTGATTTTCTGGTGTGCGTAGTAAAAATTTAGCGAGCATGAAGTCTCCAAACGGTCCCATAAAGGCCCATAATGCTTGAACGGCAATCATTGGTTTAACTAACGGTAAAACGATTTGTAGAAAAATCCGGAAATGACCAGCTCCATCTAATTTAGCAGATTCATCTAAATCAAGTGGAACAGTATCAAAATAACCTTTCATTAGCCAAGTATTCATCGGAATTCCCCCACCAATATAGATCATTGTTAAGAACCAGTATCGATCTAAGGCGTTAAGTAGAAAAGCCATGACGTAAAAAGCGGTCAATGCAGCCATCGTTGGAACCATTTGAATCACCAGGAAAAACATCAAGCTTGATTTGCGCCCAATGAAACGGTAACGACTATAAGTGTAACCAGCCAAAGTTACAACAGTCACTTGGATAACCATTGTTAAAATGGAAATAATCAAGGTATTTTTATACCAAGTACCATATAACGTTTCTGAGAATAGCCGTCTAAAATTTTCTAGTGTCCAGTCACTGGATAAATCCAGACTAAAAGCAGCGATATTACCTGATTTAAATGCTGTACTGGCTGTAATCAACAATGGATAGATAATGATGATCGACAAAAGAATCAAAAAAACATAGGTCAAGAATTGTGACAATCTTCGTTGGAATTTAGCACTTGAATTAAATTGTTTCATCGCTTAGTCCTCCATATTAAATGCATTAGTCTTTTTAAACACAAGTAAAGAAACACAAATGACAATTGCAGAAATAATTAGTGTAATGGCTGAAGCCATGGAGTATTGTGGCGAGGTTCCCGTCGTTAGTTTATAGATCCAAGAAATCAAGATGTCTGTTGAACCTGCGCCCCCTCCTACACTTCCAGGACCACCGTTGTTAAATAAATAAATCATCGAGAAATTGTTGAAATTACCAGTATACTGAGTAATAAACGTTGGCGCTGCTACTAGAAAAATAGCCGGTAACGTGATATTAGAGAAACGTTTCCAAGCATTTGCACCATCGATTTTTGCTGCTTCATATAAATCTTCAGAAATGGATTGTAAAATACCTGTTACCATGACATAGATATAAGGGAATCCTAACCACCCTTGAACCATAATGATCGCAACTTTCGTCCAAAATGGATCTGTTTTCCATGAAATCGCGCTAATGTCTACGAATGGCAGATGATTGATAAAAGGAATCACTTGGGTGTTGATCGCCCCCACACTATCATTGAAGATATTAGAGAAACTCATAATTGTTATAAATGCTGGTACCGCCCATGGTAAAAGGAAAATAATACCAAAAAAACGTCTAAATTTAATAAATTTTTGGTGAGCAATAACGGCTGTAAAAATACCTAATGTGATTTGAAGTGTCGTTGCACATAGTGTCCAAATAACAGTCCAAGAAAACACAGAGAAAAAGGTATTACGGTAAGAACTTAAGAAGAAGATACTAAAAAAGTTTTTTACTCCGATCCAATCAATCAAACTAGCAGGTGGGATATGTTTGAAATCATAGTTGGTAAATGCTGTAAATAATGTGACTAGAACTGGAAAAATAATCGTAAAAATCATCAAAAGATAGGCTGGAAGTGTAAGCAAATAAGGAAAACCCTCATCACCAATATTATGTATAACTTCCTTCATCGTTCGGTTGATTTTCTTACCTTCTTTGCGTAAAACTGCGACACGTTTGGCATCTAACAGATTCAGTCCATAGAAAATAAAAAAAATAACCGTAATGATTAGTTGCAGCGTTCCTTGAATCAAAATAAATAAGGAGTGATCCTCCATCGGAACCGTTCCCAGTGTGACTAAGCCAATCAAAGAGTGGAAGCCACCAACTATCAGTTGCAGAATAAATGCTACGAAAATACCTAGAAATACGATTCCTTTGAACGCTTGACCATTAGCAAATTGCCCTAAGCCAGGTATGAGAGACATAAGTGTAATTTTTCTTACATTGATATTATTTTGTTCGTCTTGCATAACGATACCCCCAGTACTACTATTTTATTCTTTGCGCAAGGAAATGAATCAGTCGGCTATCCATAATAGCCATCTATAAGTAACTATTCATAGCAGTTATACATAGTAACTATAAATAGTAGCTATCCATGACAGTCATCAATAATTGCTATCAAAAACCATTTTCCATTCATTTGTAGTCCTCACTCAGTTGCTATAAAAAACTCTGCTCGTAGATGTTATTCACACGAATCAATGTGAAACAGTTAAAGAAAATACACCGTTCAACTGTTTCACCTATTGATCCATGACTTGTTTTATGATTTGGTTGACCAAATGAGATTTAGTGGTCTACTATCACCACATCTAGTAAAAATATCCATTTGATCGTGAATAGAGATCGCTTTGTTACTTTTAATACTTTTGCTCAATCGCTTCTTTTATGGTTTTCACTGCTTGGTTAGCAGATTCTTTTGGCGATTTAGAACCTGAAGCTGCATCAAACATTAAGTTTTCAGCACCAGTCCAAACTTCAGCCATTTCTGGAATATTTGGCATTGCTTGCGCAGTTTCATACTGATCAATCACCGCAGTTGTCAATTCATCATTTTTTGATTTAGCTGTTTCACGTGCTGCTTGATTGGCTGGAATCTCATTGACCATTTCAAAGAATTTTTCTTGATTTTTTGTGTTTGTCACATAGTCTAACCATTTTTGTGATAATTCTTTGTTTTTAGAATAGTTACTTGCTACCCAACCTTTTCCTCCACCAAACGGTTGATAAGATTCGCCGTTGTTCAATGTTGGAATTTTTGCTACCCCATAATTGATTTTGTTGTCTTTATAAGTTTGTGCTTGCCAAGGACCATCAATGATTGCTGCTGCTTTGTTAGACATGAATTGTTGGCTAACGAAATCGCCTGCACTCTTGATATCTTGCATCCCTTTTGGCCAAACATTTTGGAACCAGTTTGTAGCATAAGTGATTCCTTCGATTGATCCTGCATTATTTAGACCAATATCTGATGGATTAGTTCCGTTGTCACCAAAAACATACCCGCCATAGCCTGCTAGTAAACCATAAGAATAATAGAAATCAGTCCATTTTGCTAAGAATCCAGTATTTTTTCCTGCTTCTGATTCAAAGGCAAAGCGTTTGTCTTTGGCTAGATTTTCTAATTCTTTGAAAGTGGTTGGTGCTGCATCTACTAGATCCTTGTTGTAGTACAAGACTAATGTTTCGATCACCGCTGGTTCGCCGTAAATTTTTCCGTCATAGGTCACTTGTGCTTTATCTGTTTCATCATAGTCGGCTTCATTTCCTAATTTGACTTCCGCTAAATGGCCTTGTTGTCCTAACGCACCAATTCGATCATAGGCTGCCATCATCACATCTGGTCCTTTACCGGCAGGTCCATCCAAAGAAAGCGCTTCTAATTGATCGAACATATCTTTTTCAACTAGCTTGATTTTGACATCATTCTCTTTTTCAAAATCACCCTTGATCTCATTGATGTAATCTTTATAACCAGAATCTACCGATACAGTTAATGTTTTTTCATCATTTCCACCGCTAGCTGTATCAGCTTTTCCATTACCACAAGCTGCTAATCCACCTAAAATACCAAGTGACAATAAACCCAACCCTAATTTTTTAACATAGTTTTTCTTCACTTTTTGTTCCTCCACTTCCATAAATGTTGTTTGTATAAAGAGTATACTGTTATAAAACGACAACTTGCAAACGCTTTCTGCTTGTTACCGGTAACAAGTTATTCACACATCAAAATGAATCCGAATTGTTGAATTTCAGCTTTCCCATCATTTAATAATTCACTATTTTGGCTTAAGATAATTTCATTTTTCTGATCAACCAAATAACTTGTGGAAGATTGATTAAAAATAGCATGGATCTTTTGGCCGTTCAATTCACGAGAAAAATGAATCACGTCTTGACTATCATCAATTAGCTCCCAGCAAATCGTACCTGTGATTAAAATTTCAGATAATCGTTTCCGAAGATAAATCAATTCTTTAATAAAACCGTATAATTCCGTATCTTGTTGCTCTTTCTCCCAGATCATACATTTACGACAATCAGGATCATCTTCTCCAGTCAATCCGATTTCCGTTCCGTAATAAATACAAGGTGCGCCTTTTTGTAAAAACATGAAAGTAAGTACAGCTTTCATCAACTCTTTATTTCCATTACACAAGGTTAGGATTCTCGCAGTATCGTGGGAATCTAATAAATTAAATGTTCCTTCGTTTACTTGATCTTGGTACAGCATCTGCTGATGGTTCATGCCACTTGCCATTTGTGAAGCAGTGATTTTTCGTTTGACAAAATAGTCTTTGATTGAGTCTGTAAACGCATAGTTCATTACAGCATGGAACTCATCTCCTTGTAACCAAGCTTGGGATGAATGCCAGATTTCGCCTAAAATATAAATATCTGGTTTGATTGCAGTGACTTTTTCATGGAACAATTTCCAGAAATGATGATCGACTTCATTAGCGACATCTAAACGCCACCCATCAATATCAAATTCTTTCACCCAATAAGCAGCAATATCTAGTAAGTACGATTGAACCTCAGGATTTGCTGTGTTGAGTTTAGGCATGAAAGGTGTAAAAGCAAACGTATCATAAGATAAATTTGCTGCTGTTTCGGGTAAATTCGTCATTTGATAGGCATCCACAGGAAAGGAATGAATATGGAACCAATCTTTATAAATTGATTTTTCGCCATTTTTGATCACATCTTGCCATTGGGGCGAGTCACTACCAATATGATTGAAAACAGCATCTAACATAATGCGGATACCCTTTTTATGCGCTTTTTCGATTAATTCTTTTAACAGACGTTCGTCACCAAAGGCTGGATCAACCTTCAAATAGTCGATCGTATCGTATTTATGATTAGACATAGCTTGGAAAATCGGGCAAAAATAAATACCATTGATTCCCAAATCGACTAAGTAATCGAGGTGATCAATCACACCCTGTAAATCACCACCAAAGAAATCATCTCGGTCAGGTGCTTTACTTCCCCATGGTAGCGTATGAGCTGGATCGTTAGTTGAGTCGCCATTCGCAAATCGTTCAGGAAATATTTGGTACCAAATCGTTTCTTTTGCCCATTGCGGCACTTTGAAACGATCAATTTCATGAAAATAGGGTATCCGGAAATAGTAATTTGCTTCTGCTAAGTTCGCTGGTTCATACGCAAAAATCCCTTGATCCCCGTAAAAACATTCTGTGCCATCAATCCCTACGATATGAAACCCATATTGTAACCTTCTAGTCGAGCTTGTTTGTTCCACTTCCCAGTAATCATGAACTAAAGTACTCAGACTTTTTTTCATTGGTATTTCTTCCAGATACCATTTTTGTGAATCAATCGTATAAGGATCGCCACTAATAAGATAAACTTTTTTTACATCGTCTTTACAGGTACGTAAACGAATTCTGAAAGTATCAGCTGTATATAAAAAAGCATATTCACTTTCCGGTCGATGATAAATTGCTGCGGTGTTCATGTATTTCCTCCTTCATATTTAAGATTACGTGTTCACTATAAAAGAGTGAACAACAAAAGACAACGCTTTCATTTATGTTATCGGTAACAGAATTCTGTTTCCCATGATTATCTCATCAAAAGGAGAAGTTTGGTCAATGGCGACATTAGCTGAATTATCGGTATTGTAGAAAGTGTAATTTTATACTCGCTACTTGCTGATTCATATAAAAAAAGTTCAACAAAAAGAAAGAATCCAAAAGAGAAAGAGCTGCTTTTGGATTCTTTATGATTACTTGGTGTATCTCTCTACGACGACCACAGTGATCATATTATTTGTCAAACGTTTATTATTAAGAAAAAAGGAGTTCCTTTTTGTAGCAATAACGTTCGATTTTTTCTTGATCAAGGACTGCCCCATTTCCTTTTCCTAAGGGAACTGCAAGTTTCCCATCAGTGAGGCAAGCTTTATTTTTGACGATATCATCGTAGTAATAGCGATCTGATGCCGATATATCGCCAGGGAAAGTAAAGTCATTTTGGCTGGCAAATTGTATATTTAAGCAACGTCCTACTCCTGATTCAAACATTCCACCTAGCCACACCGTCAAGTTATGTTCACGACAAAATGTTACGATGGATAATGCCTCAGCGATCCCACCCACTCTGGGGATTTTTAGATTAATCCCACGACAACTTCCCAAGGTATGAGCGGTTTTAACATCATTTAGTGTACGAATATTCTCATCTAAACAAATTGGTGTTTTTAATTGTTTCTGTAAATACGCATGCTCGATAAAATCCCGTTGATTAAAAGGCTGTTCAATCATCGCTAGGTTTAATCGATCCAATTCTAACAATATCGGTAGATCCTTTAATGTATAAGCAGAATTGGCATCTGCCATCAAAAGCAAGTGAGGAAATTCCTTTCGTAATAAGGTTAATGGTTCGATATCGTAACCTGGTTTGATTTTTAACTTCAACCGCGTATAGCCTTGAGAAACATACATTCGAGCTTGTTTTAACAATTTTGCAGAATCTGTGTGGATACCTAAACTAATCCCAACTGCTAATTCTGTTTTCGTACTTTTGAAAATTTCTCGGAGACTGACATTCTTTCTTCTGGCATATAAATCCCAAATAGCAGTTTCCATGGCTGCTTTTGCCATAAAATTCCCTTGCACTTTCGTCAATCGTCGCTGAACTTCGAAAGGCTCTTTGATTGGAGACATAGTAAGTAAAGGAATCAATTCATTTTTGATGATCAAGCGACTCATGTCGATCGTTTCTTCAATATAGTCCGCTTGTTGGAAAGAAACCAACTCTCCTACTCCTTGATTGCCTAATTCATCCTCGATTATCAATAAATCAAACGCTTTTTCAGTTAGAATTCCATAACTCGTTTCAAAAGGGGTAGTCAAAGGTAATTTAAGTTGTAATTGCTCGATTTTTCTAATTTGTATCACTTTTTTCTTTCTCCATTATCCATTGATTTACTAGGGAAACAAATTTCGTTGGCTGTTCTAGATGAATACAGTGTCCACTTTTGGGAACCAACGCCATGGAAAACAGACTATTTTCTTCAACCAATTTTTTTCCGATTTTTTGAAACTTATCATCATATTCTCCTGCTAAATAAAGGATCGGTCTTTGGATATTTCTAAGCGATGGCCAGTAATTCGTCTGTTGCCCAGTTCCCATGTACATCAAACTAAGCGCCAAACCAATTGGTTGTTGCATAAGTCTTCCTTGGCGAATCTTTCTTCTTGTCGAATCAGGTAGTTCTTTTTGACTTTCAAATAATGGAATCGATTCCCAATAATCCACAAAACCAGACAATGGTTCAGTCATGATCTTTTGCGCTAATAGAAGATCTTTTTTTTGACGTATGAGTCTTTCGCTAAGCGAACTGACGCCTGGTGTACCACTTTCCATAATGATGCCTAAAATTCCTTTTGGTTGTTCAATCAGCCAAGTTAACGCGGTACGGGCCCCCATGGAATACCCCAACAAATAAAAGGCATCGATCTTTAATTGCAGAACCAATTGTGCTAAATCTTGAACAAGTAATGGAAGCTTATAGCGATAAGGATGAACATAAACATCCGTCTTACCATGCCCGATCAAATCGATTGCTAAAACATTTAAATCTTGAAAAGGCAAAGAAAAGCTCATGGAAGTTCCGGTAAATCCGTGTAAACAAATGATAGTAGGTCTCATTGGAGATGTTCGCTGTAACCAACGATAAGCATAATTAACACCATTGATTTTTATTTTTCCCTCACTCATTTCGATTACCGCATCCCTCAATCATGTGTTGCCAAAGCTCTGCTGGTGCTTTTTGTTCGCCAACGACTTCAATCAACGTCCAAGTTGAATTTTTTTTCTCTTCTCTGTTGTCTTTACTGTCTATTCTTTCTCGACTTTCACAAACTATTTGTTCAAATTCAGTCAGCGATTTGGGCTTTTTATAAGCGCCGCAATACAGATCTGCCACTTTCTCCAAGTCTAGATGTAAGGGTGTTGAAAACAAAGGATCAAAAAAGGAGTTATCTAGTTCCCTTTGAGGAAGGAAAGAAAAGATACCTCCCCCGTTATTATTCAAAACGATCACAGTCACCGGCAGCTCAAGTTCTTTGATTATTTGTAATCCATTCATATCATGAAACAAAGCTAAGTCACCAATCAACAAAAACATCTGCTGTTTCTTAGCCGCACAAATACCTGCAGCTGTTGAAACAATCCCGTCAATACCATTTACTCCCCGATTCCCATAGACTGAAAATCGTTGTTTTGAAAAACCAGCGTAGCGATCAATAAAACGAATAGCATTACTATTGGACAAGAAGAGTGTTTCGTCAAACTTTAACAATTGAAAAAGACGCTTACTGGCATTGCTTTCGTTATAGGCATCTAAGGGTAAGGTTGTTTCTATCGTTTGTCGGGCAAGCTTTGCTCTTTCTTGCCAATAGGATAACCAGTTTCTATCTGCATGAGTATGAAATGCTTCATCGCTCATGTTCTTAACCATGCTACAAAACGTCAGTGGATCAATTGGTAAAACATAATTACTTTGATGTAACCAGTCTTTCCAAGATTCGCTTTCATCAATGATGACATAAGTCAGGTCTTTTGACTGCTTTAAATAAAGCATGAGGTTTTTGGCCAATGGCAAGTTACCAAACTGCCAAACGATTTCGGGTGTTTCTAAGCGTTGATCGGCAAAGATCAAATCAACATGAGAAATATAATTGTCGCTTTCTTTCCCGCAATTTCCTAAATTTGTAAGTGGATCACCAAGAATAGGCCATCCTACGATTTCAGCTAGTTCAATCATTTTCGTTGCCTGTTGTGTGGTCAATTCTCTTCCAACAATAATCAACCCTTTTTTGGTCAACCAAGAATCAAGTTCTGGTAACGAAAAGGAAGTTACTTTATTGATCGTTTCCCCTTTTCTTGAATAATGACGTGTAAATGATTGTGATAAATCCGGCAGTAAAGGTTCTCGAAAAGGTAGATTCACATGTACAGGTCCTTTAGGAATTTTTATTGCAGCAGCCGCACTCTCCCAACCCTGAAAAAACGCATATCTTTCAAAAGATTCTCCTTCTTCTGGCAAAGCCATTCCGATATACTTTTTGACATGGCTTCCATACAAATGTTGCTGATCCATCGTTTGTGGTGCTCCTACGCCTTGCGCCTCTGGTGGACGGTCAGCGGTCAACACAACAAGTGGAACATTTGACGCCTCAGCTTCACAAATGGCTGGATAATAATTTGCTGCAGCAGTTCCTGATGTGCAAATCAGACCCACAGGTTCCTTTTGTGCTTTTGCTAAACCAAGCGCAAAAAAAGCAGCCGAACGCTCGTCCACATTGATATAGCAATTGATTTCCGGGTCACGATAAGCCAATAAGGCCAGTGGTGTCGAGCGTGATCCTGGGCTAATGATCATTTCTTTTAATCCACTTTCTTTCAATCCATGGATAAATGCTAATAAATAAGCAGTCAGCTCTTTTGTGTTCGTCATTCTTTTACACCTCGAATCATCGGTTGAAATTTTAGAGCAGTTTCTAAGTATTCCGCTTCAGTCGTTGAATCTGGCACGATTCCACAGCCAGCATACAACTGGACCTCAGTATCACTCACTACTCCAGAACGAATACCAACTGCAAATTCACCAACATCCTCAGTTAAACTACACCAGCCAATTGGACCACCGTATAACCCTCGCCCAATAGGTTCTTTTTCCGCTATCCAATCAATGGCTGCCTGTTTAGGAACACCGCCTAAAGCTGGTGAAGGATGTAGTTGTCGTATGACTTCTAAAAATGAGAAACCGTCCTGACGGCTCCCTTTCAACGTCAAACAAAGATGTTGAATATCTCGGTTTTTTAAAAGACTTTTGTCTGATACTGTTAGTTTCCCCTTAATAAATGAGTGCATCTGTTCTGTTAAACGTTCGACGACTACTTGGTGTTCTCCAATATTTTTAGAGTCTTTTAAAAGTTTTTCTCCCAATGTAACGTCTTCTCTTTCATTTGAACTTCTAGCGATAGAGCCAGCAATGCTAGCGGTCAAGAAATGGGTATCAGTCGCCTGAAGCAAACGTTCAGGTGTTGCGCCAATAAACGCTTGACCTTTTGCTTCTAAAACAAAGAGATAGGTGTTTGGTTGTTGACTAATCAAATGAAGTAAGATTTTTTCAACAGAAAATTCTTTGCCAACTAATTGCATCTGTCTTGCTAAAACCACTTTTTTAAGTGCTGATTTTTTATTTGCTGTGACTTCGATCGTCTCTTCAACAGCTTTTAAGAAATGAGGAACAGCTACTTCAGTTTCTTTTAATATTTGACTTGGCGAAAAATCTGGGACACATCGCTCTTTCATTTCATTAATGAGTCTCATTTTTTCTTTAATAAACTCATCGAGTTCTTTTAAAGATTTAAAATGATTCCTTGCGGTTATTACAACGGTTAGTTGCTGATGATTTTGCTTGATTAATAGTTCGGGTAGAATAAAACAGCCCTCTGCCAATTCTCCCCAAATAGGCGCTTGTTTTTTGTTTTCAGCATCGAAAGGTAATCCTCCAAAAAGAATCGGAGTCTCTTTTTCAGGAACCAGAAACGAAAGTTTTTTAAAAAACTCTTGTTTAGTATTTATCAGGTCTTCGGTGGACCAGTTTCCACGCTTCTTTAAAAGATTACGCCCAAACCCCAAGAAACCGACATTTTTGTCTGGCGTTTGCCAAAAGAAACGTGTGCCTTTAAAGTCACTCGCTTTTGCAAAGAGATTTGCTAACGGTTCATAAGGAATCTTAAAGCTATAACATACATAGTCAGCTTCAGGTACTTCCTGTAGATTTAGATTAAATAAGTTGGTAGTCAATATAGTTCACTCTTTCTTCTGTTAAAAAAAGTCGTTTTAATGGTTTTCCTGAGGCTGTTTTTGGTAGATCATGGATGACAAAAATTTCGTCAGGATGTTTGTAGGAAGCAAGTGGCTCCATGAAATTGTAAATTTCATTAACGCTGACCTTATCTATTAATTTCAAATAAGCTACTGGGCGTTGCCCCCAGTTAGGATCGGCTCTACCAATAACAATAGCCTCTGCAATTTTCTGACTTTTTAAAAAAATTGCTTCAATCTCAGCAGGGTAAATATTTTCTCCGCCAGAGATGATTCGCTCACTCATTCGACTAAGAATTTTTAGTTCACCAGTATCTGTTAAATAGCCCCAATCACCAGTACAAAACCAGCCCTCTTTCGTCCACGAATGTCGATCTCGTCCGTTGAGATATCCTTTAACGATCGACGGACCTTTCAAAAGAATTTCTCCAGATTCATTCGCTTGATCTGTCCCATCGATTTTAATTTGCACACCCATTAGCGGACGACCAACCGTGTCTTTAAACTTTGAATGCATATTGATTTTACCTGCGACAACTTGGGAACATGTTTCTGTCATGCCATAAGACAACATAACGGGTAGCTTCAACTGGCAACAGTCTTCAAGTAAGGTAGATTCAATCGGACCGCCACCTAATAAAACTTGCTTCAAAGAAGAAGGATAACCGTCTTCTGGTACAAACGGCAACAGATCTTTTAACATTTTCGTGACTAACGACAAATAAGCGGTTTTTTCGCTTAAAATCAGTTGGTTGACTTCTGATGGGTGAAATTTTTCACATAAATGAACGCTAATTCCTAAAACAAGGGAACGTAAAAGAATCGATAAACCACTGATATGGTACAACGGGACGCAACAAAGCCAATTCTCGCCAGACTCGATAGCCATACTTTTTTGTGTAGCTAGGCTACTTGCTTGATGGTTTGAAAAAGTTTGAGGTACTCCTTTTGGCTTTCCAGTAGTCCCAGATGTATACATGATCGAGGCTATTTGCTCCAATTGATAGCCGAAATCAATTGGTGGTTCATTAATTCTCCCGATTAGTTCCTTTTTTTTCGGGAAAGAAATGATGGTTACATTTTCAAAGGAAAAATGTTCAGGATGCTCAGTGATCAATAGTCGTGTATTGGCATTTTTTAACTGATAAGCTAGTTCTTCACTGGTTAACCTTGTATTTAGAAATTGGATCTCCATTCCTAATTCCCATAGAGCTAAGATCGACTGATACATCATTGTCTGATTGTCGCTCAAAATGGCTACTCTTTTAATAGTTTTTTGTTGATTGCTTATAAAACGTTTGAAATAATAAGCAAGTTGCTGTACATAGTGATTCAATTCACTAAACGTTAGACAAACATCTTTCGTATAAAAGGCTGGCTGATCTGGCTGTTCTAATGCTTGTCGTTGCAACCAACTATTTGGTTTTTGTCTAGGGAAATTTAGGAAATTGGTCAAAGTCAGGATCTCTCTTTTCTTTGAATGCATCTCGTCCTTCTTGAGCTTCAGCCATCGTGTAGTAAAGTAAAGTGGCATCCCCTGCTAATTGTTGGATCCCCGCTAGTCCGTCTGTATCTGCGTTCATTGCAGCCTTGATCATTCTTAATGCTAAAGGACTTTTCTTCAACATTTCTTCTGCCCACTCTATCGTTACGTCTTCAATTTCGGCTAAAGGTACCACTGTGTTGATCCAATTCATTGCTAAAGCTTCTGTTGCGGAATACTGTTTCGTCATAAACCAGACTTCTTTTGCTTTTTTATGACCGATCACTCGAGCTAGATAACCTGATCCATAACCGCCGTCAAAACTTCCTACATTCGGACCTGTTTGTCCAAATTTCGCATTTTCAGCGGCAATTGTGATGTCACAAACAAGTTGTAAGACATTGCCTCCACCGATCGACCAACCTTTGACCATAGCAATCACAGGCTTTGGAATGACCCGAATCAAGCGTTGGAGATCTAGCACATTCAAGCGAGGGATTTGATCATCACCTACGTACCCGCCATTTCCTCGAACTTTTTGATCTCCACCAGAACAAAATGCTTGATCTCCTGCCCCGGTTAAAATAATCACACCAATATCTTGCCGCTCTCGACAAATAGTAAAAGCTTCAATCATTTCAAACACTGTCTTTGGAGTGAATGCATTGTGTACTTGAGGTCGATTAATTGTTATTTTTGCTATTTTACCATGTTTTTCAAAAAGTATTTCTTCATAGTCTTTAATTGTTTGCCATTCTCTCATTTTATTCCTCCTCTAAGTTGAACATTCTTATTATACACAAAAGCCAAAGAAAACGTTTGTAATTTTATATTTTTTAAGAATTTCTGTTATACTATTCAAAAAACAAAAAAAGGAATGAAACCTAAAAATGAATTTAATCGAATATTTACAGATTGAGACAATGTCTATCTCAAAAGAACAGGTTGAATTGTTACTACCGATTTCTGACATCCATCTCCAACCTTTTGGCTTCCTTCATGGCGGAATCAACGGTATCTTGATTGAAACCGCTTGTAGTATTGGTGCTAACCAACATTTAAGCTCGCCACAATATGCGGTAGGTGTAGATTTACACGTCAACCACCTTAACAGCGCTCAAAATGGGCAATTACGAGTGATCGCACGTCCGACTAAAATTGGACGCTCTATCCAATTTTGGGCAGCTGAAATTTATTTAGAAAAAGAAAACAAACTAACCCCTGCTCATCTTATTGCCAATGGTTCTTGCACACTAACTGTTCGTAACGAATCGACATGACGTTGCATTTATGTCCAACCTTTCATTCATTAAATTTCCATCTTTATTTGCTCTTTATCGAAATAAGGAAAAGCAAAAGACATCTTTCATTTTTATTTCAATCGATAAAAAATATTAATATTCACTATCTATAGCAACATAGTGAACTCATAGCTCCTCTATTTCTCGACCCGAAATGTTAGACTAACCTAACATTTTTTTAAAATATTAGTTAACTTTAGGTGAATATTACGTTATAATGAAAAAAGCACCAAAAAATTAAAATACAATAATGAATGGATGTGAATGGATGAAGCAAATGAAAACGATGATTTGGACATACATAAAAATAATGTTTGCCTTAACCATTTTAGGCGTAGGTATCAATATGTTTTTAGGGCCTCACCATATCGCAGCAGGCGGTGTGAGTGGTTTAGGTATTCTCTTAGAATCGGCTTTAGGTTTTGATCGTGCAATGGTCATTTTAGTATTAAATATCATCATGTTGGTATTAGCTCTGGTATTTCTTGGAAAAAAACCTTTTTTCAAAGTGCTTTTTGGAAGTCTTGTCTTTCCGCTGATTATTGCGGTCGTCCCTGAAATGATGGTTACGTCGGATCGTTTACTTTCAGTGATCTTTGGTAGTGCGATCTTTGCTCTGGGTGTCGCTATTTTATACAAAAATAATTCTTCAAGTGGCGGAACAACTATTCCACCACTGATCTTCAAAAAGTACTTTCATTTGAATACTTCGATTGGTTTATTGGTAACAGATGCGTTTGTTGTATCACTTAATTTATTTATTTTTGGGTTTGAAGAATTTTTATATGCCATTCTTTCGATCGTCATTACCTCGATTGTAATGTCTTATATTGAAACAGGAATGAATCGTAAAAAATCGATAATGGTGATGAGCGAAACTTCTATCGAAGAAATCCGCCAACGTTTAAGTGCGGAAATTGGTCGTGGCTTAACTTTATTAGAAGCAAAAGGTGGCTACAACCGCAAATCTAAAGAAGTTTTATTGATCGTCGTAACAGACCAGGAGTTTTCAAGAGTCAAACCATTGATCGAAGAAATCGACCCTACTGCTTTTGTGATTGTCAGCAGTGTAGCTGAAGTAACTGGTAGTGGCTTTACTTACCATCCAATTGAGTAATAAGAAGCTTATTCATAAATACTTCCTCTTCTATTTTTGTATTTCTTCTAAAAATTGATTCTGCTTAAATAATTTATCTAAAACGAGTGATGCCATAACGCGTAGTCGCTCGTTTTTTTATGCCCATGCTGAAACGAATTAGTTGCCTTTCTCAATTAAGTTGTATACAATTTAATTGTACAAAATCAAATTTAAAGGAGTGTTTTTTATGAAAAAAATGTATTCTACAAAAATGATCAATACTGGTGGTCGTTCAGGTGAAGTTCATAGTCCAGATCATTCATTTGAACTTGCAATTGCGGCTCCTGGACGTCGTGTAGCCGATGCAACGAATCCTGAGCAATTATTTGCAGCAGGTTTCAGTGCTTGTTTCAATAGTGCGTTAGAATTGATCAAAAATCAAAAAAATATCTCTGGTGCTTCTACCATCAGTGCTCAAGTATCTTTGTATGCTGAAAATGAAATGAGTTTTGTTTTAGGCGTTGAAATTGAAGGTCATGTTGAAGGTCTCTCTTTAGAGGAAACACAAGAATTATTGGAAGCAGCTCATAAGGTTTGCCCATATTCTAAAGCAACTGCAGGTAATATTGAAGTGACATTGACTGCTGTTAACAGCTAGACATTTATTATAAAATCAGCTATGCTAACAAGGAACTACGATAATCGAGGTGGAGAAAATGGAAGATTTATATTTAGAAAACCAGTTGTGCTTTCCTTTATATGCCACCTCTAAAGAAATCATTCGCTCGTACAACCCTTTGCTGAAGCCTTTAGATTTAACTTACACGCAATACCTGGTAATGCTTGTTTTATGGGAAAACCAACAAGTCACAATGAAAGAACTTGGTAGCTTACTTTGTTTAGATTCTGGAACCTTGACGCCCGTCATAAAAAAAATGGCTGACAAAGGCCTACTTCAAAGAAGAAGAGCAGATAAAGACGAGCGTATTACGATTCTATCACTGACTTCTAATGGAAAAGCTTTAGAAGAAAAAGCAAAAGATATTCCTGCTAAAATATTAGCGAGTCTTCCACTTGAACCGGATGAGCTTGTTCTTTTGCAAAAACTCAGCAAGAAAATGCTAACTAATTTTCGGGAAAAACACTAGGAACTAAACAGTCAAACTGCAGACATTGCTCATCAATGTCTGCAGTTTTTATTTTTTTCTTCCTAATTCCCTATTTCCGCTTTATAATCAAATATGTACGCTATGACTTAAATTACTTGGAGGTTGTTGATTTGTCTGTTTACCAACGCTTTTTGGCGAATGAAAAAATTCGTCGTATGACTGTTCTATTAATCATTATTGTAGTCCTTTTTCTTGTAAGAAGCATGATTACAACAATTTTACTAACTTTTATTTTTACGTATTTAATGATTCACTTAGTGCAAATTATCCAACGATTCATTAAGGTTCCAACCGGAGTATTAACCATTATTGTTTATGCTCTTGTGGTTTACCTAATCTATTTAGCATTTACAATTTATATCCCCGTCTTGGTACACCAAACATTTGACATGGTCAAATCAGTCATCAATTTCTATGAACATCAACCCAAAGACGCTGATCCGGTTTTACTTTATATCCATAATTACATTGAAAGAAATGATTTCTTTGAACAATTACAAAATGGTGCATCAATTGCTTTAGGCTATTTGCAAGACTTTGGTAAGATGGCTGTCGCCTTTACTATGTCTTTTATCTTAAGTTTCTTTTTTATGATCGAAAAGAAAAAAACAATCCTATTTTCCCGCTTATTCTTAAAAGGCGAATTTTCTTGGTTCTTCCAAGACATTTATTACTTTGCTGATAAATTTGTCAATACCTTTGGATTAGTATTAGAGGCACAGTTCATTATTGCTTTATTAAACACGATCCTCACAACGATTGCTTTAGCTGCTTTTGGTTTCCATCAGTTGCTTAGTTTAGCAATTATGATCTTTATTTTAAGTTTGATCCCAGTTGCTGGTGTCATTATCTCTTGTGTGCCCTTATCCTTTATTGCATATTCTCAAGGTGGCATAAAAGATGTGGTTTACATCTTATTAACGATTTTAATCGTCCATTTACTTGAATCTTATGTTTTGAATCCAAAATTGATGTCTAGTAAAACAGAATTACCGATTTTCTATACCTTTATTGTATTATTGATCAGCGAACGCTTTTTAGGAGTATGGGGTTTGATTGTTGGTATTCCAATTTTTACATTCTTATTAGATATATTAAAAGTGAAAGAAATTCCCAACCATCCCCTCAAAGAGTGACTTTCTTTGAATCAGAACCTGTAAGATTTACTTCAGTTTAATTGTCATAAAAATTTTGTGACGTCTCTAGCTCTGAGAAATAAGTCGAAGAATCCCTTCTAGTTAGGGCATTCTTCGGCTTATTTTCCGCTAAAATTTTCTAGAACACCGCACACTTGTCTTGTTAATCCTTACAAAGTAAATCCATCTTAGAAAAGATCTTTTTTTATAACAGGAGTTTTTTTAATCAAAAATCAGTTCTTCTGGTAAAAAATTAAAATTGGTATTATCATTAATTTATATTAATAAAAGGAGGAGATGTATCATGTGTACATCCATTGTTTATGCAACTAAAGATCATTATTTTGGACGAAACTTAGATTTAGAGCTTTCTTATGGACAAGTAGTGACAATTACGCCTAGAAACTATCCTTTTAAATTTCGTCGAACGGATCCTCTACCCTCTCACTATGCGTTAATTGGTATGGCTGCAGTTGTTGATAATTATCCGTTATATTTTGAAGCAACAAATGAAAAAGGACTTAGCATGGCAGGTTTGAATTTCCCTGAAAATGCTCATTACTTTGAAGAAGACTCTGGTAAAACCAATATCTCACCATTCGAATTTATCCCTTGGTTATTAGGAAAATGCGCAACAATCGATGAGGCAAAAAAATTACTTGCTGAGATCAACTTAGTAAATATCAATTTTAGTGAAGAACTTCCACTTTCTCCTCTTCACTGGATGCTTGCTGACCAAAATGAAGCTCTCGTGATCGAATCAACCATTGATGGTTTGAAAATTTACAATAATCCAGTCGGTGTATTAACAAATAATCCACCTTTTGATTATCAATTGTTCAATTTAAATAACTACCGTCATGTTTCTCCTACTGTATCTTCCAATCATTTTGCGAAAAATCTAGAGTTGGATGTGTATAGTCGTGGAATGGGTGGATTAGGCTTACCAGGCGATTTATCATCTGCTTCTCGTTTCGTAAAAGCTGCCTTTACAAAATGGCAATCAGTCTCAGGAGATTCAGAGATGGAGAGCGTGAACCAATTTTTCCATATATTAACATCCGTGGAACAACAAAAAGGATTGTGTGATGTAGGAAATGGGAAGTTTGAATATACGATCTATTCGTCTTGTTGTAACATGGACAAAGGGATCTATTACTATACTACTTACAACAACCACCAAATCACCGCAGTTGAAATGCATAAAGAAAATCTCGAAGGCACTGAATTGATTACTTATCCAGTGGTTGATCAAGAACAAATACATTATTTAAACAAATAAAAAATAAGTGATTTAATACTTATGGTTCATCACTTATTTTTCTAGTAATTTTCTATTTTATAAAGAAGAGAATGAGGATGTGCTCCTCATTCTCTTCTTTTAATAATAATGTTATTTGTTTGCTTTAACTTTGTTTTTCACTATTTCGTAACTTTCTCACTCCGAAAATAGAGAAAATGATAAGTGTAAACCCAAGATACATAAAGCTTGGTGTTGCTTTATCTGCTGTTTTAGGTAATTGACCACTTATACCATTACCAAGAGATTTTTCATTATCTGAGAAATTATCATTGTTTATTTCATAATTGTTTTCATTTTTAGGCGTTAAACTACCTGATAAAGACATCTGATGCGATTTTTCTTTGATCATATCTGGCAAAATTACTTGATTTTTCGTATTAACGTCAATTAAAGATTCCCGCACAGTTGGAAATTCTTCTTTCTTAGGAATCTCGATTTCCACTTGAGGTTTTTTAATTTCATCTGGTGTTGGATCAGTCGGTTCAACTGGATCTGGTTTTTCCTCCGGTGTTGGATCAGTCGGTTCAACTGGATCTGGTTTTTCTTCTGGCGTTGGATCAGTCGGTTCAACTGGATCTGGTTTTTCCTCCGGTGTTGGATCAGTCGGTTCGACTGGATCTGGTTTTTCCTCCGGTGTTGGATCAGTCGGTTCGACTGGATCTGGCTTTTCTTCTGGCGTTGGATCAGTCGGTTCGACTGGATCTGGTTTTTCTTCTGGCGTTGGATCAGTCGGTTCGACTGGATCTGGCTTTTCTTCTGGCGTTGGATCAGTCGGTTCAACTGGATCTGGTTTTTCCTCCGGTGTTGGATCAGTTGGTTCAATTTCTGGTAATTCGGTAAAATTATCCTCATCAACATTAAGCATTTCTTCAACTGTCTGACGTTGACTATAAGGCGTAAGATGCTGATTATCTGTCGGACTGCCATCAGCTACTTTGATCGTAAATAATGCTGGCTTTGTTAAATGTTGATTTAATGTTACAGTAAAGGTAAAACTAGCCTTATGTCCATTAATCTGAAGCGTAGTTGGATCGTACCCAATCGTCAATGCTGGATCAACATTCTCAAATACTACATTGGATTGTGAGATTGGTTGTCTATCGCCTGAATAGCTGACACTGGCTTTGACTGGTACCGTTTTTCCCACCGGAAATTTCATGATTCCTGAATTTGTTGTGGAAAATTCATCCTGTAGTGTGATACAATTCACGTTTGCCCACCCAGGCTCTTTCGTTTTAGTAACGATTGGGTGGTGCTCTTCAATCTTTACTTGTTGCGTTGCTTCGGCAGTTACCGATAGGCCTGTCAAAGCAACAGTAGCCATTATAAGTTTTAAGTGATTCATTTTTACATCTCCCCCGTTTCAAACACTTTTGGCTTGCAATACATAAGATAATACAAACGGCTAAAATATTATTACTGTTTTTTTGTTCAAAATAGCTAATTTTTTAGTAAAATGCTGGATGGAAAATCAAATGGAGGAATAACATGCAAACACAAGAAGCAATCAAAAAGTATCTTTTAAATAAAAAAAGTGTTACCAAGCTCAATATTTTTCTTTTTCTTGCAGAACACCCATTCTTCATTACCACTCACTACCTCGCTGATTATTTTGAGATGTCTGATTCTAATTTTTTGCTTTATCTTCAAGAATTAGAACAGGATTTTATGACACTTGATTTAGAAGATGTTTCTTTGATCAGGCAAAAGAAATTTGTCCATTTAGATTTAAAGAATACAGATAGTGCAAAATGTTATTATGAATTATTTGGTAAATACTGTTTAGAATCGACAAATTTTAAAATTTTAACAGCCCTGTTAGAACCAACTGGTCATTCCATTGTTAGCATTAGTCAAACAACAAATTACAGCTCCTCTTATCTTTATTCCAAAATGAAAGCTGTCAATCAGTTCCTTAAATTGTATGGGATTGCATTTAAATTTACAGCTAAAGGAAAAAAAATCGTAGCAGGAACGGAAGTACAGATCCAGTATTGTTTTTTAGATGTTTATTGGAATATTTTTTCAAATACTTCTGTCCCCTATGGCATTGAGACCCCACAATCTATTACGTATGAACTAACAACTTATTTTAAACAAGAATTACTTGATGCCCTAAGTGGAGGGATGAAAGAGAAATTATTTTTACTATTAAAAATCTGTGTAGAGAACTTTCCAGTTACATCGTTGAAGAATGTCCAAAGAGAGTTTAAAGAATATGACTATATTGAATACTTGGTTACTCCAGAATTTGATTTGCTTAACGATCATTTATCTATTTGTCATGAACAGCGGGTTTTAATCAACCTGTTAGCAAGATTAGCGATCTCAAAACTAGAAAGTGACGAGCTTAGCTTTCAACATTACCAAATGTTACTAGAAGCTAATGTTCCTTACATCGTTTACTCTAAAAAGCTAGTGGAGTCTTTTAGCCGACACTTTCATTTAAAAGTACCAGTCAACCAACAAAAACTTTATGCCTTGAACTTTGCTCGAAATAAACTTTTCAGTACTTTTTTGAATCCTGATCAACCCAATACTCCTTTACCTACCTATACTTTATATGAAGGAAAAGAAAATTTTGAAAACTTACAAAATGAGATCAAACAATTCTACGTCACTTTTAGACAAAAAATCAGTAAAGAGCTGCCAGATCTATTGATCAAAGAAAATATGCAATGGATCGTTGAAGACTTACTTCATTTGTATGATCGCTTTAAACCTCAACACTCGATCGTCATAGGTATCAATTACACCAAGGATTTTTATGTGAGTAAAGATTTGATGGTCAAAATCGAGCAGATCTTTTCTTCCGAGTCGATCATCATCCAAAAAATTATATGGAAGAATGTGATATCATCGTCAGTGACTGTCCCTTAGAGCATCTGCCGTCACATATCAAAAAAATCTATTTATTGGACAATTATGTGACACCGCAAGAATGGAAAAAAGTAATTACTCAAATTGCTGGATATATATTTGAATTAAAACAAGAAAATGATTATACATCTTGCACACCATTTTCTAATAAATGATCCAATGCAGCCGTTCATGAAAAAATAGTCGACGAATCCTACTAGACAAAGGAAGCAGCCACTATTCCCATGTACGGCTTTTTCTATTGCACCTATAAATAACCTCCTATTTTTACGAGACATTCTTAAAATAACCAAAAAACCTTTGACTTTGCAACCGTTATTAAATTATATTAATTATAAATAAAGTAAAATAAATTGGAGGTTTTCATATGTCATTGATTGGAAAAAAAGTTGGAGAATTTACCGCACAAGCTTATAAAAACGGAGAATTTATCGATATCAGCGATGCTAATCTTACTGGTAATTGGAGTATTATTTGCTTTTATCCAGCAGATTTCACTTTCGTATGTCCGACAGAATTAGAGGATTTACAGGAACAATACGATGAATTAAAATCACTAGGCGTCCAAGTCTTTTCTTGTTCAACGGATACCCACTTTACACATAAAGCATGGCATGACTCATCTGAAGCTATCGGAAAAATAGAATATGCCATGATTGGCGACCCTTCTCACCACATTTCTCGTCTATTTGATGTATTGAATGAAGAAAGTGGACTTGCACAAAGAGGAACTTTTATCATAGATCCAGATGGTATCGTACAAGCAATGGAAATCAATGCTGATGGTATTGGACGTGACGCAAGTGCCTTGATTGACAAAATCAAAGCCGCACAATACGTACGTACGCATCCTGGTGAAGTTTGTCCAGCGAAATGGAAAGAAAGTGGTGAAACACTAAAACCTAGTTTCGATCTTGTTGGAAAGATTTAGAGGATGAGCCGATGTTAGATAAGGAAACGAAACAAAATTTAGCTCAGTATCTTGATTTAATGGAAGCACCAGTCGTTTTTTCGGTTAGTACAGATGACACAGCCAATTCCCAACAACTATTCGAGTTTGTAAACGAAGTGGCAGATATGACTGATAAAATTACGGTTGAACAAAAGACGTTGCCACGTACCCCTAGCTTTGAAATCAATTCTTTACAAAAGACTAGCGGGATCACTTTCGCAGGTATTCCTTTAGGCCACGAGTTTGCATCTTTCCTCCTTGCTTTATTACAAGTAAGTGGACGACCACCTAAAATAGCTGATACTTTGATTCAATCCATTTTAGAAATTAATCAACCTCTACATTTTGAGAGCTATGTCAGTTTAACTTGTCACAACTGCCCTGATGTTGTTCAAGCGTTAAACATTTTAGCGGTTTTGAATCCGTTGATCACCCATACGATGATCGAAGGTGGGATGTATCAGCATGAAATCACTGAAAAACAAATCATGGCCGTGCCAACCGTTTATTTAAACGAAAAAGAATTTGCTAGTGGACGAATGACGATTGAACAAATTTTAGCAAAAATAGCTGGCCCGAATCTAATGGAACAAAAGGAAATCAATACAAAAGAATTATTTGACGTTCTAGTTATCGGTGGCGGTCCAGCAGCAAGCAGCGCAGCGATTTACGCAGTTAGAAAAGGCCTCCGTACTGGACTCGTAACTGATACACTTGGCGGTCAAGTCGTAGAAACGTTAGGCATCGAAAATCTAATCGGTACACCTTACACAGAAGGTCCACGATTGATGAAACAAGTCGAAGAACATTTACGGTCTTATCCTGTTGATGTTATGACAAATCAACAAGTTGTATCACTAAACAAAGGAGCAGATCTCTTTGAAATCAATTTAAAAAGCGGCAATCAGCTGAAATCAAAAACAACGATTGTTGCAACAGGAGCTCATTGGCGTTCAATCAATGTTCCTGGTGAAAAAGAATTTAAAAACAAAGGAATTGCCTATTGTCCTCATTGCGATGGTCCCCTCTTTGCCGGAAAAGAAATCGCAGTGATTGGTGGCGGAAATTCAGGGATTGAAGCTGCCATTGATTTAGCTGGGTTGGCGAAACATGTATATATTTTAGAGTTTCTTCCGACACTTAAAGCAGACCAAGTATTACAAGATAAACTAGCTACTTTAACAAATGTCACTGTCATTCTAAATGCCCAGACGAAAGAAATCAGTGGTCAGACAAAGGTTGATTCGTTGAGTTATATCGACCGTTCCACCCAGGAAGAACACACAATAGCTGTTTCAGGTGTGTTTATTCTGATTGGTTTGGTTCCTAATACGGATTGGTTAGTTGGAACACTAGAGTTAAATGATCGAGGAGAAATCATCACTGATGCCCATGGTGCTACCAGTGAAGCAGGACTTTACGCTGCTGGTGATTGCACAGATAGTGCTTATAAACAGATCATTATTGCTATGGGTTCGGGTGCTACAGCAGCCCTTGGTGCATTTGACTATTTGATGAGAAAAGAATAACTTTGCTACAAATCTCAAAAGGTTAAGACAAGTTTATTCATCAACTTGCCTTAGCCTTTTATTTATTCTTTTTTTACAATTGCGATAAGTACACATTTATTGAACAAACGAATATAATAAAAGAAAACTTATCGTAGGAGGTGCTATCATGAATCAACGAATTTTCACCATGAGTTTCTCAAGTGTCTACCCTCTCTATGTAAAAAAAGCTGAGAAAAAAGGACACTCTCGGTCAGAAGTGGATGAAATCATCCGCTGGTTGACTGGTTATACCGAAGAAGAATTACAAAAACAACTGAAAAATGAAGTAACGTTCCAAGTCTTCTTTGAACAAGCACCCAAACTGAATCCAAACAGACAGTTGATAACTGGGGTGATTTGTGGTGTGCGAGTGGAAACGATCAAAGACCCACTGATGCAGGAAATACGTTATTTAGATAAGCTAATTGATGAACTTGCAAAAGGCAAGAAAATGGATAAAATATTAAGAAGCTAAATAAAAAAACAGGTTTTTGTTTGGTAGAATAACCGTTTACCGTTACAATAGAATAAAAGGAGGTTATGTTATGTTTGAAATGATACGAACGAATTTTCAGCGTTACGCATTGCTAAGGTCAGCCATTTACATCATTGCCGGACTTGCAATTGTGATCAATCCGACAGCTGTATTCCATTTTATTGGCTACCTCATTACAGCGTATTTTGTTTTATTAGGAGTTTTGAATCTTTTAGAAGCAAATAAAAACCGAAAACAAACGGGTGCATGGGGATTTGGTTTAATTAGCGGGATTGCCTTTTTTATTCTCGCACTAATCGTGTGGGTCTTTGCAGCAGCAATCGTCTCGCTCTTACCAGTTATCTTAGGTTTAGTTATTATCCTAAAAAGTCTCTTTCAATTATTCGTCGGACTTAACACCCGTTCGAAAGGTTGGAGTGCTTATAGTATTCTCTTATTGATTGGTGGTTTGATTTTATTATTCAATCCATTCAAAAGTGTCATGATACTCTTCCAATTATTTGGTGGGCTATTAATTTTCATGGGTATCTCAGAAATCATTACCTATTTCAAAGTGAACAAGAGATATTCATAAGGAAAAAAGAGGTTGCATGTGTATTAGTTTGCTTAACTAGAAGATAGAAAAAGCTAATTTTCTAAAAGCTTTTCATTTCTAAGAGTAAAACTTTCTGAATGCTGCCTCTTTTTATTTGCTCTTAAAAATTTTTCATTTTCGAGTCTCTTTTTGCAGTTTTCTAGATAATCTCTTTTCACCACAAATAAAATAATTAATGTTATTATATATTTGAGACTATTGAATAAAGAAAGGTTTGACTATCTTATGGAGTTTATTGGTATTTTATGTTTAATCCTTGTTGCAACTACAATTGGTTCGCATATTTCAAGAAGATTTGGGATTCCGGCTGTTATTGGGCAATTGTTAGTTGGTGTATTACTAGGACAAGCAGGACTTGGCTGGGTTCATCCAAATATTTTAGTTCATGATTTTTCTGAAATTGGTGTCATTTTGCTGATGTTCTTAGCAGGTTTGGAAAGTGATTTATCCTTATTGAAAAAATATTTTAAACCAGGAATGTTTGTAGCACTTTTAGGAATCCTCTTCCCTGTCTTTTTCGGTTGGCTTACTGGCGAGGCGTTTCAAGTAGCGAACAATGAAGCAATCTTTTTTGGGATTATTTTAGCTGCGACTTCTGTTAGTATCTCTGTCGAAGTACTAAAAGAACTGAATGTTGTGAATACGAAGGAAGGATCAACGATTCTAGGTGCCTCTGTCGTTGATGATATTCTGGTGGTTCTAGTGCTAAGCTTCAGTTTATCTTTTTTAACAGGTAAGTCTACGAGCAACCTACCTCTTCCTTTACTCTTGTTGGAACAACTATTCTATTTCTTATTTATCTTTTTATTAGTGAAATGGATCGCTCCATTTTTAATGTCTCTAGCAGAAAAAATCTATGCGAATTCAGCCATTATCATTATGTCATTAGTCATTTGCCTAGGAATGTCTTATTTAGCAGACCTGATTGGGTTAAGTTCAGTAATTGGGGCATTTTTTGCGGGGATTGCAGTGAGTCAAACAAAAGTAAAACATGAAGTTTACAATAATGTTGAAGCTTTAGGATATGCAGTATTCATCCCCGTCTTTTTTGTGAGTGTTGGTTTAGAAGTAGATTTTTCTAACTTTAGTGAACAGATACTATTTATTTTGATTTTGACACTCGTAGCGATTCTGACTAAACTTATTGGCGGATATATTGGAGCAAAATTCTCTGGTTTTTCTTCCAACAGTGCACTAATGGTAGGAGCTGGTATGATTTCTCGTGGTGAAATGGCACTGATTATTTTACAGATCGGACAACAAAGCAACTTGATTGAAAATCACTACTACTCTCCTTTAGTGATCGTTGTTTTGTTAAGTACTCTGATCTCACCTCTGATTCTTAAATATTTCACTAAAAAAGTATACGCCAATTAACTTACTATCTATCAATGAATGTTGTGATGATAATGTCCATTCGTTATACTAGAGAAAAAGGACGGTGAAAAATGGACTCAAGACTTAAATTGATTAGTGAGATGGTCGATCTGACTAACGAGATCACTTGGCGTAATAAACCAAAATTAGAACAAGTACTCGAAGGCTATTCTTTAAATGAGATCGACTTAATCGAAAAAGTAGCATCAATTCCAAATCCAAATGTAACCAAATTAGCAAATGCTAGTTACATGACTCGTGGAGCGATTAGTAAGCTAACTAAAAAAATGATCACTAACGGCTTACTTGAAAGCTATCAGAAACCTGAAAATAAAAAAGAGCGTTACTTTCGCCTGACAGCTGAAGGTCAGCGTATTAACAAAATGCATCAAAAGCTCCATGAAGAATTTCTTAAAGAAAATGAGGTCGTTTTTCAACAAATGACTAAGGAAGAGTTTGATACTGTTTTTCGTTTTATCGGTCGCTTTAGAGAAAATTTAAAAAGAACAAAACTAGAAAAATAAAGTGCATGTGTAATCAACCGTGATCTTAAGATCACGGTTGATTTTTTGCTCTCTGCTTCGTTAGATTTCATTCTTCTATCGTAGTATCTCTCTGTTTATTGTTGACAAGGAAACAATAAACGTATACCATATAAAATGTTTCCTGGGAAACATTTTATAGCTAAGGAGTTTTGATATGAATACAACAATCAACAAACATGCACTCGTTTTTGGTTTCACTTCGGTCTTTTTGATTGGATTAGGGTTAACAATCGTTAATCCGGTCATCCCATTTATGGTAGAGCAATACACAAAAAACACACAGCAACAAGCAACCACGGTGACACTACTCAGTGCGATCTATGCTTTTTCCATGTTTTTAGCCGCCCCTATGTTAGGCGCACTCAGTGATCGATTTGGTCGGAAAATTATTTTGATCAGTAGTTTGTTTGGCTCTGCGATTGGGTACTATTTATTTGGCTTTGGTGGAGCTTTATGGATACTTTTTCTTGGTAGAATAATTGAGGGGCTGACCGGCGGCGAAATCTCAGCTATTCTTGCCTATTTTGCTGATTTGACGCCAATTGAAAGTCGAACAAAATATTTTGGATGGATTAGCGCGACTGTTGGGATTGGAACTGCAGCAGGTCCTTTGATTGGTGGGTTCTTGGCACAGTACGGACCAGCAACTCCCTTATACGTTGCCTCCTTTTTGTCTTTGAGTAATGCGGTTTACGGTTATTTTTTCATGCCTGAAAGTTTGACTAAACGTGAACGTACAAGAAATCTTTCTCTTCAGCAAATCAATCCCTTCAAGCAATTCCAATTGGTTTTCACTTTTCGATCAGTCAAATGGTTATTGATCACAGGTTTTTTGATTTGGCTACCCAACGGCTCATTCCAAGCGATTTTTGCACAATTTTCAATTGATACTTTCCATCTATCGCCAATTATCATCGGTTTTACTTTCTCGTTAATTGGCATTATGGACATTTTTGCTCAACTGTTGATTATGCCGATTTTATTAAAATTTTGGCGAGAAAACCAGATCATCACTATGGGTATTATCAGTGAAATGATTGGTTATTCTGTCATCATCCTTTCTGCTTTTTATAGCTCGATCCCCTGCTTTATCATCGGCATGGTCTTTTTCGGGCTAGGAGATGCGATTTTTAGTCCTTCCTATAATGGTTTGATTTCAACGTATGCTAGCAAAGAGGACCAAGGAAAAATCCAAGGGGCTTCACAAAGCATCCAAGCATTAGCTAGAGTGATCGGTCCGATGATTGGTGGTCAACTATATGCTACTTTCCATCATACGATGCCATTCATTATTGGATTCATTTTATTAGGTTTAGCTACTTTTATCGTTAAACCAAAAGTAAAAAGATCATTCTAAAGCATCCCTATATAAAAAAACTAATCGAGTGACTGTAGTATTCTAAATAATTTAGGTTTCCTAGCCCAAATGTAAGTAGTGACTACAGTCATTGATTAGTTTTATTCATTCGTCTATTGATAGTTTTGATTCAAGTATTGGAGCAACTCAGGTGCACGTTTCGTTGCAGAATCACCTTCTGCTTTATCTTCTAACATGCTGATCATGAGATAACCATTTGTATCAGGATTCACAGCAAATAGGAAGCTATTTTCTTGTCCTTTTTCATCTTGTTTTTCTTTGATTTCCGCTGTACCAGTTTTTGCTGCTATCGGTATGCCTAAAGCAGCTAAAGAATGAGCGGTACCATTCGTATCTTGAACAACATCTTTCAAATCTGGCAGAATCGTCTGTACAGCTGTTGAAGCAATGACATTTTGTTTGACTTTCGTTTCTTTATCTATCTCTAATTTTGGATAAACAAGATTTCCATTATTAGCAAAAACAGAATACATCGTTGCTTGTTGGATCGGATTGATTAACAGTTCTCCCTGCCCATAACCAGTATCTGCTAATAAGATTTCTGACTTAAAACTATCCTTATTTGAGATTTGTGCGGGATTCATGCTGATCGGCAAATCTAAGTCTTCCCCAAAAATGAATTTATTTAATCCTTCGCGGAATTTCTTCTCACCCATTTTCAAGGTTTCTTGAGCCATATAGATATTATCTGAATAAATCATTGCGTTTCTCAGATTGACTTGAGGCACATCGCTGACACGAGTAACTTGATACGATCCCCATGATTGGTCTTTTTGCCATTTCAATCCATTGATCGTCAATACTTCGTCTGGATTCAGCGTTTGATTATCTAATCCGATTGCGGCAGTAATCATTTTAAATGTAGATCCGGGAGCGTAACCGGTAGCAAAACGACTAATAAATGGTTGATCTTTATTTTCAGTATAGGCTTGATAATCTTCTTGGGAGATCCCATTTGTCATTTTGTTTGGATCATAACTTGGAGAGCTCGCTAATACTAACAACTCACCCGTTTTTGGCGAAGTCGCTACTGTTGAACCCGCTTTTCCACCTAAACTATCAAATGCGATTTTTTGAGCATCGGCATCAAGAGTCAATTTGATATCCTGACCATTTTTCACTTCTTGATCGATCAATACTTCTTTTTCTGCCCCATCAGCATCCGTAATACTCAATTTCCCCCCATTGGTGCCACGTAGTTCTTTGTCATAAGTCATTTCCAGACCAGAACGACCAATTTTACCATTACTACTTAATTCAGCATTCTTTTTGATATCTTCTGCTGAGATATCACCAACATAACCAATCAATTGCGCTGCTGCTTCGCCTAACGGATAGGTGCGACCATCAACTTCTTGGATCGCTGCTCCGCTTGGCAATTCGGGGGTTTGTCCATCAATGATTTTTAGAGGAACAAAGTAGTCCGGTTGTACCCAACTTTGAGAGATAGCTTGATTGATTTCATCTTCTGAAAGATCGAAAGCTGCAGCAATTGCTTTGATGTTTGCTGTTTTCTCTTCTTTTTCTCCTAGCTTTCTAGGAACGATCCCTAACTGTTTCAATTTGCCCGTCGTTGCTAATTTCTTTCCATTTCGATCAAGGATATCGCCTCTTTTAGCTTCCTCACTAGTCAGACTTACTTTGTCCGTATCTTCCATTTGAGGAAAAATCAAGTTCGGCTGCCAGTTGATTTTGATCTGATCATTTTTATTTGTCAAAGTTCCTTTATATGATAGGTCTTTTAATTCGCCTAAGCTTGTATTCATTTTAGCTTTATAAGAAAAAGAATAGGTTTCACTATCTTTTTTCGTCACTTTTAAATTAGAGATTTCCAAGCCTTTTATGGCCACAGCTCCGTAAATGTTTTGGTATTTTTCAAGAGCTTCTTTTTCAGAAATTGTCTTCTTAGTCTGTGAATCAATTTGCGTGTATGACATCGCCTTTTTGTAATCGCCAGTACTTAAACGTTCCGCAAACTGTTGGATCGTTTTTTCTCCTGCTGAAACCACTTGCTCTTCTTGCGTTTTTTGATAGTAAAAATACCCGCCACCAGCCGCAAGAACCAAAACAAGGGCGCTTGTTAGATAAACACCAGTCTTGTTCCTACGATGATTGTCACTTCGTTTCATTTTGTCCCTCCGCTCACATTTTCTTGATTTAACTTCTATCCATTTTACCATAAGAAAAGAAGCTAGAACACAACGACAATCGCTTGTTTCTAACTTCTTACACTTTAAATAAAATGTAAATCTATTGGTCTAAAAACTGATTGATTGCTAATTGATTTTTTTCTAAATCAAGTTCTAGTACACTACCAGAAGGTGTGTAATCATTAAAATTCCAACTACCTTCAACTGGTACAGATAACGTATCAATTGGTTTGTCATCTTTTAAGAAATCAATACCACAATCAATTAATACACTTTCAGGTAAATTCGTTTTAATACTTCCCAAGAGTTGACCGATTGCTTTTGGTAATTTAAGGATGGAAGTCACATCTTTTAATTGCTTAGAAATTGCTTTGATCACTTGTTGTTGTCTTCTGATCCGTCCAAAATCTCCTTCAGCATCTTCTCTAAAACGCGCATATTGCAATAAGGTATTCCCATCCATCGTTTGTTCACCTTTTTTGATGTATACACCATCCAAGTCTAAATCTTTCTCAGCATTGATATCTACACCGTTAGGGAATAGCTCATTGACACAATCAATGAAATCTTGGAAGGTGATACTTGCATAATAAGGTGTTTCAAATTTGAAATTTTCTTTCAATGTTTGGTTCAAAAGATCAATCCCGCCATATGAATAAGCTGCGTTGATTTTATCTTGACCATGCCCAGGTATATCTACATAAGAATCACGCATAATCGAAACCAATTTTGCTTTTTTAGTTTTTTGATTATACTGAGCAATCATCAAAGAATCTGAACGTCCATTCTCTTCTTTCGACCGGGCATCAGAGCCAATCAATGCCACATTGATAATCTTAGGAACACTTTTGGCTTCTACTTTTGGTACAACGTCTGCTCGACTCGTTGAAGAATAACCATGAACAAACTCAAAAGAAAAATAGCCGATGACAATGACGACTGCCGTCAATAGACCTAAAATCACTTTTTGAAATGTTTTCATTTTCGATTCCTCTTTCTAACCGAACCTCTTACTTGAAATATAGCCATTTTTTTATTATGATAGTCCAATTGAGAGATTCTTAATTGTTCTTGTTTAACAGTTCAGGTTTCTTGAGTTGTAACCTCTCAACCTGCTTATTTTTCTCTTTCACTTGTCGAGACGAGATATTCAAAGCTAATCCAATAGCAAAAGACAAGATTAAATAGCTTGTTCCTCCGTAGCTGACAAATGGCAATGGTACACCTGTCATTGGAATTAAACCAAGGATACTTCCAATATTGATACTTGTCTGAACGAGTATCCATGTCCCTACACCAATTAAGATCAAAGTTGCCTGTTGGTTCTTTTGTTTCGTACTCTTTTGGAAGATTCGCATACATAATAAGAAAAGCAAAAACAAAACAAGTAATGCGCCTATCAACCCAAACTCCTCAGCAATGACTGAGAAAATAAAATCTGTTTCGGATTCAGGGAGATAACCTTTTTTAGTAATACTATTCCCCATTCCTCGACCAAATAGGCCACCGTTGTATAGTGCATAGTAAGAGTTACTCATCTGGTATCCTGCACCATGTTCATCTAAAAAAGGATTATGAACCATTGCGATTCGGTCATAAGCGTGTTCAAAAAATGAAGGTAACAAATGATGCTTTTCAAGTAGTAAAACTAAGCCAGCTACTAAGATCAAGCTAGCAATCGCTGCTCCGATAATTATCAGCCCTTTTTTAATGGGAATAGCTGCAGCCCAAAAGATAGCTCCAGCAATAGCTAAAATCATCAGTGCTCCCGCAATTTTAGGTTGAAACAAAACAAGCACGGCAATTCCGCCCACGATTAACACTGGTATATGAAGCTTCTCAGGAACACTGCGGTCATTTCTAAAAAAACGACTTAAATATAAAATCAAAAAAATGGTTGCGATTTCTGACGGTTGAAATTGGATTCCAGCGATTGAAACCCACCGCTGGGCACCATTAACTGTTACAGCAAAAATCCCGAGTTTCATCATCGCTAATAATAAGCCCGATACAATCAATCCAGCTTTTATTATTCTTGGTTTCAGTAGAACTTGTAATCTGATGGAATAGGTCAATACAATTACGCCCCAACTAAGAATAATAAACAAAAATTGCCGAATAAATAAGCTTTTAGGATCACTTCCTGCTACCAATAAACGATAGGAACTAGCACTATATATCTCTAAAAGACCGACAATTGACAAAGCCAAATAAGGGCCTAAAATCAACCAGTCGATCTTTCTGTTTTTCCACATCGCATATCCCCCTCCTCTTACACAAGTTAGGCGAACACGAGCAGTTAAATATAGAATCAGTTATAGAATATAAGAAAAGGTCAGAAACCTTTTCGAACAAGAATTCTGACCTAGCATCATCTCATCGTCCGAGTTTTAGCACTATACAACGTAAAGAAACACTCTTAGCTATTTGAAAAAGCCTTAATCCGACAATTCCTGTTTGACTCATTGGCGTCTTTCGACGTTTCTGAGCAATAGCATATGTTTGTATAGGAGCCTCACCTAACAAGGTTATTACTATTTTTATTTTTTACAGAGTTAATAGTAAGCTTCTTTAACTATTTTAGCAATCATTTATTTGATAAAAAAACAAAATTAATCAATCTTTAATATATTTCCCCTTTTTAGGAAGTCGTTTAGTATGAAAATACCTTGCTGACTTGATTGATTTTTCTGTTTTATTTTTCTCGTTTTCACTTTTCGGAATAAATTTTCAAGTTATCTTAACATTTACATACCAGTTAATTCATACATTAAAAAGTCTCATATTTGCCTTTTTACTTGCCTATTTTAAATAAAACTTTAAATCATTCGGTTTACCTAAAAAAACTTTATTGTTTTTTATAACTAAAAAATGTTTTAGCTAAATTTTATTTCTTACTCCATTCATGAAAGAAATGAACTTACGCCAATATTATAATAATATTTTTAGGATTATACATCCTCTAAAAATAACATATTTATCGTCATGTGGTTCACTTTGGCCTAGGAATGGTAAAGATTTTCCCTAAGGTTGCATAATCATTCCCTGCTAATCGACTAACTGGTTGTAGTTTCTTGGGATCGATCTTCCCGGATACTGGATCATATACCTCTTCATTTAATTGATACGTATGGATTTTTAATAAGAAAAAATCGGCAGTAACTTCTTGCTCATTCTTAATTTCGAGATGGTCATATAAATCTGTTTCAAAAACAATTTTTGACTCATTGATTGGTGGAATTGAACCATTCCTATTTATTTTCGTAGTCAAGTTAGTCAAGGTTAGTTCACTTTCTTCTTGCGGAAGAGTTGCTGCTGTTTTATTGACCTCCACCACATTTTGCTCATCTAAAACTTGGATAATTGCTTCTTTCCTTATTAAGATATTTTTAGCAGTATCTTTCATCTGCTCATTTTTTCTTTGGACAGCCAACGAAACGATGGGTGGATTTGAACTAACGATATTAAAATAGCTGAATGGCGCAATGTTTAAGTTCCCTTTCTCAGTTAATGTTGAAACAACAGCTACTGGTCTGGGAATAATTGAACCAATCAGTAATTTATAATTTTCTCTTTCTGTTAATTGAGATGACAAACGTGTAAACATCTACTCCCCTACTTTCATTTGACAGAATCAAAAGCTGTTCTCCTGTCTAGATTTAGTCAGACACTATTTTTTACTATCTATCATTGTTCTTTTTTTGTCAAGAATCCGTCTTGGAAGCGTTGCTTATTACGTTTTTGCCTCTATATAAAGAGCTGTGCATTGTTTAGCAAGTATTTATTTTGCTGTTTATGGCTATTTCAACTAAAATAATATGGAGGAGGCGTTTTCATGAAACCTTATTCAATCCTATGGTTATTCCCTACGTTATTGGTATTTGCAGGATGTGCCGATCATTCCTCTCAATCAAATGGTACTAATACTAGCACGAATTCGATTGTTTTGGATTCTACAACTTCTGCGCCTTTACCAACTAATCCCAACCATCCATCAAAGGAGGAAACACCAATGTCAATTGCTCCAGGTCGCTTGTTACAAGCTGTTAGTGCCGAGGATTTAAATCTAGTTCAAACGTTGTTAGACCAATCAACTGCGATGATTGATGAACAAAATGAAAAAGGAGAATCCCCATTATTGATTGCTGTCCACCATAATATGATCGATATTGCAAAAATCCTCATTGATCACGGTGCGAACATCAACTTACAAGATCATATTCAAGATAGCCCTTACTTATATGCTGGCGCACAAGGAAAAACTGAGATTCTTACTTATATGCTTGAAAATAGTGAACCTGATCAGTCGATCGTTAACCGTTTTGGTGGTAATGCATTGATACCAGCTGCCGAAAAAGGACATTTAGCCAACGTCAAACTTTTGCTAACTGATGGTCGTGTTGATATCGACCATCAAAATCATTATGGCTATACTGCCTTGATTGAAGCTGTGGCTTTGCGAGATGGCTCAAAGATCTACCAAGACATCGTCCGAGAATTATTGGCTCATGGTGCAAATAAAGAATTGCGTGATAATCAAGGAAAAACTGCCGAAGATTATGCCAGAGAATTAGGATATGATCAACTACTATCTCAATTAACTTGATTACAGGGTAAACAATAATTTCCAAATAAAAAAGCTGATGATCGATGTTTTATAACAAAATGACACTTTTGTTTATAGCTTAGACATTTGCTTTTTTGTTTTACTTTCACGATCGTCTCATCGTTTTTGTCTGAACCATGTTCGGTTTACTTTCTGATCAGCTAAGCTTTTTGGTATGGAACGTCACATCTGCGCCTTTACTCATACGCAGTTTTTCTATCACGAAACCTTCGTTAAACAAAAGATTTCACTTAAGATGAACCTGTTTCATTATGGTTACAGGTCACTCCACTGCTGGTAATACATACGTTTTTATTTCTAATACTTGAATGATATTATCTAAATCTGCCACTTTGACTACCATGGTTTGATCAGGTCTACCAGGTGCAAATACTAATTTTTCCTGAGCGAATATTTCTTCATCAATAATGACAGGAACAGATGATTCATAACCAAATGGTGAAACAGCACCTGGCTTTTGTCCCGTTTCCGCTTCCATTTCTTCAGCCGAAACAACTGACACTCTTTTACCAATCAGTTTGCTTAATTTTTTAAAGTCGCTTCTTTTAGTCGTGAAGGTTAAAAAAATGTAGCGATTGTTTTGTTTATCTTTTAGATACAAGCTCTTCGTCTCAGTACCACTAAACCCTTGTTCCTCTTTTACAACTAACGCATCCTCATTGGTAAAAATTGGGCGATGGCGATAAAGTTCAAACGCAATCTGGTTTTGTGTAAATATTTCTTGCAAATCAATCAAAAAAATACCTCCTTAAAAATAGATTATTTCTTTACTTTTCTATTTTATGGGATTTTTATCGATAAAAGCAATGTTTATTTCATTACTCGTTCGGTTTATCCCTAACTTTGTTTACATAATATAAATATAGTTTATTTAAGTCGGATTTCTTAAAAAAAACAGAGTAAATTCGTTTGATATCACGAATTTACTCTGTTTTTTTCTATTGATTTAAACTGCTAAGACTATCTGCTACGATTTGTTTTGGTGTCAAATGATAACGTTCATACAATGTTTGAACAGGTACACTATCAGTAAATTCTTTTTGAGAACCAAAGTTTAGAACTTGGATTGCTGAATCTCCATAATAACGACTGATTTTTTCACCAAATCCGCCCGAAAGACTACCATCTTCTAAAGTGATAATCAATTGGTGATTTTCTTTTAATTCTTCTAAAGTTTCATGATCAAGTTCGGTGATCGTTCCAGGGTTAATCAAAGTGCCTGAAATCCCCTGATTCGCAAATTCTTCTAAAGCTTGTTTACCTAATTCAAGGAAGCCACCTAGTGCTAAGATTGCAACTTTATCTCCAGCAACCAAGCGTTGGTAACTTGGAATAGCGTTGGTAACTTGGAATAGCGTAGTCTTTTGCGATTGCTTCACCAGATGTCACACCATGAGCAGGGATTCTAATAGCAACCGGTGAATCGGTTTGCGCTAAACTCCAATCCAACATCGAAAGTAAGTCTTCCTTCGTAGCTGGCGCTAAATATTTAATATTAGGAATACTTGAAAGATAAGGAATATCAAAAGTTCCTTGGTGGGTACGATCACTTCCTGAAATGCTTGCTCCACCAATTAGAATGACTACTGGATTTTCGTTGATCGCTAAATCATGAGATAATTGATCATATGCTCGTTGTAAAAACACACTTGAATGGAATACCACAGGTCGAATCCCTTGAGATGCTAAAGCAGAAGCAAATGTGATCGAATGTTGTTCTGCAATCCCCACATCAAAGTAGTGTTCTGGATGTTTTTTTTGAAATTCCTTTAAGCCAAACATTCCTGGAATCGCAGCATTCACAGCCACGATAGGCGTTGCACTTGTTTTCGTTTTTTCATCAAGATAGTTCATCATTATTTGATTAAAACTTTCACTAGTAGGAGCATTTTTCGCTTCGCCTGTTTCTAAATCAAACGGTACATGCCAATGATATTTCATTTTGTTTTCGACGGCTGGCTCATAGCCATGACCTTTTTCGGTGTGAACATGTAAAACGATTGGATGGTCAATGTCTTTAATTTCTCTGAAAACCTCAATTACTGTTTCTAAATCATTACCATCCGCAATGTAGCGATAATCATACCCCATCGCTTTAAATAAATTATCATTACTTGTCCCATTGCTTTCACGAAGCTCTGCTAAATGACGATATAAACTTCCCTGATTCTCATCAATGGACATTTCATTGTCATTCACTAAAACGATCAAATTAGAATTGATTGTTCCACCATTATTCAAACCTTCAAAAGCTAAGCCTCCACTTAAGGAACCATCCCCGATAAAAGCAATGATATTTCCTTTCTCCTGTTTCAAATCACGGGCTTTTGCAAGACCGACCGCTAAACTGATCGAAGTTGAAGTATGCCCCACAGTAAAATAATCATGTTCACTTTCATGTTGATTGGAATAGCCACTAATTTCGTGGTAGCTTCCCTCCTCAAATCCATTTTTACGACCAGTTAATAACTTATGTCCATAAGATTGATGGGAAACGTCCCAAACAATTTTATCCTTGGGCGAGTCAAACACATGGTGGAAAGCAATTGTTAATTCCACGACACCCAAATTTGGTCCGACATGTCCTCCGATCGCACTATTTTTTTGTAAAATCTTTTCTCTCATTTCTGTAGCTAATTCAGACATTTCGTCTATCGTTAGTTTTTTTACCTCTGTTGGACCATTGATTTGGTCTAAGATGTTTGTCTTTATACTCACTATTCTCTCTCCTTTTGCAATAACATGTCCGAAAAGAATAACTCATTTCGGTCTTACTAATTCTTACCACAAAAGATATTGTACTACTTGGAGTCAACTCTAAGTCAAGAGGATTTTGAGTAAAACTTCACAATAACAATGATATTTTTATTCTAAACAGCTTACACGAATAAACTTTACTAACTGGACCGAATTTTTTTAAAGTAGATAAAAAAAGCTGAGACAATAATTGTCTCAGCTTCTGATTTTATTTATGATCGATCAAATGATCCGATCAATTTCTTACAGTTTACGAGCAAAGAATGATACGACCAATACAAGAATGATTGCACCAATCAATGATGGAACGATTGCCATGCCCCCGATACTTGGTCCCCAAGTGCCAAGTAAAGCTTGTCCGATCGCTGATCCAACTAGACCTGCGACTACGTTAGCAATGATTCCCATTGAAGAACCTTTATTTGTAATAGCCCCTGCAATTGCTCCGATAATACCACCGACGATTAATGACCAAATAAATCCCATTTTAATTTCCTCCTAATTTCTTTTACTAACAATCAATTACTGAACACGTGGTTCAGTGTTTTCTTTCACTTTTTGTGTTCCTTTATTCATAGCTGCTTTTGCTTTATCTGTTTGTTTTGAAGCAAATTGACCAGTTGATTTAGCAGCATCTGTCACTTTGTCTTGGACAGTTTCTTGATCTTTTGCATATTCTTCTTGTGTTTTGATATCAACTACATTCACATTCACTTCGATTACATCTAAATGTGTCATATCATTCACTTCACGGCTGATCAAGTCTTTAATTTGATCATAGATATTTTCAATATCTTTTCCGTATTCTACAACTACATCTAAGTCAACAGCTACTTGTTTTTTACCAACTTCTGCATTGATTCCTGCTGTGACATTATCCGTGTTCACTAATTTTTCAGCAATGTTTGAGAAGAAACCGCCATCTAATGTTAATAAACCGTCAACATCTTTCAAAGCATAACCGATGATTTTTTGGATTACTTTATCTTCGTAAGTTAATTCTCCACGTGAAATATGGTTATTCTCAGATGTCATTGTATTTGTGTTTTTGATTTCTTTGTTTTCCATGTCCAGTTCCTCCTAAGATTTAAAAAATTGATCAAATATTTTTGTTTCTTTCAAATAAAAACCAATGCCTGCACCTATAGCAGTCATGATTAATATTAGAAGTGTTTTAAAAAATCCAACTGTTATCCATAAAACAGCTAACAGTAAGCCAAGTCCCCCGAAGATAATAGGGAGCTTGTACGCTGAAAATATCTCTTTCATGATGGGCCCCTCCTATTCTACTCGAGCGTGCTTGTGTGCATTACTGTCGTAATCTTCAAATCCACTATAAGTAACAGCTACAGCGATGTTTTGTTCAGTACCAAGTACTCGTGCCACTTGTTGTTCAATGTCACGCATCAATTCTCCTGTTTTACCAATTAAAGAGGATGTTCGTTTTAAATCCCCTTTTACATGGACATTGATTTTATTTTTTGTTGAGCGTACTCGAACTTTTGGTGAACCAACAAATTCTTCTTCATGTAATTGTGATCGCACAAGCCCTTCGATTGCTTTCTTGTCTAAAGTCAGTTTTCCATCTTTTTGTTTTAAAACAAACGTTCCTTTGGATTTTGGATAGAAAAGAACAACTAATAACAAAATAAGCACAAGTATAGCAAAAACGACAGCTGTCCAAAATAGATATTGTTGCACGTAGTAGTTCGTTATGACAAAAAATCGAAAACGTTCCAACTGTTCTGGCATCATATACGGTGCGTTGATCAACGCAATCCCTAAAAGCACCGTCAGCAAGAATAAACTTGCAAGAATACCGACGATCTTCCACCCTTTATTCATTCTCCACCTCCTACTTCTAATTGACCGTGATCACACATGTTATTTACAAGATTTAATAGAAAGCGCTACCATGCCATGCTAATACTAATAGCCTTTTTTCACTTTCTATGACAATCATTCATAAATAACGTTTCCCTCCAATAGACTGTGTTGCCTTTTTTCTATTGGGTATATTTAAAGGATAGTAGTCTACATTAAAAAATGCAAAGATAATGCTCAGTTATTATTACAAAAAACTATCAGTTGCTATGAAAATTTTCTAATATTTATCGTTTCCTACTCTCTTTCTTCTTTCTTATCTGTAAAAAACAGATAAAATTTCTTTCCAAATATCTTTTAAATGAATTATACTTAAGTAAAGATCATTTGAAGAAATGGAACGCTTTAGCCATGTTTTTGAAAAAAGGGGTGTTGTGAGATTATGGTAAAGAAAATAATTTATGCTCTAATAACTACCTTAATTTATTTAATCGTTTCTAATGCAGGGAATTTATTTTTTGGAATTTCAAAAGAATTTAGTTGGACAACGACATTATGGGAATCTTTTTTCTTTTTTATATTTGTTTTGCTCTTACAAAATTATCGAAAAAAATAAGTCTTAGGGTCAAAATAGCAACTACTATTTTTGATCCTAAGACTTATTTCGTATAATGAATTCTTTTTATTCCACTAGTATTTCGATTTCCAAGTTTATTTTTCGATTTGTTTCAATGCATCAGGTACTTTTGGTTCATAAATAATTCCTGTACACATTGTTCCTTTACCTATAGCTTCTGTAGCAACAGCAATAGCAACAGTTGCTAAAATTCGCATATATTTTAATTTTCTTGAGCTAATTTTTTTTAACATTTTCTTCATCCTTTCTTTTTTGAACAAACATTAAAAGGGTTGAGATCATCATGCCTAACAACAGTAAGGTACGAATACGGTTATTTGATTGAATCCCACCAAAAATAGTAAGGAACAAACTGACCACTATCATCTGGCTCTTTCCATTTAGCAACGAACTTTTCGCCGGTTTTTGTGCGATCACTATCCCTTTGAACCACAAGATCAAGCAAATCATGAGACTGCAGATCACAAAGCTGGCTCTTGTGACATCTACAGCAAAAGTAGTAACTAGATATGGTAATAAGACAAAGAAAAATAGACTTAAGACCGTACATACATTACTATCTCTTGCATGAAAACTTTTTGTTGTTCTTCTCATTAGTGTAAATGCCAAATGAGTAGTCAAAACCGGCAGAATAATATGAAGACACCCAGCTAAACAGTAGATAAAAAATATCTTTGAACTAATTACCAGAAGAACAGCTAATCCATATTCCATTTTTGCCAAGTCAATTTCTGACAATTGTAATTGTCTTCCTATCCGCTTACTAATTGTTTTTGAAACTTTTTCTTCTAAAGATATAGATTCTTCCGACATTTGATCCGCTCCTTTTCATCTATATTATATTTGTTTTTTTATAAGATAGTTGGTTTTATCAAAAGTGAACGTTATTTGATCAAAAGTGCGGAATACCTGGAGATGTAATCAACAACTGGTTAATTTCTTGAACTGATTTACTACTTTTTTTAAATGACGAGTAGAAACTAAACATTTTGCTCCATTGGCCATAGTGATCACTCGTTCTTTTTTATTGATCTCTTTCACATTCATCAGATTAACTACATAAGATTGATGGCAACGACAAAATACCTCATACATACTTTCTACTTCTTTAATCTTCCCTATATACTCAATTCTGCGGTTATCTAAATAGACGATCAATTTATGGGGTGTTGGACTAGATTCAAAATAAAATATTTCATCGACATATAACTTTACATCAACTGGACCATTCTTAATCCAAATTTGGGGTCTAGTTTCCAGATTTGTATTCAAATAGCGTTCAATTGCGACGTCAATACATTCCGTCACTCTCTTTTGAAAAGTATCCATATTATCTTTGACAATGTAATCTAATGCTTCTACTTTGTATAAAAAAGTTAAATAGACTAGATCTGTATAAGTTGTCACAAAAATGATTTTTGCTGTTGGGTCGTAATCTCTGATTTTTTTTGCTAACTCGATCCCATTTAAATCCGTTTTTAGATCATTATCCAAAAAATAGATTCCTTCTGTTTTATGTTTTGAAATAAACGACAAGATCATCATTGGATCATCCGTAGCAAATTGGAATTGAACATCATAGTCTTTCATCAATAAATAATTTGTAATCATTCGAGTAAGCTTATTACGATGAGCAATTTCATCATCACAAACAAATATTTTTAACATTACTAGCCCCTCATTCCACTAATCGTTATGATTTGTATAAAGCGATTGTTTTCAATTTTTGTTTCTAAAAAAACATTCTCGTTCAAATGAACAAGCTCGTCCAGATTCGTTAGTCCTAGTCCTTGATTTCCTTTTTTAGTAGTAAAATTTACTTTTTTCAATTCATGTAATTTAGGAATACTCGAACGACATTGATTCATTAAGACAAAAAAACAATTTTTGTGTTCCTCCATAATAGTCAATTCAATTTTTCCCTTTTCTAAAAAGGCTGATTCTTCAATTGCATTATCCAGTATAATCCCTAGCATACGAACAAGTGTGACTGTTGAGATAGCGATATCCGTAATGGGTGTTGGAATCATTACGTTTACTTCGACACCCTTTTGGCTAGCCACGTATAATTTACTCAAAATAATGCTTTTTATCTCTCTAATTTTAAGATTTGAAATCGAAGCAATTGGGAGATTGTTTTCTTCAAAAATCGTTTCTGTTGCTTTGATACTTTGATAAAAATACTTTTGCAGCCCTTCAATATCCTTTGTTTGAATATAATCCTCTATTGAAAACAAAATATTCTTATAATCGTGTTTAAATTTTCGTAATGCAAGATAATTATTTTCGATCTGTTCGCTGTATTCAATCAGGTGACGCATTTCTTTTTGCTGTTCTCGTGTTTCGAATTCTTTTTTCTTGATAAAAAGTAGTACACAATAAATTATGGTAGACATTACACCATAAAGAACCGTAAATAATTCATTACTGATAACTAGGAATCTTGCTAAAACAGAAAAACGATCACTACAAATGTTAATAAAATAAACAATAATCGTAAAAAAACAACGATGGCCGCTATTTTTAGAGTCGTTTTATCCCTAATAATCTTTGGTATGACCATTTTTTTTAGAAAAACAGTAACGATCCACAAACAACCTGTTCCTAAAACAGCTGTAAAAAAATCGCTGATATCCCAACCTAAAATTTTATATAGATATTTGGCTGTTCCATCAATGAATATGTAGAAAAATAAAATAATCGAAGGATAAAATATCGCTATATCAATGTTTCGATCAATGATATAGATACTTAGACATAACCCAGCCCATAAGATAACTGTCGCTATGATATTGATCCATTGATATAAAGCAATATAAGCGATTACACTAACAAACGAAAACAACTGAAACTTTTTATTTGATAAAAGATTCCTTAGATAACCAAGAGCCATAAAAACAGTGTAAAGCTGACCAATCAAAATTAGGATAAATAAACTTTCTTCATTTAATTTCATTTAAACTTCCCCTAACAACTTAATAATTTTATCTGAAATTTTTATCCATACTTATATAACAATTTATACTAGCGTATTTTGTTTCTCCACTCTCCACAACCAAACAAAATAAAACAATTAGTTATTTGTACACCTAATTTTAATAACGAAAAATAGAAATAAATTTTCCCAACCAATCATGATCTTCGTTGTTATTTGTGATTTTAGCATATTTACTTTAGATTTGGGAGGGTATAAACATGATAATGATACGTTTTTCTACTTAAAAGTTCTGTTATTTAAAACTATCGCAAATGTAATCTAAATTAAATATCTTTTTTGCAAAAGATATGTTATAATTAATCTATTGCGATAAATATTTTATGCGAGATTTTGATTTGTTTTGATGAAATTTAATCCCACTGGCGTAACTTCAGGGTTACAAGGATGTATTAGTGGTTAGGGAATACATTGTTTAAATGAGAAATAGTCCATTTTTAGTAATAGTTTTACAGCTTTAAAATATAATATGATTCGTTAGAACGCCTTTTCTTTATTGAAAAAGGCGTTTGTCCATCCTTTTATTTATCGTTTATCGATAAATAATTATTGATAATGAACAAACCTCATGCTATACTAATAAAAATTTAGGAGGCATTTTATGAAATCCAAACTGTTCTTTATCCAATTAATCGTTTCTGTTTTTTGTTTTGTTCCCCTTCTCTTGGGAACGCTATTAACTATTCAATTGAGTACAAATCCTACAAATCCATTTAGCAACTGGCAAACTACACTATTTATTCTAGTTCTTTACCTGATCCTTCTAGTGACTTTGTTGCTCAATTTCTTCCTGCTCCGCTTAGTCAAAACCTTCCCTTCAAAGGAAACTTTTACTAAAAAGAGTCTAAAGCTTAGCAGTAAAATCCGATCTTGCCTTTTATGTATCACGATCCTTGCATTTGGTATTTTGCCAAAATTTTACCAAATAGCTGATATGAGCGATAGTCCAGGAATCCTACTCATCGCTTTCGTCTTACTCTTTATCCCTTTTTTTATCTACATCCTTTCAAGCATTTTGATCGATTTACTTAAACAAGCCATTTATTTAAAAAATGACTATGATCTAACAGTGTGAGGTGTCGAATGTCTATTATTATCAATTTAGATGTCATGTTAGCTAAGCGAAAAATGAGCGTGACCGAACTGAGTGAAAAAGTAGGTCTTACGATGGCTAATATCTCTATTTTAAAAAATGGTAAAGCAAAAGCGATTCGGTTTTCTACGCTCGATAAGATTTGCGAAGTTTTAAACTGCCAACCAGGTGATATCCTCGAATATCAAGATACAAGCCAAATGAGAGAGTAGCTCATTTCTTTAGTTGAGTGACACCAATGAAAGCTAACTACTTTCTAATCAATCTGAAGACCGACAAAAAAGCCCACGTCAGCTGTAGTCTAGCTAACGTGGGCTTTTTAATAACTGATTATCTTATTTTTTAGAATTTTTATTTGCTTTTCTTTTTCTCCAAAACAGGATGATTCCCGCTAAACTAACAATCAAGACACCTGATACAGTAAAAACCGTATTTTTTGTTTCATTGGTTTTTGGTAAATTACCATTTTTTGCGCCACTTGTATTGTCTCCATTTGAGTTCTTTTTTTCTGAATCTGTTCCTGTGATCTCTTTATCTTCAGTCATGCTATCTTCTGTACCATCTTCTAAAGCACCATCCGTCCCTTTTTCCACCACTTCATAAGCCGCTTCAGTTTCAGTAGAAAAACCACCATAGGAACGGTCAGCTTTCACGACTAGTTTAGCAACACGATACCCCAAAGAAGAAGTATCGATTTCTGTTTCAGGATCTAATGCAACCGTATAAGCAGTTTTCGGCAGCTCTTTGCCATTGACTTTAACTTCTTTCAAAAGATTTTTAAGGTCCACACGTTTCGTATCGATAACTATTTTCGCTTCTGCTGGTGTCACGGTAAAATCTCCTGTTGGTTCAAACCCATATTCAGTCACATTGTAATACGCATAATTGGAACCATAAGTGTAATTTCGCTCTTCTTCTTCTGCCATCAAGACATTCCCACTTGGATCGGCATGATACACTTTAATTTGATCTCCCACCGAAACTTTTAATGGTTCCCCACTATTGAATCTATTAATCGATTGTTCAATTGTTTGCGTACCGCGAACTTCGTATTTATATTTACTGCTGTTATTTGTAAAAACTTCAATCCCATAGTAAATTTCCATGTCATCATATTCTGTGATACGGTTCGATAAGTCACTTCCGTCTTCTCCCTGTAATGATTGGAGTTTGATTTGTTTGTTTTCTTTTATCAAACTGTAGGCACCTACAGTATCGCCATCTTGATTTTTTAGTTGGATCGTACTTCCCCACTTCACTTCGTAAGGCACTTCCACTTCTGTAGAAGTCACCTCATCTGCGGTAGACAATTTCACTTTTAACATTTTCTGTCCAGTGGTATTTGTATCAAAGTCAGAAACTTGTTCGACATCATATAATGTCGTCTCTAATTTTTGACCATTGAAAGTGACATTTTTAATCAAATCCATTCCATCAATGTCACTGGTATCTTCGCCCAAGGTAAATTCATGCGAAACTGTTTCAGCCCCCATCTCAGTGATGGGAACAAATTCTTGACTGGCCACTTGATAATAGGCGTAGTTGGAACCCGCTGTATAATTTTTCGTCAAGTCATCTCGCATCAATAAATTATTTTTCGCCTCTGCATGATAAACTTTTACGATGTCCCCTTCCTCAATCGGTAATGGTTGGCCATTATTAAACCCGTTGATCGCCTGCCACACTGTCATATTGCCTGTCACATCATACTGGTATTTTATTTGTTCCGATAATCGAGTAGTCGGATCTAAGTCCATAATATTTTCGACAGTGACACCTGTTTTTTCTTCGGGCTGATTTTCTGGATTTCCTACTATTTCGATTCGATAGTAAGTATCGCGACCAAAGGCACTATTCACATGATCCGATAAAACGGTGGAATCATCCCCTTTGCCAGCTTGGATCGTCCACTCTCCATCTTGTTCCACAATACTATAAGCGCCCACATTCTGGTCATCAAACCCTTTAAGTAAGAAAGTACTTCCCCAAGCCACTTCATAAGGAACATCTAGTTCAATATCTGCTGAGCCATCTTCTGGCTTAAGATTTAATTTGACTTCTCTTTTACCAACAGTAGAGGTGTCCATTTTAGAAAGTTGCGTAATCTTATAATTTTTGCTTTCCACCCGTTCACCATTGATCGTTATATTCGCTAATAGCTGACTCAAGTCTATATTTTGAGTGTTTTCCATTAAAGAAAAAACTTTATTTGGTCCTACAGCTTCAATTACCGGCATGGGCTCAAAACCATAAGAAGTTATGCGGTAATTAGCATATGGAGAACCATAGGTATAGTCCTTTTCTGTTTCATTTACCAGTAAGACAGAACTACCGTCTGAACGTTGGGGATGATATAGTTTTATAATATCACCTGCTTGGACATTCAATTTTTGTTTCGAGCCAAAATTAGCCATTACCTCTTCTAAAGTCGCATAACCCGGTATCTCTTGCGAGTAAACAGATCGCCCTTCACGCACTATTTCAATGGAATAGTAAAGTGAAGAATCGGTACTAATTGGTGCATTAAGATCGGTTTTTAATCCTTGGTTAAAGACTAATACCCGATTCGTACTGGAAGTTCCCGCATATAATGAAAAGGCCCCGGCTGATTGTCCATTCTGAGCTTTTATCAAAATAGTTTTCCCCCATTTGACTTCATAGGGAACGTCAAGCTCTTTTGACACCAGCCCATCTTTCGTATCAATACGTACCTTGATCGTTTGTGAACCAGCTACCGAAGTATCGAAATCACTCATTTGTTTGACTGTATATAAATTACTAGCCACTATCGTTCCATTGACCGTAATACTATTGATCAACTTCGATCCATCAACGTTACTGCTGTCTTCACCCAAGGTAAATTCTTGAGGCATCGAATCAGCCGCAACCGCTAAAATTGGTTCCAAGCCATATTCAGTGACTTCATAATACGCATAATCGGAACCCATCGTGTAATCCTTGACTAATTCGTCTTTCATTAATAGATTTTTCCCAACAGAATCGGCATGGTACACTTTGATCACGTCGCCTTTACTAACCGTTAGCGGTTGCCCATTATTGAAGCCCTGGATGGATTCACGAATTGACTGATTGCCTGCCACTTCATAACGGAACTTGTTAGTTGTCCCCTGTAAAATTTCAATGGAGTAAAAGGTATCTCTACCAAAGTAGTTATTGACTGGCTCGTCTAATTCTGTACCTTCTACGCCCTGGCTAGCTTTAATCTGCCATTGTTCATTACTTTTTAGTAAACTGAATGCACCAACAGTCGATTCTTTCAACCCCTTTAGAACGAAAGTATCACCCCATTTCACTTGATAAGTGACTTCAACTTCTTCAGAGACTAAACCATCTTTTGTGGTAATATTGACTCTCATCGTTTGCTTACCAACTGTTCGAGTATCCCCCCCATCGATAAGGTTGATTTTATACTGTTCATTCGAAGTTAATTGATCATTAAGACGTATATTTTTGATGAACTCTTGTGGATTCAATTGGTTGATATCTTCGCCTAAAAAAAATACTCTTGCGCTTTCAGCTGTTATTACGGGTGCTGGGTCTAAACCATACGCTGTTACACGATAACGAGCATTCTCTGTTCCGTATGTAAAATCTTTTTCTTCTTCATCAATCATCACGACCGAGCTATTAGCTGTTTTCCCTGGGTGTGTGATTTGGATGATATCATCTATTTTAACGTCTATTTTATTCTCTTTATCTCCGAAAGCATTCATAATTTCTTGTAAAGTTGCCCGATTTGTTACTTCTTGCGTATAGATCGTTCTCTCATTACGTAAAATATCCAACCGATAATACAGTTTAAATGGATCTTGTAATTTTCCTACCGCCACGTTTAACGGTGATTCTAATCCTTGGCGAATCGAAAGAGCTGCGGAGTCATTATTTGAGTTACTGACATCAAGAGTGAAAGCACCTGCAGAATGGCCATCAATTGAACGCATTAAGATGGTATTGCCCCATAATACGTTGACTGTAGTGGTTCCTGTTCCTTTAATCCAGACACTCGCCTCAGAAGTTTTTTTCTTAACTGTAATGTTTACTTCTTTTTGACCAATAGTCTGAAAATTTGTATCGGTTGTTTCGTCCACGACCAATTCTAACTCATTAACGTCTACTTTCTCACCTAACAGTGTCACTTCTTCTATATAATTTTTAAAATTTGAACTTAAAGAAGGGTAGGATACTCCTAATATTCGTTCTTCTAATGGTTTTAATTTAACTTCTAAACCTGGATTGGAGATAACTTCAATTTGTACTGCACTATCTGCAGTACGCCCATCTGAGGAAGTCGCTTTCGCCAGACAAGTTTGAACACCCTCTTGATTCATATCAGGGGCTTTGACCCATTCAATTTTATATGTAGACTCTTCATAATGATTCACCACATTAAAATAATCGGCTGCTTTTGGAACAGCACCATATTGTATGACTTTATGTTCTCCTGCTTTTGGTAACATCTCTAGCGGCAAAGGCATAATCGTAATCGGCACAGTTACTTCAAGCGTTCGTCCAGAGTCATCCCTGACTACTATTTTCGCTTCTTGCACTCCTGGCTGACTCGTATCAGGAGATGTTTTCCATTCATATTTTACATTTCCTCGAGTATTCTCTACTGACTCAATATATTCTACAGCTTTAGGTACCTCATCACCTTGTTTAAGCGTATGTGCGCCATCTTTTATTGAAGCTTTCAATTTCCCAATACTTGATTCTGCATCAGGAAAATCTACTGAAAAATCAATTGCATCATATTCTTTAACTATCCCATAAAAGTAAGTAGGGTAATAAAAGATTTCCATAGGGAAAATCTCGGGTTGGTTTGGCGCAATTTTCAGACGAGTGAATGTAACATGATAACCCGTAGCATCTGATTGAACCAATTTCATTCGCCAATTTCCGCTTTTTGAATCTACACTAAAATATTTACCTACTGGAATAGTTCCATTATGTGGTGCCCCTTGAGGTAATAAATATATTGTGTCCCTCTTTATCAGAACACCATCACGAGGGAGATCAGGGTCATAAGGTGGCGTATCACCTATAAAGGTACCTCCCTGTTTGGTATAATCAAATTCTGAAACAAGTCTATATTTTAAATATACTTGTTCATCTACTTTATAATTTAAGTTACTCTCATTTATTGTAGTTATTATCATACTATTCAAATATTTCCCTACATACGCAGAAGATGTCTTCCTAAGTTCTCCACGTTGATAACTGGTTAGCACAGAGTCTCTAGAAGAAATTGTTGTATTTTTTTGATCATCTTCTGGATCTACTATATTATCATTCTCTGCTTTTTCACTTGTTTTTTTTTCTTTTCCCTGATTTATTTTTTCAGTTCTTTTTGATTTTTGACTTATAGCTCTGATTTCATTTGTAGGCAACATCGAACCTGCTCCCACGATAGTCCCACTATTCGTTTGACCGAGTATCAATGCAAAAATCAACGCACTTTTCAATAATCGTTTTTTATCTTTCAACATAATCCTCCCTTGATTACTCTATTAAGAAAAAAATTTTTCTTTCATCAAGAAGCATATAAGGAATTATTTTATCGTACAATGTCATATTTTACCAACAAACCAAGAAAAATAGACTTACTTCAAATTGTTATTTTTTAAATTGTACTATAAATGTAAAAGGAAATGAAAAAAACTGATATTTATGGGATTGATGAATCATCATTGATTTTTCCGTTTCATTTCAGATAGTAAAAATGCTGAGGAAAACTGATATTACAATAAAATTCACTTTAGATAGAATTCACCCTCCCTCTATATGTGGTTAATGAATAAATTTCAACAGGAGGATTATCGTAGTAACTTGAAACCGATATGTACGTTTAGTTAAGCAGACATCATTTTTAATTTTGTTATAATAACTATAATTTTAGTTATACATACAGTAAAATCGTTGAAAAGCTATTTTCCAAAGCTTAAAAAAGAATTTTTTCGGATATTGATAGACGATAGATGTTATCCTCAGACTTGTAAAGAGCTTTATTCGTGCAAATAGTAAGCCCAGTGACGAAGTGCCAAAAAAAGCACTCATTAGTTTTCGTAAAACTTCTAATGAGTGCTTTTTTTATTTCAATAGGATTATACTACTTTTTTGGTTCTTCTTTTGTTTTTTTCTTTTTCCAAAACAGAAACATTCCTACCAAACTAATTAGTAAGGTACCTAATAGAGGGAACATCGCATTTTTGGTTGCATTGGTTTTTGGTAAATTACCACCATTTGCTTCTTCTGTTCCTTCACCTTCCCCGTTGGTTTCTGCTTCTGTATTTCCTTCGCCTGAACTTTCTCCTAACGCTCCTGGTGTTCCTTCTTTCACTACTTCATAAGTCGCTTCAGTTTCAGTAGAAAATCCACCGTAAGAGCGGTCAACTTTGACCACTAATTTAGCGACACGATTTCCTAAACTTGAAGTATCGATTTCGGTTTCAGGATCTAATTTCACTGTATAGGCGTTTTTCGGTACTTCTTTCCCGTTGACTTTCACTTCTTTCAAGAGATCTTTAAGATCCACTTGTTTGGTATTGATGATTATTTTTGCTTCTGCCGGTGTCACGGTAAAGTCTCCAGTTGGTTCAAAGCCGTATTCGGTCACATTATAATACGCATAATTGGAACCATAGGTATAATTTTGCTCCGTTTCTTCTGCCATCAAGACATTCCCGCTTGGATCCGTATGATACACTTTGATTTGATCCCCTGCAGAAACTTTTAATGGCTCCCCACTATTGAATCGCTCGATTGCTTGAGCAATCGTTTGTGTGCCTCGCACTTCGTATTTATATTTACTAGTGTTATTTGTAAAGACTTCGATCCCATAATACACATCTGCATCGTTGGCTTCAGTGACTCGACTAGCTAAGTTCGTTCCTTCTTTTCCTTGTAACGCCTGGAGTTTCAATTGTTTTTTGTCTTTTGTTAACCCGAAAGTACCAACGGTTTCACCTTTTTTATTTTTGAGCTGGATCGTACTTCCCCATTTGACTTCGTAAGGTACTTCCACATCCGTAGAAGTGACACCATCTGAGGTAGACAATTTCACTGTTAACATCTTCGCTCCAGCGGTATTCGTATCAAAGTCAGAAACTTGTTCGACATCATATAATGTCGTATCTAATTTTTGACCATTGAAAGTAACATTTTTGATCAAATCCATTCCATCAATATCACTGGCATCTTCGCCTAATGTCAATTCTTGTGAAATTGTTTCAGCTTTCATCTCAGTGATCGGTTCAAATTCTTGATTGGCTACTTGATAATAGGCATAATTTGAACCCGCTGTATAATTTTTCGTCAAGTCATCTCGCATCAATAAATTATTCTTCGCCTCTGCATGATAAACTTTTACGATATCCCCTTCTTCAATTGACAACGGCTGCCCATTATTAAACCCATTGATAGCCTGACCCACAGTCATGTTTCCAGTCACATCATACTGGTATTTTATTTGTTCCGATAATCGAGTCGTCGGATCTAAGCCCATAATATTTTCAACGGTAACACCAGATCCTTCCTTCGGTTGATTTTCTGAACTTGCTACTACTTCGATCCGATAGTAAGTATCGCGACCAAAAACGTTATTCACGTGATTGGTTAAGACGGTGGAATCCTCTCCTTTGCCAGCTTGGATCGTCCACTCTCCGTCTTGTTCCACAATACTATAAGCGCCCACATTCTGGTCATCTAACCCTTTAAGCAAGAAGGTACTTCCCCAAACCACTTCGTAAGGAACATCCAGTTCGATATCTGCGGTCTCATCGGCTGTCGTCAGTTTTAATCTGACTTCCTTTTTACCCACAGTTGCGGTATCTAATTCAGAAAGTTTCTCCACTGTATAGTCTTCACTCGTAACAATTTCGCCATTGATCGATACTTGTGCTAACAATTGACTCAAGTCCGTCGTTTTCGTATTCTCCTTTAATGAGAATGCTTTGTTGGAGCCAACAGCTTCAATCACTGACATCGGTTCAAAACCATAGGAGGTTACTCGATAGTAGGCATATTGCGACCCGTAGGTATAATCTTCTTCCATTTCATCTACCATTAACACCAAACTACCTTCTGAACGTTGAGGATGATACATTTTAACGACATCACCAGCTTGGACATTTAACGTTTGTTTCGTCCCGAAATTGTCCATTACCTGTTGGAGAGAAGCACGTCCCGGTACCTCTTGTAGATAAACAGAACGACCATCTCGCAATACTTCAATGGAATAATAAAGTGAAGAATCGGTACTAATTGGTGCATTGAGATCGGTTTTTAATCCTTGGTTTAAGACTAATACACGATTCGTACTGGAAGCCCCCGAATGTAATGAAAACGCCCCGGCTGATTGACCATTTTGAGCTTTCATCAAAATCGTATCGTTCCATTTAACTTCATAAGGAACCTCGATTTCTTTTGAAACGAGTCCATCTTTCGTATCAATACGCACGTTGATCGTTTGTGATCCTGCCACCGAAGTATCGAAATCACTCATTTGTTTGACTGTATATTGATTACTTCCCACTGCCGTTCCATTAATCGTAATGCTATTGATCAACTTCGCACCATCAACGTTACTACTATCTTCACCTAAGATAAATTCTTGAGCCATCGAATCAGCCGCAACCGCTAAAATTGGTTCCAAGCCATGGTCAGTGACTTCATAATAGGCATAATTGGAACCAATCGTATAGTCCTTGACTAATTCATCTTTCATTAAAAGATTTTTCCCAAGAGGATCGGCATGATACACTTTGATCACGTCGCCATTACTGACCGTCAACGGTTGCCCATTATTGAATCCCTGGATGGATTCACGAATCGACTGATTACCTGCCACTTCATAACGGAACTTGCTGGTAGCTCCTTGTAAAACTTCGATAGAATAATACGTATCACGCCCAAAATAATTATCCACCGGATCATTTAAGTTTGTGCCGTCCACTCCTTGAGATGCTTGGATTTGCCATTGATTTTGATTCTTCAATAAACTAAACGCACCAACTGTCGCCTCTTTCAATCCTTTAATAACAAAAGTGTCTCCCCACTTCACTTGGTAAGAAATCTCAATGATTTCAGAAGCCAGTTTATCTTTTGTTGTGACTTTGACCCGCATATTTCGTTTACCGATCGTGCTGGTATCAAACTCATCAAGAGGTTCTACTGTATAAAATTCATTGTCCGCTACCCCACCGTTGATCCGCACATTTTTTACTAGTTCATTCAAATTCGTTTGCTTCACGTCTTCGCCTAAAACGAACGCTTTTTCCGCACTTTCTGCCGTCATGACAGGTGCTGGATCAAACCCATAAGGAGTCACACGGTAACGAGCGATCTCCGTACCATACGTAAAATCATTTTCTTTTTCCTTAATCATCACAACCGAAGCATTAGGTGTCTTGCTTGGATATGTGATTTGGATAATATCATTCATTTGTACCGTAGTGTTGTTATTAGCATCTCCATAATCATTCATGATTTCTTGTAACGTGGCACGTTTCGGCACCTCTTGTTTGTAAATTTCATTGCCATTACGCAAGATTTCCAAACGATAATAAAGACCAAATGGATCGGTCATATCGCCAACTCCTTCATTTAAAGGAGACGCAATGCCCTGACGAATCGATAGCGTAGCTGGGGCATTATTAGAATTACTACCATCTAACGCAAAAGCTCCGGCGGAATAGCCATCAACCGAACGTATTAAGATGGTATTACCCCATAGTACGTTCACGGTAGTAGTTCCAGATCCTTTGATCATAACATTAGAATTAGGATGCTTCGCTTGCACAGTGATGCGTACTTCATGGGTACCAACCGATTGAAATTCAGTCTTGGACGATTCGTTCGCAACAAACTCAAGATCATCAATCGCTACAGGTTCCCCTAACAGTGTTGCCTCTTCAATATAGTTTTTAAATGTATTGGCTAACGTATCAGACGACTCCACCAAGGTTACGGTACGATCCTCAATCGGTTTTAATTTTAGTTGTAACTCAGGATGTGGCAGCACTCTCATGGTTATTGATTTCGTTATTTCTCGGTTATCAGAGGTTCTTACTGTAGCTTCCCACTTATGTATTCCTGCTGTCATTGTGTTTGGGTTATTAGACCATTGAAGCGTATAGGATCCTTCCGTGGTTACCTCAAAATAATCATTGACATCTGGCAAAAGAGAATATTGATAGATTTCACCTGCTTCCTTTTTTACTGTGAGCAGAGATTTAACTGTCATCGTAAATGTTAGTTCTTTTGACCGACCTGTTTCATCTTCCACTAATACCTTAACGTTTTGATTTCCTAGTTTATTTGTATCTGGTTTTGTTATCCATGTATAAGTCACTTTTCCAAGGCTATCTTTCACCTCTACATAATCTTCTGGTTTAGGCGAGCTCTTTTCTTCGACCACATGAGGACCATCTTTTACCTCTGCCTTAAGCGTTCCTTTACTTTTAGGAAAATCAACGTTAAACGTCATCGGAACATAACGAGTAGTATAAGCTACCCCATAATCATGATTGATATTACTATAAGGGAACTTACTTACTTTGAATACTTCTTTTTGAGGAATAGCTACTTTTAGTCGCGTAAAGGTAACATATAAATTATTATCTGAAGGTGCTACATAATAAAGTCCCTTAGCTTGATCAGACGTTGTAATTTTCATTTGCCAATTTCCACTTTCTGATTCACTAGTAACATAAAACAAGGCATATGTACCTCTTAAAATATTTAGAAGAGTGACTCTATAATTACTAGAGTTTTCCCAGTTCTCCCAGAAATCACTGAACTCACTAGAAATGATTTCAGCTCCATTCGTATTCCCACCTAGAAAGACGCCAGGAATTTTATAAGTAATTGTATCGCCTACTTTAAAATCATCTGTCGAATTATCTATCATATGATTCAACTTTTTAGAAAGAAATTCATTTACAGCTTTTCCAATTTCTTTTTCTGAGTCAGTAGATGCTGCTATAATGTCAGCTCCAACAGGTATTGGTAAATCAAATGTCGGATTAGCAAAACTTTCAATTGAACTTTTTATTTTATTACTTTCTGTTGAACCAGCAACTTTTTTGTCTTCCTCAGTATTTTTTTTCTTCGTGCGTTTCTCGTCTTTTTTTACTTCTTTCTTAGTCGTAGTTATCTTTTCATTCTTTTTTGAACTTTGCTTGACAGCACTACTTCCAACTGAACTTAACATCGAAACAGCTTCAACAACTGTACCGCTGGTTTGTCCAAATGCGAGCGCTAATATCAATGTACTATGTAATAATTTTTTTCTGGTTTTCAATGTACTCCTCCTTTTAAGGCTATATCTTTAAATGGCAATAGAAAAGTAATGTCTGTTTTCTCATAAGAAAGACTCCTTTTTATGCCATACTTATGTTTGATTTCTTCCTTTGTTTCTGCCAATGTAGTAAAGTTAAAACGTTATGTTTCTTAAGTTTTTTTTCTTTTCTCCCAATTCGCCCCTTTTACGTTTATTTTTATGGAAAAACTTCAATAAAACCCTACTTCTTTAAGTTTAATGGGAATCGCAAGAATATGTAATGTCACTTTTTCACAATGGACAAACACTAAAAGACAGAAGATGTTTTTGTTATGTAAAACATTTTACTTACCATAAAAAAAGGAGCCTTAGCCAAAAATAGAAGAGACCGAGACAAAAACTTGTCTCGATCTCTTCTATTGACTCTATAAATAAACTAATTTTTAGTTACTTCGCTTTCAACTACTTAGCGACTGAACGAACAGCTAATTCGTGCTTGAATCAGTTGATTATTGGTTATTTTCTTTTTGTTGCTCAATTGCTGATTTGGCTTTTTCCGTTTGTTCAGATGCAAATTCTCCTGTGGCTTTTGCCGCATTTGTCAATTTATCTTGAACTGTTTCACTGTTTGCTTCATATTCTTCTTTTGTCTTAATGTCGACAACATCGACATTGACTTCAATGACATCCAGATGTGTCATTTCATGAACTTCTTTGGCAATGATTTTTTTGATTTGTTGGTAAATTTCTTCGATGTCTTTGCCGTATTCAACAACGATCTTAAGATCAACAGCGACTTGTTTTTTCCCAACTTCCGTGTCAATACCGGCTGTTACATTATCAGTGTTGACTAATTTTTCTGCCACGTTAGAGAAGAAGCCACCATCAGCTGTTAATAATCCATCCACTTTTTCTAAGGAGATGCCTATGATTTTTTGAATGACCTTATCTTCATATGTCACATCACCATTCATAGATTCACCGTTTTCCGTTGTGTTTTTTGGATCTTTTGCTGGGGCTTCTGGCTTAGGTGGTGTATGCCCTGGCATTGGAGGTTTTGGCTGATCTCCATGATGTTCTTTTGGATTACTAAAATTTTCATGTTTTCCTTGTTGTTCTGATTGTCCTTCGTTTTCTTTTTTATCATGAGCCACTTTGTTTTCAACGTTGGGTACAACCGGATCTGGATGTGCTGAAACGGGTGCTGTTTTATCTTTGGCATCATGAACACCATTTGCATTGTTCGGTGTCGTTGGATCTGGATGTGCAGATACTGGTTTGTTTTGGTTATTTGTTTTGTTGTTATCCATAATAGAATTTCCTCCTAAGATTTATGATCAAAAATTTTCGTTTGTTTTAAATACATTCCGACCGCCACGCCAATGATCGCCATAAGGATCAGCAACAAGGTTTTAAAGAATCCCACTGTGATCAATAGTACGGCGAGAATCAACCCAATTGCCCCGCAAATGATCGGAAGCTTATAAGCAGCAAAAAGTTCATTCATTTGTGCCCCTCCTTATTCCACACGAGCGTGTTCGTTTGTTTGATATTTATTGGTAGGTGCTTGGTAACCTGTATACTTCACCGACACTTTTACTTGCTCATCTGTGCCGAGTAACTGTTTCACTTCTTTTTCGATTTCATCCATCAATATTCTTGTTTTCCCGATCAATGAAGAAGTCCGTTTTAATTCACCTTTAACTGTAACTGCTATCTTATTTTTTGTGGCTTTGATATTAACCTTAGGTGAGTGAATGAATTCATCTTCATGTAAATGTGAACGGACCATACCTTCAATGGCTTTTTTATCTAACGTTAATTCGCCGTCCCCTTTTTTCAATAAGAAGGTTCCAATCGTTTTCGGATAAAAAATGACGATCAATAATGCAATAATTAGTAGAATCGCTAAGCCGACTGCTACCCAAAAAATATATTGCTGCATATAGTAATTCGTTATTGTAAAGAAACGGAATCGTTCAAGCATCAATGGTAAAGGATAGACCGCACTGATCAAGACGACAAATAGTAGAATAGACAAAAGTAGCAGAGAAAAAATGACACCAATTGTTTTAGTCCCTTTATTCATCCTGGCACCTCCCATTTTTTATAAGTTGATAGCTTCCCCACCAGTTACACCATAAATTTGTGCAGTAACGTAGCTCGCTTTATTTGAAGCTAAGAAAACGTAAACTGGAGCTAATTCTACTGGTTGGCCGGCACGTTCAAGCAAGCTTTGTTGACCAAATTCAGGAATAGAATCTTCCGGTTGTCCTTCGTCTAACTGTAGTGGTGTCCAAATAGGACCAGGAGCTACTCCATTAACACGAATGCCTTTTGGTGCTAATTGTTTTGCTAAGCCAATCGTAAAGTTTGCAATAGCTGCTTTCGTGGAAGCGTAATCTAAAAGATGTTCACTTGGATTGAACGCTTGAACAGAAGTAGTGTTGATAATTGCCCCTCCTGCTGGAATATGTGGAACTGCTTCTTTAACAATCGCAAACATTGCTAAAATATTCACCATGAATGTGTCTTTCACTTGTTCTAATGGAATTTCTTCAATAGCCGGACAAGAGATTTGTTGTCCCGCATTTAATACTAATGTATCTAAGCCACCTAATTCACTGACAACTTTTTCAACGATTTCTTTAGGCGCTGTTTCGTCTCTAAGATCATATGGTAGTAAAACAACTTTTCGTCCTGCTTTTTCAATATAGGAAGCTACTTGTTTGGCATCTTCTTCTTCTCCTGGGAAAAAGTGCAAGCCGATATCTGCCCCTTCTCTTGCAAAAGCAATAGCTGCCGCGCGACCGATCCCTGAGTCTCCGCCAGTAATCAGAACACGGCGATTTTCTAGTTGATTTGATCCTTCATAAGATTCTTCTCCACAGTCAGGAACTGGTTGCATTTCTTTTTGTAATGCTGGTGTATCCTGGTCTTGTTTAGGAAATTCCTCAGTATGGTAAAGTTTACGTGGATCAATTAATTTTGGTTCTGTCATGTGTATCCTCCTCATAGTTTGGTACATTTTTATTTTGTATAATCTTTTCGGTAAAGATGGTAGCCTACAGCTCCTGCAACAACGATCGAGCCAAAGATAACTAATAAAAAGGCTAAGCCAGAGCTTTTACCAGGTAATCCGCCGGTATTCATTCCCCATATTCCTGCAATCAATGCTGGAACAGAGATCACTAGTGCCGCCGAATCAAGATATTTCATTAAATGATTCAAATGATTGTCCATCATTCCATTAAAAAGTTCCCCAATACTTTCTAACAAGTCACGGTAGATCAAAATCATTTTTTCTGTTTGTCTTTGTCTCAATTGGATGTCATAAAGTAGACGAGCATCAGATAATTTCTCAACAAAATCTTCTGATTGCCATAAAGTATCTAAAGTCTCTTTTTGATCTCTCAACGTATGATCAATATAAACAATGTCCCGTTCTAAATCCGCTTGCTTATATAGTTCTTCGTTTTCCGTCGTTTTACGCGCTTCTTGATCGAGGGAATCAATTCTTTTTTTCATTTCTGTTAGTTCTTTCACGTAATGGGTATAGATATTCAAGACAGAATATGCAATAAGTGTTTCAAAAGAATTGATCTTATTCCCATGTTTTGCTAATACTCGATCAAAAAAGTCCGTTTTTTTATCGATACAACTAATCAATAACTCATCCGAATAAATAAACGAAATAGGCATTAATCGATTCTCGATTTTCTGCTCCTGATTGGACAAATTCAGTAGCACTAAGGAAATCGGATTGTTCAAATTCGTCCCCACAAGCTCTTCAATTCTTGAAACTTCTTCTGGTAGAGAAGTTCCAACAAAGATATCTTTTGGTAAACGATACTTTTCAATCACCTGTTCGATTTCCTTAGTGTCACTACTGTCGATCACGAGCCAATTATAGTTGTTTTTGTCTGTCGTTATTACTTTCTCTTTTCCAATAAAGTAATAGTCCAGCATGATCAATCTCCCTTTCTACAAAGGATGTTAGCTAAAGAAACAGTTGCTTAATTTAATGTTACGATCCAAGACAACAATCTCATTTTCTAAAGAGAAACTGTTTAATTGGTGGTCATAGGCAAGATTCAAATGTCTACCTAAATAAGATTGCTCTAATTTAGATGTGTAGATTTCCAGAGTGGGATGTTCGATTTTATTGACGTATTTCCCAAATTCTACAAAGAAAGGAATAATCTGGAAAAAACTGCCTTTTGCACAAGCCCCTTTATCTCTTAAAAACGGATCTGAAGAATCAATCAATGCCAAAGCAATTTTTGAATCTTTTCCTACTTTTTTTGTCAATGCCTCCATCGCATGTTTTGTCATCGTGATTTCCATCATCATCATCTCCTTCAGATTATATATAAGTTACGACATTTTTCCTCAGCGGCTCACTTCTGTGTTACGATTGATTCTGGCATAAAGTGGATATTTAGGAAATTTTGCGACACAACGGAAAGCTGTCATGTTTGCATATTTATCGTAGTATTTTTTAGTTGGCCCTTCAAAATCTTTACTCCATGGTTTAACATGACCAGAGAAGTGGATGATCGATGGATCTTTACGTGTTTCTTCGTATTCCTTTTCTCCTTGTGGCGTTGGATGTTGCTTCGCTTTTGCCATGATATACCCTTGAGCATTCCATTTTGGATGTAATGGAATCCAACGATCATGTAAAATTGCATTTAACGCATCTTGATCGTGGAAACGTAATTTTTCAGGATTTTCTTCAATGAATGTTAGAACTTTTTTAGTAATGTCTTGTTCTAACCATTTTTCAACATTGATGAGCATCAATCCAGAATTAAAGTAGCGTGTTGATTTTGCTGGGATCTCCATTTTTTCTAATCGTTGGTGGAAACCAGCATCTTCTACGGCGGCCAAGATCGCACCGTTAAATTCAAGATCCCATAATGGTGTAACATCTTTTACGGTAATCATGTCACAGTCCATATATAAAAGACGTTCGACATTTTTTCCTCTAAATAACTCAGGAATAGCAATACGATAGTAAGCAGTTTCCGGAATACGATCACTTGTTACTACATTTTCAAAGAATTTTTTGTTGATCTTCAAGAATTCAACCTCTGTATTCATACGAGAATTCTTAACAGAGAAACGTAATAATTGTTTGCTTTCATTATCAATGTTGTCATCAATGACATAAAATCGTACAAAAACTTTTGGATCACTATTTTCTAATACTGAAACGAACAGCGCCGCTAGATGAGGCACAAATTTGGTATTACAACTTGATACGATTGCGATTTCTTTTCTTCTATTCATTTACCTCTCCCACTTTCTTTAAAACGCTATGCGCTAATTTTTTTAAATAGACATTTGTATATGGATGATCTTTTAACGTATTCCATGGTTTGTCATGCCCTGTGAAATGAACGATCGACGGCGATTCATTTCCTGCTTTGTATAATTTTTCATACGCAGCATCTGGAGCAGGATGACGTTCAAAAATCAAGGAAGTCTGCATATTCCATTTTGGTTCTAATTGCTCCCAGTCTTCATACAGAACTGCATTTAACGCGTCTTGATCATGGTAAATAATTCGATCACCATTTTCTTTTAAATAATTGATTGTTTTTTCAGTGATCATTTTTTCATTCCAACGATCAATGTCGATAACCATCACGCCTGAATTAAAATAATAAGCATCTGATTCAATCCCTAACCGTTTCAAAGCTTTCGTTTGACCTGGATCGATGACAGCTCCAATCGTTTTACCATTTAATGGTTGATCATATAAATGAACGATGTCATCCAGTACTAAAATATCTGAATCTAAATAAAGCACTTTTTTATAGTCGTATTTAGCTAAGATCTTAGGTAAAGATATTCTTAAGTATGCTGTAGTAGTAATATGGTCACTTACTAGGAAATCTTCGTAGACATCTTTATCAACTGTTAAAAATTGAATCGTTGCATTGTCTGAATGTTTTTTAACCGTTTGTCTAAGTCCTTCTTTGCTATATTCAGAAATACCGTCGTCAATGACATAAAAATAAATGTGTCTTGTTTTAGTGGAGTTTTCCAGTACAGTGGCAATCATCACGCTTAAGTAAGGAGCGTAATTTTCATCTGAAGCAGTTACTACCGGAACGATACCTTGTTTCATCTCCATTAAAATCACTCCTTTTTCTAATCTTTTTCTAACCTTTTCTATATCCAGAATATGCCTCAATAAACTTTAAAGCAAAAGATATGCTTCATTTTCATTGAATAATTCATAAAAATAAACCTTTTTTATCGAATTGAAAACGTTAACTTAATCGTTTTTCTGCCTATTTATTCAATTATAGGATGTGGAATACTACCTATATATGTCCAATGAAAACTAAGAATATTTTTTGAAAAAATTCAAAAACACAAAGCATTTTATTTTTATTTTAGGAAATTCTCATTTAACCTTAGAGTAAGCAATAGATAAAGGGAGCGAATAATATGAAATTAGCAGCAATTGATTTAGATGGTACTTTACTCGATCGGAATGGAAAGATACCAAAAGAAAACATCGAGGCACTTCAAAACTTTGATCGACATGGTGGGATCGTCACGATTGCGACTGGTAGAAATAGCATCTCTGCTAAAGATGTATTTGAAGAACTTGGGATCGGCGGCTATTTGATTTCATCTAATGGTTCTTTCGTGGCAAAGATGATGAAAGGCGAGATCCTTCACGTATTGAAACGTTCTAAAATTGAGCTTGCTACCCTTAAACGGGCCTTCTTCTTAGCACAAGAGGCAAAAATATCAATTATTGCTAGTCGAGAAACTCAAGATGATCAATTAACCTTTGATGAGTCAAATTTGGTGAAAGATGATCCCTACTACCAACATTTCAATTTACAAAATCAGACATTTGCTGAAATCACCAAGTTATTAGAAGATCCATCTGTCAGCTATTTAAAATTGGCATTAACAGATAAAGATGAATCAAAATTGCAAAAACTACAACAAGATTTAAAAAGTGAAGGGATTGATTCCGTCTTTTCAGACCCCCATTTTTTGGAAATCACACCTAAAAATGTAACAAAGGCTCACTCATTAATCTTTTTAGCTGAGACCTTGGAAATCGATCCTCATGAGATCGTTGCCTTTGGTGATCAGGAAAATGATATTGCGATGCTAAAAGTCAGTGGAACAAGTATTGCGATGGGAAATGCACAGAAACAGGTAAAAAATATTGCGGATGAAGTAACCAAAACAAATGAAGAAGCTGGTGTAGCGTATATTATCAACAATTATTATTAAGGTTTAAGGAGGGAGACAAAATTGTTAGTAATCGTCGATATGCAAAATCATATTCTAGATCCTGAGAGTAAATATTATGTTCAGCACGCAGATAAGTTAATCAAACAAATCCACTCACGTTTAGAAGCTGCACGTAAAAAAAACGAATATATTCTTTTTACCAGAGATATACCAGTCGAGCGAAAAGAGCAGGATGAAGAAGGCGAAGATTTGCAAATCATTCCTACACTTGCTCCTAAAGAAAATGAAAAAGTCGTCAAGAAATACTACTTCACGATGCCACCGGAAAGCTTACTTGAGATTAAACAAGAAGCTTTTGACCAAGATGAAAAAGAAAAGCACATTGAAGTCGTTGGTACAGAAACGAATCTCTGTGTCTTATCGAATACCATTGCTTTACAAAGCGTATTTCCAGAAGCTGATTTTTTAGTGGATACAGCTTTTGTTTCTGAAAACAAGCATGGCGATCAAGCGCTAAAACTACTCAAAGATTTTAATGTTGAGTTGAAGTAACCGAAAATAAAACGCCCACAACATTTAACTTTGTGGGCGTTTTATTTCGTTATTTACTAAAGGCTTTTCTTTGTTCGTACTATCTATTTCCTAAAATTTGTATTGATCGTTCCCTCACTTTGTGGAAAGTAACGGTTAGGATTTTCTTACTAATAAACTTCCTATAGCGTTTATAAAAAATATCAAATGAGGTTCCCCATCTCCAATAAACAATAGTTGAAACATCAGTTATTAGTCATTTCTAAAAGCATGCAACTTTTCAAAATAAAAAAACAATGATTATCTAATCATTGTTTAAAGAAACGAGCGCTTTAATATGTACCCTGTAGGACTCGAACCTACGACCGGACGGTTATGAGCCGTCAGCTCTAACCAACTGAGCTAAGGGTACAGTAAAAATTTTAAGATATAAAAATAACTTATATCTACTATAGCATGAATAAAAATCCGAAACAAGCTTATTTAATAAAAATCCAAAAGCATCCCATTAAATAACAAATATTCTATTTGGATCAGACGATTTCCAGCTCTTCCCTCCCTCTTCACCACAAATGCTCTATCACTTGGTATATGAATTGTTTGAATCATTTGTTTTTTCAAACACGTAGCATATTATTTGTTCTGTTACTCGGAACGTGCTATCTTGTATTTGGGTTGTTTTTTTATTCTTATGATTATTTAAGTCGTAATCACTTTTCGAAGTGTTTTCCACCTCTTAGTATAAGTGGTTGTTCGTTGTTAACCTACGACTGAAAATCAATGATTATTTAAATACGAAATCTATAGGAGTTAGTACTATGATAACATTGAGTCGACTTATTTTTTTTATTCCTACCTTAATTCTTATCCCTATTATTTGTTACTTAATCAACTGGAACAAGGAACGCCTAATTTTAGCGTTTTTTACGTTACCAGCAATCTTTTTTTCATATAAAATCTTAAATTATCAGTATTTTGAACCAGATCAATTATTCGTAGCAGAACTGATTGGTTTGATTCTAGCTTTGTTATTACCAATTGCTTATTTGGTTTATTTAAATAGAAAGCATTGATCGATGAATTTATTTGAATGACAAAAGGAGCGAATTTATGAGTATTGAAGAAGCGATTTTATTAGATACACTACGCTGTCGGCTGGATTATCTCCGAAAAAAAAAGAATTTAACCGTTAAGGAAGTGGCTGAACAAACCTCACTCCCGTTGGAAACTTATCTACAATTAGAGCAGGGAAAACGTTGTCCGAGCGCTATCGATCTAATTTTTATTGCGGATTTTTATAATGTATCTGTTGACTATTTGATCGGACGATCAGAAAAACCAGACCGCGTAAATTAAACCATCTAATCTAAATGAAAGAGAGTGAGTAAATGCGCTTATGGCATGAAGAATTAATCCCTTTGCTTCCTAGAAAACAATTATTAGGTCAACATAGAGAATGTTGTGCATTAAGAGGTAATGGTTGGGGAAGAAAGCATGCAACAGTTGATTATGTCTTCCAACATTCCCCTTACAAGCTTTATCAGTATCACCAACTTATTCTTACTGAAATGAAAAAGCGCCATTATCTTCCTTCTCCAGAATGGTCTGTCCCGGAGTACCGTGGGAAAGCCTGTGATCCTTATACTTATCTTTCTCCTCAAAAACAAACTTCACCTATTTATCCTGAGCATGACGAAGACTACCTGATGATCTGTTTAACAAACCTTAAACAAAAAGGAATTGATTTAATCCATATAAAAGCTACGGATTCTTAAAAGTTCATCAGATTTTCCTCATTTATTGATTCAAATAAACGCAATGAATATGAGAGTATGAACCTTTTCTCACTCTCATATTCATTATATTAGGATTCATTTAAACTGTCTGACTGACACATTCATTCGTCGATCACGATTCTTCGCTATTGAATAGGGAGAGGTCCGTATCCCTTCCTCAATAGTCTTCACTTGAGCGGCAGAGCAGCATTTTTCTTTACTAAGAAAAAACAAAAAAACTACTCTAATGAAAGAGTAGTTTTTATTATGACAGTATTAACCTTTTACGATGTTTACTGCTTGAGGGCCACGTTGACCGTCTTCAATATCAAAAGTCACTGCTTGACCTTCGTCTAATGTTTTGAAACCGTCACCTTGGATAGCTGAGAAATGTGCAAAAACATCATTTCCATCTTCAGCAGTGATAAATCCAAAACCTTTGTCTGCGTTAAACCATTTTACTGTACCGTTATTCATATATATTTCCTCCTAATACGTATCAACGTACGATTTTATTGCAATAAATTATTGATAGGCAAAAGGAGTCATAAACTAAAATAGTTAGCTCAAATTACGTTTCAAAATAGATTACTTACTTAATATAGCATAGATAAATGAGAAACACAAGAATAAACCTCTACTTTTTTTATAGTTTTTTAATTAAAGCGAATAGGCTATTTCTATCCTGTTTATCTTATCTTCTATATAAAGTTAAACAATCCTTAATTAGCAAAGTTTTCTTCTTTATGCTATAATAATAAATGGAATTTCGTTATCAACGTTTCGTTGCCTTTCGCAAGAATTTAAGAAAGGAGAATGATTATGACATTCTATAACAAAGACTTACAATATCGTGTAACTCTAAATACTGATTTGAATCTATTTGTGGTATTTGATAAAACAAATGAAAATCGAGTAGCCACTGGAGTGACGATTGAACAAGCAGTGCAAGAATTGAAAAAATCCGCATAGGAGTGAAAACCCCAAATGAACGATTACAGTTCTAGTTCACTTTAAAAGCACCTATTCATTCAATGGTAGGTGCTTTTTTGTCGTCTATTTACCTCACTTTATTCAGTTCTCTCCTTAACTTATTCCGCCATTAATGAGTATACAATTAAAAATTGGACAAGGTAATACAAAACTCTTTGTCGGTTATATACTACGTGCTATTATCTAAATTATGCAAAGGCTGTATAAGGATGGGTCATATGATTACGATGAGTAAATTACTGTTTTGGATCCCTTTTATTGGTATTATTCTTTTTTTGTCTCTTTATACAAAATGGAACAAATATGACATACTAATGCTTCTCTCCTCTTTTCCGTCTATCTATTTTATGATCCAAATTTTAGAATATTCCTATAGTCAACCTGTTCAATTATTCGATTTCTATCTTAAAGGACTCGCTTTTTCCACCATCTTCTATTCCATTCTTGTTTTCATTATTATCAAAAAGAAGAAATAGCTCACTTGTTTTAATGACAAGAATATTATTTTTCACTTTTTAAAATCTGTAACTACTGGCATTCTAACAGAGAAAACTATGCAAGGTGTCCAGCGATATTCAATCGATGTAATAAAAATAATCTTACAGCCTAAAAAACTAACCTAAACAAAATTAGTAAAAAAATTTTTGGAACACCTGCTGCAAAATAACAAATAAACGGCGCTCCAGCATCTGCTCTTCAGACAGGATAAATGTTGAACGTCTACCAACGTTTCATTTTTTTATCCTGTCTGAAGAACTGATTGATGCTTTTGCTACCGTTTTCGTTTGACTTACGTCACGTTTGAGCTTTGGCACTATGCAACGTAAAGTTTGCACTTAGCTACCTTAAGAAAAGCCTTGCTATCGACAATCCCTGTTCTACCCATTGGCGTCTCTCGACATTTTTGGGCAGTAGCTTATGTTTACATAGAAGCCTCACCTAACTATTTGAAGATATTTAAATGAAAATCATCAACGACACTAAAAGTCCAAAAAAGCCGACTACCGGAATCATTCCCCAAGTTACAAAGGTTTTATCCTTAGCAAGCTTAGAGTACCTCTGGTCATTATCCATTTCATTCACCTCATCTTTCTATTCTTAATAAACCATATTAATGATTTTTTGTCAAAATTTCATTCGTGAATCCTAGAATGCGTATTTGGACAATCCCCTGCTAATCTATTTCTCCATCAAATTGCGTCAATGCTTCATCACATGGAATAACTGACCAACAAAAAAAATCTAACCAGTACATGCTCCGGCTAGATTTAATAGTTGTTTTTAAATCAGACTTTTTATCGTCTCATTCATTTTTTGAAAACTAATTTAATTCATCTACTTTATCTTTGATTTTTTTAGGAATCTTTTCTTCTGCAATTACTCTAGGAGAGCTTGTTCTTTTGTCACTGATGTCAGCTTGCACGTAACTACCTGGTTTCAATGGTTGTGGTGCTTCTCCACTCACACTAAATGTTCGTTTAGTTGCTTTGCCATCAGCTTTTACAAAAGTCACGTCATAATGGTAACTATATTCACCCGCAATGATTTTCCCATCGCTGTTCTTTGATTTCGTTTTTTCTGGCACTTCTGCTGGAATCTTAGTGTATGCAGTAGTTGTTTTATACGTTTCGCTATAATATTTGTAACCGAAAAATCCTCCAACTCCTAATAAAATTAATACAATAACCCCGAATATTCCCTTTTTCATAAACTCACCTCATCAATAAATTTAACTTATTTTATCTTTTTTGAGCTTTTTTTTCCATTTATTTATCTTTCAAATTTGTCACATAAATGACATTAACCACTTATCAATAGATGCTTATCATCTCCTACATTTTTTTGATAATCCTACTTCTCTATTACTTTCTCGATACCTAATATGATCTTTCGAATAATAAAAAATAACAAATTTTATAATTACATATTTCCAAATCAAACACATCATGTTACTATATGTAAGTAAAAAATGAATATTCTTATTTGATGCGAACTGTTAGGTGTTTTTTTGAAGCTTTTCATTTGTGAAAAACTGAATATTTGGTAATAAAGATGGCTTAATAAATGAAACACAAGATATCTATCATTTGGCGACTATCACTACCTGCCATTAAGTGGGAGTAAATTAGATAATTATTATGGAGGAAACAATGGTTAAAAAAAGTGTTGTAGGGGAAGATGGCAAACGTTACGTAGTAAAGGAGAAAAAGCCATTTTATAAAAAAGTTTGGTTTTGGGTACTAGCAATCATTCTTGTAGCAATAATTGGATCTGCACTGGGTGGCTCAGATGACAATAAAGCAAGCGATAACGGCGGAGAAAAAGTGAAAAAAACAAGTTCTACTAAAGAAGCTACATCAAGCTCTTCTTCAAAAGAAGCGCCAGAAAGTTTTTACCAAGTTGGGGATACTGTAAAAGTTGGCGATGCTGAGTATACATTAAACAGTGTGGAACTTACTGACGAAAGAAATCAATTTGCAGATGAACAACCTGCTCAAGTAGTCAAGATTACTTACACAATTAAAAACAATGGTCAAAATGACCTTCCTGTAGGAATGGATGTAGAAGTTTATGGCTCAGACGATAAAAAAGCTTCTTCTTATCCAAATGACAATACAATGGGATCAGTTGCTCCTGATAAAGTAATGGATTGTACTGCTCATTTTGGTCTGAATCAAACTGGAGACATCGAAATTCAGTTTAGTCCATTAGTTTCTATCGAAAAAGCGGCGAAATTTAAAGCAACAGTCTAGTTTATAGATTCATATCGGGACATTTTAGAAAAAAAGTTAAACGACGGTTAGCTATTGATATGGTTAACCGTCGTTTTTTGGTGAAAAACAAGTTCAGAAATAGCGAGTATCTACTGTCCTTCTTTTAAATAGTCACTATCTGTTATTGCTTTGAACAGTTTGTGTATTTTGCGTTCATTTAGTTTTGTTTAGTTTTTTTCATCTCATCCTTCCTAATACTAAATTCTATATATTACATAAAATTTATATTACATAAGTGAACTAATTTTTCGATCGTATTTCATAGTTCCCGCATATCATTTTATAAACCTCGGTTGTATTCTTCTAGTTGGAGTAATCGAACGACAAAGTCTTTGATAAGTCTCTTGATAACCAAAGCTTAGGACACGAATCAACTATTTTCTGACTCGTGTCCTTTGCGTTTATCCTTTTTCTTATGAGGGACTATATAAAAAAGAATCGTTTGGTCAAAACCATCTTAACCTGGCGCATCTTCTAGTGTCCAAATTAGGCTTCCTTGATATGCCCCAGTTTTGTAAAAAGGATGTAAATTTAACTGGATCGTATGATGATCAGTGAAGCTTGCACTACCGTCTCCTTGCCAAACCAATTGGTCTTCTGCATTAATCGTTTGATCCACTCCACTCTTATACAGATGAAGAGCATTATGCAACTGGTCATTCTCTTGGTTAGTTAAAGGTCGTTCTTCTTTTAACTTAACGTGCCAATGACTCTTCTCCAACACACTTTCATCGATAAGCTGAATTTCTTTTTGATTCGTTGCTTGTACCGATTGATCTTGCCCCGGAATCTGTTGTTCCCCAAACGTCAACTGTTCCGGTAATCTAAGCTTAACCCCGTGATCAATTAAAACCTGACGGCTCTCTTCCTTTGATTTTTGTCCTTTTTCGTTTTCCATATAAAAGCAACTTCCTTATTCAACCAATTTTCAGGAAGCTGAACATTCACTTTATCTTGGATCTCGTTTTCAGAACTTAGATAGTCCTTTAACCTTAAGACTTCATCTCCACATTTCGCCATAAATGATAAATTCTGTTTCTCTTCATAAGAAATATGAATCGTCATCTCTCTTGTTTTTGAGAAACGAGAAAACAGTAAAGGATTTTCTTTAGGCATCAAAGTAAATTCAATTGGCGAACCTTTCTTATAATGATGAACGAATTGCTGTTCTTCTGGAGTAAAGATTCCTTGATCCCTTTCCACTATTTCCTTGACTGGATAATATCCGTTCAATTCTGGATATTCTTGTGATAGATCAAAAGAATCTGTTATGATTCCTGAAATGATTTTAGGATCAGAAAGTTGTTGGTTATTTTCATCCAAGTAATTCAGTATGACCTTCCCCACGTAGTATACAGAAGAATAGGCAGAACTCGTTCCTTTCTGTTTGTGATTAATCTGTGTAGTAACAGTGAAAGGAATGTTTAAATAGCCTTCTTTCAAATTCGTTTTATCTACCGGATTTTGCTTACTCCCAATCCACTCAAGATTAAGTTGATAATTCAAAACTGTATCATAAAGATTTTCATTGTTAGGGTCTTTTAACGTTAGTTGATAGGAGTGATCCTCTTTTTGATTCCCCACAAAAAGATCACTAATGTCCGTCCCATCAAACTTCACTACGTTAAAATCTTTAATCTTATATTGTGAGTGAGCTGTCACATCATCCAATGAAAAAGTCACAGATAAATCTTTCATTTTATTCCCATGTCCCACATTCGGTATGGTTTGCATCGCATTTAAAGTAACCTTTTGTTGTTCCTTATCAAAACGCTTATCCACTGCTTCAGCAGTAGGAAACTCTGGACTAGCCAAAAAATCTGTTTCATACATGAGAGAGGATGGCGTATTATCTAAGTTTTTAACAACCGTTTCTATTTTAGTTACTGGTTTAGTGATAATCTGGAACTCTTGTGTAGGATGCCCCCATGGTTTCGAAAAATTATTTTCAAAATACGTCCAGAAAGAATGATCATCACTCCACGTATGGTAACTGATATCTGTTGGATTATTCGCAACAAGATATTTTGCCACCTTACCGATATGATTATAGCCGATATACTTGTTTCGATTGATCCCAAAATAATTAAAAGAAGTTTCAATTGGAAAAGCATTCCCCGCTTGATCGAAAAATTCATAAGTAAGAAAGATTTCGCCAGAGATATCGATATCTAAAAAACTTTTTGGATTGCCAATACCGATCTCTCCTCCTGCTTGTCCATCCTTTTTTTTCATTATTATTTTAACATCTACTGGTTTCCCATTGAAAAAGCCAACGTTTTTGATCAACGCACTACTTTCTGGATTTTCCTGATTGACAACCAGCCAATTCCCAGAATACTGACCTTTAACTTGTTCCACAGTTGTAAAACTACCATAATGCATCATAAATGTGTTATTGGCGGGAGTTTCTATCGTATTTGCATATCTGAAATACGGAAGATTTGTAATACTTCCAGCTGCTCGAACTTCTTTTGGAAATATGCCAATCAACCCTAACAAAAAAGGAAGTAACCAAATTTTATTAAACTTACGAACAAATTTCTTCCTCTTTTTACACCAATACAGGATGACTAAAGTCAATAGAGCTGCACCAATAAAGAGAGATAAATGATGGTTAGATTGGTTTGTTTTGGGATACATTTTTATTTTTCCAGCTTCTTCAGACTTCGCTTGTCCATCAGTAACTGGTCTATTTCTCTCATTTGGATTAGGAACTTTTTCCATTGGGACAATTTGGTTCGCACTCGTTGGTTGGTAAAAACGAATCCCTACCTGACTATTGACCTGGCTATCAGCTAAACCAATTCGTGGGAAAACCACTAAGAAAGCCAGTAAGAGTATATTGAGCCATCGTTTTTTCATCAATGTGCCACTTCCTTTAATTTCCTTTATTCCTTCGCAATTTTGTAATATGCCACAGTAACAAGCCAATAATGAGTAAGCAAACAATTAGCCCCCCATATAAGTATTGGTAGTTATTGTTCTTCGATTTTTTAAGCTTAACCGTTTTGTTGTTAAGACTTTCATCTTTTCCTTTTACCGTAAAGTCTTTTTTCAACGTCCAAACTTTCCCCGACTTTTCTTTCAAAACGGTAGTTAACGTATACTCTCCTTTTTTTAAAGGTTCATTTTCCCAACTAATCGGTAATTTGAAGGTACTTCGTGGTGCTAAAGAAACCAGCTTACTAACATCGTGCAGTACTTCTTTCTGTTTCTTTTTTGTGATGAAAGCATGAAGATCCAATTGACTCATAATCATTGGTTGTGGATTTGCCAATTTTGCATAGACTGTTAAATAACCATTATCTAGTCCTGGCTTTGCCTCCAAGAGTTTTAGTTCAGGAGCAATTTTTTTGTCTGAACATTGGAGTTGGATACCAATTGTATACGCAAATTTATTTGCTAAGCTAAATCCAGCTGGTTGATCCTCTGCCTTATTCTTTTCTTCATAGCAATAAAAACCACCCAGAACCGTCCCCTCAAATCCAGTTGACGGAATCTTTAATTGAAACACGACATCTTTTTCTTCATTCGGATTCAGTTCAACTGTTTGAGGACCTGAAATCAGTTCTTCTAAAGAAGGACCACCTAATAATTTTTGATCATGTTGTGAATAATCTAGCACCCCATTTTTATTGGTAGTCGCATTATTGGCTGCTACTTTGACTTTTATCTTTTCAGAGCTGGTATTTTTAAGCTTTATCGTCAACTCTTGGGACTGGTTAGGCTCAACTTTAAGATCATAATAGCTTACTTCTGAACGTTGATTCTCTGGCAAGACAGCCTTAGCTTCAAAGTTCACTTCTGTTTTTTCAGCAAAAACTGAGGCAGGGTGGCAAGCAAACAGTAAACTTGTCATAAAAAGGATGGAGACTATCCAGCCCCATCCCGGCCTAAATTTATACTGGAGCATCGCTTAACGTCCAAGTAATCTCAGCTGTATAATTTTTTGCTTCCACACCTGCCCGGGGAACATGTAATTTCACATTTTCGTTCTTGCCATCTGTTCCTTCGAATACTGCAGCAAAAGCCCCTGCACCTTCGCCTGGTTGAGCCAACATAACGGTTTGATTGACTTCGTTTAGTACAAATGTATGATCTTTTGACTCTACCAAATGAGGTGCTTTGGATGAGTTGTTTTTCGTTACTACTTGACCATTGCTTAAAGATAGCTGTGCGCCTGTCAACTCCGAGTGATCTTTATCTGTTGAAGTAAATGGTGAGATAGATACACCTAATGTCCAGCCTTTCGCTCCCCCACGAGTATCATTCACTTGGACAAATGGCTTTTTATTCAATGCAAAATAATCCGCATCTCCTTGTTGGATTTCTTGTTCACCAAAAGTAATGTTTGATGCGAAAGGAATAGACAATGAACCTTTCGCTCCTGTGCTTGGATCGTCATCATGGGTATCATCTGGTACCACTGGCTGGACATCACTACCCGAACCTTCCTTCAAAGTTACATTTGTTTTATTTGTGACTTGACTCGTTAGTCCTTCATTTTCAGCTGCACAAACCACGGAACTAGATGTCCCTAATGCCAATAAGGCAAGTCCAGCTATACTAACAACTTGTTTCTTCATAATTCTCTTCCTCCTAATAAAAATTAGTCTGCAATTGCGACTACAACTATTCTTCCATTTCTTGATGAGGAAAAAAACAGTAAAAAAATTCCGGAATCTGGAAAAAAATTAGAAGTACTTTTTTGAAAAACGTTTCGTCTCTCATTTGATTTCCTATTGATACTGCAATAATTGATTGAAAACAGGTGCCAATTCGACTTATTCTCAGCTAAGCCATTTACGATCAAATCCAAAAGTGCTGATTGACTCAATCTATTTTTCAATTAAATTGAGGTCGTGATATGTCCAGATTTGAGAAAAAGCCGGAGAATCCAAAGACAGTTTTCCTATTTTTGGAATTCTTCGGCTTATTTCAAGGAGCTGATGCTTAAACATCGTTTAGAGTAAAGTGTGAGTTTTATGTCTCAGACTCTGACAAATAAACCCTTGAAAATTTTTATTGTTGATAAGTATTTAATTATTTGTTTGTAGTTCTTTCTCTATGCAACTCATATAAAATTTTTTCAAGATTTCGCCAGTTACGTTCTGTCGGAATGTTTTTCATTAACAGTAACGGTGTATCTTTCGTATCCAAGAAATAATTTGAAATTACTAAATCAACCTCTTCAAATTTGGTTTCAGAATCAAAAAAAGAAAGAGCATAAACATTACTAAACAATGTTTTGATTTTATTCATTAACCATAATCGATGAGGACGATGTAGATCATCCGTGAGCAAAATTTTTATTGGTTGGATACTTTTGAGTAACAATCCATAATAATCCAGCAAATAGTAATAATTTAAAAACAGCTGGTGCGTGTTCTTTAAATGGGGTAATAACTCTGCGGGAGCTATCTGTATCATCGAGTCATGAAACTTCTGAACCATTCGGCAAATTTGAGGATCAAGCTTTTCTACTTCAGATATATATGATTTATTGAAAAAAACATCGGGATTCCCCCAGAAAAAACAGCTTCTTTCATAAAACGCAATCAAGCTAAACAAATGGTTCTGGTTTCTTCGATCAAAGTCGTAATCAAAGACTTCTTTTAACGAACAACTGAGCAATTCAACTAAACGATAGGCTAAACTTTGACTTCTTGTATGAGCACGCACCGCTTGTTGCTCATAGCACTCCTTTCCCTCAACAATACCGAAAGCATAGATTACCCGATATAGAAAATATCGTTCATTGTCTGGCAATAGTAACTGGCTTTCTTTCAACCACATCGAGACCAATTCAAAGTTTGGATCACTCTCGATTGTTGATTTCACCTCTTCATCTAGTGAAATAATCTGCTTCTTAGTTCTTTCAAGTATAATCGCTAACCAAAAACTCAGCGTTTTCGTTTGTAAAGCATCTAATTTAAATCCATAGGTTTTTTCAAAACATTGAACATACTTCATGATCCTGTCACAATCAATCAAAAAGGGCCAGTGACCATCTCGTGTTGATTCCCAATAAAAATAGTAATAAAAACTTCTGATATTGATCTCTTCGGCTTCTATTTCCAGTTTAAACGAGTGAAAACCGATCTTGTATCTTTTAAAGTAAGGAACTAATAATTTAGCATATCTAAAAATGGTAGATGTACTCGTATATTGTTTTTCTGCAAAGTCTTCGATTCTTTTTTCGGGATATTTGAACATAAAATCGATTAATTGGTAATTATATGATTCTTTATAATAGGGAAGATAAATACTATATATGGGAAAGTCTTCTTCCTTTTGGATACAAAAGCGCTGATTGTTCTCATTTTGTAAAACAATTTTCCCATTAAACTGTTCAAACAGCTCTGATAATTCCTTCATATAAAGAGAAATTGATTTAACAGATCCTCCTATATATTGCTGTATCTCATCCATCGTATACCCATTGTCCGCTTCAAGTAAAAAGTGAATTAGTTTCACTTTTTTTTGGGAGGCTTTCGTCAAAAAAGTTTGCATTCAATCACCACCAATTTAAATATTTTTAACTTTCTTAACATTCAAAAGACATTGTTCGTTAACGTTTTGGATTATAGCATACACTGGTTTACGATCAATTCATATGAAATTAACGAGTCATTTTTCAAGTCACAAAGCTAAATCCATTCTCCCATGACAATCAGAAAAATCTACCATTCGGGTAACATTATTTATAATATTTTGTCCAAAATAAAAAGCCCTAGATAAGAGCCATTTTTTTCTTTCTATAAAACTACGATTTATTAACTAAAACAAAACTATGAATAGTCAACAAAAGTTCAAACATGCTTTTAGCTCTAATTCCATTTATAATCTGATCAATTAATTTTAGACTAGATGAACAACTCGAACTACTCTAGCTGTCAATTTTTGATTTTCTAACTCTCTTATCTTTTATTCGTTTCACACAAACAAAATAAATATCCGAATAGCAAGACGTGTTTCGCTCACAGTGAAGAAACTCTGACATCTCTCTATTCGGATATATTGATTTTGAAAAAATATTGCTTGTGAACGATAGACGATTTTTTACTTAGCTTTTTTGATCATAAAATTGTACACAGCACCAACTAAATTGGCATTATTTCCAAATTTTGAAGGTAGAATCTCCGTTTCCACTCGCTGTGCTCCTGTCCGCGTCCGTAAACATTCTATTTCTTCTTTCATCTTCGTGATAAATAATGAGTTACTGGAAATGGCTCCCCCAATAATTATTTTATCTGGGTCAAAACTGATCATCAGATTATAAATACCTCTAGCACTATACCGACAAAATTGTGTGATTAAATATTTTGCTAATTCATCCCCATTTGTTGCACGTACGAACAATTCTTGCCCATCAATCGACTGGTTTTGACGTTGATTGTATAAGGCAGTTGTACGAACAATACTTGCTAATTCACTAAATGAACCCTCTTCATTTAGCATCATATAGCCAAATTCTCCCCCAAATTGATGTTTTCCTGCCTGAATTTGTCTATTTTGGATAATAGCACCACCTACACCTGTACCAAAAACAAAATATAAAATACTTTGGGCATCATCTGCATGCCCTTTCCATATTTCTGACAAAGCAGCACAATTCGCATCATTTTCCATAGTAACAGGTAATTGAAAATAATCAGATAGCTCCTGAGTGAAACTTCTGTGATGAATGTAATCAATTGCCGTTAATCCATAAATTTTGTCTTCTTCTTGACTCACAGCTCCAGGTACACTAGTTGCTATCCCATCAATCAGATACTCATCGTTTCGATAACGTTCCAAAATTATTTCGATTGCTTTTAAAGCTTCCTCCCAAGTGTTGGGCAGTGGCGTCACACCTTGTTCAATCAATTCCTCTTTCCAAAGTCCGTATTTGATTGATGTACCCCCAAAATCTAAAGCTAAAATGCCCATGGTTATACCCCTTCCAAATTGCTGCCATTACTTGCAATGACCTTTTGATACCAAAAATAACTGTCTTTTTTGTAACGCTTAAGGCTTCCTTTTTGCAACTCATCTTGATCAACATATACAAATCCATAGCGCTTTTGATAGCCATTTAACCAACTAAGTAAATCAGTATATGACCAAGTACAATAACCTAAAACTTCGACACCGTCTGTTAAAGCTTCTTGAATCGCTTGAATATGACTTTTGAGATACGTGATTCGATAGCTGTCATGAATCTGGTTATTTTCAGTTAGTTTATCGTATTCCCCCAGCCCGTTTTCAGTAATGATGATGGGTGTTTGATAACGACTAGCAATTCTTCTTAAAGCAATTCTCAGCCCACTTGGATCAATCTCCCAATCCCAATTTGTTCGTTCAACAAAAGGATTTGGGACTTTTTTGTAGACTCCTGGTAAACCACTTTCTCCAGAAGTTCCTTTTTTACCAGTCGTATTCATTTCACCAAAACCAACTCCTGTTAGCGGATTAAATCCATTGGTTGTTGACTGATAATAATTGATCCCTAAAAAGTCTGGTTTGGCACTTGCTAACAACGCCATATCTCCTGGTTCAATTTCAGGAGCCCAGCCCTTTTCTTCTAAATAGCGCAAAGCAGCTAGCGGATAACGCCCCTGCATGTAAATATCCATCCAAAAATTTGCAAGTAGATCCTCCGCATTTTCTGCAGCAAGAACGTTTTGGGGATTACTATCAATGGCATAGTTTGGAGAATAAGCAAAACTTGGTCCAATCTTACCTGGCATCTCTAATTCATGAAATTTATTGATTACTGCTGCATTTGCAAGATTTGCCATATGATTTGCATGATACATACGCTTAGGATCACTAACTCCTGGTGGATGAGCAGCTAACAAATACCCATGGGAAATAAATATGTTCTGCTCATTCAAGCTTATCCAATAATGAACTTTTCCACGAAATGCTTCAAACAATACTTGGGCATAGTTGGTAAAATCTTCGATAATTTTTCGAGATTCCCATCCTTGATACTCTTCTTGTAATGCTTGAGGAAGATCCCAATGATATAACGTCAACATAGGTTCAATGTCATTGTCGATCAATTCATCCACTAAACGTTGATAAAAGGCTAAACCAGCTTGATTGATTGCTCCTCTGCCGTTAGGAAAAATCCGAGTCCATGACACGGAAAATCGATAAGTTTTCAAGCCTTGTTCTTTCATTAATGCAATATCTTGTTTAAAACGGTGATAATGATCAACAGCAATTTCTCCTGTTGTTCCTTTAAATGTTTTACCAGGAATTTTTACGAATTTATCCCAAACAGATTCTCCTTTGCCATCTTCATCATAAGCACCTTCTACTTGATAGGCAGCTGAAGCAGAGCCCCACAAGAAGTCTTCTGGGAAGTCATTTAATTTTTGATGTTCCATTTTCTACACCCTTTTCATTTTCTTCATACCAATCTAGTACCTTAAAAATTTGTTTATCCCAATAGCCCCATTCGTGACTTCCATTAGAATAATCGGTTGTCAATTGGTACTTTTTCTTGTGACATTCTTTTTCAAAAGCTTTTGTATGGTCATATAAAAAATCTTGATAGCCACAGCAAGCAAAATAGTTCGTTGCTTCTTTACCGAGACCCGCTTCCAACATTGTAAAAAGATTTTCTGATTCCGCTTGTGCAAAATTTCCGAAAATCCCTTGCCAATAGAGTTTTTCCTGGTCAGACAATGGTTGCCCAGTCAAAGACTGCTGGTTATTGTTCTTTAACCCGTTAACCACATCTAATGCGCCAGACAATGAAGCTCCATAGGCAAAATAATCACTACGTTTCATCGTTAGTTTGATCGCGCCATAGCCCCCCATTGATAGTCCAGCAACGAGATGATCAGTTCTTTTTGAGGAAATATATGGGAAAAATTCATGACAAACCTGTAGTAATTCTTCCGAAATGAATTTCCAGTAATTCAGCCCGTATTTTGTATCTGTATACCATGACAAGTGTACATTTGGCATTACTACGATCATATTTTTATCTGAGACATAACGCTCGATATTAGAGCGCCTTAACCAAATTGTATGATCATCAGTCATTCCATGAAGCAAATATAAAATTTTATAAGTTTCAGATTCGGGAGCTTGTGACACACCGATTGAATGGTTCTGTCTTTGAGGGACGATCACCTTCATTGTCGTGTTCATATTCAATGTTTTGGAAAAAAAATTAATATCAAAAAGAGCTGTCATTGATTATCACCTATCTGTTGCATATCTATGATTTGTTTTACTGAACCAATTACACCGGCATCATTTGCCAATTTGCAAGGAATGACTTGGGGCATTTGAACGCTGGATAATACTCGGTACTCATGAATAATTCTTGTATAAGCTGCTTGTATCTCCGCCATAATCTGAGAATTTCCACTAACCCCTCCTCCTATCAAAATAGCTTCGGGTGCTATATACACACTAATGTTGGTTAGAAGTCGGGCAACATCATCTAAAAATTCATCTACATATTTTTTAGCTAATGCATCTTTTTGTGCGGCCAAATCAAAGATATACTTGGCATCCTTCACTTCTTTCCCAATCGCTAAGCTATATTTGCGACATAAACCGCCGACAACACCCGCATGTAATGAAGTAGAATCCAGTTTATATTCCTGATTTTCTCTACCCATTAAAGAAACACCGAACTCACCAGCTAAACCACCTTGCCCCCAATAAAGCTTACGATCAATCACGATCGCCCCTCCAATAGCGGAGCCTAAAGTCACGCAGACATAATTACTATAGTTCGCCCCATTTCCAAGCCAACCTTCAGCTAAGGCAACCGCTTTACTATCAGTAATGATTTCCACTGGTAGTTGTAAATGGTCTTGAGCAATTTCTTTAACGTTCAAGCCAATCAATTTTTTTAAGGAGCCTGCTGTTTGCATCGTTCCATCATGATTTATCACTCCTGGTAAACTAATTCCTACACCAGAAATATCTAAATACTGTTGTTGCTCGTTTAAATAATTTTTCAAATCGGTCAAAATTTGTGTCATATCATTTGTACTAGTGATTTTTTCTTTTTTTATTATCTGTCCTGTAGAATCAACTATTCCTAATTTAATAAAGGTCCCCCCGATATCGACACCTAAGTAATAGCTAGTCATACTGTTTGTTCACCTCACAAAATCTAAAATCTTCAAAGCGTTGTATGTTTTTCATCTCAAATAACCGATCTTCCGGAATATGCCCCACAAGATTGATTTTTTTATCACCAGGGCGATCTTTCAAAGCAATTTGAACTTCACCTTTATATTGCCCATAAGCCTCATTTAAAATGAGAATATCCCCTTTTTTGATCATCTGAACTGGGTGATTGCTAGGCAATGGTTTATCTACAATCTTAGCGCGAAGCCTAGTTGAACGAATCATATAATCCGAAGAGTCTCCTCGATAGTTATGCGTGTAGTCAAATAAGAGCTGTCGTTCGAATGCAGTAATATCTTCCACTAAGGTGATATCTATTTTTTTCATTGAATCTTTGGCAGCTTCACTGACTTGACGTAATTCTTCTTCTGAGGCAAACATCGTACCAATCAGGACATCATCTATTAGACCACTTTGTAAAAGATCCCTCACTTGTATTCCTATTGGTAGGTGACGATGTTCCTCTAAGGTACAAAGCCCCTCTTGTAATGGCCAAGGGCCCTGTTCCCCGAACTGAGAAGTAACAAATGCTGCTGTCGTTAAATAACTTTGACAGAATTTTATTGAATACTGCTTAAACTGCTCTCTGGATAGCCCTGTATATTGCTGTGGGAAAAAATTATGGCAACCAGTAAGCTGCTTTCGATTCGGACCATAATCCAAAATTTGATCAAGATAATGAGAATAATTGCTCATATTTAATTCAATCTTGATACCATAAGGATTTTTAGTCATTTCAGCTTCTTCTTTCCCTGTCATACCAGCATCTAAGCGTATACAATTAATTCCCCAATCAGCTAAAAATGTTAAGTCTTTATAGGACTCTCCTAAAAGATCAAATATTGGTGGGATAAAATCAATAGCTACTTCAAATTCTTGCTCTCTTGCTTCTTTGATTATTTTTAAATATTTTTCCATGGACTCACTGACATTGTTCCGATCAATTTGAAGCAAGCTCAAGAATACACGTTGAAAGCCATACGATTTTGCTAAAGCTAAATAGTTTTTCATTTCATTAAATGAAGCTTTTTCTGGATATAAGGAAATTCCTAACACTGGATTTACTCCTAACAATTATTTATTTTTCATTTCTTCCTGTAGCTCTTTCATATCAGCCACTTTAACAAATGGGAACCAAATCAATGCCACAATTGCCGTGATAATAATGTAAATCAACAGGAATTGCCAGTTACCAATCAATGAAAACTTAACAAATCCTGGTGTTGTCCAAGGAATCGCTTCTGCCGTAGGATTATAGGGAATTGGCAAGATCGTACTCATTAATCCCCAAGAAACAAAACCTGCAACAAGTGGGCTTAAAACTAATGGTAAGAAAAAGATTGGATTCATTACTGTCGGAATCCCAAAGTTTAGCGGCTCGGTAATATTAAAAATCGTTGGCAACGCACCTAACTTAAACATTTCTTTATAGCGAGCTGACTTAGAGAAGAATAAACAAATAACCAGACCAAGCGCATTTCCTGCCGCTCCACAAACACCATACACAAGAGAAGCCATGGCAAAAGGCAACGTGCTACCATTGGTATAAGCATCGATATTAGCAGTCATCATTGTTAAGGTTACAGCTGAAAGTGGTCCAGATAACACAGCATTATGGATACCAAAGAACCACAAGAAAGCAATCAATACTTGAATAAAAATCATTGATACTGGATTAGCCATCAAACTATTCAACGGTGCACTAATCATTTCTGTAATAAAAGTAAAGATATCTCCAAAATCAGTAAACGAAAAAGCAATCCGAATGGCACATACAAATAAGAAAATCGTGGTCACAATAAACGTCGGTGCTAAGGAATCAGAAACCATTGGTGGCACTGATGCTGGTAATTTGATCGTAAAATTTTTCTTTGACAAGATAGAATACAATTTGGTAATTCCAATTGCAACGATCATTCCTACAAAAATACCTTGTCCTCCTAAATAATCAAATTTCACCGCGTTGACTGTTGATTCCACCCATTTTCCCCCATCGTTGACATGCGTAACAACTTGTTGAGGGATTAAAATAAAATATGAAGCGAGAGAAATTAGACCTGCATTTTGTGAATGGACACCTAAGCGATTCGCATATGCATACGCAATATTATAAACTGCAAATAAACCCATTAGACCAATAGAGGCATTACTAACAGCGGCTAAACCAGGTGCTAAGTTCATATCCTGTAACCATTTAAGCCAAGCAGGAATCGGGAAATTTGCTAAAATTAAAATGAACGCAGATCCAATCGTCGCTGGACTTGTTCGAATAAATCCTTCAGATAGTGCTCCTAAGATATTATTGTTTTGCATCTTTGCTGAAAGCGGCAACAAATTGTTGTTTAAAAATGCTTCGAATTTTTTCATTACTCAATACTCCATTCTAATATGTTTAAATAAATGTTTTTTTGATCAAGTACTTTAATCATCCATAGTATAAACAATGATTATGAATAGATATACCAAAAAAGTGTTTCTTTTATTAAGAAAGTGTTTTATATTTTGAATGGAGGTGTTAGTATGTCGCCAATCCTTATTTCATTAATATCCATAACAGAAAAACTAGGCATTCCCGTCAGTGTGGTTGAAAAAACACTAAAAACAGAAGAAAATCAGCTTTCTGCTATTCAAATGTATAATATAAAACGAGAAATCTATGGAACTTTTTTATATAGTGACAGTTCATCAGAGACAGGTTATATGCAGATTACCTGTGGCCCATTACTCATGGCTGAGGTAAATTTTGGTTTAAAAGAAGCCGAGGATACCACACAAGAATTCAGACAAATCCTTACAAATCTATTTATATTAGCAAATCATCATTCACCAAAAAAAATCGACGATAAGCAATTAAATCTAGAAGAATTTTACCAATCACAAACATTCTCTTATAATACTTTTTACGATATTGAAGAATACTATAAGTTAGAGTTGCTGCTCTTTTCTCATGTAAAAGATCGCAATAAATTAGCTGCAATAAAAACACTTGAATTATTTATCAAATATTACTATAAGAGCCTTACAAGCGATCAACTTAAATGTTTTTATTGTGCGCTCATTACATTACTTACACGAGTGGAAGTTGAAAAAGGTGTACCGGTAAGCAAAGTTTTTAATAGACAGTTTCAGTACTATGAATATTTACAGGAAATTCGTGATATCAATAAGTTTGAAACATTAGCTAAGCAAGCCATTCATGACTTTTTGGCTCATCCAACCAATATTCCTAAAAAAACCTATAGCCCTGTTACCGTATGTGTTCTTAACTATGTAGAAAATCATCTGTATGAAGCTATTTCTTTAAAAGATATCTGTGATGTTTTAAATCGGGATTCAAAATACGTGGGAAGGTTATTTTATAAAGAAGTTGGGATGCATTTTAAAGATTTCATGCATTTGAAGAAAATTGAAAAGGCCAAGTACTTTTTATTATTTTCTAACAAATCCATCAATCAAATTGCCGAAGAACTATCATTTAGCACCCAGAGCCATTTCTCAACCGTATTCAAAAAGATCGTAGGCATAACCCCATATAAATATCAGCGCAATCGTGTCTATTATTCTTATTGAGTAGTGATAATAGTAGTAATCGCTCAGTTCAAGGATTAGGGGAAGCATGAAACTGATCATTCAAAGTGTAGTGAAATGAAATACTAAATCTAGAATGCACTCCCCCTCTCATTCAACTTTCATTCTTTGCGGCATACTCACGCTACTCTTCTTGAAAATGGTGCTAAGATGAAGGAAATTCCTGAACGACTAGGGCATAGCAGAATTTCTATTACGATGGATACTCTCACATGCCGAATAAAATGCAAAATGAAACGGTCGACATTATGGAGAAGCTTAGAAAGAACTCTTGAGGTTTGCCACCAAAAAAAACCACCGGTGGCAAACCGGTGGTAAATCCATGTAAACATGGTCTAATTTTTACACTATTTTCAAGTAAGCGCTGCTATTTCTTCACATGTGGGAAAACCGTGGGAAAAACAGATAAAAAAGGGTCTAGCTCAATGGCTAGACCCTTTGCTATTTTTTCGGTTCATCCTCATCCATTTTCAGAACAGCCATGAAGGCTTCCTATAAGATTGTGTTATTCACAAAGTTTTTCTAATATCTATACATCATTATAAATCCTATTATACCAACTTTCATATTAAGCAAGAGCCTATTATTTAATACTTGCTGATACTCATATAATAATAATGGATATTTTATAAAGGGGCGAAAAAATGGCGAAATTATTTCTTTAATAGAATATTTTTTACCTTGTAAGACTCGATTATACGACCGGATGCTTATGAGCCATAATATAAAAAAAACCACCTCAATCGAGGTGGTTAAAGTTCAACATTATTTTACGATATTTACCGCTTGAGGACCACGTTGTCCTTCTTCAATATCATATGAAACAGCTTGACCTTCGTCTAATGTTTTGAATCCATCTCCTTGGATAGCTGAGAAGTGTGCAAATACGTCATTTCCATCTTCACCAGTGATAAATCCAAAACCTTTATCTGAGTTAAACCATTTTACTGTACCGTTATTCATATATATTTCCTCCTAATACGTATATAATACGTGTTTTGTTGCAATTAATATTACTTGGTAAAAGGAGTTTTTATAGTGTGAATATATCGCTCAGATTACGTTTCAAATTAGATTACTTAATTACTATAACACGGATGCAATGGTAACACAAGGATAACTGCTTGATACACTTTTTAATACAAAATTTGGAGTAAATATTTAGAATGATTAATTAAAGGATGAAAAATTTGAAAATAAACGACTAACGCCACTAATTACAATATTACATCATTTACTTAAAACTTTAATAAATTTTACTTTTCTACTATATTGACTATTGCTTTTCCACAAATTAGTTCTTGTTCTAAAAATGATTTTATTTGCAATGCACATTCTTTTGAAAATGGTTCAGCCTCTTTCCATGATCCTAATAGTGGATAATTATTGATTACACTTTTGACATATTGTTTGTTTTTTACTCCTCGTGTTTGTACTTCTACATAATACATAGTGATACCTTCTTTATTAGTTTTTTATGTAAAGACTACTCTTATGAGTAGTCTCATAGATAATAAATCGCAGTAAAATACAGGAGATCTTTGTGAGGTTGATCGTAGTTACTACGAAATTTATTTTGTGCTACATAGTTTAACCTGAATAATGCGAATACAACATGAAATATCTTGTAGCACATTTTAATTATAATCTATTAAATTAAGTTTTTTTATTTGTTTTTGTTATATCTAATATAAAAAATATTACCTAATAATAAAAAACATTATATTTAACCAAAAATGGCAGAATAAAAATGCAATCTATTCTTAATAAAATAGATTAATCAAAAGCAACTAAAAAGAGCTACTTTTTCAAGTAGCTCTGAATAGATGTCATCAATCTTAAAAAGAAAAGAGATCATTCACTATTTGAGGACTGTTTATCCAGAGAAGTCAGCCGGCTACCTGAAACTTATGCGACAACTTTGCGAACATTTAAAAAGTTTCTGCCACAGATCCAAAATGCCCTCCGCTACAGTTATTCAAACGGACCACTAGAATGTTTAAACAACCATATTAAAGTATTAAAACGCAATGCTTATGGGTTTCGAAATTTTTATCATTTCAAACGACGGATCATGATTCGACATGGTAAAACTATTTTAACCAAATAAAAAGAACAGAAAGAAGTTTTTCTTCTTTCTGCCCCAAATTATTCTAAGATTTCTCTTTACCAACATCATTTGACAAAGAGCCTGAGAAAACCGTGGGAAAAACAGATAAAAAAGGTCTAGCTCAATGGCTAGACCCTTTGCTATTTCTTCGGTTCATCCTCATCCATTTTCAGAACAGCCATGAAGGCTTCTTGTGGGACTTCGACGCTACCGATTTGTTTCATTCGTTTCTTTCCTTCTTTTTGTTTTTCAAGAAGTTTACGTTTACGTGAGACATCTCCACCATAACATTTTGCTAAGACGTTTTTACGTAATGCTTTGATATCTGAACGAGCAACGATTTTTTGTCCGATAGCTGCTTGGATCGGCACTTCAAATTGTTGACGTGGAATTAGTTTTTTCAGTTTTTCAACGATTGCTTTTCCTCGTTCATAAGCAAAATCTCGGTGAACGATGAAACTTAACGCATCGACTTTTTCTCCATTTAATAAAATATCCATTTTTACTAACTTGCTCTTTTGATAACCGGACATTTCATAATCCAAGGAAGCATAACCTTTCGTGCTGGATTTTAGTTTATCGAAAAAGTCAAAAACGATTTCAGAAAGTGGAATGTTATAAACAACATTCACTCGATAATCATCTAAATAATCCATTGTGATGAATTCTCCACGTTTTCTTTGGGATAGTTCCATCACTGCACCAACGAAGTCATTTGGAACCATGATCTGTGCCTTGACAAAAGGTTCTTCAACATCTTGGATCGTTACTGGTTCTGGAAAATCTGCTGGATTATCGACGACTGTCATAGACCCATCTGTTTTATTCACATGATAGATTACAGAAGGTGCCGTTGTGATCAACTCTAAGTTGAACTCACGTTCCAAACGTTCTTGGACTACATCCATGTGTAATAAACCTAAGAATCCACAACGGAAGCCAAAGCCAAGAGCTTGTGAGGTTTCAGGTTCAAACTGTAGTGCTGCGTCGTTTAGTTGTAATTTTTCAAGTGCTTCACGCAAATCATTGTAACGGGAAGTATCAATTGGATATAATCCACAGTAAACCATTGGATTCATTTTACGGTATCCAGGTAGCGCTTCTTCTGCTGGATTATCTGCTAACGTAACTGTGTCCCCTACTCGTGTGTCTTGGACCGTTTTGATACTTGCCGTGATATACCCTACATCACCGACCATCAAGAAATCTCTAGCAACAGCTTTTGGTGAAAAGACTCCCACTTCTGTCACATCAAATGTTTTGCCGTTACTCATCAATTTGATTTTATCGCCTGGTTTGACCATGCCGTCTGTGATTCGAACATTCAGAACGACTCCTCGATAACTATCGTACACGGAATCAAAGATCAATGCTTTCAAAGGGGCATCCAGATCGCCTGATGGGGCTGGTACATATTCAACGATTTGTTCAAGTATTTCTTCAATCCCAATTCCTGCTTTAGCACTAGCCAGGACTGCCTCACTGGCATCGATTCCGATAACATCTTCGATTTCTTGTCGTACACGTTCTGGATCAGCAGCTGGAAGATCGATTTTATTGATGACTGGCAAAATTTCCAGATCATTATCCAAAGCTAAGTAAACATTTGCTAATGTTTGAGCCTCGATTCCCTGTGCCGCATCAACTACTAATACCGCACCTTCACAGGCTGCTAAACTCCTTGATACTTCATAAGTGAAATCGACGTGCCCAGGGGTGTCGATGAGATGGAAGATATAGGTTTCGCCATTTTTGGCTGTATAATTCAATTCGACAGCATTTAATTTAATCGTGATTCCACGTTCACGCTCTAGATCCATTGAGTCTAATAGCTGATCCTGCATTTCACGAGACGTCACAGTGTTCGTCTTTTCCAGAATACGATCGGCCAGCGTTGATTTTCCATGGTCGATATGAGCAATGATCGAAAAATTTCGAATTTGCTCTTGTCGTTGTTTCATTTTTTTTATATCCATAGCGTCTCCTCTTTTCGTTTAATCAGCACCTCTCATTATATCAATGAAAAGCATGAATTTAAAGACTTTTTACCTAGTCAGCTTTAGAAGTTTTTTTTATGAAAATTTGCTATACTAATAACAAGTAAATAATTGGAGATGAAAGAATGGATGAAAAAGATTTCAGAGAAAATCTTGAATTAAAACCTGTTACTGAAAAAGATGTTGATCAATTCAATGAGTTATTGTCTTATGTGTTTCAAGTAACAGAAGCAGACATCGAAGAAAGTGGTTTTGAAAGCAAAGGGGCATTTATTCGTTCCAAGCGCCCAATCTTGGAACTATCGGAAGTATTTGGCTGGTTCCACCATAACAAATTGATTTCTCAAATTGCGATCTATCCATGTGAAGTCAACATCCACGGTAAACCCTACAAAATGGGTGGCGTTACCGGTGTCGGAACGTATCCTGAATATGCAAATCATGGATTGATGCAAGATTTGATCTTGGTTGCGTTAGATAATATGCGTAAAAACAAACAATGGATCTCTTATCTTTATCCCTATAGCGTGCCTTATTATCGACGCAAGGGTTGGGAAATCATGTCTGATAAGTTGACATTTAAAATTCGTGATACCCAATTACCGAAGAATGTTCCTGTGGATGGAATGGTTGAACGATTACCAGTAGATCATCCAGATGTTTACCGAGTGTATCAGAAATTTGCGGCTCAAAATCACGGTGCTTTGTTTCGTAGCCAATTTCATTGGGAAGAATATTGGCGATTTGAAAATAAAGAGGAACGGACAGCTGCGATCTACTATACGAAAGAGCATGAACCAATTGGTGTTTTATTTTATTGGGTCGCTGAAGAAATTTTCCATGTTAAAGAGATGTTTTACTTGAATCAAGAAGCTCGGAATGGTTTATGGAATTTTATTTCAGCACACTTTTCAATGGTTTACTGGGTTCACGGTGACATCTACAAAAATGAGCCACTGGCTTTCTTGATTGAAGATAGTCAAATAAAAGAACAGATCGAGCCTTATTACATGGCGAGAATCGTAGATGTCAAAGAGTTTCTGAAGCAATTCCCCTTCGTTTCTACTGCGAAACCTTTCCACTTTGTTGTCGAGGACCCTATCGCCTCATGGAACAATGGTGTTTTTGGGTTGGTCTGGAACGAAGACGGACAATTGGATGTCGTGGACGAACCTGTCGGACAATCGGTTCAGTTGTCCATTCAAACATTAAGTTGTTTGATGATGAATTATCGTCGCCCTTCTTATCTTGCAAGGATCGAACGAATCAAAACAGATAATGAAACACTTAAAACACTTGAATTGATTCTTCCAAATATGGAAGCTTATTTCAGTGACTATTTCTAAGAAAAGGACGATGAAAATGAATATTTATTTTGCTGCCCCACTTTTTGCGAAAAGTGACTTATTATATAATGCGAAACTTGTAGAAGAAATCAGGAGTCTTTCCAATGAATTAACCATTTATCTTCCGCAAGAAAACGAAGCGATCAATGATAAAACAGCCTATGCTGATAGTCAGATGATTGCTTTAGCCGATACAGAAAAGGTATTGGAAAGTGATTTGATGATTGCACTATTAGATGGTTTGACCATTGATCCTGGTGTTGCATCCGAAATTGGTGTTGCCTATGCTAAAGGGATTCCTGTCATTGGATTGTATACAGATAGTCGGCAACAAGGCGGTACCCACCCGCAAAAAATTGCTGCTTTACAAGAAGTAGCTGAAAACCAATTCCATTATTTAAATCTTTATACAATTGGGTTAATCAAGCTAAATGGCGCTCTCGTAACTAGTGAAGAAGCGCTACTCAGTCAAGTAAAGACTTACTTAGATGGAGGTTTGAGCCATGAATAAGACAATGAAAAAAATCCAACTTGCACTTGTTGCTTTTGGTGTGTTTGTGGTTTGTTATAACCTTTATGAATTTATTACTAAAAAATATTCAACTACTCAGGGAGTTACTTTCATCATCGAATCTTTAGCTGGGATTCTATTGATTTTTCTCCCTCAGATCGTTAGAAAGATCGCAAAATTATACGTTCCAGATGCCATTGTTTTATTTTATTGGTTTTTCTTGTTTATTTCCGTGTTCTTAGGTACCGGTATGCATTTGATCAGTATCATTTCATTCTGGGATAAAATTTTACACGCCGTTAGTCCTATGGTATTGACTGCCCTAGGTTACGGATTGATCGGCTTATTATTGAAAGATGCACCAATTGCGAAGACTAGTCCATGGTTGTTTTTACTGTTTGGTTTTGCCTTTGCTGGCCTCTGTGGCGTGTTCTGGGAATTTTGGGAATTTCTCTGTGATCAATTCTTAGGAATGAATCTCCAACGGTTTGCCGCTTCAGATGGCACCTTATTTGTCGGACGAGCTGCTTTGATGGACACGATGGGTGATTTATTCACAAATACGATTGGTGCATTGGTCATGGGAATCTTTGCTTGGACCCAAGGAAGAAACAATCGTGATTATTTTGAAAATTATCGGTTGAAAATTTTGAAATAGAGCAAAAAAAATATCACATTAAAGAATTGTGACAAAAGTGAGATGCTTCCTAAAAATTGTGCGTGAAAACGTCAATGGTTAGGTGGCATCTCATTTTGTCTCACCCACTTATTTCTTATCATCAACCCTTACGGTGATTTTGTTACCATTCCCAATGAAAATTGTACTTAGTGACAAGGGTTGAAATGATGGGAACCAAAGAAGATATTTACCTGCCCACTCCTATTTATATGGGGAATAAAAACATTACCTTAGTAGATGAACTTGGAGATAACGATTGAGATCAACTTATTTTATGAATGATTTATTCAGACTTATGACCAAATTACAAAAAAACAATAAAGCTAGGTTGTTGACCTAACTTTATTGTTTTATTTTTTTGAGAGCTGAGATGGTGTGTGGCTCAACTAAAAAATTTGATCGATTCTACTTACTGTTCGCCAACACCCGTTTTCTTGCGAATGTTAACCGTTTCTTTACTCTTCCGTGTCTTCAAGTTCTTCCGTTTGGAAATGAAGTTTCTCTGCTAGCAAGGTAATCGTTACTTTAGATTTTGGTAAGATGTGTCCTGCTACGATTTCTTTGGCTAATGGTGTTTCTACTTCTTTCGTAATAAAGCGTTTCAATGGTCGAGCCCCGTATGCTGGTTCGTAGGCATTTTCAGCAATCCATGTTTTGGCTTCGTCGCTGATTGTTAGATGAATTTCTTGATAATCCAATCGTTTTGCCAATTGTGCCACCATTTTATCAACGATTCCTTTCACATTTTCAAGACTTAATGGTGTGAATAAAATCGTATCATCGATTCGATTTAAGAATTCTGGTTTGAAATGACCTCGAAGGATCGTTCTTACTTGTTCTTCCACTTCTTCAGGGATAGTGCCATCTGCTGACACTCCTTCTAATAACAGTTGAGAACCAATGTTGCTGGTCATGATAAGAACGGTATTTTTGAAGTCAACCACACGTCCTTTAGAATCAGTTAAACGTCCATCATCTAATACTTGTAACAAGATATTGAAGACATCTGGATGGGCTTTTTCGATTTCATCGAGTAAAACGATCGTATAAGGATTTCTGCGAACGGCTTCCGTCAATTGTCCGCCTTCTTCATAGCCAACATAGCCTGGAGGAGCCCCCACCAAACGAGATACGGCATGTTTCTCCATATACTCACTCATATCGATCCGCACCATGTGTTCTTCAGAATCAAATAAGTTTTCTGCTAAAGCTTTCGCTAATTCTGTTTTCCCAACTCCGGTTGGTCCTAAGAATAAGAAAGAACCTAGTGGGCGGTTTGGATCTTGCAATCCTGCTCGAGAGCGAATGACCGCATCACTGACAGCATCTACTGCTTCATCTTGTCCAATCACACGTTTATGCAATGTTTCGTTGAGCTTGATTAGTTTTTCTCGTTCTCCTTCCACTAATTTCGTGACTGGGATACCAGTTAAACGTCCAACCACTTGCGCAATTTCATTTTCAGTGACTGATTCTTGAACCATTTTGATTTCACTGTCTTTAGCTTTTGCTTCCAATTCCTTTAATTCTTTTTCTAATTGAGGAATCGTTCCATGTCTTAGGACGGCAGCCCGTTCTAAATCATAGTTGTTTTCTGCGTCTTCTAATTCATGTTTGGCTTTATCGATTTCCGCACGTTTAGAAGAAACGCTATTGACTTCTTGTTTTTCTGTTTCCCATTGCATTTTCATCGAGTTTGCTTCTTCTCGAAGATCAGCTAACTCTTCTTGTAGATTTTTCAAACGTTTTTTACTTGCATCGTCTGATTCTTTTTTCAATGCTGCTTCTTCGATCTCTAATTGCATCAAGCGACGAGTCACTTGGTCTAGCTCAGTCGGCATAGAGTTCATTTCTACTCGGATCGTTGCACTTGCTTCATCGATCAAATCAATTGCTTTATCTGGTAAAAAGCGGTCTGTGATATAACGGTCAGATAAAGTTGCAGCAGCGACTAATGCATTATCATGAATGTTGACTCCATGATGAATCTCAAAACGTTCTTTCAATCCTCGTAAGATACTGATAGTATCTTCTACTGTCGGTTCTTTGACTAAGACTTTTTGGAAACGACGTTCTAATGCTTTATCTTTTTCCATATATTGACGATATTCATCTAATGTCGTTGCCCCAATCAAATGCAATTCACCACGAGCAAGCATTGGTTTTAACAGATTTCCAGCATCCATGCTGCCTTCAGTTTTCCCTGCACCAACGATATTATGGATTTCATCAATAAATAAGATGATTCGTCCATCACTTTTCTTGACTTCTTTCAGCACAGCTTTTAATCGTTCCTCAAATTCACCACGGAATTTAGCACCAGCAATCAATGCCCCCATGTCTAATGAAAAGATCGTTTTATCTTTCAAGTTTTCTGGCACGTCTTTTCGTACGATACGTTGTGCTAACCCTTCTACAATTGCTGTTTTACCGACACCAGGTTCACCAATCAATACTGGATTATTCTTGGTTTTACGAGATAAGATACGGATAACATCCCGAATTTCTTCATCACGTCCAATGATTGGATCCATTTTCCCGCTTCTAACTTGTTGAACAAGATCAACGCCGTATTTTTCTAATGCTTTGTATTGTTCTTCTTGGTTTTTAGATGTCACCTTTTCTCCTCCTCTCATGTCTTCGATATTTTTACGTAACTCTTTTTCTGATAAACCATTTTTGGTCAAATAAACCGTCAATGGATAATTTTTCAATTTCATCAAGGCTAAAATTACAATCTCTGTTGAAAGAAATTCATCGCCAAAACTTTCTCTTAACTGGTCTGCTTCATTTAATAAACGGAATAGATTTTGGCTTAGATTCTGTCCATATTGGACGTTTCCCCCTGAAACTGTGGGATATTCATCTAATACACGATCTACTTCCTTTTCAAACGTATCAACATCCATTCCCGCATCAGTGTATAGATTGCGCCCAAAATGATTTGGTTGTAAAAAAATCTTCCACAAATGCGCAATATCAATTTCTTGATGTTTTCTTGTGACAGCGATTTGTTGCGCTTCAGCAATCGCTTCTTGAAGCGTGGTTGTCATTTTTTCAATGTTCATTTTACTTACCTCCTGAATATAAAATTTCAATATCCAATATGATACATCTCGTTCCAATAAACATTATACCTCTTTGGTCAGTCTTGGTCAAAAGATAACCTCGCTTATTTTATCGGAAATAAGTGATCAAAAAAAACACAACAGAGCCAACTTGGATGGACTTACTGTTGTGTTTTAGATCTAATAAAATGACTCTATACAATCGCTGTAATAATCAATTTGATTCTTTTTTGTTGTTTTTTACATCTTGGATCTCTTGTTTTATTACCCTTCGACGATCAGCAATCACGTAACATAACCCATAAATAAAAGGTAAGATAAATGAGCTAAACCGATACAGTAATAAAGAAGAAACAGCATCTACGGTTCCCACAAGTGGTCTGAATAACAACAGATAGACAAATTCAAATGAGCCGATTCCAGCTGGTGTAGGGATGACACCAGATAATACTACCGCAAAACTGATAAATGAAAAGGTCAAGAGAAAGTCGATCGTGGGATGGTTTTCAACCAAAAAGAGATAGGGCATGATATACCAAAAAATAAGTTTGACCATATTCCAAAAATAGATGCGTAATAGAGCTGTTCGATCTTTGACAATTGTCTGGACAGTTTCTCTCAACGAATAGATTTGTGTATTACATGTATCTACCCAACTTCTGATGCGTTCACTTCGAAACAGTTTGTTTGAGATACTCACAAAGAAAATTTGTAGATTCAGACTCATTGAGACCATCAATAAAAAGGCAATGATCAGCCCAGTTAAAATAATGCCAGCAATAATGAACCAAATCATGTTTGGTCCTTTGGAATAAAATAAAGAGAACTGGATGATCAAACCAATGATCGCATAGGTAATCACGGCTAATTTATACATAATCATATGCAACGCAGTGACACCTGCACCTTGTGAGTATTTCATTCCTTTTTTATTATAAAAATAAATTTCTGAAATCAAAGTTCCCGTTCCAAATGAAACGATTCGATAAAATGCAATATAGCAAGACGTCCAAAAACCATCCCAAGTGGAAAATGTTGGTTCGAACGGCTGGGCAATCTCTTTGATTGAACGACCTTCTGCCACCTGATAGATCGTTCCTAACAAGAATGCCGCTACCAGAACGATAAAGCTTGTAGACAGCAATTCAGCGAAAATATCTGCAAAAGATTGGTTGATCAAATAATAAATAATGGCAAAAATTCCAATCAATAAGAATAGATTTAACGCTATTTTCGTTTTTGCACCTTTTGTCGCCATCAATTACTCCTTAATGAAAAAAATAAATCAACAGTAAATCCACCAATACACCCAGTACAAATCCTACTGTAAATTTCTTTTTTCTCGTTTTATGATGGAATACTTTACGAGAAATCAATCCGCCAATTCCACCGCCTAATAAACTAACAAAAATCAAATTATTTTCTGGAACGCGCCAACCGCCTTTTTTTGCTTGATACTTATCATACCCCATCAAACAAAATAAATATAAATTGACGATCACTAAATAAAACCACAAAGGATTGTGTAGTAAAGCTTCCATACGTGTTTTCCTCCACCTCTAGCACATCATTTTTGCTCTTCTTTAGGAGCAAAGACCGACAACCCTTTTTTGACTACGACTAATTCGATAGGCAGATTATCTGTCGTATCACCATCTGTACGAGTGCCAACTGATTTTTCCCGTGCTTGGATATTGATCTGACTAGCAGTCAAATAATTGATACCTGGGACAGAGTAAATTTTTCCTTTGATTAAACGAGGCAAATAAAAAACAAATCGAAAAATATCTAAAGATGGGATGATTGTGACATGAAACATACCATCATCGGGTGAAGCTGAATCATCAAAATTCGTATAACCACCTACTGAGTTAGACATTGTGACTGTCAATAATTGTGTTTTTCCTCGCCAATGTTCTTTTTCTGTTTTGATATCTAAATGATACTTTCTCTTTTTTAATAATAACTTGATGAACCGTTTGATAAAAATCCAAGAACCATATTTTTGCTTTTCTTTTTGACTGATCCAAACAGCTGTATCTGCCAGTATACCGATCGTTAAAGTTGAGATAATGACTTCATCATTGACTTTTCCATAATCGATTTGACGGATTTGTCCCTCTAAGATAATGTCCGCAGCTTTTTCCTTTTCTAATGGAATACCGAGAACACGGGCTAAATTATTGACTGTTCCTCCTGGTAGTAGTCCTACTTGATAATGCTCAAGTTTATCTTGAAAAGCCTGTACAATATGATGGATCGTACCATCGCCTCCGATTACGATTAAGGTATCTGCGTGCGTTTCTTCAGCCTTTTTGACTAATGTCTCATGCTTGATTGAAGGACCTGTTTCCGTTAGATTGATGATTAGTTCTGGTCGTTTCTTTAAGGCATATTCTTTAAACCAGCTTGCTAATTTTTCACCTTCATCTTGTCCTGAGCTTTGATTATAAAAAACTAGCAATTTTTCCATTTCTTTCTTCCTCCCATTTTTACACAAAAACCAAGGGGTCAGACGTTCCATTGTTGGAATACGCCCACCCCCAGCTAAAAGGATAGATCCACTTCGTTCACTTACTTGATCCATCCACGTTCCTATTTGATTTTATACGTTTGTATTCAATTCTGCAATTTTTACAATCACATCTGTTGCTTTTTCCATCACTTGCAGAGAAACAAACTCAAATCGGCCGTGCATATTTTCGCCACCCGCGAACAAATTAGGCGTTGGAATGCCTAGATAAGAAATTTTCGATCCATCTGTTCCACCTCGTACTGGTTCAATCACAGGCTCGATTTCTAAATCGATCATCGCTTGTTTTGCTAATTCAACAATGCTCATATCTTTTTCAATAATTTCTCGCATATTATAGTACTGATCATACATATCAACTTTCACACGTGTCTGATCGAAGCGACTATTTAGTTTTTCTTGGATTTCAGTAATTTTCGCTTTCCGTGCTTCAAATTTTTCTCGATCGTGGTCACGGATAATATAACTCATAGTTGCTTCTTCGACATTTCCATTTAATCCCATCAAATGGAAGAACCCTTCATAACCTGTCGTTTTTTCTGGGACTTCATCTGCTGGTAGTTGATTATGGAAGTCTATCGCTAATTGTAATGCATTGATCATCGTATCTTTGGCTGTACCAGGATGGACATTTTTTCCTTGAATTGAAATATTAGCCTGAGCTGCGCTGAATGTTTCATATTGTAATTCGCCTAAAGGTCCACCATCAACGGTATAGGCAAAATCAACATCAAACTGCTGTACATCAAATTTATCTGCTCCTACCCCAATCTCTTCATCTGGTCCAAAAGCTACTTTAATCTCACCATGTGGGATAGTTGGGTTTTTCAGCAGAATTTCCATTGCGGTCATAATTTCAGCGATCCCAGCTTTATCGTCCGCACCTAACAACGTACTGCCATCAGTTGTGATCAATGTGTGTCCTTCGTAGTTTTTCAAATTAGGGAAGTCTTTGGTATTTAATGTATAATGTTCTTCACTATCTAGAACAATCGTTGATTCCCCATCGTAGTTCTCAATGATTTGTGGATTTACATTTACTGCATTGAAATCTGCGGTATCCATGTGGGCAATGAAACCGATCGAGCGAACTTTCTTTTCAATGTTACTTGGCAATGTTCCTATAACAAATCCATTTTCTTCATTGTAAAATACATTGGTTAGTCCTAAATCTTCTAATTCCTTTTTTAATACTTGCGCAAAAGCGACTTGTGTTTGTGTCGAAGGAGTCGTTTGACTACTTTCATCAGATCTGGTTTCAGTCTTAACATAGCGTAAAAAACGTGGTAAAAGATTTTCGTACATACAACAGCTCTCCTTTAGTTAAATTGAAATGGGTTCGTATCCGTTTCTGAAACAAAGAAATCAACGGTCCAATTTTCTTCTTGTTTCCATTTCTCAAATTTTTCGACAAACTTTTCTTTACATAAAGATTCAATATAATGACCTGGATCAATCGCAATCAAGCCTGCACTTTGCATATCTTGAGCTGTGTGGTAATAGATATCTCCAGTAATATAAACATCCGCTTTTTGAGCTAATGCATAAGGATAGAACTTTTCGCCACTACCACCACAAATGGCGATTCTTTTAACAGTGCTCTTTGTATGAGTTGGACGAACAACTCGTAGCCCTTCTAATTGGAAGGCTTCTTTTACTTTAGATACAAAGGTATCTAAATCAAGCGCTTCTGGTAATTCTCCGATTCGACCGATCCCCCAGGTTTGAGTCGGTTCGTCAATTGAAAACAAATCAAATGCTACTTCTTCATAAGGATGGACACGATACATAGCTGATAACACTTTTTCCTCACGGTCTTCAGGAAAAATCACTTCCACTTTAGCTTCTTCTACCTTTTCTAGTTGGCCATTTTTACCAATTGCGGGATGTGCCTGTTCATTCGGTCGAAAACGACCTTCGCCAATACTGGTAAAACTTGTATGATCGTAATGACCTTGTTCACCCGCACCAGCCTCGGCTAAAGCCTTACGTAATTTGTCAGCGTCTTCGATCGGTACATAAACAGCTAGTTTTTTGTAATGCCTTGTATGTGTCTTTAACAAATAATTTTCGACATTGATTCCTAACGCTTCACAAAACCAATCATTCAATCCATCCTCGATAATATCCATATTGGTATGTGCTGCATAGACAGAAATATCATGTTTTAATAAATCAGCATACATTTTTTCTTGTGGATGATCCGTTGTTAATCGTTTAATTGGTCGAAAAATGGGAGGATGTTTAGCAATTAACAAATCAATCTTTTTTTCGATGGCTTCTTGCACAACTTCTGGACGAACATCTAATGTCATCATTATGCGTTGAATCGGTTTATTTAACGTTCCAAGGTGTAGCCCCACAGGATCTCCTTCTTCAGCCAACCATTGAGGACAATATTCTTCAAATTTGCGAATAAATTCATTACCGTTGATCGCCATTAAGCTAAAACCTCCTCGATCATCTGAATTTCTTTTTTTATCGCTTCAACACGTTCTTCTTGGTTCTGTGCTTGTGCCAATTGTTTTAAAATCGCTTGTCTTTGTTTTAATTCTCTTTGCCATTTCTTTTGGAATACCACTGTTTTTCCTTGCAATAAAAATGGACCAAACAGAATCTCTTCCTCATTATAGATATGCTTCGTCGGTGTTTTTTCAGCTACAATGATTTCATAGATTTTTTTGTTTTCCTCTAAAATCTCTTCTGCAATGATTTGATAGTGATTGTCTTGCAACCATTTTCTCACTGCTTGCTCGCCAATATTTGGTTGGAGAATCAAACGCTCCTTCCCTGTTAAACGATGCTGTTTGGCGCCTGCTTCTAAAATATCTCGAATCAAAGCCCCACCCATACCAGCAATCGTGATCGCATTGATCTGATCTGTTGGCTCAATCGCATCTAATCCGTTAGCTAAACGAACAACGATCCGCTTTTCTAAACCATTTTTCTGTACTTGTTTTTTTGCTGACTCATAAGGGCCTTTCACCACTTCGCCAGCTACAGCAAATTCAATTTTATCCTTTAACATTAATGCAACTGGCAAGTAAGCGTGGTCAGAGCCAATATCTGCTAAAAACGCTCCTGTTGGGACATGTTCTCCTACTAATGCTAAGCGTTTCGATAAATCTAAGTGGTTCATACCTTCACTCCTTCCCCCTCATTATAACATTTTCCCTATAAATGAAGGAGATTTGAAAAAGAAAAATTTCAAATCTCCTGATGAGCTATTTGCTTTTACGAAACGTTTAACACTGACTATTCAATAACTCTTACCTCAACGATCGAATTACCAGGAATTTGCGGAGGGATTGACATTGTCATAATTGGTTTTTCTTTTAAAGTAAACTTGATCTCGTCACCTTTTTGAAAAGATTCCTTACCTCCAACTAATTGATCATTCGAAACATTTAGTGTTACACCATCATTATCAAAAGAGGTTCCAATATTCTCGGGGTCTTCGATTTCATCTACATTGACCACTTTGATTTGAATGGTATCATCGACTGAGTCATCAATACTTTCAATTTCACCCTTAAAAATACTTTGTCCTTCGTTAGAAGAATCCTTCGCTTTAGTCGTTGTTTCCGCACTAATCGAATCGATCGATGCCTCATTTTTATCTCCATTACCACAACCTGTTAGCGAAAAAAGTAACCCTGTCGCCAACAAACAAGAAAAAATCACTTTCATATCTTTATCCTCCGGCTAATTATTTACATTACTTCAATTGATGATCGTTCTTTGACTTTTTATTTAGTTGACGATAATCAATATATTCTGTTTTTAGTCGTACAATTTTGTTTTTGATACTTGTTCATCAGAAATTTATGGTTGTCTTTTTTCGTTACCATGATGACTATTGATCAGGCATAAGCTTCTCAGTAATCATCACTCTATCCAGTATGACACCACTTTTGTAACTTGTTACGATCAAAAAAAGTGGCGTTAAGTATGAATTCAGATACACTTTCATCTCAAATTATGAGTTTCTTGAATAACTAAGCGAACATCGAGAGTCATTGAAAAGAGAATTATTTGCAGACTTCTCTCAATTAATTGTTTGCATTGCTTATTTTCCTACCCATCAAAGCAATAGGCAGGAAATAGGGCAATAACTAATTCAACAAAAGGCTTTCTCGATCACATCTTCTAAGCCTACTAAGGCTAAAATTATGACTTCTATGCTTTCTCTTTTCGCTAGCCATTTCTCCGATTGCGTCCAGTCATTTCAATTTCTTTCGTCAAGTAACGGATTCGTTCCATGATTCGTTTGGCTTTCAATGGTTCTTCATCTCCACGCTGCGTCACAGCAAGATGATGTTCCAATTCATTCATTGTAAAATTGGAAGAGAAAAAGGTTGGTAGTTGCTCTTGCATTCGATATTGCAAGATCACACCAAAGACTTCATCTCTGATCCAACTACTCATTGCATCAGCGCCAACGTCATCCATCATTAAAATCGGTGAACGTTTGACCGCATCTAGTTTTTCTGCGACTTGATCTTTTCCAATCGCTTGTTTCATTTCAACAGCAAAAGTTGGAAAATGGACAAGTGTAGTTGTAAAGCCTTTAATGGCTAGTTCTCTGGCAGTCGCCCCTAAAAGATAGGTTTTTCCTATTCCAAAGCTACCAACTAAATAAAGTCCTTTGTGATATTCTTTGGGACTTGCACTATAATTTTCCACAAAGTCTAGTGCTTCAAAACTTGCATAGCTCCGTCCATCGGTACGCTCAAAATTATTGAAAGAAGCATCTTGGATATCTTTTGGCATATCGACAGCTTTGATCCGGTTCCTGATTTCTTCTTGTCTTTTCTTCGCCAATAAGGCTTCTGTTGGAACATAAGTCACATCAACATAATGAAAATTCAAGGTTAGCTTGGGCTCATAGCCAGGAGCGATCATCGTAGGGTCATTTTTTTGGTATTTTCGTTTTTCTTGGACAAATTCATATAGTTTTGCATAACTTTTTTCGATATCTGCTTGTGTTAATTCATCTTTGTGATCCGCCAAAAAGGCTTGCACATCTGGATCGTTGAGGACTTCTTCGATCATTTCAGCATATTTTTGTTGATAATTTCGCTGGCTGATGATCCGCTTTAATTCTTTTCCTACATCTTCCATTAGCTATCTCCCTCCTTCTTGGCAAAATATTCTTTGAATCGTCGTTCGATCTCCGCTTTTTTCTCACTACTGATTTTTTTCTCTTCTTTTGGCTGGTTGACCCAATCCGGTAGTTTCTCACGACGAACGTTTCGACGATTAGTTGAATAATTCTGGTTCGTATTTTTAGTATTTTGTTTGCCTTTGCTATTGGTTTTCCGAATATGTTCAATGGCTTCTTCTGGGGTCATGATCTTTTTTTGTGCCCATTCGTTAGCGATCGTGTTGACAAAGCTTGCGGTTAAGCTAGGACGATCTTTGATTACTAAGACATAATTGATCAGGATATTGATCAAACTATTCGACAATCCCGATTGTGAAACTAAATCCTGTAAAAGCCAAGTTTCTTGTTTTGAGACATAGCCGCCTTTTGCTTGTTTCAGTGCCTCTAAGTATTTCATTGGCGGAATGCTTTTGGCTTCGTTCACTAACTGTAGTGTCGCATTTGTCAGAGCAGTTGCTTCCTTAGGTGTCTCATTCTGATTGGCAGAGGTTGCTTCTTCATTTTGATTAGCCAATGTATTTGTTCGCTTCGTCTGTTGGTTCATCAATACGATGCGTTGAAGCTCTTTGACAGATACTGTCTGCTCAGAAAAATCATACGCTTGTACGACCCATTCACCTAATGTCAACTCATCCACGCCATAAAGTAAATGATACATTGTTAACTGTTCCTTCAATGATTCATCTAGATTCATGATATGTTTTTTTGCCAACCAATCTGTCAAAAAGCGCCAATCAAGAGTGGATTGTTCCATGGACTTCCCCAGATCAGCTGATTTGGTTGTAAATGACTGTTGGTTTTTCTCGAGTTTCTCTTGATCTGCAGCATAAGTTTTTTCATTAAAGCGATATACTTCTAAAAATTTCTTCGTGATCTTTTGATAATCATTCGTCGAAAAATGTTCCGGCTGAAATAGTTGGATCAACTGATCGAAACGCCGTTGACCGACTTTTTCTAATAGCAGAAAAGACAATAATGTATCTTTAAAAAATGCTAACGGTTCAATTGGCTCAAGTAACTCATAAATAAAACATCCCCCTAAGCTAGGGTCTTCTTTGAAAAAAACTTCTAAAAGTCCGATCCCTTCTAGTTTTTTTCGTGCTTCATAAAGCTGAGGAATACCACAATTCAAGCTACTTAACAGATCAGCATGTAATCCTTCCGGTCCAACGCCTTTTTGTAAAGGAATTTCTGATAGTAAGGTAAAATACAAACTCAAAGCTTCACTGCCGATTAATGGCTGGTAGAGATAAAGTAATGAGGATTTCCCTTCTTCTCTTAGCGGATAGCTTTTTCTTCCTTGGTAGATATTTTTAGGTTGAAGCTCTTTCCATGCGTTATCCAAGGAATTTGGCCTCCTTTTATGACTTGATTTTATTTCTGATTTATTCGTTGTTTTCTTTATGATTCTCTTTATTATTTTCTTTTGCTTTATCAACGATGTCTTGTAATTCTTTTAAAAACACCGACATATCTTTAAATTGACGATAAACACTGGCAAAACGGATATAAGCAATCTCATCTAAATTGACCAGATCTTCCATCACGTATTCTCCGATCAACGTCGTCGATACTTCATTTTCACCAAGACTTCGCACCCGATTTTCAACATGATTTACGATTTGCTCCATTTGTTCCATCGCAACTGGTCTTTTTTCTGCTGAACGGATTAATCCTCTTAAAATCTTGTCACGATTAAATTCTTCCCGTTCCCCATTTTTTTTGATCACTAATAAAGGTGCTGCTTCAATTCTTTCAAATGTTGTAAAACGAAAAGAACAGTTTTCGCACTCTCGTCTTCGACGAATTGCTCGACCATCATCCGCTTGTCGACTATCAATCACTCGGGAATTGTTATGTTGACATCTAGGACATCTCATTATTTTCACCTCTTAATCTGAAATTTTTCTGATATACATTCATTTAATATATTGAATCAATTTATATAGTATTGATTCAACGAACATTCAAAGGATAAATTTTCACTCGATAATAGTTACGTAAATAATTACGTATGAAACAATATTTTTATGATTCACTCCTGCTTTTCATAAAAAAAGTTTCACACATGTAACTAGTTGTATTATAACATGAAACAATTCTTACAGGCGACTCTCCTGTATAAAAAACCTCGTTAGAAGAACCTTTTTTTCAATCGATTGATCGAAATTGTTCCAAAGCAAAACAATTAGGCTTGACTTTCGAGAAAATTGCATGTAAAACAGTGCTTCTTAAAAACTTCTTTCAGGTGCATACTTCAAAAAAACAGAGAGTGAGACAAAACTTGTCTCACTCTCTGTTTCAACAGTCTAAGTTATACCCATTAAAGTTTTTCTTCAATCCCTGTATAATGTTTCATTCGTTGTTCATCGATTTTTTGTTGTTCAGGAATATGATCGGCTTCTGGTAAAGGTGTTTTTTTGTGTGTTGGATCATCTTTTTTTCGTTCTTGTGTCAGATCTTGCTCCTTGGCTTCTTTTTCTGCTTGTTGGTCTTCTAATTCATCGACTCTGGCTTTGTAGCGTTCATCATTTTCTTTTGCAGCTTCTGATTGTGCCCGTCCTTCATCTACCAGTTCATCTTTATTCAAGATCTCTCCTAGTTTTTCTTTTGCAGAACCGACTACTTTATCTTTTTGATTTTTAAAAGTCCCCATACCAATCCCCCTCTTTTCTTTATATTCAGCATAGCAAACTATCTAAATATACTCAAAGAAATCGATTGTTGAAGTCCGAGAGCCAACGTTCGATTTGACAAGTCAGTTCATCCTTACTACCGGAATTGTCAAAAACAATATCTGCTAATTTTTTCTTTTCTTCAATCGGCATCTGGCTTTGTATTCTTTTCTTTGCTTCGTCCAGTGTCAATTGATTTCTTTTCATCAAACGTTGCAATTGAATTTCTTCTGGAAGGTAAACGACTGCTACAGCATCCATTTCCGGTTCATAATGACCTTCAAATAATAAAGGGATATCAACGACAACTAAAGGATAATTTGCTTTTTGTTGCTTAATCTGTTCCGTAATCGCTTGACGGATAAATGGGTCTAATAAGCGATCAAGTTTTTGTCTTTGTTCTGTCGAATCGAAAATAATCTTAGCTAAAGCTACTCGATCAAGCGAGCCATCTTCTTGAAGGATTTCTTCCCCAAATTCTTGAACGATTGCCGCCAATCCAGGAGTCTGAGGTTGGACGACTTCACGGGCGATGATATCTCCATCGATCATCGGGATTTGGTGACGGCTAAAAACAGCTGCTGCAGTGCTTTTCCCAGTAGCAATCCCACCAGTTAAGCCTAAGACATAGCCTACTTGCTGATTTTTAGTCTTTGGCAATTTGGACAATAGTGAGTCCCCCTTTGCGCTACTTTTGTTTTGACGATCGGTGTATGACAACGAACACATGGTTGACCAGTCTGACCATAGACATGTAAAGCTACTTGAAAGTTACCTGACTCGCCTAACGCATTGAGATAACTCCTGATCGTCGTTCCGCCAGCCTCGATTGCCCGAGACAACACGTCAATAATTGCTTTTCGTAACAACTCTGCTTCTTTGGGCTTCAATGTATCCGCTGGCTGTTCTGGATGGATCTTCGCTTCCCAAAGCGCTTCATCCACATAGATATTCCCTAAACCTGTTACTAATTTTTGATCTAATAATAATGGTTTAATCGCTTTATGAGATTTTTGTAAGCCTAAACGAAAGCCGTCTAATAAAAATGTATCTGGCAACGGCTCTGGACCTAATTTCATGATGCCTTTGTAAGCATCACTCGCTCCTTTTTCAACTAATGTCATTCGTCCAAATTTACGTACATCATGGTATCGGAGTTGGCTACCATCTTCAAAGAAAAAAATGACATGCGTGTGTTTATCGATCGGTTCATTTTTTTCAACAAATTGGTATTTTCCTTCCATACGTAAATGTGAGATCAATTCATAATGAGTCAAACGAAAAATTAAAAACTTGCCTCTTCGATCAATAGCCAGAATCTCTTCGCCAACTAACGAAGCTTCAAAGATTGCTGTTTCTGGTTGTTCAATGATTCTTGGCCATAAGACTTGGATTTTTTGGATTTTTTTTCCAACGACTAAACGAGACAAGCCTTTTCGTACAGTTTCTACTTCTGGTAATTCTGGCATGTTTTCACCTTCGACTTATTTGCTTTTTTATCTATTTATTGAACAGATCGGTTCAATAGTGGCAATCAGCTATTTCGCTTCATACCACGTTTTCCCCCAACTACTATCTGTAATCAATGGTACGTGTAAGGACACGGCATGTTCCATGACTTCACTTACTAATTTGTCTAATCGTTCTAATTCTGTTTCTGGCACTTCAAAAACCAATTCATCGTGTACTTGTAACAACATGGTTGCTGATAGTTTTTCTTCTTTTAAGCGTTTATCCAACTCGATCATCGCGATTTTAAGAATATCAGCGGCACTTCCTTGGATTGGGGTATTGATTGCTGTTCTTTCAGCAAAAGAACGTATATTATAATTTCGTGAATTGATATCAGGCAAATAACGTCTGCGATGGTAAAGGGTTTCGACAAATCCTTGTTCCTTTGCTTCACGAACGATACGTTCCATATATTCTTTGACTCCAGGATATTTCTCAAAATACGTATCAATGTACTGTTGTGCTGCTTTTCTTGTAATCCCAAGATTTTGTGATAAACCATAGTCAGAAATGCCATAAACGATCCCAAAATTGACTGCTTTTGCCTGACGACGCATATTTGGTGTGACATCTTCTGCTTTTTCAATCCCAAAAACACGCATAGCAGTACTTGCATGGATGTCTTGTCCTTCAAGAAAGGCTGCTTTTAAATGTTCATCATTCGAGATATGAGCCAAGACTCGCAATTCGATTTGTGAATAGTCAGATGAATAGATCAACCAGTCTTTTTCTCTAGGCACAAACGCTTGGCGAATCTTTCGCCCTTCATCTAAGCGGATAGGAATATTCTGTAAATTAGGATCTACTGAACTTAAACGCCCTGTTTGAGTCAATGTTTGAACATATCTGGTATGGACTTTTCCATCGGATTGAATGACTTTTAACAAACCTTCTACATAAGTTGACTGGATCTTGGCGATTTGGCGATACGTCAAGATGTCATCCACGATTGGGGCTTGTTCTCTTAATTGTTCTAAAACATCGACCGCAGTGGAATAGCCTGTCTTCGTTTTCTTGATCACCGGTAACCCCATTTTTTCAAATAAAATGACCCCTAATTGTTTTGGTGAGTTTAAATTGAAGGATTCACCAGCCTCTTGATAGATTGTTTCCTCGATCTCTTTCAATCGATTGGAGAATTCGATTTTCATTTCTTGTAAACGAGAAGCATCAACTTTGATACCAGTGATTTCCATTTCAGCTAAGATGATTGAAAGGGGTAGTTCCATCTCACGGAACAAGGCCATTTGGTTTTTTTCTGTTAATTCTTGACTTAACTTAGGTGTTAAAACATTAATGGCAGATACTTTTCTGGCAAGGTGGGCAAAAAATACTTCTTCCTCTACCGGTAATCCTTTTTTTGCCCCTTTTCCATAAATTGCTTCATCTGACTGCACTTCATGATAGCCATAATGGGCAGCGATTCCTTCAATATCCGTACTTTTCTCATTTGTATCAAGCAAGTAGGCACCAAGCAAGACATCAAAATCGATCCCTTTTGTTTTCGTAGCATAACGATTTAAAGCCACATAAGTCCGTTTGGCATCATAGACTTTTTTCAACCGTGTTGGATCAGCTAGCCAAGTACAAAAAGCTTCGTTCTCAAATAACGCTAGATCATTCGTAACATAAATTTTTTGTTTCGTCCCCCAAGCTACACCCACGATATCTTCTGTATGGTAATTGTCTCCCATCATCTCCACATATAAAGCCATGTCAGTCGTGAACATGTCCTCATGGTATTCATGGACTACTTCAAATAGGATATCTTCAAGTTCTACTTCTTCCTCAACAAGGTCCAGCTTTGCCAGGAATTGTTTAAATTCCATTTCTTTATAAAATGGCACCAATTTCTCTAAGTTTTTCCCTTCATATTTCAATGAATCAATTGAGACTTCAACTGGCGCATCTGTATTGATCGTCGCTAATTGTTTGGATAAGAAAGCTTGTTCTTTATCATTGATCAAATTTTCTTTCATTTTGCTTTGTTTCATTTCATCAATATGCTCATAGATCCCTTCAACGGATCCATATTGTTTTAACAATTTGATTGCTGTTTTTTCGCCGATTTTCGTCACACCAGGAATATTGTCTGAAGCGTCTCCTGCCAAACCTTTCATATCAATGATTTTATTTGGCGTCAACCCATCATATTTTTCAGCCACATGTTCAGGTGTGTAACTTTCGATATCACTCACACCTTTCACCGTAATGTCTACTTTGATTTCATTACTAGCTAATTGAGTCAGATCTCGATCACCAGATAAAACAACGACATCAAATTCTTCTTTATTGACTTTTTCGGCTAATGTCCCAATGATGTCATCCGCTTCATAATTAGGTAATTCATAGTATTGGACACCTAGTCCTGTGAGTAATTCACGAATGTAAGGCATCTGTTCTTTAAATTCTCCAGGAGTTTTTGAACGGCCACCTTTGTATTCTGCATACATCTCGGTTCTAAACGTCGTCTTTCCTGCATCGAATGCAACTAATACATGAGTAGGTTGCTCTTTTTGCATCACATTTTCAAACATCGTGTTAAAAGCATAGATCGCATTTGTATGCAACCCATTTCTATTTTTAAACCGTTCTAATGAATTGTGTAAAGCAAAAAATGCGCGAAAAGCAACACTATTTCCATCTACAAGTAATAATTTATTTTTTGTCATCTGCCTAACTCCTTACTGTAAAGTTCTTATTTATTCTAACAAAGAATACTGAGGAAAGCGAAAAGAAAAACGCAAATTAACCACTTTACTGGACAAAAAAGAGTGAAAAGACTCAATGCTTTTCACTCTCATAATTATTGTTCAACTGAACGATCCATTCAATCGCTTAATTGTTACGTCCGAAAATTCTTAAGAATGCTAAGAACAAGTTGATAAAATCAAGGTATAGTTGCAATGCCAAGAAAACGGCAATTCCACTGTGTGCTGTCCCATTTGATTCTATATAGATTGACCGGATCTTTTGGTTGTCATATGCGGTAATTCCTGCGAAGATCACGACTAAAAGAAGAGAAATAAACAACTCTACTGCGCTGCTTCGTAAGATAAAGATATTCAAGACCATGGCAATAATGACACCGATCAATGCGGCCATTCCGGCACGGCCGACACCTGTCAAATCTTTTTTAGTAACCAAGCCTACAACGGACATCCCTAAAAACATTCCAGTTGCTGTAATAAACGCTCTGGTAATGCTACCGATATCATACATCGCTAATGTGACAGCTAACGTCAGTCCATTCAAGAGCGAATACGCAATAAAACCACCAATAGCTAAACTTGGATTTTTAGCTGCTTTAACGCCCAATACAACTACTAAAATCAACTCTACGATCCAGAGACCCATAAAGCCTAATGGGAAATTATTGATGAACGAGAAAACTTGTTGAGGATATACTTGTAATGCGAGATAAGAGATAATCGCACTTAATGCTAGACCTCCTCCTAGATAACCATAGACCTTAGCATAGAAGCGATTCAGTCCTGTTGAAATAGTACCTTGATTATTCATATGTTTCACCTTCACTTTCAAGAGTAATCTCTAATTCTGGTTCGACCGGTGGCTGAACCATCACTACTGCATCCAATACCCGATTTTCTTCGCTATTGTTTGCTTCGACAGAGATTGTCACGACATTTTTCATTTTGTCTACTTTGATAATATCAAACTGAAAAGTCAATGTTTGATAATGGAAAACTGGCTCAATAAAATTGACAGAAAAATTGACTACATGAGACCCAGGACCTGGCAAATGTTTTGAAATTGCACTGGTGATGATGCCCATCAACATGACAGAAGGCACAATCGGTTGTTGGTATTCCGTGTGTTTCGCAAAATCATGTTGGATGTAGAGTGGATTCGCATCATTTGTTAGTCCTAAATACAATAACAGCTGATTGTCTTCAATCGATTCAGTTAAAGACAACGAGTCCCCTTCCTCCAGTTCATTGATGGTTTTTCCTAATTTACGTGGTTTACTTATGTTCAAGTTAGTAACCCTCCAGTTTATATATTGATCACTTCTTATTGTATCAAAACAGTCCAAAAAGGCAAGTTACACTGATTAAAACAAGAAAATATTAACGAAACTGAAAGAAGACAGCGATGTTGATTCCTCTTTTGAAAACCAGAAAAATCAAAAAATCTCTACCTGTTAAGTTTCATTCTTTAACAGATAGAGACTGCTTTACAATCGACTACTTAAAAAAATAGATTACAATACATTCTTTGTCGTACTACTTAATAATTTTTCATACGCTTGTTCAAATTTTTGAACGTCCCCTGCACCCATAAAGATAATGACAGCATCGTGGAAATCAAGTAAAGGAGAAACATTGTCTTCTTTGATCACTTGACCACCTTTTTTGATTTTATTGCCAAGATCTTCAATTTTGACATCGCCCTGTTCTTCTCGAGCAGAGCCAAATATATCACATAGGTAAACTTTATCTGCAAGATCTAGTGCTTCTGCAAACTCATCCATCAAAGCAATTGTGCGGGTAAATGTATGAGGTTGGAAAACTGCAATGATTTCTTTATCAGGGTACTTTTGTCGAGCCCCATCGATTGTTGCTTTGATTTCAGCTGGATGATGAGCATAATCATCTACAACTGTCATATCAGCTACGATTTTTTCGCTGAAGCGACGTTTTACACCTGGGAATGTTAACAATTCTTTCGCTACTTCTTCTTGGTCTAGTTTTTCAAAATAAGCAACTGCGATCACGCCTAATGCGTTTAATATATTATGTTTGCCAAAAGCAGGAACAGTGAAATGTCCCACAAATTCATCTTTGTGGTACACATCGAAAGCTGACCCCGTCGTTGTGCGTTCGATATTCCGAGCTTGGATATCATCGTCTTCAGAAACACCATAATAATAGATCGGAACATCTGCTTCTAATTTTCTTAAGTAAGCATCATCTCCATAGGCAAAGATCGCTTTTTTCACTTGATTTGCCATTGATTGAAATGCGGTAAACACATCATCAATACTTGTATAATAATCTGGATGATCAAAATCAATATTTGTCATGATAACATAATCAGGCGAATATGCTAAGAAATGGCGACGATATTCACAAGCTTCAAATGCAAAAAATTCTGCTTGAGGATCGCCATGTCCTGTGCCATCACCAATTAAATAACTTGTTGGACGAATGCCAGTCAACATATGTGAAAGTAATCCTGTCGTACTCGTTTTACCATGTGAACCAGTCACTGCAATACTCGTGTAGTTTTGGATAAAGTCGCCGATAAAGTCATGATAACGAACAACTTCTAATCCCAACTCTTTCGCTCTTTGAATCTCCTCATGCGTATCTGGGAAAGCATTACCAGCAATGATCGTCATTCCAGGTTGAACATTCTCTGCATCAAAAGGCAAAATTTTGATATTTGCTTTTTCTAAATCCCTTTGTGTAAAGAAATATTTTTCGATATCTGATCCTTGTACTGGTAACCCTTGCTCGTGTAAGACAAGTGCCAATGAGCTCATTCCTGATCCTTTAATACCAACAAAATGGTATAATTTATTTTGATTTTCCATTTGAATCCTCTTCTCTTAAATATCATCCATTATTTTGTTTTCTATTACAACACGTTCCTCATTATCATATAAACCTAAAAAAATTTCAACCAAATATATTTGAAGAGGTTACTTACTTGAAAAATCGTTCAAATTTAAAAACTGGCTAACGCTCTCGTTTGGTCTACTAGGGATGATTTTCTCATGAACGCAAGAAAGTTCCTGAAACAGAAGAACGGATCCGTTGATAGGCTGACCAAACTTTTTGTGGGATGTCCACATGATTCATATAATTTTTCCCATTGGGTCCATAGCCCTGTTCATCATCCTTCAAACGAACCATTTCTCCTAAAACTAACGCATAAAAATAATCTTTCGACCATTGATCGTTCAACTCTGGCTGAGAAAAATGTAACTCTTCCGCTAGTTCAATTAATTGGGGAACAAATGGGACATAGTTACACCATTCTACTCCTGTGCCTTTCCAGACCTTCTCAAAAGTTGCTCTGGTACGTCGCTGTAATGTTGGATCATTCATAAGAAAAATCCGTTCAGGTAAAGCGCCCTTTTTTTGAAGGATCGTCAAGGCATGTTGTGCATTTTCCCCAGAGTTCGTCGAGGTTGTTTCTAAAATGAATCTTTCAGTTGGAATGTGGTATTTTTCTGTTAAGTAACGAAAACACATCTCACTTTCACTGAGTCCATCCTCAAATAAAACCCCTTGCTTTGCAAAATTTTGGCGAAGCACCTTAGTAGCATGTCCAATTCCTCCGACTAGAAAAATTTGCTGCACTTGTCCTTGCAAATACAGTTCAGCTGCCTTATCAGCAAGAATCGGTAAGCCATTGCCTGCTAGAATCACTATTGGTGCCGAATCATTTGTTCTTTGATCACTTGCATCAGCCAAAAAGGATAGCAAACAATTCCAATCTTTCAATTGTTCCCCTTGATTCGTCATGAGCTTCTTTCTCCTTTTTAAGATATTTTACTTACTGGAAAGCTGTTCATTTGGCATTTTATCCAGTGTTTCCTTCCAAATCAAATGCCCTCGACATTTACCGCAAACATAGCGTTTGGTATCGATTTTTCGTTTGCGGTAAATATCGGTTGTACAACTAGCACACTGATACCATTCAATTTTAGTCGTTTTCTTAGCAGAAAGAGCAGGAGCGTATCTTAAACCACCCGTTTTTTTTAGCAAAGCCTTAAAATCAGCATCTCGATGACGATAACCTTTATTAGCTAAATGCAAATGATAATGACATAATTCATGTTTAATGATTGCAACTTTTGTCGCTTCATCCACTTCTTGAAACATCTTCCAATTAAAATCTAAATGATGGTCGTTTAAGTGATACCGTCCCCCTGTAGATCGCAAACGAGAATTGAATTTTGCTTGATGCTTAAAGGGCAATGAAAAACTATCTAGCGAGATTTTTTCAACGAGTTGCTGCAATTCGATTTCTGTCACTTTATTTCGCCTCATAAGGGGAAAGCATCGTTAAACTGATTCTTCCTTTATTGACATCAACAGCTTCAATCCAAACTGTTACAACATCGCCTACAGAAACGACATCAGTAGGATGTTTAACAAATTTTTTACTTAATTTAGAAAGATGAACTAATCCGTCTTGCTTTACACCGATATCAACAAACGCGCCAAAGTCGATTACATTCCGTACAGTCCCTTTCAACTCCATCCCTGGTTTCAAATCTTCCATACTTAAAACATCTGAACGCAAGAGTGGGGCTGGCATTTCATCCCGCATATCTCTACCAGGTCGGGTTAATCCTTCAAGAATATCAGCTAACGTTTCTTCTCCTACAGATAATGTTTTGGATAAATGAGTGGAAGAAAGTTGAGATAGGGTTTCGATTGCTTCTTTTTTACCTAATGCTTTCTCTGATAACCCGTTGCTTTTTAGAATTTCTTTTGCAATTGGATAGCTTTCCGGGTGAATGCCTGTATTATCAAGAATGTTTTTCCCACCTGGTACACGGATAAACCCGATCGCTTGCTCATAAGCCTTTGGTCCTAAGCGAGGAACTTTTTTCAATTGCGCTCGCGTCTCAAACGCACCATTTTCTTCTCGATAAGTCACAATATTTTGAGCAGTTGTTTTATTCAAACCAGAGATGTGTTGCAATAATTGAGGGCTTGCAGTATTAACATCCACACCCACTTGATTGACCACAGTTTCTACTACAAAATCTAATTGTTCCGCTAAACGTTTTTGAGAAACATCATGTTGGTATTGTCCAACTCCTACAGCTTTAGGGTCAATCTTCACTAATTCAGCTAATGGATCTTGCAAACGTCGAGCGATCGACACTGCACTTCGCTCTTCCACTTGGAGGTCAGGAAATTCTTTGCGGGCAATATCACTTGCAGAATAAACAGAAGCTCCCGCCTCATTCACGATCGCATAGTACGCTTTATGATCAGCTGATTTTAATTGTTCAGCAACAAATTGTTCTGATTCACGGCTAGCAGTACCATTTCCTATTGCAACCATATCTACTTGGTATTGGTTGATCAATTGAACAAAAGCAGGTCCTGCAGCTTCACGTTTCGCTTGAGAAGCAGGTTTATGCGGATAGATGACTTCAATTGCCAAAACTTTACCTGTCGCATCTACTACAGCTAACTTACATCCTGTACGATAGGCTGGATCGAATCCTAGAACGACTTTTCCTTTTAAAGGAGGTTGTAACAAGAGATTACGGAGGTTTTCTCCAAAGATCGCAATTGCTTGCTCATCAGCTTTTTCAGTTAATTCATTGCGCACTTCCCGCTCAATCGCAGGTTGAATAAATCGTTTGTAACTATCTTGATAAGCATTTCTAACAAACATAGTTGCGGGAGAAGCTGGGTTATTGATCAATTGCCGCTCCAGATAAGACAAAATAGGTTCCTCTTCCACTTGGAGTCCGACTTTCAAAATGCCTTCTTTTTCACCACGATTCGTCGCTAAAATACGATGAGAGACGATTTTATGAATGGGTTCGGCATAATCATAATACATTTCATATACCGCTTTTTCATCTAGCTCCTTCTTTTTAACGACACTGACATAAGAACCTTTATTGTAGGTATAGGAGCGTACCCACGTTCTGTAAGTTGCATTATCACTGACTTCTTCAGCAATGATTTCGTGAGCGCCTTGCAATACTTCCTCTACCGTATGAACTTCTTTTTCATCATTGAGGTATTTTTTTGCTTCTGCATAGACATCTTCATTGGGCAATTGGCGAAGCCACTGGGCAAAAGGCTCTAATCCTTTTTCTTTTGCGATCGTCGCTTTCGTTCTGCGTTTTTGTTTATAAGGACGATACAAGTCTTCTACTTGTTGCATTTTAACTGCTAAAGTAATGTCTTTTTTCAATTCTGGCGTTAGCTTACCTTGTTCATCGATTAAACGAATCACTTCTTGTTTTCGTTTCTCTAAGTTTTCTAAATAAGCATAGCGCTCTTCAATTTCTCGAATTTGTACCTCATCTAAGCTACCGGTCATTTCTTTTCGGTAACGTGCAATAAATGGGACAGTATTTCCTTCGTTCAATAAATTCAATACGGTGGTAAGTTGTTTTGAATGATACATCGTTAGTTCTTTTTGAACTAACTGGACAATTGTTTGATTTAAATTCTCTGCCATCAATATACTCCCTTTTTAAGTTAAAGCCATTTTCATTATTCCCTGTTTCTAAATAAAAATGGTGGATTTTCTCACATACTTATTTATTTTATCATATTTGATAACAGTACTTATAGCAGCTCTTAGCAAAACAAATCAATCACACTAAAAATCCCCTATAATAGTTGAGGAATTTGAGTTTCCTCAATACTTTTATAAGGAATCATGTACTGTTATCCTGATCCATTAATTTCCTTGCCACGGTCCTTCAGTGTTTTGATACTCAATGTCTTGAACGATACCAGTTTCATCAAAAACCACACCATGCATCGATCCACCAAAGACTGCTCCACCGTCAATTCCGATTTTCTTATCGTGAATCCATAAATCTGTCGTTTCCATATCTCCGTGTAGCATAGGGGTAATGGTATGACCAAAAACGATTGTTTTTCCTGTATTATTTTTACCTTCATGGAAAGGTTCGCGGATCCAGATGAAATCATGAGGGTTTGTATCATGCCAATCTTTTTTAGTTAAGTCAACCCCTGCATGGACAAAGAGATAATTATGCCATTCATAATAAAGCGGCCGCTCACATAAAAAATCAATCAGTTCGCCATATCGTGAGCGAATCATCAACGCAATCTCTGTGGGCGAATACTCTTCAGTTGACCCAGGGTGTAAAAGACTGTCAAATGTTTCTTTGCCACCATTCCGTAAATAGGGCTCATACCAGTCTTCAGGACTTTGGAGGAACTGCAAAAAGTACTCTTCGTGGTTTCCTCGAAGATAAATCGCGTTATTTTCTTTGACTAGTTGCATACCTAGTAAAAAACATTCTTTCGTGTTAGGGCCTCTATCATTCAAATCCCCCATCAATACTAATTGATGATTTAATGGATCAAATTCGTTGACCAATTTTTTAAAGAGATCGTATTTTCCATGAACATCGCCAATCGCATACACCCACTTTTTCATGATGAAACTCTCCCTTTCCATTGTAGTATAACGTATCTTTCGCATAGATTTACACTTATCGAAAAGGTTTTTCCCTTTCCTATACTGATTTTCTCAATAAAAAGAAAAAAAGACAAGCCAAAAATAAAGATAGCAAAGGAAATCCCTTGTTCACTCAGCGCTCAACTAGAGCTAGCTGATTGGAGAACAGCTTCTCCTGCTATGTTTATTTTTCAGCTTGTCACTAAATGCTAGTTAAAAAAAGCAGCTAATTTTTCTTCTACTTCTTTTTCAGACAGTTGATGCTCTTTGATGTAGCGGTTTTGTGGATGTTTTGCGCATTCGATCGAACAAGAACCTAAATGTTTTTCTTCATTTTCAACAGAAGTCAACATCTGACGATTGCATTCAGGATTGCCACAATTGATGTAGCGTTCGCAAGGCTTACCGTCGAACCAATCTTTGCCTACGATTCGTTTATCCACTTGATTGATATCAACCGCAATACGTTCATCAAACACATACATCTTACCGTCCCACAATTCTCCTTGAACTTCAGGGTCTTTTCCATAAGTTGCGATCCCGCCGTGTAGTTGACCAACATCTTTGAAGCCTTCACGGACTAACCAACCAGAAAATTTTTCGCAACGAATCCCGCCAGTACAATAAGTAACCACTCGTTTTTCCATAAATTCTTCTTTATGATCACGGATCCATTTAGGGAGTTCCCTAAAGCTTCTAATATCAGGACGAACAGCCCCACGAAAATGTCCTAGATCATACTCATAATCATTTCTGGCATCAATGACAACAGTATCTTCATCTAAAATTGCCTCTTTGAATTCTTTTGGTGAGAGATAATCTCCTGTCAATTCGTGAGGATCGATATCGTCTTCTAATTTCAAAGAAACAAGTTCTGGTCGTGCACGAACAAACATTTTCTTAAATGCGTGGCCTTCACTTGGATCAATTTTAAAAAATGTATCAGCAAAACGCTCGTCTTGATGCATCATCGCCATATATTTTTCAGTTTCTTCGATCGTTCCAGACAATGTGCCATTGATACCCTCTTTGGCAACTAAGATTCTTCCTTTTAAATTCAACGATTTACAAAAGGCTAAATGTTCCTTTGCAAATTGCTCTGGGTCTTCAATGTTTGTGTAGTTGTAATAAAGTAATACTTGGTAATCCATGTTTTCTTTCCTTCCTTCTCTTCTCTCCAGAATAGTATAAAAAAAGTAAGGTTCGTTTGACGATATTTATGCTTGTGTATTTATGTTCAAACTCTTCAGTTAACATAATATAATTATCGTTTTTTAATTTAGGCAAACTTTACTACATAAAAGATGGAATAAGATGACCTCAACGATGGAATGACCCTTTACATAAACTAGGTTCTACCAAGTGAAAAACACCCACTCTACTAGTCGCTAAACATGACCTGTTTAACTACTAGTAGAATGAGTGTCTAAAGACTACCTTCAAATCATTTCTTTATTTCCCTGTTACTGCAAAATAATTACCATCAGGATCGGCAAAATTAAATACGTATTCTTCACCTAACTGGACTAATTCGCCTAATACCGTACCTTGTGCTTGCATTTTCTTATATAAATCAAAAATATCATCGCTATAAAACATCAAGGATGGGGAACTTCCAGCAACTTCTGGGGAATGTTGTTCAATGAATTCCCGATCGTATAAGACAAGTGAAGTAGTCGCCTTCTCTGATTGGGCGATTTCTACAACCAATGTGCCATCCATTTCTTGACGATCTAATTCTTTGAATCCAACCGCAGTCCAAAAATCAACGTTTTTTTTCACATCATCAACATATAACATGATTTTCATTTCATTGGTAAACATGTAAATCCTCCTACATTTCTTCGTTTTAGAAGTCATAAGCTTAACTATTTTAGCATACGGAGATCGGAAAAGCTATCTTCACTCCATCTTTATACTCTTATACTTGCCCTTATTGTCATAGTTTTTGGAGTGGATGGAATCTCGTTTTCACTTTTCGGAATAAAATAGATTCCCTGTATCAATCGCTTATAAAAAAAACAGATCCCGTCTCAAAGACGAAATCTGTTTTTGGCTTATAACTAAGCATTGACATCAATGACTTTTGAATCATCTTTGATTGCTTCACGATCCAAGTCCTTAATTCTAGCACTTGTGACAATCCCGGCAACCATACTGCCACTGACGTTCGTTGCTGTTCGAGCCATATCAATCAATGGTTCTACTGAGATAACTAAGCCAACGATGGCAACTGGCAAATTCATCGCCCCTAAGACGATCAATGAAGCAAACGTTGCGCCGCCACCAACACCGGCTACACCAAATGAGCTGATCGTGACGATTGCAACTAACATCAAGATAAAGCCAATACTAAAAACATCAATTCCAGCAGCTGGAGCAACGATCGTGGCTAGCATCGCTGGATACACACCTGCACAGCCGTTTTGCCCAATTGATAAACCAAAGCTGGCTGAAAAATTCGCTGTTGCTTCATCCACACCTAACGCTTTGGTCTGTGTTTCGATATTCAATGGCAATGCCCCTGCACTTGAACGTGAAGTAAAAGCAAAGCTCAATACTGGAAAAGCTTTTTTAAAGTAGTCAAACGGATTGACTTTCACTGAAAGCAAGATCAATGAATGAACAATCAAGACTGCTAGTAAAGCAACATATGAAGCAAGTACGAATTTTCCTAAATTGATAATGGCAACAAAATCACTAGTAGCCATCACATTCGTCATCAACGCAAAGACGCCATATGGAGTCAAACGTAAAACTAAGGTAACGATACGCATAACGATTTTATATAAACTATCAATCAAATTGGCAAAAAATTCTGCTTCTTTCGGTGCTTTTCTTTTGACTCCTAGATAAGCAATCCCGACAAATGCAGCAAAAATCACAACACCGATCGTACTTGTTGCACGTGTACCAGCTAGATCAGCAAAAACATTTTTAGGGATGAATGATAATATTTGTTGCGGAATCGTTAATCCTTGGATACTCTCTTGGCGAGTGGCTAATTCCGAGATTCGAGCTGTTTCTGCTGCGCCCTCGGTAAACTTCGCTCCTTGAAGACCAAATAATATGGTTGTACCGATTCCAATCAATGCAGCAATTGCTGTTGTTGCAAGCAGTGAGGTTAATACTGTTGCACTGATTTTACCTAATTTTTCAGAAACTTTCATTTTTGTAAATGCGCCAACGATCGAGACGAATACTAATGGCATAATCAGCATTTGTAAGAAGCCGACATAGCCTTCACCTACGATATTGATCCATTCCATTGATTGACTGATGACTTGGTTATCTACTCCAAAAATCAATTGTAATAAGCCACCAAATACGATTCCGATAGCTAGAGCTGTATAAACCCTTGTTGAAAATTTTGCATGGCGCTTTTGCATGCGATAAAAAACATATAATAATACCGCAAAAACTAGAACCACTAAAACTGTGATGAGTGTTGTCATTTTACTCCTCCTCTAATTTTTAATGACAAGTCCATCTAAGGAAGTAAAGGTTCCCGAAAATGATTCTTCAATCATTTTCCTGAAAATATTTTTTTCAGCGACTCGTTCATTCTAGACTATTTATGTAAAAAATACATTCGTTTTGCTTACAATTAGTAATAGAAAAAAACCAGTAGTGATAGCTTTTGTCTATCACTACTGGTTTTAAGCACGTTTTATGCTTCGTTTTCTTCTTTTTCAGATTGAAAATTTAGTTTCACGCCTGGTTGATCCAATGCAATCTCAGTTATTTCATAGGCCATTCGTTTGACGATGTCAAATAATGGCGCAACTAGCTCATCCACTTCTTCTTGTGTGACATCATTTTGTCCTTCAATCTTTCGATTAAGGATATGGTTAATTTGACTCACGCTTCCTGATAAAACATATGTATCAAAGACTAAGCGAAATTCTAAACGTGCCCCTACGATACTGTGTTCTTTCGGATAGTTCTCAATCGTCTCTTTCAGAGGAGAAAATCCTACTTTTAAATCTGTTTCAACTTCTTGATCAGGTCTTTTAAAATCATAGTGAAATGCCTCTACTACTTCTTTTTGTCTTTTGATTTCCATTTGATCACTCCTTATTCAAATTATAACATACCTCACTTTGAAAGAGGATACTATTTTATTGCTTTCTCCTTGATATCAAGGATTTTTAAGAGATCATCTACAACATAATCGGCAGGAATATCTTGTAAAAAATGATCAATATCATACAAACAAGTCAAGACTCCTGCATTCTTACCAGCTTCTATATCTAAACGACGATCACCAATCATGATCGTTTCCGACTTTTTCAATTGATGTCTTTGGATCAAATCATTTAATGAGTCGGGCGCTGGCTTACGAGGAAAATTCCGATCAATCCCAATGACTTCTTCAATTAAATCAGCTAGATCAAACTGCTCAAGTAATCCCCATGTTGAGGTTGAGAGTCGATGGGTCAAAATAAAATGCTTTGCACCTTGGCTTTTCAATGATCGTAACACTTCTTGGGTGCCTGCAAAAGGCTTGGAAATTTTCTGACTCGCTGCTTCATAACGATGAAACAAGGGTGTAAATTGTTCTTCTGGTAATTGGTATTCTTTGATTAGTTGACGGGTGGAAAATTTCTTCATGATCGGATAAATCGTTTCTTGATCCGCTAAGATACCTAACGTAGCCATTGCTTGAAGCGCTCCATCGACCATGGCTGGATAAGTATCAAATAATGTTCCATCAAAATCCCAAACATAATTTTTTATCATCGTAACTTCTTTCCTTTAGATCTATTCATATTCCCACAAAACATGTCCCTCTTATAACAATTCTTTTCCGAGGATTTCTAACTCTTTATTTAAAGTGTATTGGATCGGTTGCGCATTCGGGATATCAATCGTATCCAACTGATCTTCTGGTACATCTTCTAAGTATTTCGTTAACGCACGTAAGCTATTCCCATGTCCAACCACTAAGACATTTTTACCAGCTGATAAGTGTGGTGCAAGTTCATCTTGCCATAAAGGAACCACGCGCTCAACTGTCATCTCTAAGCTTTCACCATGGGAGAGCAAACGTGGATCTAAAGAATCATAGCGTCGATCAAAATGGTTTTCTGATACGAGTGGCGGAACTTCTCGATAGCCACGACGCCATTTTTTGACTTGTTCTTCGCCATATTCTTTTTTCATCTCCGTTTTATTTTTACCAACTAATGCCCCATAATGTCGTTCATTTAACCGCCAAGTTTTTTGGACGGGAAGATACAATTGATTCATTTCTTCTAAAGCTAACTGTGACGTTTTAATTGCTCTTTTTAGTACAGATGTATAAACGATATCAAAAACCAATCCTTGCTCATTCATTTTTCGTCCAGCTTCCGTTGCTTGTTGCATCCCCTTTTCAGTTAGCGCAACATCTAACCAGCCAGTCCAATAATTTTGAAAATTGGCTTCACTTTCACCATGTCGTAATAAGACTAACTTCATCCTCTTCACCTAGACTTTCGTTTCAAATTGGGTACCGCATTTTTGACAAGTCACTCGAATTCGTCCTTTACCTCGTGGCGCTCTTTGCTTTTGGTGACAAGTAGGACAAGAAAAAAACGTGTACTCCATCACTTTCTTTGAATTTTTTGGCTTTCTCAACTGAGAAAACCATAATTTTATTTGATTCGATTTTTCGATGAATTTACGATTTTCATTTATTCTTACATAGATTTTCTTCGATAACAATCGAAATACGATCAGACCGAGTAATCCCCAAAATAAGAAATAACCGATTGAAAAAGGAAGTAAAAATTGAAACAGACGAAAGAATAGTGCCAGAATCAACAATACTCGGTTCAACGAATCAAATGTTGCATAACGTCCTTGCATCACTTGGTTGTATTTTCTTTTGTATTCAATCAAGCGTCTTAACCAAATTTGTGCCATCGTAACTCCTCCTGTTGCTCTTATTATGGCAAAAAAAAGCAAAAAGAAAAAGCTTTAATTCGCTTTTTCCATTGTTAATTGATGAAGTGCATTCCGATTCTTCATAAAGTCAATCACGATGACTTTCTTTTCCTGCGCTCTTTGGACGACACGAAATGTATCCGCTAACGGTAACGTGAGCTTTCTAGAAGGCACTTCCTTCAAGCGAACAAATCGGCGAATCAGCGTTAAGAATTGTGTTAATTGAATCGATGTATGAACTAAATCAGGATATTTTTTTAATAATTGAGTTGTCTTTAATAAATGGCGTTTTTTACCAATTTCACTTAAAAAACTTTTTAAGATTTTTTGTTGCCGTTGAAAAATTGAAAACGAATCTTTCTCATCAATTTTATAACGCATTTGTCTTTGAAGTTCACTGACCGTTAACTGTATCAACTGGCCGTTCTCCTTGATTATCAAGCCATTTGGAAATAGCTCTGTTACTGCCTGATCCCAACTTGTCAATGAAAGCTCAAGATAATCTTTCACAGGTAAATCAAGTTCTCTATTAAAAAAGAGCAAAAGTGCAGTTAACCCTTCTGATTGATAGATTTCTCCTAGTGTTTGACCTTCTAAATGAAACTCTGGCGAAAAATGCAACAAAGTTTTCCCCTTGTTTAACTGAACATAAAGAAAGGTCGAACGGTTGATGACTTGATCCTTTAGCACCACTAAAAAATTCATTTTTCTCCCCCTTTATCATTTTTAACATAGCATATTTTTAAAAAGTTGTCTGGTAAAAGAGGAGGGTTTCATAAAAATTTAGTAATTCATCAAATTCTCCTTAAAACAATGAAACCACCTGAGCGATTGCAGGTTCACTCCTCTTTTTCCATCAATTCTTTCATCTCGATCACTTCCCGATATTGGTGGATTTTAGTGATCCCAATGACTTTATCGACATCAATACTAAAACAGATACCATTGCCTGGAACATCAATGTTGATTCCCTGACCAATCGTCTCCATGACTTGATTGGTTAAACTATCAGGTACGAGGGTTAACACAATATCTTTTTCAGGTGAGATTTCCAGACCTAAAAAATTACTAGAATCATGAATCCCTGATCCACGCCCATGGAGTATCGTACCTCCAGCTGCTCCGGCGGTTTTTGAAAACTTAATCACTTCGTACCCCATTCCCCCATCAACAATCGTGACGATCATATTCAGATTCAACGCTACAGGATCTTTCATTTTTTTCCCTCCAACTGTTGTAATTTGTGTTTAGCTTGTTTATCTTTTTCATCTTTCCTTTTGTAGATATAGCCTAGAACCAATGTCGATAATATGGGCGTCAATGCAATCATAGCCACCACTCCAAATCCATCAATAATCGGATCTCTTCCTTCAATTTGCGTGGCGATTGCCACACACATCGATAAAATGAACGTGGAACACATGGGGCCAGTCGCTACCCCTCCGTTATCAAATGCCATAGCAAGAAAAATTTTATCAACCTTGCGTCCTAAAATGAAAGCTAAGCCATATCCTGGAATCAAAAAATAGTAGAGAGAAAAACCAACTAATAAACGCCACATAGATAACCCAACTGCTAAGCCAATCCCAATAGAGATGACTGCTAACATGATTTTTGCTTTGATTCTTCCCTCACTCAATTCTTCCACTTGTTTAACCATGACATGGATCGCTGGTTCTGCGAAACCAACTAAAAACCCCATCAAGAACCCTAAAGGTATCAAAAGCTGATTATGTTCTAAACTAGCAAGTACACTACCTAGATGTTGTCCAACAGGAACGTAAGCCAGATCGACACCATGCAGGAATAAGATCAATCCGACAGTAGTGATCAAAAAACCCTTGATAATAGCCCAGAAACGTTCTTTACTCATCTGAAAGCTCAGGAAGTTCATGACTAAGAATAATAGTATGATCGGCGATATGGCGATTAACACCTCATAGGAAATGATTTCTATCCCCGAGAATAATTCTTGGACTATCTTCATTGAAAAATCACCCCTAAAATCATTACTGCCAGAATTGGACCTAAAGATGCAATCCCAACCATCCCAAAGCTATCATTGGCACTCGTTTCTTGACGAATCATACTAGTCAGTCCGCCAGCTAATGCTAGAATAAAAGGAACAGTAATCGGTCCAGTCGTAACACCTCCAGAATCAAAAGCAATCGGCATAAATTCATTACTTGTAAAAAATGAAGCAACTAATACACCAACATAACCAATCGCCATCAATTGATAATAAGATAATTTGAAGACAACCCGCAACAGAGCAAACGCTAAAAAGACACCTGTGCCAACGCTTACAATTCCAATTAACAAAACTCGGCCAATCTTTCCTTCAGAAATCTGATTGACTTGTTGTCCCAACACTTGAACGGAAGGTTCTGCGATCGTGATTACAATTCCAATCATAAATCCTAAAGCAATGAGGATTGTGAGACTTTTCTTTTTGATCATATATTTTCCCACTAATCGCCCGACTTCCATCATCGAATAATCGGCGCCAAATAAAAATAGTGTCATGCCAATCATCATAATCCCTGCCCCAAACAAAAAAGAAATCATTTCATCTGAGTCAAGCGGTGCGAAAATAAAAGTTAAAATAACAATTAAAAGTGTCATTGGTAAAATGGCGATAACAACTTCTTTTAAATTTTTTAGCATATATCCTCCTCCTTTACTCTATTTTACCTGATTCCTTCACAAGTTACGAGCAGAACAGGTAAACGCTGTTATTTTTTTCAATAAAAAAATACTCAAATATGACATTACCGTAAAAAGAAGCCAAATTGAGCGAAAATCAAACTTGGTTTCGGCTCCTTTGGCTTCTCTTTATGTTATAAGCAACAATGCCTCAAATCAAGAATGAAAAATCAGAACGAACTTTTCAAATTTTGGGGCTTGATTTTAAAAGAAAGGCATGTTGTTTAGCAAGGTGATCAAAAAGCGTATGGAACTAAGAGTCTCTTCTTGTTTCACCTGTGGGAAGTAACCACAAAACAAGTACTCAGCTCTAAGACAAGGAAGCAATCAATTGTTTTCGAAATGCTTCGTATTCGTCTGCCTGTTGATTAAACAAACGTTGGTTGCTTGTATGGCTATCTTGCATCCATTCTTTTGGTTCGCTGCTGCCTAGAAATGCATCTAACAATTGTTGTGTGACAATCGAATTCTTTTTCACTGCTTCTTTGACCAAGTAAAAATCTTCAATTCCTCTTTGCAATTGTTTGTAACGTAAAGACAACAATAACTGTCCAGAATAGCTAGGATAAATGAGACAAGTATCACCGATCGGTAACGAACTAGTATTATAGCGGATATCTTCTCGCACATTTTCTGGCCAACAATTATATGCCCAACGTAGCATACCATCTGTTTTGAAGCAATGCGCTAAAATTCCTTGGATACGAGTCTCTAGTAATGAGCTGTGTAAAAAGGTATTCGGACGATCAGGATAATTACAAATATAATATTGTGTCTTTCCTGGATGGCTTTGTGTTAACTGCTGATAATGGTTGCACGTACAATAAAAAGAAGTGACCGGAAAATCGACATCTGGCAGCAATTGTTCCAAGACGTTTTCTTTATCAAAAGCGACTTTTATCTGAACACTAGTATCCACTGACTTTAATTCTGCTAATGAAGCTTTAAAGGTGTCTATTTCGTGAATCTTCGGCTCATCAGAGATAATTCTGACTTTGTCCCATACCCCAATCTCTTTGAAATGCTCAAATAATTGGTTGAAATAGGACTTCAATTCATTTTTGTTTTCGATGAATCCGATCTTTTGCAAGGCTTCATCAAAATAGCGAACCACAATTTTTTCAGGGTAATCTAACTGTTGGATCAATGGGAAGAATGGTACTTGCCACACACCTAACAAACCAAAGACGTTGATTTCTTGATCGATACCTGCTTCTGCCATCGTTTGAAGATAGCGATCTAAAATGGTGAAATCACACGTCAATTCTCCTTTGAGATCCTTCTTGACTTTGATCATTGAATACTCATAGAGATTCGCTGGATAGTCTTTGACGATATAATTGAACCAACCTTTCCAAGGGATCTCGCCTGCGATCACCGTTACCGCTTTTTGCCCAATAGCTGCTAAACTGGCAGCCATTTCGCGAATCAATCGGAAATGAGTCTCACTCCAAAGTGGGACTTGAAAACTTCTCGCTAAATTAGACGGTTGTTGCCAGATGTCCAAATTAAATTTCTGAGTCACGTTATCTGGAAAACAATAATCTGAAACGTCAATCATTAATTTTTTCGTTACTACTTCTTCGTCACCGGCTGTCAAATATGAACGGTAAACTGTTATTTCTAGTGAATAGCTGCCAGACTTGATTTCAGTATCCAAAGGAAATTCCAGATAAATTGGCGCATAACGATCGCCTGAATAAGTTTTCACTGTTTGTTCTAACAACTTATCAGCATACAATATATCTTCGTTGCCTAAATAATAGTCAATAAATTGAGCTTTTACTGGTAACGAGGATTCGATAGCGATACGATAAATCGGTATCTCAATAGCATCTGGTATCGAAAATTCATCCGATAGTACGAAATGGTTTTTTCGCCCGTCATGAAGTAGTAACTGACAAGCATTTTTACTGTTCTTATAAAAAGTTAACTCCGTAAGTTCCTGAGGCTGTTCAGCCGTCAGACGATTGGTCGCTTTATAACTTTCATGGACAAGGTAAGCTTGCATTCAATGCTCCTCCTTTGGTCGATTCAATCCATCGATCAATTGTTCAAATCGTTCATTCGTCATTTGATCTGGAATCATTCGCCGTAATTGCTTTAAATTAAGTCTTTTTACTAATTTGAAACGACTAGGATCTTGCCAGCTAGGGAAAAATCGTTGGAGAACTTGCTGATTTTCTGCCTCTTTTACGAGTTGAAAAATCGGTATGTCGATGATCTCTCTGGTCGATAATTCGTTGCCTTTTTCTTGTTCTTCCCACTGTGATTCCATCCATTCCATCGCAAATGGAAACCAGCGAGCAAAACGTTCGTCTGTCACTTCATCAGATGTGCGGTACCACTTAGTTGCCAAAGAAAGACCATGAGGTCCTTTTTGAAAAATATGTGATTCAAAAGGAACATCATTTTCTTCTAACGCACGTAAATATAGTAAGGAATTTTCGATAGGAACGATCGAATCTTCAAATGTGGAGAATAAAAACGTCGGCGGCGTATCACTCGTCACGCATTCTTCCAAAGAAGGAGCCGAAATACCCATGACCTCTGAAAAAGAAGAGAGGATAGCTGGATAACCTAATAAACATAGAGCGGGTTTAGTCGCTAACATTGTCGACATGGCTGCTGCTAAATGCCCACCTGCTGAAAAGCCAATGACCGCAATCTTATGACGATCAATCTGCCATTCTTCCGCACATTCTTGAAGTAATTCCATTGCTTTTTGTCCATCAGACAATGCTTTTTGAAAATGACGATGTTCTCCTACATGATAATGTAAAACACCTGCATGATAGCCCTTTGACAGAAAGCTTAATGCGATCGGTTCCCCTTCTCTTTCACTACAAAAAGAATACCCACCCCCAGGAATTACTAAAATAAACGGACGTTTTTCGATTGGCTGCGATTCAAACAATTCTTCTTGTAAGTAAAGCTTGAGACCGGTATTTGCCTTGCGATCAAAAATAATTTCTTTTGTTCTCATTGCTTCATTCTCCTAAGCCATTTTCCTCAATCACTTGTTGATACCAATAAAAGCTATCCTTTTTATACCGTGCTAAATCGAGTAACTCTTCATCGGTCCGATTGACATAGATAAATCCGTACCTTTTATTGATTCCTTCATGGGTACTGATCAAATCAATCGCACTCCATGGGCAATAACCGATCACCTCAACGCCATCTTCAATCGCTAAAGCCATTTGCTGGATGTGTTGATGTAAATAATCAATTCGATAATCATCATGGATTTTCCCGTCAATGAGTTGTTCTGATGCACCGATCCCATTTTCTGTCACCAAGAGTGGTAAGCGATAGCGAGAATAAATTTCATTTAAAGTAAAACGAAACCCTTCTGGATCAATAGGCCAGCCAAATTCCGTCATTGGTAAATGTGGATTTTCGACTGTTTGAAAGAATCCTGGAATCCCAAAACCGGATTGCTGATCTATTTTTTGTTCTTTGGCAAAATAACTGGAGACGGTCATTGTATTATAGTAGTTAAAAGCAATGTAGTCTCCTGTTCCTTCTGCTAAAATCGTTTGATCTTCTGCAGTAATCACTGGTTCCGCACCAATCTTCTCTAATAAATGCCAAGCATTATGATTGTACTTTCCAAAAACAGCAACATCTAAAAAGAGCCAATTTCTAAGCGCACTCATATATAAAGCGGCCATCTGATCCTCTGGTTTATCTGAAGCAGGATACACACTGGCGATGTTAGGTGCTGGTCCAATTTTGCCGTTATAATTTCCTTTGTGGTAATTACTGGTCACGAGGGCTTGTGCGACTAACATATGATGGTTTTCTTGGAATTTTTCTTTCATACTTTTATTACTTGTCCCAATTACAGAACCAGCCAATGCCATGACATTTTGTTCATTGATTGTTTGCCAAAGTGGAACATCTTGCCCAAAATGGTCAAATAATACCTGACAATAATCCGCAAAAGCTTGAATCGTTTCTCTATTTTCCCAACCACCTTTTTCGGCAATGGACGCAGGCAAATCAAAATGGAAAACAGTTACGATTGGTTGGATATCATTTTCTTTCAATAACTCAATCAAACGTTTGTAAAAAGCAATACCAGCTGGATTCACTTTTCCATTAGGCATTACGCGACTCCATGAAATCGAAAAACGATAAGCTTTTAGTCCTAACTCTTTAAATAAATGGACATCTTCTTCCAATCGATGGTAGTGGTCAGAGGCAACTTTAAAATCAGTCGTTCCTTCTGGGATAGACTTGATATCCTGAACAGATGGTTCTTTCCCCTCTTCATTCCAAGCGCCTTCTACTTGATAAGCACTGGTAGAAGCTCCCCATAAAAAATCTGTTGGAAATTTATTTTTCATCTTCATTCTCCTTTATGGCCGCACCAATTAAATTGGCATCTGCTTGAAATTTTGCTGCTTCAATCGTCATTGGTTGTAATGTTTTTTTGATGATTGGTGCTACTGTAAACAGCTCTTGATAAGTTTGTTGAATTGTCTGGATCAAATATTCTTGTTGACTGATTCCTCCACCAATGACGATCTTTTCAACATCTAGCAGCGTTTGAACATTGAAACAAAGAAAAGCAACCTGTTTACAATAATCATGAAATAAAGCTTTGGCTGACTCATTCTCACTGTCTTTTAAGGCAGCAAAGACCTGTTCGCCCTCGTTGTCTACTTTTAATAATTCAGCTAATTGTTTGATCAACCAAACAGCCGACAGACCCATACCTACAAACGAGTTTTGACCAGTAATCTGACGATCACGGATCATAAAGCTAATTTCACCGGCTTGCATGTGCGTTCCTTTATAAAGCTGTCCATTGATACAAATGCCCATGCCAACTCCAGTTCCCAAAATAATTGCTGCGCCTTGTTGGATCCCTTTTAAATTGCCATATCTGATTTCACAGGAAGTAGCAGCTTTGGCATCATTTTCAACGAACACTTCGAAATTCTCCAACTCTAAAAACGATTGCAATTGGAGTTGATCCAGATAAGGAACAGCACCGCCGAAGCGAACTGTCCCAGACTGATCAACCGATCCAGGTACTGAAAAAGCAATTTTATGGAATGATTGGATTTCTTGATAGTCACGAATCATTTGTGATAATAATCGTTGAAATTGCTCTTTGTCTGAAGGTGTTGGAAAACGCTTTTTAAAAGAAACTTCATTCTGAGAAATCAGAGCGGTCTTGATCATCGTCCCTCCAATATCAATCCCTAAAACGACCATTTGCTCTCCTCCATTATGCTTGAACTTCTTCTGCAATCACACCAGCCATCTTTTCTTTTGCTTCCTTAGCTTCGGCTTCTGCTTTTAATTCTAATTCATACTCTTTTTTGTCAGCAATCTTGATAAATGGATACCACATCAAGATCCCGATACCCATGCAAATAACCATCAAGATTGTATAATTTATTCCACCAGAAAGTGGCATCTTAACAAAAGTTGGTGTCGTCCAAGGCAATAAACTTATCATTGGGTTCAATGAAATCGGTAAAATGGTTGTGGTTAATCCCCACGTCACAAAGCCTGCGATCAACTGTGTAAAGACTTGTGGAATGAAAAACAATGGGTTTAAAATAATCGGCATACCAAACATCAAGGGTTCCGTAATGTTGAAAATGGCAGGAATCACGGATAATTTCCCAAGTTGTTTCATTTTGGCAGATTTACTACGAATCATAAAGAACGTCACAAATCCCATGAAGCCTGCAGCGTACATTCCCATGTAGATCACAGAAGGAATCAAGTAAGGCAAAGCTTCATTTTTTTGGAAAGCTGCGATATTTGAGACAACCATCGTCATACTGATTGCTCCTAATGGTCCTTGTAAAACTGCGTTGTGAATCCCAAAGAACCAAAGGACAGCTAATACTTCCATGATAATAATAATTGATAATGGACTAGCAACCAACGCGTTAAGCGGTGCATTGATCACATCGATAAAGAATTGAAAAATCGAGCCAGATTTTGTCAAACCAAATAAGATACGCAGAATAAATACAAGGACAAAGATGATTGTTACAACAAAGACCGGTGCCAATGATTGCGTAACCATCGGAGGTACGCTATCTGGTAATTTAAGCACAATATTTTTTTTCGATAGATAAGCATAAAGTTGAGTAACCACTAACGCAACGATCATTCCAATAAACAAGCCTTGTCCGCCTAAGAAATCTAAGCGTAATGCTGCAATCGTAGAGTCTACAGCCTCTCCATTTTGCATAGCCATTGTTGCGACAGTTTGAGGCATCAACATCACAAAACTAGCTAAAGAAATAATTGCTGCGTTTCGCTCATTCGTCCCCAGTTGTTTTGCATAAGAAAAAGCCAGACTATAAACGACATACAATGAAAATACCCCAGTTGCACCATTTGTAATAGCTTCTACATGTGGGTAAATACCTAATGAAGTCAAATAATCGATCCAACCAGGAATTGGGAAGTTCCCTACGATCGTAATCAGCGCAATCCCCAAAGTGATTGGACTCGTACGAATAAACCCTTCCATCAAAGCAGCTAACACTTTATTTTGTTGTAATTTTTGCGATAACGGTAATAACTTACTTCCTAAAAACGCTTCTAATTTTTCCATCGTAATCCCCCTATTGTTTATATTCCCATGTGGTAACACTTTCTAACCCGTCGACATTTAAATAAAAATGGTAGACACCTTCTTCTATCCAACTATTTCCATTATTATCAAAGATAGCTAAGTCAGAAATTGGAATATTGATTCTTGCTTGCTTTTCTTGATTTGCTTCTAAATAGATTCGCTGACTGCTGACCAATCGTTTTTCCGGTTGGACAATCGAAGCATATTCTTGATGAAGATAAACATGTGTCACAGTTTCTGCTGAAACATCCGATCGATTTTTCACTAAATAATTGATCTCAATAAATTGGTCTTTTTGCTCACTTCTCAGTAATTGACTTTCGAATGAGGCGTAACTCATTCCCGTTCCAAATTTGAATAGCGGATCATTGGATTCATCGATATATTTTGAGACAAAACGCTCAGAATGATTGCTTGTTGAGATTGGTCTGCCTGTGGAGGTCTGAGCATAATAAATCGGTAGTTGTCCTTCACTTCTAGGAAACGTCATCGATAGACGAGCAGAAGGACTGACTTTACCAGCAAGTAAATTAGCGATTCCGATCCCACCCATCGTTCCAGGAAACCAGACAAGTAATAAACTATCGAAATATTTTTCTATATCCGTTATGACTAGCGGTCGACCGGTATATAGTACGCCTATAATTGGTTTATTTAATTCATGTAATTTTTTGATCAAACGTTGTTGTTTTTTTGAAATCTGTAAGTGAGCTTTAGAAGCTCCTTCACCACTCTCGAGAAATTGTTCGCCAAATGTTAATACAATCACATCAGCCTTTTGAGAAATCTGGTAAGATTCTTCCATTAATGATTCCTCTTCTGCAATTGGCCCATTCAATAATTCCATTCCTTTTTTCAGAGGTCCAAACCCATCATAAGAATCGAATAAATTGTATCCTTTAGCAAACATTAAGTGATCTGTCGCAAAATGGCGACTCAATCCTTCCTTCAAAGTAACCGTATCTTGTGGCTTTCCGCTGACTGAAGCCCAAAAACCTAAAGTGAGAGGACTTTCGCCGTATGGACCGATCACAGCAATTTTTTGATTTGGTACTAATGGAAGTGTGTCATTATTTTTTAAAAGAACACAACTTTTTTCAACCAACTTGACTGCTGCTTCTTTAGCTTTTTCGGTTAAGATTTCTCCAGTATTCACTTCTTCCAAGCCACGATAAGGATTTTCAAATAAGCCCAATTTATTTTTTAGCATTAAAATACGCCACACCGCTTCATCGAGAAGTTGCATAAATCGTGGCTCTTGTACTAATTCAGACAGGTGATTGGCATAAATCGAAGTCATCATGTCTAAATCAACACCTGCAATGAGTGCCTTTTTGGCTGCATCTATTTCGTCTTTGGCATACCCGTGAGGAATCAGTTCTTTGATTGCTGCATAGTCTGAAACTAATACGCCATCAAAACCAAAGCGAGAACGTAAAATCTCTCGATTCAACCATTCATTTCCAGTTGCAGGAACTCCATTCAACAAATTAAAAGCAGTCATTACTAATTCACATTTTGTTTCAATTGCTGCTTGATAAGGCTGTAGATATTCATTGAAAAGCCGTTGATGGGACATATCTACCGCTTGATATTCCCGTCCTGCTTCCGGTGCTCCATAAGCTGCAAAGTGCTTCAGACATGCGGCTACATGTTTTTCTGGAATTTTTGTCTCACTATCTCCCTGATAACCATTGACGATACTTTTTGCAAACTCTTTCGCCGTATAAACATCTTCGCCTGGAGATTCCATAACCCTCCCCCAACGTGGATCACGCGCTAAATCTAACATTGGTGAAAACAAGACATGTAAGCCATTTAAATAACTTTCTTCTGCTGTTAACTTAGCTGCTTGTTGGATTAACTCAAAATCGTAAGAACCAGCTTGAGCTAGAGGTATGGGGAAAATTGTCCGAAACCCATAGATGACATCTGACATAAACAACATGGGTATCTTGTGTTTACTTTTTGCTAAAACTTTTGTTTGTAGTTCTTTTAATTTTTGATGATCGTTGATATTATAAATAGAGCCAATCTCAAATACGTCTAACTCTTGAGGTAATCCTAATTCTTCCATTGGCCCAGTATTCATCACATCATTTTCTGATAGAATACTTCCATTCAGTTGGATCGTTTGTGCGATTTTTTCCTGAACAGATAATCGATCAAACAAAGCTTGTAACTGATCTGTTTCCATCGGCGCCTCCTTTGTAACCGCTTTATAGAACAGATTATAAAGAATAAAAAACGATTTTTATATAAAAAAATTAGCGTTTATACCAAAATATTCGCGCTATACAAAATTTATTCGTGTAAAATAAAAAGAAAGAATTCGTCACAAGGAGTATTTACATTATGACTACCGATACGATTAAAATAACTATGGATTTATTGTACCGAAAATATCTGATTCCGATGCTATTATTTGATGAAAACGGATATCTCATCCATCCAAAAAATTTAGAAGACTTACCAATCACGATCAGTACCTATTTTCCATTTAAAAAAACAGAGCAGATCCAGCTTTACCATACAACATCCTATTTATACGGCTATTTTTGTTTTAAATCTGATCAAAAGGAATATCAGATGATCATTGGCCCTTGCGGTATTATCGGTTCAAAAGAAACCTCTTGTTTTTTTATGGGACATGAGTACCATTATAATATTCATTATTCCAAAGAAGACAAGTATTCATTTGAAGAATATATCCAACTATTACACACGATTCTGACTCAGCGGCCAACCAAAAAGGAAGAATTTATTTGGTACTTTCAACAAGATAAAAATAAAAAAAATCTATCCACTGATTACAGCCTGGAAAATAATCTTTATGATCGGAGGATCCACAAAGAAACCTTCGATTCGTATCATTTTGAATTACGGTATCTAGATTACATCAAACGAAACGAACCTGAAAAAGTCATTTGGGTCTTCAATAAAATGAAAGAAACCTATAAAGTCTCTTTATCTCCCTTTGAATTGGAAGGGTTGAAACTTAAATTTGCCTCGTTCGTAGCCATCGTTACCAGAATGAGTATTGAAGAAGGTGTACCGATCAATCAAGCCTTTGGTCTGTCCGACTCTTTGATTCAGGGACTGATTTATATCCACTCAGTTAAAGAATGTCTGCAATATATGAAAGAAGCAACCTTCCGTTTTATGGAACTGCTTCATAATTTTCCTTTAGCTCAAAAATCCATGTTAGTAAAAACGATTGTCAACCACATTGATAATCATTTATACGAACGCATCACCGTCGACGAGTTAGCTGCCATCACTGAAAAACATAAGGCACATATTTGCAGCCACTTCAAAAAAGAAATGGGGATTACCATTCACGGATACATTCAAGAAAAAAAGATAACCGAAGCAAAACATTTGTTATTGTTTACAGATCATTCTTACGATGAAATCAGTCACTTGCTTGCTTATTCTAGTCAAAGTCATTTTATTCAAGTGTTCAAAAAGGTCGCCGGCTGTACCCCAAAAGAATACAAAAGTATCCACTATGCCCATTCATTGGTCTGAAAATGCCTTAACTACTAAGTCGTTCTCCATTTATCTTGATCGAGAACAGATAGGTTCAATACTTTCATGTATGTATTTGTAACTGCTTGTGGTTTGAGTAAATGTAGTAAAAACAAGCCGAAGAACACTAAAATCAAGGAAATGATTTTAGATTCTTCGGCTTATTTCATCAACCTAATTATGCGTGGCGCTACTCTCTCGATCGTGTCAAAATTCGTCGCATTTCTCAGAAAGATCAATCATTTTTTCTTAGCGTCTTTGACTTCCAAAAAGATAATTCAGAAAATTAGTGACATATGTTTGATACGCTACGGGATCAACTGATTGGGCTTCCCCATGTCCAGCTCCTGATACAATCAACTTGACTTTATAGCCCCCGGAAAGATCATAGAGCTCATCCGCATTTTCATGAGGAACTACTTGATCAGCATCTCCGTGAATGATCAATTTGGGGATCGTTGTGGCCATACCAATTTCAGGTAGATTTTCATTCACATTCATTTTTAATTCTTGGTCAAAGTAATACTCTTTCAACAATCCCATATATAGATCTTCATGTTCTTCGTCTGCTACAATGTCAAATTCTTCCCCAAATATTGAACCTAATAAAGGCGCTACGGTATTTTTGTAGGTGTATCTAAGTTGTTCATCAATTGACTTAAATCCGCAATTCTCGATGATTCCTTTTACGTTTGCTGGGATATCCTTAGCTAATGTTGACATCATAGTTGCAGCCCCCATTGAGCCACCATAAAGTAAAATCTTTTGAGTCGGCTTAGTTCCTACTTCTCGATTGATCCAATAGAGCACATCATCTGACTCATATTGTCCATAAGTGACATAATCGCCCCCACTGTTTCCAGTGGCACGAGGGTCTACAAATAATAAATTATAGCCCGCATTGTAAAAGATATTATACTCATCCGTTACTGTCCCTAAATTCCAATTTCCTCGAAAACCACCATGAATCATCACCGTTACATCTGATTTTTGATCCACATAATAAGATTTCAACGTCATTAATTTTCCATCTTGCTTATTTACGGTCGTTCCTTCTAATTGAGTGGTATTAGGATAAAAACCTGTAGGCTCAGCAGGTGCCGTTCCATCATTCGCTGCACCAAGCAAGCTCATAAAACAACTGTCTTTTGCAAAAGCAATGTCATACATCGCACTGATTGTAATCAAACGTTTGATTACTTCTGGACTAACATCAAAGCGTTCTTTTACATTCACTTCTGAAATTTGGTCTGATATCAACGAAGAGAATTCACTTAGAAGTTTAAAAATATCTCCATTATACTCTTTGAAAACTTCAGTTATTTTATCTCGGATATAATTTAAATAAAGTTTTCCCTTGAAATTCTTGCCTTTACCGATTGCTTGAATGATCGCTTGCTCATCGTCAGATAGTCCAAGTGTTGTTGTTTTTACTTGCCCCTCGTTTCCTTTGTTGAGGGATTGAGAAACAGATGTAAGGCTTGTTCTTGCCAATAGTCCCTCTTGTTCCTTTCCGTAAACGATACTTGGTGTAGCACATCCTAACAATAAAATAGAAGCCAAAGTAATCATGCAACATTTATTTTTCATTCTACTCACTCCTTTATTTGATATTTCCATTCTAATGAAAGCGTAACCATTTTTATATCAAAAAAGAAGTGTTTGTTATATAAAAGAAGCTATTTTAAAAAATTATTGAGTAAATCTTAGGATCATTCAAGTCATTTATACTAGCATAGCCATTTAGCTAATATTTTATACTGGTCTTATTTGTATTACATCACTAAAACCAAACGCTTGTGATAAAACAAAAGAAGAGACTGAGACAACTTTTTTGTCCCAGTATCTTCTAGTATATCTAAAAATGAATAAACGGTGTTTAAAGAGCTCTTGTTCACGACGAGATAAAAGCAGCATTTTCGAAAGATAAGCCGAAATTAATCAAAAATTGGAGAAGCACCAAGTAGATAACAATCGACAGAAAAAACTAGCGTTTGTGTTTCTTGGCAATTTTCGGTTTTTTTTTTGGTACTTGATAGTTAACACTTTCGTCTCAATCTCTAAGGTGCTAAGTTTTTTTGCTAAAGACGATCAATTCGATAATTTTGACTGCTCATCTTGCCTGCTCATCATATGCTATTTAAACAAAACATAATATTGGGACATATAATGTTCTGTATCTTTTGGAGATAGAGTTTGTATGGCTGTCCATAATTGTTTTTTAGCCATTGATCTTTCCCACGCCATCGGTTTAATACCCTCAGCTTTTACTAATGAATTCCCTAATTTTTCAATTTTTTTCATAAGATCTTTTTCTGGATTATTGTTTAATCCAAGGTGTTTTAACCCATGTTCCGTAACTAGCCAGTGGTTAGTATTTTGTCCACGATCAATAATATTTTCTGGACCTTTCAAACGATTTCTTTCTTCTGCATGGTAGATTTCTATGCTATCTCCTATCTCAAGCAACAAATGGTCATCGGTGAATCGTTCTGGTACGTCTCCATTAATCGATTTTTCATACCTAATTTTGCCATCCTGAGATTTGATGGTCACTTTTACATAAAGTTCATCTTTAAATAAATAATGAGGTTTTGGCATATTTAAGGTAAGTGTTGCTTCTCTTGAATTCAAATTCGTTCTTAATGAACCCGACCATTGATCACTAAAACCATAAAAGATAAGATCTTCATCGGCTAACTTGCTTATTTCAGCTTTGATAAATGAAAGAGAAGCATGGTTTTGGGTTTCCTTTACATAAACATAATTTTCGCTTGGTAAATAATACTTCATTTGTTCACCAGAAAATTCTAAATGATAGACCCCGTTAGGAATATTTTTGAATGTCATTTTTTGTTGTACTGGTTGACTCGCTATAATAGTTGCTCCATCTTTTAATTCAACTGTGAGCCCTTCAAAGTTACTCAAATCGCTAGGAAGAATTTCAATGGTCAAATCACCAGCCAATCCTAGAAAGGCGATTTCCTCGTTAGTAACCAATTCAAAATTAGAATTGATCAAATAGTTTGGATCAATCAATTGACGTGCACGCACCAACTCATTTTCAGAGACAATATCTGCCAATGAAGCCACAGCTGGATAACCTGCCACACGATTTTTTTCTGCTTGAAATTCATCAAGATACAACCCACGTTTTTTTAAGGCAGCAGAAAAATCCTGCTTACTATTTTCACTGTAGATACGATTCATTAAATTGGGTAATGTATATTCCCAATCTTTGAAATCACTCTGATTAGCCATTTTACGGTATTCCTGATATATCTTAGTGAAGGAGTCATTTCCAGCTTTTTGTTTGAACATCGTTAATAAAATCAGTTGTTCACGCACATCGACATCATGGTAAGTGTCTCCATCACGGATCAACTTATCATACAGCTTGTTTTCGACTTCTTCTTTTTTACCTAAATTAAACAACCAACCGATGTCATCTGCTTTTTTTCCATATTTTTCATACTGATATTGGACCCCAAATAAATTATTTGACACTTCGCCAGTATACATATCTTGCCCATCAAAACCAGCTTGATAACCGTGAGCAATTTCATGTAATGTTGCCCAACTTAGTTCTTTCAACCACATATCTGTCGTAGGTTCACTATTAGCTGTCCAATCACCCCCATAATAAGCAGCACCTGCGCCAGAATCATCTGCCTTTAAAAAGTAACGATTCGCGCCGTTCTGATTTTCTGGTGCGGAACCATCAAAACCAGCGATACCGTTAAATAAAGCAAAAATACCGTGATGATACTCAATCAACGCATCAATTGATGGAAAATCTTTTAAGTTTCTCACTAGTTCTTTGTCCAATTTGGGTACGAGTAATTGGAAATCTACTCCTTGAATTAGCGCATACTCTGCATCCTCCGTATCCCACATTGAAAAAAACATGGTCTCATTCCCATGATATTTATAAACAGGTAACGCTTTCATTTCTTTGGAAGTCACCACTTCGTATTCGATCTGTGCTGATCCTTCTCCGTACGGTGTATCAATAAATGGAACCAAGGGCTCATCTGCACGTATACTTACCCAATTTGATCCAACTTCGATACTTTTTTCATTCTTTTTATCGTTTCCTAGTAGTCGCAATTTTAACTTATTCTTGAAATGAGCATTTGTCTGTCTCATTCTCAATTCGGTATTTTCGCTTAAGATAAAACCTAGATCCTGACGATCATGGTTTTTCCCTTTACTCATCCCTGAGTTGAAGATCCATGTCGGCTCCGGAATACTAAAAATCTCTTTTGACGTGACTTCTTGCGCCCCAACATTGGCTGAAAGTACAAAGATACCAAACACAAACAACAACAGACTAACCGCATATTTTTTCATTTACTTCACTCCTTAAAATTATTTTATGAACAAAAAATAATTATCTTTTCATTACGAAAACGTTATCTTTTGTACAATTTAATTATAAATAACAACTAAATAAATAGCAACAATATAATATTTATAAATTTTTATCCTTACAACCTATAATAATTACTGTTATTTAAATAATTAAACATAAATATATTTTTAATATAAAATGTTATTTAAAAAGAAAAAAAGCTCTCCCTTAGCGGGACAGCTTTTCCTATACATTTAAATTTTATACCAAACTAATAGTATCATCGAGTCGCGTTTATTTAACAGAACCGATCATTCCTTGGACAAATTGTTTTTGTAAAACAAAGAACACGATAGCTGTTGGCAATGTTGCAATCACAAGCCCGGCCATAATCATTCCGTAATCTGGTGTATAAGAGGCTCCCATGGCAGATAAAACTAATGGGACCGTACGCTTATCTGGTGATTGTAATGCAACTAAAGGCCAAAGATAGTTATTCCAGCTACTCATAAAAGTAATGATTGCAGCAGCTGCATACGTATTTTTAGCAGTTGGTAGGTAGACACGGAAAAATATACTTAATTCTTTTAATCCATCTAAACGTGCAGCTTCTACTAAATCTTTAGGAAACGCTTTAACGTTTTGTCGAAAGAAGAAGATCAAAAAAGCTGTACTTACTGAAGGCAAAATGACGACTAAGAAGCTGTTAATTCCTAAGATCGTTCCGTTTAAGTTAGAAAACATGCGGTACAAAGGAATCATCAACGCAGCAAAAGGAACCATCATCGATAAAAGCAAAATCGTAAATAATCGTTCTTTTTTTCGACTTTTATAGATCTCAAACCCATAACCAGCCATAGATGAAATCAACAAAGCTAAGACCGTTGTTACAATAGCGATCAAAGCTGAATTCCACAATGAGCGTGCAAAGTTTAAGTCATTTGAAAAAAGATTCTGGAAGTTGACAACTAAATGGCTACCGATCTTTAATTTTCCGGCAGTAATATCGATAGGTGTATTCGTCATTCCTAAGATCATCCAAACAAAAGGAAAAATCGAAATAAATGAAATCACGCTCAAAGAGGCATATTTAAAAACAGCTAACCAATCGAATGTTTTAGTCGCTTTTTTTTCCTTCTCCTTAAGAAGTACTTTGTTTTCTGCTTGATCTATCACGCTTTTTCACCTCCGACTTTCGTTTGAATGATTGATAACAGTACAATAAAGACTACGATCACAAATGAAACCGCCGCAGCATAACCAAAATTTGGTGTAAATTTATAACTTAAATTGTAAATATACTGAGATAGCGTAGTTGTTGCATTTGCTGGTCCACCACCCGTAATATTTTGTACTTCATCAAAGAGTTGCAACGTACCGATCGTTGATGTGATTGACGTAAACAAAATAATTGGTTTTAAGTTAGGAATCGTGACTTTGATCAATTGTTGCCACTTAGATGCGCCATCGATTTCTGCTGCTTCATAAATTGCCGGATCAATATTTTGCATTCCTGATAAAAAGAAAATCATGTTATAACCTGTCCAACGCCATGTAATCGAAATGATGATTAATACTTTCGCCCAAACTGGATGAGTCAGCCAGCCAATTGGCATATCGATCAAGCCGATCGTCATCAAAAAATTATTCACTAATCCCGATTGAGAAAACAAGCTTTTCATAATAAGCGAATAGCTAACCATGGATGTGATACAAGGTAAAAAAATCGCTGTCCGGAAGAATCCTTTCATTTTAAGCTTTTTATCATTTAATAAATTAGAGACAAATAAAGCTAAAAACAACATAATCGGTACTTGTACCAATAAATATAAAAAGGTGTTAAAAAAAGCCTTTTTGAAGGTCGCATCATTCAACATGCGTTGATAATTCCCCAAACCATTAAAACTCATATTAACTGGGGGACCACTTTGAAATGAAGTGATCAGCGCTAAAATCATTGGGATAAATACCATGATCGAGATCATCAGAACTGGTAAAACAAGAAACGCATTTCCGTTCTTGAAAAAATCTTTTTGTTTCATCTGCTTTGCTCACTTTCGTTACGTTCATCTTCGTTTTATCTGTCATTTAAGGATCGTCTCACAAATCCTCCCTCTTAACTAATTGTCTGAGTAAATGACAGCGTCCTCACGAAAATTCTACGGTATTGATTGAAACTATTTTTAATAGATAGCAAATTTGTGTGACTGATGACCGTTCAAAAATCACCAGCCAACACAAATTTGATCCTCTAAATCAATTCATTTCACTCTGCTTAATTGGCTAACTGTGCTTCTACTTGTTTTTGCGTATCTGCCAAGACTTTATCAGTATCTTCTCCATTGATGATTCGGTGTAATGACTCTGCTACAACTGCTTCGATTGCATAGGTTTCTTGTCCATAATTAACTTGTGGAATTTCCGCTGTCCATTTAGAAAAGTCTTCAAACACCTTTTGACCACTATAGAATTCAGAAGACTCTTGATAAGCTGGTTGATCTTTTGCACTTAACATGGTAGAAACTAACCCGATTTCTTTCGCTAATGTTCCCATCAAGTCTTCGTTAGTCGCAAAGGTCTTCTTCAAGAAGTCTTTCGCATTTTCTTCGCCTGAAACACCTTTGATCACATACCACCCAGCTCCGCCTAAATTAGAAGCTTGTGCTTTTTGCATATTGGCAGGTAATGAAGGTGTCGGTGCAATTGCCCATTTCCCTGATTGATCTTCAGCACCTTGGATCGTTGAGGAATACCAAGCACCAATTGGACTTGATGCAACAGCCCCTGATTGAATGGCCGTGACACCTGCATTCCAATCTGAAGTTTGTTCCACTAGATCTTCTTTAAGTAGTGTAGCAAATAGATTTAATCCATATTTCAATGATTGGTTATCTTTGATCGTAACCGTCTTTCCATCTTCCGAAGTGTACCATTCACCAGCTTCTTGCATGATCATACGGACACGTCCAAGATCTGAGGGATTCACTTCAGTAATTTTTTTACCCGTTTTTGCTTTAACATCTCGAGCAACTTGTAAATAGTCATCCCAACTTAAATTCTGCATATCTGCTTGACTGTAACCGGCTTCTTCTAATACATCTGTTCGATAAAAATTAGCCGTAACACCTGAATCAAATGGGACGCCATAAATTTGATCATCGATCTTATTAACCGCAAATTTATACGAAGCAAAATTGGATTCATCTACGATATCTGTTAACTCAGAAAATGCGTCCGGATAAGAATTCAAATAACCTTGAATACGATAATCCTCAATCAACACGATATTCGGTAATCCATCCGTATTTCCACTGGCTAATGCTGTGTTTAACTTTTGTACGATATCATCTTGTGACATCGTAACGACATCCACTTCGACATCTTTATTGTCATAGACTTTTTTTGCTTCATTGACTGCTTTGATATTAAACGTTTCATCCCATGCCCAAACACTGATTTTATTTTCATCTTTCGTTGCTGAATTTGAGGAACTCCCACATCCCGCAAACAAAACTGCTGCTGAAGCTAAAAGCGTCGCACTTGCTACTAATTTTTTGAATTTCATATCCAACCCGCCTTTTTCATTTTTATTCTTTACATGTGAATCATACCAAAAAATGTAATCGTTTTCTTAATTTCTAAAAGAGTTCCAAAAAATATCCCAAAATAAGAAAAAATCACAAATTTAGATTTCAAATTTTTTTATTTTGAGTAATTCATCTTGCTTTTCTGCCAATTAAACCGTATTTTAAAAAGAGAAACTGTTTAAAAGGGGGAACAAGCTTGATTAATTTATTATTGATCGACGATGAAAAAACAATCTTACATGGCATAGCCAACTTGGTTGATTGGTCAAACCACGGATTCCAAATTAAAGGCGCTTTTTCAAACTCGTTGGAAGCGCTTGATTTTTTCTCTATTCATTCTAATGATATTGATATTGTCATTACTGATCTTATCATGCCTGAACTGGATGGGATTGAGCTTGCTCGCCTCTTAAAAAAAAGCAAGCCTGATATTCAAATATTAGTGTTATCAAGCCATGATGAGTTTCAACTAGTGAAAGACTCTTTTAAAGAAGGCGTATCCGATTATTTACTTAAACCAAAATTGAATCCAGAAAACCTGCTTTCTGCTTTGAACCATTTGGTTAAAAAAGGCCAAAAAAATCTAGACTCCAAATTCTCTCTAGATAGTGCTTTAACACAATATTTCTCTGGACAAAAAACAACGATATCTAACGATCCTTTTCATTTCCCGTTATTTTACATCGTCTATAGCGAAATGGATGATTTAGCTCCACTAGCTTCTCTAAAAAGTAACGAAGAACGAGCTGAACCCTGGATTGATTGTCAGCCTTTTACCACTCTCGACTATGAATATGGTTGCTTACTAAATGTTTCTTCCATGGATTGTTTCGAACAAATTCAGACTTCTTTGCGTGAATATGCGCAAAAATCTGATGCATTATTGATTATTTCCTCTTGTTTAGAGCTAAGTGAGCTGTTCGATTGTTTTCAAAGATTAAAAAAATTAGGCAAAGGACAACGTTTTTATCAGAAAAGTGCTGGTGTTGTATCGGAAGAACAATTAGTCCCTTTGATTCCACACTTTGATCAGAGCACGAAAAGCTACTTAACAAAGATTGTCAACAAAGATTATGTATCCGCTATCAGAGAAATGAAATCAGCGATTGAGACTCTGATCGCTTTAAAAATTGACCCTTTATTTTTAAAACACGAAACAATCAATCGTCTCTACGCACTCATCAATGCTTTAGAAGATGGTCAAGGGACGAAAGAATTGACGACATTAAAAATTACGTTACCAACACTTATATCGAACGTCGCCACCATCGAAGATTTTTCCATTACGTTTACTAAAATCATCACTCAATTGATGCGTTGGAGCACGCCGGAAAAAAATGAAAACTCAGAAATTCTGACAGCGATCTATGATTATGTTCAAGAAAATTATCATCAAGATATTTCCTTGCAAATCATCTCCGAAAAATTTCATTTTTCCTATAGTTATTTATCTACCATGTTTACCGAGAAATATGGGATTAGCTTCACTAAATATCTAAAAAAAGTCCGGATACAACATGCGAAACGGCTTTTGCTTGAGACAACCGAGCCACTTTCACAAATCTCTTACCAAGTAGGATTTGCTGAACTTGGTTACTTCTCAAGAGTATTCAAGGAAGAAACTGGGCTAAATCCTTCTCAATATCGAAAAGGAAGTTTGAAACATGAAGAAAAAATTCAAAGAGTATGAACTAGTTACAAAACTACTGGTTGTCCTAGTCATTGCGCTTCTTACTCAAGCGATTATTCTGTCCTTCTTCATTTATGATCGATCCAAAAACGCTTATATCCATCTATTTGATAAATCGAATGAACTAACGCTTGGCAAAATACAACGTGATTTTGAACGATTGAATGATAATATCGAAAATACCTTAACGATGGTTGCTAACAACCCTGCAGTCGAAAATTATTTCTCTAACGATCAGCACTCTTCGTTAGATAACTACACTAATGTAAAAACGATCCAACAAATGAACCGAAGCTTTACTTCGATCTCTCCTTCCATCAATTACGATCTGATGATCTATGGTGAAAGTGGACATACCTTTGTTGGAAACGAGATGCTAGCCAGTATGGATGCTGCGGCATTCATGAGATCTGATGTCGTACAAAAAGTAAAGGCACATAAAGCATCGACCCAAATGTTCTTTGTCAACTTTGGTTTGACTACTCGTGACCAAACAAAAAGCAGCATCCTATTCATTAAGAAATTGACTTCCTCGTTGAATCATATTTATGGGTATGCTGTCATTGCGATAACTGCAGATGAGCTAGCGAATTTATTCAATGAAACGATCCATTCGGAGGTCTCCAAAATCTATCTCATCAATGAAGCAAATCAAATCATTACCTCCAATGAAACTGGCATGATTGGTGCCAAAACCAACTTGTTAAATGACTTAAATACCAATGAAACAAAAACAGTTGATTATAATCGTTTAACACGTGTTCCATTATATCGACAAAACTTAGCTTTGATTAGTAAAGTAAATATTCGTTCACTAGTCAATCAAATGGGACTGATTGTTCCGATCGTCCTTTTTAATTTGATGACTTTAATGGTAGTTGGTGCTATTGTCTTTCGCTATATGAACCGTCAGACAAAGTCGATTTATGCCTTGATTCAGTCCTTAAAACATATCAAAAAAATTCCTAATAATACCCAAGTAGACGTTCAAGGGACCTACGAAACAAAGACTTTAGGCACTACAATCAATCAACTATTAACAACGATCGATGAGAACTATTTTACTTCAATTGAAAACGAAAAGAAAAAACGCCAATTAGAGATTCAAACGATGCAAGCCCAAATCCAGCCTCACTTTATCTACAATACGTTAACTAGTCTAAAATTTTTGATCTGGCAAAAAGAAAATCAAAAAGCAATTCATGGAATCGATCATTTTATTGATTTGTTGAGAAGTACCATTGGGAAAAAAGCAGAAACAATCACTGTCGAAGAAGAATTAAAAAGTGTGCAAAGCTATATCCATATTCTTTCATTGAGATATGGTGATGATATCGCCACTCGGATCATGGTCCCCGATGAACTATACCCTTTTAAAGTGCCCAATATGATGATCCAGCCAATTATTGAAAATGCTTTTTTACATGCTTTTCAAACAAAAAAAAGTGGGTTTATTACTTTATTCGGAAAAATTCATGAAACACAATTGATCTTTGAAATCGTAGATAACGGTGATGGATTTGATACAAATCAAAAGAAAAAAAACAAGGACTATTTTTCTGGAATCGGAGTCAAGAATGTGAACGAACGAATCAAATTGCTTTACGGCAGAGAGTATGGATTGCAGATCCAATCGATTATGGGTGTTGGTACAACGGTAAAAATCACATTGCCATTAATCAGTTAATTCAAAAATAAACAATTCAGTTAGTTAATACTTATAAGCAATAGACGCTGCCCTTCTAGGATAGATGATCCTAGAAAAGCAACGTCTATTTGTCTATGGTTTTATATTTTTCATGTCTGCTAATAATATGAAAAGCTATTGTTCTTTACCGATACTTAGCTATCAATCCTTCCTTTCTCTAGATAGACAGCATTCAAGCATCAGCTCCTTGAAATAAGCCTAAATTTTTTTAACATGAAAAGGTGTTTTAAAAAATTGCCTCTTATTTGCTCGGAGCTGACCGCTTCTTTCACGACCTTTACTTCACGATAAAACTAAATTCATGGTCTTCTTCCGCTGAAATATGATACGCTTCTTCAACATCTGCTCCCCAGCTGTTGATTCCTCCTACACCACGTACCTTCCCTTGAATCACTAAGACGGTTCTTCTAGCTGGTGGTAACTCTTCAAGATGCGTAGCATTTTCTAATTCTTCGGCTTTATAGGGGAGAGCTGAAAATGCAAAATCGCCGTTCACTTGTTCAAAGCGTAATGAAAATTCCTCCTTTCCTTGATCCGCATTATTCATCGTAGAATCTCTAGTGATTTCTAGCCATTTCGTCTTCATATGGACACCACAATCCTGTGGCACGAGATAGGGAGTCACTGGTAAACTAGTTACTTTATAAGTACCCTCGATTCCTCCTGCCATTCGATCTGGATACGTTTCTCCTGATAGTCCTTCATATTCAAAATATTTCGCTTTGGTTGGCATAATAAAGCGAAAACCTAATAAAGGTAATTCAGGCAGTCCTTGCTGTCCATGATAAAAGACAGAAATTTTCATTTCCCCATCAGATTGTACTTCATAGTTGACTATGACTTCTGTTTTGGGCACCGTATTGATTTCTAACGTGAATTTGATTGCTGCTGATTGCGCATATTCATGATTGGAATAGCGATTATTGATCGGAGCAATTGGCTGTTCGATTGGTTTTTGATCAATGGAAACTTGAACATTTTTTACTTTCGGGTACATCCCAGCCCCTAGCCACATGGACGAACGATAGCCAAACCCATTCCCTCGATCATTATCCGTCAAAGCCCGCCAAAACGTCGGCAGCGTTTCTCGATACAACCATTCTTTCCCATTTTTATTTAAGGATTCCAACCCACCTCTTGTATAGGAAAAGATATAATGAAATCCTTCACCTTTTAAAGCAAATGTACAATCTCCATAAATAATCTTCATTTTAATCGCTGTATTTTCCATAATAATACCTTACCTCCTGTAATGCCGGTTTTTCTTGACCATCAGAAAAGACGATCCCGTTACCTGAAAATTCATAATCACTTGGACGATCATCAAAGTCCCCACCGTATCTCATTACTTTTTGTTTCGTCAATGGATCGATCACTTGAATCGCTTGATCTTTAAAGTCCCAAATATAGCCACCTTGATACATTGGGTATCGATCTAATAATTCCATGTAAGAATTCAATCCTCCCAACGAATTCCCCATGTCATGCATGTATTCACATAAAATGAAAGGCTTTTTCCCATCATTTTCAAGGTAATCACAGATATCTGTTGGCGTAGCATACATGCAACTCTTGACATCAGAAATCGAATCTTCGAATGCAGGATTAGGGAAATTTCCTTCATAGTGAACAAGGCGATCGGGATCTTTTTCTTTAAAGTAATCATTCATCAAACGAATATTCTCTTCTGCGTAAGATTCATTTCCTAAAGACCAGAATAAAATACTCGTATGGTTCTTGAATGTCTCAAAATTTGTCTGTGCTCTATCAAGAACGATCTCCCGCCATTGAGGAACGTTCCCCGGTACATTGTAAGATGGCTCAAACGCGCCCATCTTTTGCCAAGAACCATGAGATTCCAGATTGGTCTCTGCCATCAAGTGAATCCCCGCCTGATCACAAAGATAATACCAAGGGATTTGATTTGGATAATGTGAGGTTCTAACCCCATTGATATTCGCATGTTTAATGATTTCTAGATCTTTCTTCATATCCATCAAATCGATAGCTCTTCCTTTTTCAGGATGCCATTCATGTCGATTGACACCGTTGATGATCAAACGTCGGTCATTCAAATAAATGATCCGCTCTTTGATCTCGATCTTTCTAAAACCAAATGGATAGTAACTATACTCCGTCACCCCAGTATCATCAAACGTTTCAAATTCGGCGGTGTATAAATTGGGTTGAAAATGATCCCATAAAGTAATTTTATCTACTGGAATATGCAACGAGATTTGTTCTTCGATTCTCACTTCTTCTTGATGGATCTCTTCTCCTTTGCAATCGAGGAGTCGGACACGTAGCTTTCCGTTTGAAGTAAGATTTTCAATAGTCAAGTCGATATCTACCCAACCGCTTTGAAAAGAGGGATCAACTTGAGGTTTGATCCACATATCCTCTATATGATTTTTCCCTCTGGCGATCAATGAAACATCTCTAAAAATCCCAAAGAAACGGAAAAAATCTTGATCTTCTAGAAAAGCGGCACTACTTCTTTTATGGACTTCTACCGCTAAACGATTCTCTTCTTCCAGATAAGGAGTTAAATCAAATTCAGAAGGCGTGAAAGAATCTTCTGCATAGCCGACAAAGTGCCCATTTAACCAGACATACATTGCCTGTTCGACACCTTCAAATCGAATGGTGATCGCCTTTTCTTTCATTTCTTCATTTAAAGTAAAGTTCGTCACATATGAGCCAACTGGGTTATACTCGGCTTGAGAAAACATCCCCTCGGCTTCTTCCTTACCAGCGGTTGTATAAGCCGGACGTCTAAACTCATGCCCTTCCCATGGATACATCGTATTGATGTAGTGGATCTTGTCGTATCCTGCTAGTTCGATATGCCCAGGAACATCAATCTGATCGAAGCTGCTGTTATCAAATTCCTTTTCAAAAAAATTCACTGGACGTTCTAAAGCATTACGGGAATAGCAAAATTGCCACTTCCCATTCAGCGATTGGATTCTGGTGTTTCCTGTTTCCACTTCTTCTTTAGCACCATAGATAACATGATCACTATGGGCTTTCCTTTGATTTACTCGATACACTTGCGGATCATCTAACCATTCAATCAATGCGTTCATTTTCTATTCTCCTTCGTCTATACTCATAAAATGAATCAATTCTGTTTGAAAATCGCCATAAAAATCCGGGAAATAAAGACCTATTGTCATTAATTCCGATCCTGAATATACTTTGCCATCTATCTGGTTCTGGTATAGTTTTTCTTCGCTTAGTCCAACAAGGCGTACCTCATGAAATTCGGGCTGTGCATTTGCCAACCGACGATTTATAAATAAGAGGACTTCCTGTTGGTTTTTTGAAACAAATTCCCAGGAAGCAATATTTTGCTCAAAGGGATTTTGTAAACGATAGAAATCACCATATTGGACTGTCTGTCTGATTTTTTTATAAAATTCTACCTGTGCCGCTACTTCCTGCTTTTCCTCACTAGATAATTTTGTTAGATCAAGTTCATATCCAAACACCCCGCCCATGGCCACATCTCCACGTGTTTTTAAACTGGTGACTCGACCCGTTTGATGATTAGGAACAGCTGATACATGGGCAGTCATAGCTGAAATAGGATAAGCTAAGCTCGTCCCATATTGGATATTGATGCGTTCAACCGCATCTGTATTGTCACTAGTCCAAGACTGTGGCATATAATAAAGCAGCCCTGCATCGAACCGTCCACCACCACCAGAACATCCTTCCCAAAGGATATGAGGATAGTCGTTTGTTAAGTTTTCCATCATCTCATATAATCCTAATAGATAACGATGCAAAACTTCCCCTTGGTTTTGTTTGCCCAATGACACCGAATAGACATCAGATAGCGATCGATTCATATCCCATTTGATATAGTCGATCTCCACACTGTCTAACAAATGCCGTAACTGTGTTTCAATCGTCTGCCGGACTTCTTTTCGGGTAAAATCAAGGACGTGTTGAGATCTAGAAGCTGATGGTTGACGACCTGGTTCTTTCATCATAAATTCGGAATGATCCCGATTTAATTGAGAGTCGCTGGAAACCATTTCAGGCTCAACCCACAAGCCAAACTTTAGTCCTTTTTGGTGAACATAGTCAGCAATCCCTTTTAAGCCATTTTTCAATTTCCCTTGATATTCAAACCAGTCTCCTAGAGAAGATTGGTCCGAATCTCTTTTCCCAAACCAGCCGTCATCTAAAACAAACATCTCTATCGCTAATTCGTTTGCTTCATCAACGATCGCTTCGATCTTTTTGCTCGTAAAGTCAAAATAAGTCGCTTCCCAATTGTTGACTAGGATCGGACGTTCTTGGTATTGGAATCGCCCTCTTGCTACTCGTTCCCGTAATAAATGATGGGTCACTTGACTCATCCCATTCAACCCTTGATCAGAATAAGTTAAGAGTATTTCCGGTGTTTGGAAGCTTTCATATGGTTGTAACTCCCAAGAAAAATTATAGGGATTGATCCCACCGATCACTCTAAATTGTTGAATGGCATCTTTTTCAATCTCAAAGGAATGATTTCCCGAATAAACAAGATGGATCCCAATCGCTTCCCCTGTGAATTCAGTTGTTGCATGATTTGTCAAGGCAATGAATGAATTCATCTGATGACTGCTTGAACCACGACGGCTTTCAAATGATTTGATGCCATCCGTTATGCTTTGTCTAGACATCTGCCGTTCTTTGACATGCGCTCCTGGTAAGGCAATCACTTCATCAAACCGGCCTGAATTCGTAAAATCAAGTTGAAAAGAGGCTGCTTTTTCAATCATCACTGGATCATTGGTTTCATTTCTTACCTTCAGCGAACGTGTAATCACTGCTCTTTCTCGATAAATCGTATAGGAAAGATCCACGTAAATCTTTTCTTCACGATCTTTCAACGTCACGATCAGCGTTTCTGCCTCTGTATCATTCTTGATATACGCTTGCGGTAATCCAGATAAACTTGGCTTTCCTTCTTGGATCTGAAAACTTTCATAACGTAGATCAAGCAGATTTGATCCATTTTCTCGACGAATCATCAAGGCAGGTAATCGATAATCCATCCCTCCGTGCCCTGAATACTCTTGTGGTAATGTATCTTTTGAATACGTTCGATCTTCATTTAAGGGGACGTTCCCGGAAAAGCCACGATCTCTGCGAGGATATTTTTTATGATTATGATAATGGGTCGTTCTTTTACCAAAATAAACATGAGCGAGAACTTCACTTTCTTCAATTTGAAGAATATAGGAAATTTCTGAATTGGATAGATGAAATACTTTTTCCTGTTCGTCAAATGTGATTAAAGCTGCTCTTTGATTCTTCATCACTTGTTCCATTGTTTCACCTCTCAAATAAATAGTAACCGTTTACTTTTGTTACATTTCCTGTATACTGTTTACTAAACAAATATGTCAATAAAAATTTTTATTTTTTTGTAAGGGGTGCCATTTTATGGTTGGAATTAGAGATGTCGCAAGAAAAGCCAATGTTTCACCTGCTACGGTCTCAAGAGTTTTGAATGAAGACAAAACGATCAGTGTCTCTGCTGCTACTCGTCAACGGATTTTTACTGCAGCTGCCACATTAAATTATGATATCAACAAGCGAAAATATATTAAAAAACGCCGTCCTTCCATCGGTGTCATTTCAGCAATCAGTAAAGCCAGCGAAGAAAAAGATATTTATTATCGAGAATTACGAGCAGGTCTGGAAGAAGAAGCCAGCCGACTCCATATCGGCATGAATCGAATTTATAATATGTCGGATAACCCGACCGAGTGGAAAGATTTGGATCAATTAGGTGCTATAATCGTAGTCGGTACGATCGATAAAGGTGCAATCGCCGATTTATTGAAACAGAACCGACAATTAGTTGTAGTAGATAATCCAGATATCCAACAAGAAGTGGATATGGTCTATGGGGATCTCGAACGAATGACTAAATCTGTTTTAGAACTTTTTTTAGACAATGGGCACACCAACATCGCTTATATTGGTGGTTATCAAATCGATATTAACGAAGCTGGTCGGAAATCAACAACTGAGAATGAAAAAAGGCTCAGAGCCTACCGCCATTTCATGCAAGACCATCATTTGACCAAACAGATCAATTATTATTTAGGAGAATGGACAGAGGAATCCGGAGAGCAGTTAGCGACCAAACTTCTCGAAAAACAAAAACATGATTTACCGACGGCCATTTTGATCGGTAGCGATCCTTTAGCATTAGGTGTTTATCGAGCATTACAAAAAGACAATCGAAAAATTGGAGAAGAGATTGTTCTAGTTAGCTTCGATAACATCGAGGCGATTGCTGATTTATCTCCTAGTTTAACAAGTGTAGCGATCAATGCAAAAGCCATTGGTCAATCTGCTGTTCGATTAGCGGTGGAGCGAATCGATGGTTTGAGAGATGAACCGATCATTGTCACTTATCCTACACGACTAATCATTAGAGAAAGTTTTAACCCTGATAAATCCTAACCAAATAGACGAAGAAGAGCGAGATAACTATCCTTTCCCGCTCCTTCTTCGTCTACTTTTGCTTATCCTCATTTGTTAAATCAGCTTCTACTTTTTGGCTTTCGATCCATCCTAAATAATATTCATGATAGACTCCTTCTTCCGTTTGCTTCGTTAGCAGATACTGTCCAATCACATTTCCTGTTTGATACCCTCGTTGAGCTAATGTTAATCTTACTTCTTCGATATTGTTCTTTTCGGTATGATTGACTTCCACTTGTAATAAAAATCGATGATAAGTTTTACCAGGCTGATTGTACCAAACAATTTTAGACAGTGGAATTGTGGCTGATGTTTGGTCTGTACAGAAGCCATAAATCATTTCATCGCTCAGCGAAAAATCAAAATACCCACCGAAGCTGGCATAGTTTTCAAGATAGGCTTTCGAATCTAAAATGTCGTCGGAATCCACTATGACGATTGCCGCAAAAGGAATTGTTTCTTTGGTGATGCCACGATTGTCAATCATAAGTTTTAATTGTTCTTTTCGAGCCAAGATTTCTTCATGTTTTTTTTGCAGACTTATTTTTTCTTGCTTAATCCGCTGCTCTGTTTCTGCAATCGTTGCATAATGTTCTTCGATCGTTTTTCCATATAAATTTTTCATCTGTTTGATTGGAACATCTAATTTTCGATAGAAATTGATGTCATAGATCTGAAAAATATCATCAATATTAAACATCCGATACCCGTTTTCTTCATGGCGTAGAGAATGGATTAACCCTTGCTCATCCCAAAAACGAATCGTTGACTTTGGTACATTTAGTAGTTCCGAGACTTCTCCGATTGTGTAAAGTTTTGGCATTTCCGCTCACCTCTTGTTAATTTTACCGCTTCTTCTATTGACCTTCAAGTAACTTTAAGGTGTAAAATTCATTATTGTCTAGTAAAAGGAGGAAACAAAATGACATTACTTAAACAATTCCTATGGAAGAATAAAAAAATCGTAGGCATGACTTTTTTATTCGTCTGTTTACAAATCATTGGTACACTAGGTGTTCCTAAATTAGTGGCAACTTTAATTGATGAAGGGATAGTTACTGGTCAAAACAGTAAAATTTATACCATTGGTCTACAAATGGTATTCGTAGCCTTGCTAGGTACTTTTTCAGCGATTGCTTCTAGCTATTTTTCTGCACTAGTGTCTGCAAAATTTGGCTACCAAACAAGGGAAACCTATTTTGATAAGTTCCAACAATTATCGATGAAAGATGCAGATGAATTTGGAAGTGCCTCACTCCTGACTCGAATGACTAATGATGTAGATAATATCCAACAAATGATTGTACTCTTTTGTCAAATGATCTTACCTGCACCAATCATTGCGGTGTTTACAATTGTCATGATGCTTCAATATTCCATGACATTGACGTTGATTACATTGATTTCTGTGTTTATTTATGCTGTCGTTATTTACATCTTAATGAAAAAAGGAACCCCTCTATCTCTCAGTATCCAACCAAAAATGGATCGTATCACAGTGACTTTAAGGGAATTTTTTACAGGTGTGAATATGATTCGAGCCTTCAACAATCAAGACTATGAGGAGAAGCGCACCAATCAAACATTTGAGAAATATGCCGCACAGATGATCCGAGTCAATCGCGTATTTGCTTGGGTCACTCCAATTGCTTTTTTATTAATGGGGATCGTATACAGCGCCATTCTTTGGTTTGGTGGCTCGTTGGTCAGTGAAGGTTCACTACAGATCGGGACTGTTACTGCCATCGTCGAATATTCGATGCTCACGTTGGCTTATCTAATGACTGCAGCTATGGTGTTAGTCGTCGTTCCAAAATCGATGTCCTCTCTTCGGCGGATCGAAGAAGTGTTGAATCAACCTATTGAGATCATTGATCCGGAAAATCCATCAACAGCTTCGCTGAATATGGATGATGAACATGTGTTATCTTTTGAACACGTTTCTTTCAGTTATACCAAAGATTCGGAACCTGTATTGGAAGATATCCATTTTAAGGTACCTAAAGGCAAAACAACTGCCATCGTTGGCGGAACTGGTTCTGGTAAAAGTACAATAGCCAAATTGCTCCTTCGTTTGAATGATGTGACCAGTGGACAGATTACATTAGGGGGTCAACCACTCCAACAATTAACACAAGAAATGATTCGCTCAAAAATCAGCTATGTTCCGCAAAAAGCGTTTCTGTTTAGTGGAACAATTTTATCAAACCTGCAAATGGGCAATGAGCATGCAACAGAAGAAGAATTGACCTCAGCTATACGTATTTCACAATTAGAGGAAGTTTTGGATAAATTGCCCAAAAAATTAGCTAGTTTTGTTGCACAAGGCGGAGATAATTATTCTGGCGGACAAAAACAACGGATGTGTATTGCACGAGCGCTCATCAAACCAGCAGATATCTATGTTTTCGACGATAGCTTTTCTGCTTTGGACTACAAGACGGATGCAAAACTAAGAACAGCCCTCCATGAAGAAATGGCTGATAAGACATTGATCATTGTGGCTCAAAGATTGAGTACAATCATGAACGCTGATCACATCATCGTTTTAGACAATGGCCGAATCGTGGGACAAGGAACTCACGAAACACTCCTTGCTACTTGTCTTTCTTATCAGGAATTTGCTAAATCACAAGGGATTTTGAAAGAAGGGAATATATGAAAACAACTGATGTAAAAATGAATAAACATAGTTTGATCCGCTTTTGGAAAATGATCCAATCTGATCACAAAACATTTTATGGCTTACTATTATGTAGTTTAATCGGTAACCTGATGGTCGTTGCAATGCCGATGATCATGGGCGTTGGTATCGATCAGCTTTTAAGTCGAATCCGTACGATCGGGATTGCTGAAATGACATTTCATGATGTCAAGGATGCCCTTTTGTTCCCTGTTGTTTTATTACTCGTTTTTTCTTTTTTAAGTAGTATTACTTCTTTCATTCAAGAATACGCAATGGCTTCATTGAGTGAAAAAATCACACTGAATGTTAGAAAAGAAATGACCAAGAAATTCAAAACATTACCAATGGCCTTCTTTGATCAGCATCAGGTAGGAGATATCATCAGCCGAACAACGACTGGTTTGAATCAACTAGCACAAGTCTTGCTAACAGGGATCAATCAATTTTTCACTTCCATCGTAACGATTTTATTTTCAATTTTGATGCTGTTTTATATTGACAGCAAATTGACGTTACTGATTCTTTTATTGATCGTTGGTAGTTCATGGGTCACTCAACTCTTTGCGAATAAAAACAAAAAGATTTCTGATGACAATCAAACAGAACTAGGTTCATTAAATAATAAAGTGGAAGAATATCTTGCAGGTAACTTGGTCATCAAAACATTCAATCAACAAGATCAAGCGATCGAGTCGATCCGTCAAGTAAATCATTCACAGTACCAAGCATTTAAAAAAGCGCAATTCATGAACTTTGCCATCTATCCAGCGATTCGCTTGATCAATCAATCAGCGTTCATTTTAAGTGCTGTCTTAGGTGGGATCTTAGTAATATCTGGTGGACTCACACTAGGATTGTTACAAGCTTATCTGCAGTACATCAATCAAATCTCTGAACCGATCTCGACCGCTTCTTATGTCATCAATTCGTTACAATCTGCTATGGCGGCGATTGATCGTATCTTTGAGATTATGGATGAACCAAATGAGCGTTCTGATCACGAAAATACAACATCACTTGACCAGCCTGCTGGTTCAATCAGGTTCAAAGATGTTCGATTTGGTTATAGTCCAGATAAGATCTTGATGGAAAATGTCAACTTTTCGGCTAAACCAAAACAAACAATTGCAATCGTGGGACCAACTGGGGCAGGAAAAACGACATTAGTCAATTTACTCATGCGATTTTACGAGCTAAACCATGGAAGAATCGAATTCGACGGAATCGATATCACGAAATTCTCTCGTAGTGAGTTACGTAAACACTTTGGGATGGTTTTGCAAAATACGTGGCTCTTTGAAGGCACAGTGGCAGATAATATTGCTTATGGGAAACAGCAAGCTTCCAGAGACGAAATCATTGCGGCTGCCAAAATTGCCCAATGTGATCATTTCATCCGCACGTTACCTGAAGGATATGATACGATTATTTCAAGTGAAAATGGTTCGTTGTCACAAGGACAACAACAGCTATTGACCATTGCTCGGGTATTGCTGGCGAATCCTTCCGTAGTTATTTTAGATGAAGCAACCTCCAGCGTGGATACCCGCACCGAAGCAATGATCCAAAAAGCAATGAATGCTGTCACAGAAAACCGAACCAGCTTTATTATCGCCCATCGGTTATCTACGATCGAAAATGCCGACTTGATTTTAGTGATGGAAAATGGAAATATTATTGAACAAGGAACTCATCAGTCACTATTAAGCAAACCAACACTTTATGCTAGTTTATATAATAGCCAATTTCAAATCACATAAAAGAGGTTGTGAAAAGTGCGTCTTGACCCGAGTAATAAGGAAGAAAATCTCGAAACAGCTCCTCATGTTTTGAGATTTTTAGACTTATTACCGAGGGTCAGCACTTTGAACACCGTTTAGCAAGAGGCTGTGAAAGAAGCGTTTAGCTCCGAGCGAATAAGAGAGAATTTTTTAAAATAGCTCCTCATATTTTAGAAAATCATCGCTTATTGTTGAGGAGTTGCTTCTTGAACGCCGTTTATATCAAGAGGTTGTGAAAAGTACGCTTTGACCTAAGTAATTTTGAACACTTTTTACCTATTTTAACCCCCATAAAAAAGAGCCTTGGAAAAAAGTCCAGGCTCTTTTTTATGGGTCTATTCTTTCAATCTCTCTTATTCACAAATTCAATCGTTACATAGAGAACTTTCACTTACATAAATTGTCATTGTCTCTCCTTACGCCGTTTCCTTTTTGGTGTTGAAATTCATCTAAACTTTTTTAGCGATTCTCTACTTGCGATAATTGTTGTTCGAATTGCCATGTTTCTCCACCATCAGTCGAATAAAAAAGACAAGCAAACATTTTCCCTGTATCGATCGATCCATTTTTTAGGAGGTAAAACTTGGTTTCCAATTTATTGGCACTTACTTGTACCACTTCATTTGGTGACTGGAACAAATCGATCCCTCCCAATTGATACTCACCCGGGATAGCTACCAAGGATTCTTTGAATGTTAGTCCCCCATCATTCGTATAATAGATGTTTTCTCTTGTAGAAAGGAAACCCAATGTCTTCGTCACAAAACTAACATTTTGAATCGGTTGATTTACGATGGTACTGCCGCTTTTTTGCCAGCTTTGCCCTTTATCGTTGGTCGTATAAATTTTTAGACTTTCCGCAGACATTCCTGTAGAGGATGAAAATACCATGACGCCTTGATCGTTTGTGAAAAAGTTTGCTTTACGATAACGAACCTGTCCGCCTTGATCTGTAATCTGACTTTTTTGCCACGTCTTCCCATTATCAGCTGATGATAATAGGTAAACGTTTTTTTGATTAGGTGAATAGATAAACCAAGAAAAAGTAGGAGAAACATCAAATGTTTTGTCCATCCATTCCCCTTTTGCAACAGTACCCGAAGTCAAAGTATAGTCACCAAAACGCAACCAGTCCACAGCAATTGGAACGAAATGCCAGTCTTTTCCTTGATTCGTCGTCAAATACAAGGCTTGTGTTTCTGGGTCTATTTTTACGTCATTCGTTTGCTCAGTGGTCAAATTAACGGATGTTTGAACAGGTTTCAATAAACCGTCCTGATTAGTCGAAGTTGGCATTTTTCTTACTTTTTCTTCGCTTTGCATCATAGAGTGTACATTCGTTGCTACTGGTCCTGCATTAATGAATTGATAAACACCCCCGCCAATCAATAAGAGTGTTCCAACTCCAATTGCTAAATGAGAGTAAAAAGGCTCAATTCTTTTTTTGTTTTTTTGGTCTATCGGTTCATTTACTTGCATAAAAACATAGTATCGATTACTGCCATACCAAGTAAGTTGTTCTCCTAGAAAAAGTGAGACACCCTCCATCGTTTGCATCAGAAAATAACGCCTCTTTTTCGCAAGTGTAAACTCCTTTTTGTTATGATCACTCAAGTAGAGATAATTTTCGTCCTGAGAGCCAACTGAAATATGTAACATATTCGCCACTTGTTTTTCCAGCCATTGATCATAATGCCTTGAGATGTTCCTCTTTTTGAACCATAGCACAGCAACGAGTAAAAACAAGAATAGTCCTATCGCAAAGTCAACATAACTTGAAAAATGGTACAAACTAGTGATTCGCTCCATTTTAAATGAATGTGGATGATTCTGCTTTAAATGATGGTAGATGTTTCCCCATCCGACCAAGAACAACAAGTTAGCGATAAAATACATCCCAATTTTCCATGTCATTTTTTTCGTTCGTTGATTGATGATAGACAACATCTTTGCTTTTGCTGACATCAATTCAATAATCAATAATTCTTTATCCATCTTGCCAATCTCCTTTTTTTACATTATGACGTAAAACGAGGAGATTGACTAGTTGATTTACGCTTTATTTAACGTTTATCTTTTTTTTGTAAACAAAGTATAATCCAAGTAAGAAGCAAGCCATGCCAATCATAGAAAGACTTGATTTTTGATAACCTGTAGTAGGTAGTTTTTTGTCTTCTTGTTCGTCTTTTTCATCTTTATCATCTTTTTCATCTTTTTTATTTTTTTCATCTTCTTCGTCTTTTTTATCTCTCTGATCGTTGTTATTCGTTGTCTCATTTGGCGTTGCTGGTACTGGCTTTTTATCCCCCGATTGGTTCGTATCCGCATCTGGTTTTTCTTTAGTTGGTTCAGCTAGCACATGGATTTCAACAGTTTTCTTTTGATGACCGTTTTGATAGGTCACTGGATAAACGCCAACTTTTGTCGTATCCACCTTACCAGAAACCATTTTCTGGTCAAATGTTAGGGGATTTCCTTCTTTATCATTGGCTGAAATAAAATTGTCTTGTGGATTCCAATTGTCTCCTACATAGAGTGTGGAACCTTTAACTACGAGTGTTTCTTTGTTCTCTTTGACCGTTACTTTGATCGTCTTACTTGCTATTCCGTTGGTATACGTCACAAAATAATCGCCCGTTTTTTGGCTATCCACCGAACCTTCCACCATTTTTGGAGTGAACGCTAGAGGCATCCCATCTTCATCAGTAGCTGAAACAAAATTAGCTTGTGGATCCCATTGATCACCCACATAAATAACTGAGTCTTTGGCCTGAATGCTCTCCTGGTTTTCTTTCACTGTTACATGAATGACTTGAGCAGCGCTACCATTAGTATAAGTAATCGGTGTCACTCCTGCTACTGAGGTATCCACTGTTCCACTGACCATACTCATATCAAATGGAAGGGGATTTCCTTCCTTATCTGTTGCTGAAATAAAATTATCCTGTGGATCCCAGGTTTCACCAAGGTAAAGCGTCGAATCTTTGGCTAAAATTGATTCATAGTTTGGCTCTTTCTGCCAAACATACGTATCTGCCATCGCTCCTGTATAGTTCGCCATCAATTCTTCTGAAGTTAGCACGTATTCCCCTGCAGGGTTCGTAACCGTTCCAGAACCAACGTTTTGCCAATAACCAGTATTTCCATCTTCTACTGGAATAGCAGGAAGATTGGCTGAATCTACAAAACGATAGCCTTTACCAAGAGTCAATTCATTGAGGCTCGTTGTTCCAGCCAGCATTTCTGCCATTTCTACGGGATCCTCAAACTGAAAATAAGAAAGATCTAATTTTTTTACTTTCGAACAATTTAAGAACATATATGTCAGATAATTCACAGACTCTGTATTGAAATTAGACACATCGATCGTCTCTAGTAACTCACAATTAGCAAACATGTATCTCATTGCTTGGACTAGACTGGTGTCAAAATTAGAAACGTCCAAAGAGGTTAAACTATTACAGCCATTGAACATATAATTCATGGATGTTACTTGACTTGTATCAAAACCTTCCACTGCGATCGTTTTCAATTTGCGACATTGATCAAACATGTAATGCAAATGAACAACCTTTGATGTATCAAAATTAGAAACGTCCACACTCTCTAATTCATAATTCAAACGAAACATCACTGAAAGATCAATCGCACTTGATGTATCGAAATTTGAGACATCCACATAGCGCAACTTCTTACATTCAGCGAATAAACGTGACATATAAACCACATTTGATGTATCAAAGTGAGCGATATCTAAGGTAATTAATTCATTACAAGCAAAAAACATTCTGTTCATGTTGACAACATTACTCGTATCAAAACTAGAAAGATCGATTGATTGTACTTTGGTACATCGACTGAACATGCCACTCATATCAACTACATTACTTGTATCGAAACTTGAAAGATCAAGATGAATGAGATTCTCTGTTTGGTCAAATGCTTCAAAAAACATATTAGACATATTCGTGACATTTGACGTATCCCATCCTGACAAATCAACGCCATTTAGTACACGACAGTCAGAAAAAAAGGAAGTCATATCCGTTACTTGACTTACGTCTAAATAAGCTAAATTCTCAATGGACAAAAGATTACTATATCCATAAAATAAGCGATGAGTTTCTTTAGGAGCAATCGTTGGTCCAGTGAATACCATTTTTTTTATTTTAAATCGATAGCTGTTGAACCAAGGAGGAAAAAACGTAACCGGTGTTTCTCCCAATGTGCCTCCTCCAATATATAATGTACCTTCTGCATCGATTCGCCAAGAACAAGTTCCGAAAACACCACTGGCAATATCGGTGGATTCTTCTATAGGTGTGGCAGTGTTGAGAAGTGTCTCCTCTTGTTCTGTGTTTTCCGTCAATTGATCCTGATCTAAGTCAACAGCTGATTGACTTTCAGTTGGTTGATCAAGGCTCTCTGATTCCTCTACCAGTTTTTCTTGCGGAACTTCTGTCATTGACTCTTCTAACTCTGGCTGATTTTCATCAGGTTCCTGGATCATTGTTTCTAATGGATTTTCGACCAGATCGTTTTTACCTCCTGGTTCGTTTAAACTAGTTGCTGTTTGTACTTGCTCTTCGTCTGGTTTACTCCATTCTTCGGCATAAGAATAAGAAAACGGATGAAGCAGAGATTGTGTCGCCAACCAAATCGCTAACGAACATTTGACTAACTTTTTCTTGTTCATTGATTTTCCCCCTAAATTCACCATGTTTTTAAAATAAAAGCTATTTATATAATCAACGATTACTTGAAGGAAAAGTTTTCTATTTTTTTCTTTCAAAAAAAATATTAGTAAAAAAATTGAGCTCATCGTTTATTCAAGTTAAAATAAAAAAGATTTCACTAAATAAATTACGCGGCTTTTAATTAAAGTCGGGAAGGAATAAGAATGAATAACCTATTTTTCAGATTATTAAATAACAAGCAATTACAGCGGCAGATAAGAATTCTTTACTATTTACATAAATGTGATTCGATTTCTTCAACTGAAAAACTAGTGAAAGAACTTGAAACAACAGCACCGACACTTCGCGCGGATATTGATTCTTTACAACAATTACTTCCCAAGGGAATGACCATCAAATATTATAAAAAGATCGGTTACCGATTGATGGTGTCTACATTCAAAACGATTGATTCCATTGTCATGGAGATTGCTAAAGATACAATTGTTTATAAATTGATTGACGAAATCTACCGAGGTCGTATTCATTCATTCCAAACTGCCACCGAACAGTTTCATCTCTCGCATTCAGTTTTGAGAAAGACCATTCGCCATATTAACAAAGAATTAAAATTTTATCGCCTTACTTTATCGACTAAACAATTAGATTTATTAGGAAATGAAGCAGATATCCGTTACTTTTTATTTGAGTTTTACCATGGTTTTAGACAAACATTTACGACCAATCATTCTTATCAAACAATCAACAATACATACGAAGAACTCCAAGAAGCGACAACGCAAATCGCAACAAATTATTTTCGCATCAACTTATGGATGAATATATTAAAACAGCGCTTATTAAATAAACAAATGATTCATCTCGAACCGTCCTTATGTAAAGAAATTAAGGCAAGAACAAGTTTCATTCAGTTTAAATCGGTTTTTAAAAAGTATTTTAAAAGTAGATTTGGTATTACCCAAGTAGCCGAGGAGGAAATTGTTTGGTCTTACCTCATACGCTTACATTGTGTTTCTTACTACCCAGCTAATAAAACTTTGAATCTGTGCTATCCAGAAGATATTCCAACCTTAGAACAGTATGAACCATTTTTACGACCATTACAGAATTCTACAACTATCACAAATGTCGACCTATTAAAGTTAAAAGGATATCTCAGCAACCTGCGTCTGCTGACAAAAATCTCTTCTCATTTTGAGCGAATCACTTTAGAACTTCATACCAGCGTACCTATGAAAGTCAAAAAACTTTTTAAAGAATGGCAGAACTATTTAAAAAAGTATACACATGTATTACCTTTTTCTGTTACCCACTATCAAGATATCGCCTTAACGTTAAGTATTATTCATTATGCCAATTTAACCTCTTCCTCTACCCAAAAAAAACAGACAATTTTATTTTCATTCCAAGGAGAACCCGGATTAGAAGACTATTTGACTCGATTCGTATGCCAATTGCTTCCACAAAATGTGGTTCCTCTTTTTATCTCTAATAAATTTATTTCACATAAGATGGTTTTAGAAACTGAGGTTGCATTGGTTGTTTGCAATTATGATTTTCTAGATACAACCTTCCCTTGCCCAGTACTCTTACTTTCTTATTTTCCTACAAAAAAAGAATGGCTCGATCTACAACAATACATTTTTAAATTAGCTTATCCAATCAATGATTGATCATTAGCTGAACCAGTAACAAAAAAAGAATCAACACGATTTTTAGTTTCGTGTTGATTCTTTTTAATTATTTATTATAGATTTTTGGTCCTTTTCGCATATTCCGTCGATCATTTTTAGGCTCAGCCATTTTTTTTGAACGTCCGCCGCCTTGTTTCTTTTTGATCAATTCAAGCATTTTTTCCTTTGTATCCATCTTGTACCCCTTTCTTCATGATTGTCAGCTACGTTATCATTTTTTAGTTTTCTGATTCTTTTACATGATTCACTAAGTTTGAATTATCCCTTAGGTGCTAATAGCGCCACTAATTCCACATGATGTGTTTGTGGGAATAAATCGACTGGTTGTACTTTTTTCACTTCGTAGCCTGACTCAGCAAATAACTTTGCATCTCTGGCAAAAGTTGCTGGATTGCAAGAGATATACACTAATTTCGCAGGTTCCATGTCAATGGCTGACGCAATAAAACGTGCATCTAATCCTTTTCTTGGCGGGTCGACAACGATCACAGAAGGTTTGATCCCTTTGTCTTGCCATTTCTTCATGACTGTTTCTGCCTTACCCACTTCGTAATGAGCATTTTCAATTTTGTTTGTTAATGCATTGAATTGTGCATCTTCAATCGCTTCCGGAACAAGTTCCATGCCATAGACCTCTTTAACTTTATCAGCTAAAGATAAACCGATCGTTCCAATACCAGAGTAAGCATCAATGACGGTATCTTCTTTTTGTAACGCTGCAAATTCAATGGCTGTTTGATACAATTTTTCCGTTTGTTCAGTATTCACTTGATAGAATGATTTTGAGGAAATACGGTAAGTTTTTCCCAATAGTTGATCCTCAATATAACTTCTACCATAAAGAACCTTCTCTTTATCGCCTAATATCACGTTTGTTTTCTCTTCGTTGATATTTTGAACGACTGAAACGACTTCTGGCAATTCTTCATGAATAATAGAAGCAATTTCCTTTCCTTTAAAGAATTTTTCTTTTCGTGTAACTAAAACGACCATCATTTCATGTGAGTAATGACCTCTTCTGATGATAATATGACGGATCTGTCCTTCATTTTTCGCCTCGTTATAACCACGTACTTGGAAACGTTGCAAAATATCTCTCACACGTTTGATGGCTTCATCGATTGCTGGATCTTGAATATAATAATCCTCGATTTCAACCAGTTCATGACTATTCTTTTTATAAAAACCAGTTGCTAGACGACCATCCATTCTTCTCACTGGAATCTGCGCTTTGTTACGATAGCCAACAGGATTCTCCATTGGGATGGTAGGTAAAATGTCAACCTCTGGCATCTTTGCGATCTTGCTCATGACATTTTCCACTTGCTTTTGTTTAAAAAGTAATTGTTGCTCATAGTTTAAATGTGCTAAAGGAGCAATTCCTGTCCGTAGAAGGCGATTATCCTTTAATGGTTGACGGTCTGGTGATTCAGTTAGCCATTTTTCTACTTTTCCATAACCAAATTTATTTCCAACTTTCACTACCAGCACTTCCACTCGTTCGCCTGGCAATGCATTTTCAATAAACAAAGGATAGCCATCGATTTTAGCTACGCCCATACCTTCATAACTTAAATCGATAATATCTAATGTGTAACGTTCATTTTTTTTAACTGATAGTTTCTCTTTCATAATAACTCCTCATTTAGGTTTGTAACTGAAGCAGTTTTGCTTTTAGTACTACGGTCATATCCAAAAAACGATCATTTGTGTTTTATTGGATAGGGACTTAGTACCGGGTTGCTTCAGGACATTTTTTTAGGCACATAGAGCCTTTTTTTGGCAAGTCCATTTATTCACTTGATACCTTCACTTCATTTACGATCCAATTGTCAATCTTTCGTTCGCCTGCTTTAGACTCAACAAAGAAAAATAACATACTGTTACATAATGATCTTCAATGAATAAGAATTAATTTTTATCATACGAAAGGGTGGAACGATCATTTGTCCCACCCTTTACGTCATTTTTCTTTATCTGCAATCTTGCCGTCACCGTCTATGTCTTCATCAGTCAAACGCTCAACTTCTTTGACAAATTCTTTGCTGACCTCTTCTAACTCCTCTTCGGAACCAGTAATTGCTTCATCTGGAATTTGGTCGATGTTTGCATAAAATTCAATATGTTGATGAAGGTTTTGGAAGTGCATAGGTGCATTTCCACCATATTCGCCGTCTAAGTTAATCATGACCGGTCGGTTGATATCGTCTTCTGTTTCGACATACAAACTGCTGGTTTTCGTATAAATCACTCGAGAATCATCTACATGGCGCCCACCATTCAACATCAAGGCTGCGATATGCAAAATTTCAAAAATATTCGCTGTTTTGACAATAATTAATGAAAATTTACCATCGTCTAGCTTGGCATCAGGAGCAATCTTTTCGAACCCGCCGACTGAATTAGTGAGTCCTAAAAAGAACATTGAGGCATTCCCGATGTATTCTCCTTCATCATATTTCAAGCGCATTTTGATTGGTTTCACTCGAGGCAGCATCTCTGCTCCTTTAGCTAAATATGCCAAATAGCCGAAAATACTCTTTAGTTCTGAAGGAACTTCATAAGTTAACTCCGTTAAATAACCACCCGCAGCGATGTTGATAAAGTAGCTATCTTCCGTTTGACCGATATCCATCTTAACCGTCTGATTCTTCTTGATAACTTCAGCAGCGGCTTTGATATCATCCCGTGGAATCTTTAACGCACGTGCGTAATCGTTAGTAGTACCTGCTGGGATAATCGCCATTTTAGGGCGATGCTCAAGCGGCGCAATACCGTTAACAACCTCATTGATCGTCCCATCGCCTCCCGCAGCTACCACCAGATCAAATCCATTTTCTGCTGCTCTTCTTGCTTCATTTTTGGCAGAATTTTTTTCTGGTGTTGTCGCATACGCACTTGCTTCATAGCCAGAATCCTCCAAAGCTTGGAGGATATCCGCTAGATTTTTTTTCAACAATTCTTTGCCAGAAGTTGGATTATAAATAACACGAGCTTTTTTCATGATCTACTCCTAGCGTTTTGCTAATTCTTCTTGCAACAGTTTATTAACGACACCTGGATTGGCTTGACCTTTAGTTGCTTTCATGATTTGTCCTACTAAGAAACCAACCGCACGATCTTTTCCGTTTTTGAAGTCATCTACTGATTGTTGGTTATTATCTAAGATTTCGTTGATAACTGGTAATAGTTTGCTTGGATCAGACAACTGAACCCAACCATTTTTTTCAACAACATCTTGTGCGTCGCCACCATTTGTGATCAATTCTCGGAATACTTTTTTCGCAATCTTAGAACTAATCGTACCATCTGCAATCAGACGAATCATGCCTGCTAGATTTTCAGGAGTCAAGTTCGTTTGAGCTAATTCTAGTTTCTCACTGTTCAAGTAAGCCGATACTTCACCCATTAACCAGTTAGATGCCTGTTTTGCATCCGCACCATTCTCTAAAGTCGCTTCAAAGAAGTCAGACATTTCTTTTGATAGAGTTAGAACCATTGCATCATACTCAGGTAACCCTAATTCTTGGATATAACGTTGACGACGAGAAGCAGGCATTTCCGGCAAGCTTGCTTTCACTTTTTGGATCCATTCATCGTCAATCATAAATTTAGGAATATCAGGTTCAGGGAAATAACGATAATCGCTAGAACCTTCTTTGACACGCATCAAAATCGTTTTATTAGTTGTTTCGTCAAAACGTCGTGTCTCTTGTTGGATTTCTCCACCAGAAAGTAAGACTTTTGCTTGACGTTTTTCTTCGAAGGCTAGACCTTTTTTAACAAATGAAAGGGAGTTTAAGTTTTTCAACTCTGCTTTTGTTCCAAATTCTTCCTGTCCATAAGGTCGTAAAGAAATATTGGCATCACAGCGCATAGAACCTTCTTCCATTTTCACATCACTAACTTCAGTAAATTGGATGATTGAACGCAATGCTTCTAGATAAGCATAGGCTTCTTCTGGTGAACGCATATCAGCTTCAGAAACGATCTCGATCAATGGTGTCCCTTGACGGTTTAAGTCAACGTAAGAATAGCCACCAATACCATGCATGTTCTTACCAGCATCTTCTTCTAAGTGAACTCGTTCGATCCGTATTTTCTTTTTCTTACCTTCAACTTCGATCTCGATCCAACCGTCATGCCCAATGGGTTGATCAAATTGTGAGATTTGGTAAGCTTTTGGATTATCTGGGTAAAAATAATTTTTACGATCAAAATGTGTGTCTTTAGAAATTTCACAGTTCAAAGCGAGTGCTGCTCGCATACCGAATTCTAATGCTGCTTTATTCATTACTGGTAAAACACCAGGATATCCCCAGTCGATCACATTTGTATTGCTGTTTGGTTCAGCTCCAAAATGTGCAGGAGCTGGAGAGAAAATTTTTGAGTTGGTCTTTAACTCAACGTGGACTTCAAGCCCAATGATTGTTTCAAAGTTCATTCGCCTTTCCCTCCTAAAATTGCTGGTTTTTGATTATGGAATTGTGTTGCTTGCTCAAAAGCATAGGCTGCTTGGTACATTGTTTTTTCATCAAAATAATTACCAATGATTTGTAAACCAACCGGCATATCCTCAGATAATCCCGCAGGAACTGACATTCCAGGTAAACCAGCTAAGTTAACAGGAATTGTTAAGATGTCACTCATGTACATCGTGATTGGATCGTTAATGTTTTCACCGATACCAAATGCCACTGTTGGAGAAGATGGGCCGATGATCAGATCGTAGTCTGCAAAGACTTTTTCAAAATCACGTTTGATCAATGTTCGAACTTGACCCGCTTTTTTAAAGTAAGCATCATAATATCCAGCACTTAATGAAAATGTTCCCAACATGATCCGACGTTTGACTTCTTCACCAAAACCTTCAGTACGTGAATTCACATATACATCTTCTAAGTTCTTCACATTTTCTGAACGGTAACCGAAACGAATACCATCAAAACGTTGTAAGTTGGAACTTGCTTCTGATGAGGCAATGATATAGTAGACTGCTACCCCATATTTTGAATGTGGCAAACTTACTTCTTCTACAGTTGCGCCTAATGAACGGAAAGTTTCTGCCGCTTTCAAAATGTTTTCTTTTACGCCAGGAGCGACTCCTTCGCCAAGATATTCTTTTGGTAAAGCAATCTTCATCCCCTTGATGTCGCCAGTTAATCCTTCGGCAAAATTAGGAACAGAAACACCAGAAGATGTGCCATCTTTTTCATCATAGCCACTGATTGCTGTTAGAGCTAATGCATTATCTTTCACGCTGCGAGTCATTGGTCCGATTTGATCTAGTGATGAGGCAAAGGCGATCAGACCAAAACGTGACACACGTCCGTAGGTAGGTTTCATTCCCACGATTCCATTAAATGAAGCTGGTTGGCGAATACTTCCGCCTGTATCACTACCTAAGGAAACTGGGATTTGTCCAGCAGCGACTGCAGCAGCCGAACCACCAGAAGAACCACCAGGAACTTTCGAATGGTCCCAAGCATTTTTTGTTTTCTTAAAGTAAGAAGTTTCTGTACTTCCTCCCATCGCAAACTCATCCATGTTCAATTTACCAACTGGAATCATATCTGCTTGATACACTTTGTCCATGACAGTAGCATCATAGATAGGATCAAAATTATAAAGAATTTTGGAAGCTGCAGTCGTCAACAGATCTTTGGTAACGATATTGTCTTTGATCCCAATTGGAATCCCAGCTAAGACATTATTTTCGTCAATTCCTTTTTCATCTAACGCTTTGGCTTGTGCCAGAGCTTTTTCTTCATTCAATGTAATAAAAGCTTCAATCTCTGGCTCAGTTTCTTTGATTCGCTCAAAGGTTGCTCTTGTTAAATCTTGTGCAGTGATTTCTTTAGAAACCAGTAATGCGTGCAATTCTTCTAAAGAAAGATCATATAGTTTTGTCATTATGCGCCAGCCTCCCCATTGTCAATAATTGCTGGCACTTTGATAAAGCCATCTTCTTTTTCTGGTACATTTCTCAATAATTCATCACGATCCCAACCAGCACTTGCTCGGTCTTGTCGCATAACGTTCACTGTTTCAACCACATTTGATGTAAATGGAACACCTTCTGTATCAACTTCCTCAAGCATTTCCACCATATCAATGATTTTCCCTAATTGATCAGTAAAACTTGCAAGTTCTTCATCTGCGAACGCAAGTTTTGCTAATTTGGCAACGTGTTTTACTTGTTCTTCACTGATCGCCATACTACCCCTTCTTTCTAAACGAGTTAAAAACTTTGCTCTCTATTTTAACATAAGTGATTCCCATCTGAAATTGTTTCTTGAAATTTGTCTGAAAAAAATCAGATTTTCTTAATTAAAATGACTGTCAGCTAATGCTTCTGCCATTTTTTCTTCTGACCATACGTCGATTCCTAGTTCTTGTGCTTTGGTCAGCTTACTACCAGCGTCTTCGCCTGCAACCACGATATCGGTTTTCTTAGACACACTGCCAGTAACCTTACCTCCAAGATTTTCAATGGTTTCTTTTGCTTCTTCACGCGTAAAACGAGTCAATTTCCCTGTTAAAACCACTGTTTTTTCTTTAAAAGGTGATTCGATCGTTTCGATCTGTGAAGAACGAATCCCTTTATACTCAAAGTTGACACCTGCTTGTTTTAGTTCGGACATCAAGTCATGGACCTCTTCATTACTGAAATAAGTCACTACGCTATCAGCAATTGTATCGCCGATCGTGTCTAGCGCAATGATCGATTCAAAGTCACTTTTACTTAATGTTTCCAGATCGCCAAAATGCTCTGCTAATATCTTCGCTGCCTTGGAGCCGACGTGGCGAATCCCTAAGCCAAATATCAATCTTTCGACCGAATTATCCTTACTATCGTGGATCGCTGTCAGTATATTATTGGCTGATTTTTCTTTGATTTTATCTAACGTCAGCAATTCCTCTTCCGTTAGCTTGTAAAGATCAGCCACATCTGTAACTAGTTGTTTATCATACATCTGTGCCAATACTCTTGGTCCTAGGCCATCGATATTCATGGCGTTACGTGAAACAAAATGATTCAATCCTTCTTTGATTTGTGCTGGACACTTCGGATTGATACAACGAAGTGCAACCTCTTCATCAAGATGAACTAATTCACTATGACAGATCGGACAATGTGTTGGTAAAACATAAGGTTCGCTATCAGCAGGTCGTTGATCCAACACGACTTGTGCTACTTCAGGGATAATATCTCCTGCTTTGTAGATACGAACAATATCGTGCAACCTTATATCTTTTAACTTGATGTAATCACCGTTATGCAGACTTGCTCGACTAACTGTCGTCCCAGCCACTCGTACCGGAGTCATAATCGCTGTAGGTGTCACAACACCAGTCCGCCCAACCGTCCATTCGATTTCTGCGATCTTCGTTTCTACTTCTTCCGGTGGGAATTTATACGCTGTTGCCCAACGAGGTGCTTTGACAGTAAAACCTAATTGGTCCTGTAAAGAAAATTCATTCACTTTGATGACGATTCCATCAATTTCATAGGTTAAGTCCATTCGTTTTTCATGGTATTCTTCAATAAATGACCAAACTTCATCAATCGAATGACACAAACGCTTTTCGTGATTCGTATGGAAACCGATCTGTTCTAATTCTTCTAAAGCATCATATTGGGTTGTCGCTTTCATCGGTCCAAAATCCGCTACCGTATATAAAAAAGTATCCAAATTACGTTTTGCAGTAATTTTAGAGTCCAGTTGTCTCAGTGATCCTGCAGCTGCATTTCGAGGATTTGCAAAAATATCTTTTCCTTCTGCTTCTCTTGCTTGATTTAATTGCACAAATGATTTTTTGGGCATAAAACATTCGCCGCGGACTTCGATACTGATAGCATCTTTCAACTTCAATGGGACAGAACGAACTGTTTTTAGATTTTCTGTGATATTTTCGCCAACCGTCCCATCTCCTCTTGTTGCACCACGAACAAATTCGCCATTTTCATAGCGCAAGGAAACCGATAAACCATCAATTTTTAACTCACAGCAGTAATCAACAGGGCGACCAATCGCTTTTTGGACACGTTGATCAAAGGCAAAGAGTTCGTCTTTGCTAAATACGTCATTCAAACTATAAAGCGGAATATCATGAGTCACTTTTTCAAACCCACTGAGAACTTTCCCCCCTACTCGCTGAGTTGGTGAATCCGAAGTGATTAAATCAGGATATTGCTCTTCAATTGCTACTAATTCAGCATATTCTTGATCATAAACATAATCTTCGACAGTTGGTTTATCTTCAACATAATATTCTCTGGACCAACGATTTAACCGAGATCGTAGTTCTTCTGCTCGTTTTGCAGCTTCATCAATTGTCATTTCATGTTCCATCGTTTATCCCCCCTGTTTAAACTTTTTCAATTGGCGCAAATGCTGCTAACAACCGTTTCACACCTTGACTAGGAAATGCCACGTCCAATTCTAAATCTTTGGCAGTACCATTTACCCTTACCACTGTTCCGATCCCCCATTTTTTATGGTTGACTTTATCGCCTGCTTTCCAGCTATTGCTTTCTCCACCAGTTGCTGTTTTTGAAGAAACAACAGTTGTTACTGGTTGTTTGTAGGCTGGTTTAGCTGCTCTGCTCGTAAAAGGACTCGTTTGTTTTGGCGTTGGCCGCATGCCTTGGACTTCTAATAATTCTTGATCGATTTCTTCTACAAAGCGAGAAGGTCGATTATATTGTGTCCTGCCATATAAGGTACGGGAAAAAGCATTGGTCAGGTAGAGTGCTTCTTCTGCTCTCGTGATCCCGACATAAGCAAGTCTTCGTTCTTCTTCCAATTCGCTTTCTTCCATCAAGGCTCGTGACAATGGGAAAACTCCTTCTTCCAAACCAATCAGAAAGACGACTGGAAATTCAAGACCTTTTGCGGCATGCAAAGTCATCAATGTCACTTGGGTAGTTTCTTCTTCTAAATTATCGATGTCAGAAACTAAGGCCAAGTCATTTAAAAATACAGTTAATTTTTCTTCTGGTGCATCCGCATTTTCTTCATTTTGTTTTTCAAATTGTTTATCAAATTCTTGAGTAACGGTTAAAAATTCTTCCAAGTTTTCGATTCTTGCTTGTGATTCTAAAGTATTTTGAATTTTTAAGTCCTCTAGATACCCACTACGTTCTAAGATTTCTTTTGTCAGTTCGGTCACTGTTAGATAGGGAACCATTTGTGTGACGTCATTGATCATATCGCCAAAAACTGCTAATTGTTGACCGGCTTTTCCACCAATGTTAGTTAAATCAACATTTTGCGCCGCTTCAAGGAGTGGCCATTGGTGGATCGTCGCAAAACTTCTTAATTTCTCGATTGAGCCAGGTCCGATCCCGCGTTTAGGCGAATTAACGATCCGTTCAAAACTGATTGAGTCTTGAGGATTCGCAATCACATTCAAATACGCTAAAATATCCTTAATTTCTTTACGGTCGTAGAACTTATGTCCGCCCACCATTTTATAAGGAATATTCGCTTTTAGTAAGGTTTCTTCCATCACACGAGACTGAGCATTAGTTCGATACAAAATCGCAAAGTCGCCATAATTCCGTTGATTTTCACGAATTTGCTCTTGCATACGATCCACAATGAAACGTGTTTCATCTCGCTCGTTATCTGCACGGTAGTAAGTGATTTTATTTCCTTCCCGGTTTTCTGTCCAAAGATTTTTCGGCTTTCGATTGCTATTATTTTCGATCACTTGGTTGGCAGCACTTAAAATTGTTTTAGTCGAACGGTAGTTTTGCTCTAATAAAATGACTGTGGCATTCGGATAATCTTTTTCAAAATCCAAAATATTTTGCATATCAGCGCCACGCCAACCGTAAATACTTTGATCAGCATCCCCCACAACACATAAATTTTGGAATCTTTGGGCGAGTAGATTAACTAAAGTATATTGTGCATGGTTCGTGTCTTGGTATTCATCCACATGGATGTAATGGAATTTATTTTGATAATAAGTCAAAGAATCAGGATGCTCTTCAAATAACCGAATGGTATTCATAATCAAGTCATCAAAATCCATACATTGGTTATATTGTAATTCTTTTTGATAAGCTACATAACACTTAGCTGCAATTTCTTCATAGTAACTTCCTTGCAATTTGGCAAACTCCTGAGGGTTTTGCAAGTTGTTTTTTGCTTGTGAAATCGTTCCAAGTATACTTCTGGGATCGTATTTTTTCGGATCAATATTCAATTCTTTTAAGATACGTTTCATTAAAGACAACTGTTCAGAAGAATCGATAATAGTAAAATTTCGGTTGTAACCGATAAAATCGACATCTCTTCTTAAGATACGCACACACATGGAATGGAAAGTCGACACCCAAACATCTTCGCCACCATATTCTAAAATGGCATTTACCCGCTCCTTCATCTCTTTAGCGGCTTTATTGGTAAAAGTAATCGCTAGGATGTTCCACGGATTTACTTCCTTTTCTTCAATCAAATAAGCAATTCGGTGGGTCAAGACCCTCGTTTTCCCACTACCTGCACCGGCCATCAATAATAGTGGTCCCTCGGTATGAAGAACCGCTTCTTTTTGTCGAGGATTCATCCCATTCAATAATTCACTTTTGGATGACATTTACAACATCCTTTCTTTTATCAATCCGTTTAATTATAGCATTTCCCCAGCTTTCATTAAAGCATATATTATCTATGAATAGGGTAGTAATAACCGCAATCTGATCACTGCAAGCGAAATGAAAATTTGTTTGCAAAGCGATAAATTTGCAATGAAAAAAAATTTCTTTTCTTTTCCTCTTGTAAAAAAGAAAAAATCACGCTAAATTAAATTGAAACGAGGGATTAGCAATGAAAGCAAAAACATTATTTAAACATGTCGACAAAACGCAACTATATTATATTTTAAAAGGGGTCTTAGTTGGGTTGCTCACTGGCGGTATCGTTAGCATTTTTCGCCTGGCGATTGAGAAATTTGGTGAATTGACCGAACAAGTTTACCTTCATAGTCAACAAGAACCTTTATATTTAGCATTTATCTTAGCAGCTTCAATTATTATTGCTATTTTTGTGGGATTTCTTATCAAAAGCGATCCCGATATTAAAGGAAGCGGCATTCCCCAAGTTGAAGGACAATTACAAGGAGAATTAACAGTCTCATGGTTTTCTGTTCTATGGAAAAAATTTATTGGAGGCGTGTTATCGGTTGGTTCCGGTTTATTCTTAGGTCGAGAAGGTCCATCAATCCAGTTAGGCGCAGTGGTGGGTGAAGGAACAAGCCAATTATTAAACAGCTCTTCAGCTGAAAAGAAAATTCTTATCTCTAGCGGAGCGAGTGCGGGATTAGCAGCAGCATTTAATGCACCGATTGCTGGGTTATTATTTGTTTTAGAAGAAATCCATCATTCTTTCTCTCCATTAGTTTGGCTGACATCCTTTACATCAGCGATCACTGCTAATTTTGTGTCACTTTATTTTTTCGGTTTGAAACCTGTATTGTCTCTAGGAAAAATTCCGTCTTTACCGTTAAAATATTATGGTTTTTTAATTATTCTAGGTATTATTCTCGGTGTGCTAGGGTATATTTATCAGATCGTTTTGCTTAGCTTACCAAAATTTTATCGAAAGCTGCCAATTCCTGCACACTTTCACGGAATCGTTCCTTTTCTTTTAGTTTTGCCGATTGGCTATTTTTGGCCAACAATCCTAGGGGGCGGAAACCAGATCATCATCACTTCAGGACATGCCTTTTACCCATTAAAATTGATTGCAGGTCTATTTATCTTACGGTTTTTCTTTTCTATGGTTTCATATGGCGCCAGTTTACCGGGCGGGATTTTTTTACCAATCCTAACTTTAGGTGCGCTGATTGGAGCATTTTATGGAGGGGCTTTAGTGAACTTAGTTGGTATGAATCCGATTTATGTCAAAGACTTTCTCGTGATTGCGATGGCAGGTTACTTTACAGCAATCGGAAAAGCCCCGTTGACTGCAATTATCTTAGTAACGGAGATGGTCGGTTCTTTGAATCATTTGATGCCTTTAGGTGTCGTTTCACTCTTCGCTTACGTTAGCAATGATTTATTAGGAGGCAATCCGATTTACGAATCTTTACTCGAGCGATTGATTCAACAAGAAAAACAACCAATATTAGTCGGCAAAACAACCTTTGATTTTCCAATCACTGCGGAAAGTACATTGGATGGACGAATGGTCAGAGATTTCAATTGGCCAAAACATATGTTACTCGTTTCCATTATTAGAGGAAATAAAGAGATTTTAACTCATGGGGATACAATCATGAATGTTGGCGACATTTTAGTCATCTTAACCGATGAACGTCATCTTTCAAGCGTACGGAAAACGATTGTTGCTCGCTCTTCGATTTTAACGACGAAACAAGCCTTTTAGACAATAAAAATTTGCTCTTACGATTAGCCAGTATGCTAGTGGTAAGAGCAAATTTTTATTTTATAGGGAAATACAACCAGTATCTTTATCTTTAAATAAACTTTTCATCTTATTCTCTTTCTTTATTTCCCCAAAAATACTTCACTGTAATTGTTACTCCTACAAGGAATATTCCCAAGAAACTAATCATTAAACTGTCTGTGTCCGTTGTTTTGGGGAAGGTACTCATCGTTTTTACTTCTGTTTTAATCACATAACCTGGTTTTTGAGCCCCTGCACTTTCTTGCTGGTCATTTGGCAGTTCGGCATCAATTCCAAGTGATCCTTTTACGTCAAGTGTTGCCTTCATATTATCCCTTCTAACTTTTTTAATCAGTTTAAGGCGCTGCTGTCCAAGATACAGCATCTAATTGCAACGTCAAATTGAACGTTGGTGTACTCTTGGTTGCTGTGGTAGAAGATACTGTTCCAGCATAGTTGAAGGTGGTCGAAAAAGCATTATTTGCGGTACCATTTGCAGTTAGTTTTCCTTCATTGTTTGCTAATGTAAAGAGTTTGACTGGTGTCGTCGCAAAATCTGTGAGTGTTCCTGCGGCGATCAAGGAAGTGTTCGTTGCTGCTGGAGAAACAAGATTTAGACTAGAAATTTCTGTGATACTTTCGGCATTTGTTTGCGCGAAATCTGCAATGGATACATCAACTGGACGTCCCGATTTATTTTCAATATTATAGGTTGGAGATTCAATATCATTTCGCCCGCTTACGTTATAGAATATGGTCGCTGTATCTAATGTCACATTGATCCAATTGTCATGACTTTCCTCAATCGCTTCTTCTGGATCTGTGTTATCTAATCCAATCGTACCATTGATTTGAATATCGGCTTGGTCAACACCAATCACGTCTTCCGCTTGAACCATTGCAGGCGCAACAAATCCAACAAAACTCCCACTAAACAACATACTTACAAGTACTTTTTTCATCATATCAATAAACCCCTTTTATTTTTTATTCAACTGTTAATGTAACTCCTGCAGCCACTTGACCTTTTTTTTCGTTGGTGTCTGGGTCATACAAACTAAATAAAGCAACTGATGGATACTCCCCCTTTTCTAATGCCTGTTCCAACGTGACATTTTTTATTTCATACCCGGGCTGAATCGCACCGGAAGTATAAACAAGTTGATTGTTCTTTTTTTCTCTAATTTCTACATTGATCGGATAGCCATTTTCACTGGGATTTTTTATCATCAATTCGCCGCTCCCTGTTTGTCGATCGATTTTCGCTTCAGGTGAGATAACTAAATTGAATTTGCTTTTATCTACTGCAACCTGCGCGATTTTTTTCTTTTCAGAGTCAGAGATTTTTTGGGCATCTTTCCCAGCGGGTAAAAATTCGCCACTAACAATAGTAACGGGCTCTGGTTTTGCTTGAAGATAATAGCGGTACACTAGCCAGCCACTTAGCAACAACAATAATCCTAGTAGAATGAGTAGTACCTGTTTTTGTTTTTTCCGTTTTGTTTCTTCCATTGCTTTTCTCCTTTATTCTTTAGCTGATAGTTGATAAGTAAAGGCATAACTAGGATAATATTTTTGTAAAATGTTTCCTGAAAATTCTCCAGCTAAATAAAGTTCAATTGGTTCTGTTAAAAAAGGGGCAATTTCCAATCTGTCCACATTATTTTGCCCGACAACCAACGGTCCCATCGTTGTCCCATCAGTGGCAACAAGATTAAGAATCAACTCGTTATGATTTCCGCCAGAAAATTGATTGACTAGCACAACTGATGAATCAGCTGTAAGATCTTGAACCGTGCCAATCGTAAAATCAATGGGATAGTTACTCGAACTAATGATTGGTTTGGTCGAAGATGCCGTGTCGAATGCACCTTCTGTTTTCGATTCAAATATCATTTCTAAAGGTACTTCCACACTTAATGGACTTTTGACTACTTCCACCTGTTGTTCTACCCAAAGGCTTTCAGTTAAATAGGCTTGAAGTTCGGGATCATCGTTGACGGCACCAGCTATTTTTGTATAGACAAAATAAGTTCCAGCTGGTAGTTTTTCTTTTGTCCATGTCATTCCCGCGGTTTCTTCGACTGCGATCATCCCATCTGTATTTTCATCAGCAAGCTCAACTTGTTGTTGTGCTTCCTCAGTCGTTAAATCGGTTTCACTCCAAAGTTGTTTCGTACTTAATTTAAACGTCGTTGCCTTTCCTATCCGACTGGCTGGCTCATAAGCATTGATCGTAGTGTCTAATTGACTTTGTCCGACCGCTACACTCGGCTGTGCTTTCCAATCGGTAATATTGATTTTTTTTTGATAGATTGCTTGTTTTAGAGCTGTATTTGTAAAGTAACTGTCATTTAATGTAGCTGTACCAGCTCCTACTACTTCCTTTTTTTGTAAACTTTGATCAGTTGCTAAATAGCTAAATTGATAGCCTCCTATTTCTCCTGCTACTCCATCGATCCGGTTAAATGTCATATTTCTAGCAAACAAGCCGTTGGTATTAGAAGTATTTTGAAAACGAACAAAATCGGGCTCATCCGCATTCATTACAACATTTCCATTTGAATTGAATCTGCCTTGGCTGATCATTGAAGTTTGTGAATTAGCGCCAAAATTGATTTCTGCTGCTTGACCATTCGTAAAATTCATTGGCTTGTTACCTGTTTGTTCATACAAAAATTCAGCATTTTGACCAATCGTAAAAATTAATCCTGTCCCATCATAAGAAAAATAATCTTTGCTTGATGTCAATTGCACATTCGCATTTTCTTCAAGAGTGACTCGTATTTTCCGATCACCCGATCCGCCAGAAGCTGAACCATAAAACAAAGCGAGATTCGTACTCGTTTGGTGGTTGATAATCGTCGTCGAATCTTTCGCAAATGTAATGTTGTTTCCTTCCATGAACTCTTCGCTGTTTGCTCCTGCTTCACTGACAAATTCATTTTTCCCCTCAAAGGTGAAGGTGGATTCTGTATGCCAAGCTAGAAGTGGTTGCGCCCCGGTCTTGCCATAATAATTGACGTTTTCAAAAACCGCGTCAAATGAGAGGACAGATAAACTTCCAGCCCCTAAGATCCCGTAGTAAGATTGGTTGCCATAGATAACGCCATTTTCATCAGTTAGTGTCGCGCTTCCAAAATTCATGTTTTTCAATTTGATTCTTAATCCACTAATCTTCACTCGATAGCCAGTATTCGAAGCGGTTGAGTTGGAAGCGTTGGTATATAGCATATGATGATTTTGACCATCGATCTCGACATTTTTATAAAACTCAAAAACATCCGCATCTGTATACACGATGTCTGCTGTCAAAGCAACATAATAGGTTCCCGAACCTGAATCATTATTGATCTCACTCATTACCCTAATTAATTCATCTGCTGTTGCTGCAGTATAAGGACTTTCTAATGTTCCTTCTCCAACCAAAGGACTAATTGCACCAATTTCGTCGGACAGTTCAGCGTTTTCTGCTAACACTTGTTTTGTTTCTTCGCTGCTTGTTGATGCTTCGGTGACTTGATTATTGACATCTTCATGGGATTCTTCCGTAGTTGTCTCAAAGGAAACGGAGTACTCATCACTTGTGCTCGTTTGCACATTGTCATGGAGATTTACACTATTCTCAGAATTTTCTTGTGCATCAAAGTCATTGACTGGGACAATACTAGCACAAAGAATAAAGAGCGATAAAACAACCCATTTTGTACTTTTTTTCATATTCCCCTCCTCTATAACCATTCTTTTTTTATATAAAAGCGCTTTTGATTAACATTAGATTACAAAAAAATGATACTATACACATTTATATCCGTCAATAAATAACTAATTTCTAATCACAAATCCTATATTTATGCATCTATTGATCAATTTCGCTTTCCATTTTTTAATTTTCAAAAAATTTGCATTTAATCTCACAAAAAAAACTTCTTACGAAAATTATTGTTAAATTCCGTAAGAAGGTCTCATATTTATAAATTGAAAATTATGCTGTTGTTACTGTTGGTGATTTTCTTAGTAAACCATAAATCACACCAGAAACGATTGCACCAATAGCGATGAATGCTAAGTACAAGACTGGATGACTTAACAAGAATACAACGAAAATCCCACCATGAGGAGCAAGTAATTTGATACCGAAAGCACCAACTAAACCACCTGTTAAAGCAGAGCCAATAATGAAACTTGGAATGGCGCGGATCGGATCAGCTGCTGCAAATGGGATCGATCCTTCTGTTACAAAGGACAAGCCCATCACAATATTCGTTAGACCAGCATCTTGATCTGTTTTACTAAATTTATTTTTGAATAAACGAGTAGCAACAAAAATTGCTAATGGTGGAACCATCCCACCAGCCATAACAGAAGCCATCACGACACTACCGCCAGTCGCAACAGTTGTTGCTAGCGTAGCTGTACCGAAAACATAAGCCGCTTTATTAATTGGTCCACCTAAGTCAGCAGCCATCATTCCTGCAAGTAAAGCTCCAAGTAACGCAGCGTTTGAACCGCTCATGCTTGTTAAAAATCCGTTTAATGCATCATTGATTGCTTTCATCGGTACATTAACCAACAACATCAAGAAACCGGTAATCAACAACCCAAACACGGGATAAAAGAGAATCGTTTTGATTCCGTCTAATGATTTAGGTAATTTCTTGAAGAGTTTACGCAAGAACACAATGACATATCCAGCTAAGAAACCGCCGATCAAAGCCCCTAAGAAGCCTGCACCGCCAGTATTAGCTAATGCACCAGCAGCAAAACCAACAATCAAACCAGGGCGATCCCCGATACTTGAAGCAATAAATCCAGCAAGAACTGGTAACATGAAACCAAAAGCAGCTTGACCGATTTGGTTGAACCAGCTGGCAATTTGATTATAATTCCCAAGGTTTGCAAGCTGATCTTGTGGTACACCCATAAATTGGTCTACCATGAAAGAAAGAGCAATCGCAATCCCACCGCCAATAACAAACGGCAGCATATGAGAAACACCATTCATCAAATCTTTATAGATTCGTTGACCGACGGTTCCTTCTGCATTTCCTTCATCAGAACCAGTATCTTTCCCTTGTCCATGATAAACTGGTGCAGTACCGCTTAAAGCAAGATTGATCAGTTCTTCTGGTTTACGAATCCCGTCGCTCACCGGACGATTGACAAGTTCTTTCCCATCAAAACGATCCATGGCAACTTTTTTATCTGCTGCTACGATTACACCATCTGCACGAGCGATGTCTTCAGCTGTCAATAAGTTTTTAACGCCTTCTGATCCGTTTGTTTCAACTTTGATCTCTACGCCCATTTCTTTCGCTTTTTTCTTCAAAGCATCTTCCGCCATATAAGTGTGGGCAATTCCTGTTGGACAAGCGGTTACTGCAATAACAAACTTGCTCTTAGGATCAACGGTTGCAGCTTCAGCTTGTTTTGCCTGTTCTGCTTTTTCTTCCGCAGCTTTTTGATCTTCCGCTGTTTGGAATAATTCTTGTACAGCTTCTGGTGAATCTGCTTCTTTTAATTTTGCAACAAAATCTGGATCCACTAAAAGGCGGGATAAGGCAGCTAACGCTTGTAAGTGTGTATCATTTGCGCCTTCTGGAGCTGCGATCATAAAGAATAGGTAAGTCGGCTGACCATCTAATGCCTCATAATCGACCCCTTTGTTACTTTTAGCAAATAGTACGGTTGCTTCTTTTACTGCTGCATTTTTTGCATGAGGCATCGCAATGCCGTCACCTAGTCCGGTAGAAGTTTGCGCTTCTCGTGCTAAAATCCCCTCTTTATAGGTTTCAATATCTGAGATTCTTCCGGCAGCAAACATTTTTTGGACCATTTCATCAATTGCGCCTTTTTTATCAGTTGCTTGTAGGTCCATGATCATTGCATCTTTGATCATTAAATCTTTGATATTCATGATAATCCTCCTGAAAACGAATCTATTTTTGTTATCTCAACTTCTGGTAACAGTTCATCAATCAATGCTCTAGAAGCTAAATCATCAGAAAATGCTGTCGCACTTCCACAAGCGACTCCCCATTTAAATGCTTCCACTGGATCTTGATTTTTGCTATAAGCACCAATAAATCCTGCAATCATCGAATCTCCTGCACCAACCGAGTTTTTTAACGGGCGAACTAATACGTTTGATCGGTAAGCACCTTCATTAGTAAATAACAAGGCACCATCTCCCGCCATTGATATCAAGACATTTTGTGCCCCTTCAGCTAATAGTTTCTTACCATATGGCAAAATCTCTTCCACACGATCAAAGTGTGTCTGATATAATTCGGCTAATTCATGGTTATTAGGTTTGATCAACAATGGTCTTTTAGCAAGAGAATTTTTTAGATCATCCCCAGTTGTATCAATCACAAAGTCTGCTTCTTTTTCACGAATGATCTCAATCAATTCTTGATAGAACCCTTTTCTTAAGCTGGCAGGAGTACTACCAGATAAGACAACGATGTCCCCTTTGTTCACAACACTTAGCGCTTGCTTGAATGATTGGATTTCTTCATCTGAGATCGTTGGGCCTAAACCATTGATCTCCGTTTCAGAATCAGATTTTAATTTGATATTGATCCGAGTATCTGATTGAACTGTTGTAAAAGAAGTTTGGATTGTTTCTTTTTCCAACCACTCTGCGATAAAGTTTCCTGTAAAGCCTCCTAAAAAACCAAGGGCTGTCGAATCAGAGTCAATTCTTTTCAAAATTCGAGAAACATTGATCCCTTTTCCGCCAGGAACTTTAAAGTCTTCTTTCATTCGATTCAATTCCCCGATTTTTAACCCATCGACACGTACGATAAAGTCAATCGACGGATTTAATGTTACTGTATAAATCATTGTATAGCTGCCTCCTTGATAGTTGTCCGTTCCCGATAATCGGTAACAAATTCCAATGGACAACGTTCGGTTACGATCGTGGCTGCTTCTAAAGGTGCCACAGAAGTGAAACTAAGCTTGTTGAACTTAGAATGATCAATCAGGACGAAACTTTCTTCCGCATTTGCCATTGCTAGACGTTTCACGGCTGCTTCTTCCGGATCTGGCGTTGTAAATCCACGGTTCAAGTCAACACCGTTCATTCCCATAAACACTTTATTAAAATAGAAATTTTTTAACTGGCTGATTGTACTATTTCCTAGTACAGCATTTGTTGATAATTTAACTTGTCCACCTAATATGATGGTGGGAAGTTGCAAATCAACCAAACTAGCTGCATGTTTCACTGAATTAGTTACTACCGTTACCTTTTTCTCTTGCAAATATGGGATCATTTCTAACGTCGTGGACCCAGCATCTAAATAAATAACGTCATCGTCATTGATTAATTGAGCTGCTAATCGAGCAATTGTTTGCTTTTCATGAACGTTTTTGAGCGTTTTTTCACTCATATTCTGTTCAAACCCTAAAAGTTGCCCTTTTTTCGCGCCACCATGGATTCTTTCTAACAGACCATCATTCTCCAGCTCTTGCAAATCACGTCTAATCGTTGATTCAGAAGCGTTTAGAAGTGTTACTAAATCTTGAGATTTCACTATTTTATTTTGTTCTAACAAGTGTAGTATTTTTTGTCTGCGCTCTTCTGTAAGCATTTCCACGATCACCTCACGACATATAGTAGCATAATTCTTTTTATTAATCAATAAAAATCATTCAAAAACATTCACAGACAATCTAAAACATTCAAAAAAAGAGTCTGAACTTTCAACTGGTCCAGACTCTTGATTGGTTGTAAAGAAGTACGAACGGTATTCGCTGTACGATTCTTCCACAACCTTTTATATGCTTTATTTTCTATGCACTAAATAATAGTACCTTCCTAATCCAATGAACATAATGATAAAGCCCAAAATTGATCGTACAGGGATGTTGGGAAGAAAGAACATCAAAAAAGCTACAAATGCTGTAGGTAACATGACCCGATAATATAAGTGTTTATCCATGTGATCACCTCAAATTTTTTGTAATGTCGCAAATTTGTTTAACTTTGGATAATCATAGATTTCTACTCTAAGATGATTTACACCTTTTTTCACGTCAAAGCTTAAACGTCCTCGTCTTTTTCTTATTCGCTTAAACTGAATATCTGATAGTTTTTCGCGAATTTCATTCAATGGGAGCTGTGTCAAATTTTCAGTAGGTACGTATAATCGTAAAGTAACTAAATATTCTTGATATTTTTCATCGTCAACTGCGATCTCTAAGTATTCTCTTATATAGTAGCAATAAGCTTCGATCCCATCATCTAAAGAAATACGGGGATCAATCACTTTGTAAAACATCATCTGCGCCCGCTGCTCATCTACCCAAGGAAAATAAGCTTGTGTATTCAACCGCCCTCTTACTCGCTTTTCGTGGTATTCATCATTGACAAAATTATAACTTCGAGTAACGAAGAACGTCGCATCCTTTTTCTGAGTCGGTTGCATTCTTTCATTTTGGTATTGAACAGATTGAATACTTTGATCGGTATAAGCATACTCAATGTATGGAGGTTTCAAAAGCCCAACGCCATTGTCCCAAGAAAGATGATCAAATCCCAATTGGTCGCGATAATAGGTCTGAAAATGTCGATTCGTTTCCTCGGCCCATTTGAAAGGGTCACGATATAATTGAATACAGATCACACCATTTTGTTTCTCTTTTACAAATTCCACTTGTTGGACATCTAAAAATACTTGTTTCGGAATGATGCGATAGTAGTAAGAGCTGTAATACATTTCCCAACAAGAAGTAAAGCATAATCCCTCATGAGATAGATCGTAACCAGGCAATTGATTACAATCAATCACAACCGCTCCCGATCGTTCTCTCATCTTTGGCAACTTATCAATAGCTTCTTGTGTTTCAAACTTCAACCGTTCTTCAATTTCTTTAATATTATGATACTTAAATTCATTGTATGAACGTAAGTAAGCAAATACGCCATTTTTATCCATTTTAAGCTGGATATAATCTCTGATCACCGATTCATGTTGTAAGAAAATATTCTTCTCCAAAATATTCTTAATGATCAATTGTTGACCATCAAAATGAAAACGACACTCATTCGTTTCATTTTTTACAGTCAGCCAACCAAATGCGAACTGAGATTCCTGCATTGCTTCCTTTTTAAAGGTTGTCCATTCAAATATTCGTGCTGTCTGACGAGAAGTCTGAAAAAATGAGGGACTAAACATCATCCGAATAAAAAAGAACCAATCTTCCAATTCATTTTCTCTTTGACTTTGATTCAAATCGGTTAATTGAATCGTCATTAATAATTGTTGTTCTTCCACTCTGCTCTCACTCCTTTCAAAGTGTTTTATAATTAAATTATAACCAAGCATAAGAAAAAACTAAAATTTAACGACTTCCAATTATTTTAGTAACTATCCATGGTAGAATAGAAACAAATAATCAAAGAGGTGAATAATTTGGGGCTTAAATTTGAACGTACAGATAATCTTGATAAATTATTTGAATCCTTTGCTGTTGATCCAGAAAAAACAGTTGCTTCAAAAGAAGAAATCGATCGCTTTTTGAAACCAAAAAATGACGAAAAAAAAGAACAGACAAAAAAATAGAAAAAAACTAGTAGCAAGCGAATGTTCTCCTCTTTGAGTCCTTCGTCTGCTACTAGTTTTTTATTCTGAAATTGCTTCTTCAATTGCCTGCCAAGCTTCTTCTTTTCCTTGCTTTGTGACAGAAGAAAATAAAATAAACTGATCATTATTATCAAAATCCAACGCTTTTTTGATTTCACTTTCATGCTTGTTCCATTTTCCTCGTGGTATCTTATCCGCTTTAGTCGCTACGACAATCACTGGAATATCGTAATATTTCAAAAATTCATACATCTGGATATCTTCTTGGGAAGGTTTGTGACGTAAATCGACTAAAGAAACGACTGCTCGCAACTGCTCTCTGGTCGTAATATATGTTTCGATCATTTTACCCCATTTTGCACGTTCAGTCTTTGATACTTTGGCATAACCATAACCAGGGACATCGACAAAGTGTAACGCATTTTCAATCAAATAAAAATTCAATGTTTGGGTCTTACCTGGTTTTCCCGAAGTGCGAGCTAAATTCTTTCGGTCAATCAACGTATTGATAAAAGAAGACTTTCCGACATTTGAACGCCCTGCTAAAGCAATTTCTGGTAAATCAGATTCTGGGTATTGTTTTGGTGCAACTGCACTAATCACTATTTCTGCTTGATGTACTTTCATAAAATCTCTCCTAAAAAAGGTCGTTGAAGAAGAAATGAACTCTATCGAGATGAGAGAAGATTGTTTAATATCACTTTATTAAACAATCTCTGATAAACGAAGAGTCGCTTCTTAAACGCCGTGTAACAGGTTGCGAGAAGCATGAATTGATTCGTTCTTTAAAGAAAAAAATCTCGAAACAGCTTCTCATGTTTTGAGGTTTTTTGATTTCATTCTAAGATTCAACGATCGAAAAACTGCAGTTGATTGCGGAAAGTACGTTTTTACATAAACGAAAGTCATCTTCCCTATTTGTCGATTTTGAGTAATCACAACGTTGAATCGCCTGCTGTCAATAGAATGCCTTAATCATTAATCAATAGTTTCGATAAAAAGACAAAGCTGCCGCAAAAGCAATAACTAACTTTCACGACAGCACTCCAGCTTCTATCTGCTTTTATCCCGCTTTTTTCTCAGAATCTTTATAAACGACAGTCGGTTCTCCTGTTAATTCAGCAGCTTCTTTCGTAATGATCACTTTTTCGATATTCTCATTAGATGGGATGTCAAACATAATATCCATCATGATTTCTTCGATGATCGAACGTAGTCCACGTGCCCCAGTATTTCGGGCAATTGCTTTTTCAGCGATTGCTGTTAATGCCTCTGGTTCAAATTCTAATTCCGTATTATCCAAAGCAAGTAATTTTTGGTATTGTTTGACCAAAGCATTCTTTGGCTCTGTCAAAATACGCACAAGATCTTCTGTCGTTAATTTTTCAAGTGCTGCCATTACTGGTAAACGACCAATAAATTCAGGAATCAAACCAAATTTCAATAGATCTTCTGGAATGATTTCTTGCATGACACTTTCGCCATCTGCTAATTTTTGATTTTTAGTCCCGAAACCGATTGTCTTTTCTCCTAGACGATTTTTAACAATTGTTTCAATCCCATCAAACGCACCACCTACAATAAACAAAACATTTGTCGTATCGATTTGGATAAATTCTTGATGAGGATGTTTCCGACCGCCTTGAGGGGGAACGCTGGCAACTGTCCCTTCTAAAATCTTCAATAAGGCTTGTTGGACACCTTCACCTGAAACATCTCGAGTAATTGAAACATTCTCGCTTTTACGAGCAATTTTATCGATTTCGTCAATGTAGATGATCCCTTTTTCAGCTCGTTCCACATTGTAATCAGCTGATTGCAATAATTTCAATAGGATGTTTTCGACGTCTTCCCCAACATAACCAGCTTCAGTTAAACTGGTTGCATCAGCGATCGCAAAAGGTACATTTAACGTTTTAGCTAATGTTTGTGCCAAGAAAGTTTTCCCTGATCCAGTAGGACCGATCAGACAGATATTACTTTTTTGCAGTTCAACATCATCTGCATCTTCTTGGGATTGTTGATTAACACGCTTATAGTGATTGTATACTGCTACAGCTAATGAACGTTTTGCACGATCTTGACCAATCACATAATTATTTAAGACTTCCAAAATTTCTAATGGTTTTGGTACTTCTGTGAATTCACGTACCGCTTCTTCATAAAATTCTTCATCAATGATTTCTTTGCATAGGTCAATACATTCATTACAGATGTAGACCCCTGGACCAGCCACGATTTTTTTTACTTCTTCTTGTGTTTTCCCGCAAAAAGAACAACGTACGGTCTCATTGCCACTTGGATTATCATACATGGTCTTCACCCCTTAACTTGCATCATAAATGCAAGAAACTATCACAGACTTTACAGTCTTTTACTATCATACCATAATTCAAAAAAAAGCAAAAGCACTAAACAAGAACCAAAAATCGAAAATATGCAAAAAGAGGAAACCTCTCAGTTTCCTCTTTGATAAAATGCAATAAAAGATGATTATTTTGCTTCAGTAGCAGTTCCAGTAATCAAATCGATTGCTTTTTTCATTGTCACATCATGTTCCAACATATCTTCTGTTAACACTCGTTTGATTTGTTCGATTGGCATGTTGTATGTCTCAGATAATTCTTGGATTTCAGCGTTGATTTCTTCTTCTGTTGCTGCTAGTCCTTCTGCTTTAGCGATAGCTTCGATTACAAGATTTGTTTTTGTGCGTACTTCTGCTTCGCCTTCAAATTGTTTGTGCAAGTCTTCTTCTGTAGAACCAGTTAATTGGTAGTACATGTCAGGAGAGATTCCTTGACGTTGCATGTTGTTCAAAAATTCATCCATTGAACGGTGTACTTCATCGTGAACCATCACGTGTGGTAGATCAACGATTTCTGCATTTTCAACAGCTAAGCGGATTGCAGCTTCATCTTTTGCGTCTTCTGCTTCTTTTTCTTTTGCTTCTGTCAATTCTTTTAGATATTTTTCTTTCAATTCTGCTAATGTAGAAACTTCATCATCTACATCTTTTGCAAATTCGTCATCTAATTCAGGTACTTCTTTAGCTTTTACTTCATGAACCGTTACTTTGAACACTGCTTCTTTACCAGCAAGGTCTTCTGCTTGATAGTCTTCTGGGAAAGTAACTGTTACATCTAAGCTTTCACCTGATTTTTTACCGATCAATTGATCTTCAAAGCCAGGAATGAATGAACCAGAGCCTAGTTCTAGTGAATAGTTTTCACCTTTTCCGCCATCGAATGCTTCGCCATCAACAAAGCCTTCAAAGTCAATCACTACAGTATCGCCATTTTCTGCTGGAGCATCTTCTTTGATTACTAATTCTGCTTGAGCTTCTTGTTCACGTTTGATACGTTCTTCCACATCCGCTTCAGTAACTTCACGGTCTTGTTTTTCAACAACTAAATCTTTATATTGACCTAATTTCACTTCAGGTTTAACTGTTACTTCAGCAGTGATCACCCAATCTTGCCCTTTTTCCATGCTTTCAACATCGATTTGAGGTTGTGATACAGGTTCGATACCTGCTTCTTTAACTGCTGCTTCATAGCTTTCAGGTAAGACAGCATTCAATGCGTCTTCATAAAGAGCTTCTTCTCCGTACATACGGTTGAATACTTGGCGTGAAACTTTCCCTTTACGGAACCCTGGTACGTTCAAGTTTCCTTTAACTTTATTAAACGCAGCTGTCAATCCTTTTTGAATTTCATCTTGCGCAATCGTAAATTTTAAAACACCATCGTTTGTGCCTTTTTTTTCAAATGTTGCAGTCATTTAGTTCCCTCCGAGTTTAGAAAATTCATTTTATACATCAAAAACGTTTCATGCATACCCTTAAATAGTACACTAACCCTTTCAAATTGTAAACATATTGAATGGTTAGAATCCACGTTTTTCATGACTTTTTTATCTGATAAGTGTCAACGGTCACTTTGAAAGAGTAGCATTTCCCTTAAAATATTTCCCCTTTTTTCTAGGAAATCTGCTTCCTCTGCTTCTGTTTGTCTATTATTATAGTTTGGATCATACATGCTAAGTGTATCAGCAAACCATTTTTTAGGATCACCGACATATGTATCATAAACAGGATAAAGAAGAGCGGATTGCATCATAAATTCTTCTTTTAGCACTGTACTAAGATAGGCATCTTGATCTTCATAAGCTTCTGCTAATCGCATTAACTGTTCATAAGCCTTTTGCTTTTCTGGTTTTGGTAATGTTGCAGGTATGACTTCTATAAACGTCTGATCCATCGTTAAATAAACAACTGGCTGGTGTTTCTTCACTTGCACGAGTGACTCTAACATTTTTGCTCGCACTAATAAGTGGATCTCTGGTAAGATAATCATTTTTTTGATTGTTTGTACCAATTCATGATAAGGCAACTCTTCAATCTCAGACACAACCAAAAGTTGTTCTGCAGGTGGCATTGTCGGCATTTTTTCAACACTAAGATGAATCTTACGTATTTTTTGACGGTCATTTTGACTCGTGAAATTTTCTGCTTGTTGGATCTTCTCTACCATGAGTTGCTCAAATAAATCAGAAAAATCATAGCTGGCAATTAACTTGCGAGCATAAAGATAATCTTTTGTTTGGATCAGCAGATCAAAATAAAAAGCTGCCACTTTTTCATCTGTCAGGTAGTCATTTTCATAAGGAAACGCCTGATTCAGCGCTTCTTTTTTTTCATCTAGCTCAACTAAGCAAAGGACAAGTAGACGATTCGCCTCAAATGTTCCTTTAAGCTCCAATGCTCGTTGTAAAAATGTCTTTGCTTGTAAATATTGATGATCAGCTAATGCTTGTTGCGCTAGACGCATAAGATTTTCGTATTTATCAGGAAAATCAATCGGCTCCAATGTTCGTTCTCCCTTCGACTCTTTGCCAGTAAAATCATGAATAAAACTATAGTATCAAACATAAAAAAACATGACAATCTTTTTTAGATTGCCATGTTGAAAAAATAAAATGAATCAAGCATTAATTTCTCGATTAAAGGCTTTGACTAGATTTAGCGTGACTACACTCGTATTTGAAAAATAATCACCAATATGCTGTTTTCTTTGATTAAAGATTGTCGGTAAATAGCCAACAAAAAGTAATGGGAATTTCAAAATGAACCGACAAGCGCCTTCTCTCACCAGCACTGTTGTCCAACTCAAATCTGATTCATTAAAGCAAATCACACGAATCCCAAAAATCATTTTTCCTATTGTTTGTCCATGGTTTAATTTCGTGAATAAAATAAAATAACTAAGGTAAATCAGCAAAGCAGCAAAACCATAAATACTTAAATAAGAATCGGATACTTTTAACCAGTCTAAATTAGCCGCTAATCCAATGGTCAAACGTGTGATTGAACCAATACATATAAGATCCACTATAAAAGCAAGAAATCTTATCCAAAACCCTGCATAAAAATATTTAGGAAAGTCATTTACTTTAATAGTTTCCTCTTTTTCTTTGGTATACTGTTGCCATTGTTGTTGCTTTACTTTAATTTCACTTTCAGATAGTGGTTTTTCTTTAAAAGATTGCAGTACTTTTTGAGAAAAGCTCGGATCTGGCCCTACAGCAGGACGATCTGCCTTGTTATGTGAAGTTAAATCTTCTGGTTGCTTCGTCATGCTTACTCACCTCCGTAATAATACATTGCCTTTGGTGATTGAACGGTTCCTTGATTTTCTAAGAAAGACAAGATTTGACTTGTTTCAGAAGCTTTTAGGCCTTGAAGCTGAGCAAGTTTCGAACCGAACCATGTGTTTGCAAAACCAGTAGTATTCGTTTCATATTCTACTAACTGAGCGTTTTCTAAATGTTGCTCACTTCTCATTGCTTTTAACGCGTCTTGTGGATACCCAATTTCATCCACTAATCCGACTGCTTTCGCCTGTTCTCCATCATAAATACGACCATCCGCAATTTTTCGGACTTCTTCTTCTGATTGATTTCGTCCAGTACTGACTACTTTGACAAATCGATTGTAGGCATTATCGATATAAGTTTGTAAGACTTTTTGATCTTCTGGCGTTTGTGGTCTAGTACTTGAACCCATATCTTTCAATGCACCACTTTTTACCGTCGTATCCTCGATCCCTAATTTTTCTAAAAGTCCAGAATAATTAAGACCTGACATGATGACACCAATGGACCCAGTGACTGTTTCCTCTGTTGCATAGATTTTATCTGCTTGGGCTGAGATATAATATCCGCCACTAGCAGCTGTATTTTTCATACTGACATACATTGGAATATTTCGTTCATTTCGGATATCACTGATTGTCTTAGCTATTTCTGCACTTTCATAAACACCACCACCAGGAGAATTGACTTCTAACATCATCCCTTTGATCGTTTTATCTTCTTTTATAGCATTTAATTGCTCCATAAACTTAGCGTGATTGTATCCTTCTGTTGCAAACAAACCTGATGTTCCATCACTAGTGATCGTCCCATCAACAGTCAATTTTACGATTTTTTCTGAACTATCTCCTTCTTCCAGAACCGTGGGCGATAACTCATTAGTGCCATATAATAAGCTATTCAAACCACTCATTTGCTTTTCTTCTTTTGAATTTGACGTCAGGCTAGATGATACCAACGAAACAACCAATAAGCCTGCCGCAATCAACACTGCTATCCAACGCTTTTTATTCATACTCTCCCTCGCTTAATATAAATTTTTGATAACGATCACTGTTTCTTTTTCTCCAGTTGCATTCATTTTTTCTGCTTTTTCGACTAATGTAAATCCATTGAACTTCTCTTTTGTCCACTCATCTTCTACTACGAATTGTTGCGCTTCTCCAATAGTCAACGCATCAGGCGCAATTTCTTGGATACTATCCCAACCAGTATCTAAAAAGATTTTGGTTTCATCATCCACTGTATTTACTTTTTCAAGTTCGGCCAACTGTTTTTTTAGCATGCCTAATGTCAAGACTGCGATATTTGATGCCATTTTTCATCCTCCTTCTTTTACTTACTCTCATATTGTACCGAAGTCTGCAAAAAGATGATAGTCAAAACTTCATTTCGACCCTCCCGCCACAACCATATAGACCAATTTTATTTCTTCTCTTTTTTATTGACAAACGTCACACAACAACGTTATCATTTAAGAAGTTTCCAGAAAAATACAAAAAGGAGTTTATATATACCATTCTCATTTTAAGGAATAGCGCCTGGTCTGTAGTTACAGATGACGAGGAAAGGGTTTATCGAAATATTCGGCGGATGACCCTAGGGACTGCACTCTATAGGATCGATCAAAACCTATCTGTGAAGATAGAACAAAAATCGATTCCAGCAGCTGGAAACTTTCATAATGATTATATTATAGAAAGTAGGATGTTTTTTATGTGTGGAATTGTCGGAATGATTGGATTAGAAAACGTAACACCAGGATTGATCAATGGTTTAGAAAAATTAGAATATCGGGGATACGATTCGGCTGGAATCTTTGTTGCGAATCATGAAAATGATTTTTTGGTCAAAGCACAAGGTAGAATTCAGAACCTAAAGGATAAGCTAACAAACGAAACAGCGGGAACAATCGGAATCGGTCACACTCGTTGGGCAACTCATGGCGAACCTTCTCAAAAAAATGCGCACCCTCACACTTCTCAAAGCGGACGTTTTGTTCTTGTCCATAACGGTGTAATTGAAAACTTTGCTGAACTAAAAAATGATTATTTAGAAACGGATCAATTTTCAGGGGAAACGGATACTGAGATCATTGCTCATCTTATTGAATTTTTTGCAAATGAAGGACTGGATACAAAATCTGCCTTTGTCAAAACACTTCAATTAATCAAAGGTTCTTATGCTTTCGCATTAATTGATCGTACTCTGCCAGATCAAATTTTTGTCGCTAAAAACAAAAGCCCTCTCTTAATTGGTCTGGGAGACGGATTCAATGTTATCGCCAGCGATGCAATGGCTATGCTGGCTTATACGAAAGAATTTGTTGAAATTGAAGATGGCGAATTAGTGATCGTCACTAAAAATGAGATTTCAATCGAAACGATCTCAGGTCAACCAGTTGAACGAAATTCTTTTGAAGCACAAATTGATGCAGCTGATATTGAAAAGGGCACTTATCCTTACTACATGTTGAAAGAAATCGATGAACAACCGATCGTTATGCGAAAGATTGCCCAAACTTACGTGAACCATGAGAATGAAGTACTGATGGACAAACAACTTTTAGAAACAGCTAAAAACAGTGACCGTATCTACATTGTTGCTTGTGGAACGAGTTACCATGCTGGCTTAGTTGGAAAACCTATTTTAGAACAATTAACCCGTATTCCTGTGGAAGTCCACCTTGCAAGTGAATTTGGTTATAATTTGCCTTTACTTTCAGAGAAACCATTTTTTATTTTCTTAAGCCAAAGTGGAGAAACAGCAGACAGTCGACAAGTACTCGTGAAAATGAATGAATTGAATTACCCATCATTGACAATCACTAATGTACCTGGCTCTACTTTATCAAGGGAAGCTTCTTACACTCTTTTACTACATGCTGGACCTGAAATCGCCGTGGCTTCAACAAAAGCTTATACTGCTCAAATCGCTGTTTTAGCTGCACTTGCTAAAGGAATTGGTCATGAAAAAAATCTTTCTTCAGCTAGAGAATTCGATCTAACGCACGAGCTTAGTATCGTAGCGAATGGCATGGAAGAACTAATTTCTCAAAAGGACTACTTACAGGAGTTAGCAGCTGACTATCTAATGGATGCAAGAAACGCTTTTTATATTGGACGTGGAACAGATTATGCTGTCTCTTTAGAGGCTGCATTGAAGTTAAAAGAAATCAGTTATATCCAAGCAGAAGGTTTCGCAGCTGGGGAATTAAAACATGGTACGATCGCGCTGATTGAAACGAACACACCGGTTATCGGGATGATCAGCGAAGAGATAACAGGTGCACACACGAGAGGAAATCTAAAAGAAGTGGAAAGTCGTGGAGCAAAAACATTGGTCATGGCTACAAAAGGCTTAGATCGATCAGATGACCAATTAGTATTGCCTGTTGTTCATCCTTTACTTACTTCATTAATCACAGTGATCCCTACACAATTGATTGCCTACTATGCGACCTTGCTAAGAGGTCTTGATGTTGATAAACCGAGAAATTTGGCAAAATCTGTGACTGTTGAATAGAACAATTGCCTCAAAAATAAATCTAATATGAATTATCATGAAAAAAGCCAAAAAACAATGAAATTTAATTTTCATTGCCTTTTTGGCTTTTTTGTGTAGTCATCAATCAGTTCGAAAATGACTTTTTATTGTTTTAACCTATTTTGCATCGAGTCCCCCATCTAAAGGAGCTAAGCATTAGTTCCGGGCTGTTTTGCTTGATGGCTCTTTTTTTGTCTCCTGTAAGATAACAGGATTGTTACACTCACTATGGTTAGCCCCAGTAGTTGTAGCAATGGACTAACTTTATTACCCGTAGCTGGTAACTGTTTACTCACCTTTTTAGCAGTATTCTTATTCACTTTTGCTTCCTCTTTTCCTTTATTAATTGCTCCATTATTTATTGTTTCGGTTTCTTTTGCCACAGGTGGTTTTTCCGTTGATTCTTTTACTATCTCTTCCTCTAAAGGAGGAACCGTCTCATGTTTTTTGCTTGTCTGCACAATAATTTTATTACTTTCTTCCGAGAGATTCCCTTCTTTGTTTTTCGATTTAACTACATAAGAATATTTCGTATTTTCCTGTAAATCTTTATCAGTATATAGTGAGGTTTCCCTCGCTACTTCTCCTACCAATACATTGTTTCGATAAACTTGATAGCTCATGATTTCCTTCGATTCATTAGGTGCGTCCCACATTAAAGCCACTTCATGTTCTGTGACACGGGCTGATCTCAGTTTAGTAGGGGGCAACGGGCGACTCACCTCAATTGTCATTTTCGTTCTTGCTTTCACTGCATTACTTGCTTCTGATAGATTACCAGCTTGATCAACCGCTCTGATTTTATAGGTATAAGTGGTAGCCTCCATCAATCCTGTGTCTATGTAAGTTAAGTCCGTACCAGAAAGTGTTTGGACTAACTGATCGTCTCGATAGACATGATAACCAGTGACACCCACATCATCGATTGCTGCTTCCCACGACAAGCTGACACTGTTAGTTGTTACATCATCGATTCGTAAATTCAAAGGTGGCGTAGGAGGAGTCAGATCTTCTGCTGATTTTGTCCTAGCCGTTACCGCATTACTTGCTTCTGATAGATTCCCTGATTGATCAACAGCTTTGACTATATAGGTATAGGTGGTATCTTCCATCAAGCCTGTATCTATGTAGGTTAAATCCATACCAGTTAGCGTTTGGACCAACTGATCATCTCGATAAACGTTATAACTAGCTACATCAACATTATCGATTGCTTCTTGCCATGACAAGCTGACACTGTTAGTTGTTACATCATCGATTCGCAAGTTCAAAGGAGCTGCAGGAGGAAGAATTTCTTCTGTTTGTTTTGTCTTAGCTGTTACTGTATTACTCATTTCTGATATGTTTCCTGCCTGATCAACTGCTCTCACTTGATATGTATACATCGTATCTTCCATTAATCCTATATCCGTGTATGCTACTTCCTCCGCACCAATCACTCCTTGAATTAACTGATTGTCTCGATAAATGATATAACCGATTACGTCAATGCTATCTGTCGCTGATTCCCACGATAAGCTGACACTATCAGTTGTTACACTAGTGACTTTTAAATTCAAAGGCACTGCAGGTGGGCTGCTACTCGCCAATTTTGTCCTAGCCGTCACTGCATTACTCGCTACTGATACATTCCCCGCTTGATCAACTGCTCTTACTTCATACGTATAGGTAGTATCTTCCGTTAATCCATTGTCGGTATAGGCGAGGTCTGCACCGGTGACTGTTTGAATCAGTTGGTTGTCTCGATAAACCAAATAACCCATTACGCCTACGTTGTCTGTTGCAGCTTCCCAAGACAAGCTAACACTATCACTTGAAACGTCGTTGACTTTCAGATTTTTAGGATTGGTAGGAGCTTCCAAATCTAATGCAGTGGCTTGAACGTTATCAAAATATGCTGTCCCGTTTCCACTAGACGCAAAACGGATAATATATGTATTTTCACCTTCCGGAGTCGTAAAGCTAAATTCATGTTGTTTCCAAGCATCATTATAATGTCTCTCATCCTTCAACGAAATAAACCCTTCCCCATGATTAAGCGTGCCAAATTCCACAATTGCTGGAAACGAAGGGTCTCCGATCACATAATAAGTGAATTGATAGGTCGTTTTCGGTTTTAACTGAACATATTGCAGGATATTCTCTCCATTTGATGCCATTACATAATGATTGCCACTTTCATCTGTCACAAGTGCAGGATTGTTACTTCCAGGATTGGAAACGATCCAGTGATTCAACCCATCATTAAATTCACCATTTTTTATAATCACCTCTTCTGCTAGTTGATAAGAGGGTGCATAAGATGGATCAACCGCTACTACAATGACCGGTTTTACAAATAGAAAAACAATCATCATCAATCGAATCAGTTTTTTGAAAATTTTCATATTTACCTCCTCTAAATTAGTTGTTTCGCAAGTTAGTTTAATCTATTCAGAGATAAAAAAAGCCCTTTTTTTTCGTATAATTAGAAATTAAAGTTCTATCTTAACAACTTTTAACGGAGAATATTCTAAACCCAACGCTAATTTTATACAAAAAAGTAGTTATCTTGGAACAAGCATTTGACAGCAACCCAAATTTGTTTTCCTACGGACAAAAAAACTGTTATTCACAAAAACAAGAAAACATTTTTGTAAATAACAGTCGATTACTATTAAAATGAGAAAAATTTTAGTTCTTATTCTTCAAGTCCGATCTCTTCTCGAACAACTGCAGCAATCTTATCCACGTAATATGCTACTTTTTCATCCGTTGGCGCTTCAGCCATGACACGTAATAATGGTTCAGTTCCAGAAGGACGAACTAAAATTCTTCCTTCACCAGCCATCTCAGCCTCAGTTTCTTCAATCACTTTTTTGATCGCTGGAACTTCCATTGCACCATTTTTGTTGCTTACTCGGATATTTACTAATTTTTGTGGGTAGATCGTCACTTCGCTCGCTAACTCGGATAATTTCTTCCCAGTTTGCTTCATGATATTCAGTAATTGGATTCCTGATAGCATTCCATCACCTGTAGTATTAAAGTCAAGGAAGACCATATGACCAGATTGTTCTCCACCAAAATTATAATCATTTTTTCGCATTTCTTCTACAACATAGCGGTCACCAACCTGAGTAACTACGTCCTTCAAGCCAATTTCTTCCACCGCTTTATGGAATCCTAGATTACTCATGACCGTTGTAACGATCGTATCTTTTTTCAAACGATTTTTCTTTGAAAGGTATTTCGCACAAATGAACATGATTTTATCACCATCAACGATGTTCCCAAGTTCGTCCACTGCAATAATTCGATCCCCATCACCATCAAATGCTAAACCGGCATCGGCGCCTTTTTCAACAACCATTTCAGCTAACTTTTCAGGGTGTGTTGAACCAACACCATCGTTAATATTTAAGCCATTAGGGCTGGTACCCATCGTATAAAAATCTGTTTCTAAGTCTGCGAATAAACGGTTGACAGAAGTTGCTGTCGCCCCATTTGCCGCATCGACACAAACGGTTAGGCCTGATAGATCCCCATTGATCGTTTGCACTAAGAATTGAGAATATTTTAATAAGCCTTCTGGAAATTCTTCTACTGTTCCTAATCCCTCTGCTGAAGGACGTGGCAATTCGTCCACTTCGGCATCAAGCAATGCTTCAATTTCTAATTCTTGTTCATCCACTAATTTAAACCCATCAGCACCAAAAAATTTGATTCCATTATCTTGTGCAGGATTATGTGAAGCAGAAATCATCACGCCGGCATTGGCTTTTTGCAATCTTGTTAAATAAGCAACTCCTGGTGTGGAAATGACGCCAAGTTGAAATACTTCAATACCAACTGATAACAAACCAGAAATTAAGGCTTCTTCTAGCATTTGCCCAGAGATTCTGGTATCACGCCCAACTAAAACCCGTGGACGTTTCCCTTCTGTTTCATGTTGGCTTAATACATATCCGCCACATCTACCTAACTTAAACGCTAATTCTGGTGTCAATTCTTTATTGGCTTCGCCACGGACACCATCCGTTCCAAAATATTTACCCATAATTGTAAATTTGCTCCTTTAACTTAATTTTCCGAAGAATACGTTTGACTCTCTTGTGTACTTTGCATAGTGGATTCACTCGAATCTGTACTTTCAGAAGTTTGCTTGCTTTCTGTCTGGACACTAGAAAGTGACGTGCTCGATGTAGTCGACTTTGTCGTTGACGTTGTTGAGTCATTCCTTTTAGTCGAACTTTGATTTTTATCGACTGAAGAATCACTAGTTGTCGATTCCAGCACTGGTGTTATCTCAACTTTAACCGATTTAGGCGAGACGCTCATTCCTTGTTCAACAGGAATCTGAATCGTCCTAGTCGTTCGATGAGTAATTCCTGATATGTCGATTGGCACAGCGATACTATCCCCTATTTGAGCAAGTTGTTCCGTCGTCCCTGTGACTTCAGCCTCTAATTCGGAAAACTTGAAATTATAGTTCTTAATTCCTTCGCCTTTTGTCCCTTGTTGAATACCATATAGGCTAACCGTTTTTTTCGGTTTGATTGCATCTGACGTGACGTTGACTTGCACTGGATCAGAAACAATACTCAACGGCTCACCAGCTGAATTTAACGCTTGTACAGATACATTACTATTCACACCATCGTCCGTTATCATTGACGGGTTGACTTTTGCAACCACTTGATGAATTTCCGCTAAAGTCTTATCTCCAGTGGTGATCGTGACCTTCGTCGGATCGACGGTTGTTTCAGTTAAATTATAACCAGAAGGCGTCGTCTCTGTTGGCAGAATAGCCTTAACTTCAAAGTCTTTGGTCACTTTCTTTTCAATTGTAACCGTGATCGTTTCCGGTTGCAACTTAGCGGTGACAGCGCTGCTTAGATTTTTGATTTTCAATGGCACTTCGTGGGTTCCTTCACCTAGATGTGCTAAGTCTGCGGTGACCCTAAAGGTACGGGTGTCTTCATTTGCCTCAGCCATCAACTGGATACGATTCGCACTAGCCAATTTGACAGTAGTAGTGTTTTCGTAACCATGGATATAATACTTATCGGTATCATATAAAAGTTGGATCGAAACATCAGAAGCTGTCTGCGAATAGGACTCGTTTCCAGATAATGTGTTTTGCATCGTTTGACCATTCGCATTGAAATAAAGAATGATACTAAACAATAACGCAACAAACCCATACAGAATACTCGTACGCTTTTCTTTTGAGATCATTTCCGATCCCCTCCCTTAGTCATTGCGTCCAAGAAAGATTGAAGCCCATTCTTTTTGTTTTTATTTTTTTCTTCTACAATTAGTTGTTTTCGTAAGATCGATAAATACTCTTCTTGCGATAACCCTGGTATCAATTGATTGTCTAAAGTGATACTTACATCTCCTGTTTCTTCCGAGACCACGATAGTTATTGCATCGCTGACCTCACTGATACCGACAGCAGCTCGGTGACGTGTTCCAAATTCTTTTGGAATCAACATACTTTCTGATAAAGGTAAATAGGCACTGGCAACTGCAATTTTTCCATTTTTGACAATAACTGCCCCGTCATGCAGCGGCGTATTGGGGATAAAGATATTAATGAGTAACTCACCAGTAATATCTGCATCCAATGCGATGCCTGTCTCAATATACTCATCTAAACCAGTATGACGCTCGATCGTAATCAGAGCACCAATCTTACGTTTCGACATATATTGAATAGCTTTATCAAAGGATAGGATCATCTTCTCGTCTTCTTGTTGCTCGCTTTTCGTTTGTTTGAATAACGAACTTCTTCCCAGATGTTCTAACCCACGACGAATCTCTGGTTGGAAGATGACGATTGCTGCAATCACACCATAAGTTATGACTTGATTCATCAGCCATGACAGCGTGTGTAGCCCAATCAACTCAGCCGCAATTCGAATCACGATAAAGATGGCAACGCCTTTGAGCAATTGGATCGCTTTCGTCCCTCTTAGTAGCTGGATCAGTTTGTAAACCAAATACCATACGACTAAAATATCCAGTATGTTTACCAAAAAATTCAGAGAAAATAAGTCACCGGAAAACATTTGTTGCCAATACTCTAAATTAAAAAGTTCCCCGATTTGAAATGACATAAAAAGCCTCTCTTCTCTTTTGAGATTTCCCTTTAAGTATATCATATGTTTGGAAATATGAGACGATTCTGGCTACTTTTTTCAAGAAAATTACATAAATTATTCGATCGATTTTTCCGCCCTTTAAATTGTTTGCTTATCATTTACCGAATGAGATAGTTGGATCAATGAACAAAACATCAAAACATCATTTTCGACGTGCTGCACGTTCTGCTCTTTTAGCAGCTCTTCTGGCTGCTGCTTCATCATCGATCTTACGTTCTTTTTTTCTCTTTTTCGTTTCGACTTCCTCTTCTTTTACAATCGGATCAGACGGTTCTAGTTTTTCTTTAATTTTATCAAGCTGTCCAGTGAGTGAAGCATAATTGTAAAAACGAGTTTTTGCATCTAGAACCGTTTTTTCAAACAATTTTTCAGCTAATTGAGGGTTGGCACTTTCTAGTGAAGAAAACCGGACTTGCTTACGCATAAAATCGCCCATTGTTGAAAAGTCTGGTTTTTTGTAATCCAAAATCATCGGAACCTTCCCTTTTTCAATTAAACTTGGATTATAACGATAGAGGGACCAATAGCCTGATGAAACAGCTTCTTTGGCTTCTTTAATCGATTCTTTCATGCCCCCCAACAGACCATGGGTGATACAAGGCGTATACGCAATGATTAGTGATGGCCCTGGGTATTTCTCTGCTTCTTCAAACGCCTTGATTGTTTGCATTTGATTGGCACCAGAAGCAATTTGAGCGACATAGACGTTCCCATAAGTCATTGCCATCATTCCTAAATCTTTCTTCGACGCATATTTCCCACTTGCGGAGAATTTTGCAATAGCTGACGTTGGCGTTGCTTTAGAGGTTTGCCCCCCAGTATTAGAATAAACTTCATTATCCAATACTAGGATATTCACATCTGCCCCACTAGCCAATACATGATCGATACCACCAAAGCCAATATCATAAGCCCAACCATCTCCGCCAATAATCCATTGACTGTTTTTGACAAAAATATCTTTGTGCTCAAGAATGGATTCCAATTCTGGGACTTGCTGTACTTCCGCTACCATCGCAGCCTGAAGTTTAGCTGCTCGTTGTTGTGTTCCTTCGCTATCGAATAAATGGTTGAGCCAATCCTCCATCAACAGTCGAAGCGCACTCGATACTTTTGGCATGATTTCACGAACAGATTGCGCCAAAGCTTCACGACGGGTTTGAGCAGCTAGTAACATACCATAGCCAAATTCAGCATTATCTTCTAATAAGGAATTAGACCAAGCTGGACCTTGCCCACAAGCATTCGTTGTGAACGGTGATGCTGGCGAAGCTCCTCCCCATATTGAAGAACAGCCGGTTGCATTAGCGATCATCATTCGGTCTCCGAACATTTGGGTCAAAAGTTTCACATATGGCGTTTCACCGCAACCAGAGCAAGCACCTGAAAATTCAAGCAACGGTTGGTTAAATTGGGTAGCCATTACCGTATTTTTTCCTTTCATAGGGTTTTCTTTCTGTCTCAATGTCATTGCAAACGCCCAATTGACCGCTTGTTCTTTTTGTTCCTCGTAAGGTTTCATCACTAACGCTTTTCCTTTGGCTGGACAAGCCTCCACACATAATCCACATCCTGTACAGTCCTCCACGGAAACTTGGATACGATATTTTAACCCGTCAGGTCCTCTCATATCACGAACGATAAATCCTTCAGGCGCTTCAGTCAGCTCTTCTTCATCAGCTAAGAATGGGCGGATGGCTGCGTGCGGACATACAAATGCGCACTCATTGCACATCGTACAACGGTCACTGATCCATTCAGGGACTTCTAGGGCTACACCTCGTTTTTCCAGCGCTGCTGTTCCTAATGGCATCTCGCCAGTTGTCATCTGGTTGGCTACTAAAGTACCTACTGACAGTTGATTTCCTTCTTGAGCATTGATCGGCGTAAAAATCTCTTTTACGTAACGTGATGTTGTCTCTTCTTTTTTGCTAGGTAGTTCTAATGATCGCCAATGTTTGGGGATTTCAACTCTATGGAGAAGTTCAAGGGTATGATCAATCGCTTGGTTATTTTTTTCTACGATTTTCATTGATTTATGACCATAGCTTTTAAGCACTTCTTCTTTCAAGAGCGGAATCACTTCTTCAATAGGAATAATGTTTGCTAATTTGAAAAAAGCCGTTTGCATGGCAGTGTTAATACGACGACCTAATCCAACTTCTTGAGCAATTTTCATCGCATTGATCGTATAAAATTGAATCTCATTTTCTGCCAAATATTTTTTTAGACGAAGAGGCAGATGCGTTTCTAACTGCTCATCTGTCCATAAAGTATTCAATAAAAATGTGCCACCTTTTTTCAACCCTTTAACTAAATCATAGCTGTGCAAGTAAGCAGGCGTATGACAAGCGACAAAATCAGCATGTTCAACTAAATAAGTAGAACGAATTGGCGTGTTTCCAAAACGGAGATGGGAAATCGTCAATCCACCTGATTTTTTTGAATCATAGTAAAAATAGCCTTGGGCGTATTTGTCTGTATGATCACCAATGATTTTAATAGCAGATTTATTTGCACCGACTGTCCCGTCAGAACCAAAACCCCAAAACTTAGCTTGGTAAGTTTCAGCATCCGTTAAATCCAATGTTGGTCTTGGTGCCAAAGAATGATAGGTAACATCATCCACTATCCCGATTGTAAATCGTTTTTTCATTTGTTCATCTTTTTGCAACTCGTCAAAAACGCTGATGATTTGATCTGGTGTCACATCTTTTGATCCTAATCCATACCGCCCACCAATTATTTTAGGACAGATTGTTGCATCATAAAGTGCACTTTGAACATCTAGCAGTAATGGTTCCCCACCAGCTCCTGGTTCTTTGCTTCGATCTAATACGGCAATTGACTGTGTAGTTTTAGGAAGTTTTTGCAACAATGTTTCAATTGGGAATGGGCGATAAAGATGGATATTTAAGAAACCGACTTTCCGGCCATTTCTATTCAAATAATCGACTGTCTGCTCAATCGTTTGCGCTACCGACCCCATCGAAATGATGACTTCTGTCGCGTCGGCAGCACCATGATAAGTGACTAAATCATAGGAAGTTCCACGTAATTCATTGATTGCTTGCATGTATTTTTGTACGATGCGAGGTAATTGTTCGTAATACGAATTGATCGTTTCTCTTTGCTGAAAATGAATATCTGGATTTTGATTCGTTCCACTAACAGTTGGGTGGTTAGGGTTCATCGCTCTGTTTCTAAACGCAGCAAGTTTCTCTTGATTGATTAACGATGCTAACTCGTCATATTCTAGTACTTCAATTTTTTGGATTTCATGGCTCGTACGAAAACCATCAAAAAAATTCAAGAATGGCAGCTCTGCTTCAATCGAAGCCAAATGTGCTACGGGTGCTAAGTCCATAACTTCTTGCACACTACTTTCTGCAAACATCGCAAATCCAGTCGATCGAGCAGCCATGACATCCCCATGATCCCCAAAGATATTTAACGCATTCGTCGTGACTGCACGACTTGCGACATGAAATACGCTTGGTAGTAATTCACCAGCGATTTTATACATATTGGGTATCATCAACAACAATCCTTGAGAAGCTGTATAAGTCGTTGTCAGCGCTCCTGTTTTGAGCGAACCATGCACAACACCAGCCGCTCCTGCTTCAGATTGCATTTCAACCACTTTAACTGGTTGTCCAAAAAGATTTTTCTTCCCACTAGCAGACCATTGATCCACTAATTCTGCCATCGTTGAGCTGGGCGTAATGGGATAGATTGCAGCTAATTCTGTAAAAGCATAAGAAATATAAGCGGCAGCTGTATTTCCGTCCATTGTTTTCATTTTTCGCATTTGTCATCATCCTTGTTCAAATTCTCTCAAATATCCCACCTATTATAACGCAAAAGCTCCTGAAAACCTACCTATTCTGTAAAAGTACTCACATGAGAAGATACATGCTTTATTAAACAAAAAACTAGTCTTTTTCCTGAAAAATGCTTAAAATGAATCTAAGAGGTGATTATACATGGATATATCTATCATTAAAGCAGATAAAACAAATACCGAAACTGGCATTCATTATGGAAACTTAGATGCTCCTAAGAAAATGGCAGAGTTTATCAATCTGGCTTGCCCTTATTGCCGTCAATGGTTCAACGAATCTTATGAATTACTCGAAGAAGCTGTAAGTAAAGGTCGTTTGCAACGGGTGATCAAACTTTTTGATAAAGAAAAAGAAAGTTTGCAACGTGGGAATGTGATGCATCATCATATTGATACGTCAGACGGTCAAGTAGCTTTACGAGAAATCAAAAAAGTATTTGATTCGCAGGATGATTGGAAAAATCTTAGTCTAGCAGAAGTAGCAGATTATGCTCAAAATAAGTTAGGTCTAACTTACCAAGAAGAATCTCCTGCCTCTCAAGCAATTATAGCTGAGGCGAATGCTGCCAATATCCGTTTTGTTCCAACTGTTATTTTGGAAGAGCATATTTTTGATGAATCGATCAAAAAAGAAGAGCTAATTGACTACATTAACGAGTAATAATCCTGACTATCACATGTACTTGTAATCATTATTGATCAGGATTGACACTATCGTTCCGACCCTAACAAGACCCAAAGAACCTCAAAATAGCCTAGCCTATTTTTAAGGTCCTTGGGTCATTTTTGATTGAGCGACTATCCAGATCTTAATTTAGAAAAAGATAAAAAAACGGATTGATACACCATCTATCTATCCTAAGACCTTTCGTTGACAAAGCTTCGTAAACTAGCTTGGACACGTGGGTTATTTAGATGCTGTTGCCATTTCTGTTCGATGACATTTTGTACTTTTTCAACGGCACGAGTTGTAGTCGATGAAAAACTTTTTGGCTGTGACAATATGGGTGAGTCTACCCGTGCTTTTTTCAGACTTAGGTCCAGGGCGCCAGGATCCGATTCTGAATTTCTTCTCTTCCTCTCTCCTTCTGATTTCATTTCTTGACTCTTTTCATATTTTCCTTTCACTTGGTCTGAGCTATTTGATCTAAGCTCGATTTGATCAAAACGGCTGGTTAATTCATCCATAGATATTGGTTGTAGTGGTTGGTGACTCGTGCTTTGGTACAACGAATTGTTTTTAACTAGAGATAACACTTCATCTTTATGGATAAACCGCAGTTTTCCATCGGAATTAGGAACGGAATAATAAGAAAATTCTGTCGCAATCTCGTTAACTGTCCTCCCTTTCTTTTCTTCATTTCGGATGTAATCACATATTATTTCTTGGACCTCTTCTGGTGATAAATTATATTGATATGAAATTACTCCTATATTTTGATTCTCCTTATACTCACTAACAATGATTTCACGCAATGGATCTAATCTATTCGTTTTAGTGTAGATTTGATGAAACTGGTTTGTTGATTCAGCCATAGATATTGGTTTTGGTGGTTGGATCGTGCCTTCTTGTATCAGATTTTTCTTAACTTCAGAGATTGCTTTCTCAATGATAGGTGGTTCTGGGGTGTTTAATTCTGGTTGAGATTCGTTCTGAATTTTATTCACTATCTCTTGAACGGCTTCTTCGTTTATCTTTAGCGTACATGCAATTTCATTAATGGATACATTTTTTTCAATTGCTCCCTCTACATATATCTTATAAATTTGAGCCAACGTGCAGCCATTTCTTTCCGCAATTCCTTGAATTTTTTGGTTCTTTAATATATTGTTTTTAATATACTGATATGGAAATGTTTTTATTTCAGTTTGAGTTAAACAAAGCTGGTTACTTATTTCTTGTCTAGATATTCCCCTAATTGAATGATCTATAATAAATTTAGCCATTCGATGTTTCACCATTGATAGATCCGTTTCCTGTTCAGTTGCAATCTTCCCAATTTTCATACCTATTTTTCTTTTCTTGACAAGATCATCGAAACTTAATCTTTCCCTCTTTTTTGTTTTTTTTCTTAACAACACGGTATTTGTTTTTTTAATGCTTTTTTTTGCATCTCCCACTAATTTGTTATTTTTTTCAACTTTTTGGAAAACCTCAAGTATCCTTGGATATCCATCTAAACTCACAGGTAATATTCTATTTAATTCTTCCCTTGTATACCCTTGATCATGAATTTTTCTTATTGCATAATCCTCTATTATCGTTTTAGTTTTTTCTACAGAAATATCCAAGCTTTCAGAGATCTTCATTATATTTTCCTTTTTTTTAAGCTTGTGAACGACTAATTTTTCTATCACGTAATCTTCTGAACAACCAATCATCTCAGGAATGAGTCGGATATTACCATTCCTTCGAAAATTATTTATGATGAATGCATGTTTTTTTCCCATTATACTATTTGAACTTTTATGTAGTCTTTCAGCTATCTGAGGTACCGAAAAACCTTGGTATATGCTACGTGCGATTTCTAAATTAAGTATCCTATAAGCAGTTGGTCTACTAATCTTTAATCGCTTAGTAAGTTCTTTTACACTTACTTTATTTTCAAGTCCATGAATGAACTCTCTATGGATTTTATTCATTTGCTCCTTATTGCGGCGTTTCCGAAACGTTAGTTTTTTCGGGCTAACCTTAGGAAGGCGTTTCATATGAATCTCTTGTTTCTCTGTATCTTTTTTTTGTTTTTTCTTTCTTTTATTATTAACCTTATTTTCCATAGTAATTATTCTCCTTTGTTTTTAGTAGCAATAACCGTTATCAATGGGACTTGCTACTTACTTTTTAACATATTAAAGGACACTGATTAGAACTTTTTTTAGAAATATAATAAAAAAAGATTCTGAAACGAATACTTGTCCCAAAATCTTCCGATCTCTATACTTTTGATGTTAGCGAAACTTATCGATAACTGTATGAGTTACTTCTGATCAAATCATTATTGAACTGTTAAGAGTGACTCAAAAACATCACTCGCCCGTGCGCCATTTTTCTTTAAGTTTTTTCATTAATAAAACTTCATCAACGAGCTTGAACATGGGAATTAACAAGATGCTGTTGTCTTCTCTCATTATTGATATCTTGCGCTTGTTTAGTGACATGAGAAATAGTCGATGAAAAATTTTTCAATTGTGGCCACTGTTTATTTAATGGACTTGGCTGTGAAACCATGGACGAGTCCAACCGTACTTTTTTCAGACTTAGGTCCAGGGCGCCAGGATTCGATTCTGAATTCCTTCTCTTCCGCTCTCCTTCTGATTTCATTTCTTGACTCTTTTCATATTTTCCTTTCACTTGATCTGAGCTATTTGATCTAAGCTCGATTTGATCAAAACGTCTGGTTAATTCATCCATAGATATTGGTTGTAGTGGTTGGTGACTCGTGCTTTGGTACAACGGATTGTTTTTAACTAGAGATAACACTTCATCTTTATGGATAAACCGTAGTTTTCCATCGGAATTAGGAACGGAATAAAAAGAAAATTCTGTCGCAATCTCGTTAACTGTCCTCCCTTTCTTTTCTTCATTTCGGATGTAATCACATATTATTTCTTGGACCTCTTCTGGTGATAAATTATATTGATATGAAATTACTCCTATATTTTGATTCTCCTTATATTCACTAACAATGATTTCACGCAATGGATCTATTCTATTCGATTTAGTGTAGATTTGATGAAACTGGTTTGTTGATTCAGCCATAGATATTGGTTTTGGTGGTTGGATCGTGCCTTCTTGTATCAGATTTTTCTTAACTTCAGAGACCTTTCCAGATTGATGGATAAATAACACTTGTCCATCGCCTGTATGAATGGTAGAAAAATATAACTCTGCCGCAACCTCATTAATCCGTCTCCCCTTCTTTCCTTTATTTACTATGTATTCGCTTATTATATTTTGTACCACTTCTAGCGGTACATTATATTTAGCTGAAATCATTTTTATATTTTTTTTCTTTTTATACTCACTAATAATAGATTTACCCAATAGATCTAAGCTATTTGGTTCAGGGTCGGTTTGATGAAACTGGTTTGTTGATTCAGCTATAGATATTGGTTTTGGTGGTTGGATCGTGCCTTCTTGTATCAGATTTTTCTTAACTTCAGAGATTGCTTTCTCAATGATAGGTGGTTCTGGGGTGTTTAATTCTGGTTGAGATTCGTTCTGAATTTTATTCACTATCTCTTGAACGGCTTCTTCGTTTATCTTTAGCGTACATGCAATTTCATTAATGGATACTCCTTTTGCAACTCCCCCCTCTACATATATCTTATAAATTTGAGCCAACGTGCAGCCATTTCTTTCCGCAATTCTTTGAATTTGATGGTACATTGCTATATAATCTCTAATATATTGATATGGAAGTACTTTTATGTCAGTTTGAGTTAAACAAAGCTGGTTACCTATTTCTTCTTTAGACATTCCCTTAATTGAATGTTGTATAATAAATTCAGCCATTCGATGTCTCACCATTTCCGAAGTCCAGTCCAATTCGGTTGCAATATCACCAATTTTTATCCCTTTTCTTAGTTTCTTGACAAGCTCTTCGAAGCTTAGTTGTTCAAGTACCCTTTCTGGTTGTGTTTTTAATAATAAGGTATTTGTGTTTTTACTTTCTCCCTCTAACTTATTATTTTTTTCAACTTTTTTGAAAGTCTCAAGTATCCTCGGATATCCATCTAAACTCACAGGTAATATACTATTTAATTCTTTCCGTGTATATCCTTGATGAATCTTTTTTATTGCATAATCCTCTATTATCGTTTTAGTTTTTTCTACCGAAATATTCAAGCTTTCAGAGATATTCTTTATGTTTTCCTTTATTTTTAGCTTGTGAACGACTAATTTTTCCATCACATAATCTTCTGAACAACCAATATTCTCAGCAATGAGAGGGATATCACTATGCCTTTTAAAACTATTTTGGATAAATGCATGTTTTTTTCCCATTATACTACTTGAACTTTTATGTAGTCTTTCAGCTATCTGAGGTACCGAAAAACCTTGGTATATGCTACGTGCGATTTCTAAATTAAGTATCCTATAAGCAGTTGGTCTACTAATCTTTAGTTGCTCGATAAGTTCTTCATGACTTATTTTATTTTCAAGTCCTTGAATGAACTCTACTCGTATTTTCTTCATTTCCTCCTTATTGTGGCGTTTTAGAAACGCTAATTTTTTTGAACTATCTTTATTGGGGCGCATCTTATGAATGGATTTTTTCATTTCAAGTGCGCCTTCGATATACATTAATTGAATCTGATCGAACGTAGAACTGTTTAACCAAGCAATATGTTGCATTGTATTAGCCTTTAACTCTACTGTAAGATAGTTGTATACATTTTTTTTCATTTGAGCTGTTGTTAACCAAAGATAGGTAGAAATGTGTTGTTTAGGGGTTCCCTTACTCGATTCACTGATAATAAATTGCGCTATTATCATTCGAATTGTTTTATGACTTCTATTCAACTCTTGTGCAATTTCCTCAATATTTTTATCTTTCTTTCTTTGGATAGCAATATAATTAATTAGATATTTATTTAATTCATTTGATGTTATTTCTTCTAACTTGTCTTTTCTATTTTCTTTGTAAAAATTAATTATTTCATTTTGTCTCCTACTTTCTACTCCTTTTTCTCCTGATTCGTTTTCCTTTTTAACTTCAAGGTAGATATTATGGACTCGTGGATTCTCAGCCAAATTAAGATACAACATTTTATTCAATTCTTCCAGTGTGTATTCTTCCTCACAGATTTTTCGTATTGCATAATTTTCTATTATCTTTTTAGTTTCTCCTAATGAAATAGAAACACTCTTAGTAATATCCTCGATATTTTCCATTTTTTTCAGCTTTTGAATAATTATTTTTTCAAGAACATACGCCTTCGTACCACCTATCTGCTGAGAAATGGAGTCAATCCTAGAGGAAGGTGGAATCTCAGAAATGGAATTATTACTAGAGGAATCCGAAAAACGTCTTAGAATATAGTTGTGTTTGTTTCTGTGAATTTCCTCAACGGGCTTGTGAAATCGTTCAGCTATTTCAAGTTCCGTAAATCCTTGACTTAGTTTACATGCGATTTCAAGCAATTTGATTTCAACCACTGTTTTACGGGATATCTTCAAGCTATCTGCAATTTCTTCATCTGTTTTTCCTTGTTCATAACCTTGAACAACCTTGGCTCTCAGTATTTTATTCAGATATTTCATGACACTATTCTCCTTTGTTTTTAGTAGCAATAACCGTTATCAATGGGACTTGCTACTTACTTTTTAACATATTAAAGGACACTGATTAGAACTTTTTTTGGAAATATAATAAAAAAGATTCTGAGACAAATACTTGTCCCAAAATCTTCATTAATTAAAAAATTAAAAATTTTTTCACTTAACTTGCTTCTTCGCGCAACTTTTCTGCAAATTCATTAATCTTTCTGATTCGATGATTGATTCCGGATTTAGAGATCGCTCCTGATGGAATCATTTCTCCTAGCTCTTTTAAACTGACTTCTGGGTGCTTTAATCTCAATTCTGCAATTTCTTGCAATTTTTCTGGTAGTGCAGTTAATCCAACTCTACTTTCAATCAATTCAATATTTTCGATTTGTTTTGCTGCAGCATCAATCGTTTTATTCAGATTAGCTGTCTCACAATTGACAAGTCGGTTGACTGAGTTTCGCATATCACGTACGATACGGACATCTTCAAAGCGCAACATCGAATTCGTCGCACCAATTAAGGTTAAAAAGTCAGCAATTTTCTCTGCGCCTTTTAAATATGAAATATAGCCGTTTCGACGTTCCAATGTTCGAGCATGAAGACCATAATAATTTAACATATCACAAATGTCTTGATTATGTTGTTCATAAATGGAAAAAATTTCTAAATGGTAACGACTAGTTTCAGGGTTATTGACTGAACCAGACGCCATGAATGCTCCTCTTAGATAGGATCGCATTTTTTGTGCATTTCCTAAAATTTCATCAGATACATGCCCATTGAACATCATTCCGTCCATGATATCTAGATCCATCAGTACATTTTTCGTTCCTTGTTTCAAACGAACGATATAGACATTATTCTTTTTCAATTTCATTTTTTTTCGAACGAGTAACTCGCTTCGGACATTATAATGATCTTTTAAAAGAGAATAGATCCGTCTAGCGATAGCTGCATTTTCTGTTTGAACGTTTAGGATAAATTGTTGATTCACAATCCCTAAAGATCCATTCATTCGCAAAAGTGCAGCTAATTCCGCCTTTGCATGTTCGCGGTGAACTTCAAGTCCAGTAAGTTCTTTTTTGACATCTGCCGCAAATGACACCCTATTCTCCTCCTTTCTTTTAGTAACCTACCGTTTAATATTTGGAACCAAAAACCAAACGAAATAGCTCTTCCACAACTTTTTCACCATCATGGAAGACACCTCCATTTTTTAATTCTAAAAAGTCAGTCGAAATCACTCGACAACCTTCATTCCGTAATCCATGAAAATCATGGGTTACTTGTACGAGGTATTCATCGTAAATTTCGGGATCCATATAACCTGCTGGTACTTTTTCTGTGTTAACTAAAACAGTATCAATAAATGGTCGTTTCAAATGTTCATGCAACACCCGAATATGATCAGCATCTGTAAAATGTTCTGTTTCACCTTTTTGTGTCATGATATTACAAATATACACCACTTCGGCTTCTGTTTTAGCTACTGCTTCTCCAATTTCTTGGATGACCAAATTAGGTAAAATGCTAGTAAACAAACTACCCGGTCCTAAAACGACCATATCTGCCTCCATAATGGCAGAAACAACTTTTCGTGCTGGTTTGGCTTCGCTATCATCCGTGGTATTTCGCACATAGACATGATCAATCGTTTTTCGATCGACCGCAATTTTTGATTCCCCCACCGCAGTAGTACCATCTTTAAAAACTGCATGGAGTGTTAATGGTGTTTCAGAAGAAGGATAGATATGACCGTCCACATGCATCATCTTAGATAGGAGTTGTACTGCTTCGTATGTACTTCCTCTCATTTCTGCGACAGCGGCAATGATCAAATTACCGATCGTATGATTGGCTAAAAATTGATCTTCTTTTTTAAAACGATACTGAAAGATATCTTCATAAAATTGTGGCATATCCGACAATGAAACCAACACATTCCTCAAATCGCCAGGGGGCGCCATCGCAATTGATTCTCTGATTGCACCGCTACTGCCCCCGTCATCTGCGACAGTTACGATCGCTGTAATATCAGCCCCTTGGTTACGCAAGCTTTTTAAAATAACCGGTAAGCCTGTGCCACCCCCAACGACAACGATTTTGGGCTTTCTTATACGGTAAGTTTTCATCTTCACGAGCGATTCACCGTCTCTTTCCGTTTATCTTTGTCACGGTGAGTCACATTGACTTTATAATTTTCTTTCAAAGCACCTGATAAACGTTCTGTTAACGCAACTGAACGGTGTTGCCCTCCGGTACAGCCAATAGCAATCGTCAAGCTGCTTTTACCTTCTTTGATATATCCTGGTAAAACCGTCTGTAATAAATCTAAAAACTTATTATAAAACAGCTCAGTTTCATCAAATGACATCACATAGTCATAAACTGGTTGATCTTTTCCTGTCAAAGGTCTTAATTCAGGAATATAGTGGGGATTTGGTAAAAAGCGTACATCCATCACGATATCTGAATCAATTGGCAAGCCATATTTGAATCCAAAGGAAACAAATTCGATTCGAAAGCCTTGATCGCCTTTGGTCTTAAACGTTTGATTGATTTTTTCCCTTAACTGACGTGGTGTTAAAGTCGTCGTGTCTATAATGACCGAGGCCTGCATCTTTAGATCATTCAATATCGCACGTTCTTTACGAATTCCTTCCGTGACTAAACCGTTCATTGCCATTGGATGGGTACGTCTTGTTTCCTTGTATCGTGCGACTAATTCTTCATCGGATGCATCTAAAAATAAAATCGACGTATCGATAAAATCCGTATTCTCAATTTCGACTAACATATTTTGGATTTCTTCAAAAAACGAGCGTGAACGCAAGTCTACCACTAATGCCATTTTCGTCACTTTACCCGATTCTTTGATCAATTCCCAAAACTTTGGAATTAGATTTGGTGGCATATTATCAATACAGAAATACCCCATATCTTCAAAACTTTGAATAGCGACCGTCTTCCCAGCGCCACTCATCCCTGTGATGATTACTAGTTGTAAATTATCAGCCATATCAAACGGCCCCCTCTCATATCTCTTCCTAAAATTATATCACTTCCGGGCGTATCATTACCAGTTAAACATTCTTAAAAATGAAGTTGTCGATAAAAATAGGGACAAATACCACTGTAGGTATCCGCCCCTAATCTTTGCTCATAAAAGTTTTCAACTTGATATGGTAGCTTGTCGGTGTTGTAAGGCACGGGCGATCGTTTGATCAGCTAAGATTGACTGTGCGTCAATGACGGGATATTCATTTTCCCCTACATACTCTTGCATCAACGATAATTCTGTACAGCCTAAAATAATTTTTTCGCAATCAAATCGCGCCACCGCTTCTGCCAAAATTTCGTAGTATAGTTCTTTGTTTAAATAATCTGATTCTTTGATATCATGATAAATCAAATGGTTGATTTTCGCCTGAAGTTGAGCATCAGGAATGACAGCCTCAAAGCCTAGCTGTCTCACTTCCTTTTCATAAATTCCAGCTTTCATGCTACCTTCCGTACCCAGGATGGCTACTTTACCAGTTGTATTTTGTCTGACAAGCTCATTTGCCGCTTCTCGTGGCATATGAAGAATCGGAATCTCAGTGGCTGCTTGAAGTTCATCAAAGAAATAATGAGCTGTATTACACGTTAAAACGATAAAATTTGGTTTGAGTAAATTTTGTTTTTCAACATCATCTAGTAGGTAAGGCATTGGGCTTTCTTGTTCCCTATCTAAAATATAAGCCGTTCGATCAGGAACTGTCGCATGATTAAATAATACATAATTTAAATATTCCTGATCTTTTGAGGCTTTGGTTCGATGATTGATTAGACGGACAAAACTCTCTGTGGCCATCGTTCCCATTCCGCCCAAAATACTAAAAAAGTTTTCCATGAATCAACCTTCTTTCACATGAAAGTATTTTTTAAATCGAGGAATGTAATTTCTAAACATATACTTCATCAATAACCAGCGTTTGAGCGAACGATCTTTCTCATAAAAAACAGTCGTTCCATAACGATTTTCTTTAATCATTTTTTCTGCAACTTTTTTGTCTTCATTTGCTTTTGCATAAGTTAAAAAGACCTTGTTAGGTACACCCATCCATAATTTTGCTTGATCCGATTGGCTCGTCCCATAGGTAGTCCCTGTGAATGGAACTTCAAATACACGGTCTTCTGTCACAAATTTTGCTAAATTCAAGCCATTAAGAGTGACAAAGAAACTGCTTCTTCCCTGACGAAGGTTGATTTCAAAAAGTTTGTATTCACCATCTCTTGGATCGTATTTCATATCAAAATTCGCAAAACCAGTATAGGAAATATCTTCTAAAAATCGTTTAATCGTTTGATAGATCTTTTCATTATAATCTGGCATGATCACCACATAATTACCAATCGAAGCTGGTGTTGGATCTTCTAGTAACGGGTGACCTAAACACATCATTCTTACTTGATGGTTTTCATCGACATAAGCATTTAACACACGCATATTACTATCATCCCCAGGAATGAAATCTTGGACGATCATTTCACTTGTATAACCTGCTTCGTAAATACGACCTAAGATCAAGTCAAATTCTTCACGATTATCGATAATAAACGCTTTTTTTCGACCTTCAAATTGGACAGATAAGTATTCCACGCTGTTTGCCGGCTTTAATGCCACTGGAAAGTCAAATGGTAACTCTTGATTCAAATGCCCATCAACTAACATTTCTTTTCTAACAATCAACGTTTTGGGATAAGGTAACTGGTATTCCTCGCAAACTTCATAAAAACTAACCTTATTAATCAGACGTTTAAATAACGAATAATCGATGTAAGGACAAATAAAATACTTTGAGAGTTCTTCTTTATGCTGTGAAATCAGTTCTGCATAGCCATCTCCACATGCGATCAAGAGATACTTCTTCGTTTGATCTGAATATTTCTCTCTTGCTAAACGTAACATGGACTCAATAAAGACCGGATCTTTATCAAAGCCAGGAATTACGTCAACTTTGACGATTTTGCTATAGCGAGTTGGTGCCAACTGATTTGATGCATACGCCTGGCAAACTTTGCCATACGCTTCATGAAATGAACGTGCCATTCCATAGACATTCATGTCGCTACCCAATAAAATAGGAATAAATTCTTCGTTTACATTACTGTTCATCATTATCTCTCACTTACTCATAATCTCTAGTTTTCTTTTTCAACTACACAAGGAATATCATACCATAAAGAAAAAAGCAATCAAAGGAATCTCCTCCGATTGCTCAATTCTTTTTTGAACGGATTGAACTTATAGGAAGTTTTTATCTATACCAATTAGTGTAGAAAGAACTACCATGTTTCGTATTTTAGTCTATACTAGTCAATAAAACAAGAATAGATACTTGATTTTAATTTTTTTTTAACTATCCAGTTGGTTTTCACCATTCATGATTTTTTTTAAGTATCGACCAGTATAACTCTCTTTCACCTCAATGATTTCTTCAGGTGTACCAGTGGCTAAAATCGTACCGCCACCTTCCCCGCCTTCTGGTCCAAGATCAATAATATGATCAGCGGTTTTAATAACATCAAGGTTATGCTCGATCACTAATACCGTATTCCCTGCATCTACTAAACGTTGCAAGACATCAAGTAGCCGGGCAATATCATCTGTATGCAAACCAGTCGTTGGTTCATCCAAAATATAAAAGTTCTTACCATTCGCTATTTTGTGTAATTCACTAGCGAGTTTCATCCGCTGTGCTTCCCCACCAGATAATGTTGTAGCTGGTTGCCCCATCGTAACGTAGCCTAGACCAACATCGACAATGGTTTGAAGTTTTCGATGAATCTTAGGGATTGGTTGGAAAAATTCAACGGCATCTTCAACCGTCATTTCTAAAATATCTGCAATACTTTTTCCTTTATAATGAACTTCTAGCGTTTCAGAATTATATCGCTTCCCATGACAAACTTCACAAGGAACGTAAACATCAGGTAGAAAGTGCATTTCAATCTTAATAATTCCATCGCCTCGGCAGGCTTCACAACGTCCACCTTTAACGTTGAAACTAAAACGGCCTTTTTTATACCCACGCATTTTAGCTTCATTTGTTTGTGCAAATAAATCTCTAATATCATCAAATACACTAGTATATGTCGCAGGATTGCTTCGTGGTGTGCGCCCAATCGGACTTTGATCGATATCAATGATTTTTTCAATACTTTCATATCCGGAAATTGATTTGAATTTACCAGGTTTTGCTGAATTACGGTTGATTTTTTGTGCAAGAGCTCGTTTTAGGATACTATTGACCAATGTACTCTTACCTGAACCAGACACACCAGTTACCGCAACAAATTCTCCTAAAGGAAATTCCACTGAAATATTTTTCAAATTATTTTCCGTTGCCCCAGTGATTTTGATGGCTTTTCCATTCCCTTTTCGGCGTTCAGTTGGAACTGGGATACTCTTTTTACCGGATAGATATTGTCCAGTCAAAGAATCTTCATCAGCAGCAACTTCCGCTGGCGTGCCAGCTGAAACGATTTCTCCTCCTTGATGCCCCGCACCAGGGCCCACATCAATCAAATAATCTGCCGCACGCATCGTATCTTCATCATGCTCGACCACGACTAATGTATTCCCTAGATCACGCATTTTCTTCAATGAACCGATCAACCGATCGTTATCTCGTTGGTGGAGTCCGATAGAAGGCTCATCTAAAATATAAAGAACCCCTGAGAGATTCGAACCAATTTGAGTGGCCAAACGGATCCGCTGTGCTTCTCCTCCTGAAAGAGTTCCTGATGCACGACTCAGCGTTAAATAATCGAGACCAACATTTTCTAAAAATGAAAGTCGATCATTCACTTCTTTTAAAATCGGTTTAGCTATTACTTTTTCTTGGTCTGAAAGGGTCAAATTTGAAAAGAAGTTGACCGCTTTTTGGATAGACAACTCGTTCGTTTGTCCAATATTCGTCCCATTGATTTGAACGGATAAAGCTTGAGGATTCAAACGATACCCATGACAAGTTTGACAAGTCAATTCAGTCATATATTGTCTCATTTGCTCTCTTGTGAAATCACTGTTTGTATCATGGTACCGACGCTTAATGTTTTTCAATACCCCTTCAAAAGTTGTTTCAACATCACGAACACCACCGAAATCATTCTCATAGTGGAAATGGAACAGCTCGTCTGTCCCATTGAGCACGATTTCTTGATGTTCAAGTGGCAACTCTTCAAAAGGCGTCTCCATATCAATCCCATAACTTTCACAGGCTTGAGCCAGCATCTGTGGATAGTATTGTGAACTGATTGGATTCCAAGGGACGATAGCTCCTTGACTCAACGTCTTCGTACGATCAGGTATCACTAAATCTTGGTCCACTTCTAATTTGACACCAAGACCATCACAATCAGGACAAGCACCAAATGGCGCATTGAAAGAAAACAGTCTTGGTTCCAATTCACCAACAGTAAAGCCACAATAAGGACAAGCGTAATGCTCGCTAAACAGCATTTCCTCTTCTCCTATGACATCAATCAAAACATAGCCTTCTGCTAAACGCAAGGCAGCTTCGATTGAATCAAACAAACGTGAACGGATTCCTTCTTTTATGATGACACGGTCTATAACAATTGCGATATCGTGCTTTTTATTTTTTTCTAATTCTGGTACTTCACTTAAGTCATAGATTTCTCCATCCACTCGAACACGTACGTATCCTTCTTTTTGAATACGTTCAAAAACTTTTTTATGTTGGCCTTTTTTCTTGACAATGATCGGCGCAAGAACTTGAATTTTAGTTCGTTCAGGTAATTCTAAAACTTTATCAGCCATTTGATCAATAGATTGGCTGGTGATCTCAATGTGATCATTCGGACAGATAGGATGCCCCACACGTGCAAACAGCAATCGGAGATAATCATTGATTTCTGTGACAGTTCCTACTGTTGAACGAGGGTTTTTACTAGTTGTTTTTTGATCAATTGAAATTGCTGGACTTAGCCCATCAATACTATCAACATCTGGTTTATCCATTTGCCCTAAAAATTGCCGTGCATAAGCAGAAAGACTTTCGACATATCTTCTTTGTCCTTCTGCATATAATGTATCGAATGCTAACGAACTTTTCCCAGAACCAGATAATCCAGTGACCACCACAAATTTATCTCGCGGAATTGTCACATTGATGTTTTTTAAATTGTGGGCTCTTGCACCATGGATAATTATTTTATCATTTGCCATATAATCCCCCTACTCTGACGCCTTTAATTCAAGAATCATATCCCGTACATTTGCGGCTGTCTCGAAATCTAATGCTTTAGCAGCATCTTTCATTTCTTTTTCTAATTTCATTAATAATGTAGCTTTTTCTTCTCTTGTCATTTCTTCATAGGATACTTGAACCGTTTCTTTTGCATCATCTTCGGATTCTTTCGTGATGGAAATCAAATCACGGATCTCTTTGATGATCGTTTTCGGCACGATACCATGCTCTTGATTATATTGTTCTTGGATACTACGTCGTCTAGCAGTTTCATCGATAGCCTTGCGCATCGAATCAGTCACTTTGTCCGCATACATAATCACTTTTCCTTCTGCATTCCGTGCTGCACGTCCAATCGTCTGTACTAAAGAACGTTCGCTCCGTAAAAAGCCTTCTTTATCTGCATCCAAAATCGCTACTAGCGAAACTTCCGGTACATCAAGTCCTTCACGTAACAAGTTGATTCCTACAAGTACATCGAATTCACCTAAACGAAGATCACGAATGATTTCGGTACGCTCTAATGTTTTGATATCACTATGCAGATATTTTACTTTGATTCCTAATTCTTTAAAATAATCAGTCAAATCTTCAGACATTTTCTTTGTCAATGTAGTTACAAACACGCGCTGATCTTTTTCAACTCGTTCATTGATTTCTCCTACCAGATCATCAATTTGCCCCATGATCGGCCGCACTTCGATGATTGGATCTAGTAACCCAGTTGGTCGGATGATCTGTTGAATCACTGTATCCGTTTGTTCATACTCATATGGACCAGGCGTAGCAGATACATAAACGATTTGATTCACGTGCTTTTCAAACTCTTCTAATCGTAACGGACGATTGTCTAATGCCGATGGTAAACGAAAACCATAATCGACTAACATCTGTTTTCTTGCGCGGTCACCATTGTACATTCCCCGAATTTGCGGCATTGTCACATGCGATTCATCAATAATCATTAATGAATCTTCGGGAAAGAAATCAAGTAACGTGTATGGTGGCTCGCCTTCTTTTCGTCCATCCATGTGTCGCGAATAATTTTCGATCCCAGATGTATAACCCATTTCTAACATCATTTCAATATCATAGTTCGTTCGTTGTTCTAGCCGTTGAGCCTCTAACAATTTATTCTCATTCCGCAAAACTGTCAAACGTTGTTCCAGTTCCGCTTTGATATTTGCAACCGCATGTTCCATGTGTTCATCATTTGTAACAAAGTGAGTCGCTGGAAATATCGCCACATGCTCAGTTTCTCCCAAGACCTCACCAGTCAACGCATTGACTTCACGAATCCTTTCGACCTCATCACCAAAAAATTCAACACGCAACGCACGTTCATCCCGACTGGCTGGGAAAATCTCCACAACGTCCCCACGTACTCGAAAACGACCACGTTGAAAATCAATATCGTTGCGCTCAAATTGGATACTAACTAAATCACGAATCAATTGATTACGATCAAGCTCAGCTCCTTGTCTAATTGAAACGACTTGTTTTTGATACTCAAAAGGTGAACCTAAACCAAAGATGCAAGAAACAGAAGCAATCACGATCACGTCATTTCGTTCTAATAACGAACTGGTTGCCGAATGTCGTAATTTATCAATTTCATCATTGACACTAGAATCCTTTTCAATATAAGTATCACTTGAAGGGACATAAGCTTCAGGTTGATAATAATCGTAATAAGATACAAAATATTCAACTGCATTATTGGGGAAAAATTCTTTGAACTCCCCATATAATTGTCCAGCTAATGTTTTATTGTGGGCAATAATCAATGTTGGCTTATTCACTTTTTCAATCAAATTCGAAACGGTGTACGTCTTCCCTGTACCAGTTGCTCCTAAAAGTATCTGAGCTTTTTTTCCACCAACTACCCCATCAACTAACTGTGTAATGGCTTCGGGTTGATCTCCTGCTGGTTGATATTTTGACACCAACTCAAAGTGTCGGGAGGTATCTCTTTCTATCATATTTCATCCTCCTTTTCATTCTTTCCTCTTCATTTTACGACCACAAAAAAGAAAAGGAAAGCAAAGGCATTCCTTGTTGATTTATTATACCACACCGAACATACTTTCGCTACTTTTGAGTTTTTTCTTTTCTACTATATTATAATTATATAAATTCATACATGTATTAAGTAGTAAATTAGGCAGCAAAATTATATATCAATAATGTCCCTTAAGTAATTATTTATCTTACGGCAGATTCCTCTCTACATTCATTATGTTACATTTTATAACATAGATTGTTACAAAATGACATTTTTTTTATTTTTTTCAGCAACTCAGCTTGTATCTATTATTAGTTTTCGCATATAATAGGAAAATATGAAAAGTTATTGAAATTTTAGGAGGTTAATTATGAAAAAAAAGCATTTGCTTCATACGATTATTTTCATAATGACAGGACTTGTCACATTTGCGCTTAGCAATCCTGTACAAGCTGACGATAAAACTACTGCTGACTCAAGTACGAGCGAGACGATGCAAAAAATAGAACCTAAGAAAGAGACGTATGTCATTGCCAGCGATTCAGCTTTTGCACCTTTCGAGTTTCAAAACGCTGAAGGCAAATACGAGGGAATTGATGTTGGATTAATGGAGGCAATCTCCAAACTGCAAGGATTTAACCTACGTATGGATTATCGTGGTTTCTCTGCTGCGCTACAAGCGTTAGAATCTGGTCAAGCAGATGGAATGATCGCAGGAATGACTGTGACCGATGAACGAAAAAAAAGCTATGATTTCTCAGATCCTTATTTTGAAAGCGGGATTCAAATCGCTGTCAAAAAAGGAGACAATTCAATCAAGTCCTATGAAGACCTAAAAGGAAAAACAGTAGGTGCCAAAGTTGGAACTGAAAGTGCTGATTTTTTAAATGCCCACGAAGACCAGTACGGCTATACCATCAAGTACTTCGATTCTGCAGATCAGTTATATGACGGATTGAGAGTTGGCGCAATTGACGCCATGATGGACGACTACCCTGTTATCGGCTATGCAATTAAAAACAATCAACAATTAGAAACACCGATTGCTAAAGAATCTGGTGGTAAATACGCTTTTGCTGTGAAAAAAGGCCAAAATCCTGAACTATTACAAATGTTCAACGAAGGTCTAAAAGAATTAAAACGAACTGGCGAATACGATAAAATCATCAACAAATATATCTCAACAGATAATACGCCTACTAAAGACAGCAAAGATGAATCTACACTAACTGGTCTATTACAAAACAACTACAAAGTTTTACTAAAAGGTTTATGGCAAACGATCTTATTAACTTTAATTTCATTCGCCTTGGCATTAGTTGTTGGTGTTATCTTTGGTTTATTCAGCGTAGCGCCAATCAGAGCCCTACGAACAATTGCAAGTATTTATGTCGATGTCATCCGCGGTATTCCAATGATGGTTCTTGCATTCTTCATCTTCTTTGGATTACCAGGTATCGTCGGATTTACTATTCCCGACTTCATTGCCGGGATTATCACACTAACTTTGAACGCCAGCGCTTATATCGCAGAAATCGTTCGTGGTGGGATCAAAGCTGTGCCAGTTGGTCAAATGGAAGCTTCTCGCAGTTTAGGACTTTCATATAATCGAACCATGCAAAAAATCATCTTACCACAAGCAATCAAGATCATGTTGCCATCTTTCGTGAACCAATTCGTTATCTCATTGAAAGATACAACAATCATCTCAGCGATCGGTGTGGTAGAGTTACTGCAAACTGGTAAAATTATCGTTGCACGTACGACACAAAGTACGTACGTCTATCTAATTATTGCTATCATGTATTTGATCCTCATTACTATTCTGACAAAATTAGCAAAAGTTTTAGAAAAGAAGGTGAAATAAGATGGCTGAAAAAATTCTAGTTGAACATCTTGTAAAAAAATACGGTGAAAATACCGTTTTAAATGATATCAATGTTTCAATCAACGAAGGTGACGTTGTTTGTATCATCGGTCCTTCCGGTTCAGGAAAAAGTACCTTCCTACGTTGTTTAAACCGTTTAGAAGAGCCTTCAGACGGCGAAATCATCATTGATGGGGCCCACTTAATGGACAAAAACACCGATATCAATTTGGTAAGACAACACATTGGAATGGTATTCCAACATTTTAATCTATTCCCACATCTTTCAGTGCTAGAAAACATTACATTAGCACCTATGGATTTGAAAAAAGAATCAAAAGAAGCCGCTGAAAAGAAAGCAATCAAATTGCTACAAACCGTCGGCCTTGAAGATAAAAAAGACATGTATCCAGAAATGCTTTCTGGTGGACAAAAACAACGGGTCGCTATCGCTCGTGCTCTAGCGATGAATCCTGATATCATGCTCTTCGACGAACCAACTTCTGCACTAGACCCGGAAATGGTCGGAGATGTCTTGAACGTCATGAAAAAATTAGCTAAGCAAGGGATGACGATGGTTATCGTTACACACGAAATGGGCTTTGCTAAAGAAGTTGCCAATCGTGTCATGTTTATTGATGGAGGGAATTTCCTAGAAGATGGCACACCACAACAAATCTTTGAAAATCCACAAAATGAACGAACAAAAGATTTTCTAGATAAAGTACTAGATATTTAACCTTAAGATGATGAAATTGTTAAAGACCGTTGCAAAAGGATGCCTATCCCTTGCAACGGTCTTTATTTTAAAAACATTTATAAAATTGACAAAAAAAACACTTACTTCCTTTTTGTCCTCTTCTTTCGTCCCTGCTTTAATTATTTGTTTGCCACTTTCTCCTGTCTAAATAAAAAAAGCAAATCAATAAGAGGCTGGCGATTCTCCAGCAATTAGATGTTGGTCTAACTGCCAGAGACACTAACTGAATTTATTGATTTGCTTTTCTTTTATTTTCTTTTCTTACCGCCAAAGGCATCTTTCACTTTATCAAAGAAGCCATCTTCTTGTTGTTCCTCTACTTTGATGCCGCCAGCTTCAGCAAAAGCACGCAATGCTTCACGTTGCTGTTCATTTAAGTTCTTCGGCGTGATCAACTTCACTTTCACATGTTGATCCCCAGTAGCTCCACCACGAAGTTTAGGCGCTCCTTTGCCACGTAAACGGAAATTCGTTCCTGTTTGCGTACCTGCCGGAATTTTAAGTTTGACATCTCCATGAACGGTTGGCACTTTTACTTCATCACCTAAAGCAGCTTGTACAAAACTCAATGGCAATTCGTAATAGATCTCTGAACCATCACGATCGAAAATATCACTTTCTTCCACACGGAATACAACATATAGATCACCAAATGGTCCGCCGTTTTCTCCAGCTTCACCTTGACCTGCCAGACGCATTTGTTGTCCTTCTTCTACACCTGCTGGTACATTCACCTTAACAGAATGTGCTTTCTTTTCATGACCAGAACCATGACAAGTTGGACAAGGATCTTTGATTTCTTTACCAGTACCATGACAAACGTCACAAGTTTGACGACTCATCACACGGCCAAGTGGCGTTTGACGTTCCACATTGATTGTCCCTGATCCATGACACTTATGACAAGTTGTTGGTTGCGTTCCAGGTTTCGCACCATTTCCATGGCAAGTATGACAAATTTCTTCTCGGTTATACTTGATTTCTTTTTCTACGCCAAAAATCGCTTCTTCAAAAGAAAGATCGATCGTATACTGTAAATCCGCACCCTGTCTTGGCGCATTAGGGTCTACCGTACGACCGCCACCGCCAAAGAATGAATCAAAGATATCTTCGAAGCCGCCAAAACCGCCACCCGAAAAGCCGCCAAAACCACCAAAGCCGCCACCGGCTCCACCAGCGCCATAGTTTGGATCGGTACCTGCGTGTCCATATTGATCATAAGCTGCCCGTTTTTGCGGGTCACTTAAAATTTCATAAGCTTCTGATACTTCTTTGAATTTTTCTTCTGCATCAGCTTCTTTATTGATATCTGGATGATATTTTTTTGATAGCTTTCGATAAGCTTTTTTAATTTCATCTTCAGAAGCTCCTTTCGAGAGCCCTAAGACTTCATAATAATCACGTTTTGTTGCCATAGGCTTTCCTCCTATTGGTTCTCATCATTTCCACGTCGCTTGTTATCATATCATACTTTTACGAAAACAAAAACTGCTACTTTCAAGTATTTAAAAAAGGAAGCTAGTTTAAGGCTCATACCTAAGTCAAGTTTTCCAAATTGAAGAAAGAATGTTCCTCAAATCTTATCTTATGACCAGATCGAACTACCTCAAAGCAACAGCTATTGTCCAAGAAATTCTCCCATTGTTCTTATGACTTCTGTTATTCAACAGGCATAATCATGCACATCAAATCTCCAAACAATAAGGTCTCTATTTTGCGCATCATTCTTGAAAGTGAACGCCTACTAACCTTTTAGACCACTCTAAATGTAGCACTATCGGAAAATAATCCGAAGAATCTCGAAAATATGAGAATCTATTTTCGCATTCTTCGGATTATTTCTTAGAGCTGATCTCTTTTGCTAAACCTTCTTTCAAGCATTGGCACTAAAAACGAATGGTAAAGTAAATTGTTGTATAAACTTCGATTCACTCGTCTTTTAGATCCTGCTTAATATTGTTTAACAACGTATTCAAAAAGTTGTATTGTATGATAACAGTCCCAGCTAGAGAAGGGGAAAACCTTCTCTACTGAAACTTGTCATTTCTACTAAACAGCTAACGATTATTTAATGAGATTATTTTTTGTCGTCTCCGTCGACTTCTTCAAAGTCAGCGTCTACTACATCATCTGCACCTGTTTGCGCTGCTTCTGGATTTTCTTGTGCTTGTTGTTGCGCAGCTTGTTCATACAATTTAACTGTCAAATTTTGCACGATTTCATTCAATGCATCACGTTTTGTTTTCATTTCTTCGATATTGTTTGCTTCAACAGCAGCTTTCAATTCATCGCGAGCTTCTTCCGCTTTTTTCACTTCTTCTGCGTCAACTTTACCTTCTAATTCTTTTAGTGTTTTGTCAACTGAGAATAGTAAAGCATCAATATCGTTACGTAAATCCACTTCTTCTTTACGTGCTTTATCTGCTTCTGCATTCGCTTCTGCATCTTTTACCATGCGTTCGATTTCATCATCAGTTAGACCTGAAGAAGATTTAATCGTGATTTTTTGTTCTTTTTGTGTACCTAGGTCTTTAGCAGAAACATTCACGATACCATTTTTATCAATGTCAAAAGTAACTTCGATTTGTGGCACACCACGTGGTGCTGCAGGAATATCTGTTAATTGGAATCTTCCTAACGTTTTGTTGTCAGCAGCCATCGGACGTTCACCTTGCAAGACATGGATATCTACAGCAGGTTGATTATCTGCAGCCGTTGAGAACACTTGTGATTTACTTGTAGGGATCGTTGTGTTTCGATCAATTAATTTAGTAAAGACGCCACCCATTGTTTCAATACCTAATGATAACGGAGTAACATCAAGTAACACAACGTCTTTGACATCACCTGTGATAACCCCACCTTGGATAGCAGCACCCATCGCTACTACTTCATCTGGGTTTACAGATTTGTTTGGTTCTTTTCCAGTTTCTTTTCTTACTGCTTCAACAACTGCAGGAATACGTGTTGAACCACCAACTAAGATAACTTCATCAATTTCAGATTGTGATAAACCAGCATCTTTCAAGGCTTGTCGTACTGGAATTTTTGTACGCTCTACTAAATCAGCGGTTAATTCATCAAATTTCGCACGAGTCAATGTCATTTCTAAGTGAAGAGGACCTGCTTCGCCAGCTGTGATGAACGGTAAGCTGATTTGTGTGCTTGATACTCCAGATAAATCTTTTTTCGCTTTTTCTGCAGCATCTTTCAAACGTTGCAATGCCATTTTATCTTGTGATAAATCAATGCCGTTTTCTTTTTTGAACTCAGCTACCATGTGATCAATGATTTTGTTATCAAAGTCATCCCCACCTAGATGGTTATCTCCAGCTGTTGATAGTACATCAAATACGCCATCACCTAATTCAAGGATAGATACGTCGAACGTACCACCACCAAGGTCAAATACTAGGATTTTTTCATCGCGGTCTGTTTTATCCAAGCCATAAGCAAGCGCTGCAGCAGTTGGTTCATTTACAATACGTTCAACTTCTAAGCCAGCAATTTTACCAGCATCTTTTGTTGCTTGACGTTGTGCATCATTGAAGTAAGCAGGCACAGTAATAACTGCTTTTTCAACTTTTTCACCTAGATAGTCTTCAGCGAATCCTTTGATATATTGAAGGATCATTGCAGAGATTTCTTGTGGTGTATATGATTTTCCTTCTACTTCTACTTTATAGCCTGGTTCACCGATATGGCGTTTGATCGATGAAATCGTATTTGGATTAGTTACTGCTTGACGTTTAGCAACTTCACCCACTTGAATTTCCCCATTTTTAAATGAGACAACAGAAGGAGTTGTACGGTTACCTTCTGGATTTGCAATAATTTTTGCTTCGTTTCCTTCTAAAACAGCTACTGCTGAATTGGTTGTACCTAAGTCAATACCGATAATTTTACTCATAATTAACGTCTCCTTATCTTAGTTAATTTTATATCATGACATTATTGCGCAACAATAACCATTGTTGGTCTTAATACGCGGTCATGTAATTTGTAACCTTCTTGTAGTACTTCGACGATTGTGTCAGCTGGAAGTTCCTCAGTCGCTGGCACGGTTTGTACAGCTTGATGGAGGTTCGGATCAAAAGCCTCTCCTTTTGCTGGGATTTTTTCGATTCCTTCTTCTTTAAGTGCTTGTTTCAAGCTTTCTAGTACCATTTCGACACCTTTTTTCAAACTTGCACCCTGATCATCAGCCACATCTGTAGCCAAAGCACGCTCTAAGTTATCAATTGAAGGTAATAATTTTTTAGCAAGATCTTGTGAACGATATTTTTGTAATTGTTCACGCTCATTTTTACTTCGATTTGCAATATTTGCAATCTCAGCTCGAGCACGTAAATATTTATCTTCCAACTCTTCCATTTCAGCCTTTAAATTTAAACGCTCAAATTCTTCAGCTTCTACGTCAGAGACACCTGAGTCTTCCGTCGCTTCCGTATCGATTTCCGTATCTTCTTGAATATCCGCTACGTCTTTTTCTAACTCTTCTTTTTTTTCTTTCACAAGACACACTCCTTTTCGTTAATCAGTCAGTGATTCGTTTTCATGCTAAGATCCAGTCAAATCAATTGATCGATAATAATCAGCAAGCTTGTTCGCTAATTCTTGACGATAGACATCTACCAGACCCAGCATTTTTGAATAAGGCATACTGGTTGGTCCTAACAAGGCTATTGTACCTCGACCGTGTCCAGCAATCTCGTAACTTGCTTGGATCATGCTCATATTTTGTAAAAGCTCATTTCCTAATTCAGATCCAATTTTGATGTGGATGTTACTATCCGTTGGGACGATCATTTGGGTTAATTCATAAGTATCTGTCATAAACGAAAACATCGATTTGAACTGCTCCAGATCTTGGTGGAGTTCATAATCTAGTAGATTCATTTGCCCACTTACATAAATTTTGTCTTCAAACGCATGTCCGAGTATCGTATCAAAAAGATTTGATATCCCTTCAGTTGTCTGAAAATATCTATGCAAAATCATTGGAATCTCTGTCCGCAATTTATGATAGACAGTCATCAATGGATCTCCCACCAATCGTTCATTGACAATGCGAACAATTTTTTCTAAATCTTGGCTTCCTAGATTTTCAGGAAGTGTAAAAACTTGGCTTTCTACATTTCCTTTATCGGTTACTACAATCGCAATCACTTGACGACTATTTAAAGGAACGATACGAAAACCAGTCAAACGGCGGTCTTTAATTTCTGGGCCTAACGAGAAGGTTGTGTAACTAGTCAGCTCGGATAAAATCTCAGCAGATTGTTGAATAATCTCGTTAATTTCATGAAATTCTTTGCTTAAAGACAGCCGAATCTGCTGCAGATCATCATTGGTTACACGAGCAGGTTTTAGCAAATGATCCACATAATGCCGATAACCTAATGCTGAAGGAATCCTTCCTGATGAAGAATGAGTTTTAAGTAACAACCCAGCATCTTCTAAGGCTTTCATGTCATTACGGATCGTTGCTGAGCTCGCCTTGACTCCATCTTCCATTAAGGTTTTGGAGCCGACGGGTATACCGCTACTCGTATAGTTTTGGATGATCAGACGTAAAATCTCACTTTGTCTTTGTGTTAACATCTTCTTCACCTCTCATTAGCACTCATATCTTCTAAGTGCTAACCCACTTACTAATATAGCAAGAAGCGCATAGTGTGTCAAGAAAAAGAACACCACTTTTAGCACTCTCATTTAACGAGTGCTAAAAGCGGCATTCTCTGATAAATACATTGATAGATCAACACTAAAGATAAATAGGTTTCTTAATACCTTCCATTATTTAATCGATCTATAAAGAAATTTAAAGGTTTTATTGACCTCTCACAACTATTTTTCAAGCAAGAAACGTTCAAATACTTCATTTCCTAGAAAAGTTCCTTTTGGCGTTAAATAAATTCGATCGGATTCATTGACCAATAATCCTTCTTTTTCTAAATCTGTCAAAACCTTTGAATAAAGCGATTCGATTGTTTGCTGATAACGTTCGTAAAAATGTCGTTTGGAAATTCCTATCTTTTTCCTTAACCCAAGAAACATTTCTTCCTCGATTTGATTTTCTCTTAAAAGTACTTCAGTTTCCAAAACAGGGAGTTCTCCTACTCTTAATGGACGTAAATAATGTTGAATCGGTCCCTTATTACGGTATCGTTTATTCCCAAGATATCCACTTGCACCTGCGCCAAAGCCGAAATAATGATCATTATTCCAATACATCAAATTGTGTTTTGATTCATGCCCCTCCAACCCAAAATTACTGATCTCATATTGATGACGTCCCTTTTTTTCCATTGCTTGTATGGTTTCTTCAAACATCCGCGTTTCGGTTTCTTGATCAGGCAGTTCTAAACGCCCTTGCCGCACCCAATTCATAAACATCGTTTTATTTTCTAAAATCAATGAATACAATGAATAATGGGGCAAATCAAGTGCAAGTGCTTGATTCAATGTCTCTCGATAGCCCTCTAACGTTTGTCCAGGTAACGCATAAATCAGATCAATACTCACATTCGTAAAGTTTTCTTCTTCTAAAAAACGCATTGTTTGGTAAACATCCTCTGCGGTATGTTTCCGCCCAATTTTTTTCAGCAACCGATTATCAAAAGTTTGCACCCCCATTGATAAACGATTCACTCCATAATTTTTCATGACCTGAAGCTTTTCTTTCGTTAGATCTCCAGGATTCGCTTCAACCGTAAATTCTTTTCCTTCTTTAAAAGGCAATATTTCCCTAGCGCCTGCTAACAAACGATCCAATTGCACTGCAGTCAAAGACGTAGGTGTCCCACCACCAACATACAGTGTTTCTAATTCTTTTACAGGATGTTGTTCAAGTGTGATTTCCATTTCTTTTAGAAGCATCTCGACATATTCATCTACGGGTTGACCTTCTAAAAATACTTTATTAAAGTCACAGTAATAACAGATATGCTCACAAAACGGGATATGGATATACGCAGAAACCTTTTGTTCTGCGGGATTGGTTGTTTCATTCATTAAACTAAATTCTCCTTACGTCGAAAAGTCGTACCTGTTTTCGACCACTCTTATAAAAGCATACTAACTGTATTTTCCAAACAAATCCACTAAAAAATCCAAGAATCGACTTCTTGGATTCGTTTTTCTTTGGTTGTATTGGTTACTTGGTTATAAATTTCTAAAGTTGTTTTCATGTTGGAATGACCCACTCGCTCCATGATCACTTTGATCGGAACGCCTGCTTCTGCCAATAAAGAGATATGAGTGTAATAGTAAAGACAGTAATGTTTATACAGTGACTAATCAAAAAAGACCAGGCACATGGTAATTCAACAAGCATCTCCTCAATTGCTGAACTTATTAGCTATTTCATTCTGTCTTTTATGTTGTATGTACGTTTTAAATCTAATTCTTTTAATCATTCTTTTCTTTAGGTTTATCCATTTGAAAAACTCTGCATCACTTGATACAACCTCTGGGGGTTTACACACTTTTTTATAGACTACCTTTCAAAAGTTGACTCTCGTTTAGTTCTTGAAAATTCTTTGTTATTTTTTATAGCAGTATTTGTTAGTTTTTCTGAAAGAGTAGGTTTCATTGACTGGTCTCTTTTATTTCTTCTGTTATTAGATTGTTCAAAGTTATTAATGAGTTTATTGTATTCATCAGTATACTTTGTTGCTAACGAGGGGCTTAATTTTCCTTCTTTTACAAGCAACTCTATACAATTTTTCTCATTAATTATTGCATATTGAATATTCGTTTTTTCACACTTTAATGTTGGAAGGATAATATTCTCAAAAATATTAAGATTTTTTTCTGTCTGCTGAATATCACTAGGAGACATTTTCTTATTCGAGCGTAACTGTAAATGGAACTCATTAATTTGTTCACGTAAATATTTTATATTTTTAGTTGCCATGTTGAAATTGTTTGAAAGATCTTCAAATCTTATTGCTATAGATTCTTCTTGTGGAGAAAGAGTAGGTAGCGCTGTTGTAGGTTTATTCGTTATTTCAGGCATACTTATCGTTGTTTTATAAGTGCTACCCAAATGGGTTCCTTTTGATTTTGTAGACTCTTGTGAAAAAATAGTAGGACTTTCTGTTTCAAGAGAATGCACAGCAGGGGTTCTCAGGTAGTTTATCTCATTTTTTAGGAATCTTGTTAGCTTTCTACAATTCGCTAAAAAACTATTGGCCTCCCTTTTTTTGTTTTTTAGATTGTCTAAGTCCATTATGTAACGAAACTCATATTCTTCTACTTCTGTTCTATTCTCTATTCCATCATTTTTTAAATATTTTTCAAGCGATTCCAACTTCTGTTCTGTCTTATTCACAAAAGTTTTTAAATCATTCCTCACAAGACGTAATTCTTTGCATAATTCTTCAGACTGCTCACGGTATGATTTTAATAGATTAATTTCTGCAGGTTTTTCAGTAATATATCCGTTTAAGAGTTTGATAAATTCTGACTCTTTTTCCACTAGTTGATAAATTGCTCCGTCATGAGCTTTTTGATCCTCGAGATGCTTTGAAAATTCTACATCAATTTCTTTTGATTGTTTAGATTTTTGAGCTGAATAGGGGTTTGGATCATCGACTTGCATTTCGTCTAATAGTCTTGAGGTTTGGTCAGTGTTCATCACATTATTGTGTTTCGAGTGTCGAACTTTGTGTGGATGAATGTCATCATTTTTTTTAGATTTTTTAGATTTTTTTTTATATATTTGAGCTGAATAGGGGTGTCTTGGATCATCTCTTTGCATTTCGTCTAGTAGTCTTGAGGTTTGGTCAGCGTTCATCCCATTGTTGTATTTCGAGTGTTGAACTTCGTGTGGATGAATGTCATCAGATAAAAAATTAATTCTACCCAAGTTTTCTACATACGGATTTCGTTCTAATTCCCTTCCTTGATTTTGGTGTCCTAAACTACGAGCTTCATTTGCTATGCTCGCCACACCAAGAGCTGCAGTAATCAGTTTACCTATTTTCATATAGTATCCATCTCCTTTTCATTTAATGCTTTTTACTTATCCTATGGAAAGTAAAAAGCTAGACAAAAAACACAACAACTATAAAATCTATGCCAAACAAAGAAAATGCTTTCTAGTCGTCGCAAATGTAGAGTACCACAACGACAATTTAATGCCATAAAAAGTTTCATTTGGATGTGAGACATTATCTTTAACACATTTTAATAGTCACAGTCATATCTACGTTTAAGATATGACCTTGTTCAAACCATTTTTATCCACATTAACTAATTTTTATTATTTACTGCTTATCCCATTAACTATGTACTTCATCATTTCTTTTGTTTTTTGGCCAACAATTGTTTAACCAATCAGCGATAATTCTGTTGTCTTTTTTTCATGATTTTATGTAACAATTTCTTTATTGCTTATGATTATAACGATGTTTTTTTAATGGCTTACGATTATTTCATATCCCCAAGCATTGAGAACAAGTATTACAATTCTCACATAAATAGGAAAACGATAAATAATAAATATGTTAATCAATTCAAAAATCACTAGTAATATTAAATATTGAACAAATAGCCATATTTTAGATAAATAATTCATATAAAACACCAGCCAATCAAGATTTCTTTACTTTATTGGCAGCGTACACTTATGATTACTCAACAATCAATATTCGAACCCCTTTTCATCCTGGTTGTTTATTTACACGAATAATCATTCTTTTACTTGTATGAATCGTAGTTCCGATAGAACCAGTAATAGCTTGAGCTATCCTAAACCTACATAATGTACAATCACTGCAAGCCCAACAGTTTTTGCAGTAGTCGCAACATAAGAGTTCAAATAAATATCTTTTGTTTCGTTATTGAAATTAAATACTTTATTTACCCTAGCCCTAAGTAGCTCTTTTCTTCTTTGTAATGCTATTTCGCTAGCAGTAAAAATTGTATATGGATCAATTCCTTATTGTTTCAAAATAGTGATTAAATCGTCAATATTTAAATTAAATAATTGCCTGAATCCTTCAGTAAGCTTTTATTCAGTAATAGTTCTGTCTATTGATTGATTCAACGAAATTTCTGTATTTTCATTAGCAAATACATTTGATCCTATCGAGATTGATGGAGTAATAGAGACAACCAAATCAGATGTAAGTAATACTAATTTTCATTTAAAAATATGTATCCTCCCAATTATTTTATTTGTCTTATATGACGATACAACTGTAAACTAATAACGATGTTATTAGTTTACCTCATCATAAAAAGCGTTTTTAAAGTCATAACTGTTTGAATTTTTTAAATAAAAGAACTAATTTTAGTCAGCCAGTTACAGTAATGAACAGATATGCTCACAAAACGGGATATGGATATACGCAGAAACCTTTTGTTCTGCGGGATTGGTTGTTTCATTGATTTTTGTTCCCCTTAATCTTATTTTATTTTGTTTCTTTCTTATGTTATAAAGCAACTTTAATTTTTCTTATTTGACTAAATAACTTTAACTTCCATCGATTCTAATATACTTACGTTTTCACGGATAAAAATTTTTGTTTTTCTCCTTTTTCTTGATCTTTTTTCAGTTCACAATCCCTCTTGGTTTCTTATTTTTAAGCAAAAAAATAGACCTAATTATACTTGAAATTTCAAGAAAATAACTAGGTCTATATGCTATATATAGTTGAGACAGCACAGTTTATATGGTGGCTAATCCCAATAGAAATGGGGTAAGGCCTATGTTGATTTGTAACTTGCTCCCTAGAAAGGATAAGCTTGTCTGTTTTTGAAGCGCTAATGTTTGTAATAGCTTTTGCAACTTTAGCTCTGACAACTAGCAATCACAAAAACGACAAAAAATAACCGCAATTTAAACTTAGCCAGTTTGAACGGTTATTTTTTGTAACTATTTTTAAACTGAGCCACCTTCTTAAACGGTGCTGTCAAAAGGGAACTGTTCGCGCAGTTCCTTTTTTCATCTTCATTATAGCATACGCTTATTCTGCTATTCAATTTTCAAAACAAAAGAACTGTTGTTTTTTATTTTCAAGGTAATAATAACAAATCCTATATGCTATAATCAGTTGTGACAGTAAAGTTTAATGACGGTGGCTATCTAATCTGAAAGTGAGGTGGTGCTTATGCACATAATCTCAAACTTTAGAGAAAGGAGACGCCTTTTGTCTGTGGAAGCAGCGTTAGGGCTAATGATCAGTTTTGGATCTTTGATCGCAACACTGATTTTTGGCATTCTAACCTTAGCCCACAAAAACGACAAAAAGAAGTAACCGTCACTTTAGCGAGAGATTGGTTACTCCTTTTTGAGATAACTATATAACTTGCCACCGTCTTTAGCGGTGCTGTCAAAAGGGAAGTGTTGACGCAGTTCCTTTTTTCATGTTTATTATAGCATACCCTTTCTCTTTTGTTCAATTGTTTCATTATTCATCATTTAATCTTTCATAAACTCATCATTTTTCACACTACAAAAACGCTTCTTACCCCGACACTTTATTTCAGTAAATTATTTCTTATTTTTCTTTACAACAACTATCTGCCCGATAATCAAAATCAACGTTACTCCAAAGCCGCTTCTTAGAAAGTCTCGATTCAGTAAATATTCGATAAAAATACCTATTAAACTGGCTACTAACGCCACAATGATAATACTAGCGTATGGATGGTTTTTCGTATACTTTTTCCAGTTTTTATACAAGAAAACTCACTCCTCTATATTATTCCGGCTATAGCTATTCCAGCATCATTATAGCTAGTTCTCGTAGGAAACCAGCCTAACCTTTTTTAATTCTATCTTATTTTCTTGAAAATGCTGTATTAAGCGCTGATTCTAAAGTTGCTCAACGTAAATCAGAGATAATCTTATAGTATTTTTTCATGATGTTCTACCATAGTTTTTTATAGTTAATGTTTTAAAAAACGTCTTATGATTATTTCATATCCCCACCCAATGAGCATAAGTATGCCTATTCGTAAATAAATAGGAAACTGATAAATAAGATATGTGTTAACTAATTCAAAAATGATTAATAAGATTAAAATAGAAATAAATGACCAACTTTTAGTGATATACTTCATCTAATATCCCTCTCTTTATGAATTTATTCCGCGCACTCTAGCCTTAGTCGTATTCCAGATATTTACTAATAAGTTGACCCCATATCATTGTGAGGATGAGTTTGAGCTTTAGATTGAATATAACCTATCTCTAAAATGACGGTTTTACTATTTTGGAACAGATTAGGTGCTGTTTATTTTTCTATTGATTGAGTGAGACACATAAATACCGATTTTCAACGTTTGGTCTTATTTATTTTGATTGTCTTCATATATTCTAATTCTTTTTTTACATGAACAAGCATATAATAATCTTCAACATAAAGGCTTTTTACTAATATAAATAAATTATTCGATTTAAAAATCCCAAAAATGAATGTCAGTGGAAAAAGACTGATTAGAAAAGTACTAAAATTTATACTGCCTTTCTCAAAAAAATTTTGGATAAGATAGATCGTGATAGGAAAACACAAAGCTACGATAAAGTTTTGGTAAATACTTAACATACTGGTTCCGTGGTTTTCTTTCTTTTTGATCAAGTATTCCACATCAAAAATCAATTGATTGATACTTCGTTCGTCGAGCATTCTTTCAGCTTTTCGTTTATATAAATAATTATGGTATTTTTTAGGACGACCATGCTTTGTTCGATATCTTTTATAGTAACAGAATAACAGAAACGCAGTCGCCACGATGAATTGGTAAAAGATTGTTTCAATATTATTATAAACATGAGGCTTCCCAGTTAAATATAAAAAACTACTACCCAAAATAACTAGAATAAATAACGTATTAATCCATAGGCTAAGAACATATAAAAACAGATAAAAGGGTTTGATTACCCACATGTTTCTGAATGAACTTGCTTCTCGATAGATATCCGTATAAAATTTCATTGCTTCAATTTGCTTTACTTTGAGTATTTTTGTCATTTATCCATTCTAGAGTCCTTTCTTAATCACTTGTTTGAACTGTTTATTCTTTCTATTGAAAAATTGACGGGGAATTATTCCCAAGTATGGCTGCATCACATATTTTTTGTGGATTTTTTAAACTATAACGCTGTCTTAGCGTCCATAGTATTGGCTAGCATTCAATCGAAGTATCACTGTATTAGTATATGTAGAGATTTTGGAAAAAGAATCGCTGACTAATGCAATCATTCCGTTGTGTTGAACTTTTCTGTATGAACACAATGTAAGGAACATGCTTTAAATAGATGGCCGGTTTTTCCATTCCGACAATTAATTATGATTCCTTCGCTACATTTGGGGCATATTTTTATACCCATTGGCAAAGAATTTAAAAGCTGAAATTTTAGCATCGTATCTGGTATGATTTGATTTAATAATTGTAATAACCCGTAGCGATCATACCACTCGATTTCTTTTGCTTTTTCATTTTGTTCAATTTCTTCATAGACCTGTTGATAAAAAAATGAAGTGGTGATAAACATTTTTTTATCCCAATTTTTATTTGAAATTCCTGAAAAATTAGTGATATCTTTACGTCCAATCAGTGTCGGTGTGGGTTTTGCGTTTAAGCGATTGGATTTTGCTTGTACCGCGATCCGCTTTTTTTCTTTCGTCAAAATTAAATCGACACCCCCATCTCCCACATACTTACGATGATCTTTGACATAACTTTTCTTCGTTATCTCAACCCCGTATCCTGCTAATCGGAAAGCTGCTGCTAAAAATTGCTCAAAATGTTCTCCTTGCCTCACTCGATCATCTTGGCTACTACCGAAATCTTTATCCATGTCACTTAAAAAGTCGATTACGATCTTCTCATCTTTCTTTTGCACAAAAGACGTTTTTCTTATTTCTAAGTATTGTTTGGAAACCACTTCTTGAGCGCTGCTTTCCAGTTGATTGGCTTCTTTGAATTTTTGTAAGAATTTAAAAACCATTATTTTCTCCTCTCGCTTATCGTTCTGACAATTACATTGTAAATCAATAACAAGAGTATTAATTTGTTATATAATAAAAATTTTTAAATAAATTTTATTAAAAGAATCAATCCGTTGATACTTCGCTTACTAGAACTATTGTGAAGATTACAGATTTTTTAGGCATTCTCGTTGATTATCATTGATTTGAACTATCGTTTACTGGGTATCATTCCTCTCCTATACTCAAAGAAACTTTATCAAAAAGGCTCGATTATATTTTAAGGAAAGCTAACTTGTGTCCGAGTCACACAAAGGATTTTTCCTATTTGGAAAGATCGAATTGTTACTTGTTCTTGTGTTGATCAAAAATTTAGATCTACAACAAACATCCGAAGAACCTCGAAAATAACTTACATCATTTTCAGGTTCTTCGGATGAACTTGGTTATAGTAGTGGATGGCTATCTTGCTTTGCAAGGTTTACTCTAAAAAATAACCATTCAGAGTTTTTAGCCAATTACTTAAAACAACTGCGTGTACTGACTCGCTAATCTATGATCCTTGATTTGCTTATTGGTAATAGAGTTGGCGTTTGTTTGAATCGAAGTGTCGTTATTCAACTTACTACCAACGTGGCTATTCGGTAAAACGCTACATAAACTAGCCCCTCGCTCAATCAAGTCAGCGAAGGACTAGTTTTTTAGTAGATTTTTGATTGTAAAGTACCCTTAGTTCAAATCTTTCTTCAATAAATCTACCTGTCTACTATATTTAGATTTATTTCTTCATTGTCGCTATGCCCATTGTTTGTGGGATTTTTAGGATTTCAATGATTGGCAGAAGCATTAGCGCCCCTAAAACAGCAAAGCCTAGGCTATAAGCCAGTGGGATCGACAGCTGGATTTCCAATAAATGAATCACCAACGTAATAAATGATACCCCTAATCCTTGAGCTAAAGATTGGACAACTGTATTCAATGTATTGGCGCTATTGCGTTCTTGTGGTGGAATTTCTGATAAACTTAATCCCATAAACGCTGTGAGTGCGAGCGAGCGTCCGATTCCTGAGGCAAAAGCTAGTAACATAATAATCGCTGGAAACGTGGTTGATTCAATGAAAACTAAACAGAAAGAACTACTCAAAATCATGAGGAATGACGCAATCAATGCCCCTTTGTAGTTAAGTGAGCGAATAATCGATGTCGTGAAGGGTTTGATCCCAATATTTCCAATAAAAATGAAAATAACATAACTTCCTGCAACGACTGCTGACCAATGAAAAATATTTTGTAAATAGATCGTCAACAAGTATGGCATCGCTCCGACAGATAACCAAAGGATTGCCCCACTGGTTTGGCCGATTCTAAAAGAAGTTTTTGATAGGGCTTTTAATGAAAATAAGGGTTGTTCGACTTTATTTAAATGTTGATATGTGAACAAAAGAAATATTATTCCACTCACGATACACACAATTCCTGCTATCTCAAATGAAAGACCGTCTCGTGAAGATAATTCTGCACCGACTACAAGTAAGGTGGATGCCGTTGCCATTTCCACAAAACCGAGCCAATCAAATTTATTTTTGATCAGGTCATGGTCTGACGGAATCAATGAATATCCTAGGATCAAGATCGACATACCGATTGGCAAATTGATCAAAAAAATCCAATGCCAAGTTAAATAGGTAATGATTGCTCCACCCATTATAGGAGCGATCGCAGGTGCGATTAATGCTGGCCAAACAAGATAACTCGTCATTTTTAATAGTTGGTCGACTGGCGTTTTTTCAAAAACGATCAATCGTGCAGTAGGTGTCATCAACGCTCCAGAGAAACCTTGCAACATTCGCATTCCTAAAAGAACCCCAAAACTAGGCGCAAGGGCGCTCCCTAATGAACTAATGGTAAATAGGAAAACAGCCAGAAGCCAGATTTTTTTCTTACCAAAATAATTGGCTAACCAGCCACTCATTGGGATAAAAATCGCCACTGTGACTAAATACGCACTGATTAAAAGTGAGATTTGTGACATATTTGTTGAAAAAGTGGTCGCCATTTTGGGTAAAGCTGTTGTAACAATCGTACCATCTAATATTTCCATAAATAAACTCATTGCCATTACTAAGGCAATTTTGATTTGTTGAGACATGCTCATTCCTCCATCTATCGCCCTTAATATATCTTTTAGATATATATATTTTTGTATAAAAGAGACTGTAACTAATAAAAAGTTACAGTATCGTTGCTTTTTTATGACGTTTTAAAATCGACCTGATGTTAAGAACTGTCACGCTTTGTTCTACACCATGATCATGCTTATTCTTCCACATAAGGCAGTTCTGATAGAAAATCTTCTGCCCACTGGATTGCTAACTGGGCTTTTCCAAGTAATAATTCTAACTTTTTAGTCGCATACCAATGATCAATTTTTTTTACTTCGTCTAGTTTTTTTAAATAGCCCTTGATTTCGTCAACCGTGATTTGTTTTTCACGTATGTAGACCATTAACAATTCTTTTTGTTCGTCTAATGAGAGATGTTGCATCGAATCGAGTTTGATTAAATAAATTTCTTCTGTATGAGCGCCACTGGGAACGTCTTGTTTCATTAATTCAAAAAATCGTTGACGTCCTTTATCAGTAATACTGGCAGTCTTTTGTGTACGGCCTTCTTCATTAACAGTAATAGTGACTAAGCCATTTTTTGCCAACTTGTCTAACAATGGGTATAAAACACCAAAACTGACTTTGCGATTTTTGCCTAAAGAAGCCTGCATTGCATTTCTTAAGTGATAACCATTTTGTGGTGATTCCATCAATTCTCCTAGAACAAACAGTTCATTCATCATGTTTCTTCCTCCTTATCTATCTTTTAGATACAAGAATGATATATCTAAAAGATGCATAAGTCAATCACTTTTCTTTATTAAGGTAATTAAGCAAACCCACTTTGCCATTCACATTCTTTCTTTTCTTAGTTCACCATTAAATAACTATTTTTATATATAATTAATATTAAAAAACATTTATTCAAAACAAAAAACACATAATTAAATAACTTTAATAAAGGAACTCTAAGAACCATTACATGGTATAATGGGAAAAAATTTAGTAGGTGTTAAAATGAGAATGTTAGGAAACTTGATTTGGTTTATTTTTGGAGGCTGTATCGGTGGGATTGGTTGGTTTTTAGCAGGAGTCATTTGGTGTATAACGATCATTGGTATTCCAATCGGGTTACAATGTTTTAAGCTGGCAACTCTTAGCTTTTTCCCATTTGGTAAAGAAGTGATTTATAGCGATAGTGGGACTTCTTTAATTATCAATATCATCTGGTTGATTATCAGTGGACTCCCATTAGCGATTGCCCACGTGATTAGTGGTCTTATACTCTATATTACGATCATTGGTATTCCATTTGGTAAACAGTCGTTTAAATTAGCTAAATTAGCGTTGATGCCTTTTGGTACGAGAATCGTTCTAACCAGATCTTATTATTGATTAGATAGTTAAGAACCTGGTAACAATTTCTAGATCTAATAAAGCCGAAGAATGTCAAAAAAGAAACAATTTTTGAAATCTTCGGCTTTTTTGTTTGGACAACTTTTAAGAAACACCAGGATCAATTATTGAAGACAACATCAACTATAGATTCACCTCTTTGATCACTGATTGTTCATATTGTTTCGTGCCAGATGATTTGCTGTTGTGCAGCTAATGGTTCTTTAATCATTGTTAAGACTTCCTCTTCAGTCAAAGCATCAGGGTAGTCACTCCAGATAGCAAAATAGGCACCTTGTACTTTTTTCATTTGTTCGTTTGTTAATCGTTGATTTTCAGGAAATTGATCAATCGTCCAGTTGTCTTGAATTTTTTGAGCTGTAGGATACTTATAACTGGCACCTTCTCCTAAAACAAAATAGAAAAATTGATCGTTGACATTGATCAATTGATGGTCACGAGTGAGAAATTCCCCCGCAGTCGCCATTGTTGCTTGATGTTTTGTCCAATACGTAATTTGAATAGAAGGTTTTAATTTACTTTTCATGAGCAGTCCTTTTTTATAGACACCATCATTCCAAATTCTAGCTTTTTTACCTAATGTTTCGACATAGTCTGCTAACTCATTGATGTAGTCGATGAAAACATCATACTGACGGGTTGGATCGTGGTATTTAGCGATTGCTTGTGCTTTTAGTGCCGGATATTTATCCAACTCTGAAAATTCAATGTATTCGTCAGCCCCTAAATGGAAATAATCGGAACGATGAAATAACTCTGCATATTCTTTTATCATCTTTTTGATCATGGCGACCGCATCTTTTTTGGTGATATCAAGGGCTCGATTAGTCGGAAAAATCAAAGAATCTTCGCCTTCTCGCTCCATTTGCCATTGTGGATAGATTGCCAACAACCGTTGCAAATGACCAGGACTATCAAACTCTGGAATCACAGAGATCCCCTTTTGCTCCGCATAATCAATCAAATCCGTCATTTCCTGTTTCGTCAAAAATTTCTCTGATGTGATTTCTGGAATTGTTTCGCATTCCAACCGAAATCCTTCATTATCAGAAAAGTGAAGTTGCAAAGCATTCATTTTCAATGAAGCCATGTAGTCTACAAGTTTTTTCAGAAAATCCATTGAATAAAATTTACGTCCAATATCTAAAATCACGCCACGCTCTTTTAAAGAAGGTGCTTTTGTAACAGATATTGGCTTGTTTGATTCATTCATCAAGTAGCATCCACTCCTTATTCTGCCATTAGTTGCCAACAACCAATGCCCTCTATCGTTTTTCCTGGTACTAAAGTTTCTGATCCCATTACCTGATTTTTTTCAGACAGTTCTTGAATGGTAAAGTTTCTATAATCCAATCCTACCTCAGACAGCAATAAAGATGAAGCGTTTTCTTTATAAAAAAAGTAATAATCGCCATTTTTCTGGGTCACATACCAGCCTTCAGGGGAATCAAACGGTACTGCTCTTGTCTCATAGATTCCTTCGCCATATTTTTCCAACCAATCGCCTAGTCTTTCTAAAATCGCTACCGCTTCTGTAGGTAACTCTCCATTTGGTTTAGGTCCGATTCCTAGTAGTAGATTTCCTCCTTTTGCAACGATCTGGACGAATGATAGAATAACTTCTGCTACTTCTTTATATTCATCATTTGGCCAATAGCCCCAATTTTTGGTTAATGGGATATTGCTTTCCCATACTTTGACTGGTGGTTGTTCAGGTATTTTTCTTTCTGGTGTCACATAGTTCTCATAGGCCCCGCCAATGGTTCGATCGACAATCAAGAGATCTGGCTGAGAATGCCTGACTTCACTCGCTATTCTTTCCATATCGAGTTGTTCATTGCCCTGATTCACCCAGCCTCCATCTAACCATAAGATATCAAGTTGGCCATAATTTTGGCTAATTTCAGTGAGTTGATTCGTAACAAACCGATCATATTTCTGCCAGACTTCAGGCAACTCTTTTGGGTCATAATTTGCGTATCGCCCAGTCGCTTCTCTTTCTGGCAACCAATAATAAGAGCTATGCCAATCTGGTTTTGAATAATAAGCACCTGTCGCTAGTCCTTCCTTTCTAAAAGCGGTGACAACTGCCTTAAAAATGTCTGCTTGAGACGCTTTATGGTAGGGACATGTCGCTGCAGTTACTTTATAATCCGAATACTTTGTATCATACATTGTAAAGCCGTCATGATGTTTTGTTGTAAAAATCATGTAGCGAAAACCAGCTTGTCGGCACAGCTTTGCCCACTTAGTTGGTTCAAACTTATAAGGATTGAAACTATGGATCAACCCCCAATAATCTTCTCGTAATTCGACCATGTTCGTGCGCCAAGGTATTTTTCTTGCCCAGCTGTCTTCTTGTGACAATTGCCAAGACTCTACAATACCGGGAATACTATACAGCCCCCAATGAAAGATCACTCCCAGTTTTTGATCTTGAAACCAATCGAGTTTTTTTTGGATATTAGCGGGGAACTCCTGGTAATGATCTGTTTCGCTTTGATGGTTTTCGACAATGTCTTTTCGCAGCTTACGGTCTTCGTTTTCCTGTTCAACTGCGGATACACCATGTGCTTTTTTCATGATCATCAACCTTTCTAAATAATTGAATACTTTGTTTAAAGGTAACTGTTTCAACTGTCAAATGAACTTCTCTTGGCAATACTTCTTTAAACGTTTCATCTAAATAGTATAACTGTTCTTTTGTTAGGATAATTTCAATCATTCGTTCTTCCAATGGGGTTAGATGTACTTTTTTAAATGCGAGCAATTCTTTTTCTCGTGGGGGAATAAAACCTTGTTGTTTTTTCCCGTAAATTTGAATCGTCTCTGCTCCACTATGATTACCTGTGTTTTTCAATCGACAAGAAACCTTAATCGAATGATCTTGATGATCGGTAAAGAGTACATCGGTCAATTCAAACGATGTATAGCTTAAGCCATAGCCAAAACGATAGATTGGCTTTTCAGGATAATCGGTATACGTTTCTTTAAATTGAGTATTTCGATAGTTATAATAAACGGGTAATTGACCTGAATGCTCGGGAATCGTAAACGCTAATCTACCATTCGGATTTTTCCCAAAAAGAACATTCGCGATCGCTTTTCCTCCGTATTGTCCTGGATAGCCAGCGAAAAGAATCGCTGAAACATATGGTTCAATTGCTGAGATACTATGAGGTCGACCTTCAATCAAAACGGCAATGACTGGTTTTCCATGTTTTGCTAATTCCTTGACTAGTTTAATTTGGCATTCCGGTAGTTCGATCGAGGCTAGGTCAATATTTTCCCCACTAGTCATTTCTTGTGATCCCTGTAATGCAGCGCCATTTTTAGCAAAAGCCGTTGAAAAATCTCTGGCACTGGACCCACCTAAAGTCACGACAATGACATCTGCATTTTCAGCTACTTGATTTGCTTCGTCTAGTCCTTGAGGTAGATCAGTTGTGATCTGACAGCCTTGAGCAAAAGCCAATTGGGTAGTTGAATTTGCCGTGTGCTCTTCGATCCCCTGCAATAGATTGCAACATGATGCTATTTTTTTAAAAGGCGTGTAATCACCTAATAGATGATAGATATTATTCGCATGAGGTCCTACAACTCCAATTTGATTTAATTTCTCTTTTTTCAAAGGTAATATATTGTCATTTTTCAACAATACTAGACTGTCTTCTGCCAAAGCTGTACACAACGTTTCTTTTTGTGCCGAAGTAAAAGAAACTTTCGATGAACTTTGGCTAGAGAAAAGACCTAATTCGCTTTTCAACTCAAGAATTCTTAAAACAGAACGATCAATCACTTCTTCACTTACCAGCCCAATAGCCACTGCTTGTTCTAGATAAGGAAACACCTCGTCCCATAAGCTAAGATCAACTCCACTAGAGATGGCTTTGGCTGCAGCCATTGATGGATCGCCACAAGTTTCTGCCACTCGATCTAATGCACAACCATCGGCCATGACGATTCCAGAAAACCCATATTCTTCTCGTAAAATTTCTTGTAACAAATGGGGATTCGTGTGACAAAATACACCATCAATATCGTTATACGCTGCCATACAGCCTTTTGCGCCAGCTTTAATTCCTGCTCGAATAGCGGGTAAATGGATTTCCCTTAACTCACGCTCTCCGATTGCCACTGGACCAGAATTATGTCCTCCCATGACGTTTCCTTGACCAGCCAAATGTTTTAACACAGCTTTAATTTTTTGTTCTTTTTGTAAACCAGTTACAGCTGCTTGGGTAAAGGCCGCTGTTAGATACGGATCTTCACTAAAACATTCTTCTGTTCTGCCCCAGCGTGGATCTCTTAATAGATCTAAAGTCGAAATCAGTCCAAGATGAGCCCCTTTTTCCTGTAACTCAGCAGCCACGACTTCTTGCAATTGTTGGTAAAGTTCTGGATTCCAACTACATCCCACTGAAAAATTCGTTGGCAAAGTGGTGGCTTCTAAGGCTTGATGCCCATGAGGACATTCTTCGGATAATAAGACCGGTATTTTTAAACGGGTCTCTTTTTTCATGTATTGTTGGATCATCTGACTGACTTCTTGTGCCTCACTGGTTGTTAATCCAGTCAGCTCATTTCTTTCAGACCAAGGATCGGCACGAAATACCCCATAAATGACACCGACCGTGCCATATTTTTTCACTTCATTTTTGAAATAGTCCGTCAAAAAAAGCTTTCCGTCTTTTTTTTCGTAGACTTGCCAGCCATACAATCGTTGATTCAATTGTCCAACTTTTTCTTTTAGTGTCATTTTTTGCAACAATTTTTGCAAATCACCCATCATTCTGCTCCTTTAATTGGATTTTGAAGGTATGGATCTCGTAAGGTTTGAACACCACAGTAACTTCATGATCATTATCTAAAGCGACCGTTTCAATTGGGTTTTCTAATAGATCGCAAATCTGCACATGTTGTATTGGCTGAGAAAACTTCAAGACCGTTGTTGTTTGGCGATTTTCAAATTCATAAGCCCGCATAATGATGGATCCATCCGTTTCAGCTTTCTTTAAGGTTTCCAGACAAATGTTTCGTTCTTGACAGTTCACCCACGAACCTTCTGGTAAAGTTTTCTGTTCTTGACGAACAGCCAAACAAGGGATATTTAATTGACGAGCTTTTTCTTGGGTCTTCGCTTCCTTCCACGTTTGAGCATGGCAATAAAGCGAGTAGGTGAACTGATGATTTCCTTGATCTGCTGTTTCATAAGGATCTGTGGCGGATTTGATCAATGAGACTCCTAAATGTTGGTATTGAGCATCAAAGCCATACTTTGAATCTGTCAATAATGAAATCCCATAGCCATCATCGGATAGATCGACCCATTTATGTCCACATACTTCAAACTTTGCTTTGTCCCACGAAGTATTTTTATGCGCCGGTCGTTGTAGATTGCCAAACTGGATATCATAAGTCGCTTGATAGGCATTAACAGGCACTGGAAACTCCGCTCGAAGGAGACTATGATTTTGCTGCCAATCAACCTTCGTTTCAAAATCGATTCGTGCTTTTCCGTGAATCAAATGGATGTATTGCGTAATGGTCGAATCATAAAACTTTCTAACAATTTTCAACGTATCCCTAATCGGACCTTGGTCAACAATTAATGCCTCTTGAATATCGGTGATGATTGTTGGTTTATTTTTATAGTAAAAGTCAATGTCCCATGCATCATAATTTAAAGGCAGATCTTCGTAAACCAGTAGTTCGTTCACTGCTTTCTTACCAGCGATTTCTCGTTGGTTCTTTTTATCGAATGCACTGATCATACGATAGTGTTCGTCGAATAAAAGACTAAAGTCTTGTGTCTCGTATTGCTTAGTTAAAGGAGTGGTTTCCGTTTTAGTCGTGACTTCACGATCTGATTTTACAATAGTGTAATAACTCCCACCGAGAGCAGGTAAATGATCGAATCGTCCTAAGAATTGTCCATCATACGTTTTTTGGCTGACAATCGACTGACCTTGATGTTCCAGACATTCTCCTGACTCCAGTGGTAATGGAACGATGACTTGTTCACTTACTCCGCTAGGGTTGAACAGATAAAGAAACTGTCCTGCATCGTGACTTGGCAACACTGTGTCAATTAATTGATTCATTTCAGTGAAAAGTTCGTGATAATCAATATCTGTCTGATCATAAACTTCTTTGATTCCGCTTCCTGGAAGAATATCATGGAATTGATTTAACAATAATTGTTTCCATGATTTTTCCAACATTTCAGCTGGATATTTTTCTCGGGCAAAGATACTATATAATTTTTCAACTGTCTGTAATAACATTTCACCAAATCGATTGTTGCGCTTGTTTTTCCCGATGGAGGTATACGTTCCTCGATGGTATTCAAAATACAGTTCTCCGAGCCACTCTTTTTCCTGATGTTTGGTCATTTTTTCTGAGAGTTCTTCAAAAAAATCAATCGCTGTGCTTTCAATGACTTGGGGCATACTTGGCAAACCTTTTTTCATGCGTTTCAACGTTTCCAACATGTCTCGTGTTGGTCCTCCGCCACCGTCTCCATAACCGTAAGCGATCAGAATACTGTCATTGACATCCTTATCTAAGTAGCGTTCCCAACTTCCTTTCACCGTATAAGGATCGAGTAGTCCATTGTAAGTCGTATAATAAGGTGTCGGGCTATAACCGTCACTGATTGTCGTAATAAAATGAGTTAGCGCTCGGCTACCATCTATTCCTTGCCAAAAAAAGCTGTCATAAGGGATCTGATTGAATTGATTCCAAGAAAGTTTTGTTGTCATGAAATAGGGCGTGTTTGTTTTTTTCAAAATTTGCGGTAAAGCTGCAGAATAGCCAAAAACATCTGGTAACCACAAAATTTGACTTTCTTGACCAAACTCTTCGCGTATAAATTGTTTCCCATAAAGAAATTGACGGACCAATGATTCACCTGAAGCAAGATTACAATCTGCTTCTACCCACATAGCCCCTTCTGGAATCCACTTGCCTGCAACAATTTTTTCTTTGATTTTCTCATATAGTTGCGGATAGGTATCTTTGATCAATTGATACATTTGTGGTTGACTCTGAATGAAAGTCAGTTCATCATATTCCTCCATTAATTTCAATACAGTCGAAAAACTACGTTCTCCCTTTTCAACCGCCTGCATCACTGTCCATAACCAAGCCAAATCGATATGTGTATGACCAACAACCAAGGCACGAGGAGCATTTTTTACTAAGCCTGTTTGATAAAATGCACGTTCTAAGTGTTCTTTTGCTTTCATTAATCCTTGATAATATTCTGAGCTATAAGGTTTATAAAAATTCAATTGATCAACTACTTGTCCTAATTCTCTTTCATAATAGATATAATTCGAGTCATGCTCGTTTAGCGATCGCCAACTATCCAATATCACGAACAAATCGTAATAGAGTTCATAAGTCAAAGGATCGATCAACCTTAGCTCAACCGTCAAAGGATATTTTTTTTCCTCCCGACCTGAAAAAACCTCGATTTGCAATGGAATCCGATCTCTTGAGGCATATTCTTTGGGTAACCGCAAAGTCCTATGGTTAACATCTAATCCTTGGATCAGCTGATCATCAAAATACACTTTTATTTGAGGGTTTGTCGTTGAATCCCATTCAGTTAGTGAAGAAAAGATTGCTAAATCGACTGTTTGATTTTGAAATTCATTTGGTAAACAGAGTTCTCCTGCAATTGTATAGTACTGATTTTTTTCGCCAAAATAAGCACCTCTTTCAAATTCTTTTGTCCCCGTTTCAGAATGAAAAACTAAATTCTCTACAGGTATCGCAGTTTTGATCATGTTCTTTTTTAACTCTATGATGATTCGTTGCACACGTTCAAATTCTAGTAATTTTTTCACACTATTCCTCTTTTCTAGTGAAAAGCCAGGAAACAACTAAAAAAATTGAGCTCCTGGCTTGTACTATCTGTATTATTTTTGTTCTTTTTTCCAACTATCATATTGTGTTTGCATTTCCGTGATAATTTCATCTAGTCCAGCCGCATTCATTTTTTTCTTCATATTATTCAAATTCTCTTGTGTTTCAACTGAGCCAGTGTTGATCAATGCTTTAAATTCTTCTTGTACGTTATTCAAAGCAGCAAGTTGCGTTGTCACAGCTTTCGTATCAAAGTTGAATCCAAGTGCTGGGGATGCTTCTGCTTGCTCATTATAAGATTTCAACACTTCCCATTCGTCTGTTGGCGCACCTTCTTGGTGATAAAGATTGAAGTAATTCCCAAACATATAAAATGGCATCGTATAATTACTATGAGCATCTAACCATTTGATTGTCTTCTCCCCAGTTTTTTCATAATGTATTCCTTCAATACCATAGGATAAGAGGTTCATCAATTTTTCGTCGGTATTCACAGCTTCTAATAGCTTCATCGCTTCTTTTGGATGTTTCGAGTTCGCACTGATCACCGTACCGCCACCCATTGCTGAAGCATTCGTCACAATTGAATCTACCATAGGCGTTACCACTACATCTTTTTTCACTTGGTCTTTGACTGTTGCTGTATCAAGTGGTCCCATCACGGTTGAAGTAACAAACCATTCTTTCCCAACAATATCGGTTTGTTTTGCCAGTGCTGCATCTTTATTCACATAGCCTTTTTTCATAAAATCTCTCACTTTTTCAACCCGTTCAACGTATGGTTTCTCAAAATAATAATTGACGATCTTCCCTTCATCTCCTTCAAGGTTGATCCCAACGGATGTTGATAATTCATCGAATTTATAAGGGTTTCGGTAACCTTCAGACATGTACCAAGGATTGATTCCTTCTTTTTCCTTGATCGTTTTGAGCCATGGTTCAAGTTCATCATAGGTTTTGATTGATTCGTACGGAACATCATATTTATCAACTAGTTCTTTATTGAAGACAAAATATTCCGTAGCAGCGATTTCTTTTTGCGCTGGTACCCCATATATTTTTCCATCAATGGTGGAACCTTTCCAAAAATTCTCGTAGATTTCAGCTTTTAATCCTTGGTTTTCATTATCAAGTAATTCTGTGATATCGTACAATGCGCCCTTTCGAGCATTGGTTAAATAATTAAATCCTCCTAGCCAAGAAGCAGTAAATGCGAGATCAAAGCTTTCTCCGGCATTGACCAGTGCGCTCATCTTTTGGTCATATTCACCCCAGTCAATTTGATTAAGAGACACTGTGACATTATATTTGTCCTTTGTATACTTATTGACCGCCTCATTCACTTTTGCCACATCTTTTTGTGGAATACCCGTTATGTACCAAGTAAGATCCACCGTACCAGACTCACTCGCATTACTGGTTTTGTTACTTGAACATCCTGTTAAAAGACCTCCTGCTAATAATGCAGCTCCTAGCAATACAAATTTTTTCATTATTTTTCCTCCTATACTATTCTTTCACTGCGCCAACAGTTAAACCACCAATAAAATATTTTTGAAAAAAAGGATATGCAATCAAGATCGGTAAAGTAGCTACTACTACCACCGCCATTTTGATCGTTTCAGTGGGTAAAGCACCGGTTTGGGTCATCCCCATTTTTCCAGCATTGTTTGCAATAAATTCAATATTATTCTCCATCTTCATCAACAAATACTGTAACGGTACCAATTGATTATTATCGGTATAAAGTAATGCTGAAAACCAATCATTCCAATAGCCTAAGGTTAAAAATAAGGCAATGGTTGCGATACCTGGTAACGATAACGGAAGTACGATTTTAAAATAAATCAACCACTCACTGGCACCATCGATATATGCTGATTCAATCAATGCTTCTGGGACAGACATTTGATAAAACGTTTTCAAAACCATGATTGAAAACGTGGACATACACAAAGGTAAAATCAATGCCCAGATAGAGTTCCTCAACCCTAAAACATTCACAACCACAATGTAATTACCAATCATCCCACCGCTAAACAACATGGGTATCAAAGAATACCTTGATAAAAACCCTCGATAAGCGTAAGTCTTTCGAGAAAGGGTATACGCAAAGGTCGACATTAAAAACACACCGATGACGGTCCCAATGATCGTAATGAAAATCGTTGTACCGAAAGCGGAAAAAATCGCTCCTTCTTCAAAAATTGCTTGAAAAGCTGCTAGGCTCCATTTTTCAGGTAGCAGTCGGTACCCGTTTCGTTGGATCGATTCTGAATCAGTAAAGGCGATAATACAAACTAAAATAAAAGGAACAGCAGTTAAAAAGGTCAATATCCCTAAACCCAGACTAATCAAAAGGTTATTTTTTTTACTGATTCGTCCAAATCGGTTCAAAGATTCACCTAGTGTTTTTTTTGCTTCCACTCTTTTTCCTCCCTTAAAAGATTCCTTGTGTTTTATCGATTTTTTTGACGATCATGTTGGTTCCTAACACTAAAAAGAAACCAACTACTGACTGCAACAGTCCACCAGCAGCCGATAAACCGATATCTCCCATAGACGACAATCCGCGATAGATATAAGTGTCAATGGTTTGTGTCACATTGATAAGCGCCCCTGAATCTTTTGGCACTTGATAAAACAATCCGAAGTCTGTCCGAAAGATCCCCCCTACTGCTAAAATCGTCAACATAATGATCACCGGTTTCAACATAGGAATCGTGACATACCAGATTTGTTGGAATTTTGTTGCTCCATCAAGATTAGCTGCTTCGTAATAAGATTTATCAAACCCGCATATTGCGGCTAAAAAAATAATCATATTGTAGCCCATCGTTTTCCACATTTGTACAACGACTAAAATATAAGGCCAATACTTTGCTTGCATATAAAATTGGATCGGCTCTTTCCCAATACTTATCAAAAACTGATTGATAAACCCATTTGTCGGGTCCAAAAATGCAAATACGATATAACTGACAACGACCATCGAAAGAAAGTAAGGAATAAACATGACACTTTGATACAATTTTGATAGTCGCTTACTGAAAATTTCATTTAACAATAATGCAAGGATCAATGGCACGATGATTCCCATAACAATGAACAGCACATTATAACCAACCGTGTTGCGAATAATCAGGCTAGCATTCCCACTTTTAAAAATAAATTCAAAGTTTTTAAAAGCGACCCAATCACTCTTCATAAAACTCTCAAAAAAATTACCACTTAATCGAAAATCTTTAAACGCCACTAAAATCGCAAAAAGTGGAAAATAGGAAAATATCGCAAACCAAATGATTCCTGGTAAAGAAAGGAAAAATAAAGGTCGGTTTTTTTTAAATGTTTTTAACACACGATTTTCCTGCTTCTTTTTGACAAATGTTGCTGCTAAATTTTCTTCCATCCTGTTCAACTCCTTATCTACGTTTATCATAAAGTAAATAAAGCGCTTTCTCAATTTGCGATTTTATAGATTTATTGGCAAAATTATAGACAATATTTTTTGTATGTAATAAAGACACAAAAAAGAAGAGTCTGGAATATCACTCTTCTCGAAAAATGATTCATGATTTCATTATTGGTTTTGCTACGCCTTTATTAGTCATAAAAAATGATAAAAGAATGATTTTTCATTTTAGGTTCAACGGCTCTCTTTCATTTTCGAACTTGCGTGCTTTATTGGGGGTTATTCCGTATTCTTTTTTATAATGACGATAAAATAAACTGATATCATCATATCCTAAGGCTTTTGCGATCACAGTAATTCTTTCCGTACTCTCTTTGATTCGCTGATTGGCTTCTCTCATACGAATTTTTTTATCATATTCACTAAAACTCATATTCAATTCTTTTAAAAAAAGCTGTCCAAGATAGGCTGGATTCATATGAAATCGCTCAGCTAATGATTTTAAAGAGTAGCGTTTCGTGAAATCCTGATTGACTAGATATAAGATTTGGTCAATCACTGGAGAATGACTTTTTGTGGTACAACTTATTTCAGTCAGTTTTGAACAGATCGTACCTATCTTTTTCTTAAAAACTGATTTGTCTGCTGTCTTTAATGCGTAGATCAATGGTTGTAACTCTTGATAAGCTTGTTCTTGTTTTTCCAGAGTAGCAATCCCTTTGTGAAGTGCGATCAGCAAGTAATGACATACTAACGACTGAATCGGATGGTCTTTCCATTGATCAATATTGGCAATAGCTAATTGTTGGAATGCTTCAATCGATTGGTTTTCAAGATAAGCTAAACTTTTAAAATAAATTTTCTGCGTTAGTTGGTATTCGTTGATCAATGTAGTTTTAGGAAATAGATCAATGACTAATGGGTTTTCCAAAATATTTTTACTTTCCATAAATGGTTCAATACTTCGATAAGAATGCGTGATCTCAATTAATGAATGGCAGCCACTACCGATGACCGCAAATAAATCAAATGTCTCACATAAATATTGAATACTTAACCGATAATGTTGTTCTTCTTTAGGAGAAAAAAACAAAAGAAGTTTATTCGGTTCCAATAAAAGGCTATAAGGTTGGACGAATAATACCGATAACTGCTCAGAAACACGTTCAAAAAGTTTATCATTATAAAAAGCACCTTCTAGGTAAGTGATGGTATAATTTTGCCAATCCGTGATTGGTTCAAGGATGTCCTGCCATTTTGCTAATTCCGTTGACGAAATTTCTTGATGCAGCAATTTCCGCAACAAATTGACACGAAACACATCAATCTGTTGATTGTTCTTCAAATGCTGAAAGAGTTTTTCTTCTTTTATTTCTCTTGTCAACTTCCCAAAAGTAGTGGCTAACTCAATAGGATCGACTGGTTTTAAAAGATAATCACTGCTTCCAATGAGAATGGCTTGTTTCAGATAACTAAAATCATCATAACTACTGATAAAGATGATTTTTATTTGTTTTTGTACACAACGTGCCTTTTTAGCAAGTGCCAATCCATCAATATCAGGCATTCTGATATCTGTTAATAAAATATCAATAGCTACCTCATTTAGGATTTTCAATGCTTCAATACCGGAAGTTGTTTTAAATGTCGTGAAATTTTTTGTGTTACCGGTTGTTTTTTTTAGCAGTTTCTCAATTCCTTCTGTGATTAACGGTTCATCATCAACTAGTAAAACATTCACACGATCTCCCCTCCTCTTTTTTTAGGCATGGTGATTTGAAATTTCACATAATCTTCTTGCGTAGTAAATGTTACGCCATACTGATGACCAAAGCGTTGTTTGATTCGATAATCTACCCCAAATAAGCCAGTAGAAGCAGTCATCTCCAGATCATGACTGTTTTGAGCAAGTTGTTTTTGGATTCTTTGTTTTTCTACTTTTGGAATTGGCTTTCCGTTATTTACTACTTCAATGTATAACCGATCATCCTTTTCAAAACAATGGATCTCGATGAAGTTATCTTGGCGTTGCGAATCAATCCCGTGATGAATAAAATTTTCGATGATTGGTTGGATCGTAAATTTCTCAATCAGCAAAGATTCAAGACTTGGATCACAAACGATATCATAAAATAGTGCATCTTCAAAACGTATTTCAAAAAGACTAAGATAAGCATCACAATATTCCAGTTCTTCCGCTAAACAAATGACATCTTTTCCCTTGATCAATTTACGGTATAATGTTGCAGCATTTAAGAGCATTCCTGCCACTGCGTGATCTTCATTTAGTTCTGCTTTCATTCGAATTGCTTCTAACGTATTGTAAAGAAAGTGTGGATTGATCTGAGACCGAATACTTTGGATCTGATAATCCTTTTGTTTAATCTTACTTTTATAAACTTGATGAATCTGGTCATTTAACTGATACGCTAATTCATCAATACTAGAAGAGATCAAAGAAATCGCATCATCACTTTTATAGTCGTCTGATTGAGCGAACTTTTCAGGGTCAAAATTCCCTGTTTTTACTTTGGTAATTTTTTGAGTTAGTTGAGAGAGTCTTCCCTCTATTTTTTGCAAATACTGAAATAGAAATGGGAAAAAACCTAAAAACACAAGGATGGCAAAAAAAGAGTAGACAGTATAGATCAAAGAATATTCTGTAAAAACATTGGCATACTTTGTCGTGGCTGTAACCACGTAATGTTCTGCTTGACGTTGGTCTAGAACATATTTTGATTTTATCTCCGGTGGAATAGAGTTGTTTTTGTAGAAAACTTGAATATTGCCGTTGTTTCTTAACACTTGATAATGAATCTTTTCAAATAATGGAGAAATATCATAATAAAAATAGACATCTGCTGCGTAACTTAAATCTGTTTCTTTATGTAATTCTTTGTGAAATCCAATCAGATTTCTATTCTTATTTATCTTAAAAATTTGCTTTTTTATCTTTTCGATATCGTTTGGGTCTGCTAGATGAAATTTATCCACTTTTTTCATCGTGGTTGTCTGATCTTTTTGAAAGACTACGCTACGTTTCGTTTGCGCATGATAAATAACTACAGTTGACAAATAATCATTCATTTTAAAGGACTGATTAACAAAATTTTGGGTTCCATTATACTTTGAACCGGCATGTTTCATGTAAGTAGTCGTTTTGTATTCATAGTATTCCGCGAGTGATAAATTAGTAATTTGCCTCAAATCTTCCAAATCAGGTTGTTCCGCATACAAAAGCGCCAACATATTATCTGTTGCATTTTTCATCATCATAATTTCTGTATAAAAATTTAAGTTGATTTCCTTTAGATTTTCATCTCTTTTTTGATGGAAAGAAACTGTGATGAGATAAATAATAAAGAATAACACTAATAAACTAACGCTCATCCACAACATGTAACGATTAAAAGCGTGTTTCAAAAGGTTATGTTTAATCCTCGTTATGCTTTTAGTCATTTCTCTGATCCAATCCCTTAATACTCGCTATCCGAGTTTGTAAAAATGGTGCATAAAAAGTTAAAAACAAGTAGCAGTAGCCACTAAAACCGACAAAAAAGAAGATAGCTGGCGAGCGTGGAAACAATAAAAGAACAAATAACAGATAGGCAATCGTAAAAAGCTGTAATTGCCATTTCTGGAAAGATAAAATCATCGCATTCAACAACGTTTTTAAAAAGGTGTTTTGGAAAAGGATCGTTTCCATGATAGCAAAAGGAAGGATCAACATCCCGTAGACCGCTAAAATAGCATAAATAATGACAAATATAGAAAAAATTGGAGAAAGTTCAACCATAAAAAAGAGAAATCCTATTGAAGCAATCAGACTGATGAGCAAATAGACAGGTAAACTATCCCAAGAACATGCCTTAGCGATGCTCCGCCAAAAAAATCGGAGATTGCTTTCCTGTTTCTTAATAATAAACTGATACAGCGATTCAAATAGTGCGATCAATGAAATAGCAAACAGAATCATAAAGAGACCCATTAAGATTAGATATAAAGTAACTCCTTGATAAATCATCAAATAAAGGTAACTAAACAGCGGTAAATTTACAACAATAAAAAAAAGATTGTTTATGATTACATAAATGATCTGTGATGCTACATCATATATTTTTTCTTCCCTTGTCATTTGAATACCCTCCCTAACCAATGTACTATTTTACGTATCTACCTTAACATAAAAGCGTTTTCTTGTAACGGCTATTTCAATTAATTTTTCTCTTTGCTCATTCTTTCTTTTCTTCATATGACCAACTAATATAGGATGTTCTTTCTTTTTGCGAACAAAACAGTACGCATTGATTCAACTTTTAAAAAAGGTATCCCAGCTTTTGTCTGTAGACTATTTCCAGATGATTTTTAGACTTCCAAAATAACCGTTTTCTCTCTGACTCTTTCGTTCAAATTTTACTTCAACATCTATATGTCCTTTCAATTATTTAAATATTAAATAAAAAAAGTCTAATAATTTATTCTTTTATTCTCTTTATCCACACATTGATTCTTGCTATACTAAGAACGATTGAAAGTTGGAGGTGATGTGTGTGAAAGTGTACTATATTGAAGATAATGTATTCCATCAAGAAGAATTTCGTAAACAATATAATCGTAGTGCTAATTTAGCAGCAATTTCGTTAACCATCCCCTTGCCTTCTCAATTAGAAAAATTCTATGCTGACCTTGATTTTATGCCTATCCAAGACTCAGATATTTTTATTGTTGATATTGAATTGAACCGTTTTCATTCTGGGATTGATTTTAGCAAAAAAATTCGTCAGAGAAATCATTCTTGTTACATCCTGTTTTTGACGAATGACACAACTAAAGGGATGGAGATTATCAATCAAAATATTCGAGCAGATAAATACTATAGTAAAAAAGACATCATGGAAGCTGTAAACGGCTTGGAAGAATTATTGTTCAACCATTCGAATTTGCAACAAGGACAAAGTAAACTCATTAAAATCGAATCACTTTCTAAAATCTATTTAATCGACCCTAAAGAAGTCAATTACTTAAGTAAAATCACAGGTTCTCGTTCGACTATTGAATTTTTCTGTCAAACAGAATTTTTTTTGATTCATGGAAAAATTGAAGAACTAAAACAAACGTTTCAAAACTTTCATTTTTTCAATGATTTGAAGAGTTACTCCATCAATCCAGCTAACATTAAATTAGTAGATAAAAAAAACAATGAAATTGTGTTTAAAAATGATGATACCTTGATCCTTAGCCGTCGAAGCATAAAAAAATTAGTGGATTTTATGGAACATCTGAAAAATGAAAATCATTTAGTTCATTAGTTCTATACGTACAACAAAAAGCCACTTGCCTATTCAGTAAATAGGCAAGTGGCTTTTTTTTAATGGACTGTTTCCTTTTTCAAAGTTAAGATACAGTAAAAACGTTGCTCTTGTTTATCATACTTTAAATTCAATGCAAGATTCTCATTCTCTTCTACGATTTTTTTGACACTGTATAACCCAATTCCCTTACTACTTTTCTGACTGGTTGTTCCTTTTTGAAACAATTCAGTTAGATTTTTTCCAGTGTTTTTGCTGGGATTACTAAATTCAAAATAAAAACAATCCCACAAATGTTCAACGATGATCGTGATTTCTTTTTTTTCTTTCGCCATCGTTTGATCATAATGAACAAACGCATTTTCGATAATATTTGTAAATAAGCGAATCATGTCATAGGAATTCATTGAAAGCTTGGGTATGATATGATTGACTTGGATTTTATAAGGTATCCCAAGCTCTTCTGCCCGCTTAACAAATTTGACAAAAACTCCTTGCAACAGTGGATCATAAATTTTTTGTAACTTCATGTGTAAAGCATCGTTGAGTTGCGTTTCAAAAAACTCTTTTTCTTCCCCTACGATGGCCTCTATTTCGTTATGAATTTGTTTATTCTGTACAAGATCTTCCATCACACTAACATAATTTTTATAATCATGACGAAATTCTTCTAGTTTTTGATAATATTCTTCATTTTTTTTCATGCTTTCCAAATAGATCTGATAGTATTCTTCCTTTTTTTCATTCAATAAAATCAAAAGCATAAGTAGTCCATAAAAGGAATTACTAGCAACTAAAATAAAAGAGGTTAAAAGGAAATCCAATGAATCCATCGAAAAAAGCAAATGATACCACAAAAGTGACATGAACATACATATAATCAAAAATGTCGAAAACAGACGATTTTTTTTATATGCGTATAGATAATTACTAATTCGAAACTTTTTATCTAATTCTTTCATTACAATTAGGATTGCCACTAAAAGCAAAATTTCTAGGATCGCATTCGCTAACAAGTCATAATTTTCTAAAAATCGTGGCACTTCAATTGTCAAAAAAACAGAAATACCGATAAAATTTACACAAAAAGTATTTAATAAAAAAACAATAAATAGATTTCTTGTTTCCTGAAAAATATATTTTCCATTATAAAAATAAAGTAAAACCAAAAATACTGGCGTCCATTCAATCAGCCATATATTAAGTAGCGTTAATCCCAAACGAATGAAGCAATCCATAAAAATCCTTTTTTTTGCAAATAAAATGAGACCTATCAGTGCAAAATTAAGATGAACCACTATAATATAAATAATCACTTCCATTAACCCATCCCCCTAAGCAAACCAGTTTATCATTTTCAAACATACCACTTTTTCATTAATTGGTGCCTCCCCTTTTGACAACCAATAACATTACTGTTATAAGATAACATGAATAATAAAAAATACTAGAAAAATCGCAAGCATATTTAGAATATTTGAAAAATTTAATTTTTATTTAACCACCTTAGAGCTTAACTGTAAAACTGAATCTCACGTTACCTTAACCTTCTCGATTAGATGGAAATCCAAGTTTCATTTATTCATCTTTTTTTAGTAGCATAGAACTATCCAAACTATTTCAATCAATGAACAGTCTTCTTTGATCAGCATTTGCACCATCCTTAATAAAACAATACAAAAAAATAAGCCAAAGATAGCTTAAATACAAAAAGTAATTTTGGCTATCTTTGGCTTATTTCGCTAATTTCAATATTAAAAATCTGGATTTCAATCATTTGAATATCCCTGTTAACCAGCTCCACTATATTTTATCAATAAAAGTAACTAAGGGGCATTGACAATTGTCCATTCCACCTGTGATGAATATTCCCCAGCATATCCACCGGGTTGAACATTTAGATAAAAATAGTTTTCTGAATTTTGTAGAATGCTGTAATTCCGGACATTATTATTAGTTGTTACTTCAGTCATAGGAAGTGTGATCGGATGTTCTTTTTCGATGACTTGTGCCGTATCACCATTTTGATAAAAAAGAGTGGCTGGTAATACTTGTTTACCATCTTTAAACTCTTCAGTTTGTGACACATTAAGTTTCCAATTAATCGGTTTTCCAGTTGTATCTTCTACTAAAAGATTGGCTGCCTGTGTCAAATTTGTTTGAATCGTATGACTAGCAACGGGGATTGACATGAAAGTCAGAAGATCTGGTACGTTTACAAATCTCACAACCCCCGCTTCTTTGATCACCTTAAATGTTTCAATATTTGATTGTTGTTGTTTTTCATTTTTAACATAAACTTCAAATTGATTTTCTCCTGCTGCTAAGTCTGCAAGTGTGAAATTCTTTGAAAAATCAACCATATTTCCAGGTTGTGTATTAGCAATCGAATCTGAATCATTCAGCTTTTTTTCAACACCATTTAACTTATAGTAAATATTGATCCACGAACCACTATCGGCTTTCCACTTGCCACTCAAGGTAAACCCTTGATCCCCCGGGTAAAGAACGAGCGTTTGATTAGCAAGATTATTTGCCAGTTCAATCGTAGGAGGTGAAGCAGGTTTGGTCATTCTTAAGACCGTTGAATCTTGTGCTGACTCACCATTACTTTTTTGAATCATCAAAGTCACATTATTCACTTCTGAAACTGATGGTAGCTGACTCAGGTCAACAGGTACACGAAATGTGCCATCACTCTTGAAGCAAGACAATAGTTCATCAGTGTTCATTATCATCCCATTGATTGTTAAGTAAGCTGTGAGATCGTCCAAAGGACCACTCCATTTACCTGTTAGCGTGATCTGCTCGGAATCTAATTCTAGATTTTTGCTCGTATCATCAAAAGATAAGGCTAACTTTTCTGATTGAAAGCTTGGCATTTCAGCAGATAAAAAATGAGTAAATCCAATATCTTTTTTCATACTATCCCAAACAGATGCACGCAAGACAAATTTATCCTTAGTGACTGCTTTTTCTGTGACTTTGGCACGATAGGTGATCGTTATTGAATCACCCTTTTTTTCCAATAATCGATAAACCGAGTAATTGTCACTATAAGGACCATCAGAGATACCGTCTGAAGCGAGCGGCAATATTTCTGTAATCCGCCCATCATAGGACTTGGAATCTCCAAATTCTGTATGTCCATAAAAGTTATAAGCCGTTATGATGTCATAGGCAACTTCCTTAGATGGAGCCATCAAATTTCCGTTACCTGTTACACCACCATGTTTATAAACAAGTTCGGGTTCTCCTAATAATTCCAACCCTTGCTCTTTATCAGGAAAAACCGTCACTAACGTTGATTGCTTATACTCTTCTTCAAGGTTTGTATCATCTTTTTTTTCTAAAACTGTTGTAACTGTTATCGTATCCCCAATCGCTGTATAATTTGGATTCCCATCTTTTACATAGGTGATTTTAGCATGGATATGTCCACCATAGATGTCAGCTTCTGATTGTCCATCAGGCCATGAATCCGCAACAACTGACTTAGTAGAGAAGGCTAGCTGAAAGAGACTGAACAAAGCAAAATAGGCGACTAGAAATAATAATTTTTTATTCACTCTTTGCTTTTTCATTTCTTTTCTCACCTACCTTTTTGCTGGAACAATTTATAACTTAAGAATGCAATGATCCCTAATAGCAAACTACCTATACCAATGATCATCGGCAAATAAGACACTTCTGCTTTTTCTTCTGTAATTGCTTCATCATTGATTTTTTTGGCATTGTCTGGTTTGATCGTAAATGTTTTTGCTAAATGCCATTTCTTTTGATTATTTTCTGTTGTCGCATCCACTGTTAACGTATAAGTTCCCGGATCGATTTTCTTCTTGTTGACACTGATCGGAAAGTCAAAGTTCGTATTGGGTGCGATCGACATATGATCTTTGTTTGCTGTATACAACACTTTTGATGAACCTTTTTTAGTGATCGTCGCTTCCGTATGAACTTGGCTGATGATCGTTGATGTAGGATTTTGTAAATGTGCAAAAATCGTTGCATACGAATTTTGTAACCCAGTTCTTGCAGAAATCAATTTCAAATCTGGTGAGACAGGTTTACTGTTGTTCCTAAGCTCAACCCCAATAACATAAGCATACTTATTTCGAATCGCTGTTCCAGAAACTTTTTCACTTTGGTTCTCTTTTTTCGTTACATGGATACCTCCTAAAAGAATCCCGTCAAATGATTCTTTTGGCATTTTCAATTGAAAATGAACGTCTTTTGCTTCTCCAGCTGGAATTGTTACTTCCTTTGCATCAGTGGTTAAGCAATCACTGACTTGGTATTTGGCAGAGGTATCCTTTTTAACTGTTCGTTGATTATAATCGATCACACCGTTTGTGTTGGTCGCTGCATTGTTGATCTCTATTTCAAAGACACTTTCTTTTTCTCCGACATTGGATAAATGAATGGATAGGTCGCGCGTTTCATTTGGTGCTTCAGTTAAATCAAAATAAGATACATCTTTATTTGTTTGTTCTTCAGGTATATTTGCACTTACACTATATGCAGATTCAGCTGAATCTGCATATGAGGTAAGCGAATTGACATCAAGGATTCCCCAAACTCCGATGATGCCTGTGACTAAACAAATAAAACGATGATGACGTTTATGCATCATTGTGCATCAGTTGGACCTGCAGTAAGGGTCCAAGTAATCGTTGCGGTATACTCTTTTGCTTGAGCAGAACCAGCAGGAACAGTCAATTGAACATTTGTATTGTTTCCTTCTTCTCCTTCAAATACATCTAACCAAGTGCCCTGACCATTCAGACTTTTTGCCGTCATAACTGGTTGAGCTTCATGATTGTTAAAAGTGAAATCAAAAGCATCAGGTTTGCCGCTGATGTTATCAGAAGTTGTTCGAGTATCTCCATTCGCAAATGATAGGATTGCTCCTTTTAATTCAGTGCTGTCAGCTGCTGAAAATTTTGAAGCAGTCGCAGTTAGTGACCAGCCACCAGCTACTCCTCGTTTATCTGTAATTTGAACAAATGGTTTTGCATTTGCTGCGACATAGACTTTTTTATTTTGTGAAATTTCTTGTGTACCAAAACTGATATTGGACACATAGTCAATTGAAAGTGGTCCTTGATCGCCAGTTCCATGATTGTTAGGGTCATCTGGATCTACTTCGTCTGGTTTGTCGATTGGATCATCTGGATTATCTGGATTCACTGGTTTATTGGAATGGGTATCATTCCCTTCGAATGTGATCTTTGCTGTTGAAGTTGCTGAATCACTCATTTCTTCTGCATAGATGGTCATACTCATGGTATTAATGGCTAACACACTTAATAATGTAGTTGCTAGAATATTTTTTTTCATGTTTCTTCTCCTTTAGATTAAGCTGGTGCGTCTGTTAATGTCCAAACAAGTGTGGCAGAATAAGTTCCTGCCAAGTTACCAGAAGGTACTTTTAATGAAACAGCTTCTGCTGACATCTGATCTTCCCAAGTCCCTAGACCGGTTGTTGCGGCAGCAAACATAATATTTTGCGCATCTTTATTTACTGTTACCGTTGCCGTTTCAGCTGCCGGAGATTGATTCTCTGTCACCGTTTTTGCTGTCCCTGCTGGCAAGCTTAGTTCAGCCCCAGCTAACGCAACACCATTTTCAGTATAAAATCCTGCTTTTTCACTATCATAGCTAACTTGTAAGTTCCAACCTGCACCATTTCCTCGTAGATCAGATATTTGTGTTTCAACAAATTCATCTGAATTCCCAGCTGTATAGTTTTTTGTTTCACTAGCGATTTTTTGTGTACCGAAGTCAATATTTGAGATATAGTCAATACGTAAAGCACCGGTGTTTCCTGTTGGAATATACGTACCTGGTACATCTGGTGGATCAATTGGATCCGTTGGTTCATCCGTTTCATCTTGTTTCTCTAACCCAACTTTAGCGATACTTGTGCCATGAGTATCATCGGCTATTTCTGCATAAACGGTTGTTGCTTTCGCACTAATAACGAATGTGCTAAATAGTGCGATTGTTAAAACTACTTTTTTCATTTTTTTCCTTCTTTCCTTTTCTCAGTAAGAGGAAACCTCCTGCTGCTGTTACAATGAGTCCACCACAGATCATCAAAGAACTACTCTGCTGATCAATTGTTTTTGGGAGCTTTCTTTGCATCATTCTTTTTGTCTGCCCGTCTTTCTCTTTTGCCAGATCTTCTGATGATGCATTTGAAGGATTTGGTACAAAGCGGATCCCCGCTGTGCTTTGTACAGATTCAGCGTAGACAATCATTGTTCGCGTATATGCCTCAATGGTCAAAAAAATAAGGAACAAAAAGAAAACAATCGTCATCTTTCTCATCCACTTACCCTCACCTTTCTCTTTACAGCAAATGTAACAAAACCTCCTTTTTTTAATCTTCGCTCAATTGGGTAAATCCTATTTTACTTATATTCATTCTAAAAAAAGGCGTTTGAAACCGTTTAACCTTGCAATTTTTGCTTTTTTTGTCTTAAAAGATGAATCGAACGACTGACTGATAACAAATCGGTGTGATAGATCAAATTTCAAAATTGTTGTAGAGACAGTCAAATAAATACTTTGCTAACAATAGTTGGCTGTTTCTAACAATCTCAAAGAATATTCCACCACATTTTTCAAGCCATTAAGTATTCGTTTCACTATTTATTATGTAGACACTTAACTACGCTTCTGTCCTTAACGAAGACTCTTACAGCAATAAAAATTGACCGTAATTAAGAAGAAAGAAAAAAATTAACGGTGAACGTTTCACCCAAATCTATTGACAGAAAATTCAATTTTTTACTTTTTTTGTCTTGACACTGTCCATCATTGCTTCTATAATGAACAAAAATCATTGATAGAGAGAGTAATGAATAATAAGCATTTTAGAGAGCGATTGGTTGGTGGAAAATCGTAGGTCTATTATTTGTGAAAGTAACTCTGGAGATGCACAAGTGACGTTAGAAGTTTGTGCCGGCGATCCCCGTTATCGGATAATGCGCTTCACTATTAGTGAGTCGCTAAGAGATTGTTTATTCATAAACAAAAAAAAACGGTGGTACCGCAATGTCAATTGCCCGTTGGAATAATTATTCCAACGGGCTTTTTGTGTTTTTCACCAAAGAAAGGAAAAGATTTATGCAAATTTTTAGACAAAGACGAGTCAGACGTTTAGCTTCATTTCATTTATGTTAACTAAACGATTAAGGAGTTATTTATGATGGAAAAATTATCAACAAAGAAATTATTTTTATTAGCTTCACTCATTTTCGGAATGCTTTTTGGAGCAGGTAACCTTATTTTCCCTGCTCATTTAGGTCAACTTGCAGGTAGTCATTGGTTATCTGCTGGGATTGGTTTTTTGATCTCCTCTACTTTATTACCTTTAGCTGCACTGATTGCCTTAAGTAAAACACGCTCAAGCGGGTTGTACGATTTTGCTAAACCAGTGGCTGCGTGGTATGGTACCTTATTTCTTATTATGAACCATATGGCCTTAGGACCTTTATTCGCCACTCCCAGAACTGCTGCATTAGGATATCAATTTAGTTTAGGAATGATTTTACCAGAAAAGTATACAACGATTGGCTTATTTATCTTTTCGGTTATTTTCTTTGGCTTAGCCTATTATTTATCAACTCGTGAATCAAATTTATTAAAAATTATTGGAAAATATTTAAACCCATTATTTTTAATTTTACTATTCGCTGTGTTTATTGTCGCTTTGATTCTTCCCTTAGGACCATTGAATGCCAAGCCTGTACTGGATTACCAACAAGCAGCAACTACCAACGGCTTTATCGAAGGATATAATACAATGGACGCATTAGCCTCATTAGCTTTTGGAATTACGATCATTCGTGCGCTTCAAGGAATGGGGATTCATGATGAAGATCAGATTGCCAAAAATACTGTAAAATCTGGTCTATTAACGATGGTTTTATGTGGTGGTATCTATTTAGGGATTATTGCATTAGGTACGATGTCTTTAAATCGCTTTGGTATCTCCGAAAACGGAGGGATTGCATTAACTCAAATCGTCCAATCCTATTTTGGTAAAGTGGGATTGATTTTTATGGCCTTGATGACGCTGTTAGCAGTTTTCACTTCTGCGATGGGATTGATTGCCTCATTTGCCCAAGATTTCTCTGTCCGCTTCCCTAAGATCGGCTATAAAGGATGGCTTCGAATCACTACATTACTTTCTTTTATTACCGCAAACTTTGGACTTGACACCATTATTGCTTGGACCATGCCATTTTTAATGATTCTTTATCCTCTTTCTATGGCAATGATCATCCCAGCACTTTGCTCTGCCTTTTTCCAAAATCGCAGAATCGTTTATCAATTGACGACAATCTTTACAGCCATACCTGCTTTATTTGATGGTATCAAAGCATTACCTATTCAAAATCATTTGACAACAAATTTAACCAATTGGTATGTTCATACAATTCCATTTGCTTCCAGTGGTGTTGGTTTTATCTTGCCAGCAATCAGTGGCTTTATCATAGGCGTACTGTATTGTTTAATTTTTAAACAAAGAACTGAGTTAGACCCTTCTCTATCTAATTGAGTCTTGTAACGGACAAAGAGAAGTTTTACCGAAATATGGCGCTTCATTTGATAACTTGAGTGAAGCCAGAAGAAAGAAGCAAAAAAGAACAATGTTGATTATCTTTTGATAAACGCATTGTTCTTTTGCTAGTTTTCATTGATTGACCTGATCTTGTAAGAGAATTTGATTGTTGATCAGATCTGAGATAAACTCTGTGATATATTTTTCTTTTTCTTCATTAGAATAGTCACCAGAATCAGCAAATCGTATTAATACTTTTTCTTTTACATGACTAAGTGCTACATTTGTTTTTAATAATTCAAATATATAGATCGATACTTCATTATCTAAAAGATAGATTTCATCATTCAAGGAAAGATAGAGGTCGTTCCCTAATTTCTCATAGGCCAATTCGCCGTTCAGTCTCACCTAATCACGCTCCTTCAGGTCATTTCTGTCTGTTTCCAGATACGATACATTTGATTTTTTATTAACTCTTGCAATAATTGACATTCAGAGCGATCCACTCCATGAATATCATTGGTATGATAATAATGTTGCGCACGACAACCACCACCGCATAAATAGCGAAAAGAACAAGTTTGACAACTAGATAAATGATGAATATTTTGAGATTCAAGCAATTCTATTTTTTTATGGTTATAAATATCAGCTAATTTGTTTTTTCTGATATTTCCTAATTTATAGTCATCTGTCTCCAATAATTTACATGCAAAAATATCCCCAACTGGATTGATAACGAACTCTCCCAAGCCCAAACCACAAGACTCTTTAATTGTAAATGGCTTTAAAAATGCAGATCGTTGAGCACTCTTTTCTTTGCACTCGATTTCTTTTCTTTCTTCAAAAGATAATGAAATATCTGCCATACTACCTCTTCCTAATTCGCTAAATCCACCTAATTTATAGGCGATTCCATTCTCTTTAAAAAACTCAATCGTTTGATCAACTGATTTTAGGTTATAGTTGGTAACGGTTGCATTAACGTAAATATTATGGAAACCGATATCTAAAAGATTACGGATACCTCTCATTGCTATTTCATAACAACCTCTACCACGGTTCTTGTCATTTTCTTCTTTATCAATCGAATCCAAGCTGATGGTCATTGATTCGCATCGATCTGCCAAGAATTGTGCATTCCTTTTTTTTCCAATCAAGGTTCCATTAGTGATCAAACCAACCGATAAGCCTAGTTGATAAGCATAATCGATATATTTTAAAGAATCATGATTCAGTCCTATTTCTCCACCAGTAAAAATGACTTTTTTTACACCACAGTCTTTTAATTGATCTAATAGTTGGAACCATTCAATAAAAGACAATTGATCCGGATAGTTCTTGGTCATATCTGCTTCTGCGTAACAATACACACATTTTAAATTACATTGATGTGTCAACGCCAAATAAGCGGTTTCAGGAATGGTGACTTCATTTTTTTTTACTTTTAATGGCTCATCTAATAGAAGCTGAAAGATTTTTAGTTTTTTTTGCGTAGACTCGGATAACGCTGAATACTTTCGTAGCTTCACCAACTCTAACTCTTCTTTAGAAATCACTAGCCAGCTGCTTCTTAGAACATTATGGAGAATCACTTCATCAAGAAAAGGATAAGCGTATAAATTTTCCTTGATTTTCATAGATCACTCACCTCTTTTATTAGCATCACAAACGAATAATAACATTTTGACTATATTAAATAGGAAAATAAAGTCGCCTTTTTAACAGGGGAGTTTTGTAGGGCAACTTTATTTTCCAATTAAAAATGGACATCGGAAGACTAGATTAAGAACCGTTACCAATCAATAACCCACAAGAACATGGGGACAAAACATTGCCAGAGATTTTTTTTAGTACAGGTTTCGTAAACATAACAAGTCTCCTTTCTGAACTTTTAGGAAAAAGCACGATAATATTCATTTTTTTTCCTAAATATAGTATAAACTTTGAATGAAAATATTGTCAATGACGGTTCGAGAGAAAAATTATTAAAACCTTAGTTATAAAATAAAAAAAATTAAACAATTTATGCGTTTCTTTTATATAACGCTAAAATTTCTAAGACACTTTGATTTGTTCTTCTGACTTATTTGATTGGATTCATTACTATCTATAAGTAAATTTGTTTTTATTTTATTTCATCACCTCAAATTTCCATAGTGATCATAAATTTTTATTAAGTTATTTTAAATAACGATTTTTTAAGTTTAAATTTGAAAAACACTGCTTTATCTGTTTATTTTATTCTAAACATAACGATTATTTAACGAACAAATCTATTTTTTTTATAAGAATTTTAGTATAATTACAATCTATAAAGTATATTTAATTCCTCATCAATCTGAAACTAACTTTTGGGTCATAAGAACTTTATTTTAATTCGATACCACGGTGTTTAAATAGTGGTTTAATTTTTAGGAGGGATATATTGAAAGGTTATTATTCAGTACAAGAATTAGCCGACCAACTTGGTGTGACAACTCGTTCAATTCGAAACTATCTGCACGAAGGGAAATTAAAGGGAACAAAAGTTGGAGGAAAATGGAAGTTTTCTGAACAAAATTTGTTTGATTTCCTTTACGGTGACAAGGAAAATCTAATGATCCAAAAAGATTATCAAGTGACGCTTGATGTCCCTGTCACATTAAAATTATCTCTTGTAACAGATGATTTTCACGAAATGGATGCCTTTAAAGAGCAACTTTTTAACTATCATTCAGAGGTTTATGCTAATAAAAATGATCGATTGATCCAATACACGCATTTCAAAGAAAATGAATATGATATCTTAATTGGTGGTAACTTTAATTATGTCACTAATTTCGGGTCATGGATCTATGAACAACTACAAAAACAAACATCCATTTCACTAAAAAAGAATTAGTTTTTTATTTTGAAAGAGAGACTGTGAAAGAAACGATCTGCTCTGATGACAATAAGCCTGAATTTTTTGAAACAGCTTCCCATGTTTCAAAAAATTCAGGCTTATTTCAAGAACTGGATGCATAAGCACCGTGTATAAGAGATTGCGAAAAGAGCGTTTGACCTGATTACTCGCCAAGTAAAAACTACGACGAGTAATCGTTGGAGCAAACAAGATAAAAATCTCGAAACAGCTCCCCCTGTTTTGTGGATTTTTGTCTTATTGCCGAAGGTCAGCTCTTTGAATGTCGTTTACTGTTTTTTTTAGATTCTAAATTTATTATTTCCCCTATTTCTTGTTTCTATTAATAATGCTAAGCAGCTTTAACCCTTCCCCCCTTGAAAGGATGGATATAGTTTCATGCCACCATCTACAAATAAAGTAATTCCTGTCACATAACTGGATTCATTAGAAGCGAGCCAAGCAGCAGCGGCGGCGACTTCCTCGGGTTTACCCACTCGTTCCATCGGTATCATGCTTTCTAGAATTTCTTTTTCTTTTGGATCTTCAAATTTTTCTGCATTAATCGGAGTTTTGATCGCCCCTGGTCCAATACTGTTGATTCGAATATTTTCTGGTGCGTACTCCATGGCTACTGTTTCTGTAAACAGCTTGACACCGCCTTTTGATGCTGCGTAATGAGCAAATGTCGGCCAAGGGATTTGTTCGTGAACGGAGGACATGTTGATAATATTACCTTTGATCTGATGAGTTTTAAAATAACTCAACGCTGTTTTTGTCCCTAAAAATACGCCTGTTAGGTTCACCTTTAACACTTTCTCCCAATCTTCTAATTCCAGCTCATGGGTTGGTTTTTGCGTTTCCATACCAGCATTATTGACCCAGATATCTAAACTTCCGAATGTTTCGATTGCTGCTTTGAGCAAACGATCCATCCCTTCTTCTGTACTGACATCCGCTTCGACAGCTACTGCTTTGCCACCATTTTTTTCGATCTCGGCTACTGCTTCTTGTGCCCCTTCTTCATCCGAATGATAGTTGACAACCACACACATTTTTTCTTTACCAAAGCGTTCACAGATTGCTTTACCGATCCCTTTTGATCCTCCAGTTACTACTGCCACCTTATTTGTTAGATCTTTATACATATACTTTCCACCCTTCTTTTTCACCTACTGCATACTTCCTGTATTAAGTGTACAATAGCACCCTGTCTTTTAGGCAAACGATACGCTTATTCGATCAATTTACTTTTTTCTATAATAAAAGAGTCAGCAAGCTACTTGCTGACTCGAATGATTTCACCAAAAAAGGCTTTTTTATTGTCTTCAGTTAAATTCAATACTTTTATTTAAAATAGTCCGCTGTCGCTTTTTCGTCTGCTTTCAGTTGTTCAATCAATGATTCAACGTTTGGAAATTTCACTTGGTTTCTCAAAAAATGATGCCAACGGACTTTTACATGCTCTCCATAGATATCTTGAGCAAAATTTAAAATATATAATTCAACGGTAAGTTCACGATCATCACCAAAGGTATCATTATGACCGATTGATCCCATTGCTTGATACCACGTTTCACCAACTTTGATCTCTGAAACATAGACACCTTCTTTTGGAAGATGAACAGTACTTTTAACTTTGATGTTAGCTGTTGGGAATCCTAGCAGGCGGCCACGAGCATCGCCATGGACTACCACCCCTTCGACCTCGTAAGCAGCCCCCAATAAACGTGTTACTTCATTTATTTCTCCTGCGTTTAATAATTCACGTATCCGTGTCGAACTAATCTTCTTGCCACTGTCTTCTTCTTTTGGTACAGTGATGACTTCAAATCGATTCTTTGCATAACTTGGTAAGTGCGCTACATCTGCAATTTCTTTAGGTCCGTAAGTGTAGTCAAAACCAGAAACAGCATATTTTGCATGAAGTCCTACGATATATTGATCGACAAATTCTTGTGGAGCTAAATGAGCAAACGATGACGTAAAATCGATTTCGTATAAATAATCAACACCTAATAAGGCCATTTTTTCTTCTTTTTGTTCCAGCGTAGTCAAATATTTTACTTGACTTGGATTTATTTTTTTGAAGACGATTGAAGGATGTTGGTTGAAAGTCATCAAAGCTAATTTCAATCCTTCTTTTTTAGCAATTTCTTTTCCCCGATTGATAACACGTTGATGACCTAGATGTACCCCGTCAAAAAAGCCTAAAACAAGTACAACGTCTTCTGGTGGGATCTGATCTGCTTGATAAGGATGTCTAATTTTGATAATTTTCATTTTTATACCTCATTCCTCAACACTTTGCTTGGTTTTAATTTATTTTTTTCTTTTGGATTTGGCTGGTAAATACTTACTACTTTGTCTTGGTAAAAAAGTGCGATCTCTTCTGTCGGCATTTCTGCTAAGTTAAATACCTGATAATCTAAGCGCATACCATTTTTAACTTTTTCCCAAACACGATCACTAATGTCTACTCTCTTAAAACGAGCAACACCAGCTTCTAGTGGCAATAAATGTTCTTCAAAGGTTCCTGCAAGCATATAATCTGCTACTTGCTGTAAAGTGATTGCCTGCTCCTTCTTCATTCCTCCACTAGCTGTTCGAGTTAGATCGGACATGTGAGCAGGATAGCCTAATTTTTTCCCAGTATCAACAGCAAGCGTTCGTACATAAGTCCCTTTCCCGCATACTACCTCAAAACGCCAAGATAGCAACCCCTTCTCTTGGTCCCAATGCACGTCACTTGTTCTTTCAAAACGTTCAATCTGCGCTTTACGCACGGGACGTGTAACTGTTTCATTGTTTCTGGCATACTCATAAAGACGTTTGCCGTTCACTTTGACAGCTGAATACATCGGTGGTATCTGAGTGATTTCCCCGATAAAACTTTTCATCGTTTCATCAATTTCTTCATCACTGATTAATCGATCAACTGTTTTACTTTCGACGACCTCACCAGATTTGTCTTCTGTCGTTGTACTAAATCCTAATGTAATCTCTCCTTGGTATACTTTTCCTGCATCGCTTAAATATTCGATAACTTTAGTCGCTTTTCCAAGGCAAATCGGTAACACACCATCAACATCAGGGTCTAACGTACCACCATGACCAATTTTTTTCATATGTAAGATTTTTCTTAATTTAAATACACAATCATGACTTGTCATGCCACGTTCTTTCCACAAAGGTAATAATCCGTCCATGTTTTTTCTCCCTATCCAATAAAATATCAACTTTGTCATTATAACACATCCCACAATAATGTGACGATTTTACCTTTTTTCGCTACGTTTTTATTATTTGGCAACAAACTTGTAATAAAACTTCACAAACCTGTAAATACAATTCATGTTATTCTCTTAGACAAAGGCAAGCTTGAATCCTTCATTTGCAGCCTTTGATTAAAACGAGTCGCAGCTTTTAAGGAATAAATGATCCTAGTCTTCCCCAAAACAAAAAACTGAGGATCATATACGAATCTCGAAAAGAGTCTGAAGTATAAATCTAACTCTTAATAAACGGTGTCCAAGAAGCCACTTCTTAAAAATAAGAGAGAATTTTTCAAAATAAGAAAAGCTATTTTAAAAGATTCTCTCTTATTCGTTTGGAGTTGACCGCTTCTTTCACAACCTGTCCGAGACACGTACAAATTGCTCATTTTTTTCTCATGTATTCTGTACAGTAAAATTACGGTACTGTGCGTTTGTCATTTTAAACTACTTGCATTGTGTAGTTTGAACTTTTTTTCTAAAAAATTAGATGATGGTGTAACTGCGGTATCTCTGCTTTATAAAAAGCTAAAACTAAAAAAACTACTAAAAAAGAGCTATAACCCCACTTCTTAAGGTTTATAGCTCTTTTTGTTTTAATCTTTATTTAAATTACGAAGCAACTCATCAATGTGGTTACCATACCCCACTGACTCATCTAATTCAAAAGTTAATTCAGGCGTTTTATAGATGCTTAAGTTGTGTCCTAATTCACGGCGAATCAGTCCACTTGCTTTTGCTAGGCCTTCCTGTGCTTTTTTCTTATCTGAAGCTAAGTCAGATAAAATACTATAATAGATGGTTGCTTGTTGTAGATCTCCCGTAACGTGGACATCAGTGATTGTCACGTTTTCTACACGAGGATCACGAACTTTTTTGCGTAAAATATCATTTACTTCTTTTAAAATTTCTTGACCGACTCGGCGGTCTCGATAGTTTGCCATATTGAGCGGCCTCCTAAAATTAATTTGTTTTGATTTCTTCCATAATGAAGCCTTCGATGACGTCATCGACTTTGATGTCATTAAATTTTTCGATCATTGCACCACATTCATAACCCATTTTAACTTCTTTTACATCGTCTTTGAAACGTTTCAAGCTAGCTAGTTGTCCTTCGTAAATAACGATACCATCGCGGATCACGCGAACGCCACTATCACGTCGAATGTATCCTTCTGTGACATAAGCCCCAGCGATCGTTCCAACTTTTGATACTTTGAATGTTTCTCGAACGATCATTTGACCAGTGATTTTTTCTTCAAACTCTGGATCTAGCATCCCTTTCATCGCTGTTTCGATTTCTTCGATTGCTTTATAAATGATTCGGTGTAAACGAATGTCCACTTCTTCATTATCCGCTTGAATTTTAGCTTGTGGTGTAGGACGAACATTGAACCCAATGATGATCGCATTACTTGCTGCTGCAAGGGTTACATCACTTTCATTGATGGCACCAACTGCAGAATGGACGATTTTCACACGTACGCCTTCTACATCGATCTTTTGCAATGAAGCAGCCAATGCTTCTGCAGAACCTTGTACATCAGCTTTAATGATAACATTTACTTCTTTTAATTCGCCTTCTTTTAAGCTTTCAAACAAGTTGTCCAATGTTACCCGACTAGTGATCGCACGATGTTCTAACAACGCACGTTTGGCACGTTCTTCACCGGCTGCACGAGCAGTTTTTTCATCTTCAAAGACAACAAAGCGGTCACCTGCTTGTGGCACATCGTTTAACCCAGTGATCTCAACTGGTGTTGCTGGTCCAGCAGATTTTTCACGACGACCTAAGTCGTTGACCATCACACGCACACGTCCATAGGTATTTCCTACTACAATTGGGTCACCTACGTTTAAAGTTCCTTGTTGAACAAGTAATGTTGTAACAGGTCCTTTTCCTTTGTCTAGACGTGCTTCAATTACTGTGCCAATTGCTCGTTGTTTAGGATCTGCTTTTAGATCCTCTACTTCCGCAACCAGCAAGATCATTTCTAGCAATTCGTCAATATTTTGACCAAATTTAGCAGAGATTTCAACGAAAATCGTTTCTCCACCCCAAGCTTCTGGAATCAATTCATATTCACTTAATTCTTGCATCACGTGTTGAGGATTTGCCCCTGGTTTATCAATCTTATTAACAGCAACGATAATTGGTACGCCAGCTGCTTTCGCATGGTTGATTGCTTCGACTGTTTGTGGCATAACACCGTCATCTGCTGCTACAACTAAGATCGTGATATCAGTGATACTTGCTCCTCGCGCACGCATACTTGTAAATGCAGCATGCCCAGGTGTGTCTAAGAATGTGATTGGTTTGCCATCGATATCGATTTGGTAGGCACCGATATGTTGTGTAATCCCACCAGCTTCGCCACTTGTTACTCGTGAATGACGTAATGTATCAAGTAATGTTGTTTTCCCGTGGTCGACGTGTCCCATGATTGTTACAACTGGTGGACGAGAAACCAATGTATCAGGATTTAATTCTTCTGGTTCAAAGAATTTGTCGATATCTGCGATATCTACTTGGATTTTTTCTTGTGGTTCCATCCCATAATCTGTTGCTAAGAGTTCAATCGTATCTTTATCTAGTGCTTGGTTTTGGTTGACCATTACGCCAAGCATAAATAATTTTTTGATGATCTCTGCTGGTTCACGATGGATTTTCTTCGCAATATCCGCAACGTTCATGCCTTCAGTATACTCTAATACTTCTGGTAACTCACGGAATTTACGTGGTGGTACAGCAGGTTTATTGGAAGTTTGTTGTTTTCCTTTTTTCCCTTTTTTGTTAAAACGATTGCGGTTGTTATTGTTAAATTTACCACGATTATTATTGTTGTTACGGTTTTGGTTACCACCTTGGTTTGATCCTTGGCGATTTTGGTTTCCGCCTTGTGTTGATCCTTGGCGGTTTTGATTGCCATTTTGTGTTGCTCCTTGACGGTTTTGGTTATTTCCGCCTCCATTATTACTTCGGTTTTGGTTTGTTGATTGGTTTTTTCCTTGATTCACTTGACCGCTCCCTTGACCGCGATCTTGATAGTTGCGGTTATTTTTTTGTTGTTTCGTTTTTGTTTCTTGTTTCTTTTGTTCATTCGGCTGGTTTGTGGCTGGCTTTTGGCTGGCTTGCTGTGCTGGTTTTTTATTCGTCTGTGGTTTTTTGAACGCTTGTTGCAACTTCTTTTCATCACCAGTTGTGATTGCTCCCATGTGATTCTTCACATTAATCCCAAGTTGCTGCGCCTTTTCCACAACGTCTTTACTAGGCTGATTTAATTCTTTTGCTAGTTCATAAATTCGTTTGTTGCTCATGCAATCACCTTCCTAACCTTCAATTAGCTCCTTGGTTTTCTTCGCAAAACCGTTATCTACGATTCCAAATACTTTGCGAGGCTTCCCAATCATCTGCGTGATTTCAGCTTCGGAAAATAGTTCAAAGCAAGGAACTTCATAATATGAACTCTTATCTTTCACTTTTTTCTTCGTATTCTCACTCGCATCATTTGCTACAAACACGATCTTTGCTTTCTGTTTACGAATGTCTGCAATGGTCAACTCCTCGCCGGTAATCAACTTACCAGCGCGCATCGCTAACCCAATGAGATTCATGGCTTTTTGCCGATTTCCTTCATTCATTTACCGAATAGCTCTTTTCGTGCTTTTTGATGGGTTACATAATCGAGTAACTCTTGGTAGAATTCATCTGTCAAAGTCGTTTCTAACGCCCGATCAAGAATCTTCTTATCCCAAGCTTGTTGTACTTCAGCTGGCTCAAGTGAGACATACGCACCACGGCCTGGCATTTTCCCAGTGGGATCAATCGATACTTCCCCTTCTTTGGAACGGGTAATTCGAATCATCTCTTTTTTGGGTTTCATTTCACCTGAAACCACAGATTTGCGTAAAGGAATCTTCCTTTGTTTCATCTCTTCGCCTCCTAAGCTAATTGTTAAGCATCTTGATCCGTATTTTCAACTGTTTCATCGTTGAAAGCAATCGTTTCATATTCATCATCTGTATAATCAGATTGAACGATCGCTTCATCATGAGCGACTTCTTCAGAAGCTTCTTCTTGATCTTGCGCTTGTTTTTCATAATATTCAGCCATATCTGATTCTGACTTGATATCGATTTTGTGATTTGTTAGTTTGGCAGCCAAACGTGCATTTTGTCCACGTTTACCAATCGCTAAGGATAATTGGTAATCTGGAACGACAACGGTACAAGCTTTAGGATTTTCTTCATCAAAAATCACATCGATCACTTGCGCTGGATTCAGAGCATTCGTGATAAATACCGCTGGATCTTCGTTCCACTCAACGATATCCATGTTTTCACCCTTTAATTCATTCACGATCGCTTGCACACGCTGGCCTTTTGGTCCAACACAAGTTCCAACTGCATCAATATTTTCATCATTTGAACGAACGGCTACTTTTGAGCGATCGCCCGCTTCTCTAGCAATGCTTACGATCTCAACGATCCCATCATAAACTTCTGGCACTTCTTGTTCGAATAAACGGCGTAATAGATCTGGATGGCTACGGCTAACGAAGACTTGTGGACCTTTTGACGTATTTTCTACACGAGAAACGTACACTTTGATACGATCATGCGGTTGATAAAATTCATTAGGCATTTGATCTTGTTTCGATAAAACAGCTTCGATCTTTCCAAGATTTACATAGATATATCGTTTATCTTGACGTTCAACGATACCTTGCATAATGTCTTTTTCATAAGCGCTGAACTCATTGTAAATGATGGTTCTTTCTGCTTCTCTGACACGTTGTAAAATAACTTGTTTTGCTGTTTGTGCAGCAATTCGTCCAAAGTCTTTTGGTGTCACTTCAAAACGGATGGTATCACCAATCTCATATGCCGGATTAATCAAAAGCGCATCTTTTAATGATACTTCTAATTGTGAATCCATTACTTCTTCAGTAACTTCTTTCACAGCATAGACGTGAATTTTCCCTTTCTTTTGATCAAATTCAACTTCAACATTTTGAGCTTGACCATAATGGCGTTTGTATGCAGAAACTAAAGCAGCTTCTAAAGCGTCGATCACGATTTCTTTTGAAATCCCTTTTTCAGCTTCTAATGCATCTAATGCGTTTAGCATTTCTTTACTCATTTTTCTGTTTCCTCTCCGTGATTAAAATTGGATCGCTAAGCGAGCTTTGGCAATATTTTTTCGGTCAAGAATTAATTCTTTTTCCCGTGTTTTTATGCGTATTTTCAATATCAGCTGTTCAGCATCAACTGATTGGAGAAATCCTTCATATTGTTTTTCTCCATCAACTGGTTGATAAAGAGAAACATGGATATATTCTCCAAGCGCTTTTTCGTAATCTTTCTCTTTTTTTAATGGGCGTTCTGCCCCTGGAGATGATACCTCTAGAAAATAAGCTTGTGGGATTGGGTCTGGATCTGCTGCATCAAGTTTTTCGCTAAGTTTTTCGCTAACCCATGCACATTCTTCGATATCGATTCCGCCATCTTTGTCAATGAATACTCGTAAGAACCAACTTTTGCCTTCCTTCACAAATTCTACTTCGACAAGTTCAAAATTTTGTTCCTCTAAAATCGGAGTCACCATTGCTGTGACTGTTTCAACGACGCTACTCAAAAAGTTCGCCTCCTTAAAATTGCTTCCGTAATTCCATTAAAAAGAGTGAGCGAAAATTCCGCTCACTCACAGTTAGTATCATTACCTATAAATAACTATACCATATTTCATTTAAAATGACAAGCTTCCACGCTAACCCTTGATTAGAACATATCAAACAAGGAAAGTTGGTTTTCATCTGGAAGGTCTTTCAATACCCCGTTGTCGTTCATATACTCAATCAACGTTTTAGAAACTTTTCCTCGTGTAGCAAGATCTTCTTTTGATAAGAATGGTCCATCTTTTCGTGCTTCAACGATTTGTTTTGCAACGTTTGTTCCTAAACTTGGGACAGCTCTAAATGGTGCGATCAATGTGTCTCCTTCGATCACGAAGTTCACGGCATCTGATTTATATAGATCGATCATGCCAAAATGGAAGCCTCTTTCCAACATTTCATTCGCTAATTCAAGGACGGTCAACTGATTTTTCTCTTTGACTGAGGCATCCAAACCTTTATCTGTGATTTCTTTCATCGCTTGTTTTACCGCATCTTTCCCTTTACACATAGCCACAAGATTAAAATCATCCGCTCGAACTGAGAAATAGGCACAATAGTATAAAATAGGGAAATAGACTTTAAAATAAGCTACACGTAAGGCCATCAAAACATAAGCCGCTGCATGGGCTTTTGGGAACATATATTTGATTTTAGAACAAGAATCAATGTACCAATCTGGAACATTGTTTTCTTTCATGGCGGATAGATAGGTTTCTCGTAATTCATCAGGGATCTTGTTCCATAGCCCTTTACGAACGGTTTCCATAATCTTAAAAGCCATCCCACTATCTAATCCAGCATGGATCAAGTAAACCATGATATCATCCCGACAACCAATTACTTCAGCCAAAGTTGCATCCCCACGTTTGATCAATTCTTCTGCATTGCCTAACCATACATCGGTCCCATGTGATAATCCGGAAATCTGTAAGAGTTCAGCAAAAGTCGTTGGATGTGTTTCTTCCAACATTCCCCGAACAAAGCGTGTCCCAAACTCTGGGATACCTAGTGTCCCTGTTTTAGAATAAATCTGTTCACTGGTAACGTTCAAGACATCTGGACCGGCAAAAATTCTCATTACTTCTGGATCGTCAGTTGGGATCGTTTGTGGATCGATTCCCGATAAATCCTGCAACATACGGATTACTGTCGGATCATCATGTCCCAGAATATCAAGCTTCAGTACATTATCATGGATAGAATGGAAATCAAAATGCGTTGTTTTCCATTCTGAATTTTGATCATCTGCTGGATATTGGATCGGTGTAAAATCATATACGTCCATGTAATCGGGAATAACGATGATCCCCCCTGGATGTTGTCCAGTCGTTCGCTTCACGCCTGTCGCACCTTTGGCTAATCGATCAACTTCAGCACTGCGAAATTGTAAATTATGATCTCGCTCATAACCTTTAACAAAGCCATAAGCTGTTTTATCGGCAACTGTACCGATTGTTCCTGCTCGATAAACATATTCTTCCCCAAACAAAACTTTCGTATAGTTGTGCGCTTCTGCTTGGTAATCACCTGAAAAGTTCAAATCGATATCTGGTACTTTGTCTCCATGGAACCCTAAGAACGTTTCAAAAGGAATATCATGGCCATCTTTATTTAATCGTGCGCCACATTTCGGACATTTTTTTTCAGGCATATCAAACCCCGAACCGTAAGTACCATCTTCAAAGAATTCTGAATACTGGCAATCAGGACAATAATAGTGAGGGGCTAATGGATTTACTTCAGTGATCCCAGTCATTGTCGCAACAAAACTAGAACCAACTGATCCACGCGAACCAACTAAATAACCATCTTCGTTACTTTTATGCACCAGTTTTTGCGCAATCAAATAGATCACAGAAAACCCATTCCCGTTGATCGAATTCAATTCTTTTTCTAATCGTTTTTCAATGATTTCTGGTAATGGATCACCGTACAACTGTTTAGCTCTGGTATAACTCAAATCAGAAATCTCTTCTTCAGATCCAGGAATTTTTGGCGTATACAAATCATCTTTCACCGGAATGACCTCTTCACAAAGGTCAGCAATCTTATTCGTATTGTCAACGACGATTTCTTTCGCTAGATCTTTTCCTAAAAAGTTAAAAGCAGTCAACATCTCATCTGTTGTTCTAAAATGCACATCAGGCAAACTATGTCGGTTCAACGGATTAGCCCCACCCATTGAATTAATCAAAATCTTCCGATAGATTGCATCTTCTTCATTAAGGTAATGAACATTCCCAGTAGCAACGACGATTTTGTCCAATGACTTTCCGATTTCAACTAGATTTTTGATGATTTCTTCTAAATCATGTTCATTTTTGACTAGTTCTTGCTCAAGCAATGGTGCATAGACCGCTTTTGGCATCACTTCAATATAATCATAAAATTTTGCTCGATTTCTAGCTTCTTCAATTCCTTTTTGCATCATTGCTTCGAAAATCTCACCTTTATCACAAGCAGAGCCAATGAAAAGATTCTCACGTAATTTCTTCAGTTGTGAACGAGGAATACGTGGGACACGTTCAAAATATTCCACATTCGACATCGAGATTAATTTGAATAAATCTTTTAATCCAGCTTGATTTTTCGCTAAGATCGTCACATGAAATGGCCTTGCTCGTTTATACGAATCGCCTTCTCCCACATGAGCATTGAGTTGATCATGGTAGAGCATCTCATGGTTTTCCATTGCTTCTTTAACGAAAATCCATGCTAAATGACCTGTCGCTTCAGCATCGTAAATCGCTCGGTGATGCTGTTCAAGACTGACACCAAATTTTTTAGATAACACACCTAGACCAAATCGTTTAAATTGAGGATACAGATATCTGGCTAATTCCAGCGTATCGATGACTGGATTCGTCGCCTCTGGGATCCCATATTTTGCATAACTTGTATTCAAGAATCCCATATCAAACGCGGCATTATGGGCGACCAGAATCGAATCTTTTGAAAACTCGAGAAACAGACGTAGGACTTCTTCTTCTGATTTAGATCCTCGTACCATTTCATCTGTGATCCCAGTTAGATCAATCGTTGTGCGGGAAAGTGGGTGTCCAGGATCAATAAATTCATCAAAGCTTTCAATGACATTCCCTTTATACATCTTGACCGCAGCTAATTCGATGATCGTATCATAAACAGCAGATAATCCAGTGGTTTCCACGTCAAATACGACATATGTTCCTTCATTCAAAGAAACATGTTCATCATTGTAAGCAATCGGCACACCATCATCTACAACATTGGCTTCAACCCCATAAAGAATTTTTACGCCTGCTTTTTTACCGGCACTATGCGCTTCAGGAAATGCTTGTGCCCCTCCATGATCCGTGATCGCAATCGCTTTGTGTCCCCATTTTCCAGCTTGAGCCACAAGGTCAGAGATACTATTGGTTGCATCCATCGTACTCATATTACTATGAACATGTAATTCCACTCGTTTCTCATCGTCAGGAGCATAGTCTTTACGAGGTGCATGCTTCACCTCAATGATATCTTGTGCATTCATCACCAGGTCTCGCACAAATGTATCTTCTTGGATACTTCCTCTAACTTTTAACCAGCTTCCTACGCTGATTGCATCAAAGATTTGTTCATCTTTTTCATTATTTGAAAATTTCTTAACAATAAAAGAAGAAGTATAATCGGTGATTTTTAACGTTAGGATCTTACGTTTTGAACGTAGCTCACGCACTTCTTTATCAAATACATAGCCTTCCAAGGTCACACGACGTTCTTCTTCAACGATATTGATCATTGGTATTGTCGGTTCATCTGCTGGAATATTACGACCTAACTGGATCGGTCCATCTAGTACAGGAAGTTGCTCTTTTCTTTCTTTTTTCTTTTGTTCATGGACAATCAAACTTTCCGCAGCTTGCTTCATGAACGCTTCTGCTTGTTCTTGCTTCCGCTCTTCAAACAGTTTTAGCACACGTTCTGCTTGTTCTTCATCAATTTCAGGTTCGATACGAAATTTAGGGAACCCGTAGCTGACAAACAGCGTTTCAACTAAAGGTAGATATTGTTGCTTTAAATAATTAATAGCGCCATTACTATCGACTGGCAAGACAATTTTCTGTTCCTTCAATATAGGGACTTGTGTTTTTAAAACTTGTTGAGCCAACGGCGTATCGCATTGTTGGCTTTCTAAAGCTTGTGCCCAATAATCTTGTAATAATTTTTCATCAAACTGCTGATCATCAGCTTTGATAGTTAATCTGATCTGTGCAATATCTTTAAATGCCAGTGTCAAATTTTGGAGCAATGATCGATAAAGCATGATCGGTAAAATTTGAGTAAAGTGTAGGGTAAACTCCCACAATCTTGATTTGCGGTGAACCACTACACGCTCCATTTCGCCAGCAGAGATTAGTGGATGATTTTTTTCCACTTCTTCTAGTTGGATTTGTTCCAACAATTTTTCAAATAACTCTCGTTTTTCTGACAAAACCATACGCCCTTTCTGACGAGGACAAATCAATGCTATTTCATTTGAACCTCTTCTTCTTTCAGTACTATTTAGTATACCCGTTTTTACATGGATTTACATTAAAAAAACGACAAAGAATTTTCTTTCTCGTTCTAAATCGTTGATTACTTAGCTAAATGAATCCTCACAACGTAAGCTGATTGGTACTCCTTGCTCTTGCAACGTAGTAACATGCAGTTCGCCCCAATCACATAACGCATCTAACACACTACTTAATGTTTGACCATATTCACTTAAGGAATAAACAACTTTTGGTGGAACCTGATGATATGAGGTTCGTACAACAATACCGTCTGCTTCTAATTCACGCAATTGTTGAGTCAACATCTTTTGGCTAAGATTAGGAATTTTTCGTTTTAAGTCGCTGGGACGAAGCGGACTGTGACGCAAGTTGCATAAAATAATCGGTTTCCATTTCCCACCGATAACATCCATCGTGGCTTCTACACCAATATTATACGTTTTTTCAATCATATTTCCCTCCTAAAATCCTTTTACTATCCAATAGTTACTTTTTAGACACTATAGCACAATAAAGTAGGTACTATCTATTAGAGCCTATCTAGTATACATTATATCTATTGAAAATTAAAGGAGGAGTATAGATGATCCATTCATTGAATGATCGAATCATGTTAAATAACCAAATAGAAATTCCAGGGATAGGACTTGGTGTCTTTCAAATCTCTGATACCCAAACTGCTGAAGTAGTCAAAGAAGGCATTGTAAAGGGCTATCGGTTGATTGATACTGCTCAAATATATGATAATGAAATTGGTACAGGAATCGGAATCAAAGAAGGGCTGAAAGCTGCTGGAATTTCTCGAGAAGAACTATTCGTAACCTCCAAAGTCTGGAACGATCATTTAACCTATGACGAAACGATCCAAGCTTTTGAAACCAGTTTAGCACGTCTAGGACTAGACTATCTAGATCTTTATTTAATCCATTGGCCTGGCGAAGATGCATTTTTAGAGTCATGGCGTGCTTTGGAACAATTATATCAAGCGGGGAAAATCAAAGCGATTGGTGTTAGCAATTTTCAAATCACTCATTTAGAAAAATTATTGACACATGCGAATGTCATTCCCGTTCTCAACCAAGTGGAACTACATCCAAAGTTATCTCAAATTGAACTACGCAATTTCTGCGCAAAACATGCAATAAAGATCCAAGCGTGGTCCCCTTTGATGCAAGGGAAACTATTGAATCACCCAACTATAGTAGAGATTGCTGAAGCGCATCATATTACTCCAGCCCAAGTAATCTTACGTTGGGATATCCAGCAAGACATCTTATTAGTGATCAAGTCAGTTAAGCCCGAACGAATGAAAAGTAATGCTGACATTTTTGATTTCGTTCTTTCTGAAGATGAAATGACGGTTTTGAATGCATTGAACGATCATTTTCGGGTAGGACCAAATCCTGATACATTCGATTTTAAATAAAGGAGGAAGATGTAAGATGGAACTAGGTTTATCTCATAAGGTTGCGTTAGTCACTGGCTCAACAAAAGGCATCGGAAAGGCCATTGCGATCGAATTGGCAAAAGAAGGTGCAGATGTCATCATAAACGGTCGTCACGCACCGCTTGTTGATCAAGTGGTCACTGAATTAAAAGAAAAATTCCCCCAAACTAACCCTCAGCGTGCGCCATTTGATTTAGCAGATCCAGAAGCACGGCAAGAACTGTTTACGCAATTTCCTACAGTAGATATTTTGATCAATAATATGGGGATTTTTGAACCGATGGATTATTTAGCTATCACAGATGATATTTGGGAACATTTTTTCCAAGTCAATGTACTTGCTGGAAATGCATTAGCCAAAAATTATTTACCTAAAATGTTGAAGCAAGATTTTGGTCGTATCCTTTTTATTGCGAGTGAAGAAGCAGTGATGCCTTCAGGTGAAATGGCTCAATACAGTATGACCAAAACGATGAATCTTTCTTTAGCAAAAAGTTTATCCAAATTGACTGTTGGCTCTCAAGTGACCGTCAACACGATCATGCCTGGCTCCACCTTGACAGAGGGCGTTCAAGAAATGTTAACAACAATGTACGCAGACAGCCAATTGCCTGAATCTGAATGGGAACAAGATTTTATGAAAAATCATCGTCCACTCTCACAGATCCAACGCTTGATTCGACCAGAAGAAATCGGGCGTTTTGTTGCATTTGTTTCTAGCCCCTATGCAACTTCTTTTTCTGGCGCTGCCTTGCGACTTGATGGAGGATTGGTGCCAACAATTTATTAAGAACGATTTTGTAACACAAATCAATTTCTTCTTACTAAAGAGCCAGTATGATTTTTCATTCGAACAAATGTGAGAAACAAAAAACGAAGGATACCGAGCCAAAACTTGCCTCAGTCTCATTAGAAAAAAGACAAGCCCAACTATTGGTTAGGCTTGTCTTTCATTTCAAGCAAGAATTTTCTTTCTTAACTGTATTTTATTGATTTAAAAGAATGGGTAACGTATTTGCTAGCTCTTCTTTGCGAACTTCAACCATTTCCCCAGTTTTCTTAATTTTGACTTCAACGATACCATCCACCGCTTTTTTACCTACTGTAATTCTAATTGGACAGCCAATTAAATCGGAATCTGCAAATTTCACACCTGCACGCTCATTACGATCGTCAACGAGTACTTGATAACCAGCAGCTAACATCGTTTGTTCAACTTCTTCGGTTAAGTTCGTTTGGTTTTCGTCTTTTAGATTCATTTGAACAACATGTAAATCAAAAGGCGCGATTCCTTTAGGCCAGTTAATGCCATTTTCATCTGAATTTTGTTCAACGATTGCTGAAAGCAGACGACTTACGCCAATTCCGTAACAACCCATAATGACAAATTTTTCACGTCCATTTTCATCTAATACGGTTGCGCCCATTGATTCACTATAGCGTGTGCCTAATTTAAAGATATGTCCGATTTCGATTCCACGTGTAAATGCCAATACACCATTATTATCAGGTGATGGATCTCCTTCTTGAACAAAGCGAAGGTCTTCATATGAGATCACTTCAAAATCTCGTTCTGGGTTGACATTCACATAATGGAACCCAGTTTCATTCGCTCCAGTAATAGCGTTCGCTAAGTCTTGGACATGACGATCAGCGTAGACTTTTACTTCTTCTGCTACACCGATTGGACCAACAGAGCCGAAATCTGCTCCTAGGTATTTTTGAGCATCTTCTTCTGTTGCTTCTTCTAAGAAATCAACCGCTAAAAAGTTTTTCAGTTTCACATCATTGACATCGTGGTCCCCACGTACTAATACCAATACTGGGTTTTCGTCTGCCATAAATAAAACAGATTTGATGATTTTTTGTGGCTCAGTTTCAAAGAAGTTCGCTACTTCTTCAATCGTTTTTACATCTGGTGTCGCAATTTTTTCTAATTCAAGTTGTGTTTCATGTGATTTTTTAGGGACATAATAACTTGTCGCCATTTCTAAGTTAGCGGCATAATCGCTTTCTGTTGAGTAACAGATCGTATCTTCACCGATTTCTGAGATCGCCATGAATTCTTTTGAATCTTTACCACCCATTGCGCCACCATCACCAATGATTGCTCGGAAATCTAACCCACAACGTTTGAAAATCTCAGTATATGCTTTTTCATAATCTTTATACGCTTCATCTAAACTTTCTTCTGATGAATGGAAAGAGTAAGCATCTTTCATAATAAATTCTCTGCCACGTAATAACCCAAACCGTGGACGTTTTTCATCACGATATTTTGTCTGGATTTGGTAAAGGTTCAACGGCAATTTTTTATAGGAATTGACTTCATTGCGAATCAATTCAGTAAATGTTTCTTCATGAGTTGGACCCAAGATCATTTTGCGATCATTACGATCATTGAGACGATATAAATTTGGGCCGTAAGTTTCATAACGACCAGATTCTTCCCACAATTCCGCAGGTAAGAGAGCTGGCATCAACATTTCGACAGCGCCAATCTTTTCAAATTCTTCACGCATGATCGTTTTTAATTTTTCCAATACACGATTAGCAAGAGGCAAATAAGAATAAATACCAGCTGAAACTTGGCGAATATACCCTGCTCTTAATAAAATTTGATGACTTAGTACTTCTGCATCATTTGGAACTTCTCGTAATGTTGGAATCAACATTTTTGATTGTCTCATTCTATATACTCCTTCATTTCTCATATAATCATTTATCGTTTGTAATTATACCCTATTTATAAACTTTTTCTAGAAAAAGAATCGTTGGATATCATTCCATGTGACTAATACCATTAAAAGCATCAATAAACCGAATCCTGCTAATGTGATAAAGCCTTCTTTTTCTTGGCTGATTGGTTTTCCACGAATCCCTTCCACGACGTTCAAGACAAGCTTTCCTCCGTCAAGCGCTGGAATTGGTAATAAGTTAACGATTCCCAAATTCATCGAAAGAATGGCCATCAAGCTAATGACCGTTAATATTCCTTGATCTGCAGCTTCTGAAGATAATTGGAACATCATTACAGGACCGCCCAATTTATTTAAACTAAAGTTTGTAAATAATGAGCCTAGTGCTTTAAAAATTTCTAATGAACTACTGAAAGCTTGTTGTGTTCCTCCAATGATTTTGTCAAAAAATCCCGTTTTCATTGGTGCTTTGATTCCTAATTGCCCATATTTTTTCCCATTCGATTCTACCACGCCTGGTGTTACTGAAAGGGTTTGTTTCTGACCATTGCGTTCGACTTCAACATTGAGTTTTTTCCCAGGATTCTCGGTGATCGTAGCCGTTAGATCTCCCCAAGAATGAATGGCATTACCATTGATCTCCAAGATTTTATCATTTTCTTTTAAACCAGCAGTTTGTGCTGCACCATTAGGTAAGACTTCGCCAATTTGATTCGTGTTAGTGACTTGAACTCCGCCATGCATAAAAGCAAGCAGAATAAATAACAAAATAGCTAACAAGAAATTATTCATTGGTCCTGCGAAATTCGTCAACATCCGTTGCCATAATTTGGCTGATTGGAACTGCACGTCTTTTGGAGCGATTCGAAGTTCTGTGCCATCGGCTTCAATGATCGAAGCATCATGCGCGACAGAATAAGTCACTTCTTGTTCTTCCTCGCCATTGACATAGCCAGTAATCGTTAATTCTTCTTCAAGATCATAACGAATCAATTCCATCGGGATACTATTTGTAAGCTGTACTTTTTTACTTAAATTGATTTTCTCTACGATACCATCAGAATTTAATAAAAGAGATAACGGCATTCCCGGAGCCATCTCTGTTTCATCGTCCCCGTTTCCTGCCATCCTCACATAACCTCCGATTGGCAATAAACGTAGTGTATAGGTAGTTCCGTCCTTAGCTTGATGCCCATAAATTTTGGGTCCCATACCAATTGCAAACTCTCGAACGAGAATTCCTGATCGTTTCGCAAAGAAGAAGTGTCCAAATTCATGAACAATGACCAAAATGCCAAAAACAATAATAAATGTAATAATTGTTTTCATTTTACATTCTCCTTTACTTTTTTTTAGGTTAAATAAAACATCTTAATTTTACCATATTAATAGCTATTCACCAATAGCCCTAGTTTTTTTAAAGAAAAGAGGTGGCGCTGGAAATAATCAATTTTTAGAAATAAGCCGAATAATCCAAAACTATTTTTCTTCTGGATTATTCGGCTTATTTTCTGAACGAACAACTTCTAAGACACCACGTATTCTTTTTTGAGTAAGATGTGAACATAAAGCTCGCATATTGATTTGAAAAAAGATAATGCTTCATTCCCATACCCATATTTAGTTAACAACTCATTGACATCCTATTAAACTATTGTTATTTATAAATGAGTAGACGATTAGGCAAGTGCTCATTCAAGTCTTTGATGATCACTAAATCAATCCAAATAAATGCATGATTGGAAAGACAAAAAGCAAACTATCAAAACGATCTAGTATCCCGCCATGCCCTGGTAAGATATTCCCAGAATCTTTGACATCGTAGTGACGTTTGATCGAAGATTCAACGAGATCACCAAATTGTCCCACGATCGATAAGAGCATCGTTACAAGGAGCATGAAGAACAGCCCATGTCCAAATAATTCTTTGGCTGGATAGAACAAGAAGTACAACAAAGCAACGACTAATGCACTAGCAATACCACCTAATGCTCCTTCGATTGTTTTATTTGGTGAAACATCTGGACTTAACTTATGTTTTCCGTATTGTCTTCCAACCATATAAGCACCGATATCAGTTGCCCAAACGACAAATAATCCAAAGAGCAAGACTGCCAAACCTTCTGTTCTTGCATTGACGAAATTTTGAAATCCAATACCTACATATAAACTAGTAATTACCGGGAACCCCGCTTCATCAATCGTATAGGTATTCTTTGAAATAACTGATGTCCCTAACAAGATCATGACGATCAAGTAAAAGAGCATAAACGTGCTTGTCTTCTCCGGTAAAAAGAAAAACCAACGTTCTTTTGGTAGAACTAAAATAACTGCTCCAATCGCTGATAATATTCCTTCAAAACTTAACAACGTCAAGCCCTTCATACGGAATAACTCATAGACACCGACGACTGCTAACAAAGCTGCTACAAATTCGATTGTGATTCCACCGATCCATATAATTGGTATAAATAGGACCAGGGCAATAGCAGCTGTGATCACTCGTTGCTTCATGACTGATCTCCTTCTTTCTCTGTTTTCTTCACGCCACCGAAACGACGGTCTCTGTTTTGAAATGCTGCGATTGCTTCTTCTAGATGCGCCCCATCAAAATCAGGCCACAAAGCTTTTGTGAAATACAATTCGCTGTATGCAAGTTGCCAAAGCAAGAAGTTACTAATTCTTTCTTCCCCACTTGTTCGAATAACCAATTCAGGATCCCGCCATTCGGTTGGCAAAAAACCAGTCATGAGATGATCTGCAATCAGTTCTTCGTCAATAGCTTCAATCGCAGTTTCTTCATTTTTGACTTCTTCAGCAATTTTTTTGACTGCTGTCACAATCTCTGCTCTGCTTCCATAATTCAAAGCAAAGTTAAGGATCATTCCAGTATTATCTTTTGTTTGCTCAATTGCTCGACGAACAGCATCTTGTGTATGTTCAGGTAATACTTCTTCATAGCCCATGACACGAACCTGAACGTTTTCTTTGATCAATTCTGGAACAAATGTATCAAAAAAATCCACTGGAAGTTGCATCAAAAAACGGACTTCATCTTTTGGTCGTTTCCAATTTTCTGTTGAAAAAGCATAGAGGGTTAAAACTTTCACACCTAAACGAGAAGCTTGTTTGGTTACTTTTTTAACTGTCTCCATCCCTTCTTTATGTCCAGCAACTCGAGGTAAACGTCGATTTTGGGCCCAACGACCATTTCCGTCCATAATGATTGCGATATGCTGAGGAATGGGACCTTCAGCCGCAAAATGAAAATCACTTTTTTCTTGAATATACTTGTTTTTTTGCGGAAAAAAACGTAACATTCTTTTTCCTCCTATACTTAAAAGTTACCACTATCTTTAGTATTATATCAATTTATCACGTGATTTCCTATGCTGGATTACTTTTTTTAGTTATTTCTACGACTTTTTTCTTATTTTTTAACTTTTGCTATAAAAAAAGCCTTGGACAAGAAATCGTCCAAGGCTTTTTAGTAGGTGTGAAAATACATAAACGGCATTGATAAAAGACTGATTCTACCAAGCTTTATGATTAAACTTCCAGTAATTCTTGTTCTTTGTCACTAGCGATTTTATCTACTTCTTTGATGCTTTCATCGGTTAGTTTTTGTACTTCTTTTTCTAATCCACGTAGATCATCTTCTGTGATATCGCCATTTTTTTGTTGTTTTTTGTATTCATCAATTGCATCACGACGAATGTTGCGAACAGCGATTTTTGCATTTTCTGCTTCTTTTTTTACATCTTTTGCTAATTCTTTACGACGTTCTTCAGTTAATTGAGGAATAATTAAACGAATGACATTCCCATCATTGGTTGGACTGATTCCAATATCACTTGCCATAATTGCTTTTTCAACATCTTGTAAAATGCTCTTATCAAATGGAGTGATCATTAAAACACGTGCTTCCGGGATTTGGATTGAAGCCATTTGGTTCAAAGGTGTTGGTGCACCATAATAATTAACTGTGATTCGATCAAGTAAACTTGCATTGGCACGTCCTGCACGAATTTGTCCAAGCTCACGTTGTAAATTTTGTGCTGCTTTTTGCATCTTTTCTTTTGCTTCTGTCATAATTGCATCTGCCATTTTTTATTTCCCCCTTACAGTTGTTCCGATATTTTCGCCTAAGATTGCACGACGGATATTTCCATGTTCATTTAAATTAAAGACAAGCAATGGGATGTCATTGTCCATGCTTAGTGAGCTAGCGGTAGAGTCCATTACTTGCAACCCTTTTGCAATCACTTCTAAATGAGTCAATTCTTCAAATTTCACAGCATTTGAATCTAATTTTGGATCAGCTGAATAAACACCATCAACATTGTTTTTAGCCATTAAAATAACATCAGCGCCAATCTCAGCTGCGCGTAATGCTGCAGTGGTGTCTGTTGAAAAGTATGGATTCCCAGTTCCACCTGCAAAAATCACGATTCGGCCTTTTTCTAAATGACGTTCTGCTTTTCTGCGAATATATGGTTCAGCAATTTGTCGCATTTCGATTGATGTTTGGACACGTGTTGGCACACCAACATTTTCCAAAGTATCTTGCAACGCTAAAGCATTCATTACAGTTGCCAGCATCCCCATGTAATCAGCTTGAGCACGTTCCATTCCCATCTGAGCACCGATTTGTCCGCGCCAAATATTGCCGCCGCCTACCACGATTGCCATTTCAACGCCTAATTCGTGTACTTCTTTGATTTCTTGGATGATTTCTTTAATAACAGGCGGTTTAATTCCAAAGCCTTCATTCCCAGCTAAAGCTTCTCCACTTAATTTTAAGACAACACGCTGATATTTCGGTGTGACCATGTTCATTCCTCCAATATTTTCTATTGCTATTTTACCATATTCAGGTAATTTAGCCACTAAAAGTCTAACTATTTGTACCTATGCCTAAAAAAAAGAGCTGTGACATACGTCGCTGCTCCTTTTTAATTCCAAATAAGCATACTATCTAATGTTGATCCAACATTTAAAAAGTGACTCGCAAAATGAATCAACATTAGATAACATATACTCGATTTTCAGAATTATTTTTTCACTTGGTTCATAACTTCTTCAACAAAGTTGTCTTCGCGTTTTTCGATTCCTTCGCCAACTTCAAAGCGTACAAAAGTTTTCACTGTAGCACCTTTAGAAGCAACATATTTTTCAACAGTCATATCAGGATCTTTAACGAATGGTTGGTCAACCAAAGCGATTTCTGCTTTAAATTTCTTCAAGCGTCCTTCTACCATTTTTTCAACGATATTAGCAGGCTTACCTTCGTTTAAAGCTTGTTCTGTAAGAACAGTTTTTTCATGTTCTAATTCAGCTTCAGGAATTTGAGTTTCGTTTACATAGCGAGGATTGATTGCAGCTACGTGCATAGCAACGTCTCTTGCTACAGATTCATCAGTTGTTCCATCTAAAACAGTCAATACAGCGATACGTCCGCCCATGTGTAAGTAACCACCGAAAGCAGCGTTATCTTCTTTTTCAACTACTTCAAAACGACGGAAGCTGATTTTTTCTCCGATTACTTGTGTTGCTTCGATCAAGTCAGATTCGATCGTACCTTTTTCTGTTTTGATCTTCATTGCAGCTTCCATGTCTGCAGGTTTGTTTTCCGCAACAAGTTCAGCGATTTCTTTCACTAGATCTTGGAACATTTCGTTTTTAGAAACAAAGTCTGTTTCTGAGTTAACTTCAACGATTGCTGCAGTATTTCCTTTGATTGCTACTGAAGCTAATCCTTCAGCTGCAATACGATCATTTTTCTTAGCTGCTTTAGCCATTCCTTTTTCACGTAAAAGATCTACTGCTTTTTCCATATCGCCTTCTACTTCAACTAATGCTTTTTTCGCATCCATCATACCTACGCCTGTCATTTCGCGTAGTTCTTTTACCATTTTAGCTGTTACATCTGCCATTATTGTATCCTCCTATAGTTTCTTTTTAAAAAAAGCTGTTTCAAAGGAGAGTGAGGCTTGTCGCCTAGCCTTTGAAACAGCTCCATCATTTAAAAATTATTCTGCTGAAGTGTTGTCGCCTTCTACAACGTCAACGATTTCTTCGATTGAAGTAGCATTGTTTTCTACTACAAAGTCTTCTTCAACTACTTGGTCTTCCCCTTGGTTACCTTCGATAAATGCATCAGCCATTTTTGAAGTAATCAATTTAACGGCACGGATTGCATCGTCATTTGAAGGGATAACTACGTCGATTTCGTCTGGGTCGCAGTTTGTATCAACCATAGCTACGATTGGGATATTTAATTTATGAGCTTCTTGAACAGCAATGCGCTCTTTACGTGGGTCAACGATGTACATTACATCTGGAATTCTTGGCATATCAGCGATACCACCCAAGAATTTTTCAAGACGTTCACGTTGTTTGTTCAAACCAGCAACTTCTTTTTTAGGTAGAACTTCAAAAGTTCCATCTTCTTCCATTGCATTGATTTGTTTCAAACGGCTGATACGTTTTTGGATTGTATCCCAGTTAGTCAATGTTCCACCTAACCAACGATGGTTTACAAAGTATTGTCCAGCACGTGTTGCTTCATCTTTGATTGCTTCTTGTGCTTGTTTTTTCGTACCTACGAATAAAGCCACGCCGCCTTCTTCTGCAACGCTCTTCATGTAGTCATAAGCTGCATCTACTAACTTAACAGTTTTTTGTAAGTCGATGATGTAGATTCCGTTTCTTTCTGTGAAGATATATTTCTTCATTTTTGGGTTCCAGCGACGAGTTTGGTGACCAAAATGTACGCCGGCTTCTAGTAATTGTTTCATTGAAATTACTGCCATTTTTGTTTCCTCCGATTTGGTTTTTATTTTTCCTCTCCCTGTCTTTCACCTCGCTGACAAACTTTTTCAAGCACCTATCAACGATCCAACAGGAATGTGGATTTGTTGATGCAAAAAGCATCTTTAAACATTATACAAGTAACCTACCTGTATAGCAATAGCTAAAGAGACATTCTTGCTCAACATTCAATATTTTACCTGACTTGCTAGTAAATATCAAGAGAAATCTCTAGTTGCCTCTGCATTTATTCTCATCTTTTATGCTTTACTCTCTCATTAACAAATGATCATAATTCCTAGAGTTATCTCATAAATCAGAATAATATTGGGCAACTCGATTTTTTTTTGATATGATACATGTGAAATCTTTCGTAAAGGAGAAAGAATATGCGTAAATCTGAGCGACATTTACTTATTAAACAAGTGATCGGGGAATTTACGATCCGTACACAAGAAGAACTCTTGGCCAAACTGGAGGATTATGGTGTGACAGCGACACAAGCTACGATTTCCAGAGATATTCGTGACTTAAAAATCGTAAAAGTACCAGATGAAAATGGCGTTTCCCATTTTGTTCTTTTTCAAGGAAAAAAAGGACTCGAAGCAAAAACAGATGATGAAAAACGGTTAGTCCAAATGATCGAAGACATCGTGTTAAAAGTGGAACGGGTCCATTTTCTGACGGTCGTCCATACCTTACCAGACAACGCACATCTTTTCGCTGCCGTTTTAGACGATATCAAACCACCTCATATCGTCAGTACGATTGCCGGGTTCGATACAACCATTATCATTTCCAAAGATGAAGAAGAAGCAAAATTGGTGGAAGCCTTCTTACATGCTCCCAAAGAAACAACACTTTTTTAAGCCAACTAAATTTAATCAACGCAGCATGAATCAATGAATGGATGATATCTGTCCCAATCACTTCTATATAAAATAAACCGCCCCTCACGAAAGCTACTATTATAAGTAAGCCTTTCGTAAGGGACGGTTTATTTGTGTACGTTACTTTTCTTACATTTTATCTGGTGCGTGTAAGCCAAGCAAACGTAAATCTTCTTTTAACAAGACTGTTACAGCATAAACTAATGCTAAACGCGCTTCTTTTTGGTCATCTTCAACTAAAATTTTAGTATGTGCATAATATTTATTAAATGCTTGAGCTAACTTGATTGCATGTTTCGCAATAATAGACGGTTCGTATTTTTCACCTGCTTGTAAAACAGTTTCTGGGTATTTTTGAATCAATTTTACAACTTCCCAGCTGTTTTCATCATTCAAGGCGTATTCTTGATCTGTCGATGGTGTAAAGTCGGCTTTTGCTAACAAGCTGACAGCACGAGCATGTGTATATTGTACATAAGGTCCTGTTTCACCTTCGAAACGTACAACTTCTTCTAAATTAAAGTCAAATGTATTTAGGCGATCGTTTTTTAAATCATGGAAGATAACTGCGCCAACACCGACTTGTTTAGCTACCACATCTTTATTTTCTAAATCAGGATTTTTCTCACTGATCTGTTCTTTAGCAGAGTCAATGGCTTCATTTAGCACTTCTTCAAGTAAAACAATTTTCCCTTTACGTGTTGATAGTTTTTTACCACCTTGAGTAATCAATCCGAATGGGATGTGATGCATATCATCTGACCAATCAAAGCCTAATTCTTTAAGAACAGCTTTCAATTGTTTGAAGTGATAACTTTGTTCGTTTCCGACAACATACAATGATTGTTTAAAATCATAGGTGCGTTTGCGGTAAAGAGCTGCTGCTAAATCACGAGTGATATAAAGTGTTGCACCATCTGATTTCTTGATCAACGCTGGGTTCAAATCATAAGCTGATAAGTCAACGATTTCAGCACCTTTATCTGCTTGCAATAAATGTTTTTCTTCTAAAAGTTCTACGATTTCATCCATTTTATCGTTATAGAAAGCTTCACCATTTAAAGAATCAAAACGAACTTCTAATAGATCGTAGATTTTATTGAACTCTTTCATAGATTCGTCGCGGAACCATTGCCATAATTCAATGGCTTCTTTGTCGCCTTCTTCCAAACGTTTAAACCATGAACGTGCTTCATCATTCAATTCTGGTTCTGTTTCAGCCACTTCATGGAATTGAACATACAGACGCAACAATTCATTGATTGGTTCAGAACGTACTGCTTCTTCTGAACCCCATTTTTTATAAGCCACAATCAGTTTCCCAAACTGTGTGCCCCAATCTCCTAAATGATTGATACGAATCGGGTTGTAGCCTAATTTTTCCATGATAAATCCGATGGAGTTCCCGATAACTGTAGAACGCAAATGCCCCATTGAAATCGGCTTTGCAATATTAGGAGAAGACATATCGATTGGTACGTTTCCGTTATTTCCGATGGAGCTGTCGCCATAATGTTCTTTTTCTTTCACGACAGAAGCCAAAACTTCTTTACTGATCATCGCTTTATTCATAAAGAAGTTTAAGTAAGGACCAACCACTTCGATTTTTTCAAAGTTTGTTGAATCGATTTTTTCTGCTAGGTCAGCTGCAATTTGTTGAGGGGCTTTTCGATAGATTTTCGCCAATGAAAAGGCAGGAAAGGCTACATCCCCATGGTCTGCAGATTTTGGATTTTCTAATAGTTTTTCTACTTGTTCCATTGTAAGATCGTCTTTGACAACGTCATAGATCGCTTTTGATACAATATCTTTGTTATTCATTTACATTCCTCCTATAAATACTTTTGTTTGCTGAAAACAAAAAAATCTCTAGTGATCATAGATAACTATGATCACTAGAGACGAGATATCCCGCGGTACCACTCCAGTTGTCCTATTTGCTAGGACCAGCTTCATCTGATATCGGTTGATAGCCGTCTGTCTTAGACAGAGTTCTCCAAGTGCGCTTCATTGTATCCTCTCGTTTGGCTTTCACCACACCCAAACTCGCTTTGATCAAGTAAATACAATTACTCTCTTGTTCAACAAACTATGAAATTATTATATTAATTGAATTATAGCAGAAAAAAAAACTGCTGGCTAGGGATTTCTTATAAAAAATGTCCAGAAGGTCTAAAGGAGAAGAAATACCAACTGGACACTTTTTAACATAGTTCATTTCCTAAGAAAAAGAATTCTTAGTTATCCGCTACGATGATCGTTCCTTCTTCAGATGCGAGAAGGTTCTCGATATTTTCTAAAGAAGTAATAATCGCTTTAGCTTTTGGTTTTGCCTCAACAAAGGCAATTGCCGCTTCGACTTTTGGCAGCATACTTCCTGGTGCAAATTGATTTTCATCAATGTATTGCTTCATTTCTGAAACTGAAACAGTTTCTAGTTTCTTTTGATCTGGTTTTTGATAATTTACATAAACATTATCTACTCCAGTTAAAACGATCAATAGATCTGCATCGATGATTTCCGCTAATTTTTCAGAAGCAAAATCTTTATCGATGACCGCTTCTCTACCTTGTAAACCAGTTGCCGTTTCCACAACAGGAATTCCGCCACCACCAACAGAGACTGTAATCACGCCTTGTTCTACTAGCGTTTCAATCACTCGTGCTTCTTTAATTGAAATTGGTTTAGGAGAAGCCACTACTTTACGCCAGCCACGACCAGCATCTTCTTTAAAGGTTACTGTTGAATCAGCTTTCATTTGTTCATTGGCTTCTTCTTCGGTATAGAATGGTCCTACTGGTTTGCTTGGGTTTTTAAATGATGGATCGTTTTCATCAACGATGACTTGTGTAACAAGCGAAACCACATCTTTATCGATGCCTTTTTCTTTCAACACTTCACCCATTGCATTTTGTAACCAGTACCCAATTGATCCTTCTGTCATTGCAACACAAGTATCTAAAGGCATCGCTGGTGTCTTTTCTGAGTCAGCTGCTTGTTGTTGGATCAGCAAATTCCCTACTTGTGGTCCATTCCCGTGAGAAATGATCAACTCATCCCCTTGTTCAATGAATTTTACTAAGTATTTTGCTGTTTCCATCAATGCCTCTTGTTGTGCTTTTGCACTTGCATCTGTTGATAAAATCGCATTACCACCTAATGCGACAACTACTTTACGATTTGCCATATTTGTCTTCCTTTCTCCAGAGAGTTCTGAATTTTCTCAATGACAAAACAAGCCAGCCCATGATGAGGTCCATTAAAGCTGACTCGTTTTGTTCTTGAGATGAATGTGATTAACCGTTACACACGAGGAATAAACAAGTTACCAAGTGTTGCTGCCATGATTGCTTTGATTGAGTGCATGCGGTTTTCTGCTTGGTCGAATTGACGTGCATATTTACTGCGGAAGACTTCATCAGTAACTTCCATCTCAGTAATGCCGAAGCGTTCTTTCATTTGTTCACCATAGATTGTGTTAGTATCATGGAATGCTGGTAAGCAATGTAAGAAAATCAAACGGTCAGTATTGTGCGTTTTTTCGATCATTTCCATGTTGATTTGGTAAGGTTTCAACAATTTGATTCGTTCTTCAAATTTATCTTCTTCACCCATTGATACCCAAACATCTGAATAAAGTACGTCAGCACCGTCAACACCTTTATCTACGTCATCAGTGATCATTAATTGTGCACCAGATTTAGCAGCAAATTCTTCTGCCATTTTGACGATTTCTTCTTCTGGTTGTAATTCTTTTGGTGCTACGATACGCATGTTTGCACCTAAAATAGCCCCAGTCACAAGTAAAGAGTTAGCCATGTTGTTACGTCCGTCACCACAATATGCCACTGTGATTCCTTCAACTGTTCCAAAGTTTTCTTGGATTGTTAAGAAATCTGCGATCATTTGTGTTGGGTGCCATTCGTCTGTTAAACCATTCCATACTGGAACACCAGAAAATTCTGCTAGTTCTTCCACCATTTTTTGGCTAAAGCCGCGGAACTCAATTCCGTCAAACATTCGACCTAATACTTTAGCTGTATCTTCTGTTGATTCTTTTTTACCTAATTGGATATCATTGGCACCTAGATATTCAGGATGCGCACCTAAATCGATTGCTGCAGTTGTAAAAGCTGCACGTGTACGAGTAGACGTTTTTTCAAATAAAAGTGCAATGTTTTTACCTTCTAAGTAGTGATGTGGAATGCCACGTTTTTTCAAATCTTTTAAGTGCTCAGAAAAATCGATTAAATATTGTAATTCTTCTTTTGTAAAATCTTTTTCTGCTAATAAACTTCTTCCTTGAAATACTGACTCTTTCATAACTAAAATTCTCCTTTAGGTTGTTTGTTTTTGTTTTAAAGAGGAAATCTAGTGGCAGCTGACAGTTAGACTGCCACTAGCATTCATATTATTTTAAATCTTCACGTACTAATGGTTGGCTCATGCAGCGTGGACCACCACGACCGCGTGACAACTCACTTGAATTGATTTCCAATACTTTGATGCCATAGCTACGTAATAATTCATTGGATACATAGTTACGGTTGTACGTTACGACAACACCTGGTGCGATTGCCAGAGTATTAGAACCATCATTCCATTGTTCGCGAGGAGCAACGATCGCATCACCATTACCAGTTGGGATCAAGACTAAATCATCTAAACCTAACGCAGCTTTTAATGACGCTTGTAAGTCATCAGAATGAGCGATCTTGATGTCATCGCCTGCTTGTTCGATCGTAAAGACATCCATTTTTCCTTCTTTACTTTGGATTGCTGGATGGATCGTGAATTTATCATGATCAACCATGGTAAACACAGTATCTAAATGCATCATTGCTCGATTGTTAGGAATCTTGATTGCTAGGACTTTTTCAAAGCCTGCATGTTTAGCAAATAAATTACGTGCTAATTTTTCGATTGCTTTAGCGCTTGTTCGTTGTGAGATACCTACAGCGACGACTTTGTCACTTAGGATTAATTCATCTCCACCTTCGATGTGATCAGGGTTTTCACGATCTAACCATACTTCAACCCCTTTGTTCGCAAAACGTGGGTGATGTTTCAAGATGTATTCAGTAAACATTGATTCACGACGACGTGCTTCAAATGTCATCATGTTAACAGTCATCCCATTTCCCATTGATGCAGAAGGATCACGTGTAAAGTAAAGGTTTGGCATTGGGTCCATATAGAATGGATAGTCGTCATCTGAAGAAAGATCATACAGACTGTTTGAACGAACTGAAATATCTTTCGTGCGGACACCCGCCATAATTTTATCTACCATTTCTTGGGTTTCCATTGATAGAAGGAACTCATGAAGACCATCTCTTACAGCAGAAGATGCAATGTGGGATTCGTCTAACATTTTATTTAAAAATTGTTCTTTGACATTGCCGGCATCAATTGCTTCTGCAGCTAATTTTTCTAGATATAAAGTTTCGACGCCTTCATCTTGCAATGTCTTTGCAAAATAGTCATGCTCTTCTTGTGCGATTGGCAGATATGGAATATCATCAAACAACAGACGGTCCATAATATCTGGTGTTAAATTTTCCACTTCTTGTCCAGGTCGTTTCAATAAAACTGTCTTTAACTTCCCTATCTCAGAGAAAACGTGAATAGGTTTATCCATGTTGTGTTGCCTCCTTCGTTTTGATTACATACATAGAATACCGCCTTTTTGTAACCACTTTCATAATTTCTTCTCATCTAAAACGAGAGCAATTTCACATTATTAGAAGACAATTAAATAAATACACGTTTTTACATTTTTTATTAACTTTTATCACTTTTTTTATACTGAAAACTCTCTCAAAAAAATATTTATTCATTAAAAAATTATTTTTGAATATTTTCTTTTTCGATATTTCACAAGGTTGATAGCGCTTGCTTTATGTAATAATTGTGTTTTTTATACAAAAATACCAATCATTAAAAAGAATTATGCAATCTATCTGTATAAATTATTCATAATAACATCAAAGACTGATCACAAAGAATAAAATTGCTTTTTTAACCATGATTTTTCTTCTAGGTTAAAACTTTACATTTAATCCAAAACCAGTCACAATATAGTATGTAGCTGAAAGTAAGGAGTGGGAGTTTTATGCGTATAAATAGAATTGATTATCATTTTTCAAAGTTACGCTATCAACCTGATTTTGAAAACTTTACTGACGAGGAATTTGAGCTCATTAAAGAGCATACGATCCTTCGTTCTTATAAAAAAGGACAAATTTTATTTGATGAAGGAGATGAACGACAACGTCTCTACATTTTAACATCAGGATTGGTTCGTCTAGAACGATATGATGAAAGTGCTACTTATTATTATTATGATTATGTCAATCCAAATAACCTTTTCCCAATGTCTGGTATTTTTGAAGAAGGAATTTATTCATACACTGCTCAAGCAATGACAGACATCGAAACTTTCTCTTTCCCAGTATCTTGTTATGAAAAAATTGCGAAAAACAATCCAAAACAATTACTCTATATGATCCATAAAATCTCAAAAGTAGTAGCGATGCACGAACTGCGGATACAGATCGGTTTAACTTCTAGCGCTTTTGATCGAGTGAAACAAAACTTATTCATTTTAAAAGAAGAGCTTGGCATACCAACCACAGATGGCCATGTCGAAATTCCATACCCTATCACACTAAAAGAATTAGCGGTTAATAGTGGGACAACGAGAGAGACTGCTGGACAAGTAATCAAACAGTTAAAAGATTCTGGTTTATTAGATTACCAAAAGAAACGGTTTACTTTTTGTAAAACTGCTGTGACGCCTGCTTTAAGAGAATAAAAAAACATACTAAGATGAGGCTGCCCTTATCTTAGTATGTTTTATTTTTTGTCTAAGCCTGATTTATTTGTAAAGGAAACAAAGAAACCTTTTCATCCTTGTTTGCGGTGCTGATGCCAAAATAGGAGGTGTCTAGGAATCATTATCGCTATTAGTGGTTTCAAGACATACAGATAATGAACTTTAGCAACCTGTAATTCTTTGAAATTACGATATTTCAACCGACTTTCCCCAAGGCGATTTTTCCAGGAAATTTTTTTATAATACTCTTTATCTTGATAGTAATAAACTAAGTTTTCTTGTAAATTATAACCTTTGTGTCCCTTCGCATATAACCGCATATATAGGTCATAATCTTGTCCTCTAACAGTATCTTTTGAAACTCGATAACCCGCTACAGATTCTAAGATGTGTTTTCTAAACATAGCCGATGGATTGATGAACGGACTCGTTTTCAAGAGATCTTTTATTTCAGGTCGTTCTTTGACCACCCGTTCACCATAGACACCCTCTTGGTCCCATAAATAGGCATTACTGCCAACAAAACCAAATTCTGGATGAGCCTCCAAAAACGCTACTTGCTTTGCCATACGTTCCACGTGACAATAATCATCGTCATCTAGTTGCATAATGTAGTTCCCCCGTGCATGTTTGATTGCCTGGTTGCGAGTATAAGCACTTTTAGAATTTCTAGCGTTTTGATAGATTCTGATACGTTGATCTTGTTTTTTTAATTTCGTTAAAAGTTCCCAAGTATGATCTGTTGATCGATCATCGACAATAATGATTTCAAAATCTTGATAGCTTTGTCTTAGTACAGAATTGACTGCTCGCTCAATCGATTTTTCTGCATTGAAAGTAGGGATAATCACACTAATCATTTGACTGCTCCTTTTTTCCATTTACTAGAGATCCCTGTTCTTTCACAACGAGTAAACCTACTAAGATCCATAGTAATCGTGAATTTTGTAAAGAAATACTAAAAGAAAAAATAATATTCGCTAATATTAAGAGACACAGCAACCATTTTTTCAGCAATAATTTTCTGACAAACTGACCAAATACCAACAACATTCCCATCATTGCTGGGACTATTCCCCATTCAACAGCTATTTGTAAAAAAGTATTATGAGCAATCGTCGGGCTTCCACTAACTGATAAAGCAACTGAAGAGTAGTCAACGAAACCGATACCCATGAAATGAGTCCGCGTTAACAAAAGTTGTGCTGTTTTCCAAGCTTCTGTTCTACCGGAACCTCCAGCAACGATTGCGCCATAAAAATTAGTGAAAACTCCCTCAAATCGGACAAATTGCGGAATGGAAAGAAAACGTGCAATTAAATTACTTACATAATCAGCAAAAAGAAAATGCGTACCGATAATCAATACACTCGCTGTCATGATTGTCATTACAAGATGTTTGACGTTGATATTTTTCCTAAATAATTTTTGAATTAGAAATAACAAATTGATTACTAAAAATGCTACAACCCCTGTTTTGGAAGCAGATAACAAAATACAGGATGTATAACCCATGAATGCAATCAGGTTCTTCCACTTACCTTTAAATGGTCTTAAGTACCAGATACAGTAGCCACATGTTTGAAGATAAGCAAAATAGTTAGGATCATTCATGAATCCTTTCAAACGTAGATCACCGAACAAAACAAATGATTTCAAACTTGCTGGAGCTACTAGAAAAATGAACATACTAAGACAGCCAAAAAAAAGTGTTCCGACTTTTACCCCAGATAAAAAATCTTTTTTCAACTCTGGATTTATATGAAGGATCGAGATCGTTAGAATCAAATAAAGGAGATTGACGAAAAATTTTTGTCCCGTCATGATGACTGAAAAAAGCGAAACAGAAGTATCCACCCATGAACTTAACAATATCGTGGACAATAACCGCCAACAAATAACCCCAATAAAAAATAGTACTAATTGTTTACTGAACACCACTTTTTTCATTAGTAGAAGGTAGCCAACTAATAGCACCATAAATACATCACTTATTGACATATTGATCCCGAAAAAAACACGCGAAATACAGAGTGTAAATCCCAATAGGTAAAATAACCTTCCTAAAATTTTTTGGTTGCTTTTCGTTAATTCATCAATTGATGAGTACCCATTTGCTTCCATTGTTTTCATTTTCTATCTCCCCGTGCGCCTTTAACAGCAAAAATTCACTGATTGATTTATTTTTCCAATCATCATTTCTATCTTTTCTTCATTCATTAGAAGCATTTGCAAACGCTATAACTTTCTTGGCTGCTTCGCTTTCATCTTCTGGTAACTGTTCAATTAGCTGGGTGACTTCTTTTAAAGAAAAGCCTTTAATGTCCCCAACAAAAATCTTCTCAAAAATTTGCGTTTCTTTCTTTTCTTTTTCTAATAGCAATTCTTCATATAATTTTTCCCCAGGACGTATCCCTGTTTCAACAATCTCGATATCTTCTTCTGTATAACCACTCAAATGGATCATATTCTTAGCTAGATCCACGATCTTGATCGGCTTATCCATATCCAAAACAAAAATTTCTCCTCCCTTAGCCAATGCACCTGATTGAATAACTAATCTGCTCGCTTCAGGGATCGTCATGAAGTAGCGGGTCATCCGAAAATCGGTGACAGTGATCGGTCCCCCTCTTAAAATCTGTTCTTTAAACAGTGGAATAACACTACCTCTAGACCCAAGTACATTCCCGAAACGGACAGCCGAAAACTTGGTCTCACCAGATTGGTTCAGACTTGTGATTAACATTTCTGCGATTCTTTTTGTTGCTCCCATCACATTTGGCGGGCGATTTGCTTTATCAGAAGAAATCATCACAAAGTTCTTAACATGATTTTTTTTAGCTGCTTCCGCCACATTTTTTGTTCCGTTAATATTATTCTTAATTGCTTCTGTGGGATTATATTCCATCAGCGGAACGTGCTTATGTGCGGCTGCATGATAAACAATCGTGGGATGGTATTTTTCCATCAAATAAAAGATGCGTTCTCTATCTTGAATATCAGCAATGATTGGTAGAATCTCTACTTTCCTCTGAGGATCTAATGTAGTTAGTTCTCGATGAATCGAATAAATCGAATTTTCTCCATGTCCAAGTAAAATCAACTTTGCTGGTTCAAATGCCAAAACTTGCCGACAAATCTCTGAACCAATCGAGCCCCCAGCCCCAGTTACTAAAATCGTTTGTCCTTTTAATTGATAGCTGATACTTTCTAGGTCAAGGGAAACTTCCTCTCTTCCTACTAGATCGATCACATCTACTTCTTTTAATTGCGAAACATTGATTTTTCCGGTAGCTACTTCTTCAAAAGAGGGAACCATATTTACCTTGATATTCTTATTTTCAATGGATTGAACAAGCTGTTGGATCTTCTTTTTTGGTAACGAAGGAATCGCTATCGTAACCATATTGATACGGAATGTCTGGATCAATTGATTTATTTCACGGGTATTTCCCAGTACTTTTTTACCTAAAAGATAAGTTCCCCATTTGTTACAATCATCATCGACAAAGCCCACAACTTCAATATTATTCACAATTTGAGAACCTAAAAAACTTTGATACAGTAATTGTCCACCCTCTCCAGCACCAATGATCAAGATTCGTACTTTTTTTTCATTCGAACGACCATTTTTATTTTTCAATTCAACCCAGACCCGCCAGCCTAACCGACTACTAGCAATCAATAAAAGTGCCATTATGTAAGAAAAAACAACTAATCGCAAACTAATCTGGTACATGAGCTCCTGGTTAAACAAGTAAAACAAAGGAAAAATTGAAAATAACATAAAAGTGAGTGCCGCAAAGATCCCTAACAACTCATTAAGATTCGTATAACGATTGATTCTTGTAAATACTTTAAAGATCCCACCATAGAACAGATAACAAACAACTGATGAAATGAGTGTTATTGCCAAATAATCTCTATTGATGATAACAAATGGAACCATAAATATAAAACTGATGTAATTAGCAAGTATGATCAGAAAACTATCGAGTAGCACCAAACTAATCGCTTTGATTTTTCTAGTTGGTTTAATCAATAAATCACCTTCTTTAGTACTTGATATGCACGATCTTGATCAACATTTTCTTTCAATCATTTTAACACACCATCTACTACCTCAATAATAGTAGTTGATATCTTTCGACTTCTTTACTCCATTATAGACAATCCCTAAGATATTTGCCTGAGCGATCGTCAATAGTTCCTTTGCTTTGAACAATTCTTTCTTTAGCGTTTTTCGTTCTCTCACGACAATGATTGTACCATCTGTTTTTGAAGCTAGTATCTGTGCATCCGTCACAGGCACAACAGGCGGTAAATCAAAAATGATCAAATCAAAATTTACGCTTAATTCATCAATGATTTCATTCATTCGGCTTGACTCGAGTAATTCAGAAGGATTGGGAGGTTTTGGTCCACTGGTCATCGTCCACAAATGTGCAATATTTGTTTCATGAATGAATACGAAAGCTGATTCATTTCTTTTTTTTAACAGGTTAGTTAGTCCGTCACTGTTCGAGGTTGAACGAAATGTACTTTCTACACTTGGCTTTCTTAAATCTGCATCAATTAGGAGTGTTTTCTTCCCGCTATTTGCAAAAACAATCGCTAGATTCGCTGAAACAGTTGACTTCCCTTCCTCTGGACCTGCTGAAGTAACGACGATTGTCTTTATATCCTGATCAAATGAGCTAAATTGGATATTTGATCGAACCGTTCGATACTGTTCAGAGATCATGGACGATTGTTTACTAGCACTAATCAGAGGAACACCCTTTTTTTTCATATTATTTTTCACGTATTAGTCTCCTCATCTATTTTCGTGTGAACCGATTTTCTCTGCTTAGATGTGTACGCGCTCGTTGTCTATGTGTATGAGTTCCTTGTCGAGAGTATGTTGTGAGTTGAATCGATTGCCCACTTTCAATTTCCTTATTACTCATTTCACTAATTATCCCTAAGACTGGATACCCCATCGTTGCGAGAAAATGCTCATCCTTTACTGTTTTATCCAATATTTCTAACAAGACAGCCATCCCGATCCCTAGAAGTAAACCTAAAAATGCACCAAGAAAAAGATTCAACCGTTTATTGGGTGAAACCGGTAGCTGATTTGCTTGCGCAATTGATGTGATCGTTACTTTATTTACGTCTAAAACTTCTTTTACTTTTTCTTCAAAAGTATAAGCAAGAACATTTGCTATATTCGCAGCTTTTTCAGCTTCATCTGACATCACCTTGATATGGAACATTTGTGAATCTGAAGATTGAACAATCTGAATATTCTTTCTCAATTGATCTTTCGTTAAGTAATAAGCAAATTTATTTTCTAAGTATTCGGTTGCTTCATTAAGTACGATATCTCCTAAAATCATGTCTTTATATGTATTAATTAAGAGTACATTTGCATGCACTTCTGATTGTAAATTATGGTTGACGATTTCGTTTTTCGATTGAACGATTAATTCAGCCGATGAACTGTATGTTGGAGTAATAACAAAATAAGTTACTCCAGTCGCAACGGCGAAACCGCCGATCAATGAACAAATGATCAACAGTATCCGCTTTTTTAACCAGCTTAGTATCTCATTCAAATTAATAACCGCTTCCATCTTTTCGCCCCTTTCTATTCTATTTTTCACGTCGAACTATTTTCTTTCTGAAAAACTCACTTACGCCAAATAGGAACAAGCTCAACAGGATACTGAAAAGACCAAATTTCATAAACATAAAGAGAAAATTTTTCAAATAAGTCGTTAAAAATAAGTATAGAGCTTCAGAATGAATACCCAATCGTTCAATCAATCGAGTTACATACAAATAGGTCGGTAAAGCCCCTACCATTAATCCAGCTCCACCGATCACATAAGCAAGGTAACGGATAATTAAATGAAAGAAAGGTTTGTTAAGCGAAATGATTGCGGAAAATAAGATTCCAAAAAAAGCGACTGCAAAAATGAGCAACAGGTTAAGAGTGGATGTATAAGCCATTATTTTTTTGCCGTATAACGCAAAATAAGGGATTTCGATATCACGCCGAACTGTTTCAATACTCACTTTTTTTAGTTTATTTACTGTGGTTTCAAATTCTGCATTTCTTGGGTAATTCTTTTCTTTTCCATAACTTTCTAATTGGCTTTGGACTGTCTCTTCTATTTGCTTCTCCCCCTCTAATTGAAAGGTTGAGCCAGCATAGATACTATGAATATATTGTTTGATATTATCATTTACTAAGCTTTCTGAAACTGTTTGATTCAACCATTTTTGGGAAATATTGGCGCCTCTTCCTGCATCAGCAATTGTGTGATTGATCTCTTTAGTGATCGTTTCCCCATAATGTGAGGATTCCACTGCACGGATCATAAAATTTTGATTGAATAAAGTAATCTTAAGAATGCCCAAGACAAAAATTGCAAATAAACTAAGCGAACAGATAAAAGCAAGAATCATTTTTGGCACTTTTCGCCATTGTTTTCTTTTTTTCATAACTATTTTTACCAAATGTAAGAAAAGACCATAAAATTTCACAAACTCATTGCAGCTTAAATTGCCCCACTTCGAAATTTTTTATCCACTAACTTCATTTTTAGTGAGCCAAACAAGCGATTATTCGATTGATCATTTGATTCTTTTTTGGTAAATCCACCTCTTTTCAAAGCGTTTTGCTTAACACATGAGTAGCGCAATTTTTCAATTCATTATTTATCTGGTTGGATCATTGGCCCCTTAATGAGATCGCCTAGAATAAATAATCTTTGATCCGTCATTCCAATACTATCGACTGGATAACAAGTATACAAAATCAGTTTTCCTTGCTGTTTTTGAACTAGAAGTTGACTAATCAATTTCGCATTTTTATCTAAAATCTTTGTTTCGTATACTTGGTAAACATACTCACCATAACTAGTGGAAATGTTAATCTTATCCGTAATTTTGACAGCACTTAATTTTCCAAATTCACTACTATTATGCCCACCAATCAATGTAGTCCCATGTTCACCTGGATACACAGACCCCATGTATTGTCCAGCACCCTCTCGTAAAATATCATCTGAGTCTCCATAATATAAGGGCACATTCAAATTTACAGAAGCAACATCAACCTGTCCATATTGATACCCGCTTCTTGGATAATCGATTTTACTGGAGGGAATGTTCTCTCCTTCCAACTCAATTGTTTTCCGTTTTTCTTCTAACTCACTAGTTGACATACCTTTAGCTGATGGTTGTGTCTTTTTTTCATATTTTGGAATATCCGAAAGCAGAAACAATCGCAAGGAAGAAGTCGTAAACTGAATGACAGGTCGCCCAATAATATACATTAGCGAATAACCCATGATCAAAAAAAAGATAGGGGTAAAAATCATTCCGCCTATTCTTTTTATTTTTTTCTTTTTTTTATGCAAGTTTGACTTTCTTTCCTACGATGAATGCACCTGTCGCAGTCATCATTAAACATCCAATTGCAAGAATGCTTGAGATAGGGAATGTTCCCGTTTGTTTAATCGGTTGTTTCGAGTTGAACACTGCTGAAATCGAGCCATCAGAGTTTTGTGTGCCTAGCTCAACATACCCTTTATTCCAACTTAAAACGACTAATCCTAAAGCATCCGCTGTTGATGAAATCAATTGCTGAATTTCCAAAATTGTTTCTCTAGGGATAATTTTTATTAAATCATTTATCGTATGGACCGATGACAAATCAATGTCTAAATTAGTCAGTTTTTGCTTCACATTTTGGATATTTTTTACTGCTGTATCCACTTGTGACTTGGATAAATCATTTTGTTTTAAATAATTTTCAGTTTGTGTAATATATGTTTGAGGCATTTGAAATTCTTTGCCTTGAATTAAAATAGGTTGAGTCAATTCTTGGATGATCATTTGCTCATCTTGCGAAATCGCCCCGGCAGCATCAACATAAGACGTAAAAAAGAAACTACATAAAATTAAAACCATACTCTGTAACACATATTTCATCTTCTAACTCTCCTTTTCCTATCAAAATAATTAAACAACCATTAAAAAATAACGCATAAAAGCATTTCTACCATCCATATTAGCATATGTTATTTCTTAAGACAATTAAATAAATGCCTTCAAAACAAATAACCATTGTAATAAAATCACTACTCGCAAAATAACAATTACTATTTAGAAATAGTTATTATAATAAGCAATTTTGCTGAGAACATAGTATTTACGTCATTTGTATTCTTAATCTCTAATCCATATTATCGCGAGATCTCTTATTAATATAACGATTTGAACAATAGAACAAAAATTTCCAAATTTAGAAATTTTAAGTCAAAAAAAGCTTGGAACAAATAAAAGATTGTCCCAAACTCTTTAATAGATGTAAAAATAAAAATGATATTCTAACTTTCATATTTCATTAATCAATCGATTTCACTTACTACAAAGTAAGTTTTTCTCAACCGCTCTTGCCATGTATACGAAAATAAGGTGAATTTTACTCATTTCCTCCTTGATTCAATACCAAACTAGGTTTCGCATTTAAACGAAGATCAGCGAAATTGGCTTGTTTCAACTCTACATGCGCAGCTGCTCCAATCATTGCTGCATTATCACCACAAAGTTTTAATGGAGGGATCAGCAGTTCAATTTCTGGATGTTCTTTTTTCAATGCCTCTTCGAGCGTTTCACGCAATCCTTGATTGGCTGCAACTCCACCTGCTACAATCAATTGTTTGACTGGGTATTCGTTACAAGCACGAAGAGTTTTATTGACTAAAACGTCCACAACGCTCGCTTGAAAACTAGCAGCTAAATTATTTGTATCAAGAGTTTCTCCACGTTGTTGGGCATTGTGTACTAAATTGATAAAGGCGCTTTTTAAACCACTAAAGCTAAAATCATAATTACTTTCATGAATCATGGCTCTTGGAAAATGGTAGGTATCTTCACCACGATGCGCTAACTGATCGATTTCTTTTCCGCTTGGATAACTCAAACCTAAGACACGACCAACTTTGTCATAAGCTTCTCCAGCGGCATCGTCTCTCGTTTCACCGATGATTTGATAGTTCCCGTCTTCCTTCATATAGACCAACTCTGTATGTCCACCACTGACAAGCAATGCTAGTAGCGGAAATTCAAAAGGCTTTTGAAAGCGTGCAGCGTAAATATGACCTGCCATATGGTTCACAGGTATCAAAGGCAAATTGTTCGCCCAAGCAAAAGCTTTAGCGGCAGAAATCCCAATCAGTAACGAACCAACTAAACCAGGACCATAAGTAACCGCTACAGCACTCAGTTGTTCAACAGAAGTGCCTGCCTCCGCCAAAGCGTCTTCGATACATAAGGTGATTTGCTCTACATGATGGCGACTTGCTACCTCTGGAACAACACCGCCAAATCTTTTATGGCTGTTAATCTGTGAAGCAATGACATTGGCTAAAATCTCATCACCATTTTTCACAACTGCGACACTCGTTTCATCGCAACTTGATTCAATTGCCAGAATCAATTCTTCTTTCATTTCATCGTCTCCGTTTTTAACTTTGTACTCATAATGATCGCATCTTCTACTGGATCATGATAATAAGATTTTCGTTTCCCTAGTTCTCTAAATTTCTCTGATTGGTAAAGATGACGAGCTGCTAGGTTAGACGTTCGTACTTCTAAGTAAACATTATATGTTCCTGCTTGTTTTTCTCGGTCTAATAAAAAGCGTAATAACTGACGTGCATACCCTTTTTTTTGCAGTTTTTTTGCCACAGCAATATTCGTGATCTCCGTCTCATCGATAACTTTCGAATAACCAATGAATCCTTGGAGTAGCGAATTTTCCACCAATAAGTAATATTGCGTATGTGGTTGTTGGATATCCATTAAAAATTGGTCTTTGGTCCAAGGAGAACCATGTTCATATGCTTCCTCACAAAGCGCCCATAAACAAGACGCTAACTGTTCATCTTCAAAGTCATTCTTAGTATAAATCAATTGTACCTCTCATTTTTCTAAATATTTGATCATTTCTAATCCATCTTCATTTGTTTGGGTATAATACCCTTTTTTTACTTTGTTCGATTGAAATCCTAATTTCCGATAGAGTCTTTGGGCATCTTGATTACTCATTCTCACCTCTAAAGAGAGTGTGTCACAGCGATTCATTATAGCAAATTTTTCAATTTCGTCAATTAACAATGTACCGATATTTCTTCGTTGGTACACAGGAATAACCGCAATATTTGTAATATGGCAATCCAAGCCAAAAATTCTCGCACCTATAAATCCAATTAACTGTTCACCGTCTAGTATTCCTAAATATAAATTTTGAAAAGGTGAATTTAATTCAGAAAGGAAGGCACTTTTTGTCCATGGTAATTCGCCATTGTATACCTGGCGTTCAATCGATAATAAATCTTTGATATCTCGAGGTATCAGCTCTTTTATTCGATAGCTTTTCCCTTGATTTTCAATTATCTTAGTAGCAAATTCTTTTTTTTCATAGAATAAACTTCTAGCATATGCTTTAAATTTTTTCAACATATCTTTCGTCTCCAGGAGTGTGGGTTTCCAACCACTTTTCCTCTGCTTCTACTTTTTTCAAATAACGTGGTACAAAATTGGTTAAATCTCTTACTGGTTCACGATTGGCCCCTAATGTTGCAATCGTACAGCCATTAGGAAGATCCCATTCAAGCACCTTATTTATTTCTACTTCATGTAATACTTCCTTTATTTCATTCGTAAATTTTTGCGTATCTGTTCCGACAAATAAGATAGGTTCATCGAACTGAGACAGTTGCTTAAGCAGTTCTTCAATTGAAATATGTACATCTTCAAGAACTGTTTCTAATTTTCCATTTTGTCTTCGGTACACACCAGCATAAACATTTTTTCTTCTTGCATCAAATAAAGGCACGATCAACCCATTTACGTTCCGGCAATTAGCAGCAATTGCTTGTAAACTTGAAATCCCCACAAGCTCTTTACCCAATGTATATGCAAGTGTTTTTGCAGTAGTTACACCGATTCTTAGACCGGTGTATGAACCTGGTCCATCGGAAACAGCAATTCGATCGATAGCGGTTGGTGCTAATCCGAGTGCTGAGAATAACTGATCGATAGCCGGCATCAAACTAACGCTATGATTTTTCTGTTTATTGATTTGGATTTGCCCTAAGACAGTATCATCTTCAATCACGCCGATCGCTAAAGTTTGATTAGCGGTGTCTATCCCTAATGTAATCATTTTGATGCATCCTTTCTACTAACTTCTATCGTTTTATATTGTAGCATACTTCTTGCTAAGAAAAAGACAATTCATTTCAGAAAAAAAGAAAAAAAGTTGCAATCATTCGCAACTTTCTCTTGATTTGTTCTTTAGTTTTTTGTAGACTCACGCAAGATAAGATCCGTTTCTACAATGATTTTTCTCGAAACAGGTGCTTTTTCATTCATCATTTGTAACACGGTCTCTACCGCCAGTTCCCCCATCCATTCCGTGTGAACTTTGACTGTCGAAAGAGCAGGGGAAACATATTTTGCTACACTAATGTCATTGAATCCGATCAATGAGATATCCTCAGGTACTTTCAGACCTTTTTCGTTAATTGCCTTCAATGCACCGATCGCTAGTGTGTCATTTGCTGCAAACAGCGCCTCAAACGAATACTGTCCACTATCTAAGTATTCTTTGACTTTCCGATAGCCAGATTCAACTGAAAAATCTGCTTCAATGATCGTTGTAGTCAATCCTTTACCAGCCATGATTTGTTGGTAGGCGGCAATCCTTGGGTCATCAATCCGTTGATGTCCTTTTTTGGTGTATTCCCTACCAGCAAGCATTGCAATCGCTTTTTTATCCTGGTTAAAAAAATAATCGATCACTTTTTGGATACTTGTTTGAAAATCAACGATTAATGAATTAATGTTATAGGGTGTTCCATCAAAATCAACTAATAACAGATTGCTTTGTGTCTGCTTCAATTCAATCAACTGCTGCTCATCGAATTTTCCTAGAGCAATCGTTCCATTTGTCGGTCTATCACTGATAGCGTCCCACGTTTCTTTTAGCAAAGTCACATTTGATTCCTCTGCCTTTTTCTCTATTCCCAAACGGATAGCAAGATAATAGAGATCCTCTAATTCTTCTTGATCATTGTACCATTGGATCAAACGCAACGACTTTTGATTCAACGATGTGTTTCTATGGTGCTTCGTGTAATTCAACTCTTCAGCAGCCTCAAAAATTTTTCTTTTCGTTACTAGGCTAACTGATAACTCCTGATCATCATTTAAGACTCTTGACACAGTAGCAGGAGAAACCCCTGCCAACTTTGCAATATCTTTAATCGTTGCCACTTGTTTCTCCTCCTATCTATTCCACTCGGGCATTCTTCTTAAAGCGTTGCAGTAAAGCGTTGGAAAGCTTCTTGACCTTTTATATCGCGTTTGAATACCCCTGAATCTTCCAACACACGAGCAAAAACTTTACCAATAGCTTGCTGAACGATCTCTGTTACTGTTTCAGTTGTCACATTTGGATGGTCGGCTTTCAAGCCCTTCGCCCATTCCAAGTGATACTCAGCTATCTTATTTTCTTGTCCAAGCAAATACTTTTCTACTTCTGCCATTTCTGATTTTAAACGAGGTGGTAAAACAGCTAATCCCATGACTTCGATCAAACCGATATTTTCTTTTTTAATATGCTGAATATCTCGGTGAGGATGGAAAATCCCTTCTGGATGTTCGTCAGAGACATTGTTATCTCGTAACACTAAATCGAGTTCAAAATAATTTTCGCGTTTTCTAGCAATTGGTGTAATCGTATGATGGGGCGTACCATCTTTAGAAAATGCCGTCACTGCTACCGCGGGATCTGAATATTGATGCCATTTTTCTAAAATACTATTAGCAGCTTCCACTAGGATTTCTTTCCCCGTCGCTTGCAGACGAATGACAGACATTGGCCATTTGACAACACCTGCGATTACTTGAGGATAATCCGATAATTTGATTAATCGTTCGATTGGAGCTTTAGCCATTGGAAATTCATGGCGCCCTGCTTGGTAATGATCATGTGACAGAATCGATCCTCCAACAATTGGCAGATCTGCATTTGAACCAACAAAGTAGTGTGGTAAAACCTCTGTGATTTTTAATAAACGTGAAAATGTTTCTTTCGTAATCTTCATAGGACGATGCTCTTCTGACAAGATGATCGAATGTTCATTGTAATAAGCATATGGAGAATACTGAAATCCCCAACTTTCCCCATCAAGATTCATTCTGATGATTCGATGATTGGTGCGAGCTGGATAATTTAAACGTCCTTTATAGCCTTCATTGTTGATACAAAGCATACACTCAGGATAATCAACTTTTTTGGCATGTTTTTCGGCAGCAATTTGCTTAGGATCTTTTTCAGGTTTGGATAAGTTGATCGTAATCTCTAATTCGCCATATTCTGAAGGATACGTATACCTGATATTTTTCGCAATCGCTCTGGTTTTGATATAATCATTTTTTTTACTCAATTGATAAAAGTAGTCTGTTGCTTCTTCTGGATTTGTTGCGTAATGTTGTGCAAAAAACGCATTGACTACTGATGGTGGTGGTGTTAAAAAATCCATTAATTGTGCTTCAAAGATTTCGATTTCAGCTGGTAAATCAGTAACCACTTCATTTTTTTTGGCTTGTTCGACTAACCGATCAAGTAACACCACCGATTCTTCTGAAACAGGGCGCACTTCAGTGTTTTCCAAAGCCTCTTCGCCGATCATTCCCAAAATTCGATTTTGTAAATAAATTCGATCCATTTCCATCCAGCCACCAGCTTCAATTGCTAGTGTCGTAAAATCACAAATCGTTTGACTGATTGTCATCTTCTCTCTACTCCTCATAACCATGGGGATGACTCACATGCCAATCCCAGGCTGTTTTAATGATTTCTTTTACATCTGTGTAAGCTGGTCGCCAACCTAAGATTTCTTCAGCTTTAGCACTGGAAGCGACCAACCGGCTTGGATCTCCGGCTCTACGTGGTGCCACCTTAGCTGGAATTTCTCGATTTGTTACTTCTCTAGCCGCTTCAAGCATTTCTTTGACGGAGTAGCCTTGATTGCTCCCTAGATTAAAGAAGTTACTTTCATTCCCCGCTCTTAAATATTCTAAAGCTAAGATATGGGCATCAGCCAAATCTTCCACTTGAACATAATCTCGGATGCATGTTCCATCGGGTGTATCGTAATCATCACCGTAAATCGCCAAAGAATCACGTTGACCTAGAGCTACTTGGAGAATAATAGGAACTAAATGCGTTTCTGGTGTGTGATCTTCCCCAATCGATGCATCTGCTTTTGCACCTGCTACATTGAAATAACGCAATGCTACATATCGCATGCCATAGGCTTGGTCACACCATTTCATCATTTTTTCCATCATCAATTTGCTTTCACCGTACGGATTTTTTGGATTCGTAGGAGTTGCTTCGGTAATTGGTGATTCTGTAGGTTCACCATAAGTGGCTGCTGTAGATGAAAAGACAATATTCTTCACATGATATTCATGCATCACTTCTAACAATATTTGCATACCATAGACATTGTTATTAAAATACTTCAATGGTTTCTCAACAGACTCTCCTACTAATGAACTAGCTGCAAAATGAAGGACTCCTTCGATCGTTTCTTTTTCAAAAACAGACTGTAAAAAAGATTTATCCCGAATGTCACCTTTGTAAAATTGTGCTTTAGGATGAATTGCTGCTTGATGCCCCGTTAATAAATTATCCACTACTACCACTTGATAGTTTTGATTGATCAACCGATCAACAGCATGTGAACCGATATAACCTGCGCCACCCAATACCAAGATTGCCATGAAAACACTCCTTTTTTTACAAAAGCAGCAAAAAGTACGTTTTGAATCGTTTGAAACTATGACTCTTTTGTTTCTGTTGCCTTTGCTATTTATTTAGTAAATTTATAATAAAACATTTAGTAAATATTTTCAAGGAAAATTTGTAAAGGTTTCCAATAAATAGACGTCAGACTAGCCTTTTTTTTCAATTTGTTACATAATAGAAGCAACAACTAATAAACGAGGTGGATTTAATGAAAAAATTTGTATCTGGAATTTTAGTCGGTAGTCTTGCAACAGCGGCAGCTGTTGCTGGATTGGTAGCTTCAGTTAAAAAAACAGTAATCGATCCCATTGATGAAAAAGAAACAATGATCGAAGAAAATCGTAAAAAAGCGATGCGTAAACGTGTAGCTCGCTAATCTTTAAACGATTCAAGAAAATCATCCCTTTTATAACCCAAAGAATCATTATTAATTAGTAAAACACAACCGATCTTAAAAGTTAGATGAATGATCTAGCCTTTAGAGTCGGTTGTGTTTTTTGCTTCAATTGGTTGTCCTTCCAAGAATCAGCTGTGCCACTTTATCGATTTGCCTCAAATTCCAAGCATCAGTATATGGTCGTGAGACTGTAGCTGTCAACCAATCCACACCTTCGACCGGAATCCCTAAACAATATAAATTTTCTTCTAGCTCTCCCTGTTTGTTCCAGACTTGATTGGTGCTTAGTTTGATATCAATTGCACCAGTTTCATACACGCCAGTCGGGTCCTGATAAGTAAAAGGACGAATCAGCTGATGTTTTTTCAAGCTATTTAATGCTGGGTTCTTTGTTTGTGTCAAATCAGTCTGCGGGAGTCGGGCTTCAATCAAGTAGCGACTTTCAATCCGTTGTCCCTCGTTTTCTACGATAAAGAAACCGGCCTCTGTTTTGATTTCCAGCGGTGGGGAAACGATTGTGAAAATACCCGCATCAATCAGAGCGGCTAATTCTCTTGTCCGAACAACTGGCGGACCGATCGTGAGAAAAGCATTGAGCTTAGTAAACCAACCCCATAATACTTCTCTGTATTCTTTGGCAGTGAAGATGCCCCATTCAATGACCAGATGGACAGGATCACGCCAATCTTTTAACGCATCAAAAGCTGAAGCAAGCGCCCCAGTACAATTTCCTTTCATTGATTCATTGATTTGATAATCAATAAACTTTCGACTTTCTTTTTGAAAGTCATGCTTCTCATGATAGATAGACGTTTCAAAAAAATCCCACTCCCATTGATAAGGCTGTAATTCAGGAAATTGTTTTTGCCAATCACTTTGATCACGTGTTAAAAAGATTTGTTCAAATAATACTGGTGAAATAGCTAGATGTTTTTCCTCAATTAATTTCTTATAATAAAAAAGTTCGACATCTTTTTTTAGCAAGTCGAAAAACAGTTTCCCAGTTAATTGTTGATTTTGATAAAGCTTTGCTAAATTTTCTTTGGTGATCAATTTAGGAACAGCCATTGCTCCTCCCCGTTTTTCATTTTTTCCTCGAGGAAAATAGGGCAACCCTTTTCTAGACCCGCAGTATACGATCGGCTCACGTCCAGACGGCAAATATACCAATTTCTCTCCTTGTTTTTCAAACTTACCTCCTCTATTCTCGGTAAGTAAACCTACATAATCAAAAAAACTTAGACCTAATCCTCTAAGAATCACTGTGGCTTTTGGCGGAATAGTTTCTACGGAAACATCAGCTGGATTTGCTGGCGGTTGGTAGAACAATTGCTCTTTTTCAGCATAGTCATAAAACCTTTTCTCGTCTTTGGATACTTTATTTTCCCAATGTCCCGTAGTAATCACTAACTGATCTACTACTAAATGCTGTTCGTTTGTTTTCAAGTAAAAACCTGTCTTTATCTTGTCAATCTCTTTCACTAAGGATCGAACGATAGTGAATGAATGCGGTGCTAATTTTTTTAATTGTTCATAAAACCACTGCTGGTACAAGCCATAAAAACATCTGGTAGCTGGTTCATTAGCCCGTAAGCGCCCGGCTTCTGCCAAAAAAAATTCTTTATTCACAAACTGTTGCTTTTCGATATACTTTTTCGCCTCTGTATGGCTCCATTGATATAAATTAGGCCCCGGTGAAATCTCTCCGCCACTTGTTAATGTTTCATCTGTAAAAAGCGTAACTTGCTGAGAGACTGAGTTCATCAATAACTCTGTTGGTTGATCGAGCCGCCAGACTCGACCACCAGGCCCATCAGGATCGAATAAACAGATCTGGATATGTTGGTTTTCCCGATTGTTTCGGATCAATCGTTCTACCATGCTTAGTCCTCTGGGGCCTGCCCCAACAATGCCAATAATCATCGATTCAGCTTCCTTTCCATCAACCCTTTTAGCACCACGGCTTGATTTTGCTGTTCATTCTTTGCACCATAAACTAAGGTCACGATTGGATAGTTTTGACAGAGTTCAGCTAGCTGCTTGACTGCCAATTGCTTTTCTTGATCTGTCATTAACTCTTCTAGGTATTTTTCTTCAAAAACAGGAAAACGTTCAGGAAGATGTCCAAAGAATTTTCTCAACTCAGTACTTGGTGCAATCTCCTTTAACCATAGATCAATCTGTGCTTTTTCCTTTGATATCCCTCTTGGCCATATTCGATCAACTAAAATTCTAAAGCCATCACCCTTTTCGCGCGCACTGTACACTCTTTTCAGTTTGATCATTTTCTCCACTTCTTTCATTGCTTATACATTGATCATAGCATAAATGATTAGATTCTCCTTTGATTATGTCATAGCAAAAAACCGTGGCTTGATTTCTGTTAGTACTCCCTAAATGCTAAATTTCAATTTTGCACGCTCTATGGATACTTGCTAGTGATTCCTATCTCCCTTTTCGAGAGGGACAGGGTATAGGCGTTGGTTATTCTTATGACAATCATCATTAGTTTTGCTCGGTTTTCGTCTCAATATTTTTTTTAAAGGTACCCTCCCCTTATCCATTTCAATTCCTTGACGATTTGTTATATTCTCTTGTTTATCTGTGTTACTCTTTCTGAAAATGTTTAACGATTGACCCCACTTCTTAATCCTTTTCCTAAACGTTAGCTTTTCTGTGGTCAACTTACTTGTTTTTTGTTCTTGAATGTTTTCTGGTTTTGAACTATCTTTTTGTTCGACCGATTGATCTTCTATTATTATTTGTGGAGAATCTATTGCGCTTTCTATATTTTCTATAACCACAGAATTGGTTATAGAGACTTTACTTTGGCTTGGACCATCATGGCTGATTAAGCGTTTTATGTTATAATCCTTTACGACCTGCTGATATAATTGGGCAGAAAGATCTAGTGAGTATAATACTCTCCCAAGTTCAGATTGCTCTACCTTCTTATTTATAATCTTAGACACAACCGATTCAACGATCTCCTCATATGTCTTTCCTTTTAATTTACCAGCTAGTGAAACCTCAATCGTTCCAACAAGTTTATCAAGTTCCTTTTTTCTTTTTTCTGTTATTTCTTCTTTTTTTACTACTCCTGCAGGTTGTTGCTCAGTGAAAGTTTCATTAGATATTTCTGGCATTTTCTTTTCTCCCCCATTGTTTGATTTATCATTGAATCATCATACATGACGTACGCAATGGAGATAGAACTTTTATTTCTGGAAAGAATAAAATTTAGTATTTTATCTTGTGCGATCTAATGAATTCTTTTTATTCCCGTTGCCTAATCGAATAATCAGTCATGCAATTTTCTAAAAAGTATCTATTACTTTATATACAAAAACTTCTGATAAATTGGCTCTATCATTTGTGGAACTGATGAATGTATCAATCCCAAAAAGTAAGACCAAAATCTAACTTCTGGTGGTTACTACAGAATCAAAGTTGATCCTTCATCCCCATTTTCCTTCCAAATGAAATAACAAAAAATCTGAGACAGAATGAGGTTCATTCTGACCCAGATTTGACTTTACACGACTCATCAGGATTGACCGATAATTTGACGTCATGACGTTCTATACTTTTTTACTTTTAATCTTGCCAGACCAGCCATCATATCCACCTTTTAAGATATAGATATCTTGGTAGCCAGCTTTTCTTAACTTATTCGCTGTACGAATACTTAAGCTTTTCTTTTGGTCGTAGATATACACCGGTTGATCTTTTCGGATAGATCCTAATGAATCTTTTAAAACAGTATAAGGGATATTTCTTGCCCCTAAAATATGTCCTGCATCAAACACGTCTTTTTCACGAACATCAATGACTTGTGCCTTACGCATCCCATCACGAAATTCTTCTTCTTCCAGTGTTTTTGCAGAACGTTTTGCCATTACTCGTAGATAAACTTCCCAAAACACAATAGCAAGAATAATCAATAGCAAAATGATGTTAATTACCCATAAAACCATGTCATTCCTCCACGTTATTCCGCAAATTTCAAGGCTAATGAAGCAGCACCGATCACGCCAGCTTCATTTCCTAATTCTGCTAATTTGATTTTTGTTGATTGTTGTACTTGAGGGAACGTAAATTGGTTGAAATATTTTTCAACACGACTACGTAAAAATTCCCCGGCAGCAGATACTCCGCCGCCTAAAACAATACTTGATGGGTTCATAGTATTCCCTAGATTACCGCAAGCTAATCCTAAGTAGAAACAAACACGATCAACGACCATCAGACCAAATGGATCGTCTACTTGTGCCATTTCAAAAATATCTTTACTTGTTACTTCTTCTCCATTGTCAAGCATTGCTTTTAATTTTGAATCTCCGGCATACTCTTCTGCTAAGAAACGTGCTAAGCGAACTACACCTGTTGCACTTGAAACTGTTTCTAAGCACCCTCTTTTACCGCATGTACATTCAAAACCTTCTGGGTCCACTGTAATGTGTCCAATCTCGCCACCTGCACCAGCAACGCCGTGGATCAAGTTCCCAGCAGCAACGATTCCGCCACCGACACCCGTTCCTAAGGTAACAAAAATAACGTCAGGATCATTTTCCCCTGCACCTTTCCAGCGCTCACCTAAAGCAGCAACGTTCGCATCGTTATCAATAGCAAATTTGATTCCAGTTCCTTCTTCAATTTGTTTTTTTACGTATTGAAGTTCAGTCCAATTTAAATTGTAGGCTCCGATCACTGTACCTGCTTCACTATCGACACTTCCTGGTGTTCCCATACCGATTCCGATGAAATTTTCAGCATTCATGTTATATAATTTGATACGATGATTTACTGACTCGATAATTTCCGGAATAATATGTTTACCGTCATCCAATATATTGGTATCGATGCTCCATTTTTGTTGAATCTCTCCTTCTGGTGTTAGAATTGCAAATTTTGCTGTTGTTCCACCTAAATCAATCCCAATAATTTTTTTGTCCATTACAAGTTTCCTTTCTTTCGGCTTTCTTCCACTCGGTGCTCTCGTTTTAGTATGCGCCACGCTGTCATGTATGTATCATGATCGATCAAACGACTGTCATGAAGATTCTTCAATTCAATCGTCATTAATTCAATATCATAGATACGTGACCCAACATAGACAAAGATGCCAAATCGTTTGAGCAGTTGTTGCACGTCATATAAGCTCTCCATCTCAAAGCACTTCCTTCACATTATACAAGTAATCCGTAGTTTTTTAAACCCAATAAAACACATATTATCAAAAGAAATCCAAAAACAAGCGTAGATAGGATTTTTTGATGAATCGAGTAATTGGTCACTTTCTGTGGTAGGCCGATGATATTTCCTATAAGCAAGCCACCAACAATCCCACCGAGATGCCCCCAGATATCGACTGAGGTATCCGTCAAACCAAATACAAAACTGATAACAATAAACAACATGTAATGACGAATCAATTGGCGAACCTGAGAGTTATTTTTGAAATGAAATCCAAGAATGAATAACGCACCAAACAAACCAAACAAAGAAGTACTTGCTCCACCAGATAGAACGCCAAGATCGTTGAATGCAAAACTCGCTGCATTCCCAAGGATACCACTAAACAAATAGATCAAGAAAAAACGCCAATGACCGTAGAGTGTTTCAATTTGGTCTCCCATAAAATATAAAATCAAAGAATTCATGACAAAATGCACCAGTCCAAAGTGAATGAAAATCGGTGTAATAAACCGCCACCATTCATTTCCAACTACAATAGACGGCCCAAACATGCCTAAATATGCTGGAATATTTAAAAATGGAAAGAACTCCATCATTGCAAACACGATGGTTTGTATCGCTAAAAACAAATAAGTCAAAATTGGTCTTCTTAGCCAAGCGTTTAATTTTAATTTCTGTTGATAATTCATGTAACCCTCCTTATTATTTATCGATAAACAAGTGTTGCACTTTTTTATCAAAACTTTCTGGTACCCATTGATTGTTTATTTGTTCTTGAAAAACCAGACTACATGTCTGGTTCGGATAATTGGCTAGATAGCGATCATAGTAGCCTCCACCAAAACCAATCCGATAACCATTTTCATGATAAACAACCCCTGGAACGATCAGCAAATCGATAGCGTCCGGTGAAAAAGAATGATCAGATAATGGCTCCAGTACGCCAAAAGCGGTGCGTTCAAATCGGGTATCCGGATCAATTTTAAAAAAACACATTTGACGTTCAGGCAATGTCTTAGGAACAAGTATGGTTTTACTCTCTTCCCATGCCTTTTCAATAATTGGGGTCGTAGCCACTTCTATCTCATTTGCCATCGTCAAACCAACCACTTTTGCTTGCTGCCATTCATTACTTTGAAAGAGTTGTTGGTAAATTTTTTGCTCTTTTTGCTGCTTCTGTTCACTTCTAGCAATCTTTTGTAAATTTTCAATGCCAAGTTTTCTAAGTTTTTCTTTAATATGACTCAAACGTATCAACCCACCTCTCGTTAAAATGGTAGCGGAAAATAGTAAAAATAGCAATTTAACTTTTTAAATAAAAAGAGTTTTATAAACAGAATTTAAGACATCACTCTCACTCTTTATTCTAAAAACGAGTAAACGGTGTTCACGCATCAGCTCCTTGAAATAAGCCTGAATTTTTCAAAACATGAGAAGCTGTTAAAAAAATTCTTTCTTATTGTCATTGGAGCTTTCCGATGCCTTCACGACCTCTGATTCACTCTTTTCATTTGAATAGTCAGAATAATCGTAGTCTCAAAATAACGAGAAACTACTTTGGGAAACACTGCTTACTCAACACAATCGTTTCTTCCCCGTATTTATTTTCTAAGCAATCGTTTGTTTGGAAAATAATAAATATAAGAAATATGGAGCTCCTAGGACCGCAATTAAAATCCCAGTAGGAATCTCACCACTTGGTAAAATCACTCGTGTAAGAACATCTGCAATCGTTACAAAAAATGCCCCAAATAATCCACTCAAGATCAAGGACAGTTGATTTTCTCTTCTGACGACAAATTTAGCCAAATGAGGAGCTAACAAACCGACAAAAGATAAGCTGCCAGCTACCGCAACGCTTCCGCAGGCTAAAGCAACAGCGAGTATCAATAGGATTTTTTGACTTTTCTGCACGTCTAATCCTAGACTTTGCGCTCTTTCTTGACCAAAAGATAATAAACCAATTCGTCGACTGTAAATCAGCACGAAAGGAAGCAAAATGACTGCCCAAGGTAACAATGAGAAAACATATGGCCAACTAGCTCCCCAAAGTGAACCTGCTAACCAGGCATTAACAAAACCATAGTTTTCTTTCGACAATTTAATCGTAAATAAAAGCATCAATGCCGACAATCCAGCATTGACTGCAATTCCTGATAGTAAAAGCCGGTTCATCCCTAAAAAACTATTTCTCGTATAAGCAAACAAGTACACAAGTAAAGCTGCAAGCAAGCCGCCTAGAAAAGCCACGATCAATAGTAAAAACGGAAAAGTTTGGTTGGCATAAAAGCCCAAATAAATCATAACGAAAAAACCTGCTCCAGCGTTAATGCCCAATATGCCAGCATCAGCTAGTCTATTTCTGGTAACTCCCTGCAAGATAAAGCCTGAAATACCTAAACACATACCAGCAAGAAGACTGATTAATAGACGAGGGGCACGAAATTCATAAACAATCAACTCTTGAATTGCCGAACCCTTCCCTTGAAACACCTCAGCTAATTTATCAAATGGAATAAATGGTGTGCCAATCATTAAACTTGCAACTATACTAACAACTAATAAAACAAATAAAACAACTAGTGATTGGTAACTTCTTTTCATCCTTGTTCCCTCCTTACTTGGAGTAGTAAAAACGGTACACCGATCAAGGAAATAATTAAGCCGAATGGCGTTTCAAATGGCGGATTGATCATTCGTGCAACATAATCCGCCAACATCACTAATCCTCCACCTACTAAAAAAGAGGCTGGTAAAACATACCGATAATCGGAACCAATGATTCCTCGGACGATTGGTGGAACCATCAATCCAATAAATGAAACTGGTCCAACTAACGACACCGCCATTGCAGCTAACCCCGCCACTAATACAAATGCAAAAAATCTGATCCGCCCAGGGTTGCCTCCTAATGCCAAGGCATGTGACTCACTTAAGTTGACCAACGAGATGGAGCGACCTAACAAAAAGGAGCCACTAACTGTCAACAGATAAATTGGAGCCAAAATTTCCAATTGATGCCATGTGACGTTCGCAGCGCCTCCCACGAACCAAAACGCCAAGTCTTGTTGCAAATTGAATAATTGTGTCAGCGCTTGACTAATAGCTGTAAAAAAAGTACTGATCGCAACACCTGCTAAAATCAATTGAAGTGGATTCATCCCCATTTTTGAAAAACGTAAGAAACCAAAGACAAATAACGTAACTACCAACGAACCAAGTAATGACAGTAAAAAAACAGAAAAAGCAGAAGCATGTGGCCAAAATGCAAAACAAAGAGCCATTGCAAGCGATGCTCCTGCATTAATTCCTAATAACCCTGAATCAGCTAAAGGATTCCGTGTCACACCTTGCATCAATGCGCCACTAAGAGCAAAACAGCTTCCGACTAAGAAAGCCCCCAGCACTCGAGGCAACCGAATCGTTCGGATAATCAACTGCGATTGAACTGAGTCGTCAAATTTAAAAATCGCTTGCCACAAATTAGAAAAGTCGACAACCGCCGCTCCATTGGCTAACGCAAAGAAAAATATACTAACTACTCCTAGCAACAATAGGGAAAGAATCATTCGTTTTCTCTTTGTCTTCATTGTTCATCCTCCTTACGATCATTGATTAAATCGTAAGACAAAACAACGGGTTTATTCGTTTCAGGCAATTCGATGATCTGCGCTTCAATTTCATAGATTTCCCTCATCCATGACGTTGTGATTACTTCATCAGGTGGGCCTTGAACCACTATTTGTCCTGCTTTCATCCCAATTAAATAATCAGAAAAGCGAGAAGCGTGATTGATGTCATGGATCGACATTAAAACGGTTGTCTGTTTGATACGATTGATCTCTTTCAGTAAATGTAAGATTTCTAATTGATGCGCAGGATCTAAAAAAGTGGTTGGCTCATCTAAAATCAAAATATCCGCTTCTTGGGCTAAAGCCATCGCAATCCAAACTCGTTGAGCTTGTCCACCTGATAGACTCGAAAGCTCTCTTTCTTTCAACTTAGTTAGTTGTGTCGCTTCCAACGCCCATTGGATAGCATGTAGATCTTCTTCATTTAATCCACTAAAAAATTTTTGATAAGGATAACGACCATAAGAGACCACCTCTTCGACAGTCATGCCTAAAGGGTGTTCACTACTTTGGGCTAACAGTGCAATTTTTTGCGCTAACATCTTAGGACTATATGTAGAAATTTCAGATCCATCTACGATAATCTTTCCTTCTTTGACAGGTAACAGTCGAGTAAAACTTTTTAATAAAGTTGATTTACCACTGCCATTAGGACCAATCAAACTTGTCACTTTTCCTTCTGGTATCTTGATAGACATTTTTTCAATCACTTGTTTATTTAAGTAACCCGTTGTAATATCAACAGCTTCAATCGTCGTCAAATTTTTCATCCTTTCCCTGAAAATCATTCTCAATTATGAAGCTCCTTCACAAATTCGTCAAGTTTTACTCTAAATGGCTCTTTCCCGAAAATAGTTGACATGACCACTATTGTCAGGAATAATATCAATTGAGAATGATTATCAATGAAAATCCCTTCAGGAGGAAAAAATGAAACTAAAAAAGAATATCTTTACCATTGGGGCCACAGTGTTGCTGCTTAGTTTACTTAGCGCCTGCTCTTCTTCAAATAATTCATCCAATTCAACTGACACAGCAGGTAATGAAACAACTGCAAAAACTCACCTAGTGACTGATGCCTTGGGTCATAAAGTCGAGATCCCTAATCAACCAAAACGAATCATCGGGAGTTACCTCGAAGACTATCTTATCGCTTTAGGTGAAAAACCTGTTGCTCAATGGACAGTTGGTAGTGGATCGATTCAACATTATTTACAAAAAGAATTAAAAGATGTTCCCACGATCTCTTATGATCTTCCGTATGAAAAAGTCTTAAGTTATGAACCCGATCTTTTATTGATCTCTTCTTCGGCTACAGTTGAAGGAGGTAAATACGAGCAATACAGCAAAATTGCGCCAACCTATGTCGTAAAAAATGGGAATGATGTCACTTGGGAAACCCAACTAACAGATATCGGAAAAGCATTAAATAAAGAACAAGCAGCAGAAAAAATCATTACTGATTACCAAAAAAAGGTGAAAGCCACTAGACAAGAACTCGCAGATAAAATCAACGGCAAAACGGCTGCTGTTTTATGGGTGACGAATAACTCAGCATTTATGGTTAGTGAAACACGTTCAAGTGGAAGAATCATTTACGGTGATCTAAAATTTGGTGTGCCAAATCTAGTTACTGAAATCTCTAAAAGTGCAACTTCAGATTGGTCAGCTGTCTCTGCAGAAAAATTAGCAGAGTTAGATGCAGACTATCTCATCTTAGTCAACAGTGATGAAAAAGCTGCGATGTTTAATGAAGCAACTTGGAAAAATTTAAAAGCGGTCAAAGAAAATCATGTCTTAGAATTTGGTCCTGAATCTAGCTGGCTCTATAATGGTCCAATAGCTAGTCAAAATATGGTCAATGATATCCAAAAGAATTTGAAATAAATCACCTGAACAAGAATAGACGTTCACCTTCCTTTCTTTACAAATTGGAGTGAACGTCTTTTTTTATTTAACTATGTGCTAAACCACTTTGCTCATTTTTTGCCATTTCTGAAATCGATGAGGGTATTGATTTTCTTGATTGACGATTCCTTCATGTTCTTCCACTAATTCAAAACTTGTAAAATCGATTTCTCCAATAAATGTATCCCCCTCAAACTCTGCATCAATTAATGTTCGCCAGATGATCTTTGTTTCTGGTAACAAAGCTTGAAAAATTCGACTTCCTCCTGACACATAGATATCTTCAGGTATATCCTTGGCATATGCCAAAAGTTCATCAATCGAATGAAGGACTTCCGCATTTTTTTCTACTTTAAAATCTTTTTGAGTAGTTAACACAATGATATGCCGATAAGGAAGAGACAATTTGCCCATGCCTTCATATGTCTTTCTTCCCATCACTAATATTTTATCCATCGTATGTTCCCGAAAAAAACGCATATCGTTTGGCAACCTCCAAGGAAGCAGGCCATCTTTTCCAATCAAACCATTCTTGTCTTGTGCCCACATTGAAATAAACATGTGTTTCATCCTCTCAAACTGAATTTGAACAAACGATTTCAATCATACAAGAAAAACGACCCTGTTACAAGAAAAAGAGTCGCTTGTCAGGTTTATGGTTTCATTCAACCTTCACTATTAAAAAAAGTCTAGCTTCCTAAAAAGGATTCTAGACTTACGCTGAACTAATTATTTAGTTTCACGGTGTAAAGTAACTTTACGTTCGCGTGGGCAATATTTTTGTTTTTCCAAACGATCAGGGTTGTTACGTTTGTTTTTGCTTGTTAGGTAGTTACGTTCTTTACAAGAAGTACACTCTAAAGTAATGTTTACGCGCATGTTTTTCCCTCCCATTTTTTACTAGAATCCTCTAAGATGACTCTCAGACTTGATTATCTTACCATGATTTCCACTAGATTGCTAGCCTTTTTACAAAATTTGTTAAGTAAAACTACTTGACGAAAGTTATCTAAATAACTACTTGCTAAACAAAATCTTTTCCTTTTCCAACTATTGCGCTTACACTTGAAATATAAATAATTTTTGAGGAGGAAGATTTTATGCCTTGGAATATGAAAGATTATCCACCTGCAATGAAAAATTTAGAAGAGTTAACACGAAAGAAAGCAATCGATATCGGTAACGCCTTGCTTGCAGAAGGCTATCCTGATGATCGTGCTATTCCGATTGCTATCAAACAAGCCAAAGAATGGTCAGAAGATGCTACTTCTACTGAAAAAAAAGAGTTTTCTCAAGAAAAAAATCCAACAAAGCATGATTCTCACGACACAAATCCAAGAGCTTCTAAATTATTGACAGCCAAAGTGATCGTAAAATTTGAAGAAGATAAGTGGATTGTCCAATCAGAAGGAGCTAAAAAAGCAAGTAATCATTTTGATACGAAAGAAAAAGCGATTGAAAAAGGGAAAGAAATTGCTCAAAACAAAAACACATCATTAATTATCTACAAAAAAGACGGAACGAAAGAAAGAGAAATAAACTATTAATAAAAAACAACTCCTCCACAATAAAGGAGGAGTTGTTCACTGTTAAAAAGGAATAAAATCAATCCGCTCGAAGCGGGATGTTCTTTTGCTTCGCTAACTGATCACGTTTAGACTGTTACATAATCGATTGCTTCAGCCTTAGGGATTTCTTCGTCAATGAAGAAAACTTTATACCAAGTTAAAAAGCTGAAAATCGTCCAAATTTTTCGTTGTTCTTCATGACGCCCTTCATGATGGTCATTTAACAACTTCATAATTTTTTCTTGATCAAAGAATTCTTTGGCAAAATCAGCCTCAAATAATTCTTTGACTTGTTGATAGCCATGGTCTTCTTTCAACCAAGCTTTGATTGGTACAGGGAAACCAAGTTTTACACGGTTAGACCATTCTTCTGGCAAATGTTTGTTTGCTGCTTGTCGGAAAATATCTTTGGTATTATTTTGATTTAACAGATACTTACTTGGGATCTGTTCTGCCAATCTCATCACTTCGATGTCAAGTAACGGTACGCGTACTTCAAGTGAGCTAGCCATTGATAATTTATCCGCTTTTAATAAAATATCTTTTGGCATCCATTGATGAAGGTCAACGTATTGCATTTTGTTCACTTCATCTTCGATTTTTTCAGTTTTAGCATAATGGACTGCCATAATCTCCTGAACGGAAGGAGCCTTTTGGTATTCTTGTGTTAAAATATCTGACGCTTCGTTTTCTTCAAACACTCGAGCATGACCAATAAAATATTCTTTCGCAGGAGCTAAAGATTCATATAAATGGATTCTACCGTGGAAGTTTTTCATCTTGCCAATTTTTCGTCCCAAGTTATAACGTGTTCCTTTTGGTAGTTTCTTCAACCCTTGAGCAATGACACGAATAACTTTTGAATTCGTATGGAACCCATAAGTTTGGTATCCCGCAAATAGTTCATCTGCCCCTTCACCTGATTGGACAACTCGAACACTTTGCGAAGCCAAGTTTGCTAAGAAATAAAGTGGGACACATGAAGGATTCGAATCTGGCTCATCTAAATGGTATTGAATCAAAGGAAAAGCTTTAAATGACATATCTCCATCGATGACAGCTGCTGTATTATCTAAGTCCAAAAGTTCTGTTAACTTTCTAGCTTCAATAGCTTCATTATATGTTTTATCATCAAACCCAATTGAAAAAGAATGATCAGGTTTTAATACAGAAGTCACATAGCTTGAATCTACCCCACTAGATAAGAATGAGCCAACTTCTACATCGCTGATCGTATGTGCTTTAATCGATGCTTCAACTGTTTCATCAATCTTATCGATCCATTCTTTCCGTGAATAGTTTTGTTTTTCTTCAAAATTAGCATCCCAATATTGATGAATCGCTAACTTATTATCTTTGTAAGTGAAATAATGACCTTCTGGCAAACGGTGAACCCCTTTAAAAAAGGTTTCTCCATTTAATGGTGAATATTGAAATGTCATATAAGGTTTCAAGGCTTCTTTATTCAATTCTTTATGAAAATCTGGATGTGGTAAAAAGCTTTTGATTTCTGATCCGAACATAAATGTGCCGTTCATTTCCGCATAATAATATGGTTTGATTCCAAAATGATCCCGAGCACCAAATAATTCATTGCGTTTATTGTCCCAGATTGCAAAGGCAAACATACCCCGAACCTTTTGTAATAGATCAGTTCCCCATTCTTCATAACCATGCAACAATACTTCTGTATCCGCATGTGTTTGAAAAATATGTCCAGCTGCAATCAGCTCTTCTCTAAGAGGTTGGTAATTATAGATTTCCCCATTAAAAATGATGACTTTTGTCCGATCTTCATTATAGATAGGTTGTTTTCCACCCTCTAAGTCGATAATACTTAATCTTCTAAATCCTAAAGCAACATGCTGGTCAATATAATCACCCGAACTATTCGGTCCCCGATGAACGATTCGATCCATCATGTCGTTTATGATTGCTTTTTTATTGTCTTTGTCGTTAATAAATCCTACAATTCCACACATTTTATTTTTCACATCCTAGATAATAATTACTATTACTTTGTTTCGTCCATAAGCATCTTATCATAGAGGCTATTAAATCTTGAAATAATAGCTCTCTTACAGTTTCGTCACATGAAATAACAGTGAATATTTTTGAGTTCTACTATAAAAAAAGTAGTCCTATTAATTAATTTAACATGTTTTGACTAAGGAAGCTATTTTGTTTAGCAAAGACTTGAAAAATATTCATTATTATTTAATCATCTCTATCATTTAACCAATCAAAAGATAGTCCTTACTAAATAATCCGCTCTAATTAAGTTACGAGCGATTTCCAATAAGACTTGTTTGATTTTACTCTTAAACCTTCTTGTCGTGAAAGAAATTCCGTTGGAACAATCTCGTTTAAAAACAAGAATATATTTTCCACTTTCAAATAAACCTAACTAGATCTGACCTCATCTCGTCTAGTATCTGGTTTATATTTTCATTTCTATTTCTTCGAACATAGCTGAGAAGACTTTGTTCGTTTACTTATCTCTAAAACTATATTTTTTTTGATTCATTCATGTTATTATTATGAAGGATCTTTATTGGAAAGGGTAATGTTATGAAAGTATCAATTGTGGTTCCATGCTATAACGAAGAAAAAACAGTTCCTCTTTTTTTTAACGAGGTCGAAAAATTTAAGGGAATACATGAATTTGAATATTTGTTTATTGATGATGGTTCAAGAGATAATACATTACAAGCAATCAAAGCATTAGCTAATGACCATGAATATGTACGCTTTATTTCCTTTTCTCGAAATTTTGGGAAAGAAGCTGCTTTATATGCTGGTTTACAAGCTTCTACTGGCGACCTTGTCTCTGTAATGGATGTTGATCTACAAGATCCACCTGATCTATTACCAGAAATGATTGAAACAATTATGCAATCTGATATTGATTGCGTCGGTACTCGTCGTTCGACTCGTGACGGTGAACCACCGATCCGTAGTTTTTTTGCTAAGAAATTTTATCAGCTAATCAATAAAATCAGTGATACTGAAATGGTTGACGGAGCGAGAGATTTCCGTTTAATGACTCGCCAAATGGTTGATGCTATCTTGGAATTAACTGAATACAACCGCTTTTCGAAAGGCTTGTTCAGTTGGGTTGGTTTTAAAACCAAGTATATTTCCTTTGAAAACCGTGAACGAGTAGCTGGTGAAACCTCTTGGTCTTTTTGGAAATTATTTAATTACTCTATTGATGGAATCGTCAACTTTTCAGATGCACCATTAACAATTGCTTCATTCGTGGGGGCATTATCATGTATTGGTTCAGGTCTTGCTATTTTATTTATTATTTTACGTGCCCTGTTGTATGGTGATCCTACAGCTGGTTGGCCTTCCATGGTCTCTATTTTCTTGTTTATCGGAGGTATCCAATTATTGTGTCTTGGAATAATTGGCAAATACATTGGAAAAATCTTTTTAGAAACCAAACAACGTCCAGTGTATATTATCAGAGAGACTGAAAAAATTAATCCAAAAAACTATCAAAGCGAGAAATAAAAAAACTCAAGTTGTAACGATCTCAATAGTTAGTGATCTAACTGTTGGATTTCCTACAACTTGAGTCTTTTTTTATTTTCATCTATTTATGATGGTCAAAACAATGGTCCCAATCCCCAGCATAGTCAAACTAAATTGTACGAGTTCTGCTTTTTGCGGATTCCAGGTTTTCAACAATTCTTTTACCAGCATTAACACTAAAATTCCTACAACAATATATAAAATATAATAAGTTCTCATTCCTGAAGCCCAGATCGTAGGAGAAAATCCCATAATTATTCTTGAACAAGCGCCCATCATCATTAACAACATAAGAAAAGATGCTGTTTTTTTATTTTCAAAACTTAAGTAAATCCCTAGGAGCAAACAAGCCAATAAACCTAAAACAAGTAAAGTCGCTAGCCATGATCCAGGACGAGTAAGTGACAGATTCGTTCCAGTATCGGTAAATAGCTTTGTTAAGTGACTGCTATCCCATATTTGTGCACGACTATTGCCACGTATGTGTATAAAACTTTCACCCATCGTATTCCCTAGGTAGATAATCAGATTCAAGAAAAAAGGTATAGCAGATAATAAGCGGCCATAATAATTTTTGCACTTGTTATAAGAAAGTAAAAAAACAAATAAGAACAAAATTAAGAACAATACATTTGTATCTAGAAAAAAAGGCTTTCCAAAAGAAGAAATACCCAAATCTAATTTAGTGATAAAGCCAAATTGATCATATTGAGGAAACCACTTACTAATTTCTTGAGATGTCCTGATGGCATTCCCCGGTGTTGTCAACGAAAATAGTAACTCAATAAAACTTATGAGCAATGGGAGAATCAATAAGCGATGATATGCTCTTTTATATAATAAATAGCCAGTTATAATGGCCGTTAAAGTAAAAAAGCACGCATTCACTTGTTCTTGGTTAGCAGCAAATATCAGGAAAGGCAAACTAAACCAATAAATACTAGGAGTGATAGCTCTTCCTTTTAAGCGTTGGAAGAATGGGAAAAAAGCGAATAAGCAAAATGAAACGGACCATTGATAATTCAAAGTTGTCGACTCCCAGCCTGTTTCCCCCATCACGGTAAGTGGGACTAAGCAGTAGACAGATGTAACTAGCAACACGTTCTTACCATCCAATTTTTCAAAAACATACTTACAAATCATCAGAACCGTGCCCAACATGATGATTGAATTGACAAATTTCCACAGCAGAAAATGTTTAGAAAAAAACATCATAAACAGCTCTATGATAATTCTCGAACTCCAAGTTTTATAATGTTCGATCGAAGCTCCTAAATACCCTAGTTGGTCTAATCTATTTGAGTAAACTAAATCGTCTGCTCTAAATGATGGCATATATAGATTGAAAAATAAAAAACCAAGCCAAATAACTAAAAGCAAAAAAAATAATTCTTTATTAATTCTTTTTTTATTCCAGTACATTATTAAACTCCTTTTTATAATTTATCCCAGCAATTATAACACAGAGGCATCTGTTTCCTATATTTTTTTCATCCTTTTATTTTTAAATAATGAACAAACTGGTCACTTTATCAAAAATAAACATAACGATTAACAGGTTTCATTCATTGGTTTTCCAAAGCGTTTGATCAACCATATTCGGCTAAAAAAGTATTCATTACTTGTTAATAAAACTTTACAAGAAAAATAAGTACTCCAAACAAATAACACCGCATAATTTTTGAAACATTCATAAATTCTCCATTCTAAATGATATCGTTCATGAAGAGACAAAAGTTACAATAACTATCGATAGGCATCTGACGGAAATTCGGAATACAAAAAGAGGTTATGAAAACTTCGGGTAGCTCCAATGACAACAAGAAAGAATTTTTTAAACATCTTTCCATGTTTGAAAAATTCAAGCTTATTCCAAGAAGCTGCTACTTAAACACTATTGATTTATTTTTTGAGTAAAGTGTGGGTTTAATGTCGCACCATCAGAATAGTCTTTCGGGGGAATCGAAAAATAATTCAGATTAAAAAACACAACAAAAAAGACACGACCTAAATCGTGTCTAACTGTTGGTATAAAGGAAGGTACGGGACTTGAACCCGTGCACCACATTTCTGCGGCTCGCCGGATTTCGAGAATAGGGTTTAAAGCTGATTTTAAGTGTTTTTCGCTTATTATCAGCTTTTTAAATAATTGAAATACATCTTTTAATTGCATATATTTCTTTATTGGGGGTACCAAAAGGGGTACTCTTTTTATATTTTATTCGCAACTTAAATTACTCAAAGTATGTACCCTGTAGGACTCGAACCTACGACCGGACGGTTATGGACCGACTGAGCTAAGGGTACAGATTGTTGCCACCATGGACAATAACAAGAGATAGCATCAGTTTTATGTGGCAACAATCCTGTTATCGCATAACTTGAAGTGTGACTAGTTACGGGTGAGAGTATAGCTATGCGATAACATCACTATTTTATCGAATAATTTTTATAGTTGTCAATATGATTATGTACTGCTCCTCAAGTTGAGAGGCTAATAATTAAAAAGTAATAAACGACTTTATACGAACAGTCGCTTATTACTTTTTATTTTGCAGTTTTTGGCTTTTTTAAAATGAGATACAACACATATATGACTATTATTACAGATACTATTGGGATACCCCAAGCTAATATATTAAAAAATAATTTATTATTTCGCGAAAAATCGTAAATCCCATAGAGATATTCATATGACTCAATATATTCTCCTAGTATGAAAACAAAAATAAAAGAAAATACTGCAGAAAATAGCGTTCTATGTCTCTTAAATATAGAGTGATTACACTCTTCTCCATTTTTATAGCAATCACATGAAATTAATTTTCTTCCAGTAATTCTAGCCACCCACTGCAGCAAAGCAAATATCAATAAAGTTAAGCACAACATTATTCCGGAACTTATTGTTAAAACTTTTCCCATAGACCATTTACTACTTAAACTAACAATTGCTTTGGATAACCCATCAAATCCACCAAATAGCCCAAAGATAAGAGCAGAAAAAATCCCCAAAATGGCTATAAATTCTGTGTATATACTACCTTTAATTTTTTCCATATTTTTAATTGTTTCTTCTGCTTTATTTAAATCTTTTTCTAATTTTTTTATTTTTTCTTCAGTTTGATTTATATTTTTTTCGGCTTCTTCACTAATTTTTAGTGCTTCTTTCGAACTTGCTACGATATGTTTTTGCTGAATAATAGCTAATTTTATGTGTCTTCTTATAGAGTTAAAAAAAGAATCTATATTTGGGTAGCTTTCTCCTTCCTTTAATGAATTTTCAAAAATAGCTTGACTCTCATCAAAGAGCGCAATTAACTCGTCAGCATTATCTTTGTCATTCTCAAATATATAAGTAGTTAATTGATCATAAGGTGATGGACTATTCAATCCATCGATAGCTTTCAAAAGATCTATAATAGATTGCTTATTTTTTTTCAAATCATTTTCATTGTAAGATCTAAGAACCAATTCTACAAAAGATTCAGAAATACGCTCACTGTTTTTTACCATATTCTCGCTTCTTCATGTCTTTCAAAATATTTTTTCATTGAATCTATATCATAAGTTAGATGTTTTTCTCCACTCATAATCCTATCCTCGTCGTTTTTCCACTCACTATGCTTATGAGTTTCCTCAACTAACTTAAATGATGTATATTCAGATAAATTATTAATCACCGAAATTAGCTTTTCTTGAATATCATTGGGGATTGACTCCTCATTAAATTCATTTTCTATGATTTTAATTCCTGTATCCGTAATGTTAATACTCTCGTGCTTGCTAAGTTCTGTAATTTTGTTTGCCCTATAGTCTTTGTATTCATGATATACCTCGCTAACAACGGGGCCAAACTTCCACTTTTCTATCGGCTCTTCGAATAAAGGCTCCCCTGTTTCATACAAAAATTTAGCATTGGCAAAATATAGATATTTTTGAAGTGCTAAATTCGTAATAGGATCGTTTTTCTCAATTCTATTTTTTAAAATAAAATCTGCAATATCCATAGCTTTTAGCATGTTAAACTCACCTCTATATCACCCTTGTTTTTCTTCATATTATCATACACATGGTTGATTCACAAAAAAAAACTTTTGTCAATATTTTTCCAAGAAATCTTATGTACTGCCCCTCAACGAGGGGCTATTTTTTATCGTTGTGGAATATTTAAATACCAACGTTTGTCATGGAAATCTTGCGCACCGCCTTTAGTGTTCCCTTCTGGATCGTTTGTCGCACGCATCATTACGTAAACTTTTTTATTAGGGAAGTTACGCATATTGAAAGATACATGATAACCAACATTTCCAGAAGTATTATAAGCTTGATTTACATCTGGTCTATATATTCCATCAGTTTTTACTCGAGCTAATTCTTTCCCAGTATTGTAATCCATAATGAAGATATACTCGTATTTATAGTTAGCAATGTGCCATCCAGCTACATGCAAGTTTGCGTTTTCGATTTCTCCAAACTGATCAATGTGGGCGTAATTTGTTCCATCTGTCAGTGTAGGATTTGCTGCGCCTGCTCTAGTTGGATCAATGACTGGTTTATCCTCCGAAGTAGTTGGATTATCATCCGTAAAACCATGAGCTAAATCATATGCTAATTTTTCTTTACTTACGCCCATTTCAGAAAGATAACCGTAAGGATCTGTATGATCCCCCCAAATATTTTGTGTTACCCATAAATGCGATTTGATTCCTGGTTGGTTATAAGGCGTGTCCAATGTTAATGGAATACCATATTTCATTGCTGAATCTCTAGCCAATTCAACGTATGCTTTATAGTTTTTTTCAAAAGTTGCTTTATCATGTGTGTGCTGTAACTCAATCTGCACAGGACTGTTAGCATTAGCATACGAACCAGCACCGTACTGTACATAACCAGGTTGACCGACTTGATAAACAATTCCGCCGTCCCCCACAATGTAAGCAGTGTAAGCACTAATCCATGAACGTTGCATATACTGCGCTTCATTGCGTCCTGTTGCTGTTTCATTAGCCGTTTCATGCAGTAAAATGTACTGATTATTTGCTACTTGTGAGCTACCTTCGTTTGGACCCAAATTAAATTCATTGTTAATCGTATAGGCAAACCCATTAATTGGCAATAAAAAAAGAGCCATTAATAGGCTCATCGCAGTAATAGTAATTTTCTTTTTCATTTGTTTCCTCCTATTTTTTCAAATTATAAGCCGACACGCCAGTGATAACGCCTAAAAATGTTGCTACTGCATTGATAGTGAGTACTGTCATATCTGTTCCATTCCATCCATACGCTTTTCCTAACGTGGCTACTAATACAGATAAAGTGGGCAATACCGTAAGTACTGTCCATTTAATAATTTGATAATATTTATCGGGTAAAATCATTACTTCTCGCCTCCTTTCAGGGCATAAAAAAGAAGCACAGAATTATTTCCGTACTTCCTTCTCGATTTCAGTAACTTTGTCATCGATTCGCTTCACATCTGAACGTATAAATTCAAATCCTTTATTCAACTCATTCAACGTAGCCAAAAAGTCTCGTCGGTCCTGTTTTGAGCTTTCTCTTTCATCATGTAGTTCTTTTCGATAGTAAATATTGATTCGCCAAGAAGCGAAAATAATAAACCCGATCAATATAACTGTTAATGGTAAAAAAATAAGCCCGTCGATTGCGACTAGCTTGTTAAAAATCTGATCGATACCTTTCATTTTTTCTCACCCTCTTCCTATTCAGTGAGAATTTCTTTCACTTTTTCATCTTCTTTTTTATCCAAAATTGCTTGAACTTTCTTTTTTAATGTTTTAGGTACGTCATCAATCGTTTTCTTTCCTTTTTTGATTAGGTCTGCATAGATGTTTTCCATGTTACTCACTCCCTAATGAATATTCATAAATTTCGGTCATTGCCACTTGTAAATTCGTAACTTGTTCATTTAATGATTGATTATTTTCTTTAAACGCTTGATTTTCCTCTTGAACTTGTTCAAGCTGTTGTTCGGTCTTACGATGGATTTCTTCCAACAACTCTAGTTTTTTAGAGAAATCTTGTGTGACAACTTCTTCCCATTTCCGTTCACTCGGATTCCAAAACTGACGATCTAACGGAATATCTGGTAATGGTGGTACCAAGGTATACGGCACTCCTTCTGGAAAATCATCTGGCATATTTTCCCATACCTTGCAACCTACCGGATAAATATATTCATACATTGTTTTCATCATTCATTCCCCCTATTAATTTGGCCACGCATCATTTGTAAAATAGCTGACGGTTCCAGAACACTCTTGATTTTCTGGTAAATTTGTAGTAGAAACCATCACAACAATTCCCGAAGCATTTGCGTAAACAGATAATGCAGGATTTCGATTGGTTTTATTCGCCAAAGTTCCACCCCAATCCTTTAGCGAAATCGGAGTATATCCTCTTGGAAAAGGCATTAAAACCTTCCATCCAGCAAAATTTGCTGATTTATTTGTGATCGAAAAATTGGCTACTACACTTCGTCCATCTCGTTCAAATCTGACTGAACTTTCATTGGTAAAATCTGTTGTATTCGTTGTTTTTACTGTTTTTGAAACAAAACGATCTAAAGCTACTGGTACATTATTCACTGTTGGTGTTTGTCGAAAGTCTTTAAAACCATCAATGGATTCATTTCCTGAATTATGGACAACTGTGGAGTCATTAGATAATTTATTCCAATTGAACCAAGTTAACGGCGAACCACTCATGATTCGATTATAGAAATTTCCATTTGAGATAAATAGTTGAACAATCACACTTGCTGATTTAATCACTATTAAATAGCCATATAGGGTTCCTGAAATAGGCATATTTTCTCCTGTAGAACCTGCACAGTAATAGATACCACTCGTTTGTATACTATTCCAGTCTTCTGTAGTAATAAAATTATTCTTATAAATTAATAAACCTTTCTCTGTACTAGATTTAGAAACAAAATATTGTTCACTATAATCAGGTGTAATATTCCAGCTGTAATCATTTGGATTATCGCTGTCTTTCAAGCCTTCACCGAAATATTTATAATCTATGATATTCGGAGTAGCTACCTCTCCTTCTTCTATTTTTAACCATTCAATTGTGCAATTTCCAAGTGAATTTTTTGGTACTTGGTAGAGTTCGATATTGCTAGGATTAGCAGTAGCTACCTCATTAGGTGTAAAAGTTAAACGCCAGGTATCAACTAAACCATTCACAGGAGTTAATGTGCCATAATCAATCGAACCATTTCCAAATAGTTTAAAAGACTGATTGACTGGCTTCGTTCCTTTTAGTGTAATTGTCATCGTTTTCCCTATTTCCAAATTCTTTTTCATCTTTGCGGCATACAAATTATAAGTTGATGTATTTATTGGAAATACAACCGACTGATTTGCCAGATTTTCATTCAAAGGAAATTTGGATATCTGCCATGGTTTTTCAAATAAGTTGGGGTGATATGGCGTAGGTATTGCTCCTTCTTCTAACTTGATATATTCTATACTGATTGATCCATCCACTATTTGGGAATTACTATCTAAACGTAGATAAGTACGCTCTACTTGTTTCATTTCTGATACACTACCAGTCACAGAAATCATTTTTGTTTCTCCCGCTAACGTATCAGCTAAGTTCGTTCCCAGTAGAATATTACCTCCGGGAAATTTTCTATAAGTTAGTCGAATTTTTGACAAGTCTCCTACAAAATCCTCATTCACTGTTACCTTAGCAGAAAGCGTATAGGTTGTTTGGGGCTTGATTTGCATGACATTTCCTGTTTCAGCACCAAAGCCAGAATTTCTAAAAGTTAATTTTACACCCCTATTTTCGTTGGCAATTGTTACATTATCTTTTGTTGTAAAATAATCACTAGTTATAGTGCTTAATAGATTGGGATTTCCACTATAATCATAGTCTCCAAAATCAATGCTGTTTGAATACATCTTTTTCAACTTGCCAAGATCACCAATTTGCTGATTGGTTTGGTTCATCTTATCTTTGATTAACGTTAATTCATTTTGTGTTGAAACAACGTTTTGAGAAACAGTATCAATATTAGATTGAGTCGTTTTTAATTCCTCTGTTACCTCGACAACAGTTTGATCAATTGACTGTGCTGCATTCTCTACAAAGTTATTTATTTGCTGGTTGGCTTTTTCGATTGTAGAATCTACATTTGTTAATGCCTCATTCACTGCATCTGTTGTTTCTTGCTTGATTCCATCGAGCAGTTGTTGAAAGTCTTTGAAATAATATTCTCCATTTAGTTGAACATCTCTATCGATGATAGATTTCTCGATATTGAAAGTAAAAGCCAAGTTGTCGGTGTGACTGCCATCTGGAAAGTCAATATAAACATTCGCATCAACTTTGCCTTCATAAGCAAGTAACATATCAGGAATTAAGTATTTTACAATACCTTGCATGTAGCTTTCAGTAATGATTTGGTTGTCAAAAATAGGAAATTCTTTTTTCTCTTCACCAGAATAGATGTACATAAAAAGACGGACAGTCGCATTGATTAAATCAGTTGGACTTCCGTCTTGATTTTTAATTTCAAATTGTAATACGCCCGCTTTTTTGTCATAGGATTTGAAAGTAAAACCAGTAATTTTCGCTGGTGGATTTGTCGGTTCTGTCGGAACAATGATTTCTCCTGTCTTTTTTTCCATTGAATCACCTTCCTTAATAATTAAATAGAAGAGTCACCGTATTAATAAATCCCTTCGATACCTGCAATCGTAAAACCTGTGTCATCTGTAAAATCTATAGTTCCATTTCCATGAATAGTGGCCAATCGACATTTAGTAAAACGTAACACCACGTTGTCACGATAATTAGTAAGTTCTATTCGAATATTCCAAATACTTTTTTCGGATGAACCTATACCCGAAAACATAATAACTGGGTTATCTACCGCTGGTGTTTCAAGCGTAAACTGTGTACCTAAACCCTTGACATGAAATCGTAAACGACTAAAACGACGTGTACTAGCCGTTAAATTCATGTTTTGTCCTACCTTACAATCTGAATCGCCCGCTTTCCACAGTTTCGTTACTTGTTCAATTCGTTTCCAATTTCTTGAATTGTAGCCACCTTCTCCGCCTTCCTTGCTTGAATTGATATAGAAAATACTTCCGTTTGATACATCAATCATCACATAAGTCTTACGTTGAGCGTGTTCCCCGAATACATGCAACTGGATAATTTGTCCAGGGATCATTGGATCAGGCGTTCCCATTTCGTCAGCCCAAGCCCATACAGTAGCGTAATGCCCAAATGGAATATTCCAGAAACTATACTTCTCACTTAAGTAATTATCCTTAATTAAATGACCGGTTGCTTGTGCTACAGTCTCAGGTGAAGCAAAACCTGCATTTCTCTCGGTAGCAAGCGCATGTGCTTGCTGGTCGTTACCATCGCAATGAATAGCAAACTGATCCAACATATAATCAATTGCTTGATCTCTTGTCATATTTTCAAACATTATCCATCACTCCTTCAATATAAAAATGACCGTTTGGTTGCTCGTCCCACACCGTTCATTATCAATTTTCTTGCTGTTTTATCAATTGACAATTGATAAAAAGCTTCAAAATCAACACTAGTATCTTTAGTAAATGCACAAGTTCCAACTATCATTTTCAAAGTACCTAGATTTCTCACCGTTTCCCAATGTTCATGCCCGCAAATGTAGGCAATAACGACACCTGGTCCTTTTGTGCTAAAATCAAATACTTCACTTCCTGTAACGGACTCCGATGGTTCTCCAGTTAGCGAATCATAATCAATGGTTACTGATACACCTTGTTTAAACCCATCAATAAGTGTCCGTAATGCTGCAGTATTCCATACACCTGTTGCGGAATCATCTAATGGGATATGACCTACTAATAAAACATGATAGCTACGATCTAAGTTCGTGAGGAAAGTACCGAAGTCTTTCAATTGTTCTGCTCCGATTTTCCCTATTTCACCATCTTTTGTATGGCCACTGAATTCTTTGTACTGACCGTTGCTATCAAGTGCATCACTATAATCATCTGTATCAATGCGATAGATTGCAATTCCTTTATCTGGGAATAAACGACCACCGAATGTGCCATTATATAAATGGTGCATATCCGCACTATTTAAACAAGTTTCTGGTGTATGCCCTATCCAAGCATAAGGAATTTTTCCAGTATCATGATTTCCACGACAAACGATGACATCTTTTTTCCATACACTAGCAAAATTTGCGAAACGTTTTTGTATGGCCATTGAATGTGTTCTCCCAAAGTCACGAACACCAATCTTGAACTCTCCTGTACGCCCACTATTACAATCACAGTTATCTCCACCGTAAACAGTCACATCACAGTGTTTGGCCATTTCTTTAAATTTTGCTAAAGTACTCCAACGCCTAGGATTCGTTGAACTATCTCCTGTTGTAAAAGCACTGTCTTTCCCCATCCCATCGACGTGAGTATCTGTGATGAACGCAACGTTAAATAACTGATGATCAATGTTGGCAATAACTTCATCAAAATTAGACGGAACAGAATATCCACCGTCTGTAATCTGTCGCACAGAACTAGGCACAGAAAGTTTTTTATTTTGAATGTCATCTAAGCGATCAGCTAAACTCTCATAATTTCCTTTCGCTTCATTCAAAATGTTAATGATCGTACCACCAGGATCTATGTTTTCCAGTAATTCACGATTATTTTCTAACCACTGCTCCCAGTCACTTTTTCCCTGATTCATGTAATCTTTGAATTTTCTTAGCAAATCCTCAAAGGTCCACACGTAACCAGAATCCCGTAACTGACTTCTAGATATTCCAGAAATAACCTGATAAGTGAAATCCTGCGTGCTAAATTGTTCACTCCAAGTACCATCGCCGTTAAGTGAACGGAAACTGAAATGTGCAGTGTTTTCACCACCCCATTGCCAGTCAGGCTCACTTAACGTATAGACAAGCCTTGCTTGTGATGGACTATATTCTTGTACTTTTTGTTCCACAGGTTGGTTTTCACCAAATTTTGTTGTGTTAATAAAAAATGGCACTAAGCCATCGAATGTTTTTAGTTTTCCATGTTCTACTACTTCAACAACGAGCTTTTGAGTTAAAACATCCCCTTGACGAATCCGAATCAAATTTATTCCGTTATTTGATTCTGTGGTGGATAGGACTAGTTTATGCTGCGTTTCTACCACGACTATCCCTCCTTTAGAAATTGATATAGTCTCTTGCATTATGGAAATGGCCAGAAGAAGATGGATAAAATTCATCCATAAATTGGAAATGAAGATGTTCTCCAGTTGATGGTCCTGTTGTTCCCATAAGTCCAATTTGCTGGCCAGCAGTTACTTTTTGACCTTTTGAGACATCCACACGACTTTGGTGGGCATAGCCTGTATACATTCCATCAGCGTGTTTGATTACTGTCCAGTTTCCATACCAGTCATAATAGTTCGCATCTCCTGCAACAATCACTTCGCCATCAGCTGAAGCAAAGATAGCTGTATTAGGATTTCCATTTACAAGATCGATACCGTTATGAAATTCTTGTGCTCCCGTGATTGGAGAAGTGCGCCAGCCAAATTCGCTCGTCACTGTGATGGGATCCGCAATTGGCTTTATATACCCTTTTGATGCAGGAATTTCCAAATCTTTGAACTTGTCATACCATTCTTGTGCCCATGTCGTCCGTTCTGGATGTGGATCACGTGGTCGTTCAAAGTTAGCCACGAATGCTTGTGCTGATGTGTTGATATCCGTCAGATTCATGAATTGTGTCCATGTATAAGGATAAGCACTAGTTGCGATCCATTGCCCATTTGGTGCATGCCACATCAACAATTTGAACTGCGCAGTGATCGTGTCTGGATCATCACTTATGCCAGCCTTTGTCATTAAATTGATCATGTAGACACGTCCGCTAGTTGCCCCTGTGGAATCCGTCCATTGCCATACACCATAACCGAACCCAGGTGCGCCATTACCCTCATCGGCGGTTGGATTAGCATCTGATTCTCCTTGTGCATTTCCAAGCAGAGCTGCAGCGGCTTGTTTAGTAAAGCCTGCACTTATAGCCATTGCCCAAATCTGCCAATAACGTTTATCCCGATCAGTAGTTACTTCTGGTGGATATTGTCCATTCCAACCATTGTCGTTTCCTCCGCCACTGTTTCCACCACCGTTAGTATCAATTTTCACACCATTTACATAAAGCTCCTTGACATCTAGCCGGCCATCCACGGTTATATTTCCTTTTGAAAATTTACCATCACCGTAAAAATTATATTTGCGTTTATCAGCAGTAACATCTGCAGGAATTTGAAAAACGGGATTCCCTAGATCTCCACCGTTCCCAGCATTAATGGAAAAAATATAGTTCGGTTCCTTCCATACAGCAAAGCCGTTAATCCCTTTAGAACCATAAGTAGATACAATTGAACCTAGGCGTTCTCCATGTACATCATCTAAGCCAGTAGAGTTGACTTTTTTTTCAAAGGAAAGTTCTCCTCCTTCTGCCACTAATTGGAAATCTTTATCATCTAACGTCTTTAAAGCTACCCCTTGTACGAGAATACCCGAAAGAATTCCCGCTTGAATAAAATTAGCATTGAAGGTTCCATCCAACGTCCAAGCAGTTGTACTATCGCCGTTGTGTACATCTTGAATTGTTTTCCATTCACCTTTTTTACATTGTTTGAAAGATATTCCTGAGTTATTTTGAACCATAAAGAAACGCGACTCAGGAATGTTAGGTCCATTCATATAAACAGTTTCATAGATTTCTCTACTATCACTAACACCAGCTTCAATTCCATTTACCCAATAAATAGAACCACCATTATCTCCTGCACCTCGCATAATATCATCTTGATATTTTCCAATTTCAGTTGATTCATAGAAAGTCATTTTGCTGGATTCTAGACTATTAATATTATTGATAATCGATGCTGTTTGTTTCCTAGCATCTTTGGTTAGATTATCTCCTAACTCGATAGTGGTCTTTCCTGTCAGACGATTCAAAGTAGATTTATAAATGCGAGTCTTATAATGGTAGTCTTTATCATATCTGTGTATAGTAACTATATTGCCAATCACATCCCCCCCGACCACCTCAGCTTTAAACTGAACTAACGGTCTAGCAGATTCTACTAATGTGGCATAAGTATTCTTAAGTAACTCTTCAGGATCTTCGATGTCATCGAAAACAACTACCGTTTCTCGCTTTCTCATTGACCCGTCTTTTTGTGGAATACCATACTTTTGAGTCGCCTCGGGATCTTCAAGCCAATTTTGTCCTTTAGGTTTATCTAAAGGATCACCATTTGCTTTTTTCCATTCGATATCTGTGAATTCAATTCGTCTTCCATAGCCATCTCCTACCTCTTCCCCTCGTCCTCTACCAATCATAGAAGTGGAAATCGAACTACGGTCGATTTCTCTAACAACGGTTAGAGCTTTGCTTCCGTATACAAATCGTGTATTGGATTCCTCACCAATTTGTTCATATACTTCAATCCATTTATCTTTGATACCGTCAGCATCTAAAGAACATCTAAATAGAATTTCCATTCCTAAAGTCTGCAATTGTTTCAATGCTTCTTTAACTGATATATAGTAAAAAGTTGCTGTCACTGCTGGCAACATCGCATCCACATGACCGACACGCCAGTTTCCCTCTGTAAAACCAATCAAACGCTCAAGAACGTTTTTTATCGGTTCACCGCTAGGTCTAATATCTTTAATGATATAAGCGTCTAATTCATTCGGCGCAAATCCTATCCCAGTAAATTCTAAAGTCTCGGCGGGATCACTAATCTTTGTTATCCGATACAAAGAAAATGACGATTCGTTTTCACGAACCGCCATAAAACTCGCTTCTTCAATTTTTTTATCATACGTGGTTGTAACTTGTAGCGTGTCTTTCATTAAATCGCTTTTGTCAGAGGTGATTTCTTTTTCTTGGGAGTCTTCGATTATACTTCGTGTATTTTTTCTTTTGATAAGTTTCTGGAGATGATCGAAAAAATAAACTGTTTCACTCAAATTGTTGCCCCCCTATAAAAAACTTTAATTTTTCCATTATCACTAACTATTTTCTGCCCTTGCTCAAGATGAAAGTTCTCGAAATCACTTTCTAAATCAATGATTGAAGTACGGTTTTCGCCATTCACCAGTACTTGTTCCTCCATAAAATCAAAAACAAGCAAGTCACCAGCCTTTATGTCCGCATCCGTAATACTTATAGTTTGCATGCCATTTGTGATTTTAATTGAATTATCAAAACTTAAATTAGCTTCTATTCTGCGAGGAGTGACAGGAAATTGGATAAAGTTTCCAATGTATCCCTCACTGACAACCTCTCTCGTATACTTTAATGGATCTGAACAAAAGATTGTAAAGCTTGAAATAATTGAATTGGAGTCTCCTGGTACAATGTCCGCAGTTGTATAACGTCCATAGTAGTAATAATCCAATTCATCATGGAATCTAATTTCAATATCTTCAGTCCGATATAGGTAATTCAGTAATGTCTTGAATTTAAATTGTAATTTCTCTGGGTTTCTATCTTCCAATTTATAAGAAATTTTAAGCGATCTTGAAGGCAAGGTTTGGTTAGTTATAATTGATCCCACCTGTATTTCTTGTTGTTCAATTTCGACAGAAAGCATTTCTCTACCTTCTACGGTGAGCGTTTGATATCCATCTATCAAATCTTCTAAATACATTCCATCGTACATCATTGCAGACGTAGGAAGGAAGCGTTTAGAACTATTGAGATTAATGGTTGTATCTTTGAATGAGTACATTTTATTTTCTCGTTGATCCAAAATATTCCCTCCTAAAATTCCAGATTAATATCTGCACCTTCGCCCATAGCTTGTGAAATATCGTCTACAAACAATCTAAATGATTGTCTTCCAAGATTGAATTTAAATATAGCTGGTTTAGTAGAGCCGCCCATATTTACTTTATGTTCAACTTGTGTATCAATATTTCTATTTGCATTTTTAAGATTTGCAGCTATATCTACATCAGGATTTGCATTGAAAAGTTCCGCGATAAAGTCTGCCATACTTCCAACAGTATTCTGTACATCATTGAAACCTCCTGTCAGTCCTTTATTTAGACCGTTCATAATAGCCTGACCAGCTGGAATCAATAGCTTTCTATCGTATTGGATAGGTCCTTTGTGTTCACGAATCCAATCACCAATACCTCCAACAAAATCTTGCACAGATTTCCATGCATTTTGTAACCCTTCTAAAAAACTATCCATGATGGCTTTCCCGGCTGCTAGTAAATCAATATTTTTCAAGTTATCAAACCAGCCAGTTACTCTATCCACCGTATCACTAACAGCATTTACTAAATTATCCCATGCCTCTTGAGCACCATTTACTAAATTATTAAAAGTATCTATAGTACCTTGTTTTAGGTTTTCCCATCCATGAATGATATTATCCTTAGTTCCAATAACTAGATTAATAAACCAAGCTTTGAAAGAATTCCATAAATCCTTCGCTCCTTGAATCATATTATTAAACAGATCGATTGTCCCTTGTTTCAGGTTATTCCATCCCTGTTTAATACTATTTACAATATTATTAGTTGTCTCTTTGATCCATGTAGTAAAAGAATTCCACACATCTTTGATAGTAGTAGCTAACACATTCCAGATATTTATAACAGTATCCTTTAAGGAGGTGTAATAACCAACAACTATATCTACAAACGTTGTGATAATGTTTTCGATATTTGTAGTTAATGTAGTCCACAGCATTGAAGCATCTTCTTTTAACTGATTAAAATTACCTGTTATCAAATCAATTAAAAGTAGAATTGGACCCATTACAGCAGTTTTTATAATTCCCCATGCAGAACTTGCAATTGATCCAATTTGAGTCCATAGGTTCGTAAAGAAATCAATCATTGGCTGAAAAACATTTTTTATTGCAGTAACGTATGGCGAAAGTATGTTTAAGACACCTTCCCAAGCTTCGCTAGCTGATTCCTTGATACCTTTCCAAATATTTGAAAAGAATTCTTTAGTCTCAGACCATTTGCTAACAATCCAGTCTGCTGCTTTCCCAGGAGCTTCTTGAATGGTAGTCCAAACATTATCTGCGCCTTCTTTAATGGATTTCCATAAATTGTTAAACCATTCTCCTATAGATTTCCATGTGTTCTGAATCCATTCTACTGCCGAGCTTACAGCAGACTTGATTTCCTCCCATAAGCCAATCCAAAAGTTTCTAAAATCTTCACTCGTATTCCAAAGATAGATGAAACCTGCAACAAGTAGTGCTACCGCAGCTATAGTCAATCCAACTGGACCGGTAAGAAAACCTATAGCGGAACCAATCTTTTTAAAAATAGAGATAGTTGTACCCAATTCCCCTATAGCTACTTTTAATTTCACAAACCACATGATGGCTGAACCGATAATAAAAATTAAAGGTCCTATAGCAGCAACAATCAAGCCAAGCACTACTACAAATTTTTGTACCGGTTCAGGGGCATTGACAAAAGCTTCTGCGACAGAAGCAACTGCATCAGCAACTGTTCTAATAGCTGGTGCAATAATTTTCTGAATGACGATAGCAGCAGATTCCAATGCTCCCATCATTTGTTCAATAGATGAATTAGCATTATCCTGCATCGTTCTTGCCATTTCGTCAGCTGCACCATCTGAGTTTTGGAGACTCTTAGTTAACGAATCAAGTTTTTCTGGACCAGCATCAATTAAAGCTAACATCCCACTTAAGGCGTTTGTACCGAAAATAGTTGCCAGTGCAGAGTTCCGTTGATCATCTCCCAGACCTTTTGTTTTCTCACGTAACTCTGTAATAATTTCACTCAAACTCTTCATTGATCCATCATGATTATTAATAGCAATGCCCAATTCTTGGAACTTGTTGTACATTGCTTCTGTTGGATTCATTAAACGAGTTAACGCACCACGCAAAGTAGTTCCGGCCTGTTCACCTTTGATACCTGCATTTGACATAATACCAATAGCTGCTGCTGTTGATTCAAAGCTCCAACCAGCCGTGTGTGCTGCTGTACCTGCATATTTCAAGGCATAACCCATATCATTACATTCAGCGTTTGTATCTGCGGCCGCTCTTGCAAATACATCTGCCACATGTCCTGCATCACTAGCGTCTATTCCGAATTGTCTTAGTGCACTAGCGGCATTCTCTGAAGCCATAGCGACATCGCCGCCAGATACGGCAGCTAAATCCAACAGACCTGGCATGGCTTGCATGATTTCTTGTGCGTTAAATCCAGCTGAAGCAAGATTCTCCATGCCGGCAGCCGATTCTTTTGCGCTAAAAGCAGTTTTTGCTCCTAGATCAATCGCTTGCTGTTTCATCTGTTCGAATGTGTCGCCAGTTGCTCCTGATATAGCTTTTACACGACTCATTTGTGCTTCAAAGTCACCACCAACTTTAGCAGCTGCTACACCTACTCCTATAAGAGGTGTGGTAATATACTTTGTCATTGCAGCACCAGTACCTTGCATCACTTTACCAACAGCGGTTGTCATACTATTTGAATTCTTTTCAAAAGTTTTAACAGCATCTTGTGCATCTTTAAAAGTCTTTACAAATCCACTGTCTGTGGCTTTTAATAAAGCTTCAACAGAAAATTGTTCCATGATTTTCCTCCTTTCCTCAAGAGTTAGCTTTAGTTAGTAAGCTTTGGAATTTTTTATCTTGTTTTGAAAGTTCGGAAACTCCCATGATTGAATCTTCGATTTTTTGATAATTGAAGAATTCTTCAAAGGATCGATATACAGGAACTGTCTTTTTGCCTACTTTTTTCTCCGCTTGGACTTGCTGATTTGCCCACGCTAATTCGTGAATCAACTTTTCTTTGTCAAGCCAAGATAACTGGGCTGCAGTCATACGAATGTTGTATTCATATAAAGTCATTCTTTCGATATCTGAGATATTGGTCATTCCCAAATATCGAAAAGAATTGATAAGAATTTGTTCGTATGCAAGTGCAGAATCTATTCCGCTTGTTGTTTTTCCGCTTCTTTCAATTTCTGATTCAGGTTTTGGACCGCTAACTTTCCCGCATTCGACTCCGCCAATTCTTTTAGGACTTCATCAAACAATTTTTCGATGTCTTTAACTTCATCGATGTAATCATCCATTTCATCCAATGTGATAGTTTCATCTTCTGTTCTATTTGCTATTTCTAAGATTCGTGACAACGTGTTGACATTATAAGAACGTAATTCCGGTAAGACTTTTGCTGAGAGTCCCATTCCGAATTCCATATTTCCATCGATGAAAGGCATCACTTTGTCTAATTCACGTACAAATTTAGTGCCAAATTTAAACGAATATTCTTTACCTTTAATTTTTAATTTCAATATTTTTCATCCTCCTAAAATAAAAAAGAGATCATCTAAGACCCCTTATGCTCCTGTTGAAGTTGCTTTCACGGTATCTTTGAATGTATATTGAACGACAGCAGCTTGATCTTCTGTCAAGGTTGCATAACCATCTTGACCAATACCATTTACTGCAAATGATAGACTTAATTCAACGTTATCCTCTGCAGCAGCCGATGGAGTAAATTCAGACACATATGCTTGATAATAAGTAGCTTTGTATTTATTTGCATTATCATCTGTTCCCTGTTCTGCTTTGTTGATTTCCCAAATTTCAATGATATCGCCATTTAATAAGGCTTGTTTCATTTCATCTACATGAGGATCCCCTTTAGCAACTATTGAAGTAGCCGAAAAATCATATTCAACCGGACTCAAACTTTGAACGTTTCCGTCTTTTGTCACTGTAGAGTCTGAATCTCTTGATAAACCATTTTCGTGTTCTGTTTGAAATGCCATTTTCCAAGCAGCTTCCTGAGTTTCTTTTTTCAATAAGCGATAAAGCAAAATGACATCAATACCTTTTAATGCTTCCATATTCTTCCTCCTATCTAATTATGAATTCAAGCGTGATCAATGCTCTTTTTAACGGTGTGTTTGTCGTTGTATCATCCATCACTTGAATTCCACTTGCTTGATAATTCAAAGCCCAATAATAGCCTTCTGTGGCTTCTATTAATCTGGCTTCATTAAAAAGAGCAGATGCCATGTCGGACACCTGCTTTCTCTTCTTCTGTAATCCCCAAATGGATAAAACTACAATCACAGACCCCTTGATATCAGTTTTATTTGCTTCATGAGTAGTTTGAGTATTCTCAATTTCTACAAAAGGATAGCCAACATCATCTAAAGGTTTGTAATCGTATGTTTTATATCCAAGTTTGTCTTGGGATATTTTAAAAAGTTCATCAAAAATTGATTGATCTCTTGTTTTAATCATCATTTCACCAAGGCTTTCATTTCAGCCATAAATTTGACTTTTTGATAATTAAAAGCTGGTCTAACATAAGGCTTGGCCGACATAAAACGAGTTCCATATTCTACATAAGGAGCATAGTCTGCCGTCGGTCCTACAATACCAGTTAAACCAGCTTCTAAAAGACTCATGTTTATGGATCTTCGTAAATAACCTGTATCCACTGGCGCACCTTTTTGCATTCGTTCAGCCATTTCAGCAGTATTATTTTTCACGACTTTTTGAACATCATTAAGCGTTGCTGCTTTTTTCAGATGTCGCATCAGCTGATCGATTCCTTTATATTCAAGTTGTGCCTTCATCAAGAACCACCTCTTGCACAATTAAACTATTTCTATATGCCGGATTTCTAGCTGTTGTTTGTTCCCAAGTCTTTCCTTCAATCTCGATATAGTCAAATGTAGGGATAGAAAAAAGAGGCTGCGTCCTAATGACCTTCGCCCCTTCTTCTACACTACCAAAAATAGTCACACTTCTATCAGTGCCAATATCTGTCACGTTTGCCTCTGTTCTTGTTCTTTCTGGTTTGCCTTCAACCCACTCACCGAGATCTGGATCATATTTAGAGTCAGATGAACGTTTAACAAATATAATTTCATCTGTAAATCTCATATAAATTTAAACCTCCCTCGCTTTGGCTTGTATAACTCTTCCTGATCTTTACGCTTAAATTCGTCAATCTCATTTTGATACTCTGAAAAATCCGAATCAGGAAAAGCCATAGATAAACCTTCTTGAGAATATGACTGCATACCTTCTTGACCAATTCTATTGAATCTTTTCAACGATACTTCATATACAACTGTTTCAAATTCTTTTGGAACTTCTTGCGTATTTAACAAGGCTTTCATACGCTCATTCGTTCTTCGCTCAATAACTTCAAGCTTTTCATCTATTGTTCCTTTAAGAAGTTTTTTAATATCATCTGAAATCGTCATATTTTTACTTCCTAACTAGCAGGTTGCCCTGTCACATTAATTGAAGTAGTGAATTCTCCAGAAGTAAATGTGAATGTTGCTGACCCTTCTGCTACAATCGTTCCATTAAAATTACCATTTTCATTTTTGGTCACTGTTGCAATAGCTCCATCACTTGAAGTTGCTGTAGTAGCTGCAACAACAGTAGCTGCATCGCTAGCATCTGTAGCCACAGCTGAAATAGTAAATGTTTTAGTATCGCCTACTTTACCAGTCCATGTCTTTTGATTTGGCACAATACCGGTAGCAGGCGTTACGCTTTTGGGGAAATCTTCCCAAAAGCTTCATCTTTTACAATCATAAATCCAACATCCATTGTTGCACGCAAAGCAATTAGTTCTTGCTCAAACAAGTTAACTGGGGTTCCATCTTCATTAGTTAAAGTAGACAATTGGGCTTCTTCAGAAATCTTAAATGAAATATTATATGGGATTCCATAAAACATGTAGTTGAAGTCTCCAGCGTAAAGAGTCCCTTTATCTAAAGACTTAAGGTCTACTACTGGTAATCCGTCAATTGTATTAGCAGAGCGATCATAAATGAACTCAACATTTGACCCGACTGTTTGAGCTGCAGAACGTAATTCTGTACGATTTTTTCGGTTTGAAATAAACGCATTAGGTTCGAATTCATTTTCTGCTAACTTGTCTTCTAAGGCTAGGATATTATCATAAGTTAATCCGCCTTCAACCACATTCCCCGCACTAATAACTGATTCATCTAGTGACTGAGGAAATGGGTTTTCTTTATTTAATAAAGCAGCTGCATCAAATTTTTTATAAAAAGCTTCAGCAATTTTCGGTTGCATCTCCTCAAAGAAATCTGATAATTTATAATTTAAGTATTCACGAGAAACCGGAAGAATGACACCGAGTTTTTTTGCAGTCATCGTAGCTTGCATCCATTTAGGTTTAGATGTTTTAATTTTTTCACCTTCACCCACCCAGTATGCGCCTGGTCCTTCTGCAAAGTATTCAAATTTCTTTTCTTTGTCAGTCATTTCTTCATATTTTGCTAACTGCATGATCTTAGAGTTTTCCATAATTTCACTCAAAATGAGCGTATTATATTTATCAGGAATTTTCCCTTCTTTTGTTTCATAAACCATGACATTGTCTGGATCCCATGTTTGAGCAAACATTTGCAAGTTCATTGGTAAAAGTTGTTTCTTTTTCATTAAGTTTTCCTCCTATTTTATAATTCGATTTTTAGCAGCTAGTTTAGCTACGGTTTCTTTAGTATTTTTAGATGCTGTAAATTGTCCACCTTCATTTGGTGGTGTTTGTCTTGCATTTTCTTTCTTAATCAAAGAAGCAAAGTTAGTGATGACTGCTACAGCTTGTTTTGTGGCATCTGCATCATCAGAAACAATCAGTCCAAGCAAATCATCATCGTGTGGTAAATTTGCATCTGTCAGCATTTTAGAAGCTTCTTTCGTCATTTCAGATAATGCCTGCCCACGCTTTAATTCAGCGATTTCAGCTTCTTTTTGTTTCAACTCATGCTGTAGTTTTTCTTCCGCATTCATTTTTGCCAGCTTTTTAGCTTCTTCTTTTTTTGCTTCTAGTTCTTTTTCCCACGCTACTTTTGCTTTGTTCGTCTCAGCAGCAATCATTTTCGCTACTTCATCACGAGAAAATGTTTTGCCAGTATTGTTTTCTTCTTTTGCTGTGGGCGGTGTCTCTTGTGAGCCAGCTGGTAGGTTTCCTTTTTGTCCCTCATCACCAGATCCACCATCTCCTGGTTCAGAAAAAAATTGTAAGCTCATTGGCATAAATAAACGTTTTTTCATGATTAATCCTCCACGGTTACGCCGCTACCCGATAAATTTGACCAGTTACGCCAGTCAGCCGAAAAATAGCTTTCTCTTTAACGCCTGTAAGCTGTAAGAAGGCACAATAAAAAGCCGTTAATTTGTATTAACGACTTGATGTTTGTTCTATATAAGGTGCTGTACTGCATCGACAAAATGGATGCATATTAGGAGCGTTACTTCCTGGCTGCATATTGCCAACATCAAAAACTTGATTATTTAATGGTATACATAGTTTGCACGCCGTTGGTTCTGCTATATAGATATACTGGGTAATGCCTGCATCTCTGTAACTTCGCTCTTGGATCCCTACCTGAACTCTAGTCGTTTCAGTCACCATCAAACGCTGGGTATTGAATTTTGTATTTTCACGACCTTCAGCTGTTAAGTATTTTGATAGTTCTGATGCAAGTTGCTTCGGATTCTTGCCCATCGTTATGCTTCTGATTAATAATCTATCTAATTCTGCTTTCAATTCAGATTGATACATCCACAAACGATCGCTAAAAGACACGTCATCACTCAAAAAGGAGCTGTTTATTACTAGTTCTATCAGCTTTGCATATCCACTTGAAGCAATAGTCATTTCTAAAATGCCGGCTTGTCTCTTCAATTCATCTAAACCAGCTTTTGTTAATTCATTCGAAAAGTACTTATCCAATTCATTAAACAGTGAAATCAATTCAAGTCCGATATTAGCTTTTAAGAGCTCTAATCTATTTACACGCATCGTAAGATTGTATAGCTTTAATTCTTGGTTTGCTGTAGGAGAAAAATCTTTCTCTTTAACATACTTCTTTGCTTTGCGAGCGAATGCTTTGACATCCATTTCACTAGCACGCTTCATCGCTTCGCTACGTGTGATTTTCTGACCATTGGAGAAACTGTCCCACTGCGCGTCTATTTCTTTTTGTATCGCATCTTGTGCGTATTGCATGCGACTTTTAATTTCTGCCATGCGCTTTTTATCATCTTTAATTTGTTGCTTTTGCCATTCTTTTTCCCGTTTGATCCAATATTCTTGGGAGTTCATTTAATCACTCCCCTGTTTCATCTTTTTTGTTGTTAATTACTTCTTCACTATCTGAATCAAAAATGCCAATCTGCTTTTGCGTTTCTTTATTTACTCGTTTCAACTCTGCCTGTACATCTGGAACAAAAGAAGCGAGTCCTAAGATCGTCTCTTGACTAAGTTCAGCTCCAGCATCAACCAAAGATTTCAACTCTTCCAGAATCGCTTTAGGTAAATTAGGCGTAAATATTACACGTAAGCCTTTCAAATCGGAGTTATCCATTTCAGAAATACTTGATTTTAGGCTAAATAAAAGACGATAACGCCGCATAAGACCTTTTTTGAATAGCCTTTGCTTTGTTGCCGTCATTTGTTCAAATCCAAATAATTTATATTTCATTGCCTCTCCTGATTGCACTCCGGAAAAATTGTCATCAGTAAGATCAGGAACCATTGAGATTTCGTGGATATCCTTGCGTACTCTGTCTTTGTATGCTTCTACACCGTTCACATCATATTGTTTGTAAATATATCCTGCAGTCACACTTGTTTTATTACCGTTCACATCAGTTCCAGATTCAAGCAAAAGCATATTCGCTTCTTTCTGCTTGATAGCGTCCTCTGTGGATAGTCCTGCTGCTTCAATATCGCCACTAATAACTAGGAGAGCATCGTTTAAATCAGTCATATAGTTGGCGGTATCAGACTGCCCTGCATCGTATAGATCAATCAAAGATAGTACATCTTCATACAAGCCCATCCGAAAACGATTAGGAGAATACTCTGTAATAGGTACCTCTTTATATTCATGTGGTTCGTCTTGAGGATTCTTTAACTCAATTGCTGTTAGTGTCGTCTCATCATAAGTGATACTTTTTTCTTTCGTGTATACGATTGGTTGAATGTAGTGTTCATCACCATCCTTGCTGAATCTTGTCTTTGGATACCGTACAGCCAAAATAGGCTCTCGTTTTACTGTAGTATCATATACAACAAACGTTTCAAATACATTAGCCAAATCAACGTAATCTGTATCATCTGAATCTCGATAGATAATCTCATAGGCTCTCCCATACTTATCCATATCAAGCCATAGCTCAGCATTTAACCCATCTATGTCGTTATTAGTATTAAACTCTTCGATTTCTTTTTGTTGATTTGTGTCCTCGATTTGCACTTTTATAGGATTGCCTGTGTTGTACCCAACATCAAACGTACAAAGAACTTTTCCAAAGTTATGTGCTGATCGGTGATCCGCTTTTTCCTTTTCTCTACGTCTACGGTTATCCATGATATTTGTATTTCTAGCTTTGTAATAATCATCTAATACACTTAGCCGTTTTACCTGATATTCATGATGATGTTTTATCATTGCTGCTAAAGTATCTGAATCGTTAAGTAAATCTTCTGCTGAGCTAAACCTATAGTGAAGATTGGAATCTACGCTAAACTTTACATAATTTGTGTTTACGTCATTCGAATAATGTATATCAGCTCCGTATTCAAACTCGTTTACTTTATCCATTTTTCACTCTCCTTAAAACATGCGTTTAACACGTTTAATCTTTTCATTGACATTAACTTTTGGTTTCTTAAGAAGCTCATTAGTATATATCGCATATCGAACGGAGTCTAGCACATCATCATATTCTTTTATTGGCTCGCCTTTTTTCTTGTCCCAAATGTATTGATAAATTTCATCCCGAAATTTCATCACTCTATCTTGACAGATAAACAATTTATCTTGTTTAAATCTCTTAGCGACTTCCTCAACTCCAGATAACCGTGCTTTATGAGCATTTTTAGCATTAATCTTTTCTCTTTTAAACCTAGCCACATGCTCCGGTCTCGCAGAGTCACAATAAAAAGGCACTCGTAAGCCGTAACGCTCTTGAATGCCTTTTGCTACATCTACCCAATAATCAATCTCTTCAAACTGAGTAGCATGTTCTTCAATTAAATAAGACGTTCCATCATCTGTTTCACCTATAACCACGATTGATCCCCAGTGTTCATATCCCCAGTCAACACCACAATAATAATTGCTCAAAGGTGGCAAGTCTTTTGACTGGATATAGTGCTTGCTGGCATCAAAATCACGATAAACGACACCTTCAGCAGAAACCCATAGTCCTTTGATGTCACGATCATAAAACATCCCATTTGGAGTTGATTCTTTAATATTATTTCTATAGCGTTCAGATAAAAAAGTATTGTCATCCAATTCAAAGTGGAACGATTGGATGTTTTTGCTTGAATTATCAATATACTCTTTCTTTAGCCAGTGTTCTGGGTTGTCAGGGTTTGTATCAGCTAGAATTCTCGCTCCTGTTCCTGAACAACGTGAAATGATTTCTGCAAATACTTCCTGCCGAGCGAGCGAGGCTTCATTGATGTAAGCGCCATATGCTGTCATACCACGAATTGCCCCAACACCGCCGATGTTTCCTGTATATGCTTGTACTACCTTAACTCCAAACAACTTGAAGTTTCCGTGTTTGTCGAATTTAGGCTCTATGCTGTACATGTTGTATAGTTCCTGTAAGATGTTCTTTTGGATCGTTGCACTAGAAACTCCTGCTAGGATATACATCGGTTCCTTAATGCCTTCCTTATCTGCAATCTTTCGCACACGTCGCAATTCAAACAAAAACAAATCATTGTTTATTTTTGTTTTACCAGAACGTTTTGCTCCATGTAATAGCGTGATGAACCAATCATTCTTAATAGTTTTGTTTAACACGTCGATTTGCTTTGGATTATAAATATCAACTAGTGCCATCTAATTCACCACTAATCTTTTCTAACAACTCATCAAGTTTTTCTTCGGTAGATTTTTCTGAGTCACTGCGTAACAAGTTAGCTTTTAGTTTCAGCATATCAATTTCAACCTCTAGCTTATTGGCTTGGTTGTTATATACTTTGTTTCTTGATTCCTCTGTAGCTAACGCATTAAGCTGTTTAATTGCCTTCGTTAACTGGTTGCTGATTCTAGTAAGTGCATCTTCAATAGATAAAATGTCATCTATTTTTCGATAAGTCTTTCTTGAAACCTGTACGTCTTGCATAACCTCTCGTTTGATTTCTAGCTTTCTACCGTCTTTTTCAATCGGCGTTTTGATTTTCCTTAACTGTTGCAGACGTTCGATTTCTTCATCGTTTAAACCAGCCTCGGCTTGCTGTATTCTTTTCATCATTCGCAGCTGTCTTATCTTCAGCAATCGTATTTCCTCAGACAAAACAAAAGAAGGATCATTATTCAAATTAGAATAGATGTCCTTCTCTTCATCGCTTAATGTTTCATAAAATATGGTTTCATACTCGCCAGTTTTCAAAGCGTTCTTGTTCCCTACTGGCGGTGATGCTCGGCTATTGCCTTTATTCCCTTTTGCATTCTGATTACCAAAAGGAGCGCCACCTTTATTGGTAACGTTACTTTTACCAATGGTAACATTACCTTTCAATTCAGCACTCCATTTATCAATTGATTTCCATTTTCTAACTTGTGAATCTGAAACATTTAATTCTGATGCAATATCCTTTAATTGCTTTTCTCCGTTGGATTCTAACCAAATCCTTTTGGCTTTATCACGTCTTGGATCACGTTTTCTTGCCATTCAAATCACACCACCTCGCATTCTTTTTAGGTTGAGTTTTGTTTTCTATTTATAAATTTTTTCTAATTCATCTTTCACATTAAGAAGAATATTAGAAGTGATTGTGTTAATTTTTTCTACTTCTAAATTAGTTCTAAGTAAATTTATATGTTCTCCATCTTCGGTCAAACATAAATGTTTAAAACTATTAGTTCCATGTACCTCCATACATAAATATCTATACACACCGTCATACAAATGAGATTTACCCAGTCGTTTAAATAGGCTGGAAATATTACTTGTCTTTTTATCGTCGTTATACCACTTTTTTAATTTATGTCCATAGAGTGAATCAAGCTCTTTTAAGTTATTTTCAATTAATTCCTTATTTGTATTGTATAGTGTAATTTGCTTGTTAAGAGACTCATCTTGTTTTCTCATTTCTTCTAACGTTTTATTAGTTATTTGTTCTTTGACTTGTTTATCCATTTCTTTATAAAAACTCAGTTGATAGGCTCTGCTTCTCCTGAAAGAATCCTCTGACAGTATATATACTAAATAAATATAATTTTCTAACATATTCCGTGATAAAGTTAAGATTCCAGCATAACAATTTTCATTGAGTAAAGCATTAATAGATAGTTTCAAATCTAAAATTTCATAGCCAATTTCTGTCGCTACCATATAAGGCAAAGGTTCTCCTACTTCTGGTATCTTCCTTGCGATAGCTTCTAGCACTTTTTCATAATCTTTAATAATTCGATTGACTTCGTTAATATTATTTTGCAATTTAGTAGCCTCCCTTATTTCCAATATGTTGATTATCTCTCAATCATCAATATCTTTCAATATAAGGTCAACCTCAATCAATATCTTTAAACCGGAAACTTTGTCTAAATTGGTTTGTCCTGAATAGAGATTTTTAAGCCATTTTCCTAAAGTTACTTGAATTTCGCCTGGCCATCAACGTTTGGATGCGGATATTCATTTGATAGTAATACACACCAGTAACTTCTCATTAGACATTCTTCTCTTCAATCGCATTTAGATCATTATAAATAGCTTTTGCTGTAGCTAGCTCGACTCGCAATCTTCTTTGAATAACTCTAACAATTAGCTCACTAACAAGTTCTTCAAAGTCCTTCTTTAGTTGCTTCATTTCCTCAAAATCTTTAGCAGTCTATTGTTTCATAATTTTATTCCTCCTTTATGTAAAAAATTAGCTTAAAAATTTCCCCACCCAAGTGATCACCTTATCAAAGCCAAACATCTTACCAAACTTAACTTTCACTTGAACCCAAGCTTTTCTGAGATAGTTTAATGATTCATCGAATGTTTTACTCTCTGTCATGTTCTCGTTCCCTTCGAACAAAATAAAAAGACCACTCAACGAGTGATCTCATATGTAAAAACTACACCACATCAACAAGTCTATTCAACCAAAAATACAAAACCCACTTAGCTTTAATACAGCTAAACAGGTTTCGAGTCCTCTCACTTAAGGAGGTACTATTTCAGTAAGTAGTCTTTCAATCTCCGTACAGTTTTGCTAACTGGTAGCTTGGGATCACCGTAAACCCAAAGTCACTGGCAAGGATTTGCACCTTGCATGATATCTACCCTAATTTGAGCTAAGCTCCGCCCTTGACTGATATCCTTTGGAAGGACTAGTGCGTCTACCTATTCCGCCACAGCGACATGATATAAACAGACAGCAACCAGTTGATAAATACGAAGAAATTAACAAGGAGCTTGTCACTTCCTTTTCGTTTATTTTTTTGTTTGATTGGTTGCTGTCTATCAAAGCATAATTACAACGATGAGGGAGACTACCTCCCTTCGTTTATTCTGTCGAAGTCCTGTTTCCTAATCTTTCGACACTAACATAATATCACTGGTAAATGGCTAAAAACCGCCATCATTCCGCCAAAAAACCGCCAAATTATTTATAAGCAATTTTTCCCCCATGCCTATATGCTTCTGCAAACTCTATTAGAGCTTCCGACTTCATTCGTTGAATACTTCGTTCTGAATAACCTAATTCACGACTAATCCTGTAGTTTGAGAAACTATCTGGCACACAGAAACTGTAGTATAGTATCTGACGACTAATTAGACTAAGCGCCATCAAAGCCCTCAAAATCGCATCTCTTTCTGCTTCAGCATCTGCTAATTGGATCATGGCATCTTCTGCTCTGTTTCCATGACTAGGAACCTTAGGCATATCTGTTATAACTGGTGACTTAATATCTATCAAAGAGCGACCTGCTATGCGCTCTAAACGTCTAAAATTCTTTAAAACATTTCTGGCATTATCTCTTGTTTGTTTGAAATCTACTTCTCGTAATAAATTTATCAAGCAAAATCGCTCCTTTTATGTTATAATGAGAGAAACTTTCAAACAATTTCCATTTTATGTAGCGACAGCCAATTTTGGCTGTCTCTTTTTATGTTTTATATTAAGAAACATTATCCCATAGATCCATTTGAGGATAATGTCCCTCGTCTTTCAATAAGTTGTAAATAAATAATCTACCTTTTTGTGTCCACTTCGTACTCATGACTATTTTAACCGTACCGTCAGATTGCTTGATTTCGCTTGTATGTGATTTTGTATAACCACAATTCATATGCTTTTTATAAAGCAACCATTGACCACTAACCTTACGTTGTACGCCTAATTGATGTAGTAATTTGTTTAGCTGGATAGCGGACATCCCATAATCTGCCGCAATCTGAGAGGTACTAACTGTATCTTTTGAAGCCAGAATCGTATCAAGATAAGTAATTTTAGGCTCGTACTCCGCTACCTTTTGTTCGGCTATCAATCGCTTGGTTCGTTCTTCTTTAAGCTTAATTGCTACCTCAATCAGTAAATCAGGGTTGTCTAGCAGTTCGTCTGTGGCATACATACCGTGTTTTCTGATTTGTGGTAGGACTTCACTAGTTACCCAACGTTTGAATTTTTTTGATGATGGTAGCTTAGATTTAAGTATTAAGCTGTATAGCCCTGATTCGTTGATGATCGTCATGTTTTGTTTTCCTCCAAGGGTGTCCCATTTCGTTACCCCCTTGTCTTCTTCATCCACATGATTTAGGATTGCTTTTTGAGTGTTGCTATATCCTAAGACTTCTGCAACGTCTTTACCTACAAAATATGGTTCGTCGTTCACTAAAATTGTTCTAACTTGATTGTCTTCAAAACTAAAAATTTGTGGTTGATCCATTCTCTTTTTCTCCCTTCTTCAAAAGTTTTGAGTTAGCCGTTCCATTCTGAATGGCCTTTTGTTCCAAACGGCGTTTTTTCTTCTTGATTTTCGATTTCGTCTTTCCCATTATTTCTTGTTCTCCTCTTGTATGATTACTAGCATAGAAACAAAAAGTACAATAAAGATAAAAGGATAGATCATTCTTTTTCCTCCACATCAATTGCAATGACGATATCACTCTCAATCCCTACTCTATCTCCGTCAGGGTTCAATTTAAATCCAGTTGGAGTCATTAAACACTGCTTACCATTTGAAATTACCCAAAAATACAGCATAGCTTCTGCCGGCATATTTTCTAGTATTTCCAATGCTTCATTTACTTTCATTCCGCTTCCTCCTGTCCCAATCCCCATTGCGCGAATGCTGCTAGGACTTCGAATTGTTGATCATCATTTAATTCCATCAAAGGATCGCTTAATTCATCTAAATGCCCCCATGCTGTGTTATTGATCATCCAGAATATATTTCGTATTGGACCATTTGCTGATTCATTTTCTTTCAACCACTCCAACACAATTTTCTGGTTGTCGTTGAGTTTAATTTGTCCCTCTAACTCTCTCAAATCTTCTAATTCAGTTTTGAGATAACAAATTCGAGTCGTTTTCGCTTGCTCAATAATTGGAAATCCTAGACCTAAGCTATCTTCTAAACTTTGCAATTCCTTTTCTTTCTCAGATATGAGTTGTTTCAGCCCTTTCATTCTTCTACCACCTCATACGTTTTCTCGAAAATATCTGGCTTACATGGATAAAATTCGCCTTCCACACCTCGAATAATATAATCATTAATATCGGCGCACATGGTACCTTCTAAAGTTGAAATATATAGATCATATCCACTTGTTTCTGCATTAGGTACTAGTTCACCATTGCACCAATCTTTCACTTCTAACAAATTTTCTTCCGTAAGTTGCACCGCTTCAACTACTACTGGTTTCTTTCTGTATTTCACTCTCTCGACCTCGTATCCAAATAACCATGCTTGAGCAAAGATGTTTTGGTTCATGCTGTCATTTAACCAATCTACTGCTTTGTGAAGATACTCTGGAAGTTGAATTTTCCCAGTTATAAGTGCCTCTCTCAACGTCCACTCATTCGCCATACAATAATTTAGATATTCCGCCACGAACGAATCAATAACTGGCTTCTGAGGTTCGTCTAGTTGTTTTGCTAAGCCAAGTGCATTGTCATACGCTTCTGTTTTTCCCTGCCAATACAAATCACGACCATTTGTTCCGATGACGCGTTTAGAATTTTTCTTAAGCTCTTCTAATGTTTCAATCAATTCTTGTTTATTCATCTTGTTCCCTCGTTTCGTCTTTAACATCGTCTGCCCATATAGCATAAAAATCAAAATCATATCCGTCTTTTCTCGGATCTTCGTCTAAACGATCTGCGTCATGTATTATTGTTGCTTGTTCCAATACCTCGCTTGTTTCTTCCGCTCCCCATACCAATTCATCAGGTATTTCAATTGAAACTATCCTCACTGTTTCGTCTCCGCTTGGATCATCAGCCATCAAATAATCTTTTTCGTCTTCGTAGTCTTTGTACACTTGTCCGAACCCTTCGCTCCAATAACCAATATTCTCGGAGCTTTCATATCTATAGAATTTCATCTTGTTCCTCCTTCAAAGTCGAGCTTTTCGTTCCGCCGCTCCGCCGCAAGCGCAAACTATTGCTAAAGGCCAATCAATTTCTGCAACTTCTTTAACTTTCTGATCGGTCGGATCATATAATCTAAACTTCGGTATCATTTGCTGTCCTCCATATTTTCCAATCCCAATATATTGCATTCTTCAACTTCACCACCGAATTTTTCCGCAGTTTCCATTGCGTTTTCATAGCTATCAAACCACTGAGAATCTTGTAATAGAGAAGTTAAATTTAATGAAACAACATTTATAAATCGATCACTTTTTCTGTAAAAATATTGACCAAACTTAATTATATAAAAATTCATTCGCTGTCCTCCCCGTATTTTTCAATCAATTCCATTACTTTTTTTACTGTTTCAAACTCAACAGCTTTTGATTCTTCGAAATCATGTACAATTTCTGGATATAGCATATCGTCAACTACCCATATGATAATTTGACGTTCGTCAGCAAATTTTATGATTAGATGATCAGATTCCACAGATACTGTTGCTCCTGATTCGATATCATATAAATCCATGCTGAATTGAATGAGCTGTTTTATCATTTGATGTCCTCCTCCATGTATTCGTCTAATATCTCTTTATATTTCTCTATAAACTTGAAACGATCTTGATGAAGTTTCTTGCTCCAATTTGTTTGCTTATCCAGCTCACGCATCTGATCGAACCCTTTTTGAATTTCGTTGTAATAAAATTCAATATTAGACGCTGCTTTCCAATGTCGAGCGGTTCGAACTCCTGAACCAGTTTCAGCCATTTCCAATTTAACTATTTCAGCTCGTTTTTTTGCTTTTTTATCTTTCTGAATCTTCATCATAATTTTTTTGAGAATGGTATCACTGTATTGATTAATAAGATCCATTATTCGTTGTCTTTCTTTCGAATTAATAACATTGGTTCTGGCATAATCTGATCATCTTTCAAAAATTCATTTGGATAATGCTTTCGTAACTTTTTATTATTGGTAAATGTTTTCAACAACCATTGACTCGTTTCACTTTTGTTCTTGCCAACAAAATAAATTTTTCCAGTTTGTATTCCTGCAAGTTGAATCATCATCTTCACCTCAAATCAAATTTTTTTCTGCTATATGGAGCAAAAGTAATCCGACATCAAGAATCTTTTGATCCATTATTTCAGCTACTTTGCTTGGCTTAACTCCTTGAGAAAAGAGCAAGCGTGCTTGCTCTATCTCTTCATGAGTCCAAATAAATTTGGCTTCCTCAAGGATAATTACTGGATCAGTTGCTCTCATTGTTCCTCTGGAAAAATGATGTCATCTTTATGTTTAGACCAGGTATCTGCATATGGAGCAAAGTATTGTCTAGCTAACTCGATTTGATCAATTAAAGCTGTTTCTGATAATTCATGATCTGCAGCAATTTCATTCATACTATCGCCTTCATCTAAACGGATAAGAACGTCTCGAACATTTACAGTTACGTTTTCTGGCAGTTGCAATGTCGTTGCTGTTTTAATAAACTCATCAATCGTTTCTTTTGATACAAGGAATTCAATATTCTCAACTTCTTCCACTCCATCGCCAATATCCAAAGAAGTTTGCTCTTCTTTTAACATTTCAATTGTGCCATCTGAATTCACAACATATTCAATATTTGGTTTCTTCGTTTGCTTGTTTACTGGCACTGTGTATTCGATTGTTTCTGGTTGAATTACTACAGTTACTGTTGAGCCAAGAAATTCAGTTAAATTTTCAGTACTACCTCTCAATGATCCGTTGCTAACAACTAGTAATACTTCTGTGTTCCCATTTGATTTTGATGTTACTTTCTTCAATTCTGGTCTGAAATTCACTTGTTTTGTCATTTTATTTTCCTACTTTCTTTGATATGCTTTTTATTAAGGAGTTGAATAATTGTGTTTAATAAAATTAAAGAATCACTGAAAAAATATTTTAGAAAGATTCGTTATAAAACAGCGGAATCAAAACTCTATAAAAAATTTTTCAATAAACAAACAGATTCACGAAAAATGAAAAAGTTCTTAAAAAAAGTGTCTCAGAAAAAATATATCCCTACAGGTCGTGATTCAAAAGGGCATCCTATATTATACTTACCCCCAGGAGAAGACCCCGCTATTATTCAAATTGCAATTGATGACCAATTTGTCCGAGGAATAGAACTTAGTATTGAATCGGAATACTTTTTTGTCTTAAAAATAGAGTATCCGTCGGTTACTGTTCTTGGAGAGAACTTTTTACGTAATCAATCTTTTTATAACAAACACCCTATTTGGTCAGCAATTTTAATAGCAATTGTTTCATCAATGTTCACTATACTTATAAGTGAATTTTTTAAATAACTGATTCTAATGAAGAAGCTTCTTATTGGAGCTTTTTTTTCTTCGTTCTGCTTGTCTCTTTCGTTGCTGTCTAGCAGACTCAAAGCAGTCCATTTCAATGAACTTATTGATTTTTGAATCGAATTTTGCAAATGTCACTGGAAAACCGTATCGACGAGCGAACATCTTCATTTTCAGCATAGAAATGGCATCTTGATAACCTTTGACATCAATCACTTTTTTCACTTGGCCATTTTCATAAATCACAAAATCAGCTCGATAATAAATCGGTGCAATCTTACGATCGTTACATAGATAACCTTCTTGAAGCAGAACATTTTCTTGCATGGCACAGTAGGTTTCAGATAATGGCATAAAACTCATACCGTTTCGTTTTAACTTCATGTAATAACGAGCTTCTGCTTTAGAATCAAAAGTGATGCCGTCTACTTCGTGCTTTTTGTTTCCGTATTTGCTTCTTGTTGCCATTTGCTATGCTCCTTCTTTAGTCTTTCTAGTCGCTCTTTTGAACGTCGTCCATTTTCATTACATACTGGACAGGGTTCACAAGTTGACCATCCAAGCGATGTCTTATACCAAATAACTGTTTCATCGTTGCATTTTAAACAAGTCATTTTGCACCTCTCATCCATGCTTGGTTACTTTTCGGACAACAACACTCTTTTTTCACTGGCTTTGTCTTAGGTTTTGAAAATCGTCTTTTGGGTTTAATAACTTCGACTACTTCGCCGCCACAAACACTTGCAACAAGGTCAGCCTCTTCTTTAGTCGTGTGGTGTTTAGCAAACTCAACACTAGCTTCTCCTCGCCCTCGGCTATCTAAGTAGCACATTTTTTTCACTACAAAGGTCAAACTGGATTCCTCCTTTTGTCTGTCGTTGTTTTGAATACAGCGATGTTCCCTTTCGTTCCATTCATTACACGAGAGAACACTCGCTCACCGTAAGCGTGTTTTAATTGCTTCGATGATAAATTGGTTGTGAATATCGTAGCTTTGTTTAGACGAGCTTCTGTTAGAGATGTGAGAACATCAACATCGTATGGTGTTGCTTGATTGTTTTCTTCCATTCTTCCTAGCTCCGCACCTAAATCATCAATCACTACAAAATCCGTCTTTTTAATTTCAGCCATCAACGATCCTGTCACAGCTTTTCTTGCTTCTGGATCATTCATTGCAAATTTCAATTGCTCTAATAATTCTCGATAGCTTATAAATGAACAGGCAATTTTATAATTAGATGCCATCATTACTTCTTTGATCACTGCAGCACCTAGATGAGTTTTTCCGGCTCCTGTTCTACCCGTAATAACCGCGTGAATCGTGCTACCACTTACGATTTTTTTAGCCCATTCTTGAGCCATCGCTTTTATTTGTGCTGTTTCCTGATCAACTACTTTGTATCCATCAAAATCGAAGGTCCATATGGCATCATCTGTAATCATTGAACTGTTAAGCATTCGATTGATGGCATCCTTTTTCATTGCTTCATTCGCTTTTTTGATGGCTTCTTTTTGGTTTTTAGTTACCATTTCTCGGTAACCACAAATCTTATTGATACATGTAGGACCGCATCGATCAGTACCATCTTTATTTTTTGTTTTCCAGATATACAATGGATCGCCACATTTCGGGCAATTATGATCTGCTGTTTTTAATCCGCCGTAAGGTGCAGCCATTGCACTTAGTTTTTTATCCATTACCAATCCTCACCTGTTTCTGGTAACTCATCATTAGAAATATTTTGTTGCTTTCTTTTATTTTTTTGGATAGCCATCTTATCGAAATGCTTTCTTAAGCTAGTCGGTGATAAAATTACCCCTGACCAGAAATCATTGCTTGTGGCCCAAACAATCATGTCTTGAACTTCTCTACCAGTTCGTTTGTCAGATTCAATTGTTAAACGAATCGTATTCGCCCATTTATCCAAATCAGGTTCTTTGATGTTTTGATTTTTTCGAATTAGTTTTAATAAAAGAATGGCCAATTTTTTATTTGGATCGTCATCTGCGTACACGCGTTTTTTGCGTGTTGCGACATAATTATTATTCTTATCATTCTTTTCATTCTTATCATTCTTGTTTGTTGTCACTGGCTTGTCACTAGATTGTCCGTCGCTTGTCACTGGCTTGTCACTAGATTGATAGTCAGACCAATTTATTATTGTTATAACGCTATATCTAGCGTTCGATTGGATTGTCAATAATTCTTCGTTTTCAAATTTCTTAAGCCATCTCCATAGCGTTCGCCATGCAATTGCTTTGTCACTCGGTACTCCTTCGTTGTACTCTTTTGCCATTGCATGGGCTCCTGTGACGAATTGTCCGCTTGTCAAACGTACTTCTTGACCGTTAAATAAAAATTTTCTATCTTCATGACTAGCCTTCATTAAACACAATATCCATAGCTTGAACATATCGGAATTGGTCCAAACGAATGAACTAGTCACTTTACGGTATAACTTGATGTATCCTAGATTCATTCGCAAAGCACCTCCGTTTAAAGATCGTCCATGCTAGTGAATCCAGTAATTGGAATATTACCTCTACAGTACTCGCATAAACCGCAATGGTTCGGCTTCTCTTCACCATTCTTCACTCTGACAATTCTTTCAATTTTTTCTTTTAACATAACCAGCTCATAATCCATATTGTCCTGGTCAATTGTGATCAGTCTTGCTTCACTTGGTGTTTGTTTAGAAACTGCTGCAATAATCGGTGTGCACGTCTTTCCGTATTGTTGTAAAAGTAACTCCTGATATATAGCCATTTGAAGTACATATCCAAAATTGACTAGGAATGTTTCTCTTGATCCATAATTTTCATTCCATTTACGTTCGTGCATGTCTTTCGTTGTTTTGATATCGACAAAGTATTCTTCTTCTAAATTCAAGCAGTCAATTTTGCCTTTCCACTGAGTTCCAAATAATTCACCAGTTACAATCGTTTCTTTCTCACCTTGATAAATGTTCATGAAAGCTTCTTCTTGTTTTAGTCGAGCAATCATCTGTTCAGCAATCTGGAAATCTTTCAATAAGCCATATGGCTTCCGACTAGAAAACATTTTGGATTTATTTTCTTCTTTGAACGCTTCGTGTATCTCTTTCGATTCAAAATAAGAATGTACGTAGTTTCCGACTAAAAGAGCTTTAGGATCAGATATCGGCTGCCAATCGCCTTTGAGTTTGGCCAATGCTGCAGCTTCACATTTTAAAAAGGACTTATATTGTGATGTTGACATGTACTGCCAGTCAGCTTCATTTGAATAGTAATTCTCATCAGAAAGGATAGTCATCGTCATCGAAGTCAGCCACATCGTCTACACCTTCCTCACGTCCAAAGTCCGGAATATCTAATAATTCTTTTTGAATCGGTTCGTTCAATGTTTCTTTTTCAATAGGATGCGCTTGTTCAACTTCTGAATGTCCTGGAATAGTTGCAATACGAATATTTTCTTCTTGAATATCGTTAGGAATCACAATCTCTTCTGCTTCTTTTTGAATTGGTTCAACAGTTTTATTTGAAAAAAGTTTTTCTTCAAGTGTGGCCACTTTTTCTGTTTGTGGCGTTACGTCTTTCCGATCATTGTCAAATTCATTTTCTAACGTATCTTTTGCGGCTTGAACCAACAAATCGTTATCGTTGCTTGTGTTGATTAATGCTTTAGCTGCACGATTAATCACTGTTCGTTTAGCCATTTCTTCTGGAAATTCCTTTTGCGGTCCAGAACCCTTCATTTTTGACTTCGCCCAACTTTGATCAATTTGCTTTTTCGTCATAACTGTTGTTGTTTCTTTGCCATTTGCTAATTTGATAACTACGTATGCCGCGATGATTTCGTTGTCTAAATTCTCGAATTTTGTTTCATGCTTTTTGACAACCATGTTTGGTCCATCCATTGCAACTTCAAACTCATCATTTTGTCGAACGACTACAGGCGTAATATCTGCCCCTCCAGTTACACGATCAAGGACTGCCATTGTTCCAAAATATGAACGCATTAGCTGAACCTTGTTTCCGTACTTGATGAAGTAACACTGTTTCTTCGCTGGTGATAGTCCTTGAATAACCATGTCTAAGAGTGCATTAGAAATAGAGGTTTTCATTTCTTGATTATTTGTGGCCATCTGTAGCAAATTTCCACCTGTATTGTTAGTAAGCTCGAAAAAAGCACTCTTTAATGCATTTTGTGGACTGTATCCTGGAGGCATCTCTAAACCCTGTTCTTGTAACCGTCCAAGATTACTGATCACCTGCTCGTCTAATGAACGTTGTGTTGTTTGTGTTAAATCGTTTGCCATATTTTATTCTCCTTTGTTTTGCTATACTTATTTTGAAAGTGAGGCGATAAAAATGTATAAGTTAAAAAAAGATACCTATAATGAGCTTTCTGGAATCTGTCGATTAGTTATGCAGAACATTAGAGATCTAGAGGAAGGTAGTAAAATGGACTTATTCGATCCTCGTATTAGTAATGAAGAATATTATTTATACTCATCTGTTCTTAAAAACTATAATTCTTTAGGAAATCAGTTGCTCAATAATTGGGAAACTTTAAAGTTTGACGATATAGACGCTTTTTTCACTAAACTGAGTACGTATATTAAATACTTAGATTTGTTCATCAAAGAACCAACTATAGAAAATCAGTTGAGATTAACGTCTATTTACGACAGTCTTGATAAACTTAATCAGCGTATTTAAGATCATCATCTGCAAAAACAATCAGGATTGCATCTGTCATAATTTGTCCGATATGAAAATTTGCATCGAATCCATCAGATGGAATTTCTCTTCTGAATTCATTTAACTTTTTGTGTAAAAAGAACAGTTCTTCTTCTTTCATCGAAGGAAGAAGTTCTTTTTTTGTTTCCAAAACTTTATTGAAAAACTCTTTGCTTAGACTTTGTAATTCATTCGCTAATTTTTCTGATACATCATTGGTCATCCCTAAATTCCTCCTAGTTCAATCTTTGGAAAATGTTGTTGTACATATTCCAAAATGTCCTCTTCTTGTACATATCCATCTTCGGTTAAGTAGCAAGAGTCCCCTGAATATAAGGGATTCCCTTGCCAATCAACTACGACAGGGCTAGCTTCATTTGGCGGTTGCTGTCTAGCACCTAAAGAATCAAAGTCTTTCATCATGATCACCGCGATAATAAATCATTGCTCTCAACTCGCTTTCCAGTACTTCAATCCTTTTTTGAACTGATTTGGAAACAAGCTTACGAATTTCTTCTTGAATCTCTGTGATACCAAGATCACGTTCAAGCTGGACATTATGCCACCTACTTTGCTCTTCTTGGAAAAAACCTCTCCCTAAAAATTGAGTAGGTACACCGATGGAAATATCAGTCATAAGCTCATTAAGATTATTCAGTGCTGGTGATTTTAAACTGATAAGTAAATCTTCCGCCTCATTGATTTGATCAATGACATGCTCCATTTTTAAAATTTGCTTTTTAGCTACATCCTTTACGCTCATCATTTGCCTCCTAAAATTCCCAAAATAATTTGATGGTGCCATCATCTTGCTTGATGTTTGAAATGCCTTCACTTTCCAGTGCCACTAGAAATGATGGTGTAAGTCCTTTTGAACGAACAGTGCAACTCGTTTGTCCATAGCTTGCTGTGGTTAGAATTTTTTCTTGGATGTCTTGTTGCGCTTTATTCATCATTACTTCGAATATTTCATCGCCTAATCCCTTTACTGAAATCATTTATTTCCTCCTGTGGTATAATGGTTTAAAAGATTTTTATTTTTTTGACACGATTATGCTTGCCGGCGGTCGTGTCTTTTTTTGGTTCTATACTCAGCTTCATCAAGACCTATGAAGATCCATACCATGTAAACAATCGTGCCGATCAATGCTTGTTTGCTTCCCCAAAGACCTAAAGCGTAGATAATTAGCGGTGCGCTAAATACTAATGATCGATTAAACTTGCCCATGCTGTTCTCCTTTTAAATTTTGTGTTTAGCCATCAGTTCATCGATGTCTTTTTTGTCATACCTTAAAAAGCCATCTATACGAATTTCTTTTAAACCGTGAGCGACTAACTTCTCAAATCCTTGATCATTTACACCTCCCACATATTTTCTAGCTTCGATTTTTTTCAAGTATCGTGTTTCTGACAAATTCTTTTTTGAAAGCTGACTAAGTGCATCCTTCACAACTTCAACAATTGCGATTCTCAAACGAGTCAGAAACTCTTCGCTTAGAATATTCATGACTAGCCTCCTAACGAATTCTGTAATCACGAATGATCTCTAGAATAGTTCTGTTTGCCTTTGGTCCACTCCAGTGTCCATCAAGAATTTGTTGCATTCGTACACGCGTGTGACCATAAGCAGTAGCCAAATCATCCATGGTTATCCCGTTTTCTTTCATAAATTCTTTGATTGCCGCACGACCATTATCCAAGTTTGACATTATCTCACTTCCTTTTTTATAATTTTGTAAGTTAAAGTGATAGAAAAATATAATTTTCATTGACATTTTTAACCCTATCGGGTAATATCAAAGCATAGTTAAATAAGCCTATAACAAGCCTTTTATTTGCACTCGGTCTCCAAACTTAATGCTATAAGGTGTGTTTTTAGTTTGCTTTTTTTCTATCAAATTAACTTACAAGAAGATAATAACCCATAAAGGTAACTTTGTAAACAGTTTTTATCCCTTTAGGGTAAATTTATTCTTTTTGTGTTGGAGGATTGCTGATATGACAACATTTGAAAGGATAAAAAATATTTCGAAGCAAAGGGGGATAAGTATAAAAGAACTGTCAAAAAGAGTCGGATTTGGTGAAAGCACTATTTACAAATGGAAAAATCAAGAACCAAAATCAGAATACTTAAAAAAAGTTGCTGATTATCTAGATGTCTCTACAGATTATTTATTAGGTAAAACAGAAACTCCCGGAACCACAGCAAATCAAGTAACGGAAACCGAGTTAGAAGAGGCTCTGAAAGGTGCCATGACTTGGAATGGCCAGCCGCTTACCGAACAAGATAAAGAAGCGGTAAGAATATTTCTGGAAGGTAGAAAAAGTAATAAGTGAGGTCGTAGTGTATGGATAATGTTGAAGATTTGTTAAAAGAAAACGGGATTGATGTAGAAATTACCAATATTGGATCTGAAGGATTCTACCTTCCAGAACTAAGGACAATTTTCATTAATCAAAATTTAGTTGAAATAGAACGAAATAAAGTTTTACTACATGAATCGCGACATGCGCTAGGACACAATGAATTAATCGCATTATACAGTAAATCTGTTTTTCACTCGAAAATGGAAGATGAAGCAAATAGATTCATGATCGAAGTTTTATTGCAAGATTATATGAATCTATTCGCTTTAGCTGTAGATCAAATCAATTATATGAAGTTCATGGACTACTATGGAATCGATTATGATTGTGAAGAATGTATAAAAAAATTACTTGTGAATCATCTAAAAACAAGTACATATTTACATGTAATGTGAAGGAGAGTTTAGATGAAAATAGGACTGAGAAAACCAAGTATTAAAAAGTCTATCAGCGCTAGAACAACTGGAAAGGCTAAAAGAGCTGTAAAAAAAGCGGTGATCCCCGGTTACGGTAAAAAAGACTCTGGATGGATAAAAGATCCAAAGAAAGCAACGTATAACAAAGTATATAAGAAAACCACCTTCAGCTTTTGGGATCTATTCAAATAAAAAAATCCCGTGCTGGCACACGGACTAGAAACCTTATTTCTAAGATTCTCCAATAAAATAATATCATAGAGATAAGGAGTAGAAAATGAAATTTATTAAATTTGGAATTATTGGATTACTATCAGTAACAATTATGGGAGGATGTGGATCGTCAACAGCTGAAACAAAGGAATCAAAAAATTATAGTGAGACAAACAGTACTATCAAAGAAGTAGGCTCTGATCAAACTGCTGAGTTTGCAACTATTGCCGAGAAACACATTAAAGAAATATATTCAATAGATAATTTGAAGATGGATTTAAAATCTATCAAAGTTACTCAATTTCCTGACGATAAAAATGCAGAAACTGGTGAAGAGTACAAAAATGTCTACAATGGTACTGGAGATTTTACTTGGCAAGACAAAAAATACAACTTTTCTTTGATTTACTCAAAAAAAGATGCGACTAATTACACTGTCCTATATCTATATAGCAATTTAGACACTAATAAAGGCGTAGATACACCATTAGTAAGTGATCAATAAAAAAGCACATTTGCTGCCCGACCAAGAACGCAAATGTGCAAAGAGCTACGGTAAAGTAGGTCTATTTGTTGTACCCTATTTTACCATCTCGAAATCCGCTGTACAACCGAACAAACGTACGAAAGGAAAGATAAAGATGGCTAAACGAGAAATTGATAAACGCATTAAAAGCTATTTGACAAAAAAGAATGAAACAAAATACATGTTCTACATTTACGCTGGTGTAGATCCAATGACTGGCAAAAAAAGAAAAGTGAAAAAAATGGGATTCAAAACTGCTCTTGAAGCAGATCGAGCTTTAAGAAGAATTGAAACTCAAGTAAAAAATGAAGGTGCTGACTCAGTAAAAGTAAAACAAAGTAAAAAATTCTTAGAAATATATAATTTATGGTTCGAAAATTATAAAAAAACTGTAAAAGAAAGTACTTGGGCGTCTACTGAAGAAATTTTTAGGCTCCATATTCTACCCGTCTTTGGAGAAAACTTTATAAACAAAATAGACGTATTTTTTTGCCAAAAAGCTGTGAATGAATGGTCTGAACAATATCCAAAAACATTCAAAAAATATAAAAACTATACTTCCAATGTTTTTGACTATGCTGTTTCAATCCAGGAAACAGAAAACAATCCTATGAAAATTGTCACAGTGCCAAAAGGTGAAATCCTAAGCATAGAAAAAAAGGATATTGAATTCTACACTAAATATGAGTTACTAGAATTCTTGAGAGCAGCTAAGCAAGAAAAAGACACTATTTACATTTTTTTCTATTTGTTAGCTTATACTGGCTTACGTAAAGGCGAGGCATTCGCTTTGACATGGTCAGATATTAATTTTAATACAAATACCCTAAACGTCAATAAAACTATCACAAGGGGCAAAAATGGGCGTTTAATTGTAAATGAGCCAAAAACGAAAAATGGAGTTAGAACTATATATTTAGATCATGAATTATCAAACGCTCTAAAAAAATATAAAAAAAGCAGTAATAAACTTACTCATATTTTCGATAGTACAAATTTAGTTTTTTCCAATAATGGAGAATTGTATAATCCAACAATTACACGTTTTTGGTTGAAACAAATTTATAAGAAAAACGAAAAGCTGAAACGAATATCCGCTCATGGATTTCGACATACACATGCAAGTTTACTTTTTGAATCTGGGGCTTCACTAAAAGATGCTCAAGCAATATTAGGACATGCAGACATACAAACAACAGCGAATATCTATACGCACGTTACAGAAAACAAAAATAAGACCACTATTTCTAACTTTTCAAATTATATGAAAGGATGAATGGGATAATGTCAAAAGGGGTACTAAAAGGGGTACTCTTTTTTAAAAAGAAAGCTATCCAGCAAACGCCAGATAGCTCAGAAACGTTGATACAAAGGAAGGTACGGGATTTGAACCCGTGCGCCGGTGTTAGCCGGTTCGCCGGATTTCGAGTCCGGTGCATTACCACTCTGCCAACCTTCCATACCTATTATTTTTAAACTTTTTTTAGTAAAAAGTCAAGCCTATTTCCCGATAGAAATCAAAAACCGGCATATTTATTTTATGAGAAGACAAAAAAACACAAGAATCATTTTCTGCTCCTTCTTAAATAGTGCCCAATGTGAAGTAAGAAAGAGTATTGGAATGAACCTTGTGTTATCACACTTCATAAGTAGATCTAACTAATTGTTTCAGGATTTTCTAAAGAAAGAATAGAATCAATCGTTCGCTTGATGAACGAAATAATTTGTTCTTCAGTTGGGTGCATGATGTTTGAAGACATTAAAGATGCGATTCCAGTAACTGCAACCCAGGTTCCAGTGTGTAATGCATCAACGTATTCATCTGACAACTGGTTGTATCGATGATCTTGTTTGACGATTTCACGGAAATAGTTATAAGAAAAATCATGCATTTTTTGTCCATCGCCATGTTCGTCGATATATAATGCCATGTAAAGACTATGATGTTTTTTTGCAAAGTAGATATAGTTTAATCCTAGGTCAATAATTTTATCTCCAGTACGTTCAACTGGAAAAACATTTTCTTTGAGTTGTTCAAAAATTGAGTCTAATAAAGTATTTTTTAGATCCTCCATGTTTTTGAACTCTAAATAAATAGGTTGTGTGGATATACCCATTTTTTTAGCAATATTTCTCGCAGTAAACCCTTTAAAACCTTCCTTTGCAACAACATCATAAGCAGCTTTTAGAATTTGATCTTTAGTATAGACTTTTCTTCTCATTAAAACTCCCCCACTTCTTACTGCAGTATATGTTGTTTTATTGTAACCGATATACACAGTTTTTGGCAAATAATTTACTCAAAACGTTATATTTTAAGTTTTTTTCTTATTTATTTTTAACAATGATACAATATTATTTAAGAATAAACAAAAATACTGTTTCCCCTTACAAAAATTGATTTTTCTGTAACTGTTAGTTGACCAAAAGATTTCTTTCACGTTATAGTTAAAGAAAACGACAAAGAAGGTATGTAATGGTTAATAAAAACGACGTTATTTATATTCACCCCATCAAAAAAAAGCCATCTCAAAAAAATAAGTATTTTTATTTAACATTTACTGGCTTGTTTTTTCTAATAATCGGGCTTGTTTCTGGACATCCGGTTGAAACTATTGAGGGGCTCAGCAATATCCTTACTTCTCCTAGTAATCTGATGACCGATTATTTGGCAATAGGTGGTTTTGGAAGCGCATTTATCAATGTTGGTGTCCTGACTTTGTTGTCCGTACTTCTTTGCTATCATCATAAAGTCTATCTAAATGGACTAATCTTTGCTTCTGTATTAACCGTCACAGGCTTTTCTTTTTTTGGAAAAAATCTGTATAACTCTCTTTCCATTATTTTGGGTGTCTATCTCTATGCACATTTTGTACATAAACCTTTTTCACAGTATATTATGGTTGGCTTATTTGCTAGTGCCTTGTCACCTGTAGTTAGTTATATCACTTTCGGTATGAACTTACCATTGGGATTAGGTATTTTATTTGGTAATCTGACTGGTGTACTCGTTGGTTTTTTACTCCCTCCTTTGGCATCGCATACCCTTATTTTTCATCGTGGATTCAATTTGTATAATATTGGTTTTACTTCTGGATTGATCGCCATGGTCGTGGCTGGTATCCTTCGGTTATTTGATTTTTCAATTGAAGTTCAATCGTTCGTTTCAACAGGCTACCATCAAGAACTTACATTAGTCATTTTTCTTTTTTTTAGTTTAACTACGCTATTTGGTCTTTTTATTAATTCATGGAAGCTCACTGGTTTACATGACATTTTTCAAACTTCAGGAAAAGTAACTACTGATTTTATGGCGATCTCAAGTATCGGTGCCACCTTACTAAACATGGGGTTAGTAGGGCTAATGCTTTCCATCTATGTTCTTCTTATTGGTGGTGAATTCAACGGCCCGATTATTGGTGCAATCCTATCTTCAGTTGGATTCAGTGCCTTTGGTTGTCATCTAAAGAACAGTTTCCCCATACTTATAGGGATTTATCTTGCTTCATATCTGGCTACTATCCATGATGCCTCTCAAACAACAATGATCGTAGCAGCGATATTTGGTACTGCACTTGCTCCCATTAGTGGTTTTTATGGTAGTATTTTTGGTATTTTAGCTGGATTTTTGCATATTGTCTTAGTCCATAACGTCAGTGCATTACATGGCGGATTAAGCCTATATAATAGTGGATTCTCAACTGGATTCGTTGCAGGTTTTCTTGTACCGATCTTAGACAGCCTGACTGTTGGCAGAAAGGAAAAGGATGACATTGGAAAAAGAATTATCAAAAAGAATCATTAGTGAATTTTTAACCTATCTTTATTCTCACGAGATCACTGAAATAAGGATTGGGCTAGAATCAACACCCGAAGGATTATATATTGAAATTCAAGGAACTTGTTATTCTCCTCCTTCTGATTTGCATGAGTTAGCGGAAATGCTCAATGAACCAAGAAATCCTACTATGGATCTATATTACCAAGAGCTTGGAAATGTTTTTCTGGATCAATCAGATTTCCGATTACTTGGAAGTCTGATTGATGATGTGGAACTCATGTACGAACTTCCCATCTTAAATATAAAAGTATTTAGACGAATCCTTTGATTTAACAGGCTTAGTGAAAAGACAAAATGAGACACTGATTTTCACTCCCCTGAGATATTCCCTTTAGCTTTCATATAGTTATGGCGTTCAGAGTATTCTATCCACGTAAGTAAGCTAGAAACGCATAAGAGGTAAAGCAAAAACTTCTTCTTTTAGTTTCCTCAGCTTATTTTAAAGATTTAATACTTGAACGCCGATTTTTCATTTAATAGAGGATATTTTCCCTAAAACTACAGGCACAAAAATAATACTTCAAATACATCTCTAGTTGGATGTTTTTGAATCGTTTTTAAATTATACTTATTACAACTTACAAAATTGTTTGATAACTGTCATTTAAAATAGTGGCACAAAGAGTCACTAATAAAGTACATTAGTAATATAAGAAAACGTATCAAAGGAGTTGATAGACGTTGAACATTGCGGCATCACGGAAATTGATCAATTTTATATCTATCATTGGATTAGTAATTTCGATAGGCTTAACGATTTATTTTATCAATTTGGGTGTATTTAAAGATTTAAATTCTTTAAGAGGATTAGTTGGAGATTCAATTATCTTAGGTCCTATCATTTTCATCTTAATCCAAATCCTGCAAGTTGTTATTCCAATCATTCCTGGAGGGATAAGTACAGCAGCCGGTGTATTAATTTTTGGACCTTATGCTGGTTTTATTTATAATTATGTAGGGATTTGTATCGGTTCGATCATCATCTTTTTACTTGGTCGACGGTATGGTAAACCATTTATTTTATCTATGGTCAGTGACAAGACGTATAACAAGTATGTTGGTTGGCTCGATAACCAGAATCGCTTTGAAAAGTTATTTGCTTTAGCAATTTTTCTACCAGTGGCCCCTGATGATGCGCTTTGTTTAATGGCTGGTCTAACAAATATTTCTGTAAAAAAATATACTTGGATCATTTTATTGGCGAAACCCCTCTCGATTTTCTTATACAGCATGGCTTTGATTTATGGTGGACATTTCTTAAGTGGATTACTAGGATAGTTTATTATAAGTGGGCGTACTGCGTTAAGTATTTGCGCAATCTGTCCACTTATTTTTATTTTTACGTTATAATATTTATGGTAGGTGATTGAATGTTAATTTATTTAAAAAGAAGTTTAGGAAATGCTTGGGACTTTCTTAAAGGAACTCAAGCATATTTTCGTGATGTTTTGATTATGCATTTATTTATTTTATTTATTTGTTTACCCTTATTGAATAGTACGACCAGATTCATCTTGAATCGAGGAGCCATTGATTATATATCTAGTGATAATATCTCTACGATCCTTTCACAGCACCCAGGTGTCTTATTGTCTTTGACTGCTGTCTTACTAACTATCTTACTCCTAGTTTATTTTGAGTTTACTTTTTTATTGATGAGTGTTTACTTTATTAAGAAACAAACACCTATCTCGTTGAAACAGTTACTTCAAGCAACGTTTCGTCAATTAAAAAAAATACGCCCATTGACTTTTCTTTTTTTCTTAGCTTATTTCGTACTTATTTTACCGATTAGTGGGTTGAGTTTTAATTCTGATTTACTATCTAAAGTTAAAATCCCAGCTTTTATCATGGATTTTATTTTTACTAATCGTTGGATCGTGGTTAGTAGCTTCATTCTGTTTTATATCTTTTTAGCTTACATTGGTATCCGTCTCATTTTTGCCTTACCAGAAATGATTCTACGTGATCGACCATTTAAACAAGCGGTTAAAGAAAGTTGGTATTTAACCAAATCACGTTTTTTTGCAATCCTTGGACAGTTCATCATTATTGGTGGTAGTATTTTACTCATTTCATTTGCCGGCTATTTAATTGTGCTCCTCGCACAAATAATTGTAGAACAATTTTTCCCTAATTATTCATTGATTAGCGCTGTTTTTGCAATGACGATTCTTCAAGCTATCCTTTTATTCAACATCGTTATGTCAACAGTCGGAATTTTTTACATTATTATTGATTTCATGGATGATGAAGGTTTTCTTCCTGAGACTCCTAACTGGTTTCGTTTAGAATCTCCTAACAAACGTTTTTCTGTTCTTAAAAATACAAGCTTAGTTTTATTTGCTGTATTTTTTGGTGTAGGTGTTTGTCTCTACAATATGGATTATTTGACTTCTGCTTCTCAAACGAAACCTGTAACGATTTCTCATCGTGGTGTCAGTGGAGGTAACAGTGCCCAAAATACTTTAGCTGCTTTAGAAAAAACAAGTCGTACCTACCATCCTGATTATGTGGAGATGGATGTACAAGAAACCAAAGATGGTCAATTCGTTGTCATGCATGATTTTAACTTAAAAAAATTAACAGGGATAAATAAAGCACCACAAGATCTAACCTTGAAAGAATTAGAAAAGTTAAAAGTAACTGAAAACGGTGCGAAAGAACCTGTCGTTTCCTTTGATACTTATTTAAAGAGAGCCAATGAATTAAATCAAAAACTTTTAATCGAAATCAAAAATTCAAAAAATGATTCTAAAGATATCGTTGATCGCTTTGTCAAAAAATATGAAGAAAACATTTTAACTCATCAGCATATTCTACAAAGTCTTACGTATCAGACAGTATCTGATCTGAAAAATGCCAATCCTAATTTTTATGTAGGCTACATCCTACCATTCAATATTGTTGGACCACCAGTTACTCCGGCTGACTTTTTGACGATGGAGTATAGTACGATCAATCGGAATTTTATTGATTCAGCTCATCAAGATGGTAAAAAAGTGTATGTCTGGACGGTTAACGACTCAGATGGAATCAGTCGTATGATGTTTTATGGTGTTGATGGGATCATTACTGATCAAATGACTATCTTAAATGAAAATATCAAAGCAATGGATGAAGAGATCACCTATTCAGATAAATTATTGAATTTCGTTTTAGGTGTTGGTTAAAAAAAGAGCCCCATGGATTGAATCCATGGGGTTCTTTTTCAATTACTTTATCTTTCTCTCGCGCTTTTCACCGCACGAACCACTGCTAAGATTGCCGGAATAGCAGAAATAACTGCTAAGATAATGCCCATTTTACCTGAACTCTTTCTTTTTTGCATGTTTTTTCGCTCCCTTCTCTCTCCTCTAATTATAGAGAAGTTTACGATATTTCTCAAAAAAAGTGTTTATGAAACCAAAGCAGATTCTGCTACTGTATAAATTTCGTCCAGTTTAACTAGTAGACGAAACTTACTATCGTAAACAGCCAACCGATCTCTCTGATCATAGCTTTCTACAAAAATAACAGCCGTATTAGTATATGTACGTTCCACGCAACCAATCACTTCATAGTTCACTCCAATCGGTTTGCATATGTATGACTTGCCTATTTCTAATTTTAACATTTCTCAATTCCCTCCTTTATTTTGTTAATCTTTAATTTATAATAACAAAAAAAAGAAGATTTGAAAACGATTTATTGAATTTTTTTATATTTTTTCTTAGAATTACACGATTTCAATCTAGTTTCCCCTTTTCCTCACATAACTAATACCAAGATATAATTGTAATTTATAAGTGACAGATTTGTTTGAAACTGTTAGCCTTTTGTTCGTGTAAACCTCCGAAAAAGCATCTAAACTATTCTGTGAGGAGGGAATTTCATGATTGTTATTCAAGCTACTGTATTTATCCTATTATTGATTGGATTGCTTATTGGACTCACAGAAAATTAAGAATCCCTTGTTGACATAGCAATTAATTGCGAAAAAAAAATAAGGGTGCTACACTGATTACAGGAAGGAAAATTTAACAGAAAATTCCAACCACAATTTACATTAATAAAAAAAGAGGTGACTTACATGACATTTACTAAAACAAATATTGAATACCGAGTTGCATTTGATACTGTATCCAATCAATTTATGGCAATTGATGCTACAAATGAAAACAACGTGGCATTTGGTATCACGATTGAACAAGCTGTCCGTGCATTAAATGAATCCAAATAAGGAGTGAATCATTTCTAATGACCGAAAACAACTCGGGATCGAAAAAAGAATAAAGACGTTTGCAACTAATACAGTTAGCAAACGTCTTTTATTATTTATTCAATTTGAGTTTGTGCTTTATTTTCCCCCATGAAATTTTGCTGATTCCCAGAAAGATTAGAACCATCGCAATTTGCATGATTGGTACTCCTGCCCCCGTATACACACTTAGAAAATAATCTTTTTGCTCTGGCGAGTAGGAACAAAACCATGAAACCCCAAATAAAAATAAAAACTGGGTCAATATCAAACCACTAGTAATGACTAGTGCAGAACAATAAAAACCACGATCTTTTTTAGCATAGATTGAACCTAAGATCAAAAATAAAAATCCTAAAATCGCTAAACATAGAACAACACCACTTGTCTTTTGATAAATCGCAATCATAATATTAGAGATTTTCGCTGTTTTTGATAAAACTAAAATCGGCGGTTGTGGATCTTCACTATTAATCCAATTATTCAATAAAGGAACCCGCAAAAAGTTTTGCGCTGCTTCTACATCCGCATGGGTTCCAAAACTGTAATTCCCTCCTTGATGAAAATCTTTGTAAAATAAATTGTCACTATAAGCTGTCCTAAAAAAATCTAAGAGTACTGGAATATCCTCGGCAATCTTCCCATCTCCTGTACTCATTAAGTAGACTTCACGTTTCTTCTTCAAATCTCCCTTACGATAAGCAGCCCTTAACTCTTGATTGACTTGTTTCCAAAATTCATTGGTTTCTTTTGCGTTATTTTGATAGTAGCCAGACTCATTCAACACATCTCGCAGTGCCCAAAAAATAATGTCTCCCTTTAATTCCTTTACTTTTCCTGCCTGAGTCCAAGCATGTGTCGTATATAATTCTTTGATTCTAGCAGCTTCTTTAGCAAAAGCAGGTGACACAGCTAATGCTTTATTTAACGCTTCATGAGAAACCCAAATCCTACTGTTCTCTTTGTTTATGTTCGTTCCATCATCTATTCGAATCAAGTTCTTCATCAATTGAGCAAACTCTCCGCTCGTACGATCATTGACTACTGCAAGATGATAGACTTCTTCATTTTTATGCTTAATCATTTGATTTGTCACGATAAAGCTGATCATAGGAAGAAAAAACAAACTGAGCTTGATCAGTTTTCTTCGATCAAGGGTAATTTGTGAAAAAAACTTTTCAACAGTTTTCGTTGGTCTAAAATCCACTCCTAATAAAATCTGAACAAAACTAATGATTAAGGCTGCCAGAACAAACGGCAACAACCAGAGTGAATCTTCGCGAATATACCAGTAAAATGGAAAGATTAGAGACAACAAGAAAAACCAAGGTAAAATAGTTTTTGTTGCACGATATTTACGATAATAAATAGCTAATAAACAAGCAACGATAATTACGACAGATGGAATTACAATGGCGTTTCGATAAATACGTGTCGAATATTCATGGGTAAAACCGATTGGTGAAAATAAAAAAAAGACATAGATAAAAAACAAGATACTATTCTTTTTAACGATCGGCTTTACACTCAGTGTAATCAGCACGCTAGCTAAAATATTAAACCCACCTAATAATAGCGAGTATGGTAGCTGAATTTTATTGGCAAAAGCTAAAAATAAGCTATAAGAAATACCTTTTGATAAAGTTTTAGCATTGTACTCTCCTAACCACTGCCCGTCCACTAAATTACGGGCATAATGAATAAAAAGCTGGTCATCATAGCTAGCTGTCATATCGATGCTGTAAGTCGCTTTGTAATAGAGATAAAGACGTATTAGTGTAAGAATTAGAGCGATACCACAAATAAAATAAAGTTGTTTTTGCCTAACATACTGAAGCATTTCCTTTACTCTATCCATGTACCCTAACCTTTCCTCCGCCTTTCTTCTTGATACTAATCATATTTGATAATTTATTTTTAACCAATTCACTCAACTCCTTATTCAATAAGCCTCTAATAAGTATAGCAAAAATTCATTTCATTGATATTAACCTTAAAAGATTCTTATTAACTTGTTTGATTGCTTTTTTAGCAGGTTCTAAGCGTTAAAAACAAGAATTATACTGTACTAACTTAATGACTGATCTTTTCCACTTTGTAACTATCGTAATCTGCTGTTGTGCAAATCATTTCCTTTATATATCTATTTTTATCAATAGGTGATCAAAAATTCACATTTTTTATTTTGTAATTTAATTTTTAGATAAAAAACAACTTTGTATATCTTTAGACAAGTATTACAGAATGATATATTTTTTTATTAGGAGGTTTATTTCTTTCATTCCTACATGGAAGGAAAATATTTTTATTTTTGGAGGAAAAAAATGGGAACTTTTTTAGTGTTAGTAGGTTTAATTGGTATTTGTTGGGGGTTAGTAGGACTGATTCGATCATTTTTCAAAAAAGGGAATAAAAAACGAAACTTTATTATTATAGGAACAGCATTTATTCTTATGATTTTCGGAGCGTCTATCTCTCCTACCAGTCATTCCGATAGTTCAAAAGCAAGTACACAATCTGAAAAAAAGATCGAAACAAAAAGAACATCAAGTACTTCTAGTGAAGAACAGCTGAAACAAAAAGCTGAACATAAAGAAAAAGAAAAACGGAAGCTTGAAGCTGAGCGTAAGAAACAAGAAGAAGAAAAACAAAAACTTGAGGCTGAGCGCAAAAAACAAGAAGAAGAAAGACAGAAACTTGAGGCTGAGCGCAAAAAACAAGAAGAAGAAAAACAGAAAATTGAAGCTGAGCGTAAAGCACAAGAAGAACGTCAAAAACAAGCTGAAAATGAAGCAACAACAGCACTATCACAAGCTGAAGCTCATCCAACTAGAGAAAACTATAACTCAGCAGCTACTTTAATCCAGGCTATTCCAAACGGCAATCAACACTTGTCTGCTCGACTAGCTACAGTAGATGCAACGATCAAAGCAAATGAGGCAGCTGAAGCAGAACGACAACGGCAAGCTGCGGCCGCACAAGAACAAGCCAATCAAGTTGCAGCAGCACAAACACCGCAACAAAACAACGAACAAACGGTTTATATTGCTCCAGATCATGGTACAAAATATCATTTAAATCCGAACTGTTCGGGACTTAACAACGCAAATTCTGTCGTAGCTATCTCGCTGCAAGAGGCCCAAGCACGTGGATATACGTTGTGTAAGCGAGGTTAATCTAAAATAATAAAATGAACTGTGACAGCAGTGTCTAGCTCTGATAACTAAGCCGGAGAATCCGAAAATAGTCTCTACTATTTTGGACTCTCCGGCTTATTTCAAGGAGTTGATGCTTGAACACCGTGAATCAGAGGTTGTGAAAAGAGCGTTTTGACCTGAGCGTTAAGGATAAAAATCTCGAAACAGCTCTCCATGTTTTGAGATTTTTTGACTTATCGCCGAAGGTCAGCTCTTTGAACACCGTTTAGAGCAAGAGGTTGTGAAAACATCGGGGAGCTCCGATGACAATAAGAAAAAATTTTTTGAAATAGTTTCTCATATTTTGAAAAATTTAGGCTTATTTCAAGGAGTTGATGCTTGAACACCGTTTATCCATTTTCAAAGCACAATGTAAGATTTGTCTCCCTAATTTATTTTTTATTGTGAACATTTCCGGTGTTCGGTCTCTCCTAACTTTACTTAAGCATGGTCATACAAAAAAACAGAAAATTTTTACAGCCATTCCCCTGATATTAATAGTGGGATATTAGCTTAAATACCATAAATTTTTTTGCGTTTCTCCTTTACAAAAAGAACGTTTGTTCGTATAATGCTATTAAAGAATATTTACGGATTGTCATCCTCGAAATCGCTCATAAGGGAGAGTCCACAATGATTAAGAAATATGGCACAGTAACAAAAATAAAAATACTACAAATTGGGGCTCGTCCCTTGATAAGATTTAGCTTGAATGATACGAACTGTTTAATCGCTGGTCATGGTTTAAACTTTCTTGCTGAAGTAGATGAAGGAATGAAATTAGTAATCAGTGGCTATTATAATCAAAGAAACCAATTGGTCGTCAAAGAATATCATGTGCTAGGTCCCACGAAAATACTGATTGATTTTAAAAAAATCAAGAAAGAATTTATTGGTAAAAAATAAAAATTGGTTTTGAAGTATATAACTCCCGTCTAAAAAAATCAGAACTTTTTTGTAAAAGAAAAAAGGTATCCATCTGTCTCAGCGAGTAGGTTTGGATACCTTTTTAAATCAGCAAAATTAGGTTTATTTTTTATTTATACATAAATGCTGTTCTAGGATTACTTGTTGTTCCTATCTCTTTGGTACCTTTCTATCTTTAAACGGATGATATGGTTAATTGCTTACTTGATTAAAGTCAGAAATGATATCATTCAACTCCGTTTGAAGTGTCGAAACAATCAAATGAAAATTTTCTTCATCCGTTTTATCATATGGGGATGTTTTTGTTACATAAAGTAGCTTCTCGTTTTCTATTTTCATTAGAACCTGTGTTGCGGTTTGTACTTTGTTTTGATAATTAAACGCAGACATTCCACTTTGAATAATCGTTATGATTGCGGAAGCAATCGAAACGACTAATAACAAAGACTTATGATCAGATGCCTCGTGAATTAAAATAGGGATAGCAGCAGATAATACGATTTTTATAATATTCCCTATGCCAATGATTCTATTATACGATTGAATATCTTTTTTTAATTTATTAATTGTAGAATCAATTGATTCAATAAACGCTTTTTGATCCATATCATTTCTCCATTCACTTTATTAAAATTTGGTCGTAAAACTATTATAATTGGATTTACCTATGTTTCAGCTAATTACAAATCAAAACAAATGGCTATTAAATAACAATCATTATTTTATCAAAATAATGATATATTTGTCAATGATAGTATTCGTGCACGGATAAAAGCTATTGAAAAGATCTGAACAAAGATTTAATCATTACAGACGACAGAAAAATTACATTTGATGTATGCTCACAATCTCTGACCAACCGAGCAAAGTAAGCTTGATTGATTTAAAAAATTTATACTGTGAATACTATTGCCCACAGAATTGTCAAACGTGCCCATCTCTCCCCTAACTGTCTATAATGGTAGATATGTGTAAGCAGTGCCTAACCGAAAAGTTGGCATGAAGCATGAAGATATAAGTCATAAAGATATCTCTATTATTCAACTATATGATCAAGTGTCATATGAAAGTATTGAACGAACTTCGATAAGTCCAATGACTATATCAATAATCAACAACGAAAATTTTCTGGACAAAATATTTCTCTGCCAACAAACCAAAAAAGGATGGCTATAATTAGCCATCCTTTTTTATAAATACCTCAATGAGTATCATTTTTCATTTTAAAGGCAAATTGTTTGGATAATTATTTTTAATAATTACCTAAAACTCCTTATCTTAAAGACGTTCGTTCAATTCTTTGGCAAGGTCTTCAAAGCCTGGTTTGCCTAGAAGTGCGAACATGTTTTTCTTGTATCATGTGTACATTTATTACTTTTTTTCTCTTTTGTACCGTTAGAAAACGCCGAAATATCAGTATTTTATCTATCTCCTGCTTTTTCCATCTTTTCTGGTTTTTAATATCACTATCACCAAAACTATCACTAGTTTTTCTATTATTTTTACTTTTTTATATGCATATTGAAACCGGAGTTAGGACAATTAATATAAGAACGAAAAAAACTCAGCCAATAATGATCGGTTGAGGTCTTTAGCTACTCAAAGTCAGATTTGAATCTTTCGGTTTTAAATTTAGCAAAGGATTTAATGAAATCATTGATTTAATCTCTAAAGGCACAATTTCAGATCTCATATTATTTTTCCTTATTTGTAAAATTTTTTCTAGGTATTCTCTACATATATACCTCCGATTTGTAAGTAACGTTAGTGGTATAGAGATACCACTTAAGACAAATAACCGATCACAATCCACCAGAACTGCCATGCGAAATGGCGATTTAATTCTAGAAATCTCTTTATTTGGTAAAATTTCAAATCTATTTAAAGGTGGAAGACCTTTTTTAATATGTTTTAGTCTTTTTGAAGTACAAACAAAAAGACCTTTCCCCGTTTCCTGTCGTTCAGCAAAAATATAAATATGTACTTCTCCTCCATTTTGAGAGGAGATATTTTTATAGAATATTCAAATAAAAATTATTTAGCAACAAAATACTATTTTGTTAAAGAAATTTAAACTAAAAAATGCATCTATTTTCCTGTATGTTCAGTCACGATTTCTTGTGATCTGTTTGCTGTGTCTTCTACATCGCTTTTGGCTTTTTCCAGTTTTTCAATATAATTATTCAAATTACTGTTTTCTGATTGCTCTTTTTCTAGTTTTTGTTGAGTACTTTGCAATTGGTTTTTAATAGTATTTTTTTCATTTAACAATTGATTAATTTGTTGATTTAAACTATTAACAGTATTTTGAGCATCATTAAATTTATTTTGTTCTGTTTGTAAACGATTATTCCAATCAGTGTTTAATTGATTTATTTCAGCTATTTTTTGATTTATTTCATCAATTTTAGCATTGATTTCATTTTGTTTACCTTGCAATTCAGCATTTTTTCCTGATAATTGATTCTCTAAATTTGTTTTATCTATAGTTAATTGATTTTTCTCATTTTCCAAAGTCAACACTTTTTGTTTATATTCTTCAACGTTAGCCTTTACTTGCTCAAGTTCTTGATTATTTGAAGATAATCGTGAATTTAAACTACTAATATTTTGCTCTTTATTTTCTAGTGCTTTATCTAATGTCTCCAAATTATGATTGATTTGTTCAATATTATCTTCTCCACCCCATAACAAAATGTCATCGGCAAAGTTTTTCCCTGCGATCCCTGCTAACACTAATCCACCTATAATTAATCCACTTACTACAATTTTCTTATTCATATCACCATTCTCCTTAACACAAACTGAACCAATTATAGTTAATGATTTCACAATCAGTCAATTTAAATATATATTTTTTTATTTTATTTTTATAAATCTTTTTCTTAATTCGGATAAAGTCAGATGTAACTGCATACAAACATTATTTTTAAAACATTGTATTAATTAATTTAAAATTAGATACAGTTATTAAATTCACATAAAAAAGTCTACTCTTTCGGATAGACCAAAACATCTAACACATTTATTTTACCAATTTAAGAGATTATATATTCTATATTTTTGAAATAAAAAAAACACCCGAAGGTGTATAAAAAAATGGTTTAGTTATAGATAAATTAACTTAAGAGTACTGTTACTACAAGTGTTCTTCTCACTCTAAAGAAAAAACTATCCTATCAAATAAAATAAGCACTTTATTTTCTTATAAAAGCGGAGTCTTTTGCGGAAATATTTTTTATATCTGTTACATATCTTTCAACTTTCATATGCAAATCATATTTTTCTCTAAGTTTAGTAATATGAGCCATCATCGGAGATTCATGATGTTTGTCTAGTGCATCTTGATCTGTCCAACTATCAATTAGAAGAATTGTGTCCTCATCATTCATTGAAAAAAAGTATTCATATTTAATATTGCCTTTTTCTGCACGGATATCTTCTACAACTCCAGTTGAAACCATCTCTTTTGCAAATTTTTTCGCATTTCCATTTGTACCACTATAATAAATGTTCACAGTAATAGCCATTTCTTTACCTCCTTGTATATTTATCTATCCTTATATACCCTGTAGGACTCGAACCTACGACAGGACGGTTATGAGCCGTCTGCTCTGACCATTAGCAATAGAAGATAGCTTATTAATTAATCTCTATTATTCCAATAAAAACTACTTTAAAATCCCTGCTGCGAAAACGAGCATGAAGAAAGATGTATATTTGATATCGTGACGAATGTGTCAGACGCACGGAGCGGTCATCGGCGTTATGACTATATAAAGTATACTTTCGTTGATCCAGAAAGGTATAAAGATTAAAGTAGGCTACCTAAAAAGGTAGCCCGGAACGGATTTTATCACCATACTTATAAAAGGAGATATTTTTAAGTTAGTATTAAGATTGTGTAATATGATGATATCTATATTTTATAGTATCAGTGCTATAAAACCAAAAATAAGTCACTAATTAACTACCACTCCAATTATAAGTCTTTTTCCCATTATTTTTTATAGTTATATGGTATGCTTTTTAATGGCTTCAAATATAAAAGAGTTTAAAGCGTAATACACTTAAGGGAAGTGGTTTGGGGTGCGCTTTAAACTCTTCTTTATTATTATCTCACAGCATGCTTAAAAGGTCTATGGATTAAGTTATGTAAAAAAGTGCCTCTTTAAACGTCCTAAAATCCAAACAAGGATAGCATAATATACACTATTGTTGATCCAGAAAACAGGTAAATAAATTTTGCAAAAGCAATAAGTTAAAAACATTACAAAAAAGACAAGGATATCACATCAAGAAAAAATGTTTTGAAAATATCTTTGCCTTTTTTGTATTATATCTATATTAAATAATCAATCACAACACATTAACTAATTTATATATTTAATTTGTTGTTTTTCTATAATTGGATAACTAATTAACTTATGACTATCTAAGTCTTCTTTATTCATATCAATTGCAGTAATTTGACTGTCTTCATATGTTCGATAATAATAGATTCCTTTGTCAACATTGCAACAAGAAGAATAAATTGTATATTCATATTTTCCATCACCAACATCACACAAACCTTTTTGTTGTTCTACTGAACCTAAGATATGGAAAAATTGACTAATACTTTCTGACTCTGAATCTCCAGATACAGAATTCAGCTTCGTAAAAGTCGCTTTAACAAAACGAGATACTGAGGATAAATCTCCAGGCAAGCCTATCCCTCCCATACCGCGGCTATAGGCATTCAAACTTATTTGATTTGAAAAATTATTTTTAGGAGTTTCACTCGATAAGACACGATAATTGTTTAAATTAAATAATTGATAGTCAAATGAAGGATTATTGGTAAGAACGCCCACAGGGTTATCATATATATGAAGTCCATCTTTCATACTTTCAATGACAATTGATTTTTCTTTATCAGCTAATAGCCAATGTAAAGGGGATAAAGGAAGTTCATCACTATAATTTATATTTGCTAAATTGATATTTTTTAACAATTTTTTAGCTTCTCCTACTGTTGAGCATTGTCCTAAAATCCAAGGAATAAATTCAAAAGGAGATACATTGTCTTTCCCTTCTTGTATTTCTTTATAATCAGCATACCCAGAAAAATTTAGCCCAGCCATACTCAATCCTTTTTCATTTGTCGCATCGTAATAAAGAGGGTAGTCAGCTATACCAGCGGCAATACCAATCATTGCATAATGAGTATCCAAATCATTTACCTTTCGAAAATTCAACTTATAATTTCTTGGAGTAATAGTGACTACTTCATTGTAAGATATTTCATAATCAAAATTCCTTCCAAAATAATGATCACTTGTTACATAAGTAATAGACGTACACATAGTTTATTCCTCCTAAATATTTTTCTGTCCACGTTCATATTACTCCAAAGTTTTCCTCATTCCAAAAGAAAAGCACAGAATACACAAAGAAGCGTTTTTATTTGTATAAACTATATCAAAGTTCTATACTTAAATTATCAAATAAAAAGGACGTGAAGATAAATGTCAAATTTAGAAAACAAAGAAGAAAAAGTTGTAAACAAAATTGTTTCTGTTGTCAATAAACTGGATAAAGAGTTAGACGAACTTGATACGTTATCTGAAAATCCAGAAAAAAAACATAACCTAAAAAAATGGTTAGTTGAACGAAAGGCTATTCATGAAATTAAAAAAGTTCTTCATGAAGCTGATAAATATGAAAAATATGATGAAAAAGAACTTGATAAAGAATTTAAAGAAATCAATGACTTATTACTCTGATCTATTAAACGACTCATTATGAGTCGTTTTTTTATACAAAGAAACTATCTGGAGGTAATCCAAATATAAATATTGATTGTAGTACAAAAAAGAAGCGTCCGAAGACGCTTCGCTGTTTAAATGCGTAAAAAGATTGGGAAATTGATTCATCAGCTATTACGACTATTATTATAATCTCATCCTATAAAAAATCAATACTAAAAAACTATTCTTTCGAGTAGCTCTGAACAGATGTCATCATAACTTATGAAGGAAATAGACATAAGATTGTGTATAAAAAAATAACCGCCCGAAGGTGGCTGAAGAAAGCTTTTATTATTGTCTTTAGACCTAGTTTCACTCGCAAAGCGAGTGAAACATAAAACCACCTGCTATGCGGGTGGGGAATAAATGGTTCTACCAAAAAGCCCTTCATATCGTTAAAATATGATTGTTCAGGTCATATTGATAACGAAAGGAAGGGATAGAAATTGGCTAATAAAGCAAATAGTTTAGCCCATACAAAGTGGCTATGTAAATACCACATTGTATTCACACCAAAGTATAGAAGAAAAATCATCTATAATCAATATCGAGCAAGCATTCAAGAGATTATTAAACGGTTATGCAAATATAAGGGGGTAGAAATATTAGAAGGACATATGATGCCAGATCACGTTCATCTGTTATTGAGTATTCCACCAAAAATGAGTGTATCCAGTTTTATGGGCTATCTAAAAGGAAAAAGTGCGTTAATGATTTTTGACAAACATGCGAATTTAAAATATAAGTTTGGGAATCGACATTTTTGGGCAGAAGGCTATTATGTAAGTACAGTGGGACTGAATGAAGCGACCATAAGAAAATACATTCAAGAACAAGAGAAACATGATATAGCACTAGATAAATTGAGCGTACGAGAATATGAAGACCCTTTCAAGGGTTAAAGAGTAATACAACCACCTTTTTAAAGGTGAGCAAAAGTGGCAAAGGCAATATGGCTTGAACATGAAATGAGAAAGCCAGCGTCTTTAGGCGCTGGCCGGTGTAAAGGGCTTATAGCCCTAGTGCAAACCACCCTTTTGAAGGGTGGTTATGATTTTTACATAAATACTCTTCTAAATAATTTTAACACAGAACTAACTTAATTACTATATGTACCCTGTAGGACTCAACCTACGACCGGACGGTTATGAGCCGTCTGCTCTAACCAATTGAGCTAAAGGTACGAGAAGCCATCACAACTACTGCAAACAAAAAGAATGGACATAGACTAGATAATAATGGTTTTCATTCTTTGTTGTGATGGCACATTAATTATTACACATTTAATAGCAAAAAACTAGATTGTACTTATTCTTTGTAAAATATATTATTTTATGCTATTATTTCCAAGTCATAAAAAGAAAAAAGCTTCAGATACTTATCTTTTTGGGGAAAGACTCTAGGGTGAGGGAGTATCTGAAGCTTTTTTCTATGTTTATTATCTCACATAGTTATTTTTTAGTCTATTATTTGCTTAATTTTTTATATTATAATAATTTTATTTGCTCCTTAATTAGTAACGAACTACTCTAAATTGCTAGCAATAATTACGGTATCTAGCTTAAAATAAAAAAACACCTCAAATGAGGTGTTTAAAGTTCAACATTATTTTACAATATTTACTGCTTGAGGGCCACGTTGACCTTCTTCAATATCATAAGTAACTGCTTGGCCTTCATCTAAAGACTTGAAGCCTTCTCCCTGGATCGCTGAGAAATGTGCAAATACGTCATTTCCATCTTCTCCAGTGATAAATCCAAAACCTTTGTCTGAGTTAAACCATTTTACTGTACCGTTATTCATATATATTTCCTCCTGATACGTATATAATACGTGTTTTGTTGCAATTAATATTACTTTGTAAAAGGAGTTTTTATAGTGTGAATATATCGCTCAGATTACGTTTCAAATTAGATTACTTGTTTAGTATAACACGAATGTAATGGTAACACAAGGCTAACACGATTTAATATAAAGAACTATATTTAAGCATTTAGAAGAGTTAATTGCAGAACGAAAATACAAATACAATACTGATTAAAATTAAATAAAAAAACCACCTTTTGGAGGTGGCCCACAAGGGACGGCGTACTTACATTACGCTTAATAATTATTATCGTATTCCTTGTGTCGGCAGTGCGAAATTAATTCGCCTGTAAGTTAATCATAAAGTAACTATCTGCTAAATGCAATAGTTATGCTTAAAAAAATTTAGCTTATTTTTTAAGGCAACCTCATACAAGAATGTTCCGGTATATTTCTCATTTCTCTGTTATCAATCTTGAACGATGTCCATAATCTGTTTGCCAATATATCACTAGCTTGTATCAAATAATTATGTTTAGAATCGCAATAAGACACATTTATTTCTAACTTACCTTTCCAAATAGGTTCATAAAATACACCATAATTAAAATTATGAACACCATTTTTTAGTTCTTCATATACTGATTCCTCAAAATTATAATAGCCATTACTTGCAGTGGCTTGCTCATCCACACAGATACATAGCTTTAAGTCGTCCTCTGGATTCAATAATCCTCTATTTATCAGCAACTTAATTTTTTCTTTGACCAGTCTTTTTAATACATAATCTTTATATCTGTGTATTGATTTTTTATGATCTAAAATATTTGACTGTACCCTTTTGATATCAACTGTTAATCCCATACTATGTTCGTTTTTTAAAACCCTGTATAATTCGTATTTTTCACTTTTATCTAAATAACAAGCTTTTAATTCTTCTCTGTTACCTCGTTTGGTTTGGATTCGTTGAACCACTTTTTTATATTTTCTTTTTGCAATTTCTTTATTATCCTTGCCAATGAATGCGTATCCAGCGTAGACAAAAAATCTATTAGGTGCATTCCTATGCAAGACGCCTGAATCATCAAAAAATAAATGTAATTCTTCCAACAGCCGCTTCTCCGATCATTTGTTATAAATATATGTTAATTTTACATCTTAGCCGTCTTTATAACAATAACTAAAATTGCAGATGTAGCCTAATTATATGTACTGCCCCTCAACGAGGGGCCATTTTTTATCGTTGCGGAATATTTAAATACCAGCGTTTATCATGAAAATCTTGTGCTCCGCCTTTAGTGTTCCCTTCTGGATCATTCGTTGCCCGCATCATTACATAGACTTTCTTATTAGGAAAATTACGCATATTGAAAGATACATGATAACCAACATTTCCAGAAGTATTATAAGCTTGGTTTACATCTGGTCTATAAATTCCATCAGCTCTTACTCGAGCTAATTCTTTTCCAGTATTGTAATCCATAATGAAAATATACTCGTATTTATAGTTAGCAATATGCCATCCTGCTACATGCAAGTTTGCGTTTTCGATTTCTCCGAACTGATCAATGTGGGCGTAATTTGTTCCATCTGTCAGCGTAGGATTTGCAGCACCTGCTCTAGTTGGATCAATGACTGGTTTATCATCTGAAGTAGTTGGATTTTCATCGGTAAATCCATGAGCTAAATCATATGCTAATTTTTCTTTACTTACGCCCATTTCAGAAAGATAACCGTAAGGATCTGTATGATCGCCCCAGATATTTTGTGTTACCCATAAATGCGATTTGATTCCTGGTTGGTTATAAGGAGTGTCTAATGTTAATGGAATACCATATTTCATTGCTGAATCTCTTGCCAATTCAACGTATACTTTATAGTTCTTTTCAAAAGTTGCTTTATCATGTGTGTGTTGTAACTCAATCTGCACAGGACTATTGGCATTAGCATACGAACCAGCACCGTACTGTACATAACCAGGTTGACCGACTTGATAAACAATTCCGCCGTCTCCCACAATATAAGCAGTGTAAGCGCTAGTCCATGAACGTTGCATATACTGCGCTTCATTTCGTCCTGTTGCTGTTTCGTTAGCCGTCTCATGCAGTAAAATGTACTGATTATTTGCTACTTGTGAGCTACCTTCATTTACACCTAAATTAAATTCATTGTTAATAGTGTAGGCAAAAGCATTCGAAGGCAATAAAAAAAGAGCCGTTAACAGGCTCAATGATAAAATGATTTTCTTCTTCATTTGTTTCCTCCTATTTTTTCAAATTATAAGCAGACACACCAGTGATAACGCCTAAAAATGTTGCTACTGCATTGATAGTGAGTACTGTCATGTCTGTTCCATTCCATCCATATGCTTTCCCTAATGTGGCTACTAATACAGATAAAGCAGGCAATACCGTAAGTACTGTCCATTTAATAATTTGATAATATTTATCGGGTAAAATCATTACTTCTCGCCTCCTTTCATTTCCTGAATATCGTGTTCTGCTTCATTCATCCGTCCTTCTAATAGAAAAGTACGTTCAACAATATGGTTATGCTTCTCAACTTTTTTCTCCAATTGCTCAATTCGATAAATGGTCAGTTTATTTGAAAAAACAATGCCTGCAAACGTACCAACTAACGTTCCTGCAATACTTAAAGCAGAAATAATCGCATCAATACTCATCGTTCACCAACTTTCCAACAAAAAAGCATACTCCAGGGAGCATGCCTTAACTTTCTTTATTAATAATTTTGTCTGCTTCTTCCTCTGTAATGCACAACGGAACAAATTGTCGAACTTGATCTGCAGTAAAGCAATTCCAGTCATACATCATTTTGATATCTTCATAGGAATACATATTATTCTCCCCCTTCATTTTTCGATGATTGAAGTTGATCTTTCAATAAATCGATTTCTTTACTGTTTTGAATAGTTGTAAGCATCGTTTTTGAATTGATTTGTGCTAACGAATCAGCTCTTTTTGTTAATTCTTCATTCGCTTGTTTCAATATTTTATTATCATCTTGTAACCCTTCAGATAAATTTTCTAGCAGAGCTAGTTTTTTAGAAAAATCTTGTGTGACAACTTCTTCCCATTTCCGTTCACTCGGATTCCAAAATTGACGATCTAACGGAATATCTGGTAATGGTGGTACCAAGGTATACGGCACTCCTTCTGGAAAATCATCTGGCATGTTTTCCCATACCTTGCAACCTACCGGATAAAGATATTCATACATTGTTTTCATCATTCATTCCCCCTATTAATTTGGCCACGCATCATTTGTAAAATAGCTGACGGTTCCAGAACACTCTTGATTTTCTGGTAAATTTGTAGTAGAAACCATCACAGCAATTCCCGAAGCATTCGCATAAACAGATAATGCAGGATTTCGATTGGTTTTATTCGCCAAAGTTCCACCCCAATCCTTTAGCGAAGTTGGAGTATATCCTTTTGGAAAAGCCATTAAGTTTTTCCATCCAGCAAAATTTGCTGATTTATTTGTAATCGCAAAATTAGCCACTACACTTCGTCCACATCGTTCAAATCTGACTGAACTTTCATTGGTAAAATCTGTTGTATTCGTTGTTTTTACTGTTTTTGAAACAAAACGATCTAAAATTACTGGTACATCATTCACTGTTGGTGTTTGTAAAAAGTTTTTAAAACCATCAACAGACTGATTACCAGATGTTTGTACTAATGCTTCAGCTCCATCAATTGCTCTAAAATGAGTTTTTAAATATTTAGGCACACCATTTTCTTTTAATTGCACAATATCAGACATTAAACTTCGCCTACTTTCTCAAATGTAATATTTGCTATTCCATCTAATTTTGCTTTATCTTCTTTGGACATTAACCCATTAGCGTTCGTCGTAGCTACAGATGTCGTTGTTGCATTAACTCCAGGATCTCCCTTATCTCCTTTTGGTAATACAAAATTGAATCTAGCCACAGATGAGGTTCCTACATTTGTAACAGAAGCAGTAGATCCACTAGTAACTGTACCTACAGCAATAGTTGCGGACTGTCCGGGATCCCCTTTATCGCCTTTAATTGTTGTGGGTTTGCCTTCTACAGCATTCCAATGAGTTTGAGGGTAAACCTGAACATTATTCTGTTTTACTTTTACAATATCTGTCATTAGTTTATACCTCCCCTATTTTTTCAAAAGTAAAGTTTAAGCTTTTTTCATTTAATTCTTGGAGCTGTTTATTTATATATTCAATAGTCATGTTCCAAATATATTTATTTGGATCTTGAAAGTCTTCCAGTCCTATCCCTACATATTTATATTCTGTCGTTAAGCCAGCTCCCTCATCTTTTGTTAGATAATAAGGTGATTCAAATAAATTAGGCTGATATGGCGTAGCTATTGAAGCTTCTTCTAACTTGATATATTCTATGTTGATTGATCCATCTACTATTTGGGAATTACTATCTAAACGTAGATAAGTACGCTCTACTTGTTTCATTTCTACCACGCTACCAGTAACAGAAATAATTTTTGTTTCTCCCGCTAACATAGCAGATAAGTTCGTTCCCAGTAGAATATTGCCCCCGGGAAATTTTCTATAAGTTAGTCGAATTTTTGATAAGTCTCCTACAAAATCCTCATTCACTGTTATCTTAGCAGAAAGCGTATAGGTTGTTTTGGGTTTAATTTGCACAACATTACCTGTTTCAGCACCAAAACCAGAATTTCTGAATGTCAATTTTACACCTCTATTTTCGTTGGCAATTGTTACATTATCTTTTGTTGTAAAATAATCACTAGTTATAGTACTTAATAGATTTGGGTTTCCACTATAATCATAGTCTCCAAAGTCGATGCTGTTTGAATAAACTTTCTTAATTTGAGAACAAGAAGTTATTTCATTATCGTTTGTTGTACTAATAGTGCCATCTTCTGTAATCGAAATATTGGCTCCTGCTTTCAAAATTTTCAAAGACTCTAGCTTCTGTTTCAACTCTTTAGTAAAATTAAAATCTGTTTGCTTAGTTGCAGACAGAATACCTTCTTCAGTGACTTCTAAAAGTTCACCAACTTTTATACCTCCTAATTTTTCAGCAGTAGCAATTGGTAAAAGATATGTTCCACTTTCACCATTTACAATCTTTTGAAACATTTCGGCAGTTAAAATACCATCAGTATCTTCGCTTGCGTAAGGTAGTTTGGTAATCGCATTTTCTAATCCTAAATCAGCCTTCGTTAGAATGACTGCTCCAGATTTACCGTTAACCGAAAGAACTTTTGACTGTCCCGAGGTAATGTTTTCTAATCCTAAGACTGCAGAAACATGAGTAATTGGCATAAATTGACGTTGAACTCCTGTGTCGTCTGTTTCCATCATACGTTTAACCTTCACCAATTGATTCACCTTCTTCCTGAACAACAACTGATTTTCTTGTTAATTCTATAGTCATATTGTCATACAGTACGACTTGTACTTGATCACCTAATTGAATTGTTTTTCCAGTGTAGTATTTAAATGTGCCATTTTTTAATTCATTGGAAGGGACGATATCTTTTTTCTTACCATTTATTTCAATACCAATTTTTGTTGCATCAAATACTTTACATGTACCAGTAATCCAATCTGTTTTTCCAGCAATATATGGATTAATAGTCAAAATCTTATCTATTACTACTTCCTCCAGAGTAAATACACGCTGTTCTTTATCATCAATTGTGGCTACAATTAACGCTCCTTCGGATATATTATTTTCAATACTTTCTACTTTTTCTATCTCATGATTCCTAGAAAATAAATCATCTTGTAGAATATCCACTACTTCAATTTCAGCATACTCGATAGTAAATAAGCTTGTTCGTAGTTTTTGATACAAATAATTCATATCGGCAAGCAAACGTTCTGAAATTGAATTGTGTCGTTTTCCTTGAATATCTACTCTCGCATCCATTAATTCCGCAAGCATTGTTCCACCAGGATCAATCGTCTTTAAAATATCCTTGATTGATTCAAACCATGCCAAATAGTCTGATTCTTGTCCTTCTCTCCAATCTTGGAAACTGTGTTCCTGTTCTTGTCTCCAACGTTCAAATTCTTCTTTCCTTTCATTCATCCAGTCCGTAAAATCGCCTTTATTTTCATTAATAAAGTCCGTCATATCCGCAATTAAATCTTCGATTGATTGCCAATAAGAACCCATTTCTCCTTCTGTTTTTGAAACAGCATTAATGACAAAATCATAACCACCCTTCAAAAGGGTGGTTTGCACTAGGGCTATAAGCCCTTTACACCGGCCAGCGCCTAAAGACGCTGGCTTTCTCATTTCATGTTCAAGCCATATTGCCTTTGCCACTTTTGCTCACCTTTAAAAAGGTGGTTGTATTACTCTTTAACCCTTGAAAGGGTCTTCATATTCTCGTACGCTCAATTTATCTAGTGCTATATCATGTTTCTCTTGTTCTTGAATGTATTTTCTTATGGTCGCTTCATTCAGTCCCACTGTACTTACATAATAGCCTTCTGCCCAAAAATGTCGATTCCCAAACTTATATTTTAAATTCGCATGTTTGTCAAAAATCATTAACGCACTTTTTCCTTTTAGATAGCCCATAAAACTGGATACACTCATTTTTGGTGGAATACTCAATAACAGATGAACGTGATCTGGCATCATATGTCCTTCTAATATTTCTACCCCCTTATATTTGCATAACCGTTTAATAATCTCTTGAATGCTTGCTCGATATTGATTATAGATGATTTTTCTTCTATACTTTGGTGTGAATACAATGTGGTATTTACATAGCCACTTTGTATGGGCTAAACTATTTGCTTTATTAGCCAATTTCTATCCCTTCCTTTCGTTATCAATATGACCTGAACAATCATATTTTAACGATATGAAGGGCTTTTTGGTAGAACCATTTATTCCCCACCCGCATAGCAGGTGGTTTTATGTTTCACTCGCTTTGCGAGTGAAACTAGGTCTAAAGACAATAATAAGAGAAGTCTTGAGTTGTTCCAATCAAGTCTTCTCCTTTAAATATAATGAAATTGGCTGTTTGTCGATGTAAACACTGCATGGAATATTTATCAAAAATATAGTTAATTTTCCCTTTTTTAGCATCCACAATTTTTGTTTCTAATTGGACTGGATATTTCCCACCTACAACTGATTCAAAATATACCTTACATTCTGATAAATCGTAGGGAAGACCATTTTCAACTATAGTCGCTTCCATAACCTCTGTATTCTTATTGCCTTGTCGAACTTGAATCATCCCCACATAATTATATGGTTCTGTTGTACTTAAAACGACATTCCATTTACTCATAGAATCACCACCTTAAAATTGGATATAATTTCTTGGATTCTCAAAATCAACAACTGGCTGTGGCCAATAATTTTTCATAATTTGAAAATGTAGATGTTCTCCTGTAGATGGACCAGTTGTTCCCATCAAGCCAATTTGAGCGCCTTTCTGGACTTTTTGTCCAACAGAAACATCAATACGAGACAAATGAGCATAACCTGTCCACTTCCCATTATTATGTTTAATAACCACGTAATTACCATACCAGTCATAATAATTAGCACCAGCCTGAACAACTTCCCCATCTAATGCTGCAAAAATAGGTGTATTAGGATTTCCATTTACAAGATCAATTCCATTATGAAATTCTTGACCGCCATTTATTGGACTTGTTCTCCATCCACATTCTGAAGTAACTGTCACTGGTTTTTGAATTGGACAAATGAAATTCCCTCCAGGTTCTGGACTAGTTAATCCATGTAATTTGTTATACCAAGATTGGGCATAATTTTGGCGTTCTGGATGTGCAGAAACTGGGCGTTCGAAGTTCATTTCAAAAGCATACGCTGCACTTTTGGCATCATTGATCGATTTAAATCCTGATACTGTGGTTGGATTTACTTTTCCGAGCCATTGACCGTTGAACATACACCAATCTAATAATTTTACTTGGGCTTCAATACTTCGATAATCTTCTTGAATCCCTGCGGTGTTCATCAAACGCTGAACATACTCTCGTCCGTTCCAAGTTGGTGATCCGACTAACGGATAAGCAGAACCATCCCATTGAACAATCCCATAAGCTGGACCACCAAGTTGTTCTGTATCAGGGTTCATACTTGCTCCAACCTCCCCCTGAATATTTCCTAGAATACCTGCAGCTGCATATTCAGAATAACCACGAGCTTTCAACATTGTCCAAATTTTCCATGCTCTTTTTTCAGCTTCCGTCGTCAATTGAGGAGGGATAGTTCCAGGATCACTTCCTCCACTTCCACCTCCATTCTTATCAATTTTTACACCATTCACATAAAGCTCGCTTACATCTAACCGACCACTTATAGAGGTTCTGCCAAGCAAATCTATACGATCATTAATTAAAAACATGTTTTTTTTACCGATAATTATCCCTTTTCCTTTAGCCGAACTAATAGCAACTGCTTCACCATCAGAATTTAAATTAATTTGTAGTGCTTTACCATCAAAATCTGCATACACAGGATTTCCTTGAGAATCCATACCAACAACTAAGTCAGGAAACTGATTACCTTCAGTTCCCATTGTTCCGATAGACCTGTTACCATACCAGAACTCCATACCTTTTTTTGTTAACTGCATTATTTTTTGATTTTTATTTCTAATTTCCAACAATCCATTAACAAGGCGTAGAACGTCACCAGTTTTATTAAAAGAATTTTGGAATACATCGGCTTTAATAATTCCTGTTTGAATAAAATTAGCATTAAACTTACCATCTAAAGTCCATGCGGTATCAAATGGTCCTTGCCACCCTTTTGATGAAAAGCCTATTCCGCTTTTGTTTATTCGTAAAACAAGTTTTGCTTCTTCTAATTTAGGATGATCACAAAAGAATAAATCAGTCGGTCGATTCTTAGGCCACCATATAACATGACCCCCATCATTACCAGAAATAATATTGGTGACTACATCAATAAAATCACTTGCATATTTTTTACCTGTATACCCTTTTAACGTATTTGATATTTCTTGTTTCTGTTTCTCAAAGAAGGTATATTGTGTATCGCCGGCTTCTAAAGATTCAACTCGCTCGTTTAAAGAATCATAAATTACTTTAGTTATTTGAGCAGTAATATTAATCTTAAAACGTTCATGAAAAATATCAAATGTATCAAATAATCCAACTTCACGAAATTTTTTAAATCGTTTTGCTAAAGCTGTATCTTCCATTTTTCGAATGTTCAATTCAATAGATATATTTGGTTGATCACAATTAGGATTAATGGAACTAAAATATTTCTTTGATACTTCATTTAAACTTTTTTGATCTGTAACACCTTGATCTTCTGTAAATTGAACATATTCTGAATAAATCTCGCCATCATACTTATTGATATTAAGTGAATCTACTGGATTTCCAAATATACGTTCTGTTTCCCCTTCATTATTTTGAACATCTGCATAAGGAAAAATTCGAGTTAGTAACCCATCAAAATTAGTTTCAACTTTCAAACCAGTTAAATTTTTTCTGTATCTAAAAGTTGTCACATGATCTCTACCTCTTCGGTTTAATAAAGATAATTTGAATGGCTCATGTTTCATCTCTCCACCAAATATTTGGTTTAAAGACCCCTCTATTCCCTTAATACATTTTAAAGGATTGGATACTTCGATACTTATTGATCCTACACGAGTAATATCACTAAACAAACGAATATCACTAGATTGATCCATTGATTTTTCTAAACACTTCATTGCTTCTTGACAAGTAGCTCGCTCAAATTCTAATTTCTTCACCGCACGATTTCCAAGTTTCATAGTTCTAGATTTTCCGTAAACATATAATAATCCTGTAGCCATATCTTTATAATGATTGTAAATATAAAAAATATGAAAAGCATCCGTTGCGTTAGGTTTACATTTGATCTGATAATTATGATCTTCTAATTGACTTGAAAATTTAGCATTGATTGGAAAACTTAATTCGACAGTATAACTGCCATTTGCTTCCTCTGTCACTAGACATTTTTTACAATCAGATAATATGCCAATACCTCCAGCGGTAAAATCTGTGTCTGTAGGACTATATAATACTGGTTTCATATCTTAGTTTGCCACCTCGGTTCAATAACAATCTTTTTTACATTGCTATTCCAAATAATCCGATTCTCACCAGAATCTAAATAAGGATAAACTTGGTTACTTAACAACTTCTTATGTTCATTTACTAAAACACCATCTACCTCACGATAAGTTTCCATCACATCTGGATCAGAATCGATTGTAATATCTGAAGTTACATTGGAACATTTTGTCTCTCTTCCATTAATAGAAATTGTCACATTGCCTGATCCATATATTTTAATTTTGGGATAAGATGGATATCGTTCTGGATTATAAATTGAACCCTGTTTTTCTAAGATAACAGGGTTCATTCCTAGAACATTTTTTTTGAAAGGAGCAATACTTAAATCAAACGAAAAAGGAACTCCTCTTAATGTATGAAAAGTTCCTTCAAAATTTGGTTCATTTATTACAATCGCTTGATAAATATATATCGGATCCCAATAAGGTACAAAATCTACATATTCTCCTTTTGTATCCAGTGCTTCTGTAATCAAATCTTCATAATATTGAATGTGTTCCAGTGTAGGTGATAAATAAAAACAATTTAAAGTTTGTTCAACATTTGTATAGTAACCACCATCGTTAACTGCTAACTTATTTAATCCAGAAACTTCTTCTAAATTAAATACCCTTTTAGCTTTTTTCTTTTCTGGTCTCTCACAAATAAATGCATTAAATTCTTTACTCCAATGATTTCCGAGTTTAAACCAACCATCAATCATGATTATCACCCACTAAATTCATTTTTATTTTTTAAATCAACAAATTTATACATCAAATATTCAGCAATTTGATCTAATGTTTCTTTTGGTAAATTACCATAAGCTGTTAAATGTAAATGGATTTCATCTGTGGCTTGTTGTTTAGATAAACCTATATCTACAGCTTTTTGAATATAAGCCATTAGCTTATCTAGAGGCGCAATAGCTTCTTTACCAGCTTCACCGCCACCTAACAATTTATTTCCAGAAGCGCCAAAAATTGTCGGTTTAGTTAAAATCCCACCATCAGCAAACCATTTTACGTCAATCCCTGATGGATAAGAAAATTTTTTACCAAATATTTTATTAGAACTCCATTTCAAACTAAAATGGGGCATTGGTGGAAGTTCAATTTTAGGAATTTTTAATTTTAAAAATTTAAACAATTTTTTTATTGCGTTTAATTTATCATCAAAAGATCCGAACATAAAACTAGTAAGTGTTTTTACAGAGTTAGATAGTATCTTAAATGTTGCATCTGCAGGACCAGAAAATTGTGCCCAAAATTTTGACCACCATTCTTTTAGCTTGTTCCATTTATCAGAAAACCAATCAGTAATGGAACCCCAATTTTTTATTACTGTTATAGCTCCTGCTACAGCAGCTACAAAAATTCCTAATGCTACAATAACTGGACCGCCAACTATCCCTGCTAAAGCTCCCATAGCAACTACAACCCCAGTAATAACGCCTATTAGTGTACCTATTCCTAAAAAAGCTACAATAAAGGTTTTTACTGGACCTGGCAAATTTTGAAATATCTTTAAAATTTTTGTTAATGAATCTAACAGAGGTACTAAAGCTATTGCTAGTTCTTCACCTAATGGAGCTAAAGCTAACTTCAGCTCATTCCATGCTTCTTGCATTTTTCGACTAGTTGTAGTGGTATCATTATTTAATTTATCTGCTGCTCCTTGAACATCCTCATAGCCACCTTTAACACTCATTAGAGAAGTTAATACTTTTAAACTGTTATCCTCTCCTAAAGCGCTCCAAACAGTAGATGCTAAAGATAACGCTTCGGTTTTATTTTCCATCTCTCCTAAATCAGTAAGGAGCGACTGGATAACTTCTGCTTGAGAAGCTCCACCACTCTTATATGATTCAAATAACTCTTTAGATTTTTGAGAAAATGAATCAATATTTTCTTCTATACGTCCATCAGTTAAAGAAATTCCTATTTCTTTAACAACATCATTCACTTTGTCTAAATTATATGCTCCATTACGAGTACCATTCTCTAAAATTTGGAAAGTTTCTGAGGCGCTAAAGCCCATTTGAGACCATAACTGTGAGTATTCAGCCATATTATCTCCAACTTCATCTGCCCATGTACTGCCATTCCTTTGGAGAGCAACTGTGATCATATCCAATGCTTGTTTACCAGTAATTCCGTAATTTTGTTGCATAGCTGCAACTCCACGAATAGTTTCTTTTAAATCAACTCCAAAAGTATTTTCTAAAACTTTCGCATCTTGAACCAATTGACTCAAATCTTGGTTACTCATATCGCCAAGGTTTTTAGATACTAAAGCTACCGCATCTGCAGCATCATTCATGTCATCGAAAAGTCCACTACTAAAAATATCTTTTAAAGCTTGTTCGTATTTTTTTGAGGATTCTGTTCCTGCGACTCCCATAGAAGCGTTTAATTTCTTTTGAGCATCTTCTACTTCTGTAAAAGCTTCAATAGTTTTTCCAGCCATATCTTTGGCTTTATCAGACATTTCACTTAGAGACTCACCAGCATCCAACAGATTGCCTTTGTCGATTTTATCGTCAATTTCTTCTAAAGTGTCACCTATTTTATCTAAAGCATCATCTGCTTTATTAGCATCACTTTTTAAACTATTTAAATCAGAAGAAACCTTTTGAACAGAATTTCCATCATCAATTGAATCGAGTGCTTGTTTCATTTTGTTGATGTCTGCTGTTTGTCCCAATGCAGCTCTACCAATTTTATTTAATGCATCTTCAAGTTGAGAGGAATTGGCTTTTCCTTCTTTGATTGCTGCCGTTAGACGTGTTCCTAAAACGTCTGAAAAATCATTGATATCTGTTCCTGTAGCTTCAAAAAAAGTGGATAATCGCTGTGTATTTTGAGCAAGTTTTTCTTGTTCTACTCTCATACTCGATAATTGCCCTTTAAAACCATTTAGAGCACCTTCAGTGGCTTCAATTTCTCGCTTAAACTTCCGATATTGTTCCTCACCAATTTCTCCTGATTTAAATTGCCTTTCTACATCCGCTTGAGCGCCTTTCAGTGCTTCCAATTTATTGGTAGTTAATTCAACTTGTCGAGAAAGCAATTCTTGCTTCTGTGAGAGTAATTCAACGTTATTAGGATTTAGTTTTAACAAACGTTCTACATCTTTCAATTCTTTCGATACATTTGTCGATTGATTAACAATATCTTTCAATCCAGATGTTACGCCTTTAGTATCTGCATCAAGTGCAATTGTAATTCCTGAAATTTTCTTTTTAGCCATCCATCCCCCTCCTTTCTAAAATGCATCAAAGTCTGCTTGAGTCGCTTTTCTAGTTTTAGATTTTGTAGATGTTTTTTCTTGATGATTATCTATCCATTCTTGAACGAAATCTAAGCAGTCACCTATTTCCATTAACTGCATTTCTTCATTTGATAAACCTACTTGTTTGCAAATAAAAAGAAATGACTCCGTAGTAAGTGTTTCGTCACTAGAAGCCATTTCATCGTTTACTTTTTTTTAGTTTGTATACTATGGGAAATCAACTCTTGTAATTCTCCAGCAAAGTCTGCTAATGGTAAAGAATCCAAACTTTCTAACCAAGTGATTGGATCAGGAATAGTTGAATCTGCCGCTTTAGCATAAGTCCATACAAAATTATATAAAAGGGTTAATTCTACCCTTTTCAAATCATCATATGAAATATCATTTAAGTTAAAACTACCATCTTCATTTTGATTGTCTAAAGCTTTCGCTAAAGTTAAGAGGTCTGCAAAAAAATCACTTCCAAATTGCATCTTATACCGCAAAGGTGTTGCAGCATTAGAAGCTAATCGAATTTCAGTAGCACCAATCTTAATTGTTTTTTCCATAATTAAGCAACTGCTCCTTTTTCATAAACTTTTGTAAACCATTTGTCATAAACACCAGACGGAGTATCTGGTCTTGTTTTAGTTTTTACAGCTTTATCAGAAGGCCGTGGTCCGGCACTAAATGTTAATTCTGACGTATTTGGATCTCCTGAATCCTTAGTTGTCGATCCTACCGTTGGACGGTTTGCTGTACAATAATACAACACATGTCGAGTTGCTGTTTTATCTCCTTCAAATTGGAACATTAGAGCAAAAGGAGAAGTTTCAGCATTCGCATACTCTGTTTGAACTTTATCAGTATCATCTACTTTTTCTCCCAAAATATCTACAGCAAAATCTTCGGGAATTCGAGCGCAGGTATAGGTTCCGTCGTATCCTTGATTGTTTGGAGAAGTATAATAATCAACATTATCTGCTTTAAACTTAATCAGATCTCCAGAAGGTTCAATAGATAATTCAATTGCACCAGGAAAACGAACCGGCGTTCCATAAGTAATTTCTCCCGTTTCTAGATTTAAAGTCGCTTTAGCATAATAAACATTTTCCAATCCAAACTCTACACGATTCTTTTCAGCACTTACTGCTCTTTCTTTTTGTGCCATTTCTTTCACCTCTATTTTAAATATTGATTTCGTATGCTTTTAAATACATTTGTTCGGATGACAAATAAGTTTCATAAGTATCAAAAGGAATTTTGTTTGTACTAAGTAATTCCTCTAATTTATTTTCTTCACGAATATTCTTGGTATTTGTATATAATTCAACAATAACTTCCGTCTTTTTGAGAAATACCTCATTATCAGCATAAAAATTATCACTTGAATTTTCATAGTAAAGTAAATAGGGTAATTCTGGTACTTGCCCTGGTTTCCATTCACGATAAGAAATAGGTAAATTCATTTGATTCAGCAATTGTTTCAATTCAGTTAACAACATACTCATTTCAACCTCCTAATCAACTCTTTTTCTAACGAAGAAATGGCCTTTTCTTCTGCGATAGCTATATGAGGTTGCCCTTTTACTTTCCCTATGGTTCGTCCGCCTCGTTTTAGAGCGTGACCATTTTCTAACAAGTGTGTTAGCCGATAAGTAGGATCTTTTTGAAAAACAATTTGTCCAGTAGGACCTTTCTTTCTTTTGGTCCAATTACGTGCATATTTTCCAGAACGTTTTGGACTATTGCTCTTTAATTCCTGAACAGTTGATTTCGCCACAAGCTCTGTTGCTTCCCCTGCTTCTAATTCAACTTCTTTACTATATGATTTAACTACATTAGAAATTTCTTTTGATAATTCGCTAATGTGGATTGAATTACTCATTTCTATCACCTAAATTCAAACGGCAAATAACTTCTAACTCTTCATAATTTCTTTGATATGTTCGAATAATTTTGTATTTATTTCCTTCGAATTTAAGGTAGTTTTCTCTAGAATACTCATAAGGATGAATAATAAACAAATGAATGTTCTCTATACCATTTTGTCCAGCCTGATAAAATTCGCCTCTACTTACATTATCCTCGTAAGCCATTACTGGATTTTCTTTGTATTTAGCTATCTGATTTCCTATTTCATCACTAGTAAATCCATCATTTTCAAGAAGAAAAATATCTAAATCCCATGTCTTATCCATATTTATCCCTTCTTCATCGAAAGTACTAAATTATGCAATCTAAATTGTAAATTTCTTGGCATAACACCTTCACCTCTCGATCGATATCGCCAAGCTGAATAATCAACAATAAACATGATATGAAGATCATCATTATTATCAATTATAATTCCTTGTTCGCATTCTAATTCACTAATCACACTGTCAATAATTGATAACAAATACTCATTTCGCTTATCTGTCATGATACCTAAATTTACTTTTAATAACTCTAAAATTTGAGTATTCATAGTCGTCTCCTAATCATAACCACCCTTCAAAAGGGTGGTTTGCACTAGGGCTATAAGCCCTTTACACCGGCCAGCGCCTAAAGACGCTGGCTTTCTCATTTCATGTTCAAGCCATATTGCCTTTGCCACTTTTGCTCACCTTTAAAAAGGTGGTTGTATTACTCTTTAACCCTTGAAAGGGTCTTCATATTCTCGTACGCTCAATTTATCTAGTGCTATATCATGTTTCTCTTGTTCTTGAATGTATTTTCTTATGGTCGCTTCATTCAGTCCCACTGTACTTACATAATAGCCTTCTGCCCAAAAATGTCGATTCCCAAACTTATATTTTAAATTCGCATGTTTGTCAAAAATCATTAACGCACTTTTTCCTTTTAGATAGCCCATAAAACTGGATACACTCATTTTTGGTGGAATACTCAATAACAGATGAACGTGATCTGGCATCATATGTCCTTCTAATATTTCTACCCCCTTATATTTGCATAACCGTTTAATAATCTCTTGAATGCTTGCTCGATATTGATTATAGATGATTTTTCTTCTATACTTTGGTGTGAATACAATGTGGTATTTACATAGCCACTTTGTATGGGCTAAACTATTTGCTTTATTAGCCAATTTCTATCCCTTCCTTTCGTTATCAATATGACCTGAACAATCATATTTTAACGATATGAAGGGCTTTTTGGTAGAACCATTTATTCCCCACCCGCATAGCAGGTGGTTTTATGTTTCACTCGCTTTGCGAGTGAAACTAGGTCTAAAGACAATAATAAGAAAAGAGGAAACTAGTCTGTTTCCTCTAATAATGTTAATAACTCTTTTTTGCTCGCATTTGATTTATAACTAATATTTTTTTCGTCAAGAATATTTTTTAAATCAGGAATCGTGAAAGACTCGTAACTATTTTTTGCCAGTCTTGACTCTGGCATCGTTACTCCCCCACTGTATCTAATGTTACTTCTACAAACGCTTCAGGCACTACTGGTTTTCCATCATAACGCCCTAAACCACGAACAGCTGTTTGATCTTCCCTGAATTTATAATGACCTGACATATCTACACGAACCGATTCACGTTCTACCAAAGTATATTTATCAAACACTCCAAATAAGATTTTATCTTGAGGTAAGTAATTATTGAAAACTACTTTTAATCCTAAGAAGTTAGGTTGTGCTAAATTAGGTAATTGAACAACATCGACTCCATTAGAATTTACATGAAGCGTTAGCATAGCAATTCGATTATAGTAAGTTTGACGATGCATAACAGCTACAATCTCACCAGTAGCATCTTCCCCAGTATCAATCAATCCTAACACTGGAATTAGTTCTTCATAAGTTGGTTTTTTTGTTACTTTATTTTTGCTAGGAATTTTAGGAAGAATACCATCAGGTTGTTTATCATCTTTTCCTGTACCAGTAACAATGGCTTTATCCAACCCTTTTGCAATAGATCGTGCAATTCGTTTCGTTAAATAATCATCTAAATTAATAACAGAATCCTCTAATAGAGAATTATCAATATAGACAATTCGACCAATTTTGAAACCGTCAAACTCAACTGCAGTTAGTTTAGAATCATCATTTTCTGGTAATGCTCCTCGCATTTCTAACCAAGTTGCTTCACTAGTATCTACATCTAAAATTAATTTCACACGACCTTTAGCAATCACTTTGTCAACTAATGGATATAGCGTAGTAAAATCACCAATACGCTCACGAATACGGTTGACAATGACGTCTGGAATGATTAATTCTGCGCCACTTGGTCCATCTGGCAAAACTTGACCATTTGCACGCATTTGAAGTCTTTCGCGTAGTTCATTATAAAATTCTTTCACATCTGAACGTTCATGATAATCTGTATTAGTTTTTGCTCTGGTATTTTGTTTTACTGCCATATCTCTTTCCTCTCCTTTATTTGAAGGTTTCTTTTCATTCAACTGTGTTAATTCTTCTTCCAAAGAATTGATTTCTTCTTCTAGTTCTTGGATTTGTTGATCATGAGGTTTTTTTTCTTCATTAAATTTATTGACCTCATCTTCCACTACTTGTTGTTCTTCGTCTGTTTTAGCTTCTTCAATGGCGGTTTCTAACTCTTTTTCTCGCTTTTGAAATTCAGCATCTTTTTCTCTTAATGAATTAAGCATTTCTTTTTTATTAGTAATTTTTCTTTGTAACATAATTTGTTTTAATGCCATGACTATTTCCCCCTATTTTTTAATTGATCCAATAAATTTTTACGCCACTGCTGCGTCTGTTTTTCACGATATTGCTCTAGTTGATTGTGCCTAGCTTGTACTCCTGTGTCTTCATAAGCAGGAAATGTTACTACAGAAACTTCATGAAGATCAATTTCTTTTAACAACCACTTCACCGTGCCATCTTCTCTCCAATCAGTTTCTTCATTCAAAATGTTAAAACCAAATGAACATTGATCCACGTCACCACGTTTTACACGTTCATATAAATTTAAAGCATCTGAATCATTTTCGTTTATGGTGATCTGTCCCCATAAGCCTCTAGAATCAACACTTAATTTCAATGTCCCTGACTTGTTCCTACCTAAAACTAGAGTAGTTTCATGGTTTGTTAACGCTCGTATATCATTGCTCAAAGAGCTGTTGAAAGCTTCTGGTGAAATTTCTTCAAAAGCGCCTGGCCAAAGCTCTGTTTCTTGATTAAAAACAGCAAAATAACCTTCAATAATTTTTTCTCCTGTTGTTTCTTCTCTGGTAGAAAAATTAGTGGCCATGGAACGTGTTTGATTTTCTTTTACACTCACTCAGAATCACCACCCTTTAATTTATTTTGTTCTCCAATCATTCCTTGAGGAATAAAGTTTTCTAAGATAATCAGATCATCTAATCCTTTTTTAGGAGAATCACCTATCATATTCAAAACATCATTTCCTGTATAGATTCCTCGAATATATAAATTCATCCCAATTTCTGCTAATTCTTTAATATCGTAAGCCATTAAACTCTTAGAATTACATTTGAAATACCAATTTGGATTTTCAAGAAGCCCTTTAGTCAGTGTTTGTTGAAAAACATCTGCAATAGCTTTAATTCTTGTACGAACGAAATTGTTATACTCATCTTTATCAAAAGTACCTACTCCTAAAATAAACGCAGGTACATCTAGCAATGCTGCGACTGTTTTCTTATCGATTTCTACAGATTCATTGATTGCAATATCTTTTAACGATAATGGTTTTACTTGTTGTACATCCAATAGCTCTGCAGGAATAATCCATGGCTCTCCTGGTCGAGATTCACCTAAATATTTGTCCTTGATTTGCTGTCTCCCAGCTTCACTTGCAATACTTTCATTCATTGCATCAACCTTTACAATGACATTGGGCATATATTGACCACTCATGAATGATTTTTTAGTCGTATTTGCTTGACGTAAATTATGAGTAACATCTCGTAGTTGAATCCTATAACCCGTTCCTCTCCATGGTTGTTCTGGATCAGGATTGATTGCAAAATGTAAAACTTCATCTGGATTATAAGTTGATGCTCCATATTTAATTTGATATCCTTCATCCAGTTCTATAAAGCTTACTTTGGAAGGCTTTAGTGGTTTCAATTCATGAATAAATCCATCTCTCATTTCTGGAAATACAATCGCATTTCCATCTCCTGGAAGTAACATCGAATACACAATGTTATAGACCCAATTCTTTCTAGTCATATAAGAATAAGGTTCAATATCGATTTTTCTAGATAATTCATTTTTAATACGAATATCTCCACTATCTGAATTTTCCATTAAGTGAATCGTCATTCCTGATACTAAATCAGCAATTTTTTGACAAGCTGTTTTTACTTCTGGATTATCAGACAGTCGAGTATAACCTGGAACTAATACTTCTCTTGCAATATCTGACATAAAAAAACCAACCGTAGGATCACTTGATCCTGATGGTTGGGGTTCTGACCGTATTTTATTGGCTTTTCTTCTTTTTTTAGACAAAGGAAATCACTCTTTCTTCTTTTAATATTTACGATTTAACCATTCTGTGCCAACATTACCAAATGCCATATCTTCTAGCATCTGGCAACAGCTAAATACACTTGCATCAAACAAATCAACACGCTGAACTCCGCCGTCACCATCTAGTTTATCGTACTGAATCATATCATCTGTTTTTTCAATTGCTCGCACATTCTGAACACAATATTCATAGGCATCGGAATGTAAGTAATAGAACTGTTTATTTTTGACTTTTACCTCGATATGACGGAAGCCTTCTGATTTCTTATAAAAGTATTGTGGTTGATCTTTAATTTTAAATCCTGCTTTTTTCATTTTAAAAAAGAACTCTCGACCAAACTTTTTATCAAAACCAACAAGTTTAATTTTGAAGCCTTTTTGTTTCATAGAAATAAACCAATTAACAATATCATCATGTAAAACGGTAGGAGTATTACTCATTGTGAGCCAGCCATCTTCTTTCCAACCAAACAATGGTATTCCATCTTCTTCTGCTTTCTTTACAGCAGCTAATTTAGGGAAGAAAGCATGAGTAATACAGATATCTACTCCTTTATACGAACCATACAAAGCACCTGCAGTTAAATCATGTAGTTTTGATAAGTCCGCACCGCCGTACCAAACAATTGGTAATTTTGCTAGATCTTCTAATGTCCAATCATACTGCATATCAGAGCTTCTAAATTCATTAATATCGAAATAGGCATCCATTGCATTGGTGAATACATTCAACGTTTTATTTAAGAATTCTGCTTTTAATTGTGGTTCATTCATTGCTTGTGAGGCATCATCTAATAGTTCATCCAAAGTGACTGTCACATTGATAGAAGGAGTACACATTTCTAACACTTCTGGATCATCAATTGTAGTGATTTCTCCTTTACTATTTAGAATATTACCTTCTTCGTCTTGATCTGCTTTGCAAATGAAAATGAAATAGGAATCATATGCTGAATCAGTAATTGAACCATTCAATACCTTTTGTAATGTTTTTAAACGGTTAGCTAGAAAACCGTCAGGAATATCTCCTGCGGTTGAAATTCCTATTAATAATTTATTCCGATATGCTTTCATTGCATTTTTCATTAGAGTATATTTTTTAGCTCCTGCTCTTTTCCAAGAATGGAGTTCGTCTAATACTAAACAATTACAGTTTAATGAATCGAGTTTATCTTCTTGGTTCGCAATTGCAAATATGTCACTTGTACCATCACCGAAATTGATTGAAATGGAATGTTCTTGATTGTTATCACGTATTCTTAGTTTTTCAACATCTTCTTTTAATTCGTTGACGTTATCAACTAAAAAATTAAAGCATTCTAGCGTTTGTTTTACTGAATTAGCAACAATGTAAGCTTTAGAACCCGATCGTCTATCTAAAATGCTTTTTGCTTCGGTTAGTGCAGCACTAAATGCTGTTTTCCCCTGTTTTCGTGGTAAAAAAATAAGTGCTTCTTTAAAACGCCTAATATCTGAACCTTTTTCAAAAAATCCAAATAAATTCACACAAACAAATTTTTGCCAATCAGTCAGCAATAATGGTTGCCCTTTATAACTCACACCATTTTTATCTTCTCCTTGAACATGATGGATTGTACCTTCAATTAAATTAATGACAAAATCAAATTGTTCTTGCCTAAAATCAATATCTGTTCGTTCCAAATCTTTCAAAAAGCGTTCGCATGCTAGTCTTCTATCCAATTTAGCTAGTACTTTAAAATCAACAATTGATTTTGCATAATTTAAAGCTGTTTCAAAATGCTTAGATGTAATATTTGATAAGTCCATCTGATCACATCTGTTGTTGTTCTAAAAGTTTAGCAAAAGCGGATTTCTCTTTTTTAGGCATTTCTACTTCAGCTTGATAGGTTCTAGCATTCAGCATCAATCGATCAGAATAAGTACCTATATCTTTTCGAAGATTTTCTAAACTTGCTAAAATTGGCGATTTCTTCCCCCCGCTTTTTTCTGTTTCCAAAATAATTTCATAACCTTGTCTTTCAAACTCACGACTTAGATAATTGTATTGATAAACCATATCAGAATAAACTTCTATAATTTGATTGTATTGTGGCTTATATGTTCCTAATTCTTTCATATATTTAATTGTGCGTTTTTTTATACTTTCACGTTTTGGGATATTTTTAGACAAGTTATCACCTCCTCAAATCAAGATATATTACTGCGAAAAAAAGGGCTTTTTTCTGCACGGTTTTAAACGATAAAAACAGCTCTATTAATTGCTATTATCGTATTTCATCTCAAGGAAAAAATTTTTTCAAAAAGTCCTCGCTATTGGAAAAAGTTCCCATATCCGTTTCCCAAAAAGTAATTTTTAGATTTCAAAAGGAGGGGGGATTCTCTATCCTTTTTCCAACGCTCAAACTCTTTCTGCCTTTTTCTTTGCCAATATAAACCTTCACCAATAATCTCATCATTCTCTCGATCGTGAAACGTATTATGTTTTTTGTGTGTTAATGGTAATAAGTTCCAATCAACAAAAGCTAACTCAGGATATTCTTTTCTTGGATAAATATGATGGACCATTTCTGCTTTCACTCGAATACCATATCTCTTGCTTTCTTGACATTCATATTGATATCTTCTTAATATTGCATTCTTCTTTTTGATCCATCGTTTACTTTTATAAAACGAATCAATTGTCATTGTTACTCTTCTCTTGATTCTCTTTATAGTTTGTTCTAATTATTTCAGCCCCCATCTTCTCATACCATTCAACTGTTTCTTTTAAATTTGGCAATGTATGTGATAATAATTGAATCGTTAAATCAACAGTATCTTTCGAAAAACTGTTGTTAAAATATCGATCTACCTTATTACCAATAACCACATAGGCATAATTGCCATTCCAATGATCTCCCAAACCATTAGGATTATTTTCAGATTCAATAGCTATCTTATAAACTTCTGCCATATTTACATTTACGTTGATTGTTTTAGAGTTGTCTACAATTATTTGATGAATAGCGACTGACAGCTTGCATAGTTGCTCATCATGATCGAGACCTAGTTCATAGATGTCGTTGACTGCTTCAAGCATCTCGTGAATTAGCGTCTCGTCTTTTTGTTGTTTAGTTAGTCCTTCTGCAATGCTAATTCGTTGCTCGAAAGGAGAGTACTCTCCTACCCTCGATGCATTAGCAACTAGATTCTGATCGGTCACTACTTTAACTTGATAACCTGCTATTTTGATTTTCATTAGCGTTACCCGCTTTCGAAAGAATAGATAGACAGCAACCGTTGATAAACACGAAGAATTTAGTCTTTTTTATTTTTTGGTTGGCTGCTGTCTATCGAAGCATAATTTGTGAAACAATAGTAAACGATGTTCTCTGTTTATTATTTTTTGTCGATTTCCTAATCTTTCGACACTATCATAATAAATCATTTGCTAGGTAGTTGATTGGTATAAAAAAGGTATAAAAAGGAAAGCATTTGGGTAGTAAATGGGTATAAAAAGTGTAAAAACTGGCTACTTAAAAGCAACCAGTTCTAAGGAAGAAGCAAATTGAATGATGATTTTGTTTGATTCTGCTTTTACAGATTCCTCGCTCGTATTATTTCTTTGGGCAGTTACATAAATAGACATACCATTGATATAACGATCATAGAATATCTTTTTTCGTCTTTCCGTTACATCAGGTTTATGCGGATGCTGAATCGCGGAATATCCACGAATAAATAATTTGTGCAAGTACTCAAATTCTTTTTGTGCTTCCTCTTTCTCAATCATTATTCGTTCTGCCTCAAATGTATTATTGGCTGTAGAAGGCGGAACCAAGGAGTAAGATGCTGTTACCTTAGGTTCACGAGGTTGACCTACCCTATATCTAGCTGACAGATATGCGGAAAGGAATACAGCGACATTGTGTTTCGTTCGTTCCATATCCACATCTTTTGCCTCTGGTGTCTCATACTTCTTTACATCGAAAAGTACCATCCATTGATTCCTCCAATTATGATATAATAATTGTGTCAGAATTATTATTCATAGTCGGAGGAATCCGACTTTTTTTATTTTCTGTTTTTCCATACAATTGTTTTTTTAGAACAACATTTCGTTCGATTTTGACTATTTAATAAAAATTTGACAGAATTTATTGTTCGTCTTTTCTATTATTTCTTGTTCCCCTCTTGGATGATTATTAGCATAGAAACAAAAAGTACAATAAAGATAAAAGAATAGATCATTCTTTCCCCTCCACATCAATTGCAATGACGATATCACTCTCAATCCCTACTCCATCTCCGTCAGGGTTCAATTTAAATCCAGTTGGAGTCATTAAACACTGCTTACCATTTGAAATTACCCAAAAATACAGCATAGCTTCTGCCGGCATATTTTCTAACATTTCCAGTGCTTCATTTACTTTCATTCCGCTTCCTCCAGCTCTTTATTGCTTAAAAACGAATATCTAGAAATCGTAGTATATGCTTGAGCAATTCTACCAATTATCATTGTGTGAGATTTCTCTCTGCATTCAGGACATAAATCTAAAGATTCAATTAACAGCGTTTGTTCTTCCACTTTAGTGAGATGTCCACGCTCATCTAAAAATCCTATTTGTCTAACAGCGCTCTTTACAGGAAAAATGCTTTGTGGATCACCTTCATGGATAGTTTCTTTCTTTTTACAAACATCACATGTAATTTCAACTGTATATGTTTTTTTAGTTGCCATCACGCTTCCTCCTGTTCTAACGCATAGCCAGCAATATTTTTAGTATAGAATTTCGCCTCACGTCTCACTTGAGTGCTTATTCCATAATATCCAAAAGAAATTTGATCTCTTTGCCAGTCCTCTATAAAATTTGTTACTTTTTCAAATTTCATTGTTGATCCGTTTTTATTCCATATGATTAAACTTTTATCTTTTTCCATCTTATTTGCTCCTTTAGTTTACTATCGCTGACAATTGCTGATTAAAGTACAGTAAATATTTGACTAAAATATGTGGATTTGATATTTTTTACATAGTTTTATTTTAAAGGAGTCTAAAAATGCCATTTATAGTTTTCTTCTTTATTTCATTATTGACAATATACATACCATTTCCAACAGCATTGATGTATTTTCATAGGCTATCTGAAAATCATGACATTATAGTAACATTAGATAAGCACTTTTTATTACTACTTGTCCTAGTGGATTACTGGATCAGCTATTACTGGATCAAAAATTGTAAAATCAAAAAGAGGTATTATTTTTATCTTATTGGACTAAATCTTATAGAATGGTTAATACACATACTTTTGTATTTAAGATTTAGAACTGTAGATCTCACTTTAATTTTAATCTTCCAGACCATTCTTCTAGTGTGCATGTGCACCTTTCCTTTTTCTGTTAAATTCAGAAACTATATATTTGATCAATCTTGATTCCACTATTTCGTCGGATAGCTGACTAATCCTCCAACTTCACAATCTCAACTTCACGGGAAAATCTTTTGTAGTATACGCCGTTTGAATTGATCAGCTGATATATTTTTCCATCTCTCGATATAAAAGCAATTTCCACTATTGAACCAGTGACTTTATCTAATACTTTCATCATTTCACCACTTCCTCGCTCGGCTCATATAGCACCGCAAGCTTCCAGTAATCAGGATTCACTTACTTGATCTGTTCCTCGGTCAGCAACTCATGCCAGTCGCCTTCATTCTCATAATCCCAAATGATGTCATGCTCTCCTCTACGCTCGACTAGTATCTTTTTGTTACCTTCTTCATCTTTTAGGAATGGAACCATGTACAACGGCTCTTTCTCGACCTCATAGCCGTCTTTCATGCGAATGAGGGTTTCAATTGGTTTGTTTTTAGCAACATCTAACCAATTCTCAAAATCTGTCTTGTGTAGCCATTCTTCATCGTCTAATTCTCTGATTGCCATAAAAATCGCTAAATCCAATGCATCTTTATTATCTTCAAACCACTCCGCCACAAACTTCGGCACAACTTGCTTCTGCGGTTCGTCTAGTTTTTGATTACAAGAATGCCCGCCTTTATAGCCTCGTTATAACAAGCCGATCTTGCATCAGTTCCTATCATTTTATAGCTTTCTAATTCCTTCTTTTATGTTCATTGCTGTACCTCCTTGTGTGTTTACTTCCTACATTGAAAAAACTGGAATTTATATCCAACTAACAATTTTGTCATCTTTATTTTTTTCTTAATATTTTTAGTTTATATTCAGCATATCAAAGGAGGAGATGTGGATGAAATCATATACAATTCCCATTATATTTTTTACTGTCGGTTTACTTTTGTTTGCAACTCATTCATTTGTCGGTTCTTATGTTGATTCAAACGGTTTTTTGATTGAACCAGCATTCTTTTGTGTTCCTTTAGGTTATTTATCTTTTATGCTCTCCGTTTTTACCGCAATATATAGTTTCACCAGAAATAAGTTCTACAAAAAATCAGCAAATTAAACGACCAATTGGTCGTTTTTTTAGCGAAATATCTTCCTACTTCTTCTCAGTCACCGTAAACGGTATAATACTTTCTGGCATGTAATTTACTTTGTATTTGTATTCATTGACCTTCGCGCCTTCTAAATCTTCAACCACATACATGTTCCAACTAGTCATGTTTACAAGATGTTTTCTGTATTCATTCTTTCCTGTTTCAACTAGAATAACGAGTTTATTTTTATCTTCCGTATCCACATCTGTCGTAGACTGTCTTCACATATCATACAAATAGATAAATCCATGGTGTCTCATGTTCTGAGTCACACCAAAAGCATTCAACCTCTTAGTTAACTTCTGGAATGAATTTCTTTTTTCTGCTCATGCTTACTCATTTCTTGTTTCAACCAAGCCTGATTTGATTTTGACTGTTTTTCTTTTCTCAAATTTTTCCTTTTAAGTGGATTGATTTTATTAGTTTTTTGAGAATAATCTTTTACCTCCACTACTTCGCCATTACTCACATAGGCAGCTAATTCTGCCATTTCCTTTGATTCATAACGTTTAGCTCCTTTTAAGTTAGGAACTCCATATCCTTCTGAATCGACATAACACATTGCTTTTACAACGTATGCCACACTTAACCCTCCAATAGCTAATTTCTAAATGCTCTGCGTACTGTATACGCTTCGTTAATGATTTTCTTCAACGTATCCGATGGATAGATTCGATGACTTGTATTCTTGGTATCTTGTTCATATAACCAAGCAAGCTGTGATAGAGTATCATCATCAAGAGAAAATCTCGGTCTTTTCTTAGGTGTCCCACCTGTTTGCTTTGGCTGTCCCACCTACACGACTACTCCTTTTGGTTGATTTTCTAAATATTTCTGTAACCCTTGATAACACTCTTCGAATGACAAAAGAGAACATTTCATCTTTCGTACATGAAGCTCTTCCTTTTTCTTTTTTTCCTTTATCAAAATATGTTCCAGCTTTGTTCGGTCTACGTATAGCGCATAATAAACACGCAACTTACTCCAGCTTGAACGATCTTTTTTTATTTGGTCTTCGGTCAAATCTTTTAGCTGGCTATAAACTGCTTGCAAACATTGACGTTCATCACCTTGTTTGCATTCCCCCAGTTTTTTTACCAGTTTGAGATAGTTATATTCTTTCAAAATATCACCTCACGTTTAGAAAGGGACATCATCGTATCGATGCGCTTCTCTTTCTTTTCTGAGCCTTTCTTGTTCTTCATAGTCTGCCAGCCATTTCGGGATAGGTTCTTTTCGTGTTACGTTACGACTTGGCTGAGAGTTAGAGAAAGTCCTTTGGCTTTTCTTCGCTTCCCAATCTTCTTTCGCTTGGACTGCCTCCTGTAACGTAGAAACATTGTTTGACTTCCACGTAGCAAGAATTTTATCCACGTATTTTTTTAACCCTTGCATTTCTACGCTATTCTCATAAGCAGATTGAAATGCAAATAAAATCATTTCTGATCCCCATTCGCGAATCCACGGACCTAATGCGCCTTGCAAAATGCCAGTAGGTGGTTTTCCCCAAGATTTTTGAATGAACTCGTACACGCCCATATCTTCTTCATAATCTTTTATTTCATTTACTTTACTTTCTTTTTCTATTTCTCTTTCTATTTGTGTATTACGAACACCGTTAACTACAGTTGAAGTAGAGTTATTACCTCCATTAACTAAGTTATTGTCGTCATTAACTAGGTACTCTTTTTTTATGGATACTTCTTTTCGTTTTCTTGTTATTAATTTATATCTTTTTTGAATTCCATTTGATGTTAAAATTTGGTATTTTTCATACTTTTCCCGATTAAAAAATCCTACTTGAATCGCTTTAGATACAACTTCTTCTACTAGACCCTCTTTCGCCCCGACATCGTCAGCAACTAAGAACGCCGAATCTTCGTCCCACCGCAAGAAATACCCCATGTCTCCATAGATATAGCCGAGCAGGCAAAGTAGTATCTCACAAGTTTGTGATCCACACGACCTACGAATTTTTCGGTACTTAATATCTTTCAAAAAATCAACATCTAGTGAGTAGTAGTCAACGCCTTGTTTATATGGCCTTGCCACTTTATCACCTCCTTAGATAAGCGAGGGGAAACTCCCTCGCTATAGTGGTGGATTCATATCATCGAACAATGAATCCTGTTGTTCATCTGTATTTGCTGTTTCTTCGTATTCATCAAACGCTGATGATACGTCTTCCACTTTTTCTGCTTCTTTACGTTCTGGTTCGATTGGTTCTGCATCATTTAAAGTCACTTCTTCTACAAGATCATTATTTTCATCAAATCGAAAAACTCTTTCATCAGAAGTAACCGCATTTTGCATTTCTACAGATAAAATCCCCCATTTAGCTAACATGTTACGTAAGACGTTTTTTATCGCCATCGCATCATAATGCTCTTTCCACGCTCCAGTTAGCTTTGTTTTATCAAACCCTTTGGCATGTTTAATACGATGAGCTTCCACTTCTTGCTTTGTCCAATAAACAGTTTTTTTAAACCCATTTAGTAATTCAAAAAATCCAACATAACCGATTACTCGATCAGATTGTTTCGCATTGTAGTCAAACTGAAACTCTTCTGTCAGAGGATTCCATTCAATTAATTGCCCTTCATAAATTTCTATTGCATTAAGTGCTTTGTATTGTCCAGAACGTTGTGCTAACTGAATATAGCCTTTGTATCCTAGGATGAATTGGGCTTCGTTATGCGTAATCCAATCTTTTCCTACCTTTTCTTTCCGATTAAATGGAACAATATAGGCATATCCTAAATTTTTATCTATTGGTAAATCCATCGTTGCTGCTTTTAAAGCAGAAGCGATGATGGTCATCGGCTCTGCTTTAGATAAATAATCATCGCCACCAACTAACGTTAAAAGAGAACCCATAAAAGCATCTGATTTTTCGTGTAAAATATCATTGAATTTCTTTTTCATAGCTGGCTGACTCATCAATGTTTTAAAACCTAATTTTGAAACATCCACTGCTTGATTGTTTTTTTCTGTTAGTTGATTCTTTAAATCTTTACTTGTTGCCATATCACTGAATCTCCTTTATCACTAATCTATTTGAAGTTGATAAACTGTAAATTTCCTCATCTTTCATCACATATGGATATTTCTCTGCTATTTTCTTCAAGTCTTTTCGTTTAGAAACGACTGATTTTAAACAAATAATCCGATTAGGTGTGATACCTGTAGAGGCATTCTTTATTCCAAGTTCCTGAATAATTTGATTGTCGATTTGTCGAATACTCTTCTCTAGTTCCTTCTTATTTTTGAGTAACTCTTCTTTTTGATCGAGTAGAACATCATAATCAGCATGAAGCATAATTTCAGTTGAATCTAATTCTGAATAACGCTCTTTTAGAAAATCTGACGTTGCTTTACTTCCATCGATCAGTGGCTCTTCTCCGCCGATAATGTTCGTTTCCCAAAAATCAACTAACCGTTCTGTGATGATGTCAATCAGTTCTTGATCTCGTTCAACTCGTTTCCATATAAATCTTTGACCACCAATCAACACAGCGATATAACAATAATCCTTGTTCAAAACATTCATGTAATGTTGCACTTGACACAAATAACTAAGTGGCACTTCTTCTCCTTCCCATTCTTTGCTAAAAAATTGATTCGCTGTTTTACATTCAAGAATGGCATTTTCTCCTACTACATCACGATCGATATTTGCTCTTAAGAATGGATGTAACGGATGTTCAAACACTTGGTTTCTTCTACGGACCTTTTTGCCTGTTCGTTCTTGAAATTCTTTGGCAACAACTTCTTCTAAAACATTGCCCCAATAAGCTGGTTCGCTCTCTGAATCTTTTAATTCAATTTGACCCGTTTTCTCAAGCCATAATTGATAAGGGGATTTGTGTTTATTCAATCCAAGTACGGTTGCAACATCTGAACCACCAATACCTCTTTTGCGGTCTTCGAGCCATTCTTGATGGCTCATGTCTAAAGTTGATTTACTCATCTTCATCCTCCTCAGTTTGTGGTCTTCCCCAATCTGGAGTATTTAGGTATTGATCTAACGATGAGGCAAAGTCATTCATTAAACATCATCTCCTTTGTAGCCTTACATGCAGGACAATCGCAATCATTAGTTCGTATACTTTCTTTAAACTTATCGTTCATTAGTGTTAGTACAATTGTTTGCAAAGCAAATGTTCCACCAAATACAACAGTTGCTTCATCTACACTTGGATCAATCGCCCCAAGAGTGATGGCTACATCACTTTCGTTACACTCATGTATTAGTTCTTCAATTAAATTTTTAATTTTTGGATTCATATGGTAAAATCTCCTTAGTTATGTTTTTTTATGTTACCGATTAGCGACGGCCATCGCTGGTCGGTCTTTTTTGTGTTGGCATTTTGAAACTTTCTCTTACAGCAGTAACAACTACTAAAGTTCCCCAATAAATCAGCGCATATGCCGGGTTGATACTTGTCAGTATGATTGCTACAAGACACATAAGCAAAGCGCTTTTGACAGTCATTTTAAAAACCGTTCTCATTGCTTCACATTCCTTTCTAATTAGTATTGCGTTCTTCCCATTCCTTCACTAACTCGAAGTCATACTGCAAAACACCTCGAACCCTTCGAGAAGGTAACGGATCATTTTTTGAATTCGTCCATTTAGAAATAGTAGCTAATGAGACACCGAAATATTCAGCAATATCTTTAGCTTTCTTCCAAACTCTTTCTTTTGGTTGCTTTTTTTGAACTAAAGAGACCACTCTTTCCATTTGTGAAATCTTCATTTTAATTCTCCTTTCATGTATCCTTGACTGATCCAATAAGTTAAACGCTGCTCGCTTAGTTGACGAATATCAATTCCAAGAATTTCGCATAGTACACTGATCAGAGTCACTTCAATCATGATCTCGTCTAAAAACTCATATGCATATGAAATGATTTGCTGACGATCCTCAGCGGTTAAATAACCCTCATTTTTGAGAAGAATTTTCTCAACTTCTTGTTTCTTTTGTTTTCGCTCATCGGATTCTATCATTTGAAGCTTATCTAGTGACGAGGGGTCTCTTCAATAAACATCTCCATCAATTGATTTAAATAATCCAAAAAATTTATGGATTACATGGAGAGTAAAATCTGAATCTCGAAAATGATCAGTTAAAGCTTGAGCATTTTCTAACGTCACAGGCTTAGTATTATGTGGCGTTGTCCAATCACTCAATGACTGTTGAGACACATTAACTTGCTTTGCTATTTCTTTCTTCGTTTTGCCACTCTTATTTATCACCTTGATTAATGATTCTCGAATGACAGCTGATTGTTTTAACAGTTTAAACACCTCAATTTCTTATTCGCCCATATATCAATACGAGTAATTTTTTTATACTATTAATTTAAAGAATCAAACGAAAGCTGCTTCGTCTAATTCACGTTCAAGCTCTTTTTGAACTTCTTCAACTAAACGATCAAGTTGAACATCTGTGGCACATTTGATGATGTGTACTAGTCTAGGTCTTGCATCAAGTACAAGGTTTATTTTTTCTTGTCGTGTCATAAAAAATATCTCCTTACTTCTTATTATTTATAGAATGAATACTCCAAGCTGCATAAGCTAGTACTGATAAAGTTATTATTAAAACAAACAACCATATAATAGTTTTAATTAAAAACACATCCTTGTTATTTTTTGATATAATCTCACTATGGAAGGTGGTGAGATTATGGAAGACCATAAATTCTGCTTCAGTTGCAATAAATCTGACCATGAAAAAGGTGCACTGTATTGTTCTAATTGTGGTTTTGAATTAGATTCAAACCATTGTACAAATGAACGTTGCAACGCCAACAATGGACAATGTAGTGTGTTTCCTGAAGATGCTTGTTATTGTGATCTTTGTGGGACAGAAACAAGCTATTTCCTAAATGATTGGATTAGACCAAAAGTTTATGAGAAACAAGATTAATCTTTAACGTAATTTCTCTCCGCAATTTGCACAATAAATAGCTATAGGTCTATGCTTATCGTTGTCACATTTCTTGCAGAAGGATGTCTGAGTTTGCTCAGTTTCTTCCTTCTGTTCATTTAATATTTCTTTCATTAGTTTCATTTTCATTTGACCACCTCTCTATGTTTCGATTTTAGAAACTTTAGGTATAAAAATTTTTGATAAAGGTATACCCAGTAAATTAGCAACACATGGAATTTCTTCTGGTTTAAAGTTGTATTCACCAGCTTCCCGACGATAATATTTAGCTTTATCTTTGAATCCCATTAATTTAGCCATTTTATCTAATGAATATCCCTTTTCTTCACGTTTTTCTTTTATAAGTTTAAGGTTGACACTATACATTTATATCCCCCCTTCGGTTTCTTTTTTAGCAACCTACATATATAATACGTTGCGATTTTAGAAATGTCAATAAAAAAAGTTTCTTTTTTAGCACTTTTAAATATCTTTTATCGCAACTGTGATACAATTGTTGTGAAAAAAGCAACGTAAGGAGGCTTTTTAATAATGAATAACAAAGATTTAATCAACAGAATAATAAATTTAAGAGAATCAAAAGATTGGACACAATCCGAGCTAGGAAGAAAAATCGGGTTAGAAAAATCTGCTATGAACAAAATTGAAAGTGGATCAAGAAAAGTTTCTACCGAAGAATTAAAAAAGCTCTCAAAAGTATTTAATGTAACTACTGACTATCTTTTAGGAATTAATCAAGCCCCCGACTGGGCTGATGAAGAAGATTTAGTCGAACTAGACAAGCTTCTAGAATCTAACGTAAATATGGCTTATGGTGGCGAAACTTTAACAGATGAAGAAAAACAACGTGTGAAAGATGTGTTGACTGGTTTATTCTGGGAGTTTAGAAAAGAAGATAAAAGCAAAGAGAAGTGATTTTCTATGGAAATGGACGTAATTAGTCTAGTCGGTAGACTAAAACAAAAATATAATTCTGCTAATCCCTTTACTATTTGTGAAAAAATGGATATTCAAATTAGATACGTTCCTTTTTTGAATAATCCCAAGGGACAATTTCAAGAATTGTTAGGCCGATCGGTTATTCTTCTAAATCACGAACTGAAGTATTCTGAAGAACGGTTCTATATTTGCGCTCACGAACTTGGTCACGCTATATTTCATCGTGGGTTATCTAGCTATTACGTGTCAACAAGAACATCCAGAAGTAAATCAGAAAGCGAAGCGAATTGCTTTGCCGCTAATCTCATTGTTTCTCTTTATAAAGAAGACAACGATAAATATCCTAGAAAAATTGAGGAATTAACAAATTTGTATGGGCTTCCTGAAAGCGTGTATAGATTTTTAATTTAAATGGTAATAACCAAAGATTAGCCTTAGGGCTTTTCTTTTTAAACACAAAAGAACATAAGTTCGTATAAAGCTCTATTGATACGAAGATTTTCTAAATTTTCGTTCAAATAACATCCCTCCCCTAAAATATTCTTATTATTAGGACTGAAATACGAAAGGAATGATGTCAGTGGCCTCCATTAAAAAATATTACTTAAAGAAATCAAAAGAATATCGTTATGAAGTATATATATCAAATGGAATTAATCCTGGTACTAAGCTACAGAAAAAGATTCATAAAAAAGGGTTTAAAAGTCACGAAGAAGCAGAAAAATTCGCAAAAATTGTTGAAGGACAAATAGCTTCTGAAGAATATATACAAAATAATCCTAAAAATTTGACTATAGAAAAGTTTATGGACGATTGGATTAATAACTATAAAATGAATGTTAAAGAAGGAACAAGAATTGTTCACAGAGCAAATATAAAAATGTACATCAATCCATATATTGGAAAATACAAACTAGATAAATATACTAGAGCTGATCATCAAAGATTCATCAATCAGTTACTTACTAAAAAGGGTTTGGGGAGAACTAAGGAAGGTCTCTCAGTAACAACAGCCAAAAGTATTAACGCCACTCTTAGCAATGCTTTCAAAAAAGCTATTCAGTTAGGATATATAAAAAATAACCCTACTAGTTTTGTTGAGTTTCCAAGAAATCCATCTGATAAAAAGAAAGTTAAATATTATACTTTTGATCAATCTGAACTCTTTCTTGAATTTGCCAAAAAAGAAAAATCATTTATATGGTATCCCTTTTTTCTTATTATATTTGATCAAGGATTGAGAAAATCAGAAGTTTTAGGACTTCAATGGGCTGATATTGATTTTTCTCAGAATACACTTAATATTAATCGTGAACGCCTTGGGGCTGCTGAAAAAGGACCTAACAAAGGTTTAATTATTACAGATGACACAAAAACCCCATCTGGTACACGATCATTGCCTATGACAAAACGAGTAAAGAAAGCCTTATTGACTTTAAGAAATCAAGTAATAAAAGAATTTGGTTTTTTACCTGAAACAGATGCCCACGAAGCATTTATTTTTATAAATACTTACGGTAAAAATAAAGGTATTCCAATAAGAGATCGAACCGTTAACGGTGCTTCTCATAGAATTGAAAAACGTGCCAATCTCCCCCACATAACTGTACATGATGGTAGACATACTTTTGCAGCTAGAACGAGACAAGCAGGAATACCTTTAGAAGATATCAAAGATTTTCTAGGACATAAAGATGTTTCTACTACACAAGTCTATGCCCATATTTCTCCCGAAGTAAAAAAAAGATCCATGAATCAACTAGAAAACTATATAGAAGAGCAAATCATAACCACCCTTCAAAAGGGTGGTTTGCACTAGGGCTATAAGCCCTTTACACCGGCCAGCGCCTAAAGACGCTGGCTTTCTCATTTCATGTTCAAGCCATATTGCCTTTGCCACTTTTGCTCACCTTTAAAAAGGTGGTTGTATTACTCTTTAACCCTTGAAAGGGTCTTCATATTCTCGTACGCTCAATTTATCTAGTGCTATATCATGTTTCTCTTGTTCTTGAATGTATTTTCTTATGGTCGCTTCATTCAGTCCCACTGTACTTACATAATAGCCTTCTGCCCAAAAATGTCGATTCCCAAACTTATATTTTAAATTCGCATGTTTGTCAAAAATCATTAACGCACTTTTTCCTTTTAGATAGCCCATAAAACTGGATACACTCATTTTTGGTGGAATACTCAATAACAGATGAACGTGATCTGGCATCATATGTCCTTCTAATATTTCTACCCCCTTATATTTGCATAACCGTTTAATAATCTCTTGAATGCTTGCTCGATATTGATTATAGATGATTTTTCTTCTATACTTTGGTGTGAATACAATGTGGTATTTACATAGCCACTTTGTATGGGCTAAACTATTTGCTTTATTAGCCAATTTCTATCCCTTCCTTTCGTTATCAATATGACCTGAACAATCATATTTTAACGATATGAAGGGCTTTTTGGTAGAACCATTTATTCCCCACCCGCATAGCAGGTGGTTTTATGTTTCACTCGCTTTGCGAGTGAAACTAGGTCTAAAGACAATAATAAAAAAGCACTCAAATTGAGTGCTTTTTTAAGTTCACTATCACTAAAACTATCACTAATTTTATTCAGAAGCGAACATGTTTCTATCACTGATTTTTTAAATCTAGCGAGAAGCCCTTATCTTACAGGCGTTCGTTCAATTCTTTGGCAAGGTCTTCAAAGCCTGGTTTGCCTAGAAGTGCAAACATGTTTTTCTTATATGCTTCAACACCAGGTTGGTCAAATGGGTTAATTCCATTTAAGTAACCTGAAATACCTACAGCAATTTCAAAGAAGTACATTGTATAACCTAATGTGTAAGCATCCATTTCTGGAATTTTAACTAATAAGTTTGGTACGTCGCCATCTGTATGAGCCAATAAAGTTCCTTCAAAAGCTTTTGTATTGACGAAATCTACTTCTTTTCCTTCCAAGTATCCTAAACCATCTAGGTCTTCAGCTTGTTCTGGAATTGTAATTGATTTACGTGGTTTTTCAACTTTAACGATCGTTTCAAAGATGTTACGGCGTCCTTCTTGAATATATTGACCTAGTGAATGTAAGTCAGTTGAGAAGTTCGCACTTGAAGGGTAGATTCCTTTTTGGTCTTTACCTTCTGATTCACCGTATAATTGTTTCCACCATTCAGAGAAATATTGCATTCCTGGTTCATAGTTGATCAATAATTCAGTTACTTTCCCTTTACGGTAAAGGATGTTACGCATTGCTGCATATTGATAAGCTTCGTTTTCTTCTAGTTTATCACTTGAATAAGCTTTGCTTGCATCTGCAGCTCCTTGCATCAACGCATCGATATCTGCTCCACTAACAGCGATTGGTAGTAATCCTACTGCTGTTAAGACAGAGAAACGTCCACCGATGTCATCAGGAATCACGAATGTTTCCCAACCTTCTGCGTCGGCTTCTACTTTAACTGCACCTTTTGCTTTATCAGTTGTTGCATAAATACGTTTATTCGCTTCTTCTTGACCATATTTTTTAACAAGCAATTCTTTGAAGACACGGAATGCGATAGCTGGTTCAGTCGTTGTACCTGATTTTGAAATCACGTTTACTGAGAAGTCACGATCTCCGATTACTTCAATCAAATCAGCGATATAAGTTGAGCTGATTGAGTTTCCTGCAAAGAAAATTTGTGGTGCTTTACGTTGTTCACCATCTAATAAATTGAAGAAAGTGTGGTTTAAGAAATCGATTGCTGCACGAGCGCCTAGGTAAGAACCACCGATTCCGATAACTACTAAAACTTCAGAATCAGATTGGATTTTTTTCGCTGCTTCTTTGATACGAGCAAATTCTTCCTTGTCGTAATTAGTAGGTAGATCGATCCAACCACGGAAATCACTTCCTGCGCCTGTACCTTCACGTAATACTTTATCTGCCATTGATACTTGGCTTTGCATGTAACCTAACTCATGTTCATTAACAAATGGTGCTACTTTTGAATAATCAAAATGAATATGTGCCATTTTTTATTCCTCCTTTAAAAGATCAATATACAGCTTATACTTTACGTTTTTTTTTACAATTTTTCAAGCAAATAAATGAATTGAAGCTAATATTTACAAGAAAATTTCAAACACTAAACTAATCCTTGCGCATACATCACTTTCGCTACTTTTTCAAAACCTGCAACATTTGCTCCTAGCAATAGATTTTTTTCATTGCCATAAGCTGCTGCCGTTTGGCGACACGTTTGATAAATATTTTTCATGATTTCATCTAATTGGCGATCCACTTGTTCACTTTCCCAAGACAATCGTTGAGCATTTTGACTCATTTCTAATGCTGAGACAGCGACACCGCCGGCATTAGCTGCTTTCCCAGGACAATACCACACATTGGCTTTTTCAAAAACATTGACAGCTTCAAGAGTACATGGCATGTTTGCGCCTTCTGCGATGATTTTCACGCCACATTCAACCAAGTTGTTAGCAAGCGTTTCGTCTATCTCGTTTTGAGTAGCACAAGGAAGCGCGATATCTGCAGTTTCTTTCAAAGTCCAGACAGATTGACCAGCATGATAGACAGCAGAATCACGTTTTTCTGCATAAGCGGTCAACCGTTCCCTTTTTTCTTCTTTGACTTCTTTTAATAGTGGCAGGTCGATTCCTTCTGGATCATAGATAAACCCACTGGAATCAGAACATGTGACGACTTTCCCACCTAATTCTTGAACTTTTTCAATGGCATAGATGGCAACGTTTCCGCTACCAGATACCAGAACTGTTTTTCCTTCAAATGAGTCTTTTTCTGCTTGTAAAAGATGCTTGACATAATAAACCAAACCGTATCCAGTTGCTTCCGTACGAATCTTACTTCCCCAAAAATCTAATGGTTTTCCAGTAAGGACACCGGCATCATATTGTTTTAATCGTTTATATTCTCCAAACAAATAACCGATTTCTCTGGCACCGACTCCAATATCTCCAGCAGGTACATCGATGGAAGGACCGATATGCTTGGATAGCTCCAGCATGAAACTTTGACAAAAACGCATGATTTCATCGTCTGATTTTCCTTTTGGATCAAAGTCACTTCCGCCTTTTCCTCCACCGATTGGTAGACCAGTTAGACTATTTTTGAAAATTTGTTCAAAAGCTAGGAATTTAAGAATACTTAAATTCACACTCGGGTGGAATCTCAACCCGCCTTTATAAGGGCCGATTGCTGAATTGTACTGAATGCGGTATCCACGATTGACTTGCCAGTTTCCTTCGTCATCTTGCCACGGCACGCGAAATTGAATGATTCTTTCTGGTTCTGACAACAATCCTAAAATATTGCGTTTGATGTATTCAGGATGTTTTTCTAAAAATTGAGTAGCTGAAGGCATAAATTCATCAATGGCTTGTAAAAATTCGACTTGTCCTGTGTCTTTTTGATGAATATTATTTTGAATTCGTTGGACGTATTCTGTTGCGTTTGTCATTGTTTCACACTCCTTTTATAATCTTCTTTTATTTTAGCCTATTTTTATTAGATGCTCAAAACATTTCCTGCTTTCTTTTCATAAATATGCTACACTTTCTCTGAGGTGAGGAAATGGAAACAACCTATGATGTGATTGTAGTCGGTGCTGGAACTAGTGGTTTGATGGCTGCAATTAGTGCGGCTGAATATGGCGCAAAGGTTCTCTTAATTGAAAAAAATAAAAAAGCTGGAAAAAAATTATTAATGACAGGTGGCGGAAGATGTAATGTCACGAATAACCGTCCAGTTGATGATTTGATTGCTCATATTCCTGGAAATGGCAAATTTTTATACAGTACATTTTCCCAATGGAATAATTTTGATATCATGGAATTTTTCGAATCTCAAGGTGTTCATTTAAAAGAAGAAGATCATGGTCGGATGTTCCCTGTGACGAATAAGTCAAAAACGATTATCGAAGCTTTGATCCATCGTTTAAATGAATTAAATGTTACGATGCTCTTTGGCACCCGAGTCGAAAAATTAGTGCATAGCGACGGAAAAATCTATGGCGTACGAACGGAATTTGAAGAATTTCAATCCTCTTGTGTCGTATTAACTACTGGGGGGCGAACCTATCCGTCGACTGGTTCTACAGGTGATGGCTATAAAATCGTTAAAAAAGTCGGTCACACTGTCACTCCCTTGTATGCAACAGAATCTCCACTGGTTTCTGAAGAAACTTTTATCAAGGATAAAACCTTGCAAGGATTATCTTTACAAGATATTTCTTTAAGCGTATTAAACAAGAAAGGTAAAGTCATCACCGAACATGTTATGGACTTGCTTTTCACTCATTTTGGGATTTCTGGACCTGCGGCATTAAGATGTTCAAGTTTCATCAATCAAGAGTTGCAAACGACTGGAGAACCTGTCACGGTCGTCTTAGACTGTTTTCCGAATCGTTCGCTTCAAGAATTGATCAACGAATTGACTGCTAAAAGCCACCAATCGAAGAAAACATTGAGTAATGCTTGGCATGGCTTTTTACCTGAACGCTTGCTTCTCTTTTTCCTTGAAAAAAGTGGATTAACGGAACAAACTGGTAGTCAAACGACAGAAAAAGAGATCCAACAATTTGCGGAGCTTTGCAAAAATTTTTCTTTCAAAATAACCAAAACTTTTGCCATCGAAAAGTCTTTTGTGACTGGTGGTGGCGTTTCACTAAAAGAGATCAATCCGAAAACATTAGAAAGCAAATTGGTCAATGGATTATTTTTTGCTGGTGAACTGTTAGATGTTAATGGGTATACTGGTGGTTTCAATATTACTGCGGCTTTTGCAACTGGACATGTAGCAGGAATGAATGCCGCTTTTCTTAGCTGATTAAATGAAAACAGTAACGAAGGGAGTAGAAGATGTCTGACTCTTTTCGTTACTGTTTTTTCTTTTTTTAGTTGATAAACTGATGAATTGCCGACTGCATCACAGTACAAGATCAGCAAAAGTCCCTTTAGTTAAATCACAAATGGCTTGAGGTGCTAGCTCCATTTGGTGACCTCTTTTTCCTGCTGATACAATGATCGTTTCTTGTGATTGTGCTGTTTGTTCTAAATAAGTAGGAAATAATTTCTTCATCCCAATTGGCGAGCAGCCGCCACGAATATAACCAGTGGTAGCTTCTAAGTCTTTCAGATGTAACATTTCTACTTTTTTGTTTCCAGATACTCTTGCTAATTTTTTTAGATCTAACTCTCGATTACCAGGAATGACCGCTACGATCGTTCCTGTTTTGTTTCCAACCGCTACGAGTGTTTTATAAATGCGGTGTTCACTTTCAGAAAGTTGCTCAGCGACAGAAGATGCACTTAAATGTGCTTCATCCCAAGCATACTCATGTTCAGTATACTTGATTTTCTTTTGTTCTACTAAGCGGATCGCATTTGTTTTCACTTGTTTTTTCTTTGCCAACATTTTCACCTTCAAATTAGATTGTTTCAATTTAATAATTTGATTATTGATTTTAGTTCCTTTACAGTGATTTGTCCAGGTGCTGATGCTTTTTCAGAGGTTAACGCACCAAAGGTCATGACCGAACCAGTCAAATTTCCCGATAAGCGCGAAATCATTCCGAGCTGTCCCATTGACATTGTAATCAGAGGCATGGACACAAACGCTCCTGCCCGTCTCGTTAGCTCCATCAAACGTAACACATCTCGTTCGTTATGGGGCATTACCGCTATTTTACCGATATCTGCACCAAGATGTTCCATCATATTCAATTGATACAATAAGACTGGATCAGCTGGGGTCTCTTTAAAATTATGACTGCTGATAATCAACGGGATGTTGCGCTGTTTGATTTCTGCTAACAACTCTTTTTCAAGGCTTTCAATTTTGTCTAATTCTAAATCAACCATATCGACTAAACCAGAGCGGATCATCTGTAGGTACAACTCGTGATATGCTCGGATCGTTATATCTCGTTTGCCACCTTCTGCTATTGTTCTAAAAGTGAAAAGCACCGGTAACCCGTCGAGCATCTCATGGATCAGTACCAACGTTTCTGTGACTTTTTCATATTGAAAGACATCTTCATAATAATCAATTCGCCACTCCACTAAATCAGCACCAGCTTCTTTGGCTAAAATCGCTTCTCGCAAAAGTTCTTCACGAGTGTCTCCGATCATTGGCGCACAAATTTTAGGATGTCCTTTTCCTAAGTTTAGTCCTTTCACTTGCACCATCTGTCCTCCCCCCTTATTTCCTAATTTGATAGATAAATACTTTTAAATAATCCCCTTCTGGAAAGGCTTCAATGGTTTGGAAATCTTGTGGTAATCGAAAACGAGTGACTTCTTCATATTCAACATTGGCTAGCATTAGTTCATTTTCGATCATTTTTTTGAACTGATCGGTACTCACGTTAGCTGCGTTCGTTGAAGCGATAAGCGTTCCCTCGTCCGATAAAATAGCCAAGCTATCTTTAACCAATTCGCCATAATCTTTGGCTACTCGGAACACTTTCTTTTTATTTCTCGCAAAACTTGGAGGGTCAAGCACAATGAGATCATAAGTCAGCTGCTTTCTTTTAGCATATTTAAAATAGGCAAAAACATCCATCACAATGATTTTTTGTGTCTGAAGATCCAAACCGTTGATTTCAAATTGTTCCTGTGTTTTTTTCAAACTTCGCTTTGCTAAGTCAACACTCGTGGTCTCCAAAGCACCACCCATTGCTGCCGCAACTGAAAAAGCCCCAGTATAGCTAAACATATTCAAAACAGACTTTCCTAGACCAAGTCCATCGATCAAAGCTCCTCGGACTTCTTTTTGATCTAAAAAGATGCCTGTCATCAGCCCTTCATTCAAATAAGTGGCGTAAGAGACGCCATTTTCTTTGATGATTAAAGGTTCAGGAGCTGTTTCTCCATAAACATACTGACTTTCAGGAAATTCATTTGTTTCAAAACGGATTTTTTCGTAAGCACCCTTTATCTCAGGATAAACTTGTTGAAACGCTGAGAAGAGCAAATGGCGGTAAGTATAAAGAGTTTCATTATACCAAGAAAATACTGCATAGTGTTCATAATAATCAATGATCAGACCACCGATGCCATCCCCTTCTCCGTTAAATAAACGAAATGCTGTTGTTTGTTCATCTATGAAAAAAGCTTGTCTTTTTGCTTTAGCTTCAGAAAACTTTTTCTCAAAAAATGCCTGGTCAAACGTTTCATTTTGTTGACTCAAAACCCAACCGATTCCTTTGTTTTGTTTACCTAAATAGCCCTTAGCTAAGAAATTATCTTGTTGATCAACCAATTCGATCCACTGCGTGGTTTCATTGTACGACTGGACCAAATCTTCCTTTTGAATCAATGGATAACCGTTCTTGATACGATTTCCTGCTTTTTTCTTAATTTGTACTTTCATTGACTCACCTACTTTACCTTTATCATTAATCAGTATACCAAATATTAAGCAGGCTGTCTTAGTGCTAGCGTTCACAAAAGAATAAGAAATCCTTAATCACCGGTGTAAGCGTTTGGTTTCGATTGACACTGGATTTGCGTACTAGTAAAATAGGATGGAATATGTAGTTTGAGCAATCATAACTTCATAACACTCTGTAAATGAGAAGAGTGGGGAAAGGGAGATTACATTGAGACGAATAAAAACACCCGCCTTTTTGAATAAAAGGCTCGGATTTTTTTCTTTATTAGCTGTTTTACTTTGGCTAAAAACAATTTTTGCCTATTTGTTTGATTTCAATTTAGGCATCGAAAGTGGCATACAATACTTTATACTGTTTATCAATCCGATCGCTACCACGTTGTTGTTAATGGGGATTGCGTTATATGTGAGACGGACGAAAGCGTCTTATATTACAATGATGGTCATTTATTTCCTATTGACTTTACTGGTGTTCTCCAACGTAACTTATTATCGTGAGTTTACGGATTTTATTACGATCAATACCATCTTGGGGGCAGGAAAAGTAGCTAGCGGGCTTGGAGAAAGTGCTATTCGCTTATTTAGACCATATGACGTCCTTTATTGGATCGACTTTATCATTGTCGCTGCATTATTGATAACCAAAAAAATCAAAATGGATCCACAACCGATTCGTGCACGAATGGCTTTTGCGATCTCGACTTTGTCAGTCATGATTTTTTCTGGAAATTTATTTTTAGCAGAAGCCGATCGCCCAGAATTATTGACTCGTACTTTTTCTAGAGATTATTTAGTCAAATATTTAGGTATCAATGCGTTTACCGTCTATGATGGTATCCAGACTTACCAAACGAACCAAGTACGAGCAGAAGCAAGTCCTAATGATCTGAAAGAAGTAGAAAGTTATATCAAAGATCACTATGCTGAACCAAATGATGAAACATTTGGTATTGCTAAAGGAAAAAATGTGATTTATATCCATTTAGAAAGTTTCCAACAATTCTTGATCGACTATAAACTAAAAGATGCCAATGGTGTAGAACATGAAGTAACGCCATTTCTGAATAGTTTATATCATAGTAACAGTACATTTAGCTTTGACAATTTCTTCCATCAAGTTAAAGCAGGTAAAACCAGTGATGCTGAAACCTTATTTGAAAATTCACTATTTGGTTTAAATCAAGGATCGTTATTCACTCAATTAGGTGGAAAGAATACCTTCCAAGCTGCTCCTGATATTTTGAGTCAGACACAAGGTTATACGAGTGCCGCCTTCCATGGTAACGCTGGTACATTCTGGAATCGTAATGAGACCTATAAAAAATTAGGTTACAACTATTTCTTTGATGCTTCTTATTATGATGTCAATGACGACAATTCATTCCAATATGGATTGCATGATAAGCCGTTCTTCCAACAATCAGTACAATATTTAGAACATTTACAACAACCTTTTTATTCTAAATTTATTGCGGTATCTAATCATTATCCTTATTCTAAGTTCACAAACGAAGAAGCAGGCTTCCCGCTAGCTACGACAAATGATGAAACGATCAACGGATACTTTGCAACAGCGAATTATCTCGATACAGCAGTTGAAGAATTTTTCAACTATTTGAAAGCTAGTGGTCTTTATGATAATTCTGTCATCGTCCTTTATGGTGATCACTACGGAATTTCTAACTCTAGAAATAAATCGTTAGCGGAACTAGTGGGTAAAACCAGTGATACATGGACCAACTTTGACAATGCACAAATGCAACGAGTTCCCTACATGATCCATCTTCCTGGACAAACAAATGGTGGAATCAATCATACCTATGGCGGACAAGTGGATGCATTACCTACTCTACTCCATCTGTTAGGAGTAGATACCAAAAATTACAATCAGCTAGGACAAGATCTCTTTTCTAAGCAACATGATCAACTTGTTACTTTCCGTGATGGTGATTTTATTACTCCTAAATACACTTATTATGGTGGAACGATTTACGATAACAAAACTGGACAAGCCATTACAGAACCGACTCAAGAAGTTCAAAATGAGATTGATGCATTGAAAGAAAAAGCGAATAAACAGCTAGCTGTTTCTGATCAAATCAACAATGGTGACTTACTCCGCTTTTCTACAGATACTGGGTTAGACCCAATTGAAGCAAGTCAATTTGATTACAAAAACGGCATGAAACAGTTGCTTGAAAAAGAAAAAGAACTAGGTGACAAATCAACAAGTGTCTTTAGTCAAAACAATAACCAATCAACAAAAGATCTATATGAAACCAAAACTTACCAACAAATAAATGGGACACAGACGAGTGATTCAGTTCCTTCTTCTGAATCTGATAAGTAGCTAGCCTTTCTTTCAAAAGGATTACGTGCCCATAGAAGTAATGATTATAAAAGCTAAGATTGACGAAAACCAATTCTTGTTTTTCGTTAATTCTTAGCTTTTTTCATGCACTTTAATTTGAGTTACTCTGGCGTTTTTCTAGAAAATAGAGCTTAAACTCACGTATTAGAACCATCCATGAACATTGGATTTTATTCACAAAATATAGCGGAACAGTTGATTTATCGTCATTTTCGTTTATTAAAAAATAGGGATTTCCTGATTTTACTATATGAATTTCATACTTTATTCATATTCATTTTCTATAATTTAAAATGAGGTGAAAGTGATGAGAATACTCCGCTATTCAGTTGCAAGAATGCGTTATTATAAAAAACAGACACTCTTTAGTTGCTTATTTACAAGTGTCACTGCTTTTTTATTGATGCTTGTGTGTAACTTATATCATTTACAATCAACACTTTATGCACAAATTGAAGATCGTCTTAGTTTCTTGGACACGACGTCCTTAAAAGTACACTTTCCGTCTTTTCTATCAGTGAAACAATTTTATGTCGAGCTGATCTTGTTGTTACTGTTCTTGTTTGTTGGCGCATTTATCTTTTTCTTTCAGCGAACATTAAAACAAGACCAACGTGAATTGATCAACTGGCGTTTAGCTGGTTTATCGAAAACTAGAATTTTTCTTTTGATCATCTGGCAAATGATCTTACCATTACTGATCTGTTGCATACTCTTATTTATTGGAATTGTGCTTTTTCAAAACATTTATCAAGCACTGTTACAACATCTTAATTTTTGGAGTCTAAGATTATTTGAATTACCTGACACGCATTCACTTATATCGACTACTCGACCATTAGCCATACCGATGGATCAACAAACTTTTTTTAAAATTGATTTTGTAAACGATGCTTTTTTCTTCGATACGTTTAAGAGTTTCCTACAAACGGTTGGCCTTCTTATCTCCATCAGTCTATGTATTAGTCTCTTACAATTTACGATTTTCTATCAACGTTTAAAAAAAGGTAAGGTGATCTTTCATGAATACATGTAAGCCAAGAATGTCTTTAGGAGAATTAGCTGTTATTCTTTGCCCAAAAGCAAAACAAGAAGAACTATTAACAGCGCTAAAAGAACAAGCGATTGTATCGAGTCCCAAACAATTACTTATCGTCCAAAAAGATTGGCCTCTCTTCCCTTATTTAAAAACTAAAGATCAAGTACTACTGAATTTATCTGAAAATAAAAAAGAACGTTTATCTTTTCAAGAAATGCTCAAGATTGATCCAGCACTTCTTAACAGAGAACCTGATCAACTCTCTCTTTTTGATAAAATCAAACTTCAATTGTTGCATGCGTTACTTGCTAAAAAAGACAAACTCATCATTGAAGAAGTGCTGGATGAACTTAAAGTAATTGAAGCACAAGAAATTCTTGATCTATTTGATTATCTAGTCAAAAACAAAAAAATTGCCATTCTTTTACTGACTCATGATGAAACGATTGCTCATAGTCAGTATGTCGACCAAATCTATGATGAACGATAAAAAGAGGTCGTGGAAAGAGCAACTTGACCTATGTAATAAGGATGAAATTCACAGCTTCCTATGTTTTGAGAGTTTCATCCTTATTGCCGAAGATCAGTTCTTTGAACACTATTTAGCTCCTCTCTTAATTGTTGAGGAATTGCTTCTTGAACGCCGTTTATTCGTTTTTAGAGATACTAAAAGAGACTGAACCAATTTTTGGATCAGTCTCTTTGTTTATTTTATTTCTACATCTGGTAATTTAACTGTAAATGTTGTTCCTGTCCCCAGTTCGCTTTCTACTTCCAGTTTTCCTTTATGAAGCCGAACTAGCTGTTGAACGATTGGAAGTCCTAGACCTGATTCCCCGTATTTTGTATTCTTTCTTGAGGGATCAACTTTATAATAACGGTCCCAAATACTCTTCATTTGTTGTTCAGTCATTCCGATACCTGTATCCTTAATTCGGATAATCGTTTCTAGATAACCTTTTTCTAAAGAGATCGTGATCGTTCCATTTTCTGTAAATTGAATCGCATTTTGGATGATATTCACCATGATTTGCACAAATCGGTCATAGTCTGCATACACTTCCACATCATCTTCTGCTTGTAAAACTAAAACATTCCCTGCAGCTTCTGCTTTTGTTTCAAGCTGTGCCACAATATTTTTCAATGTTTCTGTACCATTGAATCTTTTAATAACCATACTGATTTGATTGGTTCTGATTTTTTCATAGTCTAGATTTTCGTTAACTAAGCGTATCAGTCGTTCTGTTTCATTTTTCATCAAGTTGATCGCATTTTCTCTTTGGTCTTCAGGAATTGCATTATATTTTAGACCTTCAAGTAATCCGTTGATTGTGGTTAGCGGCGTACGCATTTCATGAGAAGCATCTGCCATAAATTGTCTTCGGCGGTTTTCTTGCTCTTCGATTTCAGCCTGAGATTCTTTTAAAGAATTCGTCATTTTGTTGAAGTCATCCGCTAATTCATCAAATTCATCTTTATCATGAACTGGCAATTGGACATCAAAATTTCCATTCGTGACTTCTTTCGTTGCATTACGTAAACGATTGATCCTTTTAACCTGAAAAGCAGCAAACGCATAACTCGCTAATATAGCAACAATACTTGAAAAAATAAAACCTTTAAACAGATTCAATGTGACCGATCGAACACTATTATCGATATTTTTAGCCGGTTGACTAACAACCAAGCCACCATAAAATTCATGATTTAAATTAAAAGGTACTAAGGCATAAGACGTCGCTTGATTTTGTCCTAGTATATTTTTGTTGGAGGTAAATTTTACTTGTCTTCCATGACGCAGATTATCCCATTGTTCCGCTTTAATCGTAAAGTTCAATACCACATTATCAGTAGGATAAATGACCCGTTCGTTCTTATCGATAAAAATAAAATTGACATTTTGTTCTGATAAGACTTGTTCCGTTAATAATAATGCATTTTGAAACGCTTGATCTTGGCTTAATTGAGGAAACGTGTCTGTGTATGTCTGTGTTGTCTTCTCGACAGATTCTGCATAGCCAAAAAGTTGTTGATAATTATTTTCTTCAATGGTTTGCTTAGTCAGTTGCGTAAAAGAAACACCTACGATCAAAATGATCATCGCGATCATTCCGCAAAAGGCTAATAACTGCTGGTAAAGATAGCGCATTAGGCCACACCAGAATCATCAAATTTATAACCTACGCCCCAAACCGTTTGAATGACTTGTGGTCCAACCTTTTCGATTTTTTGTCGAAGCTTTTTGATATGCGCATCAACCGTTCGTTCATCACCAAAGTATTGATAATCCCACACTAATTCCAGTAATTGTTCCCGAGAAAATACTTGGCGTGGTTTTTTAGCTAGTGTAAATAGTAGATCAAACTCTTTCGGTGTCAAACCTTCGATTGGTGCTTTATTTAAATAAGCTTCACGTGTTTTTGTATTCATCTTAAAGTGATCTGTTTCGATATCGAAGTGATCGTCCGAGTTGTTTGTTTCTTCTTTTACCTCTACCAATTCACTACGACGGTGTAAAGCTTTCATTCGGGCAATCAAAGTTAGTGGACTAAAAGGTTTGGTCACATAGTCATCTGCACCCATCTCTAATCCAATAACCTGGTCACTTTCAGAATCACGAGCTGTTAACATAATGATCGGAACTGTACTAGAGACTTTCCGAATTTCTCTTCCAACAAGCATACCATCCATCGTTGGCAAGTTCAGGTCTAAAGTGATCATGTCCCAGTAATTCGGTCTTTCTAAAAAAGCATCTAGACCTTCTTTTCCGTCATATTTAAAGGTTGCTTCCCATCCTTCATTCAAAAAAAACATCTGCATCATTTCAGATACGGATTGATTATCTTCTATCATTAAAATATTCATTTTTTATTTCCTCCAATACTATCATCGAGTTCTTGTAATTTTTTTTCAGTTAAGATAAAAATCGGCATAATTGGAAAAACTAAAACCAACATCTCGATTATAAAATAGTTTGTCTGTCCAGTTAATTTTAGTAAATAGCCGATCAAGGCCATCAATAAACCGAAAATAAAAAAATATTTTCCACTTGTTTTTTGTGCTAACCGCCAGTGAACATCGGATTTTGTGGCTCGCGGTGAGTGGTAACCATAAAAAGGCAGATTCCCTTTAGAAGGGATAAAAAGAAACAAGCAACCTAGGATAGTCAAAAATACTCCGACAACTAAAAAAATCATATGATCCCTCCTAAATCTCTCTTTCTAGTATACTCTAAAAATCAACTTGAACCAATATATTCGGGAATTCTTCACGAAAGGTTTGTCTTTTGTTCATTCTTTGTTAAGATAGGGGTAATCGAATAAAAAAGGGGTTTTTTTTGTGTCAAATTATCGTGCAATTACTTTTTTTGATCTTGATGGAACACTGTTAGATGCTCAATCAAAAATCACACCAGAAGTGGCCGAAGCAATGCAAGCACTACAGGCAAATAACGTCCTGCCAGTCATAGCAACTGGACGAACTGAAGCTGAAATCAAACATATCATGTCAGATGCTGGTATTTCCTCTGCAGTTACGATGAATGGTTCTTACATCAGCGTGGATGGTCAAGAAGTTCATTCTGAAATAATCGCAACTGAAGACTGTCAAAAGATGCTCGAACATGTCCAAATACAAGGGCACCAGCTCTCATTTTATAACCATCAACATATTTGGTGTACCGCACACACACAAACGATGATTGATGCCTATAACTTTATCCATTCAAATGTACCAGAAATCAATCCGCAAGCTTATTTGGATCATCCAATCAATATGTTACTTATCCTCTCTCAATCTGGGGATGAATATTATCATGAACAATTTCCTGATCTAACTTTTTATCGAAATGGTCCTTACTCGATTGACACGGTCAAAAAAGGAATCTCGAAAGGTGCAGGAGTGAAACGTTTAAAACAAGAATTAAACCTTGTTGATGTGCCTACATTTGGATTTGGTGATGGACCAAATGACTTTGCACTGTTAGAAGCATGCGACAACAAGATCGCGATGGGCAATGCTTATAATGATCTCAAAGAACTATCCACTTTTATTACAAAGAAAAACACTGAGGGCGGAATCGTTCATGCGCTCAAACATTTTGACTTGATTTGATTTTTAATCGAAAAACGATGAAATTCTGCTGATAAGGATGCTAGCTAGTAGAAAGGTGATTCATCTAGCCAATATCAGGTGAATGTTGAAAGCTTTTTAACTAGATACGATGTATATTTCCGAGTAACTGAGAGATGATTTTTTACAGTATTAGCTATTGAGAATCATCTCTTGATACTTCGGACGATTTGCTTTTTCCGTGATCGTTTCTCATTGAAAAAATTCAATTTTGTGCTATAATATTAATTGTATGAAAAATACACGTAACCCTTGTTTATAACGGGGACGTTACGGATTCGACAGGCACAGTTTGAGCTTGAATTGCGTTTCGTAGGTTACGTCTACGTTAAAACGTTACAGTTAAATATAACTGCTAAAAACGAAAACAACTCTTACGCTTTAGCTGCCTAAAAACAGTTAGCGTAGATCCTCTCGGCATCGCCCATGTGCTCGAGTAAGGGTCTCAAATTTAGTGGGATACGTGACAACTTTCCGTCTGTAAGTTGTTAAAGAGATCATCAGACTAGCGATACAGAATGCCTGTCACTCGGCAAGCTGTAAAGCGAAACCACAAATGAGTTGACTATGAACGTAGATTTTTAAGTGGCGATGTGTTTGGACGCGGGTTCGACTCCCGCCGTCTCCATTGTGAGATTTCGGTAGATTTCACTAAATGCTTAAATCCTTATTTTAAAAGGATTTAGGCATTTTTTATTTTCGGTAGTTTTCGTTAAATGAAATTTATTCAAGCTCATTTTCAAGTCCGAAAGATTCATCTCTCACGCTGATTTTTCATTGGGTCCCACTCAACTATTTTTTGATTCATGCTAAAATTATATGGAAACAAAAAGACACGACCTAAATCGTGTCCGAACATTCATATATGAAATGAAAAATATTTGAATCCACTATTCTGTTTTTTCTTCTAGTCGAATACTGTTTACTCCCCAATATGCAGCAACGCTTCTATTTCTCTCGTTATTCTTATCCATAGTAATATCACCATCATTGTGAACTGGATAAATTGTTTGTGTCTTATAATTTAATGGTGGAACAACTATATCCATTTCGCCACTCTTCATTTGCTTTTTAATGGATTCAGTTTGGCGACTATAACTTACATAATTTTTATAGATGTCTGCAGTTCCATTGAAAAACAATAATAAAAAACTAACTAGTAAATAACTGAAAATCATAGAAAAAACAACTTTATTGCTTCTATCAAAATTTGTTAATAATTCAAAAAGACTAATTACTATAGATATGAAAAGAAAAATAACTCCTCCAAAATAAGATCTAGACCAAGATAATGCAGTTGGAGAAATTGCAAGCACTCCTATTGTCAATATACCTCCCACGAAAAATAACGAACTTAGAATATTACTAAGTGTAAAACTACTATTTAAGTATGATAAAACAAGCAAAGCTAATCCTATCGTTAGAGGGAACATGGCATTATCCTGTAACGCATGACTGATTGCAGGGATTGCATCAAGAATTTTCCAAGCAGTTGAAAGCGTACTTCTATGAAAATAAGTCGCTCTGATATCGTTCCCAGGTGCCATAACCATAAAAAGAAAACCTACAATATTTCCAACAATACCTGCGATCATCCATTTTTCAATTTTTTTCTTCTTATAAAAATAGGAAAGAACAGTATATGCTATAACAATGAACAACGTTCCTCCGGAGGTATTTTCGTTACACCAACCAGCTACTATACCTAAAAGAAGCATGCCTATTGTTTTAAAAAGACTATTATTTTGTTCTTCAGATTCTGCTATATATCGATGATAAACCAGAATAAAAGATAACATAATCACCATTGCAGTGAGATAATTTACAGAACCAGCCAACCATAAGTAAACATTATTGAAAGCTGGGGTAAATGTCCACATTAATGCAAAGATGATAAACGCTTTTAGATAAACATTCTTAGTAGTTCGCTCTTTTACTATGGAAGAAAACATAATAATTTGATAAACCAATAGGGAAAACATGCAAGAATTATACACATTAAAATATATTTTTGGAAGTTTAGTAAAAAAACGAAAAATAATATGGACTACCGATCTCCCAGTCCAAGTCATATATTGTTGATACTCATCAAACAAAATTGTTTTTATGCTTGAAGTCTTTACAAAATAGTAATAATCGTCGTGTACCAAAGGAGACATACTATTTAAAAGAAGCATAAAACCAAAAATACAAAATAAAACAATAAATAAATGTCTGTTGCTCTTAATTTTTTTAATCATACCACCCAATTAACTCCTCTTTATCTCGAAATATAACTTAGTATAACACAGATTTAATAGTGGTTGTGCCAAATTAAGAGATACAGAATTAATATCCTAACCAATCATTTATCCTACTGCTCAAATCAAGTAGCGCTATCCTTCAAATGACTTTCAACAGCTAAATGTTCTGTTTCCCCGACTCTCTTCTCATTTTTACTACAGTGCATTTGATTGTCTCTACGTCGCTCATAACATTTATTGATTTGTCGATAATACCTTGATGCTTCTCCTGTACATTGTTCTGACTCATTACAAATCATCAGTCCGATGAACAGAACTACAAAATGATTTGTTTAGAATTTGCAAATACAACATCCAATATATTTTCATTGCATACAATCCTTCATCGTTTTAAATAACACAATTCCTTAAATGGATATAGTAAAAACTATATCTGCTACAAAAATTTTACTAGTCGTTTGATAAAGTAATAAACGACATGCTGCGAATGTAAATGCACTATCTCTTGTACCCTCTCAATAAAAAAACTTACTTAATCGATTAATGATTTAGCAAGTTTTTTTATTGTTCTAGAAAGTTGACCAGAATTCGAACTGTTGATAAAAGTTGACTCTATACTTTTGATGTTAGTAAGATTCACCGCTATCAAAACATATACACAACAATTTTTTATTCAATTACTTGAAAAAACTAGTCCTATTTTTTCCATAGCACAGAAAAAGATTACGTTACTGCTAGTCGTATAAAGATTGCTCTGGTGATTCACCTACACTTTTGAGGAATAGCTACTAATAGTATATCGTTGGTAACGCTAAAAATTTCACTGCATTTTATGATTATCTCATCAATCGTCAATTTCAAAAATATCATCATCTAATTGATTGAAAGACGTTTTGCTTCCCAAATCCAGTTCGTCTAGTACATCTTTAGCCACATTGAAGAAACAATAAGTTCCCAAAAAAAGTAGCAGAAAAAATGGAACAGTGACTTTGCGAATTTTAATTACGCCATACATCAAGAGTAAGAATGCGGAAATAAAAAAGATAAACATAAATATTAGAAACATACATACCCCTCCTCATTTAATAATTGATTATAAAAGATAGGAACTGGCCTACTACCAAAGAAAATCAACGATGTGTAAAACCAACTCCTCAACGATAGACCTCGACTTTCTAACTAAAAGATATTTTGAAACTTGTTTACGTCATTTCAGCGCTCACTACATCATTTAATACCTTTTTATTTTCCAATAGTTTAACCAAAAATATACAAATTTTTTTCCTTTTTTTATAATTATTTCTTTGAATGAATCATTTTTTTGTTTTCAGAAATTGAAATACGCTGTACATTATCTTCTCAAGTTTGGTTTGGATTGGTCACTGAGCAAAATCAATTCTCTTTCTTCAATTTCTGATTGTCATGAAATCAGATAAGCTTTAAACTTAACTTAGAGATATTCACAACGAGAAACATGTTTCATCTTTGAATGGTTGCGTTATTTCTGATAAGAGAAGAATAATTTGATCCTGAACGAAAGGAGCCCACGTTTTCAATTTTTATAAATTATCTAAAAAGCAGGAGATTATTTATCTAATTTAAGCACTCGCAACTCTTTATTTGCTTAGAGGGCAAGTCTTCTTCTCTTGAACACTAAAGAAAATAGAAAGGAGGAAAGCAAGTGAAAAAAAAGAGCGTTCGTTTATTGGTTTTATTCACATTGTTGTTACTTAGCGCATGTGGATGCCAAAGGAAAAAAGACGAGCAAGCAAATCGTTTAGTTAAGGATCTAAAAGCAAATGCGTGGGTAATTGAAGGGACGGACTCTACTGATGATCCCAAAATGACCCTTACCTTTTCTAACCGTAAAGCTAGTTTTAACTTAGATTTTTCAAGTATCGATTACTCTGTAGACGATGAATCCAATAGTGTACATATGAAGAAATTTATCAAACAATTCAGTAAGCATATAAAAGAAGAGTTTCGTTATACGATTAAAGGAAATATAATGACTTGGAAGGAACTTTGGTCTAAAAGTGACATCATGTCTTACAAAGTCAGTAAGAAGAATGAAACGATTATTCTCACTCCTTTAAGCGAGGAAGAAACTACGGAGACAAAAAATCTCGTGCTTATCCCTTACAAAAAAATACCAAGTAATGAAAGATAAAATTTTATTATCTAGTCTCATTATAAAATTGAATGATTCTGAACATTTTCCTATACTAACGATTGAATCTAAGCATTTCCTGCTGACTGATACATATAAAGCGCATAATTTGAACAATAAGCAACCTTGAACTAGTTAGATTTTGGTTATTTCTCAGTCATTATGACAAAGTTTACTCACATAGATCAATAAAGAATTAACGGTTTTATCCGATCCCGAAAAAATAAGTATCCTGTCCGCTATCACTGCTAGTAAACAGGAAGCGAGAACAAAAACACAGGCCCCCGGAGGTATCTAGATACTTCTGGAGGTCTGTGTTTTTTTATTATTTTTCATTGAATGATTTTTAATCTTGTTTTATTCTATTTTTTCTCTTTAATATGTAACTGATCCCCATTACCGTTACTAAAAGTGCCATTCCTAAACTGCGTAATAAGCGATTTTGTTGCTCTCCTGTTTTTGGTAAAGTAGCTTTTCCAGATACGGTGGTTTTGGTCGTACCTGTAGAATTATTTTTTGTGGTGCTACCATTTTTTGAAGTTGACGTTTGATTTGAATCTTTCTTTTCGGTACTTTCTTTATTTTTATTCGTTTCTGTTGCGGTATCCACTTTACTTTGATCTTGTTTGTTGTCGTCATTCTCAGTTGGTTTATTTGTTTGATCCGTCTTTTCTTGGCGTGTAATTTCTGAGATGACTGATTTTTCTCCGGCTTCATTTTCTGTATAGTATTGAACTGTTTCCCCATTTGCTACAGCTTTAGATAAATAAATCGTCGTCGGTTCTTCTACTTTTACATCTACTAAACGAGAAGAATTGACCTTTTCTTGTTTGGCTTTTCCGATGATTTCCCCGTTCAAAACAACGTACATCGTTGTTCCTCCTGGAATAACCGCCGTCATTTGTTTTCCTTCTGTACCATAAATGAAAGCAACGTTTTCTGCTAACGCTACTGTTGTTTTGATTTTCTTATAGATAAACGTGATCGTGTTTGTTCCCTTTTCAATCATGACTTCTTGTATCGCTAACTTCGGATTAACTAGTTCATATCCTTTGATTAGCAACGCTTCTTCTTTGTGAAGCTTCCCAATCTCTAAATCAGTTATTACTTTTTTCTCCGCAATTGATTGACCTTGCTCATCGATATATTTGACAGTCAGATCGGCTTTTTCATTTTCTGACGGTGATGTTTCTTTGGCTTTATATATAAATGTAATGGTGTTGCCATCACTTTGTACTTCTATCGTTTGGACTTTGGCACTCAGCAATTCGTATCCTTCGATAAGTAACGCTTCTTCCGTATATGTAGAGCCAACCTCTAAGTCTTGGATTATTTTATCATTAGCAATCGATTGACCATGCTCATCAATATATTTCACAGTCAAATCGGCTTTTTCATTTTCTGGCGGCGTTGTTTCCTTAGTTTCATATATAAATGTAATGATATTGCCTTCGCTTTGTATTTCTATCGTTTGGACTTTGGTACTCAGCAATTCGTATCCTTCGATAAGTAACGCTTCTTCTGTATGTGTAGAGCCGACTTCCAGGTCACTTATTATTTTATCTTCAGCAATCGATTCCCCCTTCTCATTAATATACTTAACAGTTACAGCTGCTTTTTCTTTAGTCACTGGATTTTCATCATAACGGAAAGTAATGATATTGCTATTTGGATCCTCGGAAACATTGATTGTATAAGTTTCAGGCCCTACGATCGTGTAGCCATCAATCACCAGTGCATTTCCTATGTATTCTGTTCCAATCTCTAAATCATTAATTACCGTAGGTTCGGCAATCGGTTGACCAGTTTCATTATGTAAATACTGCACAGTGACTGATGAGAAGCTTTCTTCAGGACTATCTTCAATTTTTTTATAATAAAAATTGTGATACATCTCTGGCGTTTCCATATAAATAGTCACTCTATCTGGAGAGATCAATTCATACCCTTCTACAATTTCAGCGAATAAGGATACATCATTTCCGACAAAACTGACTTCCTCTGAAAACCAAAGTACTTTTTGTGTATCTACATCTATCCCATTGACATATACCCGTCCTACTTCCGGTTCAGGCATGGATAGGTCCAATGTTCCTGAATCATGTGATGGTTGTTGCATCTCATCAATCATTTCGATTTCGCTTATGACATTGGTTGCTGCTAATACATTCGGTGCTAACAAACCCACTACAGTAGTCATCAACAATGCTGAGTTCATAATTGTTTTCATTTTTTTTATTTTTTTATTTTGCTTTCTTTTCGTCATTTAATTTATCTGCTCCCCCAGTTATATTTGAAATTTGGCTAACCTAGCTTTTTCTTACTTTATTCTAAGGTTGGTTACTTTTATTTATGTACTTGAATCCGATTATCCACCTCCTTAAAAAACGTTATTTAAAATAAACAATAGTAGTTTAACCTACATATTAATGTTACCTGTAACATATAAGATTCGCAAGATTATTTTATTATTAAACCAAGGTTTTCTGTGTGTTAAAATAAAAAAATATCTAGTTAAGGAATTAAAATTATGATTTTTACATTCTTAAAAAAATTCACAAACGTTATTTAAAATCCGATTCTGTTTATTTAGTAAAAATGATTGATTAACAAAAAAAGCCCGTCACGGTAAATGATCAATCATTTTACCATGACGAACTGGAAATTATTTAGTTACATTTTATAAAATAGATTTAACACATAACTTCTTTAATCAAAAAATTAGTTTACTGTTTGAGAAACATTTATTTCTGTCTTCTTACTACTATACTGACTCATATTTTTAAATAATTGTTGAAGTAACGGACTTTGATTGTGTCCTTCAATCGCTGCTTGATCACGCCAATTTTCAACCATGACAAATTCATTTTCAATATCGATTGATTCGTACAATTGATAGCTTAAGCACCCGTCTTCTTTTCTTGTACTTGCAACAAGTTCACTGACTTCCGCAAGAAATTCATTTCTTTTTTCTGGCTTGATTGAAAATTTTGCATTGATAACGATCATTTTTCCACACTCGCTTTATTTAAAAGTTGTAATTTTTTCTGGAGCCAATCGAACAGATTCATACCCTTCTTCTACTGCTTTCCCAACAGATAAGATCATCACTGGAACATAACGTTCTTTGTCGAGATCAAAAGCTTCAGCCAATTGGTCTGCTTCGAATCCCCCGATTGGATTTGTTTCATAGCCGTGACTACGAGCAACTAGCATGAATTGCATTGCAGCTAAACTAGCATCAATTTTCACAACGTCATTCATTTGTTCACGTGTAAAGTTTTGGTAATAAGGAAGGATCGCAGCAAGTTGTTGGTCTCGAACTTCTGCCGGCATCTTACCTTCTGCTACTGCTTGGTCATAGATTTCTTCCCCATATTCGTAGCAGTTCATATCTCCAAAGATCATGACCATAGCTGATGAAGTATCATTTTGTCTCGTATTAAAACGGATCAATGGTTTCAATTTTGCTTTTGCTTCTTCACTTTCTGCCACCACAAAACGCCATGGTTGCATATTAACTGAAGATGGTGCTGTTGTTGTTTCTTGTATCATTTCTAACATTTCTTCATGAGAAATCTTAACCGTTTCATCATATACACGAACGGATTTTCTTCCAAATACAACACTTGAAAAATCATTGTTTACTAATTCTTTGCTCATTTCTCTCTCTTCTTTCTCCTAATGTAGTTAATAAAGTTTATTCAATAATTTTGTTAGTTCGGTGATTTCTTCATCGGTCAACGAAATGCACAAAGAGTCAGCGGACTGTTGATGATTATTTTCACACTTAGCCAGTTCTCGTTTGGCTGTATCCGTCAGTAGAACAAATACTTCACGATTATTCGCTGGATTGCGTTTTCGTGAAACATAGCCTTTTTCTTCCAATATCTTCAAATGTCTAGAGATAGCCGCATTGTCTATTTTCAGATCTGTTTGAATTTGATTTTGTAAACATTTGCCTTTTTCCCATAAAAACATCAGCATTTCATATCTCGTCAAACTGAATCCAGTTTCTTTCTCGAACAAAGCTGATCCTTCTTGACTGATAATTTTGATTTTATAGAGTAACTGACTGAGTTTTCTTAAATCCATCTCCATCCCCCTTCCGTTGACTTGTCAATTATTGACTTATCAATAATATAAATGTTTTAGTGAGACTTGTAAAGCATAAAAGTTTGAATAACAAAAAAAAAGAGAAAGCTATTCCTCTTTCTCTTTTAAACTATTTTTTATTTATGAGACGAGCGCTGGTTCATAAATTTTTGAAGAAGTTTCAAAAATGGCTTCTATAGTAGTTAAATCATATACATCCGCATATTTCACAACCACTTTCCCACATTTTTCTAATATTTCTTCATGATCACTTTCTTGGTATTTTTCCACACATAACACGATACAATTTTCTAATTTATTAATGACTTCACCTACTACTACATGCTTTAAACCGATTGGCTTACACGCATATTTTTGTCCCAAAATGATTTCTTCGTTATTCATATCTCATCCACCTTTAATCGTTCTAACATTTTATAAAATGATAATAACATTAAAATTAGATTATGAAAACCAAAAGCCATTATAATTTTAGAAAAAAATCAAAAGAACGACTATTTCGAGCGTTCTTTTGATTTCACTTGTTAAAGTTATTGAATTTTTTAAGAAATAACATCTAAAGGCACGATATCAATAAGCATTTCTACGTATTTCTCAAGATATTCTTGATCAATATGATCATACCCGCCTGTTACACCACAATCAATATCTAGAACGCCAATCAGATGTCCTTCTTTGATCATGGGCACAACGATTTCAGATTGAGCTGCAGAATCACAAGAAATATAGTTTTCATGTTTCTTGACGTCATCAACGATCAATGTAGTTTTTGTTTGTGCTGACTCACCACAAACCCCTTTTCCCATTGTGATCCTAGTACAAGAAACACGACCTTGAAATGGACCTAAAATCAATTCTTCGCCATTATATAGGTAATAACCTGCAAAAACTGTTTCTGGTAATGTCTCGTTCAACAGAGCAGAAGAATTCGCTAAATTTGCTAGCCAATGATCTTCCGCCTCTAATAATCCTTTTTGCTGTAATAATAAAATTTGATAGGCATCTTCTTTTTGCTTTTCTGTCCACAACATCTCAACCACTCCTTCTATGAAAAAATTATAGCTTAGAAATGATTTGCTGACTAGTCATTGAGAAAAAACTGACCTTACTAGACAGAAAGACGGGAAAAGAACATCCTTCAAATATAAAATACTTTCATTATTAATTTTTAGCACGGACTCATTAGAAAATTATTCTGCTTGCTGGATCTCTTGTTCCAAGTTTGCATAATCTATTGTCGTTCCAATAAACGTTGGATCATCGCTGGGAAAATGTTGAACAAGTGTTTCGATTTTACTGATTTCGACAGTGCCTTTTGTTAGCTCAAAATCAATGACATGCCCTCCGAATTGTTTAGCTTCATCGATATAGTGCAAATGAAATCCAGCAGCTGCTACTCCTTGAAACAGTTCTGGCGTATAAAATCCAACTAACGTTCCTTGACTATTTGTTTCATGAAATTCAGGTTGAGACTCTGATATTTTTGCTAATCTTCGGTAAGGCTTTTCTTGTTTTGGCATAATACGTGTGTGGACTGTTTTAAACAGCCCAGTAATTTTTATCGCTAAGAATAAGTTGTTTCCTGCTTGACTGGCTAAAATTGATTGTTTTAATTCTTCGCCTTTTGTTTGATTTTCGACTTCAAACCGTCCATCTGTAATGAATGGGGTGATTGCTGCATAAGGAGTGGTTTCTTTTCCTGTCAGCTTAACAACTACTCCATCTGAACGCCCTTGATAAGCTTCGCCATCCAAGAAGATGACTTCCCCATCTAATCCATGTAGCGTTCCCAAACCTAAAGTCCCGTGTTTGAGTATCTGTTCAATCGTCTCAGTACCATCCATTAGTCCTGCCATCAATGCTCCTAGTGTTCCATGTTGAAAAAGTATTCTTTCACTCATCTTAGCATCTCCTTAATAGAATTGATCTGGTAAAATCGTTTCACCAAGTTTTTCATTGTCACGGTAGTCGATTGGAATATCGATGATAACTGGACCTTGCGTTTTAAATCCTTCTTCTATTGCTTGTTCCAACTCAGCGACAGAGGTCACACGAAGCCCCTTAGCACCAAAAGCTTCTGCATATTTTACAAAATCAACCGGGCCAAAATCCACACCAGAAGCTCGTTGATATTTCATGATTTCTTGAAATTCTACCATATTGTAACGGCCATCGTTCCAAATCAAATGAATGATCTTCAAATTTTTACGAACAGCTGTTTCTAGATCTTGAGCAGAAAATAAGAAACCACCATCACCAGATACCGAAATGATTTGTGTCTTAGGACGTACTAATGCAGCGGAGATTGCCCATGGCAAAGCAACTCCTAGTGTCTGCATCCCATTGCTAAATAATAGATGTCTTGCTTCATAACTTCTAAAATGACGTGCCATCCAAATGTAGTGACTACCTACATCTACAGTAACAGTCATCTCATCTGTCACTTTATTTTGGAGTGTATTAATGACTTCTAGAGGATGTAAAATTCCTTCGCGGTCTTTTGTTGGCACAATATCACGCTCAGTTAATTTATTTTGCAAAAAGGCTAAGTATTCTTTCGCATCACGTGACACTTGATGCGGTGTTAAAGAATCCGTCAACAGATCCAATGTTTCAGAGATATCCCCGATTAATTCTCTTTCTGGCTGCATGTAAGAATCAATCTCAGCTGGTGTTTCATCAATAACGATTACTCGAGCATCTTTTTCAGCATTCCAGTTTCTTGCTTCATATTCGATTGGATCATAACCAATCGCAATCACTAGATCACTTCGTTTCAATAACATATCTCCTGGTTGATTTCTAAACAAACCGACTCTGCCAAAGAAATAGTTTTCTAATTTTCTAGAGATCACACCAGCGGCTTGGAAAGTTTCTACCACCGGCAAGCCTGTTTTTGCTACTAATCTACGGATCGCTGCTGTTTCTTTTTTACTTGAACCTCGCATCCCGATTAATAAAACAGGTAATTTCGCTTCTTGAATACGTTCCGCTAAATAATCGATATCGCCAGCAGAAGCAGAACCTAATTGTGGATCTTTTAGAGGTTTGATGACTTCATTTTTTACAGTCGCATCTACCACATCTTGTGGGATACTAATAAAGCTTGCTCCTTTTTTCGAACTTTTAGCCATTCGATAAGCATTGGCAATCACTTCTGAAATTGTTTCTGGATCTTGAATTTCTGCACTATATTTAGTGATTGGCTGAAATAAAGCAGCATTGTCCATGCTTTGATGAGTTAATTTAAGTAGATCGCTTCGTTTGACTTGTCCTGCAATTGCAAGAACCGGATCACCTTCAGCCGTAGCGGTCACTAGCCCAGTTGCTAAATTACTAGCTCCAGGACCACTAGTAGCAATGACGACACCTGGCTCGCCTGTGATCCGTCCAATTGCTTGAGCCATAAAAGCGGCATTTTGTTCATGTCTCGTAACGATTAATTCTGGTCCTTGATCTTCTAACTCATTAAACACCCCATCGATTTTTGCTCCTGGAATCCCAAAAACATATTCGACTTGGTGATTTGCTAAACTTTCTACTACAGCTTTAGAACCTTGTTTCATTTCATCATCCATTACAATATTACTCCCTTTTCATTAAACATTCTCTCGAAAAACGCTTTTTTATTAGTACAGTTTTACAAACTGTTTCATAAAAAGAGTGTAACACAAATTTTTTCATTTGTGTAGTAATATGAAAAATAAGCTGTAGTTTCAGAAAAATTCATGAAACTACAGCTTATTTGATTAGCGATACGATTTTCCCCAAATAGCTAACCCAAGCAATCTCTCATCGATTTGCGCAACTTCAGGCAGTAGACCCCATAAACAATAACCATTTTTTTCAAATAAACGTTGACTCGCTTGATTACTATCAAAAATAAAAGCTAGCACTGTTTCAATGTTTAAGTGAGGGAGCTGTTTTTCTACAAAGTTCACAGCGTATTGCCCAATACCTCTATGTTGATAGACCTCATCAATATAAATACTGATTTCTACCGTTCGATCATAGGCAGGTCGTCCATAAAAATCGCTCAAACTGATCCAACCAATGATTACTCCTGCTTCTTGCATGATCCATAGTGGGCGTTTCTTAGGATCATGGGCTTCAAACCATGCCAATTTATCCTCGATAGTTACGGGCGTTACATCGGCAGTTGATTGTTTCGTTAAAATCGATTGATTGTAAATCTCCACGATGCGAGGTAAATCTTCTTTAGCTGCTATAGAATAACGGATCATATAGTACACACCTTTTTTGTTTAAAAACTATTATACCAGTTCAAATTTTTAAGACAAGAATCTACTGATAGGATCACTAATCAAAACAAACACTTTTTTTAGCAAATGATAGTTTTTACTTATTTTTATTACGTTTGTATTGATGAATGATTTTTAACGCTCTTTTTTTCGTTTTGATATTGGGGCTCTTTAGCCGACGGTAGGCACTCGCTAAGTCTTGTTTTTCCATTGCTTTCTCCCTTTTTCAAGTCTATTTTTATCAAATAAACCGTTCACGAACTCAAATAGTAATGATTACGATTTATATAAACAATATAACTTCATCCAAAAAATTTGTCAATAAAAAATAAAATGAAATAACGATTATTTTATAATGTAAACAGCAAACAAAGATGGTATTATAAAGTAACAAAAAATTATCAAGGTGAGAAAATGAATAACACTCAATTAACGCTATATATATCCCTGGTCAAATTCCTCGGACAAGCTTTAGGGGAAAACTATGAAGTGGTTCTTCATCATCTGGAAGAAGGTCATTTTCATATCGCTGCCATTGAAAACAATCATATAAGTGGACGAGATATCCATTCTCCTGTTACTGGTTTCGCTTTAGAAATGGTGCGCTCAAAGAAATATCTTAAACAAGATTATTTAGTCAACTATGATGCACAAACAATCAACGGGAAAAAATTAAGAGGTGCCACTTTTTTTATACGCAATGATCAGCAGAAGATAGTCGGATTACTTTGCATTAATCAAGATATCAGCAAATATCAGTCACTCTCAAAGGAGATACTCGCATTAGCTGGCTTATCAACAGAAAAACAACCACTTGCAGTGTTTGATACGAATCACCTCCCCGAATCCGTTGAGATCTTGGAAGAAACCATTGAAGGGATTATCTACTCTATCGTCCCCTCCGATCTCTTGGACAAACAAACTCCTTTAAATAAAGAGTTGAAAATTAAAATCATTCGCCAATTAAATGAAAAAGGAATCTTCCAAATCAAAGGCGCTGTTTCACAAGTGGCTAAGATTCTCAACATATCAGATCCCAGCGTTTATCGTTACCTGAAGATTGCTGAAGGAGAAAAGTAAAGAGATTGCGAAAGCATCGGTTACCTCCAATGACAATAAGCAAGCATTTTTTTAACAGCTTCTCAGACATGATGGGCTTTGAAACTAAAGACGGCACTCCTCTTCACTAAGGCGTGCCGTCTTATTTCTTGGTTGTTTCACTTTTGAAACAGATGAAGACTATTGTAAAAACGATCCAATCAGCGAGTTGGTATCAACTCATTCCCTAGATATCGTTTGATCACTAATTGAACACATAACTTTTCCCATTGTCTATTACTCTTCTTCATTTTTTTTATTCAATGGTGCCAAAAACGCTTGTTTATCAAATGTTCCTTCCCACTTATCTACCATAATCGCAGAAACCATTGAGCCTGCGACGTTCAACATGGTACGTCCCATATCAACAATCGGATCGATACCAAATATCGCTCCAATACTTGTGATCGTGTGTCCAAACCCTAAGCCATTAAGAGTAACTGTCGCCGCAACGGTCGCCGTACCAGGCACACCAGCAATTCCGATGGATCCTACCGTAACGACAACGACCACCAAGAAATAAAAGGATAGATCCATTTCTGCGCCAACAGCTGATCCCATTAAAACACCAAGCATAGCAGGGAATACACCAGCACAACCATTCATACCAATCGAAGTTCCTAAAGTAGCAACAAAATTTGCCGTTTCTTGAGATACACCTAGATCTTCTTCCAGATTTTTCAAAGTATAAGGTAAAGTTCCTACACTTGAACGGGAAGAAAAAGCAAACAATAGTGTCGTAAATGCTTTTTTGTAAAAAACAATTGGATTCACACCCATGAATAGTAATAAAATGACATAAACGATCAACATCAAAAGAACACCAGTATATAGAGCTGCAATAAATCCGATCATTCCCATAATTGCTTGAATCCCTCTAGAAATAATTGTATTACTTACTAAGGCAACAACCCCATACGGCATCAACTTGATCACGTTAGTTAAAACGGAAATGACGGTTACTTTTAATGAGTCCAACAACGTAACAAAAGGTGCCACTTGATCCGGTTTTTTGACTTGTAAGAAGCGAATAGCTCCAGCAAACATAGCCGCTATGATCACAACCGATACAATACTCCCATTATCCCCCATCACGCTAACTATATTGTTAGGTATCAGTTTCAAGAAAAATTCTGGGAAACTTTGCGAAGCAATATTACTAATACTTTCTGCTTTATCTGCTGCCAAGTCTCCAGCAAACTCTGCACCGTTAAGCCGATAGAGTTTGACAACCGCAATCCCCAATGCCGCAGAGATAGCTGTAGTCCCTAGTAATGTTGCAAAAGTTTTTCCCGTCAAATATTTTAACCGTTCTCCTTTGACATCAATCACTACTTTGATAATCGATAAGAACACGACAGGAATAGCTAGCAACTGGATCATCTTCAAGAATCCTGAACCGACTAGGGCATACCAGGCATTGATTTCCGTTCGAGCAAATTCGGTATAAATTTCGCTATCGGAACCAATCAAATCAATGACAACCCCTAAAAGCAAACCAAGAATAAGAGCATAAATCATTCGTTTAGAGAAACTAATCCGTTTGTCTTTCAGGTACTTCATTACCCCGAGGGATAGAATCAGCAAAGCGATTCCTCCCGCAGTATAATAATTACTTACTTTCAGAAATTGAGTAAAAAAAGGTGCATCGATCAATTTATTCATCCCCTTTATTTTGCAGTATTTGCTACAACATTTAGTGCTTCCCACGTAGAAGAAAAAGGTGGTGCATAAGCAAAATCAACAAATCCTAATTCTTCAGTCGTCATTTGAGCGTGTATCGCAACAGCTAAGCCAGTCGCACGAAGAACTGTTTCATTTTTCCCGAATAGTTGGGCACCATACAACACTTTTGTTTGTCGGTCATAAACCAGTTTGATCATGATTTTTTCTTGAGTTCCATAATAATTCGAGTGATTCATGGTCTCAATACAAGTCGTTTTGATATCTAATCCTTTTTCTCTTGCCATTTTTTCAGTGATACCAGTCGCTGCTGCCTCGTACTCTCCTACTTTGATCGCACTACTGCCTAATGTCCCTGAATATTCCTGCATCTGTACACCGCTAAGATTGACCCCAACGATCCGTCCCATTTTATTCGCTGTAGTCGCTAAAGGAAGGTAAATATCCCCTAAGATTCGATGGGGAATCGAAGCACAGTCACCTGCCGCAAAGACATCTTTTTGAGACGTTCTCCCGTATGTATCGATTTTAATTGCACCATTTCCTAACAATTCCAATTGATCATTCAAAAAGCTGGTATTAGGAACAAATCCAGCAGCAACGATCACCGCATCCGCCTGATAACTTCCTCTATTCGTTTTGACAGCTACCACTTGTTCATGATTTTTTTCGATCTCTAGAACAGACTCCTCCAAGGAAACCCTTACATTTTCTTCTTCAATAGCTTCTTTAATTTTAGTAGAAAATTCCGGATCAAATGAACGATTCATCAAGTGAGGAGCCATCTCGATCAAATGAATATTTTTTCCTGCTTTCGTTAACTGATCAGCTACTTCAATGCCAATAAATCCACCACCCAGGATGACAATATTTTGATAATTTGATAATTCTTGCTGTAGTCGTTTGACTTCATTAAGTTTCGTAATCGTATACACATCACTAGAATCAATACCAGCAATGTTAGGAACAAACGGCTTTGCACCGACAGCCAGCATCAGACGATCATAAGTTTCATGACTTACTTCATTTGTACTTAAATTTTTTACAGCTAACGTTTTAGTGGCAAATTCGATTGATTCTACTCGATGGCGCAACAATAATTTAATTCCTAAACGTTCGATTTGTTCAGGCGTTCGAGCAAACATCTCTTGTTCATCATTAAATTCTTCGCCTAAATAATAAGGAAGCCCACAAGCGCCGAAAGAGATATAATCCTCTTGTTCAATCACGATGATTTCTGCATCTGGATTGACTCTCTTTGCTTTGGCCGCTGCGCTCATTCCTGCAGCAATTCCACCAATGATTATTATTTTCATTCTTTCTTCCTCTTTTCTTATGCTTTAGATAAAACCCATTCGATTTCTATTAAAGCATCTTTTGGTAAGGCAACGACTTGAAAAGCTGATCGTGCTGGGAAACGTTCACCAAAGTGTTCTGCGTACACTTGATTAAATGCTTCAAAATGATTCATATCAGTTAGAAAACAAGTCGTTTTAACCACTTGATTCATGGTCAAGTCTAGCTCCTCCAACACTTGTGATATATTGATCATGATTTGGTTCGCTTGTGCTTTAATCTCTTCAGAAACGATTTCACCAGTGGTTGGATCGATTGGTAACTGTCCAGAAACAAAGATCAAGTCTCCCGCCACGCGATATTTTTCATACGGTAATTTGTTGCTACTCATTCTTTTCCTCCTTTAATAATTTTTTATCACAGAATACAATTACACTAAAAAATTATCATATATTTTTAAGGCAGTCAACCACTTTCAAAGTTTTTAAAAACCGCAAAAATTCTTTTATTTAAAATAAAATTATAAAAACTGATGTTATTTAAAATCTAACGCAAGCAATTAATTTCATTGATAATTTTTTATCAAGAAAGCGTTGACATAACGGAAATGAATGTGTTATTTTTGAGATACATGAAGTAGGTTTGGAGGAAACCCATATGAATATCAATACAAAAATTCTACACGATTACCCAGTCATCGACCCAGTTACAGGCGCATCGTCGATACCTAAATATCAAACTTCCACGTTTCATCAAAAAAATGTCTTCACTCACACAGGTTTTAGTTACACTCGTTTTGGTAACCCTACTGTCGAAGCGGCGGAAAAATGTATTGCTTCATTAGAAAACGCGCAGTTCGGTTTAGCCTTTTCATCAGGAATGGCTGCTATTAACGCTGTCCTGTTCCTTTTATCCAAAGGAGATCATTTAGTACTAGGTAAAAATATTTATGGTGGAACCTTCCAAAGCATCCATCTTTTCTTAGCTCGTTTCGGGATCGATTGCACTTTTGTTGATGAAACGGATATTGATTCTTGGCAAAAAGCGATTAAAAAAGAAACAAAAATGTTTTACATTGAAACTCCTTCCAATCCATTATTAACAATCACTGATATAAAGAAAGTGACTGAATTGGCTAACGAGTATCAGATCTTAACAGTTGCAGATAATACATTTATGACACCCATTTCACAACATCCTTTAGATTTAGGTGTTGATATCGTGATACATAGTGCAACAAAGTTTATCAATGGACATAGTGACGTTGTTGCAGGTTTGGTCGCTACAAATAACGAGGAGCTGTATCAGCAATTAAAGGAACATCAAAAAGCACTGGGCGGGATTTTAGGTCCTGAAGATGCTTGGCTACTATTGCGCGGCGTTAAAACGCTGGGGTTAAGAATGGAAAAATCAGTTCGAAACGCTAGTGAATTAGCTAACTTTCTCGTCAATCATCCGAAAGTAACAAACGTTTATTATCCTGGTCTTGAACAGCATGCTGGACATTCGATCCATCAACAACAATGCGAAGACTGTGGTGCTATTTTGTCATTTGAAGTAGATTCAGTTAAGCAAATTGAAACCTTATTCACACACTGTCGTGTACCAATCGTAGCTGTCAGTCTCGGAGGTGTGGAATCCATCCTTTCTTATCCTTGGGCGATGTCTCATGCCAGTATGCCTGAAAAGGATCGATTAGCGATGGGTGTCACCGAAACTTTAGTTCGGCTTTCATGCGGGATCGAAGATGTAGAAGATTTGATCGCTGATCTTGATGATGCGTTAAATGCTATGTAGTTTCACTCACTATCTGATATTCATGGTGAGTTCTATCATCGAAAATAAGCCGGATAGTCCCAAAATAGTTCCTCCTATTTGGGATTATCCGGCTTATTTCTTAGAGTTAGACACTTCCGACACGCCTTCTTTTTCATCAAAATTTTTTATTTCATCATTGGTAAAAATTTCAGAACTGTTGTATTTGGGCTATAAAAGTTCTCTTAACCAACTGTTGGCTAACATGGACTAATATCTTATTGTTCTAATAAATACCGATCGTAATTCTCGATTTTCTTATGTAATCGTGTTAAACACTCTTGCATCTCATCGATCTTTTGAATCAAATGCTGTCTTTCTGTCATCAATAATTGCTTCCTAGCAGCAATTGTCTGGTCTCCTTGCTTACACAATTTATTGTATTCGATCAACGACTCAATGGATAAACCAGCATTTCTCATACAAATTGTAAAATCTACCCAGTTGAGGTCTTCTTCTGTATAATCACGAATTCCGCCTTTCGTGCGATGTACAGGTGGAATGAGACCAATTTTCTCATAATAACGTAATGTATCGGGCGAGATCCCTTTCGCTTCGCTCACTTGTTTGATGTTCATAGTTGATATCCCCTTTTTTCTGCTCCATCTCGTTCATAAACGACTATCCTAACATTTATCTGCTTGGCCAAAACCAATAAACGAATGGAGATTTATGCATGATCATCGTCGCTTTTGAAACAACGTACAAAAAATGATCTAGTCTTTCGGCTTTCACTATAAGGGATTTTTCTCAAAAAAGCTAGCAGACCTAAAAAATTCGAGAAGTAACGAACCATACAGCTCCTGTTACTCCTACGAATTTTCTCTTATCATTCACTCGTACATCAAGATGTGGATTTTATTCTTTGTACACGAAATGCTTGATTCTTTGCTAAATAAAAAGGGCGTAAGTATGCAACCGTATTGGAAAGCGGTAAAATGTCTTTACTTAAATCAATGTTTAGCACTTCTTTCAAATACGTTTGACGAATCATAATGCGTTGCCATAATTCTGGATACTTTTCTTTGATTTTTCCTTGCAGTACCTCATCAGCTAATACCACACATTCTTCCGCACTAACACCTGTATAGCCCGGAACTGAAGGAATGATATCTAGTTGAAAAATCATCCCACTTTCAAGTATTTCTTGCGACTCTTGATAAATAGGTGAAGCTAACCACTCTTCATCTGCTGTCAAGTGACCAGGATTTAAATGCCAATGGAACTGTTTTTTTGGTAAAACAGTCTCAACTAGTTGATAAACTTCTTCGCCTCTCATCCCCACTTTGATTGTTTCTAACCAATGAACAATTGCTTGAAAATAAGGTTTAGCCACTTTTTCTAAATAATCCGCTTGCTCTGATGGAAGTTGTTTTTCATGTTCGATGACAAACCCGGTTCTGCTAGATAGACCACCTTTAAACCCAGTAGTTAAAGACAACGCATCCCCAAGTTTAATTGTTTTATCGGTTGGGTAAAGATTAGCATATTCGAAACGTTGCCCTGTCGCAGCAATTGTCACTACCGTGTTCGGTTGTCCTTTTCCATTTAACAATGCTCCAATTTCAGACTCTTTTACACCTACTTCAATCTTGTTTAGTGCTTGTAACATGCAACTAGAAGCTAGATTGGCACCAAATTCATAATGAGCGATCTCATTGGCATTATTTGTTCTCCGTATTCCTTTTTCCCCGATCAACAGCGAACTAGCATTTAGTAGTTCAGTCGTTTCACCTTTTGCTTTTTCGATTGCTTCAATAATAAAGTGAGGAACATCGAATAGCTTGGTCGCTTCTTTCTTCCGTGTAGTAAACATTTTCCAACCAACTACCCCGATTTTTTTCTTTTCAACGAACCCTAACGAGGTAAATAATTGTTCTAAAGGTTGTTCGTGATCCATTGGTTGATTCGGCAATGAAAAAGGTGGATAATGAACCAATTCTGATTGGATTCGTGCATGTTTACATAGTTTCAGATTTTCATTTCCCAAAATCAAGGTACTTTTTCCACTATTTTCCATAACAAATAATCCTTCTTCAAACCGTGGAATAAATCCCGTAAAATATTCAAAATTGCTACCATGCTCACGATCTGCATAAATGATTAGTGTGTCAATCGCTTCTTCTCTCATCCTTTGTATCATTCGTTTTTTTCTCATCTCAATCGTTTCATCTGTTAAGAAAACCGGTGAGACATCTGCAAATGTTTTCGGCTCAGTCAACACATCTAAAATTATATTTTTCTTTTCCATACTTACTCCTTTATTGATCTAATATAAGACATTCCACCTGATTATTTATCAAAGCTTGTTGCAACTGCTTGCTGGGAGGTTGATCTGTTACTAGAAAATCAATCTCTTTTAAATCACAAACCTTAAAAAAACCGGTTTTATCCATTTTTGTATGATCTGCTAAAGCAACCACCGTTTTTGCCTGTTTGACCATTTGGCGTTTGACAAGTCCTTCTTCTTCCGTATGGATGAATATCCCCTCAGACGATAAAGCAAAAACACCTAAAAATGTATAGTCTACACTGTATTGTTTTAATTTCTCAATAGTATCTGCGCCATGTAAAAAAAGTTGTGTTTTGTGCAATTTTCCCGGCAATAGCGTAATCGTAGTTGCTGGCCTTTTTGCCAACAGCATCGCATGAGTCAAGGAATTAGTGATAGCTGTCAAAGGTTTCATCCCTATTTGATTGATCACACTTTCTACAGTAGTGGAGGAATCGAAAATAACCGATGAATTGTCCTTAATGATAGCTGCAGCGGTTTTTCCTAACTGAAGTTTCACTCCATTTAATTTAGTTGAACGTTGCTCATAATCAAAAATAGTTGCTTCTCTTTCTAATAAAATCGCTCCGCCGTGTGTTCTGCGAACTATATTTTTTTCTTCTAACTTCATTAAATCACGTCTGATTGTGTCTTTAGATACTTCCAGCTGTTCTGCTAAGTCATCAATCGCAGCATTTTGTTTTTCTTTCATGATTTTGATTATTTTTTTCAAACGAATTTCCCTCAGCATGAAACCGCCTCCCTTAAGTCACTTTACTACAGTTTGCAACACTTTGCAATATTTTGCAATTTATCGCATTTTGTCGCAAAAAAATTGCCAAATGTAATCAAATGATTTGTGCTATAATAAGCAGACAGCGATGATTCCGTTACTGATATGGAAAAATCTTATATAGGAAAGTAGATGAATCTATGAAAATCGTTCCTCCAAAAATTTCTCCCACATTACCACTTAAGCCCTTTTCTACAATCTATTCCGAAGAGGAACCAATGCTTGAAATGTGCAAAGTAGTCAATGACGAAGCAATCGAAGTATTTTTCGATCGTCCCCGTTTTTACAATATGGAATTTGATCACTGCCAATTTACAAATAGCGATTTTAGTCAGGTCGAGTTCGTAGATGTTCGCTTTAAAAATTGTGATCTTTCCAACGTCAATATGACAAAAGCCTCTATCCACCGAGTAGAATTTATCAATTGCAAACTACTTGGGACAACCTTTCAAGAATCAACGATTAAAAACGTTACTTTTAAAGATTGTCTAATCAATCTAGCTGCTTTTGGCTATGCTAAAATGGAGAATAATCAATTTTGCCATTGTTCACTGGAAAACGCCGATCTTTATCATTGTCACTTCAAAGGAATCATTTTTGACAATTGTGAATTGAACGAAGCGAATTTTCAGCAAACCTCTTTAAAAGGCGTTGATTTAAGCTCCTCTAATTTTGAAACATTAAGCATTACGATCAATGAATTAAAAGGTTGCCAGGTCTCAACCTACCAGGCCTTAAAATTCTCTACATTGTTAGGTCTAATTATAAAAGAGTAAGTGAATAACCTAGGTTTAATTCCCTAGAAGTAATACGATGAACACCATAAAAAGGTCATGAAAGATACAGTAAGCTCTGGTTTGTTCGGAGCTATTTGTTTCTTTCATGACCTTTTTGAACTATCTTTCTTGGATCTAATACTTATTAAACAGACTTCACTGTTTCATCTTTATGTTTACGAGCGGTAATCACGTAAACGATAACCAACACCAATTTCAGTAATGATATATTCAGGCTTCAACGTATTTGTTTCAATTTTTTTGCGGATATTTGACATATTGACTCGCAAAATTTGGGAATCTTCGCTGTATGGTCCCCATACTTGGGTCATTAATGTTTGGTAAGTGACTACTTTACCAATCTGCTCAAATAAACATTTAAGTAATCGATATTCGTTTTTTGTTAAATGGATTTCTTGGTCATTTTTATAAACCAACTGCTTATCAAAATCGATTTTCAATGCATTATTTACTACGATCAACGTCTGTTCTTCTTTGGTTTTCTTATGGCGTAAAGCTGTTCTTATACGAGCTAGAAGTTCGTTAGTCCCGAAAGGTTTGGTGACGTAATCATCTGCTCCTAAATCAAGGGCGGCTACTTTTTCATTTTCGTCCTTTCGTGCAGAAATCACCACGATCGGAAGATCCATCCGTTTCCTCAGTATTTTCAAGAGATCCATTCCATCAATATCCGGTAAACCTAGATCAAGTAAAATGACATCAAATGTTTCTGCCTGTAAAGCAGTTAAAGCTTCCATCCCATTTGCTGCTACCGTTAATCTATATTGTTCTCGCTCAAAAACCACTTCCATGAAGTCGGTAATATTGGGATCATCTTCAATCAATAAGATCATCTTATTCATAAAAAACTCCTTACTTTAAATAGATTCGGACAATCGTTTCCCCATTATCGGCAATCATCTCCATTTGTCCGTTATGAGCACGAATGATCGTGTTGACAATACTTAACCCAATTCCCAATCCGTTTTTAGAATCAACAGGCACCTCATTTGGTTGAGTCAGATTATTTTGGATTTTTTGAAATTGTTCGATAGGAATCTCACCCTTATTTCTAATCTCAATCCTCGTTTCTTCTCCATTTTGGCTCACAGTCAATCGTACAGGTTGCTGTTTTTCACCGTGTCTCAAAGCATTCTCAATCAAATTGAACAAAGCTTGTTCAATTAAAATAGGATCTGCTTGGATGAATAGCATGTTTTCTGGTAATACGACATCTAATTGGCTATCTGGATACACTTTTTTCAAATGACTATACACAGCTTCGATAATTTCTTCAATCGGTTCCGCTGATTTATTCACTTTCATTGTATTCATATTGATCCGTGTAATCGATAATAAATTTTCCACCATTCGAATCAACCATTGGGACTCATCTTGAATATCTTGCAATAATTTTTGTTGGGTTTCTTTCGACACACTTTTTTCATTGTTTAACGTCTCCGCAATCCCTGAAATTGCCGTTAATGGTGTCCGCAAATCATGCGAGACCGCTCGGAGCAAATTGCTGCGGACTCTTTCTCGTTCATTCTCAAGTTCGATTTGCTCTTTCTCATTTTTCAATTGATTTTGTTCCAGAATCGTTGCCAGTTGTGTAATGAGCAACTTTAAATAGTTTAGTTGATCGTTTTGTAGGTCGTGGGAATGACTTCGTTCCATTCCTAAAACAGCTACGACTTTTCCATTAGTAAGGATCGGTAAATAGAATCCTTTTGCTCCTCCGAGGGTATCGGTTCCATTTCCTGCTTCCTGTTGATTTTTTGCTGTCCAAACAGCTACTGCAATTTCTTCACTGATGTTAAGTCTTGATTTTTTCCGATCGACACGATGCACACTTTTCACTTGTCCTTCAGAATCAAAGAGAACCACTTCCCGATCTAACAAACGTGAAAGATACGTCGCAGTAATATCAAAAATTTGTTGTTGATCTTGTGCCAACACATATTGTTTATTCAATTCATAAAGAATTTCCATTTGATGCTCTTTTTCCATAGAATAAACTGCTTGTTTTTTTAACCGCACCATTAAGTTACTAATCATCAGAGCAACTAAAAACATGATCAAAAGAGTGAACGGATAGCCTTGTTTATAGACTGTCAATGAATAAAGCGGCTCAACAAAAAACCAATTGAACGATAGTACACTAAGGATTGATGCTAAAGCGCTCCAAAAATAACCGGAAGTCATCCGAGCGACTAATAAGACGAAAAAGAGATAGATCAACATCAGATTTTGATCACCGACGTTCAAATACTGCATCAACTCAGTAATTAAAGTGGCACAAAAAACAGCACCTAATGCATACCCTAGATCTTTTCCGCCGCCTTCAATGATTTTTCTTGTATGAAATAAAAAAGACGGTCTAGTTTCTTGAAATGGGATCAAATGGATCTCTGTATCATTCAATCGCTTCAGCAATCGGTTTTCAAACGATTCTAAAAATAATCGTTCATACCATGGTTGTCGTAGATTCTTTCCCATGATAATATCTGTAATACCAGTCATTTTAGCGTATTCAACGATCGTTTCAAAGCTTCCTTCTTCTTCCATACTGATCACTTCTCCACCAAGTTTGTCGGCAAGAGGTAAGTTTGTCGGCGTGTCTTCATGTGAACGAATCTGAATAACGACCCATTGCGCACCTAAGCCCTGCGCTAATCTTGCAGTCCAACGAATACACTTTTCTGCCATTTTAGGAAAATCGTCATTAACAATAGTCAACAACTTGCTTTGGATTCGATTGGTTTGACTACTGACTTGATTGATATGATCGGAAGCTCTTTGGATCGCTAAACCTCTCAGATGGTTCAACTTTTGTGGGGTAAAAAAATTTTTTAAGGCTCGTTTTGCATTTTCGTTGGTATAGATCTTTCCTTCTTCTAACCGTAAGATCAATTCTTCCGGCTCAACATCGATCACTTTCAAAGATGCTTGTTGAAAGAAAGTGTCTGGCACGGTTTCTTTTACTTCCACACCTGTTACATTAACAACAACATCATTCAAACTTTCGATATGTTGCACATTAATCGTTGTAAAAACGTTGATTCCAGCATTCAGTAACTCTGCCACGTCTTGGTAACGTTTCTTATTTCTTGAACCATGCGCATTGGTGTGTGCTAATTCATCGATCAAAACTACTTCGGGCTTTCGCTTGATCAAGCGATCAATATCAGGTTCAAATAAAGTGATTGATTTGTAATTGATTTCTTTGGGTGGGATCTGAGGCATACCTTCGAGTAGTTGATTCGTTTCTGGTCGATCATGAGGCTCTATATAGCCAATCACGACATCTTTACCTAAGGCAAATAATTCTCTAGCTTCTAAGAGCATCGCATACGTTTTGCCGACACCAGCCGCAAAACCAAAGAATACTCTTAGTTTGCCCTTCTTCCCTTGCTGTCTTTGCATAAAATCTTCTGATACACTCGATAACGACATCCTTTCCCCCTCCAACTTATCCTTTATGTAAGTCTGAGCCATTTTCCGATTGGCTAAAACCAATCAAGAAAATGGCTAGAACCGATTATGAATCAGACATCTGATCTAACAAAAGATTCAATTGTAATACATTAACGTATTTGCGATCTGAAAACCAATCCTTATGGCTGTTTTTTTCTATTATAGCATAGATATCCGCTTCTTTAAGACCTCGCTCTTGAGCGATTTTTGACACTTGAAAATTGGCTGCTTCCACACTGATATCCGGGTCTACACCACTTGCCGAAGCAGTCACTAGATCCACCGGAACTTCTTTTTGCGCTGGGTTTTCTTGAAGTTGTTTTTTCGTTCTCTGTTCCACACGTGAAGCTTGTTCTTTGGATACCGGCGACAGTTGGCTAACTTTCTCATTCCGTCCAGAAAAATAGCGAGTTGATTCAAAAGGTTGCCCAATCAACTTTGAACCTATGACTTTCCCATCATTGGTAACTTGGCTACCATTAGCTTGTTCATTGAAAAATAGTTGACCGACCCCGGTAACTAGTAATGTATAACCCCCTCCAAAAACAAGTAAACTTAACAGTAAAAAACGAATACTTCCCATAACTGTTTTTCGCATCACTTTTCTCCTTTACAAAATCACGAATGATAAAATGACATCAATCAGTTTGATAAAAATAAATGGTGCAATGACTCCTCCTAATCCATAGACAAGTAGATTATGTCGCAGGATTTGACTAGCTGGTTTTTCCTGGTAAGCAACACCTTTCAACGCTAACGGGATCAATGCCACAATCACCACCGCGTTATAAATGACCGCAGATAAAATAGCTGTTAAAGGCGTACTAAGTCCCATGATGTTCAATTGATCTAATTGTGGATAGATGCTATAGAACAAGACTGGGATCACCGCAAAATATTTAGCAACATCATTGGCAATACTAAAGGTCGTTAACGCTCCACGAGTCATCAATAGTTGTTTGCCGATTTGAACTACTTGCAGGAGTTTCGTAGGACTTGAATCTAAGTCGATCATGTTCCCTGCTTCTTTGGCAGCCTGGGTTCCTGTATTCATTGCCATCGCTACATCAGCTTGTGCTAATGCCGGAGCATCATTCGTTCCATCACCCGTCATTGCTACAAGGTGGCCTTTTTCTTGGTACTCACGGATTAATTCCATTTTGTTTTCTGGTGTTGCTTCTGCCAAAAAATCATCAACGCCCGCTTCTGCCGCAATCGCTGCAGCCGTCAAAGGATTATCCCCTGTGATCATGATCGTTTTGATCCCCATTTTCCGCATATCTGCAAATTTTTCTTTCACACCATTTTTTACAATGTCTTTGAGATAAACGACACCTAAAACTTGGTAATTTTTGACAACTACTAATGGGGTTCCCCCTGCACGTGCGATTTGAGCCACTAATTGATCGCATTCTTCAGGATAGGTATGTCCATTTGCTTCCACGTATTTTTTCATAGTGTCAGCCGCGCCTTTACGAATTTCGTCCCCGCGATAATCGATCCCGCTCATTCTTGTTTTGGCACTAAAATCAATAAATTTCACCTCAGATTGCTGAAATTCACGTTCCCGTAGATTGAATCGTTCTTTGGCTAAAATCACAATGCTTCTGCCTTCTGCTGTTTCATCTGCCAAAGAGGAAAGTTGGGCAGCATCCGCCAGTTCTCGTTCACTCACTTGATGAACTGGTAAAAATTCACTTGCACGTCGATTGCCCAGCGTAATCGTTCCTGTTTTATCCAATAATAAGACATCGACGTCTCCTGCCGCTTCGATTGCTCGACCACTCATGGCAATGACATTTTCTTTTGTCAATCGACTCATACCAGCAATACCGATCGAAGAGATCAACGCACCAATTGTCGTGGGTGCTAAACAAATCAATAACGCAATCACAATGATTAAAGAAAGCGGGCCACCTTTTCCTGCCAGCAGACTACTAAAGTGAGTAAACGGGATCAGCGTAATCGAAACTGTTAAGAAAATGATCGTCAAAGTGATCAAAAAGATTTGCAGCCCGATTTCATTCGGTGTTTTTTTTCGTTGGGTGCCTTCCACCATCGCAATCATTTTATCTAAAAATGATTGCCCGTTTTCGGAAGTGACCCGTATCACTAAATAATCAGAGACGACTGTCGTTCCTCCTGTCACAGCGCTTCGATCCCCTCCGGATTCCCGAATGACTGGTGCTGATTCTCCAGTAATGGCACTTTCATCGACGGAGGCAGCCCCTTCGATGACGTCCCCGTCTGCTGGGATTTGTTCACCTGCCTGGACATAAACCAGATCGTCTTTTTTCAAATCAGAAGAACGGATCTCAATAAAGTTTTTTTCTTGCACATCTTCTAAACGGGTGATCTTATAGGTCATTACTTCTTTCTTCGCTTGCTTCAAACTATCCGCTTGTGCCTTCCCACGACCTTCAGCAACGGCTTCAGCAAAATTGGCAAATAATAGAGTCAACCATAAGAAAACCGTAATCGCAAGACTAAACCATAACGGTACATCCATCGGGTAAAAACACAAAATGGTTGTCAAAATCGCGCCTAAATAGACAACAAACATGACTGGGTTTCTTAATTGCTGTCGTGGGTCCAACTTCTTGAACGATTGACCCACAGCCCATAAATAGATTTTTTTCATTTTTCTCACTCACTTTACTGTAAAATACTCAGCAATTGGTCCTAAGGCTAATGCTGGTAAGAAACTCAAGGCGCCGATCACTAAAATGACAATAATCAACATCGTAACAAACGTTGGACTGACGGTTGATAATGTCCCTGGACTCAACGCTGCTTTTTTCTTATTCCCCATGTTTTCTGCTAGGAATAAAATCGCAACGATCGGTAGATATCTGGAAAGCAGCATCAAGAAACTGCCTAAATAGTTAATAAACGGCGTATCTGCTAATAGACCGCCAAATGAACTCCCATTATTATTCGCTAAGGAAGTTGCACCATATAATAATTCACTAAATCCATGAGGACCTTCATTAGTTAACCAAGTGAAGACTTCACTGTGGCTGATCAAGGCCATAGCTCCAAAGAGGGTCAACATTAAAGGAGTCAAAATAACTAAACTAGCCATCTTGATGTCAAACGCTTCAATTTTTTTCCCTAAATATTCGGGCGTACGACCAACTAATAAACCAGCAATAAAAACGGCTAACAAAAGAAAAGCAAGCATGCCGTATAGTCCACTACCAATCCCACCAAAAATAATCTCTCCTAATTGCATCAAAAAGAGTGGGATCGCTCCACCTAAGGGCGTAAAACTATCTAGCATCGCATTGACCGAACCATTAGAAGCAGCAGTCGTGCTGACAGCCCATAAACTTGACCATCCCACACCGAAACGAACTTCTTTTCCTTCCATGTTGGCCGAACCTAACACTTGAGTAAAGTTTGGTCCATAATATTCACTAACTGTTACCCCGATAAACGCTAACAGAACAAAAGTGGTTGCAACGATCAAGATCGTCCGTCCTTGTTTCCATTCTTTTACCCAAAAACCTAGTGTAAAAATCAATGCAGCAGGAATGAGCAAAATGGCAATATTTTCCAAAAAATTCGCTAAAATCGTTGGATTCTCAAAAGGATAAGCTGAATTTGCTCCAAAAAAACCACCACCGTTCGTTCCTAACTGCTTGATAGCTACTTGGCTTGCTACTGGTCCTAGATACAACCACAAATCTTTTCCTTCTAATCCTTGATAAGCTAGCCCTGATTGAAACGTTTGGATCGTTCCTTGAGAGATCAATAAGATGGCTAAAACGATGGAAAGCGGCAATAAGATATAGACTAGACCTCTGGTTAAATCTTGCCAAAAATTCCCTAGTCGTTTATTTTTCACTTGAGTCAAACCTCTTAATAAGGCAATCAAAACTGCTAAACCAACACCTGCAGATACAAAATTTTGAACTGTTAAGCCAAACATTTGCGAAAAATTCGATAAGGTAGTTTCCCCAGCATAGGCTTGCCAATTAGTATTCGTTACAAAGCTAACTGCCGTATTGAGGGCTAATGGGAAAGAAAGATTTTTAACTGTACTTCCACCCGGCAACCATTCTTGTGTCATTAACAGACCAATCAGTAAAACGAGCGAAAAAAGGCTTAATGACAATACACTAAAAATGTAGCGTTTCGCCGTCATTTCTTTCTGACTTACTGGTCCGATTATTTTATAAAATAGTTTTTCAACGGGTTGCAAAAATCGTACGCCTTTAGGTATGTTATTTTGCATGATTTGTTTAATATACCACCCAAGAGGTAACGCTAGAATTAGTAACACAAATAAAAAAAACAATCCTTGATAAATGATACTACTCATAACTCTTCCCCCTTAAATAAAAACCAGAAAAGATAAATCATTAATAAAGCACTAATCAAACCAAATATAATCATCATTTTTCCTCTCTCCTTTATGATTTGATCATACAAAAAAAGATATAAAGATAGTGTGAAACTTTAAATCGTTTCTTTACACTATCTTTATATCTCTTGATTATTTATTCTTGTCTATTTTTCTCCATTATAAAAATAGAAGAAGCGTTTCAAAAAATGTTCATCCTATTATAAAGCTTACCGCTACGTTTATACCCGTTGTTACCCTCCGAACAAATGGTATTCATAGCCTTTTTTATAACGCTACTGGTGTTGCAGTTTCTTGCAGCACTTGGTTGAGTTGTTGGATTTTTTTACTTCCTTCTTCGTTCATCCACGTCATCGCCGCTTCTTTTCCGTGTTTGACAAAAGTTTCTACCCCAGCACTCCACGTTGCCCGACCACAAAGAACCCCATTGAAGGTCGATCCTGCTGCCTTGGCAAAACGTAGTGTTTCATAAAATAATTCTGCTTCGACACCGGCACTTAAAAAGATATAAGGCAAATGGGTAGCAGCAGCTTGTTCTTGGAAAAATTTCGCTGCTTCTTCTTTCGTATGTACGAAATCCGTTTGACCATATCCTTCTACATAGTGCATGTTGACAGGAACTTCCACTTTCAAGACATCAACATTGAATCGCTCTTCAGAAAATTTCTCCATCATTTTTATGACTTTACCAGGTTTTTTCATCGCATATTCTTTTGATTGACTATCAGAAATGTTTTGATCATATGAAACTAATTCTAAAAAGAATGGTAAATTTTCTGCCTGACATTCTGAGCCGATCCGTTCGATAAATACCTGTTTTCGCTCATTGATTTCGTCACTTTCATCAACATCATAATAAAGTAAGAATTTACAAGCATCTGCACCTGCCTCTTTTAGATTCTTAACTGAACAAGTAGGTAAAAGATCAGGAAGTCTTCCAGGCACGGTACTATCATATCCCGTTTTTTCATAGGCAAGAAGTAAGCCAGCTTCTTGCGCTTTCGCTTTCGCTGCAGGCAAGCCATACTCCGGGTCTAACAAAATCGCTGACGCATCTTTTGTTAGTTGCGAAGACACGATCATCTTAAATTCTTCCAGCTCTTTAGCACTTGCTTCTTCTCCTTTTGCTTTGGTAAGCATTTTACGTAATGCACCTCGCTGATCAATTGCTAAAGCGGCAAAGATTTGTTCTTTATTCCAGAGTTTTTTTAAATGTTTCATTTTTCCATCCATTGCTTCTATGTCACGCTCCTTTTAGTCTTCGTATTCGCCCATTTCCCATTTTTTAAGAAATTTTGCAAAAAATTCCGGCTTCTCTTGCGAAGCATTTGTGCTTTCACACTGGTTGATTTTTTCGATCAACTGTTTGTTTTTATCTGTTTCTTGATATTCTGCCTGAATAAAGGCTTCGATGACATCACAAATCAAAAATTCTCCTGTGATTCTGGCACCAAAACCAATGACGTTCGCATTTAGTTGCTCTTTTGCATAGATGGCACTGGTCATATCACGAACCAACGCACCTCTTACTCCAGGTACTTTATTGACTGCATTGGTAATCCCGACACCTGTTCCACATAAACATACGCCTAAATCAACTTCTTTTTTAACTACTGCTTCTCCAATTTTTTTCCCATATATCGGGTAATGTGTGCGGGTAAAATCATAGGTCCCTACATCCACTACTTCATGCCCTTTTGATTTCAAAAAATCCGCAACTGCTATTTTTGTATCTGTTACGATGTGGTCACATCCAATTGCTATTCTCATTATCTGCTCCTTTCTTAACCCATTTCATTTAACATATCTACACGAATCTGATGACGACCACCACTATAAGATGCGGTCAAAAATCCCTTAACGATATTTAACGCAAGCTCTTTACCAACAATCGCTGCGCCTAAGGTAATCATTCGGGCATCATTATGATCTCTAGTCATATAAGCACTTCTTTCATCCGACACTTCAGCTGCCACGATTCCTTTTATTTTTGTTGCGACCATAAAGCTCCCTGCACCATAACCATCAATAGCGATCCCTAGACTTTCCGGGTGTTCTTTTAAATCTGTTGTGATAGCTAATGTAGATGCAATAAAATCTTCTGCTGGTTGAATACTTTTATCTTCTACTTCAAATCCCTCTTTCACGAGCTTATCTTTTAACCATTCTTTTAATTCCATTCCGTCGCTATCCGCACCAATGACTACTCGCATACTCATTTTTCCTCCTGTTTAGTTTTCTCATTTCTCGCTTGTTTCATTTTTAATCGGTTGATCCAATACTTTTTCTTTGCTGATTTTTTGGTACCAATAAGCACTCTTTTTAGGAAATCGTTGCTGCGTATCAAAATCTACGTAAAATAATCCATAACGTTTATTGTAACCATTCGTCCAAGAAAACATATCCATCAACGACCAAATAAAGTATCCCTCAATTCTCACACCTTGGTCGATCGCCCGTAAAATAGCGGCTAGATGAAGACGAACATAATCGATCCGCTCCTCATCATTGATTTGTCCCGCTTCAAAATGATCCTTACTCCCTAAACCATTTTCTGTTACATAGATTTTTCCATAGTTCGGATAATTCTGTTTGATCAAGAGAAGCATATCTTCCAACCCTTGTGGATAGATCGGCCAATCCCAGTCAGTCGTTGGGATTACAGGATTTGTTACCCTTTCTCCTACACCTTGCAAGGCAAAGATACTACTTCCTTTTTCACCAGTTCCGTTATGTTGGATTTTTGATGTTCCTGTATAGCCTTTTAAAAAATGACTCGCATAATAATTGACTCCTAAAAAATCAATCATTTTTGCTGCTTCTTTTAGATGATCAAAATCTTCTATTTTGAGTTCAAGCTGCGCCCCATTTGCAGATAAGATCTCATTGATCACACGCATCGTTTCTGCTGAGTATTCCCCTTTAAACGTCGCATCCAATAGAAATTGATTCGCCAAGATATGTTCTTTCTTCGCTGACAGGCTATCTTCTCTCTGATCAGTTATCCCGTACTTTGATTCTAAAATATGAACGATCCCGATCTCACCTTGGTAATTAGCTTCCTTGTATTTTTTGACTACGCGAGCGTGGGCAACCATCATGTTGTGCATCGATTGGATCGCTTTACCCAGCTCATATTGATTGTTCGGCGGAAAATGACCGATGATGTATTGACCGGCAACCACTGACCAAGGTTCATTGATCGTGATCCAATGTTTCACTTTGTCCCCGTATTCTTCGAAACAAAATTGCGCAAAGTCAACATAATCATCCACCATATTTGCAGACAACCAATCACCATCTTTAAATTGCTTCTCTGGTGTATCAAAATGGTGCAAAGTCACAAACGGCGTGACTCCATTTTTGATACAAGAATCGATCAAACGATGATAAAATTGGACACCGATCGAATCGACCTTCTCCCTCCCACTAGGAAAGATCCTAGACCAGGCAATCGAAATCCGAATGCCATTGATGCCAAACTGATGACATGCTTGTAAGTCTTCTGCATAACGATTATAGAAATCACTTGCTTGACTAGGGTCAAACGTCCCTGTCTTTTTAAGGTAATCATCCCAATAATTTTTCCCACGGTTTCCTATTGAAAGGGCACCCTCAGCTTGATAAGCGGCCGTTGCCGCTCCAAAAATAAAATGTTCTGGAAATTTATTCATCGCATCCTCCACATCATGTTAGATTTTCAAAAACAAAGTTGACCGCATCAGTAGGTGCTTTTGCAAGTTTGACGTACTCGATTCCCGTAGTAGAAACAGTTTGTGTTTTATGGTCCTTCGCACTTTCTCTCAGTTCCTCAAGCATCGAAGCCATTTGCGGAGCTAAGATAATCAAGTCAAACTCGCCAATCTGATCTTTATGTTGCCCATAAGCCATTGCCGTCGCATCCACACCGATACTCAATTCCTTCGCACCCTTTTTAATTGCATTGGCTAACATCGAACTAGTTGCTCCATTGGCACAAAGTACAAGAACATTAGTCTGATCATTCTTTTGTTTAGCAAATGCCGGTGAAACGACTGCTGGTTTGACAGTTGTACTTTCCAACTGATCCCCGTGCCCTATTTCTTTTTCTTTCACTAATAATTCATTGTCATAGGCTTTGAAAAATGGATAGTAAATCGCAAAATCAACGGTTAATAAAACAATCATCAAAACGATCGATAGTCCAGCAAAACCTGTCCCTAAGATCAACCCTACTGGTCCAGGAGTTGTCCATGGCAGATTGTAGATGAATCCATTCATATCTAACACCTCAACAAAAAATTTAAAGATCCAGACATTGAGGATCGGTGCAAGAATAAAAGGAATAAAAAAGATAGGATTCAATACAATTGGTGCACCAAACAGCATGGGTTCATTCACACCAAACAAAACGGGAATCGCTGAGGCACGTCCCATTGTTTTTAACTGCTTTGACTTTGCTAGAAAAGCAAACATCAACGTAATGACCAATGTCGCACCCGTTCCACCTAGTGTGGCAACAAAGTATTGTAAGCCTTGAGATAAAATTTTCGGTGCATGTTCACCACTTTGATACAGTTGAAAATTCATCTCTACATTTGTTATGTAGATGGCAGCAACAGCTGGCTCAACAATAGAGGGACCGTGGATACCGACAAACCAGAAAAACGCCATTGCCCCAAAAATGAGTGCTAACCCAAAATAGCCATCGGCCGCTGAGAAAATTGGTTGGAACAGCTCAATCAATTTTTCTGAAAACCCACTACCGACAAGGTTACGAAAACCCAAATCAAATCCCCAAAAAAAGACGGTCGACAGTGTAATCGGGATCAAATCCTTAAATGTCTGTGAGATATTACCAGGAACTTCCTCTGGCATTTTCACTGTCAAATTCTTGCTAACACAGAATCGATAGATATTAGGAACAATAAAACCAACAATGAACGCTGTCATCAATCCTTTGGTCCCCATGTAATCAGAAGCAAATCCACCTTCTAACGAATCAACCCCAACAATCAAGAAACCAATAAAAGCAGCGATCATGGTTGAAGTACTATTGATTTGATTCGTTTTTGGCAATTTAGTATTAAAGTTTTCTGTCAAACTCTTGGTCACTGTAGCAGCCATTAAGATCCCTAATATCCCCATGGACCCGTTATACGCTTTCATTAGAATGGACTCTATTTCTTCTCCCCAATGAAAATTAAATGCGTTGGGAACATATGCTACCAATAAAAAAAAGCTTGAAAAAAGAATGACAGGGATAAGACTGATAAAACCATCCCTAATTGCTCTTAAATAAGAATTATTAGAAATTTTCTCAAAAAACGGTTTCATTTTTTCGATACGTTTGATCATTGCATTCATACCCAGGCTCCTCTATGATTTTTTATAAATATTAAAGAGATGTTGAATGACATCTTTCAATAGCAACGTGGTCATTAGATGATCTTGGGCGTGAACCATAATAAACCCTACTTCAATTGTTTCACCACTCGCTTCAGCAGCTAACATTTTAGTTTGAGAATTGTGCGCTTCAACCAAACTCTGATTTGCTTCTTCAACTAATCCATTGGCTTCTTCAAATTCCCCCTTCTCTGCTTTAGCTAACGCTTCGATCAATTTCGATCTTGCTTCACCAGCAAAAGCTACCACTTCAAATCCAATCATTGCTACTGTTTCTTTATCCATTTTTCTTCCTCCATTCTCTTACAAGAACATTATATTTGTTCCAGTTTATGTTTGTTTGTGTTCGTTTTTGTCCTTTACAAACAAATAGTAACCGAATGTTTTTAACATGTCAATCTATTTTCTTATACAAACCTTTAATATTTGACAACCTTCTCTGAATGTTTTATGTTTATTTCAAACAAAAAAATAAGAACCACGAAATATCAGGGAGTTTATATCATGTTAAAAGAAGAACGACAAAAATACTTATTAGCACAACTAGAGAAGAACGGCATCGTGAAAGTGGCCGATATTGTTCAAGAATTGAAAGTAGCTGATATGACTGTTCGTAGAGATTTGCAGGAATTGGAGGATAAGGGGTTAATCATTCGCATTCATGGTGGTGCCAAACTATTAAATCCTAAAACTTCCGTGATCGAACTAAGTCATCGGGAAAAAAAGGATCTTCATTTGTCAGAAAAAATAGAAATTGCCACAATCATTGCGAATCATATCCACGAAGGCGATACTGTCTTTTTAGGACCTGGAACAACGATTGAATTAGCTTATGATTTCTTGACGATTAACCATGCTAAAATCATCACCAATTCGATCCATGTGTTTAACAAATTCAAAAGTGATCCTCGATTTGAGATTATCTTGATCGGTGGCTCCTATCGAAATAAGACCGGCGCTTTCGTTGGGACGATCGCCAATGATTTTATTGCAAATATCCATGTAAAAAAAAGTTTCATCGGGGTAAATGGATTAGATAAAACATCCGTTTTCACTTCAAATGAAGATGAAGGATTAACTCAACGTTACGCATTGAACAGCGCTGAAACACGATATATCGTAGCAGATCATCATAAACTTGATAAAAAAGATTTCTATGGCTTTTATCCACTCCAAGAAGTCGACTATTTGATTACCGATTCTGCTATATCCGATAGTCAAAAAGAAACTTTTGGCAAACATGTTCAATTATTAATTGATTAAAACTCTTTTAAGTAGTTAAAGAAACGAAAAATTAAAGGAAGACAGCGCCCAAATGGCCCTTTTATCGGGCCAATCCAAACGCTGCCTTTTTCGTTTTCTTCATTCCCTTGATCAATCAAGGCTCTTTATGTATTTCGATTAGAATCAATATTTCATATGCTTTCTTTGATACACTAATTTTTTTCAAGAAATTTTATCCTTTATCATGATCCAGCTCAATTTTTCCGTTATCGATCTAGCTCATTCGCTAATATTGTTTCAACAATCAACTGAACCACTAAGTCAAAACCTTCTGTCTGGATTGGCACATCCGTTTGTTGCCTAAGCTTCACAATCTCTATCTTTCTCAACGGAACAGCTGCTTTATTTTCTGTAAGAGCTCTGTTCACCGCACTGCTCAAGCCACCAATAACTGCATAATTTTCGATAGTGACCACTTGTGTTTTCCCTTTCAACTCGTTAAGGATCAACTGTTTATCGATTGGTTTGATCGTAAACATATCAATGACTTCGCAACTAATTTGACAGGACTTTAACCGCTTAGCAACATTGAGGGCTTCGTAAACTAATCTGCCAGCGACAATAATTAAAATATCTGTTCCATGCCATACAATATTTCCTTTGCCTAATTGAAAAGTCGTTTCTTTTTTATAGATATTAGGTATCCTTTTATTTTCTCCGCGTACATAGTGAATACCGCTCAATTGGCTAAATTCTTTGATGATCCATGCCATTTGCACCTCATCTGTTGCTTCACAAATAATTGAATTTGGGATCATTGTCATCAACGCTAAATCTTCCCCTAGTTCATTGACGCGTTCCTTTCCATTTCGATTAGAAGCGAAATATTCCCCAAAAATATTGATGGTATTTCCACCGTATCCTTCGGAAATAAATAATTGATCAAAAATTTTTCGAATCGCATGAGAATCAAAAAGATGGATAAAAGGTTGGTAGCCAGCTAAACTTAACCCCGCTGCAATACCTACCATGTTCTCTTCATCCACAGGCATGTTGAGATATCTCTTTGGGTGTTCATTTTTTAAATCAACCCAATTACTAAATGATTCAAACTTATTTTCTAACGCAACGATATTGTGGTTTTTTTTCATTAATTCATTTAATGTATCAACTATGCAAGTACGAAGTTCTTTCCTTACAGATAACGAGTTACTTAACTGAACCATTTAGCTCATCCTTTCAAGCTTTTCTTGTAATTTCAAAATCGTTTTTTCTATCTCTTGATGGAATGTTTTAGGAATTTTTTTACTTGAATCCTCATGATCGTCCATTGTTAAGTCTGATAGCACTCGCTCTGGATAACTTTCTAAAACAATACAGAAGGCTTGTGTCGTCCTCATTTTATACTCTTCAATCGCCTCATTGATTGCTTTGATATTTGTCCCATCAACGAGCAACGTATAAAACCCAGCCTTCTCTGCTTTTCTTTTCAATAGATAAGATTTCTCATACCTTTTGCTTAACTGTTCTCGTTTTCTATAACCACTATCAATAATTACCAAGCAATGATCTAATTTAAAATGAGCAATACACTGAAATACTTGCCAGCAACGTTCATCTTTTAATTCGTCTTCATCCATCACTAAATAAACATCATTTTCCTTATTTGCTATTTTTAATCCCATCGCAAGACCTGTAGCTATTGCAACACCGTTATTTAAGTTCCCGATTGTCACATCGATTCCAGGAGTCTTTGAACGATCTAACTTTTTAGGGAGTCTGTCCCCTTGATGACTCATCGTCCATAGCCACTTCTTATCAAAATACCCTAGATTAGATAAAGTACTATATAATTCCAATACCGCATGACTTTTAGCTAAAACTAATTGATCACGATTTCCCCAATCTGGTTTTTTCGGGTCAATCTTCATCTGTTTGCCGTATAAAACAGCTAACAATTTGATCATAGAAAAAGAACAATCCATTGATTCTTCTCCTCTTTGTTTAACACTTATCAAAATATCTAGTTGAATGTTTAATGCTAATTTTTCCAATTGAGTCACTTGTTTATGATCAATAGCCATAACGATTCCTCCTATAAATGAATTAGAGAATAATTCATGATGCCATACAGATTTTTCACATGATATGTATACTTGCTCTTTTATGATCTGATCAAAATAAGATGATACTCCTTAATCTACAACCTCACTGGACACTTCCCTCCTTTTGAACTGAGTGTAAAGCCATTTTATGTCATCTTATGTCCCCTTTTCCTTCCCTACCCCTTCATATATAACATAAGTACACATCTCATAATATATTCAGTATATTCATTTATAAAATAAAAAAATAGAAAATATTTAATAAGATAAATTTGTTATAATAAAAACAAAAAGTCTGTTATCATAAAAAAATATTACAACAAAAAAATTACATTATCAACATTAAGAATAAAGATACATATAATAAACGAGATACACCTTCCTATTAAAAACGTTATTTTAAAATAACGATAAAAAATATTTCTCTTATTCCATTACCAAACTACCTCACTGAAACCGGAGTAAATTGTTTTGTTAAAAATGAAAATGACTCACCCTATAAAAACTCTTTCGGTATTTCCCATCTGAATATTCCGATCCCTCTTCAATCTCACTGCTCCTAATTATTTTAGGCTTTTTGATTTCCGGCTGTACTAGGACATACTGGTGCGTTGGTTTACTCATTGAATCTTCTATTTTCAAAATAATTTGCAGTTGTTCGTATAGCTAAATGAAATTTCTTACTAATGTTCATTCAATCGTTGCTTGAACAATTAGTAAAAACATAGAAAAACAATCAGGTATCTAATTGACATTCCGTCGTTTTCATTTACGTGGAAAACAGGATCCATTAATTAAGCACCTTCGCACTCATGGTACTTAATTGAAGAAAATTCGTGAAAGATCGTGCCTAGAACAGAAAAAATAAGCCTGACTTTGACGTAATGAATCAAAATCAGGCTTACTTTCTTTTTAGGTTAATGATTGTTTCAGACCTTTCATTTTACAAAAGAATACGCTACGCTCTCAACTACTATCCCAGTTACTAATCAATGTGTGATAGTTAAACAATTCGTGCACAATACTGAAAATGGCTTCTGGTTTTTTGAACAAAGCGATGAGCTATTTATAGCCAGTAGATCTATGGGAACAAATAAACGAACACCAAGCGTTTTTTGTGTTTCTCTTGAGGTCGTGAAAAGAGTGTCTTGACCTGAGCGCTCACCAAGTAAAACTGCGACGAGTAATCGCAGGAGCATTAAGGATGAAAATCTCGAAACAGCTCCTCATGTTTTGAGATTTTTTGACTTATCGCCGAAGGTCAGCTCTTTGAACACCGTGAATCAGAGGTCGTGAAAACATCCGGTAGCTCTGATGATAATAAGAAAGAATTTTTTGAAACAGTTTCTCATGTTTTGAAAAATTCAGGCTTATTTCAAGGAGCTGATGTTTGAACACCGTTTATTCGTTTTTAGAGATACTAGAAGAGACTGAGAGAACTTTTGTCCCAGTCCCGATGCTTATTTGAACAATCCCATTGAATGAATAACTCTATGGTTTCTAGATAAAAGATTTTCAAACAAAAATACAAGTTTTTCCACTCATTTTTTGCTATACCAATCGATCAATATCATACTCAAACCCATTTTGATTGCTTAACTGTTTGTAGAACTCACCACTTTTCTTGATCGTCCGTTTTTGGGTTGGCAGATCAAGAGAAATTAGTCCATAACGGTTCTTATATGCATTGATCCAGGACCAGCAGTCAATAAAGGTCCAAAGATGATACCCTTTGATATTACAGCCGTCATTGATTGCTTTCCAAAGATAAGCGAGGTGATCTTGGATATATTCGATCCGGTAATCATCAATCACTTGCCCACTTTCATCCATAAAACGTTCCTCATCTGCTACGCCCATCCCATTTTCAGAGATAAAGGATTCGATATTCCCATAGTTTTCTTTGATATCCATGCATAAATCATGGATACCTTTTTCATAAATTTCCCAACCACGATATTCATTCATCCGTCGTCCCGGCATCACATGATTCTCAAAAAACCAATCCGGTAAGAACGGACCCTCTTGATTGATTGCAGTTAAACGAGCCTTCACACGACGTGGTTCATAATAGTTCAATCCTAAGATTTGTGCCGTGTTCTCTTTGATACAACGCAGGTCTTCCTCAGTATAATCCGTTGGCAATTGATCATATTCACGTAAAAGGTTAATTAATTTTTCTGGATAAACACCCTTGACCATTGGATCTAAAAAACTGCGAACATAAAAAAGATCCGCAATTTCAGCTGCCTTCACATCAGCGGGGGTTTGACTCCTTGGAAATGTCGGGCTTAAATTCAAGATAACACCTATTTTACTGTTCAAATTCAACTCTTTGTGTGCCGCAATTGCTTTCGCGTGAGCCAAAATAGTAAAGTGAGCCGCTTGCGCTCCTCGTTTGAAATCAATCAAATTTGGATAATGGAAGTCTTCCAAATATGACCCTAAGATCGGCCCCAACGGTTCATTGAAAGTGAACCAGTGGTAGACGAGATCGCCAAACTCCTTGAAACAAGTAACTGCAAATTGCACATATGCATCGACAACTTCCCGTGATTCCCAACCGCCTTTATCCTGTTGGGCTGCTGGCATATCAAAATGATAAAGATTGGCGAATACTTTAATACCATTGTTATTCATCTCAGTAAATAAATCCCGATAAAATTCAACCGCTTTTGGATTTACCTCCCCTACTCCATCATTTGGGAACATCCGCGCCCAAGAGATCGAGACCCGAAAGGAATTATGTCCGGTTTGCTTCATCAGTTGAACGTCTTCTTTATAACGATGAATGTGATCTGTCGTAATTTCTGAACTAATCCTTTGATAAAAACGGTATGGTTGTTCTTTGTACCAACGTTCCCAAACCGTTTCGGCTTTTCCAGTTTCACCACGACCTTCTGCTTGCTCAGCTGACCAAGCAGAACCCCACCAAAAGTTTTCTGGAAATGTTAATTGTTGTTTGTTCATTGTATCCTCCTAAAATGACATTCTCTTGAGTACTACTCCATCATAACACCGCTTCCAAAAAATTGGAATATTTTTTTATTAAAAAATATATACTTTTTATGAATGTTAATTGTTTTACCCTTTAAAGATTGCTAAAATTAAAGAAAGGTATATAATTATTTATATCTTTACGCGATAACTATAGGAGGGAAAAAATGAAGAAGAATGCGAAATATATGGAAGTTTATTCTGATGTAAAAAAGAAAATTGAAAACGGTACTTACGCAATCGGTGAAAAATTACCAACTGGTTCCGAATTGGCAAAACAATATCATACGAGTAAATTGACAGTAAAAAAAGGATTAGACATGTTAGTTTCTGAAGGAGTTTTACATAGTCGAAGTGGATTTGGAACCGAAGTTTTGCGCAAACCGATCCATAATTCGAAAGTTTTCGGTCCAAGCGAAGGTTTTATGAGCGTAGTTGGCGAAGAACATGTAGACTCTGAAATTCATATGTTTTCAATTGAATTACCGTCAAAAAAAATTGCAGAGCGATTACAGATTAACGACAAGGAATACATTTATAATATTGTTCGCAGTCGTTTTGTCGATCAACAACCCTATTCATTGGAACAAACTTTTATGCCGCTATCAATTATTCCTGGTTTGGAACCTAAACACTTGAAAAAATCGGTTTATTCCTATATTCGCAATGAACTGCAGTTAGAGATCAATGCTTCTCACGTTTGGATGAAGGGCGTACTGGCAACCGAGTTTGATGCAAATATATTAGGAATTGATGCCGGAGACTTTATGATCGAAGTTGAAAAAAGTGTTTCTTTGGCAAACGGGACTCCTTTTGAATACTCCATTACAAGGCATTTATATCAAGATTTTGTTTTTGAAGCCGTTTTTGTTGAAAAATGATTGAAAGAGCTGAGGAAATCAGCTCTTTTTTTTGCCCTTTTTCATTAAAGTATATAATTTTAAAAAAAGTTATTTACTTTTATCAAATTCCGTTCTATTATTGAACTACGGTAAGTGCTTACAAATAAAAAACAAGGAGAATATACCATGAAGAAAACAAATAAGAAGGAACAGGTGTTTGAACGATTTGGTATGATCGCATCGAAGCTAGGAAATCAAATTCATATGCGTACATTACGCGATGCATTTGCAACATTCATGCCATTTATGATGTTAGCTGGATTCGTGACTTTGATTAATTACGTTATCTTAGAACCAACTGGTTTTATGGGTAAAATTGTTAAACCCGAAACATTAATGAAAGTTCAAGAAATTGGCATGTCGATCGCCAATGGAACATTGAGTATTACGACGCTATTAATTGTAGCTGCAGTTTCTTATCATATGTGTGTTAGCAGAAATTATACAAATCATATCGCAGCAGTTTTAGTTTCGATCTCAACTTTCATCGTTTTAACACCAATGAAAATGATGTTCACTCCGGAAAATGCAAAAAAAGCGATTGAAGTAACCGGAGTTATTCCAGGTTCCCATACAGGTGCATCAGGAATGTTTGTCGGAATCTTTGTTGGATTAGTAGCTACTGAGCTATTCATTAAATTATCTACAAATGAAAAATTGCAAATCAAACTATCTGGAAATATCCCGCCCGCAGTGTTGAAGTCATTCAATGTATTGATCCCGATCATGATTACTGTTACTGGTTTTGCGATTCTATCTTTCGCTGTCAATCAGTTATTCAACATGGACGTAAATGGCTTGATCACTAAAGCGATCACGGGACCTTTAAGTCACATCACAACTGGTTTACCTGGCTTTATCTTAATCACATCAATCGCCAATTTATTCTTTGGTTTTGGAATTCATCAAGCTGTAATTTCAGGTTCTTTACTTGATCCGTTCTTATTACAAAACATGCAAGAAAATATGGCAGCTTATGCAAACCATGAACACATTCCACATATTATCAACATGGCTTTCAAGGATACTTTTGCTGTTATGGGTGGTTCAGGAAATACGATCGCCTTATTGATTGCGATTTTCATCTTCAGTCGTCGAAAAGATTATAAAGACTTTGCTAAACTATCGGTAACACCAGCGATGTTTAATATCAGTGAGCCGATCATCTTTGGATTACCGATCGTATTTAACTTGAGTCTAATTATTCCGTTTGTGTTAGCACCAATCTTCTCATTAGTAACTGCCTACTTTGCGACTGCAGCCGGCTTAATCAATCATGTGGTAGTTCAGATACCGTGGACCACACCACCAGTTATTTCAGGATTCCTTGCGACAGGTGGGGATTGGCGAGCAGCAGTATTGCAAGTTCTAATCATTGCGGTTAGCGTATTTATCTATCTACCATTCCTACGAATTGATGAACACGTAACGGCAAAAATGGCTCAAAAGGAAGCTGAAATCACTAATCAATAATTGACACCTCCACTCCTAAAAAAGTGTCCTTTCTCGTTTAGTAAATATGTAAAAAAACGTCCTCAATTCACTTAACAACCGACATTTGGGATCATCGTTGCATTTTGAATAAGTTGAAATTATGAGACTGATGAATCAGAACAGATTTTTCAGTCTCATTTTCAGTTAACTTGCCAATGACAAAACGATTGTTAGTAAAAACATTCAAAAAAAGTTCTTATTATTCAAGGACTGTCGCAATTTATATTTTTAGACACTCTCTAGCAGGATTTTTTTCTGATCTCTTTAATCCGCATAGCGTTTGCGTGTAGTACATATAAACTTGATAAGCTGATTACGTTCACCTACCAGATCTGTCGCCCCTTTGGTATGAATAGGACTGTCATCGTGTCATCTGATTGACGTATATTTAAGATATACCAAAGTGACTCGACTTTTTGCTCCTTGTTTGCCACTCTTGCAAATCTATAATGTCAAACAATCTAGATTTACTGCTTATAAAAATAATCAAAAAAAGAACCCTTGAAAATCAAGGGTTCTTCCACTATCAGATAACGATAGATTAACGACGGATTTCTTTGATACGAGCAGCTTTTCCGTGTAATGCACGTAAGTAGTACAATTTTGCACGACGTACTTTACCGTAGCGAACGACTTCGATCTTTGCAACACGTGGTGTATGCAATGGGAATGTACGTTCAACGCCTACTCCGTTAGAAACTTTACGTACTGTATAAGTTTCGCTGATTCCAGCTCCGCGGCGTTTGATTACAACACCTTCAAATAACTGGATACGTTCACGTGTACCTTCGACAACTTTCGCATGAACACGTACAGTGTCACCAGGGCGGAAAGCTGGGATGTCAGAACGTAATTGTTCTTTTGTTAATTCTTCGATTAATGGATTCATTGATCTTTTCTCCTTATTCCAAACATTCTTATGAGTTTTCCCTCACAGCGGAACATCGTAATAGTTAAGTGCTTTTGCACTCACCATAAAATATTATCACACTATCAATTTAGTGTAAAGAGTCATATTGATATTTCTTATTCTATTTCGTCTGATTCTTCTTTTTTGACTTCTTCTAACAATTTCAGCATTTGTGAGGTCATTGTTAATTGTTCCAATAAGTCAGGTCGGCGTTGATAGGTTCTTCTTAAGGATTCTTTCAGTTGCCATTCTTCAATCAATTTATGGTTTCCATTTGTTAAAACTTCTGGGACTTTCATCCCGTTAAATTCTGCTGGCCGTGTATATTGAGGATGTTCCAATAATCCCGTTGAATAAGAATCTGTTTGAGCGGATGTTTGATTTCCTAAAACATCCGGTAGTAAGCGGACTGTTGCATCAATCATCACCATTGCGCCAAGTTCGCCACCAGTCAAGACATAATCACCTAAAGAGACTTCATCCGTAACTAGCGAACGGATTCGTTCATCATAGCCTTCGTAATGTCCACAAATAAATACTAAATGTTCTTCATTCGAAAATTCTTCCGCCATCGCTTGATCAAATCGTTTACCAGCTGGATCCAATAAAATCACACGTTTTTTTGTTTCAGGATTTGCTTGTTCAATTGCTTTGATATTGTCATAGATAGGTTGGACTTTTAACAACATCCCTGCCCCGCCACCATATGGATAATCATCGACCGTTTGGTGTTTATTATCGGAATAGTCTCTAAAATTAGAAACATTGATCTCTAACAATCCTTTATTGACCGCTTTACCGATGATCGATTCACCCATTGGTCCTTCAAACATTCGTGGGAAGAGTGTTAAGACATCAATTTTCATCATCGATCAATCCTTCTGGAATCTCGACGTAAATGACCCCATTTTCTAAATCAACTGTTTTAACCACTGAGTCAATATAAGGAAGCAAAACATCCTTTTTCTTTGGTCGTTGGACTACCCAAACATCGTTAGCACCTGGTGAAAGAATTTCTTTGATTTTACCTAATTCATTTCCATTTTCCTCAACGACCTTTGCTCCAATGATCTCATGATAATAAAATTCATTTTCTGGCAACTCGATCGTTTCTTCTTTTGAAACTTTTAAAATACCGTCTCGATATTTTTCAACATCATTGATTGAAGGATGCCCTTCAAAACTTAACAAGTCAAAATTTTTATGTTTACGATGACTTTTGACGGTTAATTCAATTGGCGCTTTCTTCTCTTGAAACAAGGTAAGTACAGCACCTTTTTTATATCGTTCTTCTGGAAAATCTGTGGTAGAAATGACGCGCACTTCTCCTTTGATCCCTTGAGTATTTACGATTTTTCCAACATTTAAATATTCAGTCAACTTGTATCCCCTTTTCCTTTTCACACATGTTTCAACCAAACAATGGTTTTTAAATGGCTGAACGTGTTTTTGACGTATCTGCCTTATTTTAGCATGTGTGCATATGCAATTCTACTTTCTTTTCGCTTTTTGATGTCATTTTCCAATCATTTATTGGTTCATAGAAACAGCCATTTTCAATGCGGAAAGAGTATCTTTGTGGGTAACAGTATAAACATTTTTAGGCTCTTGCCAGCTTACTTGTGTAGCTTGTTGGGAAGAATCATTCATTTCAACCGTAATTTTCCCGTACTTCTCAAGAGCAGGCAAACTTGCTTTTTCTAAGTAAGCAACGATTTCTTTGGCTAACGGTACAGGATCTTGTCCTTCAATATTACTTGCCCGGACACGAATACTCCAATTTCCTTCTTGCCATTCTAGAATACTAGATCCCGCTGCTCCTTGTTGATAGCCAGTAATATTGTAGCCCAAATCGACTTGTCGGCCGTTTGTATCAACCGTAACTGGTTGCAAGGCATCAATTGCTTCTTGACTAGAAGCAAAGCCATACTGGTAAAGATAAGAAGCCATCGGGGTTTCTTGATTTAACTCTTTGGCATTTAAGACATAGGCTTTGGGTAGGTCATAGTATAAGATTGAAAAGCCCTGTTTGGTTTCGGCAGCAGCGATGTTTAATTTCCCTGTTGTAATCGGTATCTCTTGTGGCATCGGTGTTGTTGGGTATTTTTCTTTCAGTTCTTCAAATGCGGTTTGTGCTTGTTTATTCTGTGTAGATGTTTCTGTTTTTGTAGTCGCCGTTTCCGTTGTATTTCCAGACATCTCAGAGCTTTCACTCTTTTTGGTTGTTGATTGAGTATCTGTTTCTTTGGAACTACTATGACTCGTTGAATGAGTCTCTGGTGTCGCCGTATCAGTTGTTTCAGTAGAATTATTTGTTCCTTGACAGGCACTTAAAAGTAAAAGAGCTGGTATCAATAATGCAACTTTTTTCATAGGTATCTACTCCTTTCTATACTTTAAGGATACGCTTTCTATAATCATTTGCCAAGTAGTCCCCTCAAAAAGAAAAAAGCTGTCTCGTCAAGACGAAACAGCTTTTTTTATTCCTTATGATCGATAATATTTAAACGCACTTTTTTCGGTGCATTTGTTCGTACCCCGTAAACGATCGTACGAATTGCTTTCGCAACACGCCCTTGTTTACCGATGATACGACCAATATCTTCAGGAGCCACAGTTAGGTTATATTCATAGAAGTCTTTTGACTCAGTGACTTCTAACTGGACTTGTTCAGGATAAGTGACTAACGGACGAACGATTGTTAAGACTAATTCGCTTAAATCTTTCATATCCGATCACCTTATTTCTTTGAGAATTTAGCTTCGTGGTGTTTTTGCATAACGCCTTCTCTTGAAAGGATGTTACGTACAGTATCAGAAGGTTGCGCACCTTTAGATAACCAGTTAAGAACTAAATCTTCTTTTAAAACTACTTCTGCAGGGTCTTTCAAAGGATTGTAAGTACCTACAGTTTCGATGAAACGTCCATCACGAGGAGAACGTGAATCAGCTACGACGATACGGTAAAAAGGACTCTTTTTAGAACCCATACGTTTTAAACGGATTTTAACTGCCATTATATATTTCCACCTCCATTGTTTTATTCACAAGTTGTAGTGTAACAGTTTTTTTTTACCCTGTAAAGCTTTTTTTCTTTACAGCTAATAAAAAATTTTTTCAACTCTCTTTTTTATTGAAAAAAAGAATTCCTGTCACTAAAAAGGCAGCAATCATCAAACCTGTTACCACTAAAGAAAAAGAATAGTTACTCGAATCAATCCTTTCCCCTAATGCGTTCGAAACTGTCGTTAAATAAAAAGGAGAATACTCAGCAACTTTTGTAAACATAGATAACAGATAACAGCCAGCCACACAAATCCCTCCACAAGCTAGCACAAAATAGCCAGAAGAAATAAAGGAGGACAACCATAGAAATAAAGTATATAACCACACACCCCATAAATAATAATAAAAACTTCTTGTCCCTAATTGAACAACCAGCTCATTATCCCAATAAATAGCAGTATAAAAGTAAGTAATGAAGGAGCAACCCCAAAAACCAACTGCCCAAAAAAACTGTCCCATGATCCATTTAGTAAAATAAATTTTCCAGCGAACCATTCCTTTGGTTAAAAGATTAATCAATGTTCCTTTTTGATATTCATTCGTCAATGTCGAGCTAAACAATAACAAAAACAATAAAAGAAACATAGGCATGTTTTTATAAAATTGTCCCCAAGAAGTCAGCGCATCTACATTGACTTCCCCGATTTTCATACCAGATGCTGCTAAATTTTCTGACATCGATTGAACGATGTAGGGTGTTAATTTGGCTATCAGTGGATTCATGATCCCAAAAATGATCGTTAATGAAAGCAACAGTAATAATCTACCTGTACGCCAATTTTCCTTCCATTCTTTTTTTGAAAATGCGAGTAATTGCTTCATTTGTCCACCACTTCCATAAAAATTTGTTCTAAGGAAGGTTCTAAACGATGAATCGATTGAATCGGTAATTTGTGATCAACAATTAAAGATAGTGCACGAAGTAAGTCTTCGTTAGTTCTGCCAGGATAAATAAGGGTTTCATTTTTCATGATTGCTCCCGGCAAAAGCGATAAAAATTCTTGAGAATGTTTCACAGTTGGAAATTGGATTTCAAATCCTTCATTTTTAGGATGGGTTTTCAATTCTGCTACCGTGCCTGATAAAACGATTTCTCCTTTATTTAAGAAAGCCACTTCATCACAAATTTGTTCCACGTCTGATAGAATATGTGTGGAAAAAAGGATCGTTGTTTGCTCTTTGACACGTAATAAGATATCCAAAATTTCTTTACGCCCCAATGGATCCAACGCCGAAGTCGGCTCATCACAAATAAACAGTTTTGGTTCGTTCAGTAACCCTTGGGCAATCCCCAAACGTTGCTTCATCCCTCTTGAAAAAGTCCTAATCCTTTTTTTCTCGTGAGCCAATCCGACTAACGCTAATAACTCTTGCGTTTTTTGTTGGATTTTATGTTTAGGCATCTCGGTGATTTCCCCGCATAATTGCAAATACTCTTCGGCGGTAAGGTAGTCATAAAACATCGGAATATCTGGCAAATAGCCGATCCAGCGATTCGTTTTTGTTTGACCATAGTGAACCGTTTCATCATTAACCTTGATTGTTCCAGCATCTTTTTTTAGCAACCCCAAAATCAATTTCATCGTTGTCGTTTTCCCTGCACCATTTTTTCCAATAAACCCAAAGATCGTCTTTTCCTTTACGGTAAGGGAAAGATGGTTCAACACTTTTTTTTCACCAAAAGATTTTGATACATCGATTAGTTCAAGGATCGCCATTATGCCTCCTCCTTACCGAACACGAAATACAAGATTGGACCAACAAATTGAAATCCTATGAGAATTACGATGATCCAGAGTGTTCGACTGCCAAATCGATAATGCGTATGAGTCAAAATATGATAAAGGGCATAAAAAAATAACCCAAGTTGTATGATCACTAACGGGATCAAAAATGGTAAAAACTCGTTAATATGCATTTGTTCCACCTACCAATTTCATCTTTTTATTTGATGCTGCGTTACCCCAAGTCATGCGATGATGTGTACCGATGTTTCAATGAGAAACATTCTTTATCAAAAGTTCATGTACTACACTCTTTTCTAAAAAAATCACACAAACTCCTTCAGACAAGACTTCTATTCACTAATTATAGAAGATCCATGTCAAGTGAAGCAAATATATATACGCAATAACTACTATAAGTAGTCGAAAAAAGTAGTTAAGTTAGTCACTATGTTCCTCAAGTGTTTTTATTTGCTGAGTTTACTTATTTTTTGTAAGATAAATATAGAAAGTTTGAAGGAGGAATTGTTTTATGACTAAAAAAATTGGATTTTTTGTAGGTAGTTTGCGTAAGGATTCGTACAATAGAAAAGTAGCAGAGGCTTTCGCTAACTTGCTACCTGAAGGATATGAAGGTGTTTTTGTAAAGATCGATGATCTTCCTTTTTATAACGAAGATCTTGAAACTCCAGAGAATGCTCCTGCTGAATGGAGTCGTTTCCGTGATGAGGTCAAGGAATTAGCAGGTGTTGTTTTTGTTTCTCCAGAATACAATCGTTCGGTTCCTGCTGTACTTAAAAATGCACTAGATGTAGGCTCTCGCCCTTACGGTCAAAGCGCATGGGACGGCAAACCTGGGTTAGTTGTCACTGCTTCCCCTGGCGGTATCGGTGGATTTGGCGCGAACCATCACCTACGTCAATCACTTGTATTCTTAAATGTTCCTACCTTACAACAACCTGAAGCTTATATTGGCAATATTGCAAACTTAGTTGATGAAGAAGGTCATATTGTGGAAGGAACACTCAGCTTCTTCCAAACGATTCTAGATGCTTATCTTGATTTTTTAAATAAATTAACTAAGTAAAAATTAGCTTTGATAAGCGATGGGTCGAATCAAATAGATCATATATGAAGGAAACAATCGAAAAAAGGTTGTGACCTGTCTAGCTCTGAAAAACAAGCCGAAGAATCCGAAAATAGCTTCTCCTATTTTTGGAATTCTTCGGCTTGTTTTCCTATTTATGGTCAAAGTACTATCACTACTAGAATCTGTCATACTAGCATAGCCCCCGCGATCTAATTATTTACTTATTTGTTCAGTTTTGAGCTGAGTAAATTGTTTCATTCTATTTTCTATCTCATTATAGGCCTTATTTCCATGAAGTACTTTGACAATTTTACCACCTTCCATAAAGATGACTGCTGGCACGCTAACCACACCAAGTTCATTATAAAACTTTTTAAAATTAGATACTTCTTCTTCATTTCCAGTAGTATTCAGGTAATTGATTCTCAGACCTTCTTTACTTAAAAATGAACTTAATTTTGGCTTAAAAATGATACATTCTGGACAATTGTCTCTTCCCACATAAATAACTGTATCTTCATTACTTTTAATTAATTCCTTGATTTCATTTATAGATGTTTCCTTAAACGGTTCTTTATTTAATACAATACTATTCATTAAGAGAACTTGTAGCAAAATGGCAAACAATGAAATTATTAAATATATCATTTTCTTATAGCGTTTTGTATATGTAATTCCTAATATTACAAAAGTGAAACAAAAATAAAATAATAGAATTTGTATCCCAAAATTCTGATTAAAATTAAATTCAATTGCGTTTCCTAAATCATTCGTATTCCCTATGACAGTAAATAAATTATAAGGTGCGTGAAAATTTGTTCCATAAAAAAAACTGATCAAGCAAATAGGGATAATTGACATGATTAACATCAAAAATGTAATAAAAAATGATATACCGCTACATTTTAAAAGATCAACGAATATTTTTCTCATAGACTTTCCTTCTCCCATCTAAAATTAATAATAGAAATAGTTACTAATATACCGATTAATAATAATAGTACTATCAGAAAGAGATGGATAGAAATTGAAAAAACATTAATCCAATCAAATCTCCTTAATTTATCATTTTATAGAAAGTAAAGTAATCGTTTACTTTTATATATGTAAATCGTATACCCTTGTATTATTTTAGTAAAGGGGAAAATTTCCCCACACAACACCTTTTAAATACAATATGTTACCTATATAATTCAAGGTGAAGTGCTTTATATTAAGGGGTGATTTGTATTTTCTATGCAAGGTGGTTAAAACGAAAAAGATTAAAGGCAAATTATACTCAAACATTTGTTGCAAATTATCTCAATGTAAGTCGAGAAACCGTTTCTTGTTGGGAAAGAGGAAAAGGAAGACCTAATTACGAATGTTTGCGCAATATTTTTAATCTTTATCGTTGTAGTGATAAAGAAATCGCTCAATTTATTAACATGAGAGACGATTAAGACTTAAGTTAGTTATAATATACATCATACTAACTTAAGTCTTAATCGCCTTCTCTCTTGATTTAATCAAACTATTTTTAAACAATAATACTTGCCATCACAACATAATCTTTCCCATCATATTCCACGATTACTTACATAATGCAATTCAATGAACTCTCCAAAATAATTAGTATCAACTAGTTTCAAGCGTTCTTCGTATGTGCCTTCTTGAAACAATCGAATACCTTCTCCTAAAAGCACAGGTGCGATTTGGATCCACCATTCATCGATCAAATGATTTTCGATCAAAGGTTTCAACAAATTCCCACCACCAACGACCCAGACTGTTTGGTTAGAATGTTCTTTTATGTTTTTCACGAATGAAACGGGATCTTCATGAACAACTGTTGCATCATTTAATATCAGCTCTTTATTAGAAGAAAATACAAAATTCTTTTTTTCAGGATACAGATGCTCAGTTGCTAACAATTTTTTGGCTTCCTGATAAGTTTTTCTTCCCATAATCGTTTGATCAATTGTTTGATAAAAAGCCTCGTAAGTTGTTTTTTCTCCAGTTGGTGTGTCAAATAACCACTGTAAACTATCCTCTTTTGTTGCTAAGTAGCCATCTAAACTAATGGCACCATAAAAGACGATTTTCCCCATCATATTCACTCTCCTTTTCCCATCTGGCTGACTTCTTGTTTGCGAAAGCAATGATCTAAATGATCATTGACAATTCCCACAGCTTCTAAAAAAGCATATATCGTTGTGCTTCCGATGAATTTAAATCCGCGTTGTTTTAGATCTTTGGCGATTTGATCAGATAACGGGCTCGTTGTTGGTACCTCATTTTGTTCTTTATACGAGTGATTGATCACTTGATGATCCGAAAATGACCACAAATAATCCGCAAAACTACCAAATTCATGTTGGATTTTTTGGACACCCTGAGCATTGGCTACCGCTGCTTCAATTTTACGACGGTTACGAATGATCCCTTTATTTTCCATCAACTCAATGATTTTTGCTTCTGTATATTCGGCTACTTTACCGATCGAAAAAAAGTCATAAGCTTCATCAAAGGAGGCACTTTTATTCAAAATCGTTTGCCAGCTTAATCCCGCTTGATTGATATCTAACATCAATTTACGAAAAAGTAATTGATCATCATATTCTGGAACACCCCAAACTGTGTCATGATAATGTTTCATACTTGCTGTTTGCTCACCCCAAGGACATCTTCGTTTCATTCTCTTCACCTCTTAGCTTTATTGTACCATTCCTTTGTTTCTCTATCTAAAATGAGGAACGCTATGGCAGGTAGTTTTTGAATTGGGTTTATCTAGTATGCAAAAAAAGAATCGCAAAGCCAGCAGAAGCTAACTCAACGATTCTTTCGATGGATGAAACGGTAAACAAAATTCTACTATTATAATAGAAGTACGATAGACGTACGATAGAAGCTTTATTTCCGTTTTTTCTTTTTCTTTTTGTTTTTCTTGATCATGCGATTCATCGCCATTTTTCCAAGTTTTCCTTTGACACCTGTGCCAAACATTTGGTCCATTCCAGGAATATTCATATCTCCCTTAGACATTTGTTGCATCATTTTGCGTGATTCTTTAAATTGCTTAATCATGCGGTTAACTTCAACCACACTGTTACCAGAACCTGCGGCAATCCTTCTGCGACGACTTGGATTCAATAAATCAGGGTTTTCTCTTTCTGCAGGTGTCATTGAGTAAACCATTGCTTTTTTACGTTCGACATCTTTAGGATCTACTTTGACATTTTCAATCCCTGGTACTTGGTTCATCCCAGGAATCATTTTGATCAGATCCTCTAACGGTCCCATCCCCATCACTTGATCCAACTGTTCAATGAAATCATTGAAATCAAATGAATTTTCCCGCATTTTTTTCGCTAATTCTTCTGCTTTTTTCTCGTCATAGTCTTGTTGCGCTTTTTCGATCAACGTCAACATATCGCCCATACCAAGAATACGGCTTGCCATACGGTCTGGATGGAAAACTTCAAGATCTGTTAATTTTTCCCCTGACCCGATGAATTTGATTGGTGCGCCAGTCACAGAACGGATCGAAAGTGCTGCACCACCACGTGTATCACCATCTAATTTAGTAATAACTACCCCAGTGATCCCTAGTTGTTGGTTAAAACTATCTGCCACATTGACAGCATCTTGACCGGTCATCGCATCGACAACCAACAAGATTTCATTTGGTTGTGTTAATTCTTTGATTTGTTTCAATTCATCCATCAGGGTTTCATCGATATGCAGACGCCCCGCCGTATCGATCAGAACATAATCATTTTTCTTTTCTTTTGCTAATTCCATCCCTTGACGAACGATCTCAACTGGACTAACATCTGTTCCCATATCAAAAACAGGTACATCTAATTGTTGCCCTAGAACTTTCAATTGATCGATCGCAGCTGGACGATACACGTCACCTGCGATTAGTAAAGGACGTGCATTTTCATTTTTCTTTAAATAGTTGGCTAGTTTACCAGTAAACGTCGTCTTACCTGCCCCTTGCAAACCTGCCATCATGATGACTGTTGGAATTTTTGGTGATTTATTCAATTCAACAGTTTCTGCTCCTAAAGTGATCGTCAATTCTTCATCAACGATCTTAACGATTTGTTGTGCAGGTGTTAAACTTTCTAATACTTCTACACCAATCGCCCGTTCTCGAACACGCTTCGTAAAGTCTTTTACTACTTGTAAGTTTACATCGGCTTCTAGTAATGCAAGGCGGATCTCCCGCATCATTTCTTTGACGTCAGCTTCTGAAACTTTCCCTTTTTTTCTTAACTTGCTCATTGCCTGTTGAAGGCGCTCAGTTAAATTTTCAAATGCCATGATTTCTTCATTCCTTTATTCTTCAATTTCTTGGATCTGTTTCACATAATCAAGGAGAACTTCATCTTTAGGATAAGTTTCCTTTACATAAGTTTTCATTTTTTCTAATAACTGTTCCCGAACAATATAATTAGAGAAAAGATGGAGTTTCTTTTCATAATCTTCTAAAATCTTACTGGTTCGTTTGATATTATCGTATACTGCTTGGCGACTTACTTCATACTCTTCTGCTATTTCTCCTAATGAAAAATCGTCTGCATAATACAACTCCATATAATTCATCTGTTTTTCGGTTAAAAGCGTAGAATAAAATTCAAAAAGTGCGTTCATTCGGTTCGTTTTCTCGATTTCCATTCTGTTCACCTCGCAATTTCAACCATTCTTCATCAGAGAGTACGGTCATCTTTTGTTGGATAAAATAAGCAGTTGCCACACCAGTTCCAGACTTCAAGGTTCCTGAAAAACTCCCATCATAAATAAGAGAGGAACCACAAGAAGGACTTTTCGCTTTTAATATCACTAAATCTATTTCTTGCTCTTTTAATTTTTGATAAGCATGGATTGCCCCTTCTTGGTAGGCTTTTGTGACGTCTTCACCATTTGTAGTGATCACTTTTGCCTGACCATTCCAAACGTCAAATCCATCGCCACCAACGATTTCTGCTGGGGCTCTAGGAGTTGAAAGACCGCCCATTACTTCAGGACAAACCATGATCGCTTTACCTTCAGCGACCAGTTTCTTTAATTCCGGCACAGCTTTTTCTTTTCCATCATACCGACATAAGACACCGCCTAAACAAGCGCTAATTCCGATCAATTGCCACTCACTCCTTTATCCAACAAAGTGCCTTCCTATTATACCATTTATTTAGTTGGTAAAATAGTCCTTCTACTGGATTCTATGCTAAAATAAGAAATGTCTATTCATGACACTTAATAAAAAAAACCAGGCATTAGTTGATAGCTGTTTTTAAATAAACAAAAAGAATGAACGCAAGAAAAGGGAGAAGTTATGAAAAAAGTATTAGTGGTAGATGATGAACCTTCAATCGTCACATTGTTGACATTCAATCTGGAAAAAGAAGGGTATCAAGTAACAAGTGCTTTAGACGGACAAAAAGGACTGGAATTAGCACTGGAAGAACCTTTTGATTTTATGATTTTAGATGTGATGCTGCCTTCTATAGATGGTATGGCAATCACCCAAAAGTTAAGACAAGAAAAAATTGATACTCCAATTTTAATGCTAACAGCCAAAGATGACCAGGTCGATCGGATCATCGGTTTGGAAATTGGTGCTGATGATTATTTAACAAAGCCTTTCAGCCCTAGAGAAGTACTTGCTCGAATGAAAGCTATTTTTCGCCGCATCGAACCACGCCATGTCCAACAAGAAGAAGCAGAACCTGCTTACCTAACGATTGGACAGATCAAAGCAGATTTAACGAATTTCCAAGTAACCGTAGAGGAACGACCGATCGAATTAACGCCAAAAGAATTTGAACTGCTCGTTTATTTTATGAAACGAAAAGATCGTGTAATTGATCGTGATACGCTGCTAAATCGCATCTGGAATTTTGATTTTGCAGGTCAAAGTCGAATCGTTGATGTCCATGTCAGTCACTTAAGAGAAAAAATCGAAAGAGACCCTAAACATCCAAAATATTTAGTGACAGTTCGCGGTTTTGGCTATAAATTTCAGGAACCAAAACGATGAATTGGAAAAAAATTTCTGAGCGTGTCTTCTTTTTCATTCTCTTAGTGGGACTCTTTTTCGGTGGCTGGCAAATGATTTCTCAATATTTCAAACAACAAATCATCGAGCAACAAGAAAGCTATCTTTCAAAAAAAGGGCAATTGCTGATCCAGCAATTGACTATTGATGATTTATCTTCGAAGCATAATCAAGCAGTTTTAACAGACTTTGTTCATCAATCAAATGAACGACTAACCTTATTAGCTCCAAATGGTACAATCCTATTCGATACGACCGATCACTCACTACGAGGGCAGCGAAATACTCGTCCAGAAATCAAAGCAGTCCTTGATGGCGGCTCACTAGGTACTTCTTTAAGAATGAGCAGTACGTTAAAGGAAGAACTATTATATGTAGCACTACCGATCAAGAAGAATGGGCAGTTGGAAGCCATTATTCGAATCGCAGAACCAACAAATGGCTTTTTGCCAAGAACAGAAAATTTTCGTCGTTGGGTCTTTTTCTTCTTTTTGGTTTTCTTCGTTGTTTTGTCCAGTATGAGCTATTATTTGGTTTATCAACGTAACCGTCCCTTGAAAACCGTGCTGCCCGTCTTAAAGAAAATGGTCAAAAACCCTGATAAAACCGAGACCATCATGCAAACTTCTGATCAATGGGAAGAACTTTACCAAACGATCAATGCTTTGAGTGAACAAATGAGTAAAGTCTATCGTGCCTATACGACCACTGAAGAACAATTGTATACTCTATTGAATGAATTAATGATTGGTGTCTTTTTGATCGATTCAGAGTCACATCTGCGGTTATTGAATCCAAAAATGCAGGCACATTTAGGGGTACATGATTATCAGCCTAATCAACGGTATACTGAGATCATTCAAGAGCCAAAATTAATCCAATTGATTCACCAAGTTACGCCAAATGAACCATTGATCCATCAAGAAATTACTATTTCAGAGGGACAACAAACATTAGACATCAGCTTACGTTACTTCAATAGTTCTGAAGAGACTGGGCAGATTCTAGGCGTGGCTTATGATCTCACAAAAGTAAGACGATTAGAAAAACTGCAAAAAGACTTCGTAGGAAATGTTTCTCATGAACTTAAAACACCGGTTACTTCATTGATCGGATTTACTGAAACACTGCTAGATGGAGCCAAAGATGACCCAAAAATATTGAATGAGTTCCTATTGATCATGCAAAAAGATGCGATTCGTTTAGATAAGCTGATCCGAGAAATCATTCAGCTATCAAAAGATGAAGAAACAGCACACGAAACGCAAACCATCCATTTAGCAACTTACTTTGAACAAATCATTCAAAGTTACCAACCAATGATCGAAAAGAAACACTTAACCCTGGAAATGCAACAGAAAGAACAATCATTTACAACTCAAACTGAACTCTTATACCCGATCATCAAAAATCTGATCGAAAATGCAATCCAATATTCTAAAGAATCAGAGAAAATAATCATCCGTTACGAGGTTGACAACCAATTGACATTCTCCGTCCAAGACTTTGGTATTGGGATTGATCGTGAAGATCAAGAAAGGATCTTTGAGCGCTTCTATCGAGTGGATAAAGCACGTAGTCGACACTCAGGTGGTACTGGTCTAGGTCTGGCTATTGTGAAAGATTACGTCAATCTCTTGGGTGGTACGATCAAAGTGGAAAGTCATCCAGGAATGGGGTCGACTTTTACCGTCACCATCCCTCCAGCATGATCACCTTTAAATCTTCAAAAAATGAATGAACAAGTGAAATAGCGGAACAGAAAAAAATAGGCGGTTGGCATAACCGCCTATTTTTGTTTTGTCTATCTGTTAATCGTGTTTATTGTCTACTGAAAACAGCACTTTGAGCCAGAACCAAGCAGACCGTTTTTTCTTTCCATCCTTCAATTGGCTGTAATTTTCGATCATTCGCGTATACTGCCGGAAAATCGAGTCCGCCGCAAAAAATAGAATCAAAAGCAACAGAATCGAAACGGGTGAAATAGCGGAGATAGAAAATAATTTATGCAGAAAGACGACTGAAAATAAGATACCTGCTGCACAAAATAAAATGATCCGCCCTCTGAATTGGTTCAATGGGTGACAAATTTTATAGAGTACGAGAAAACCAACCGCTGTCAGTAGCATCGTTGAAGCAGTGGAAACATCTGTCTTATTCAAATGCAAGATGACACCACCTACCACTAAAGTCCCCACGACAGTCATATCTGTTAGCCCACCAGGAATGGCTTTTTCTAAGACATTCACAATAAACTTTCCTTCAATTCGATTTTTGTTTTCTTCAAGAGCAAGTAAAAACGATGGCAAACCAATCGTAAACAGACTAATCAAGGTAATTTGAGAAGGCTCCAACGGATAAGTCAATGCGAACAAGACAGAAAAGACGGAAAGTAAGAAAGAAAAAATATTTTTTACTAAAAACAAACTAGCAGATCGTTCAATATTATTAACAACTCGCCGACCTTCTGCTACGATCTCAGGCATTCTAGAAAAATCAGAATCTAATAAGGCAACTTGCGCAGCTTGGATCGTTGCTTCGTTGCCAGAAGCCATAGCGATACTACAATCAGCTTCTTTCATTGCTAAAATGTCATTGACACCATCACCAGTCATCGCAACTGTATTTTTTTGTTTAAGAAGCTGAACGAACTGCATTTTTTGTTCAGGCTTAACCCGTCCAAATACGGTGTATTTTTCCACTGCTGAGAGATAATCTTCCTCAGCAAGTTGAGAAACATCAATATATTGGTCTGCATTAGCAATGCCCGCCTGTAATGCGACAGTTGAAACGGTCTGCGGATTATCCCCTGAAATCACTTTGATTGCTACCCCTTGTTCCTTAAAATAAGCAAATGTGTCAGGGGCTTCTTTTCGAATTGGGTTGGCAATCAAAAGATAAGCAAGCGGAATCACTTCTGCTTCTAAAAGTGCTTCGCTCAATATTCCTTGGTAACTACCGAAAACCAACACACGGTAGCCTTGATCAGCATATTGACTAAATTCATTTTTAACTGTTTCGAAACGTTCACGTAAAACCATTTCTGGCGCTCCTAATACATAGACCCCATCCGCAAATGTTACGCTACTGAATTTTTGTACCGACGAAAAAGGCAAGATAGATAAAGGCTCTTGATCTGTAGGCTTATTAAAGTACGTTTTGATTGCTTGCATCGTCGCATTGTCATTTGCCATAGCTTTAGCATAATCTGAAATGAGTTCTTGAATCCTAGTTGCCTGTTGCTCCGCCTGCTCATTTTTAGCAATCACTAGTTTTTGTACAGACATCTGATTTTCAGTAATAGTTCCTGTTTTATCTACACATAGTACATTAACCCTTGCTAAAGTCTCTATGCTTTTCATATCATGTAATAATACTCGTTGCTTAGCTAAACGAGCGGCACTCATTGCTAGAGCGATCGTTGTCAATAAGTACAAGCCTTCTGGTATCATCCCGATTAAAGCTGCTTCCATGGCTACCACACTTTCTTTGATCGTGTTGCCATTAAAAAAGTAACTTTGTGAAAACAAAGTGATGCCGATGGGAATAATAATGATCCCGATCCATTTGATTAATTTATTCAGCGAAGCAATCATTTCTGATTGTTCGCCTCCTCCCATTTTTTTTGCTTTTGCTGTTAATTGGGAGATGTAAGAGTCATAGCCAACCTTGTCTAATCGTACATAAGCCTTACCAGAAACGACAAAGCTCCCTGACATCAAATAATCATCTACTTCTTTCACGATCTCATCTGCTTCACCTGTCAAAAGTGCTTCGTTGACTTGTAATTTACCGTCTAAGACATAACCGTCTGCAGGAATCTGTTGACCCGTTTCGAGCAAGATGACATCATCTAAAACTAATTCCTCCATATCGATCTTATTGGCTACGCCGTTTCTTACGACTGTAACTTTTGCTGCATTCAGTACACTCAAATTATCTAATATCTTTTTTGAGCGAATCTCTTGATAGATAGCAATTCCCGTGTTTGCAAGAATCACTGGCAAAAAAGTCAAATTTTTATAGGAACTAACTAGACATAATAAAACTGCTAAGACGATAAAAATCAAATTAAAATAAGTAAATATATTTTGCAAAACGATTTGTTTGTTCGTTTTAAATGATGGGTCGATCGTTTCATTTGTTGCTTGAGCATGCACTCGTTCTGCAACTTGCTCATCTGTTAGCCCCTCTCGATAATCGGGAGCATACCTTGTAATATTTTTAACTGAAGTTTGATCTTTTTCAACTTCCGTTTGATGACTAAATATTCTCATTTACCGTTTACCTCGATTATTAGTATTATATTTACCTTAATACATTTGTAAAAAAAAAGCCTATGAAATGACTAATAAATATCTTTCATTACTGTCATATTCATTTGCAGGAAATAGCTAAAAAAAAAGCATGCCTGTTAAAGGCACACTTTTAGGGGTAGCAGATTTGAGTACATGATTGCTTATTTTAAGTTTCCTTCAGCATCACGTTCTACTTTCATCGCAGTAATTGGTAAGTAACCGAGTTCTTTCACCGGTCCTTGTTGGATTTCGTCTGTCATCATATAATCTAAAAATTTTTGAACTTCTGGGGAAGGCTCACCTTTTGTATACATGTGTTCATAAGACCAAATTTTCCAACTGTTGTCAGCAACATTTTCTTCTTTTGGTTCTACACCATCAATACTTAAAGCCTGTGTTTTATCATCCAAATAAGAAAAAGCAAGGTAGCTGATTGCGCCAGGAGTTTGGCTAACAATTTGTCGAACAGTTCCTGATGAATCCTGTTCTTGTGATTGTACTGGAGTAGCACCATCTAATCCCCACTTTTCAAAAGTAGCTCGTGTACCACTACCATTTGCCCGATTGATGACATTGATTTTTTCATCTTTCCCACCTAGTTCTTGCCAATTGGTAATTTTTCCAGTGAATATATCAATTAATTCCTGTTTTGTAATATTTTTGACGTTCGTGTCTTTATTGACGATTGGCGCCATACCTACCACCGCAACTTTATGATCCTTTATTTTACTTGCATCTACGCCTTCTTTTTCCTCAGCAAAGACATCGGAGTTTCCTATTGTCACTGCCCCAGACTCGACCTGACTTAACCCAGTACCACTTCCGCCACCTTGGACAGAGATTTGATAGTTGGGATTTTTTTGGACAAAACTTTCTTGTGCTGCATCGACTAGAGGTTGGAGCGCAGTAGATCCGACAGCCACGATTTTGACTTGATCGCCAGAAGTTGCAGAATTATTTTGTGCTGCGGAGCCATCCGTGCTACCAGAACCGGAACCACAGCCAGCTAACATAAGACCTAAAACACCTAAAGAAAATAATACTTTTTTCATTGATATACCCCTTTCTTATTTACAAGTAAATTGTAGCAATCCACTGTAAATCCTGCATATTGAAGGTGTAAATATCCAGTTAATTTATGTAAAGTTATCGTAAATCCAAGCCAAATAAAAAGGCTCCGTACTTTTTGATGTTGGTGAAATTCACCGACAAATTTTTTATGATGTAAAAACAGAGAGAAGAGCCCCCCTGAAATCCTTTAAACCATGATCCGTCACGTAAAACTATTTTAACCAAAAAAAAAACACAGAAAGAAGTTTTCTTCTTTCTGGCCAAATGATTCTAGACTTTCTCTTTACCAACGTCATTTGACAAAAAGCCCTATTCAAGTAATAGAATAGCAATTGGGATTAATGATTCTACTATGATTGAAGAAGTAGCAATATGCTATATTTAATGTCATGCAGAACAACACTTCGCAAACAAAGTTACTTTTCAAATTTAGATAAATGGGTTATAATAAAAATGAAAGGGCATGCTGTAACATGCCCAGTGTAGTCCGTTCAAAGCGGATGGCATTTTTTAACAAGTTTAGAGCCTGTCTACTCTGCCAAAAGTTGAGACGGCTCTATTTTTTTTGTTCTTTTTTGAACTTTAACCATGCTAAAATCGAATCACTAGCTTTCGCTATTGCAGTAATTATTACTGCTGCTCCGATAATAGCAATGATTTGATCCAATGAGAAAAAATCAGGCATTTCCTTTCTAAAGAGTACGTCCAACAAGCTAATAAGCTCATAGGCACCACGCCCCCTCAATTGGATTTGCCAAACCGCCACAAACTTTCTACAATAATATTATATCATAGAATAAAGATCTTTAGCTTGCCTAAAAAGGCTATTTGAATTTTTTAAATAGGTTGATTATTATACGAAAAGAGATATTTCCTTTGCGAAATATGTAATACATTCAGTTATTCGTTCTTTTATATTTCGATTTGATTTTCTTCATTGTATTCTTCTTCAGGCAACATTACTTCATTCATATCTTCATCCATTGATTACGTATCTAACTTCTTACTTAGTGAATACTCCATTTCTATGTTTATTCTAGTTTGTTCTACCACTTTTTCTTTGAGTTCTTCCTTTTGTGGGAAACGAAGCTGTTTTTTCGCTATTTCTAACTTCTCTTCTATTTCCTTAAGTTGTTCTTGCTTTCCTGCCATCCTTTCAGGTATTTTTGTACAGTGTTTTCAAAACGTCGAATCCTGCCAACGCCTGTTTTGGGATCAAAAATCTTTGACAAAGAGCAAAAAAACACTGTTCGCTACTATCATTTGCTCACAATGTTTCCTCTTTATTGAACCTATTTATTAACTTCGCCGGACAGTTTTTCTTCTATTCTTAATTTTGCTATAGAATAAAAAATGACTGCTAATAAAAACGAAAGAATCGCTAGATAAAAACTTGGTTTAATGGTCAAAAAGTACATCGAAGTTTCCCCTGTATCTTTCAATCCACTTTCACTTAAGCCATTCGGTCCAACAATGATTCGTGGCAGAATAGAAAAAAAGGAAGTAAAAACCAACATACAAGAAAAATGAATCAAATGCCAATTATAACTATTCATAAATTTATTTGTCAAAATCAAGCTCATACTCACTAAAAAATAGAATAGTGTTAAAATTGGAAAATTTTTCGATACTACAATCCCAGTACCATGAATTAGCCCCAAAATTTCTGCTCCCTGAACAACGGCATTCACCCAAGTAAACGGCAACAGCAGAATTGGAAAAAACCAAAAAAATAAATACAATTGTTCAAGTTTTATTTTCTTTTTCATCACTTTACTCCTACGCGATTTTTTCTTTCACCTACTATAAGCGTTTTCTCTAAAAAAATTAGGGGGAAAATCTTTTTTTTTAGAGATAAGGCTATGAGAGTTTATTCATTTAATCTACAAATTTCAAAAAAGTGTTTGATTATTAGCTGGTTGATTTTAGAATGAAAGTAGAAGAAATCGGATTCACCTGATTGGGGGAACACACCATGAAAAATCATGGAAAAAAATTAATTTTGCTCTTACTTTTCATTCCGTATGTGTACTTCTCTTTACTACTAGATTATCGGTATCATTCTGTTTTTGGCTTGATTTTTTTGATTTTTCTGTCTTTTTACGCTGGCTTTAGCTTCCAGAAAAAGCAACAGTTACTCTTTCTCTTCTTTATTAATATTAGTTCAACATTCATTTCTTATTTGATTTGTCACTATTACTCTGATTGGCATTTCTTTTACCAGCCATTCAAACCAACCCAACTGATTTTACTGCTTTCGGTTTTGTATTTGATCCCTCAAATTCTTGGGGCTTTTTGGGCAAGAATTTTCACTCGTTAAATCAGTGAATCGAAAAAATATGACTAGCAAAGGATCGGTAACCACCCAATTTTTATAGAAAATCAGCTATGATTTCTCATTGATCCTTGTAAAAAAGTCTGAAAAATCATAGCACCGAAAGAAGCAAAAAATAAAAATTTACGCTATTCATTAAAGTTCATGTAGATAAATTTTTTTTATAATAATTTTATCAAATAATTGTGATTGACTGTCTTGTTCACCAATAATCTCAGCAATTACTGTACGACTGTTTGGTTTTCTACGTAACTGATAATTGATCTTTCCAGTTGCGGTCAATTCGTTTAACATATCGACCACTCCTCCAAAGCCCGTCTTTTTCGTAATGAAACCTAGTGTAACCATTCGTTCATCTAAATTTTTAGCAGAAATCGTTACACCAGTAATCAAATAACGTTTCAGTGTTTGTACCAACTCATCTAGACCATCAGAAGTCGAAACGACAGCAGCTGTTTGGTCAGTGTAGTTTCCAAGTAGTTCATTACTTTCTATAGGTGCCTGTACTTCTTCATTTGCCTTCTGACGTAAATCTGCTAATTCTTGTAACAGTGTTTCATATTGCTCTTGTGTCAACATCACTCCTGCAACTTTTTCACGATTAAATATATATACACCGTTTTCAGCTTTTCTTGCCTGATCAAATACATCCATCGGTGATCGTTTTACTTCAGTGATTGAAGATGTAGGAACTTCTAATTTCTTTAAATCCAAAAGACATCCTCCTTTACTCATCTTCTTTATTATAACACACCCTTTTCATATGATAAAAATCAATTTTTCGTATCAATCCAATAATCAATATCTGATAGTAGACGATCTACCCCAAAAGAAGGTTGGTAGAAATAAGTCTTTTGATGTTTACTATTATTTAATGGAAAAAAATGGTCCGTAATAATCAATTGTGCATAACTTGGAGGGATTGATCGAGTACAAACATGTATGGAGGTCCGTTTTCGATGTCGCAAGGTCTTATCCAGAACAGAAGCTAGGCGGCGCGCTTCCTCATGATCGTAACGAAAAAAAAAGACGATTTTTACTTCTGGTGGATAGATTTCCAGGTATCCTCTTTCTTGCAAAACTTTAAGTAAAAGTAGGCCCCATTCATACGATGGATATGTAAGTGCTTGTTGTAAAGCCATCCGGTATTGATAAAGTTTTTCATTAACATTCGGCACCAAACGCAAGCTTTCCTGATACTCATGAAATTCCTCTTTGACTACTCTTTCGTGTAGCCCAATTGAGTAACGGAGCCACTCTTGATAGATAACTCGCGTGATCGTTGTTTTATTCGTACTTTCAAATTCACTAGCCAACCAAAACAACGAATCCAATTTCTCTGTTAAGGTCATTAATTTTCGGTAGATTTTCGTTTCTTCAATTTTTTTCCAGTATTTTTCGATAATGATGTTGCAACTTAAACGAACGATACAGCGGTAATTTTTTTCGCGGACAGATAAACGTTGTTCGTGTCGGAATAACAACTCTGGAAAAAGTTCAAAAAAAAGCGTGCGATGTTCGTCTAATATTTTGATTTCGGCATTTTGGGCACGTGTCTCCAACAAATGGATAAATAATTCGGAAAAAGACTGTTCTGTATCCCCAATAAAAAAGAGGGGAAAATCTTTAAGAAAACAGAAAAAAAGATAGCGTATCTTTCTTTCAGAACCATAAAGTTGTTGTTTTCGATAAGAAAAAGACAAATGATATTCACCCAGCCATTTTCTTAGACGCTCTTGTGAGGAGCGATCATACTCTTGTTGATACTCCGTGTTCAAAATCAAATCCTTCAATAAGCAAAAGGACGAAGAGTGGATCAGAAAATCAAACAACAAATAGGGCTCACTGTAGCCTTTATTATAAATCAGCTTTACGCTTTTTTTATGTTGAATCAGTTGGATCGGAAAATCTCCTTCTTCTAATCTTTTTAAATATCGATCGATCGTTTTTACATCAACTAATAGTTTTTCTGCTAGATCCGTTTTTTTCCACGATAAATCTTTCATTTGATGGATCAATATAAATAGATTTTGTACATTTTTTGACAATAATCTTTGCCACTTCATTGGCGTTCCCTCACTTATTTTTTACTGTGTGTTTCAGGAGTACGATCAACTATAGATTAATACATCTCCCTATATATAAATTACGAAAAAAAACATTTTTTCTTCTTTAATTCAAACGAAATTCATTAAATTCTAATTTAACAGATCGAAAAAGTTAACTACTGCTATTTTTTTCTTACCGTCACACATTGAACTGTGCAAAATTTCGTACAATGGGAACAACTATGGTTACTGATTATTTCTTGAATCCCTCTCTCAACCCTTCTCCTGCCATTTTTTCTTTTCATTTTGTCTACATAAATAAAAAAGACAATCTTTAACGACCTTTGCTAAAATTGATTCGCTGAAAAATAGCTGCTTGCCAGTTTTCATTTGAATAAATTTGCTTGTGTTTGTCCTTAAAGATTGTCTTTTTTCTATTCTTACACTCACTCGTTAATCAAGTAACGTTAACAACTTATTTTAAAGTTAAGGCGTTGAGCGCAACGACCACTGTACTTAGTGACATCAAGACTGCTCCCACTGCTGGGCTTAAAATAAGTCCGATCGGTGCTAAGATTCCTGCTGCTAAAGGAATAGCAATAATATTATAACCAGCGCCCCACCAAAGATTTTGGATCATTTTTCTTCTTGTTTCTTTTGCTAATTCTAAGAAATGCAAGATATCTTTGGGGTCACTGTTCGTTAAGACAACATCTGCAGAATCAATCGCAATATCAGTTCCTGCTCCGATTGCCATACCTATCGTTGCCCGTGCTAAGCTTGGCGCATCATTGATGCCGTCACCAACCATGATCACTTTTTTTCCTTGATCAAGATATCTTTGAACGATCGCCTCTTTGTCATCTGGCAGTAGACCACCGTAATATTCATTGATTCCAAGATATTCCGCTACTGCTTGGGCTGCTTTGGGGTTATCCCCAGTCAACATGACTGGGATAATATTTTTTTCTTTGATCGCTTGGATAAACTCTTTTGCTTCTGGTTTAATGACATCTCCTAGAGCAATCACAGCCACTAATTTATCTGAAACTACTAAAAAGCTGACAGTGTTTCCTTGAGCTTCATAGTTTTTTAATCGTTCAGGGTCGATTTTTAGTCCTAAACGTTTTGCTTCTTTTTCATTAATAATTTTAACATCTTTGTCTTCCACAGTTGCTTCTAAACCAACACCTGCTAAATTTTTTTGTTCCTGTGCTTGATAAGGAGTAATCTTTTTTTCTTTTAAATAATTCATTATCCCAATCGCTAAAGGATGATTTGCATGTGCTTCTAAAGCACCGATATATTTCAAGATTTCTTCTTCTTGATAAGCTTCATCTAAAATCTCAATACCAGTTACAGTAAATTTCCCTTGGGTCAACGTGCCTGTTTTATCTAACATGATCACATCTAGATCATTGGCTTGTTCCATCGCATTCCGATTTTTCAAAAGCAACCCATTTTTAGCTGCGATCGAAGTCGAACGAGCAACGACTAATGGAATTGCAAGTCCCAGTGCATGCGGACAAGCAATGATGAACACGGTGACCATTCGTTCTAGTGCATCTGGTAGATTTGCTAGGAAGAGCCAAGCAATAAAGGCGATGATCCCAACTACTAAAGCCACATAAAATAACCATTTTGCTACTTTATCTGATAGAAACTCTAATTTAGATTTTTCTCCTTGGGCTTTTCGTACCATCTCCATTACTTTTGCAAGGTAACCATTTTCGCCAGTACCTGTTACAGTAATTTCAATTGTTCCGTCGCCATTAATTGATCCACCAATGACCGAATCGCCCACTTGCTTTTTAACCCCTTTGGATTCACCCGTAACAGCAGATTCATCAACAATGGTATGTCCTTTGTCGATCGTCCCATCCGTTGGCATCTTGTCTCCAGCACGAACAATTAGACGATCACCTTCATGGACTTCTTTTAAAGAGACGGTTTCTTCAGTCCCGTCTTTTTTCAATCGTTTTACCGATTCAGGTAATAATTCTGCTAATTTTTGTAAAGCATCGCTGGCATTAGAGACTGCATTCATTTCGATCCAATGTCCCAATAACATGATTACGATTAACGTTGCTAATTCCCAGAAAAAATCCATGACATGTGTATGGGGGTTGATGAGGTTGGCTATAAAAGAATACACACTATAAACATATGCGACGGTAATCCCCATAGCAATCAGTGTCATCATTGCTGGACTTTTTTGTTTCAATTCCATTTTGGCTCCGCTTAAGAATGGTTGTCCGCCATAAATAAATAAAATCGTTGCCAGAACCAACACCACCCAATTAGAACCAGGAAACGTCACTTGAAAAGGAAAGGACATCCCCATCATCGGTGAAAAAAGAATAATCGGAATCGCTAAAATCAGAGAAAGCCAAAATTTTTGCTTAAAGTTCCCCATGTGCATAGAATGATCCATTCCACCCATATTTTCATGACCCATGTGGCTATGATTCATTCCACTCATATCTTCATGATCCATATGGCTATGATTCATTCCACTCATATCTTCATGATCCATATGGCTATGATCCATTCCGCTCATGTGTCCATGCGTATGGTGTTGATCCATATTTTCCATTTTTCCATGTTCCTGTAAATTATTCTTGGTATTCGTTTGTTCTACAGTTATTTTTTCCTCAGGATTCTTTCCAATAGCGCCCTTTTTATTTGTTTCATTCTCAGGATCTATTCCATTATTCATCTTTTTCCTTCCTTTCCTCTGAAACGATTTATTTGATCGTTTTTCGATTTAAGCTTAAAGAATTCAATAATACACTGATTGAACTAAAGGCCATTGTGCCACCAGCAATGATTGGGTTTAAAAAACCAAAGGCAGCAAAAGGAATCCCGATCGTATTATAAATGAATGCCCAAAACAAATTTTGTTTGATTTTTTTTAATGTGACAGCTGACAAAGAAATCATTTGATTGATAGAAGTTAAATGACTATTCATTAATGTCACATCGGCTGTTTCCATCGCAATATCGGTTCCACTTCCCATTGCAATCCCAACATCTGCTAAAGCTAGCGCTGGGGCATCATTGATTCCATCACCGACCATGCCAACTTTCTTTCCAGCTTTCTGTAGTTTTTCTACATAGTTGGCTTTTTCTTCAGGTAAAACTTCTGCAAAGATATGGTCGGAATCAATTCCTACTTGTTTGCCGATTGCTTGAGCGGCTCGTTGATTATCTCCCGTAACCATAAACACATCTACACCTTTTTGTTGTAGTTGCTCGATTGCTTGTTTTGCATCTTCTTTGATTTGATCAGCAACAGCGATCATTCCAAGAACCTGTTCTTCGTTGGCTAAAAACATCACTGTTTTCCCTGCCTGTTCTAATTCTAACGCCTGTTCTTGAAATTCATCAAATGAAAGGTTCATTTCAGCTAGTCTCTTTCTAGTCCCAGCAAAATAATGAACACCGTTGATCGTTCCACTGATTCCTGCACCAGGATGAGCAACAAAATCAGTGATTGGCTGAGTTTTTGCACCGACTTTTGCACCATAAGCAACAATAGCTTTTCCTAAAGGATGTTCAGAAGCATGTTCAAGGGAATAGAAAAGGGAAATGATCTCTTTGGGACCGATGACATCTGTTACTTCTGGTCGGCCTTGTGTAATCGTTCCAGTTTTATCCAAAATAATACTATTTAGATGAGCGGCTCCTTCTAACGCTTCGCCACCTTTGATCAATATCCCATTATGAGCACCGACTCCTGTTCCTACCATGATGGCGGTTGGTGTTGCTAAACCAAGCGCACAGGGGCAAGCAATGACCAAAACGGACACACTATGAAGTAATGCTAACTGCCAATCCTTCGTGAGCCATCCTGTAACTAATAGTGTCACCAATGCTAAAAACAAAACGATCGGTACGAAAATCCCTGAAATCTTGTCAGCAATTTGTTGGATCGGTGCTTTACTTCCTTGAGCATCTTCCACCATTTGGATGATTTGTGCCAACACCGTATCTTTTCCTATCTGAGAAACTTGTATTTGGATCAATCCATTGGTATTGATCGTTCCACCAAAAACCATATCTTTTTCTTTTTTCTCAACAGGTACACTTTCTCCTGTCAACATGCTTTCATCCAATGCACTAGTGCCAGCAATGATCCGTCCATCTGTAGGTACTTGTTCACCAGGACGAATCACTAAGATGTCATCGATCATGACCTCATCAATTGCAATCGTCTCTTCTTTGCCATCTCTTAAAACTTGTGCTGTTTTTGTCTGAAGGGACATCAACTGTTTGATCGCATCGCCTGTTTTACTTTTTGCTGTATGTTCTAAATACTTTCCAAGTAAAATCAAGGTAATGATCATACTGCTACTTTCAAAATAAAGATCATGGGAATGGCTAGGGAAAAAACCATTATAAATGCTTAATGCGAAGGCTGCAGATGTTCCAATCGCAACTAAGACATCCATATTCGGCGCTTTAGTTTTTAATGCATGATAGGCTCCTTTATAAAAGCGCCAACCTACATAAAATTGCACAGGCAAAGCAAAGAGCAACTGCACAAGAGGCAGATGGAAGAACGACACAATTGGTCCATGACTTCCAAGCATCATGGCAATCATTGCTAACATCAAGGGTAAAGTCAAGATCGCACTAAAGATAAGATCAAACTTCATTTTTCTTAAATAGGTTTGTTTCTCCTCAGCAATTTTTTGTTTATGCGCTTCGTCATATAAAATTGCCCCATAGCCGATATTTTCGACACTTTTGATCAATCTTTCTGTAGTAGTGTCGGTATATTTCACACTTGCCTTTTCAGTGGCTAAATTGACAGTAGCGGACATGACACCAGGTTGTTCATTTAGTTCTTTTTCGATTCGAGCAGAACAATTCGCACATGTCATTCCAGTAATGACAAATGTTTCCATTTTAGTATTCGTTGCCATCAAATCACCTCTGCTTGATAGCCTAATTCATTGATTGCTTGACAAATCTCTGTCGCTTGAACATTTGCTTCATCAAATTTCACAACGGCTTTTTCTTTTTTCAGCTGAACTTTTACTTTTTTGACACCACTGATTCTTCCGACCGCTTCTTCAACCCGAGCCACACAATGGTTGCAACTCATCCCTTTAACTGAAAATTCTTGTTTCATTCTTGTTTCCTCCTTATTACTGTTTCTTACATTCACATTGGCCAGGTATACAATTACATTCAATCGTTTCGACTGGCTCTTTTTTATTGAGTTGTTTCATGATCTGCTGAATATCTTCTTGGGTCAATGTCGCTTCTTCAACCAAATCAGCAATCGTCGCACCGACTCTTTTTGCACAAATATGTGAAAAGAGATTTTCAGTAGCACTTCGAACGGTTTCCATCTCGGAAACAGCTGGATGATAAATAAATTTCTTTCCCTCTTGTTCAGTCCAAAGCGCTTCTTTTTTCACCAAACGCCCTAGAAGGGTTTTAACAGTTGCTACTTTCCAATCCATCGAATCAGCTAATATCTGAGTGATTTGTTGGGCATTTGCTTGACCTAAAGTCCAGATAACTCGCATGACTTCCCATTCAGAATCACTGATTTTAATTAATACTCTCTTTTCTTCCATTGGTTTTCCACCTCCATCGATTACATTTGTAAACTTAACTTCGATAATAGATTACAACTGTAATCGTAAATTGTCAAACAATAGGCTTATTTTTTTTCAACTGGTTAATATACTTTTGTCGATCACGTTTATTATCTAAAATGAGTAACTTATTTTTTACTTGCAATGTATCAATCAGTTGGAAGATTCGAGGTTCATTCTTTCGCTTAAAACGCCAAACAAAACACAAAAAATCCAAGTATTCTTTATCCAACTTTTCAGTAAAGTCATTAGGCATGTCAGGTCTGGTCGCACGATCTCGCTTTCTTTTTAAAGTTCGTTTGATGACACGAGCCATTGCAAGATACGTTGGCACTCGTAATAAGATGATTTGATCTGCTTCTTGCAGCCTCTTCCTAGCAGTAGCAAGATAGTTTCCTTCGATGATCCAGTTCTCATGTTTAGCCATAAAGTTTTCTTGCTCTAGTTGAAACCAAACTTGTGCCTTTTCACTATAATCTGTACCATGCCATAAAAAATCTAAGGGTAAAAGAGGAATCTTTGCCGTTTCTTGAATAGTTCTTGCCAGTGTCGATTTTCCAGAGCCACTTTGTCCTAAAATTACTATCTTCATCTTATTCCTCCTCCACTCAAAACTTTTTCTTTTTTTATTTATGATAACATGAGGCACAAAAAAAGAGAGAAACGATCGTTTCTCTCTCAACTCATTATGTTTCAATCAATGTTTCTTTTACATTTTTATTTTTATCACGACGGGCAATCGCTGGTAAGATCATTCCCAACATGATCAAAATAATTGGTGTAACGACATTTGAGATCAACTGGAACCACCAAGCTTTAGGATCAGCCGCATACTCGACTTTGGGAACCATTCCCAGAATACAAGCAAAAGCGGTAAAGGCAAAACACCAAGCACCGAAAATAAAACCAACCTTTGGATTCTTCACGAATTTATACTCAGAAGTAAATTTCTTGTAAGCTTTATTCAACATCATATACGCTAAGAATACCCATAAATAACGCATAGGCATTACTACTGAATTTAGATTAGTCAACCATTTCACTAATTCGTTCATGTCTTTGATTCCAAAAATGGGTAGTAAAATGATGATGCTAACTAAAATCCCAGTCAATAAATAGCCATTGACGAGTGTTCCTTTATTGCTTCGTTTACGTAACCATGAAGGAACAAATTCTGGATCTGCATCTGCTAATAAAATTTTCAGTGGTGCATCGATTGAGAAGGCTAATGCGGAAATTTGACCAACCATATTTGTCAAAGCATAGATGATCATCAACGAATTACCAATGCCATAATAGTTGCCTAGGATTTGGAAAGCACTGTAAGCACCATTTGCCATTAAGTCTTTCGGAATATTGTCACTCGCAAATAACATTCCCATCGCTACAGAACCTAAAACCGCACAAACACCAACCATTGCAGCCAAGAAAATCATTCCTTTTGGAAATTCTTTGGCTGGATTTCTTGTGGAATTAACATAAGGAGAGATTTTTTCTGCCCCACCTACTGCAAATACAAGCATCGAAACGGTCGTAAAATAGCTAAAGTCAAATGTCGGGATGTATGTTTTGACCTGATTCATTCCTGTAGTAGCAAATTCCATATCAGTAGTAATAAATGGAGCTGTTACTGCCATCAAAATAAATAAAAGTGACATGACAAACATCGCAGTTCCTGCTAATCCACCAATGACCTTCAATGTGGATAATCCTTTTGTAGAAAGATACAAGAAGGCTAAGAAAATTACTAAGGAAATCACTGCTACCATTTGAACAGTCATTGTGTTAACAATATTTCCATTTCCTTGAACTGCCCATCCAGCAGCAATCAAAATTGCCTGAGGTTTTTGTGCAAGATAAGGAATGTGGACGACCCAATAAGTCCATGCAGCATAGTATGCCAACCGTTTATTTGATGTCGTATTTTCGACCCAAGAGCTGACGCCACCTTTACTGTCTTTAAATGCGGAACCAAGTTGCCCTACGATCAAGGCATAAGGGATAAAATAAATAGCAAGAATCAATAGCCAAGAAGTAACAACTGAAATTCCTTGTTGCGCATAGTTGTTTACTACATTCCCCATGCCCCAAACCATGTTGAAAGCAATGAGTGCTACGGTAAACCAACGTAGTTGTTTATCGTTCATCTGTTTTCTCCTTTTAAATTTTTTTAAATAAAATATTTATCTATTTACAATCATAAACAAATTCTTATCTATTTACAATAGTTCGTTATTTTATGTGTGTATATTTTTAATTTTCCCACACTATTTTTCCATCTTTTTATCATTTTACACAAGATAACACCTTGTATAAATTAGTTAATCCCTTTCAAACTGAACGATGTAAAAGAATTTTCTAAAAATTAGATCAAATAGTTATTTTAATATGCTTACTTTCTAATCAAAAAACAACAACTGGTAGTACAATTCAAAAATCGTTGCTTTTACATAAAAAAAAGAAATTCCCCTTTCATCCGAACAGTCATCAAGCTGACGAATAAAGGAAAATTTCTTTTCTATTGATCAATAACAAACAAAATACACCTATAGAACTTCATTTTAAACACGCATATAAATAGTTTGGTTAAAGATTTTCACTTATTTTCTGATAATCCTACTCCGTAGGCAAGAAAAGTTCACTTTAACGATGCTTGTGTTTAGATCAACAGTCGATCGTTAGAGTTTTAAACATCTCATAGCGTTTAAGACTGCTAGTACAGTGACACCTACATCAGCAAATACGGCATCTCCCATTGTGGCAATCCCGAATGCGCCTAAAATTAAGACAACACTTTTGATCCCGATCGCAAAGATAATATTTTGTTTAACGATTTTCAACGTTTTTCTTGATAAGCGAATAGCATCTGCGATTTTTCCAGGTTCATCATTCATGATCACTACATCAGCCGCTTCGATTGCTGCATCACTTCCAAGACCTCCCATCGCTATTCCGACATCAGCTCTAGCTAGCACAGGTGCATCATTGATTCCGTCACCAACAAACGCAGTCTTTTGCGATGCGTTCGTGAGGATTTGCTCTAATTTAGCCACTTTGTCTTGCGGTAAGAGCTCGCTATAGACCGTGTCGATTCCTAATTCATTTCCAATATGTGTCGCAATTGCTTGTGCATCCCCGGTAAGCATCACAGTTTGTTTAACTCCAAGTTTTTTTAGTTTTTGTAAAGCTGCTTTTGCATCTTCTTTGATGGAATCTGCAATCACTATGCTTCCAACATACTGTTGATCAATTGCCACATATACTAAGGTACCAACTGCTTGATTGACTGGAAAGGCTATATTGTATCGAGTGAAAAGTTTATGATTTCCTACTAAGACTACTTTCCCATCCACAACTGCCTTGATTCCTTCGCCTAAAACTTCTTCCATTTGATCCGTGGGTAATAATGCTCCTTCATAATCAGCTAAAATCGCTTGTGCAATCGGATGTGTCGAATATTGTTCTACACTTGCAACATATTGCATGAATAAAGGTTCAACCATAGTAGTTTCAATTGATTGAACAGAAAAATCACCTTTTGTCAGAGTTCCTGTTTTGTCAAAAACCATGGTGTCTGTATGAGCTAATAATTCAAGGTAATTACTACCCTTCACTAATACACCCATTTTACTAGCTCCACCAATCCCTCCAAAAAAGCTTAAAGGTACCGAAATTACTAAAGCACAAGGACACGAAATCACTAAGAACGTCAAAGCTCGGTAAATCCATTCATCAAATCCTGTATTTGATAACACAAGTGGTGGTAAAATGGCTAATAAAACAGCTAATACTACTACCACTGGCGTGTAGTAACGAGCAAATTTAGTGATGAAATTTTCTGCTGGTGCCTTTTTACTACTTGCATTTTCTACTAATTCGAGCAATTTACTAATGGTTGAGTTTTGATAATTTTTTTCTACTTCAACAACTAATGGTTGATTGATATTGATAAAACCACTTAATACTGACTCTCCTTCAAAAACTTCTTTTGGAACCGATTCTCCCGTTAATGCAGAAGTGTCAACTAATGACTGCCCACTGATGACTTTCCCATCTAATGGTACTCGTTCTCCTGGTTTGACAAAAACATGCTCCCCAATCATTACTCTTTCTGGCTGGGTTGTCACCAATCCAGCTTCTGTTTCAACATGAGCCACTTCTGGTCGAATCTCCATCAATGCACGTATCGATTTTCTTGATTGGTTGACTGCAAAGCCTTGGAAATATTCACCTACTTGATAAAACAACATGACCGCTACTGCCTCTGGATATTCACCAATCAACATCGCACCGATCGTTGCGATTGCCATCAAAAAATTTTCATCAAACAATTGACCTCTCGTAATGTTTAATGCAGCTTGTTTAATAACATCAAAACCAATAAATAAATAGACAAGTAAAAATCCAATAAAACGAATCGGTTCAGCTGGAGCCCAAATAAACAAGCCTAATAAGCCAATAGCTGATAGGACAATACGAATCAGATCCTTTTTTTCTTCATTTAATGTTGAAGTCACTTCTTCCATCTCTTTTACCTCAACTTCTGGTTCTAATTCCTTGATCACTTTTCTAGTTTCAGTTTCGATTTCACCTATCTTATCCTGATCTGCGTCAATCGTTAATTTACCTACAGCAAAGTTAACATTTGCTTGCTTTACCCCATTGATTTCGTTGATTCTTTTTTCGATTTTCATTGCACAGTTTGCGCAATCCAATCCTTCTAATCGATAGCTTTTCATGCTCTGACCTCCTCACTTTAAACATGAACGTTTATTCATGTATAATTATATATGAGTGGTCACTCATTTGTCAAACTAATACTTCTTCTATTTTTTATCAATCAAAAAAGCATTACCTTTACAATAAAAAAAGCGACTCATAAAGTGAAAACCATATCATCCATTGTAAGAGTACAGGAGTGTCACAAATAAAAAAGAACTGAACAACGGAATCTACACTTGTCCTTACCCGAACTAATCCATACCTAATAGCTATCTTATCAGCAATTAAAAAAATAAGCATTTCTCCTATTTGATTAAAACTCCCCCACTAGCCAAACGAGTGAGGGAGTTTTTTTATTGTTGTCGTATCTCTTCATCCTAAGCGATATCTATTTTACTGGGATTATTCCACTTCTATAGTCGCTAGTAGTTGTTGGAAACTATTCGTAGTACTTGTTCCTGGTCGATTACCTACTAATTTAACTGAAATGATATCGCCAGCAACCACGCCTTTACTGTAAGTCACCCGAACAGTCTCATTCATTTTTTTGACTGATGAATAGTAAGCTTTTCCTTTATAAGTTTCCGCGATATATGCATCATTTTTATAAAGTACGATTCGATTGTCTTGCTCAAATATTTCTCGATCAATATCCATCACTACTTTATTTCCAACTACTTGAATATCTTTCACGATCTGATCATATTCAGTCGCTGCTGATTCCAATTTTTTCTCGACTACATAGGTTTCTAACAATACTTTACCTGCAGAGCTTTGACCAGGTGAACCAGGTGCTAAATAAACTTCAATTTTTTCGCCTTTGTTGCCTTCAAACGCACGACGTATCTTTACTAGTTCGTCTGTTATATCTTTATAAGAATAGTATGCTTTACCATTATACGTTTCAAAATAATAGTTACCATCCAAATAAACCATCAGGCGTTGTTTGCTATTAAATTGTTCTGGCGTTAAGTTTAAGTAGATATATGGTTGGTGACTTTCTACTCCAACAGATAACAAAGTATTTTGGGATGTGTCATCTTCTGATTGGACATCGATATTTTTAAAAGTTGCCCAACCATTTCCCGTAGAAGAAAAACGGATAATATATGTATTGTCTTTTTCTGGTGTCGTAAAAGTAAACGAATGTCTTTCCCATTGTTCATTATTATGTGCCGATTCTTGTAAAGAAACAAATTCTTCTCCGTGATTCAATGTACCAAACTCGACTTTACTCGGAAAATTTTTGCTTCCCGCAGCGTCATAAGAAAATGTGTAGGTCGTATTGAGTTGTAATTTCACATATTGATGGATATTTTCGCCCAACATTGCTTTCACATAAGAAACCCCATTTTCGGTTACCAGTGTTGGATTGTTCGATTCTGGGTTTGACACGATCCAATGATCTAAACCAGCGTTAAAATCCCCGTTACTGATAATCGAATCCTCAACCACTTCTTTCAAGTTATCACTGATAGCAATAGCTTCCTTGCCTATGGTTGTTGCATGTACGCCTATAGAAGTTCCTAAAGACAGACAGGCAATACTTGCGACAAATACCTTCTTCATGTTATTTTTCATTCTATTTTCCCCCACTAATTGATTTCTGCTGTTACGATTAGGTAACGAGACTCATTCTATATTATCTCTGGAGATACTCTTTTATTTGCCTTGAATTTTCATGAACATTTTATTTTAAAGATCCTTTTTTACACAAAAAAAGAAATAAATCGCCAAATTCCCATTTTTCATCTCTCTATTTAGCAATCCTGCTAATGTTTACTAATTTTTTGGAATTGTCCATAATTTTTTTTTCAAAAAAAAGAAATTATCATTGCCGATAGCAGCTATTTCATTAGTACAATCCTTATAACGAGTAAGGAGGTTCCAACCAAGATGAAAGCGATATTATCCAAAAAACATTATATCCAATTAATTATTTTAGAAACATATTTAGCAAATGGACAAGTGACCGTTCAACAACTAGAAGAAACAACCCAAGCAACCAAGCAAACGATTCTTAAACAATTGAATGAGCTGGAAAATCGTGGCTTTTTTCAAGTGGAAAAGAAAAAAGATCATTTATTGCTGAGAAAAAATAAACCAATCAGCTATAGTGAAATATACAGTTATATTTATCAAGATTCTGTACAGATTCAATTTATTTCTCTGGTTTTTTCTTGTCCGTTTATAACAACTTCGGAAATTTTAAAAAAACTAAAAATCAGTAAATCTCAATTTCGCCGTATCAAAAAACAAGTAGCTGATTTTTTGAACTGCCATGATATTTGTCTGACTGACTCTCCTTTCTACTTTACAGGAGATTCATCTAAACTATATCAGTTTTTTTATGTCTTTTTTTCAGAAAAATATCACGCTAATACTCAATATATTCTTCCGAAAGAACAATTAATTCTTGATCAACTGTTGCAAGCATTTACCGAATTGCCCAACTTCTCTACTTCTCGAGAACAACAACGATTAAGTAGCTGGATCTGGGTGATTATTAAGCTTAGTGTCCATATACAAAAATCAACGACTTATTATAAATCAGCGGATAAAAATGCAATATCCTCAGCAACTTTACCATTTGATGATTCACGAATCGTCATTGATTATGCACACTTCAAAGAAGTATTCAAGCTTTCATATACGGGTGTCGTCCAATCAAATCTCTTAACATTTCAGTCAATGATGAAAGAACCAAAGCTTTCACTAGAAATGCAAGGGAAAAAGCAATCCTTGATTCAGTTGACAACTGAACTCTACCAGCTATTTGGAGAAAATAAAGAAATTGAGCTCCATTATTCGATCGATCAATCACTAACTTTGTCTGGAAAAATCAAATATTTGTTAAATGATCAAAAAAAACGATTTGTGATTGAATTTTTTAAGCAAAATGGGCGCTTTTCTGCCCATACTGCTAACCGACTGTTACAAAAATTGATCACTTTCAGAAATGAAATAAATGATGATCCTTTATTTTATGAATGGCTCTATCTTACAATTATCTATGATAAACACTTAAAGGAACTTATTAGAAAAAATCAACAGAAGAAAAAAATTGGTCTTGCTTTTACCTACGACCAAGTACATAGTGAATTACTGATTACGCTTCTTAAAACGAAATTGAATGAGTACGCAGTTTTTGAAATCATTGATGTCCAAGATTCTGTAATGAACGATCAAAATGCAGATTCCATCGATTACTGGATTTCTAATATTCCAATAGCTCCTCAGAAAAACTGGCTACTTTTAGACAATTATCCTTCGCTAAAAGAGATTCGTACCTTAGAATTGCTTCTTCAGCAATCAACGATCCAACCATTAATCGAAGCTTTAAAAAAGCCATTACCAACTGACTAAGTTATAAAAAAACTGCAGAAAGTTAACCTCCTAAGAGGCCACTTTCTGCAGTTTTTTGTGGTTGAACCAGCTATTTCATTTTTATGGATAGATACGGTTCAACAAACGTGGGAATGGAATTGCTTCACGCACATGGTCGATACCTGCGATCCAAGTAACTGTTCGCTCTAAGCCCAATCCAAATCCAGAATGTGGCACTGAACCATATTTACGCAAATCAAGATACCAAGAATATTCATTTTCGTCTAAACCATGATTTTTGATCTGTTCTAATAAGAATTCATAATCCGTTGCCCGTTCACTACCACCAATGATCTCACCGTATCCTTCTGGTGCGATCATATCAGCACAGATCACTACATCTTCACGAGTTGGATGTGGTTTCATATAGAAAGGTTTGATTGCTTTTGGATAATTCAAGATAAATACGGGTTGTTCAAATGAATTGGCAATGAATGTCTCATGCGGAGAACCAAAATCATCGCCCCACTCAATATCATCAAACCCATTTTTCTTCAATAATTCAATCGCATCATCATAAGAGATACGTGGGAATGGTAACTTCGTATAAGTTTTCAATACTTCTTTGTCTCGTTCCAAGACATCTAATGCGTAATCACAGTGATCCAATACATTTTGTACTAAGAAAGCAACATATTGTTCTTGGACCTCTAGACTTTCTTCTTGATGTGTAAATGCCATCTCAGGTTCAATCATCCAAAATTCGATCAAATGACGACGTGTTTTTGATTTTTCTGCACGGAATGTTGGACCAAAGGAGAATACTTTACCAAAAGCCATCGCTGCAGCTTCCATATATAATTGACCACTTTGTGATAAGTACGCTTTTTGGTCAAAATAGTTCGTTTCAAATAAGTCAGTCGTTCCTTCTGGTGCAGAACCAGTTAAAATTGGAGGATCGATTTTGACAAAGTTATGGTTATTAAAAAACTCATATGTTGCACGAATAATTTCATTTCTGATTTGCATGATTGCATGTTGTCTGGAAGAACGTAACCATAAATGACGGTGATCCATCAAAAAATCAGTTCCATGTTCTTTAGGTGTGATGGGATAATCATGACTTTCACTGACAACTTCGATTGTCTTAATCCCGATTTCGTAGCCAAATTTTGAACGGCTATCTTCACGGATTTCTCCGGTCAAGATGATTGATGTTTCTTGGTGAAGATTTTTCGCTAATTGAAATACTTCTTCTGGAACTTCACTTTTCACAACTACTCCTTGAAAATAAGCCGTTCCATCTCTTAGTTGTAGAAAAGCAATTTTTCCGCTTGAACGTTTATTTGCTACCCAAGCGCCAATCTTTACTGTTTCTCCTACATGATTTTTCGAATCAATGATTTGAATTGTTTCCACTTATGACTCTCCTTCGCTCTACCTTAATTATTAGGATTATATTTGACTTTTACTCTCAATAAATTGCGCAATACGTCGGACTGCTTCTTCCAAAGTTCCAAGATCCGTTGCATAACTTAATCGCACATTTTCTGGCGCACCAAACCCTTCACCAGTTACTAAAGCAACACCCGTTTCCTCTAATAGATCTTCTACCCACTTCGTGACATTCTCATAACCGCACATAGCCAACGTTTCTTTTACATTCGGAAACAAATAAAAAGCACCTTGTGGTTTATTAAGTGTCACTCCAGGTAAGTTTGAAACAAGTGGATATAAGATATTTAGGCGTTCTTCAAATGCCAGGCGCATTTCTTCCACTGGATCTTGCTCACCAGTCAACGCTTCAATCGCAGCATATTGACTGACTGCTGTTGAATTACTTGTTGATTGAGAAGCAATTGCAATCATCCCATCGATGATTTCTTGGTTCCCCAAAGCATAGCCGATTCTCCATCCCGTCATTGCATAAGTTTTTGAGACCCCATTGATGATGATCGTTTGCTTACGAATAGCTTCAGAGATTGTTGCAATTGGAGTAAACTCATTGCCATTATAAACTAAACGTCCATAAATATCATCTGCAACTATCAAAATATCATGTTTGACAGCCCATTCTCCGATTGCTTGCAGCTCTTTTTGATCATAGATCATTCCTGTCGGATTCGAAGGAGAGTTGATGATCAATGCTTTCGTTTTAGGGGTTAGTGATGCTTCTAGCTGGGAAACAGTTATTTTAAATCCATTGTTTTCCTCGCCTTTAACAAATACCGGTCGACCTTCTGCTAATTTTACTTGCTCTCCATAACTTACCCAATAAGGTACTGGGATGATCACTTCATCTTCAGGATCTAAAATCGTCTGAAAAAGGGCATATAACGCAAATTTTGCACCATCCGTTACAATTGTTTGAGAAGGTTCATAGGTGATCCCATAGTACTCCTTGATATAATCGACAATTGCTTGGCGTAGTTCAGGAATCCCTGCGCTCGGCGTATAGTAACTTGCTTTGCCGTTTCTAATTGCCTGAACCGCCACTTCTTGGATATTTTCGGGCGTTGCAAAGTCAGGTTCTCCGACCGTTAGACTTAAGATATCTTTTCCTTGTGCTTTCAAAGCTTTTGCTTTTGCTGCTGCAGCAAGCGTCACAGAAGGTTCTAATTGTTGTACTCTTTTTGACAGCTTCATCCTACTCATCCTTTACAAATTATATTCCAGTGATAGTTTTTATTTCTTTCCCTGACTCGAAAGAAAGCAAATAATAATTGAATTGATCCTTTGAATTTTTTCCAACAACTTCCCAGACAGCTTGATTATCGTACATTCCTAGTGAAGCTTTTTCGATTTGGACTTCTGGATGAGCTTGACCAATTTTTTCTTTTGCTTCTTGTTCAGTTATCCCATCTTTTTGAGCTAATACTTTGACCTTTTCGCCCGATTTAGGAATAATGACCGCAATTTCTTGCCCTTTATCGTTTTTACCAGTCAAAGAAAAGTAAGTATGATTCCGAGTAAACCAATAAAAGTGATCTGCTTCTTCAAGTCCTGCGTATTTTTTAGCAATCTCAATTGCTTCTTGTTTGGCTTGCATCCTTGGGCGGCTCGCACGTAAATAAAAAATCGAACTAAATACGATGATCGCTAATAAAGCGATAATCAACCCTAGTAATACATGATTAATTGTTTTTTCTTTCGGAGATTCTTGCTTTTGTTTTGATTGTTTCTTCAAGGATCGTCGCTCCTTTTATATTCGCTAAGTTTTATTATAGCAGATTTTTCATGCGAAAATAGATTGTCTGAAGAAGTTTATTCTTCGTTTTTCTTTAAGAATTTTGGGATATCTTTGCAAATATCGTCCAATGTTTCTTCTTTGATCGTAATATTCTTCGGTAAGGCCTGCAAGATCCGATTACTGTATTTCGCAGACAGTAATCGACGATCCAGAATCAATAAAACGCCTCGATCTTCTTCACCACGAATCAATCTTCCTAAGGCTTGTCTCAATTTTAAAGCAGCTTTAGGGATCGATTCTTGATAGAATGGGTTGATTCCTTCTGATTCAAGGTAGGTATTCCTTGCCTTCACCATCGGTCGTAACGGATTGTCAAAAGGTAAGCGGGTAACCACGACAATCTGTAAAGCATCCCCCGGTAAATCCACACCTTCCCAAAAACTATCAGCTCCAAATAAAACACTCATTTCAGACAGCATGAATCGTTTCAACAATTTCTGTCGGCTACCGCCGATCCCTTGGGCTAAGATTTCCCGTCCTTGCTCTAACATGGATAAATGAATCGCCTGATAAACTTTTTGTAAAATATCATGTGACGTAAACAAAACCAAGATTGGCCGCTTTTCTTGTAAGATCAATTGAGACAACGTCTGAGACAAATAGTCCACGTATTGTTGCTGATCAACTTGACTAATTGACGGTGCTTCTTTGGGTACATAGATACGGGCTTGTTTTTCGTAATCATAAGGAGATGCGATCACTTTCAATGGTGTACCTTCAATTCCTAAACGTTTCGCAAGATACTGACGATTCGGTCCCACTTTAAGCGTGCCGCCAATATATAAAATATGTGTGTAGCGCGGATACCAAACTGTTCTTTTCAGTGAGGCTGCCTTGAAATCGTGAAGATGAAAAATCGTTTGTTGCGCCGTTTTGTTGGGAACAAACCAATGGATCAAATTTTCATGCCAATCTTCCAGCCACTGTTCCATCAAAGTTGCTTGCTTTTCCATTTGATCGAATAATTGATAAAGAGTGGCTAAATCAATGCGCATTTGTTTCGTCCAGCTTTCTTGAATGATTGTCAAACTTAAGCGCATTTGGTCTTGTAGTTGTTTGATTTCACGATAAAACACATGGAGATGGTCAATTGCAAGGCTCGACTCAAATGGTAACTGCGAAAGCATTTCTTGAGTAACCATCATTTCTTCTGGATACTGACCGTTTGTTTGCTTTGCCGCAAATTGATTCAGTCCTTCTGCCAGAAAAATTTGCGCTTCGTTAAGTGCGTTTAACTCCTCTTGGTAAATCTCTAACCAACGTTGAACTTCGTGGTTTTCTGGTAAATACGCTTTGATCCGGTCAAACAAATGATCCGATTCGTTAAATTGTTGGATTTGTTTGAAAAAATACGCAATACTTAAGCGGCGATCATTGACTTTCTCTGCAATATCAGGCAAATGATGCGCCTCATCGATCAATAAATATGGACTCTCTGGTAACAATGGTCGCTTTCTTTGGGTTTCTTGGACTAAAAAGGCATGATTCACAATCAAAAAATTGCTTTGCTGGATCTTTCTCTCTAAAAAACGAACAAAATCTTGTGCATAAAACGGTTGATTTTTAGCTAAAAATGAAGTCCCCCGATGGGCAATCTCACTAAAGAGAAGATGATTCAAGTTGGTCAAATGCAATTCGTCTAAATCACCGGTTTTTGTTTGAGTCAACCAAACAAGGATTGCCATTTGGTAAAGTAAATACTGTTTTTGTTCTTTTGGCGCTTCAAGGGTCGCTTTAAACCTTTGTAAATCGATATAATGGCGATAACTTTTAATCACTGTTGCTTGAATCGGCTGATCCAACAATTGATTTAACAATGGGATATCTTTCTCCAAGATCTGCTGCTGGAGTACCAGTGAGACAGTACTGATGATCGCCGGCTTTTCAGGAGTGGCTAAATAGCTGAGTGGGAGTAGATACCCGATCGTTTTTCCCATTCCAGTAGCGGCTTCAATCATCAAATCTTTGGACTCATCTTTGGTAAAATGATCGTATACTGCATTCATCAAGCGATTTTGTTCCTTACGATACATCAATGTTTTCCCAAATATCTTTTCTTTAGCTTGTTTCTTTCTAGGATAAACTTGCTCGTTGTAATGAATGCTGGTATAAAGATCTACTTCTTTTTTTTGCAAAGCTAACCCATCGATTATCTCTAATTCTTCGTTTAACGGCTGAGGTTGTTCTCTCATCTCTTCCATCACACTTTGAATAAATCGACTTGTATCCATTCCAGTTTGCCCACTTAATGCATAAATGGCTTCTAATGTGACTAATGGTAAACGGCGCATCCGTTCTTCAATCAATAGAAGAAGTTGGGCAGTCACTTCGGCATCACTATCAGCTTGGTGTGGGTTTTCATGAATAAAGCCTAGACTCTCTGACAGATCAGCCAATCGAAAGCTTGGCTCACTTGGCAAGAAGATTTGAGCTAATTCAACAGTATCGATGCCAGGAATCTTTAATCCCGGTGTTTGGCACCTTAATAGCTCCTGATTAAGAAAGTTATAATCAAAATAAATATTATGAGCAACAAAAATCGTATCCGCCAACAGATTATAGATGGTTGCGGCCACATCTTCAAAATAAGGTGCTTGTTGGACACGACGATTGGTAATTCCTGTCAGATGTTGGATTTGTTTGGAAATCTTGCGTCCGGGATTAATATCAATCGAAAAACGAGAAGTGATTCGACCACCTTCAATCATGACACATCCAAATTGGATAATGCGATCTTCTTTTGGATTTGTCCCAGTCGTTTCAATATCGACAACTGCATAAGTTTTTGATTTCAAATTTACTTCCTCTTCTCTTGCCTTTAAATGTTCTCTTGCGATTATACTACAATCACCAGAAAATTTCTTAATCTCTCTTTCCATTTGTGAAAAAAACCTTTATATTATTGGTTTACTTTCTAAATCATCTGATCACCTTAACTGCCGGCTGATTACTCAACTACCTGTTGATGCAGAATCAATTCCACTTATCTGAAGAACGTATTTAACTTCGTGATTGATCCAAAACAAAAAAGCTCGACAACTACAAAGTAGTTATCGAGCTTTTATTCAAATCAATTAATTAAGCTTTAACAACGTTAGTTGCTTGAGGGCCACGTTGACCTTCTTCAACGTCAAAGTTTACTGTTTGACCTTCTTCAAGAGTTTTGAATCCGTCGCCTTGGATAGCTGAGAAATGAACGAATACATCGTTACCGTTTTCTGCTGTAATGAATCCAAAACCTTTTTCTGAGTTAAACCATTTTACTGTACCTGTTTCCATAATAAAAATCCTCCTTGTGTTTCAACACATATTTTGCAATTACTTGAATGGTGTATATCTGGAAGATGTTTATTTGAAACATGCCACAGATTACCGAACAAAAACTACACTCTTAATATATCATATCGGTTACAAAATAGCCACTATTTTCCCTTCTTTTTTTCCTTTTCATCTGGTGTTTTCTGACAAAAACGAGAAAAAGAGTGATATCTCTGTATTCCGTCCTAACAAATATGGAATCGTTTCCTTATAATTCAGACTTTCTCTAACGATTTTTTTTGATAAGATTCCCCTTAAGAACGATAGTTGATAGTAAAATAACACCGGTTGAATTAATTTTTTCTACTTTTTATTTTTTTACTATAAAAAAAACTGAGGAAAAAAAATTTCCCCAGTCTTGTTCTATCATTTCTTTATTCAACATTCAAAATCTCATGGCACTCTATTAGTAACGAAGGATTGCTACTAAACTTTTCTCATCTGGTGCCTCTTTTTGTTCAAGAATGACTACTTGTCCTCCGTTCATGATGACATTATCTGCCAATTCATTTAAAACTTGACGGCGATCATACTCTGTTTCTGGATCTTCTCCAAATCCATCCACTAAGTTAGACGTAGCAATAAACAAGTGAGAAATTTTCCCTTCTTTAGCAGCTGGAACGATATCCACTAGTTGATCGATAAATTTCTTATCTAACAAACGATTATACCCTTCTGCTTCTTTCGCAGCTAATTCCTCAGAGAGTTTTTTAGCTCCTGCTTCGATTTCTTTTAACGATAATTGTGCAGGTGAGGCAGAGATCGCCACATCAGAACAATAGTACGGATTTTTAGCAATTTTTTTGAACATCGTTTGGTTTTCCGGTAATGCAAAGAGATAAATTGGGCGTTTTTCAGGATTGTCAAAGGTATCCTTAAGATAATCATCAACTGCTTGATAATAATTGACCCAGTCGATCTCTACTTCCTCATCTTTTGGATTGACACCATGAAACGTAGCTCCCTCACTACCATTTGAAGTATAGTTTAATCCGCCACCTGTTAACTCCGAACCTAAAGCTGTTACTACATCTTTCGGTGCATCTTCCGGTAATTTTACTTCAGTTACCTGCTTATTGTTTACTTCGTACAACTTCATTGAATCACGATTCAATCCTAGTAGATAATAAGCGTAGTTAAAGTGACTATTTTTGATAATCGCTAGAAGATATGGCAGATCACTCACATAATATTGGTCATCTACAGGAATACCTAAGCGATGGATATACGTATGTTCTGGAGATAAGATGACAGCCACGCTTGTTGTAGCGCTTCGCCAAAATGAAGCATCTTCTAACAAACTAGTGATTTTTTCTTGGAACAAAGACCAGTCATGTTCAGCATATTTTTTTTCAAACCGTTTTTTTGCTTCTTTCGCAAAATTTTTGAACTTGATTTGATCTTTTTCTACATCTTGATGTGCGACATGGGTGTTCAACATAATCGTGACGAATGGGCCTGTAGCACCTTCTGAAGTCAGCTGTGACAATAATTCTTTCGCCATTTTTGTCATAATCGTATCCCTCCTAAAAAAAGTCATTCCTTTACTATAAGTAAAGTCTACCACAACAAATTTTTTCGAGATAATAAAACGAATTTTAATAAAACGACTTATTTCTATTTTTGTTTTATTTAATTAATTTCATAATTATTTCATACTTTACTCAATCACTCCTTTCATTTCTTAAAAAGAAATTCAATTCTTTTTGCTATACTAATAGAAAATAAATGAATGAGGTGATCACATGCACATATTCATGATCTTCAGTTTATTAACCCTAACTGCTGTTACTATTTTTGTTGCTTCTCGATTGAATGAGCCAGAAGTGCAACCGGTAAAAATTCGTAGCAAAGATCAAGAGAAGTAACCACTTTTCTCCTTTTTCTATAAATATCTTTTATTATGTTTTTATCAGAAATATTGAAACTACTCTATCTCTTTGATAAAATTTTAATTTATAGGAAAACTATTAGAAAACAAGGAGAAAATAAATGCCCCAAAAAAAATTACGATTGTTCATGTTATTAACAAGTTTGATCTTGTGCCTCACTGCGATTTTACCAATCACAGCAGTTCACGCTGACGAATCATTCAAAGTCAATGCAAAAGCCGCTTTTGCTGTTGATGCAGAGAGTGGTAAGATCCTTTATGATCAAGATGGAGAAAAACCAATGGGAATTGCTTCAATCACCAAAATAATTGGTCTTTATATCGTTCTTGATCAAGTAAAAGAAGGAAAACTGACTTGGGATGAAAAAGTGTCAATTTCAGATTATGCTGAAAAATTGAGCGTTGTTCCTGACTTGTCAAACGTACCGTTGCACAAAGAGAACAGCTATACGGTCAAAGAACTTTTTGATTCAGCCTTTATTCAATCTGCTAACGCCTCAATGGTAGCTTTAGCCGAAAAAATAGCTGGCAGTGAAACAAAGTTTCTTGAATTGATGAAAAAACAATTAAAAGATTGGGGTATTAACGACGCGACGATTGTGAACGCCTCTGGATTAAATAATTCCTATCTCGGTGAGAATCGTCCTGAAGGTACCTCGGAAACAGAAGAAAACCAAATGTCAGCCAAAGATGTTGCGATTGTTGCCAGACACTTGATCTTAGATTTCCCTGAGGTATTAAAAGTGACAAATACTACTAATGAAACATTCGGCGAAGGGACTCAGTCACCTGTCGAAATGGTGAATTGGAATTGGATGCTTTCTGGGTTTGTTAACTACAAAGAAGGCGTAGATGGTTTAAAAACTGGTACAACTGAATTTGCTGGTGCTTGTTTTGTTGGAACGATCAATAAAGAGGGTAGACGAGTCATTACGGTTGTTTTAAATGCCGATGACCATGCAACAAATCCAAGTGCCCGTTTCAACGAAACCGGACGCTTAATGGATTACTGCTATGATAATTGGTCAATTAAAGAACTTGGAAAGTCCAATGCAAGTATTCCAGATTTAAAAAACTTAGCAGTGAAAGATGGCAAAGAAACTTCAGTAGCTGTTGCCTTAAAAAATCCTGTAAAAGTTTGGGTAAGAAATGGTATGGATACTGGTAAATTAAAAATTACTCCTACCCTTGATAAAAAAGTCGTAACGAATGATCAAGTAGCAGCTCCCGTCAATAAAGGTATGAAGGTAGGGACAGCAACGATTACCTTAGCCGATGATTCACTGGGCTATTTGGAAGACAATAAAGAACCAACCACAGATATTATTACTGCTAAATCAGTTGAAAAAGCAAATATCTTTGTGATTGGTTGGCGACATGTTACTGATTTTTTTAGTAATTTGTTCTAATCCAGCTAAAATACCAACAAGTAGAACGTAGAATTTTAAGTACACCTCTTAAGTCAGAATGTCATTGTCTAACTTAGGAGGTGTACTTTTATCTAACAATCCCTGCTACATGCCTCAAGTTTTCCTTTTTTTAGTTTTTAATTTTTCAGAACAGCTTTTTTCTCTAATTTTAGCTATAATAGTAAAGGTTGTGTCAATTTTATTGATTTTATCTTTCAATCAATCGTTTTTGCGTAAATTGGTATCAACCTAAACAAAACACGTTTTATTTCGTGTTCACTAAACGAAAGGAGTTAATTCTATGAATTTGACAAGAGACCTGACTTTCTTGGTTCTCTATGTTTTAGGGTTTACCGGTATTCTTTATTGGCGCCGTCGTCAAAGTGATCCTGCTCTGTTCTTTTATTGTGGATCTTGGACATTTATGATGATGGTCACTTACTTCATTGTTTTGGAAATTTTTTATTCCACCTTTTACTTTTTGATCCCACTTGTTTTTTTCAGTATTTTTGCATTCTCCTATTTTACTGAAAAACGCAAACTATTGAACGGGGTATTGTTCAATTTCTTTTTAATTAGTTTTGGTGGCTACTTAGTCACCTTGCTGCTTGAAACACAAAATATTTTTATTGGTGGTTTATTTGCAATAATTGCTATCCCCGTTTTGTTGATCTTGTTATTTGGCGTTTACATTTTGATCGTCTTTTTATTTTGGAACGGGTTATTAGTTTTAAAAAGAGAATCTCGCTCATTAGCCAATCTCTTAACTTTATTATTAGCAATCTTTTTGACGTTATATACTATATTTCAAATCTTCTTTATCCAATATTTCCCACAATGGTTCAATGTATTATTCACGGCTGTCCCATTGATTCTGTTTTATCTTTTTGTGGTTTTCTATAACTTTATAACCGTTTCTTTTTTGTATCAGTTCAACCGTCCACGATACAACCAAAATTACATTATCGTTTTAGGGGCTGGTCTACTAAATGGCGAAACGGTATCCCCTCTTTTAGCAAAAAGAATCGACAAAGCGATCGCCTTTTATTGGGCACAAAGTAAAGCAACCTTGAACCCGCCTATTCTATTGATGTCTGGTGGTCAAGGATCAGATGAAAAAGTGCCGGAAGCAATTGCGATGAAGCAATATGCTTTAGCTAAAGGCATTCCTGAGAGAGATATCTTGGTGGAAGCCAATTCAAAGACAACTTTAGAAAATATGCGTTTTTCTAAAGAACTCATGGATCAACAAACTGGTGGGCCATATCGAGCGATTTTCACTTCTAATAATTACCACATCTTCCGTGCAGGTCTTTATGCAAAGCAAGCTGGTTTAAAAGCGGATGGAATCGGAGCGAAAACTGCCTTTTACTACTTGCCGAATGCATTTTTGCGAGAATATATCGCCATCTTGGTTCTGCACAAAAAAAGACACTTGATCGTTGGTGGCTTAATCGTGCTATTTACCGTATTATTCGCAGCTTTGAGCATCTTTATTTAAATAAGGCATTTGGGTGCCCCCCAAATGCCTTTTACTTTTTGTAATCTTTCCTTTTGCGACAATTATTTTCGTGTTTTCGTTCTCCCCTTAGATCGCTCAGACTGTTTCTGACTTCCCATCATTGGCAGGAAAAGAATTCCCTTTTTCACTACTACTTTTTGTGCTGAATAAATTCCACTATTACCAGAACACATGAAGCTCACCAGACAGATCATAAAGAAATAACTGGCTGCTTGTCCACCGAACAATTCGATTCCCATAACAAAACAAGCAATGGGTGTATTTGTTGCTCCTGAAAAGACGCCAATGAATCCCAAGGCTGCTAAAAAAGGAATGGACACATGTAAGATTGGTGCTAGAGCAGCACCTAATGTCGCTCCGATTTCAAATAAAGGAGTTACCTCTCCACCTTGATAACCAGCACCTAAAGACAAGACAGTAAATCCAAGCTTTCCAAGAAAATCATAGAAATGGGCGGTACCATTAAAGGCATCAGTTAACAAAGGCAAACTGAGCCCCAAATATCTTTGGGTTTGCAATAAGAGCGCTGCGATGACGACCACAGCTCCGCCAATAAAATTACGTAGAACTGGACTAGCCATTCTTTTGGCATACCAAGTTTTCAAAAAAACAATCGAACGACTAAATACCCAACCAATAAGACCAAAAGCAATGCCTGCAACGAATAATTTAAAGAAAAGAGATACATCCCAACTTGGAATCGTCCCCATAGGGTAATGGATATGTTTCACCCCAAAGCTTTCAGTCACAAAGTTAGCAAATAGTGCTGCAAAAAAACTTGGAAATAAGGCTTCTGTTCTAACTTTTCCAATTGCTAAAACTTCTAACCCAAATAGTGTTCCAGCCAGAGGCGTACCAAAAACGGAACTAAAACCTGCACTGATCCCGCTGATCACCAATAACTCCCGTTCCACTTTATTTAACCGAAAGAGACGGGCTAAATTTTCTGCTAAAGCGCCTCCCATTTGCACAGCTGTTCCTTCTCGTCCGACAGAACCACCAAATAAATGGGTGGTAATCGTTCCAAATAACGTTAAAGGAATCAGGCGTAAAGGAATTTTTTCTTCTCCACCATTTCCTTGATCAATCACTAAGTTATTTCCTCTACCAGAATTTCCTCCGTACTTACTATATAAAAAAACAAAAATTCCACCACTTACTGGTAAAAGAAACAACAACCAGGGTGAAGCAAGGCGTATATTAGTAACCCATGTTAAACTATTGAGAAAAAAGGCTGATAAACTTCCCATAAAAATTCCCAATAGCAATGTGATCAATAACCATTTGATCATGTATACGACGACCCTAATTGGATCAGGTAATCGATTTTCCATCTCTTTTCCTCCTCAAAAAAAACGCCTACTAAAAAAAGGGGTATCCCGATTCTTAGTAGGCGTCATTAGTTATCTTAAGATTAACGTTTAAAGGCGAACACCATCACCTATTCACTTCATCAATTAAAATAGCATATATTTATGAAAAATACAATGAAATTATCCTTCTTTTTTTACAATCTCAGTAAATTCATAAAAAGGAGTCAATTGGACTAAATTGTGGTTACAATGCTCACTATCATGGCAAATATAGTTTCCTTTTTTCGTATAGGTGCCATCTGAATTCGATTTTGTTGTTGCTAAAAAGAGTGACACACTCGAAGTTTTTTTACAAATCGTACAAATCCCTTTCGTGATGGTCGGGGATAAAGTCCCGCGAATACCATTTAACTTCCCTGATTCATCATAATAAACAAGAAATTTTTTCTGGGTACCAGGATCATTCCATCCAATATAGGTGTGTTCTCTTAAATCCAAATGATTCCAATCAGGTTGTTTTAACTTTTTCACTTTTCGGAATAATTTTTCAATTTGAGCTTTCGAAGGTTGCTCAAAAGGTTGAACTGATTCTTTTAATTCTTCTAATAAGCGTTCAGCAGTTTCTTTGGTCAAAGAAGTATCTAAGATATTTTCTAAGAAAAGGTTCATCCTTTGTGAGGGTTCTACTAGTTCCTCTATTCTCTCCACAGCTAATGCTTGGACCGTTTCGATCGTTTTAGAATCGTTTACTGAATGATAGACTGATATTAATTGTTCGACTTCTCTTTTAATAAAATAATATTGATAAGGTTTAATTGTTTTTTCCATGACTTTGAGTCCTTTCTTCTTTCAAGTGAATGTACTTTGAAGAAAAGAACTTCAACAAAGTACGTTAGTTAAAGCTTTTCCACTCTTTTAAATAAGATCCATATGGCATCTTATCATCACCCCCTTTAAGTTTGTTTCAACAACTTGTACTTGATACAAAGTAAACCGTAAAAATCATGGTTCGTCAATAAAAAAAAACCTGAGAAATTTTATGAAATTTCTCAGGAAGAATTCTTAATCACATCGTATTAAATCGATTGTTCTTTGCCGAAATATCTTTGCCATTTTTGTTTCATCGAAGCAGTCATCGGCTGTGCTGCTTCTTTCACAGCACAATATTTGTCGACAAACGTCACAATATAGCTTTCTTTATACTTAGGCGGTGCGATCGTAGCGCCCCACATATGTTTTAAGATGATATCACGCTCTAAATCGGATAGGTCAGTAATTTTTTCTGCATTTTTCACTGCGATCCTTGGATGGATATAAGCATGCGTTCCTTCATCAAATTTTGTTGTACGCCAATCATAGTAGAAAAGATCATGCAAAAGACCTGCACGTGCGGTCGCTTTTGCATTACCGCCCCATTTTTTGGCTAATTTATAACTATAGTAAGAAACACTAAGAGAATGCTCTAATCGAGTGGAGTGGACATGTTGTGTATAATTGGCTAATTTCTTCACTGCATCTGTTGCTAATAGATCTTCTACATAAGACATATATTCTTCGTCTTCACGCCATTTTTCTGTCATAATTATTGATCTGCCACCTTTTTTGAATTTCATTTTCCTTTGAAATTGATCCTAGTATACCATTAGTGTTCGGAATATTCTAGTGAGGTTCCATCAAAATGTAGAAAGCTTAATAGTTCCTTAATCATAAAGAGAAATGGTAAAGTACGATGCCTGCTGCCACTCCTACATTTAATGATTCAGCATTTCCGCGAATCGGAATATAGATATTTTTATCCGTCAAGGAAAGAATTTCGGGCCGCACGCCTTGCCCTTCATTCCCCATGACAATTGCATACTTCTCAGGAACAGTTACCTGTTCTAATGAACGAGCATCCTCGTTCAATTCCGTTCCATAGATATTAAAATTGTGTTCCTTTAAAAGCGGGATCATTTGCTCAAGGTCTGTTTGAAGTATTGGTAGATGGTAATTGCTCCCCTGCATACTTCTTAACACTTTTGTACTATAAATGTCAGCTGATCCTTTTCCTAAAACGACACCAGATAGTCCAAAAGCATCTGCCGTACGAATCATTGTTCCAACATTCCCAGGATCTTGGACATTATCTAACAATAACCATCCTCCAGTTAATTCGGGCATGTTTACTTTTTCGTAGAGCATAACGGCTAAGATACCTTGGGGTGTTGGCAAATCTGATACCACAGCCATGACTTCATTCGTTACCAAGGTACAAGGGATGTCTAAATGGTTTTTAAGCCACTCCTCCCACTCTTCTAACCCTTTTTCTGTGATTAAGATTTCTTTTACTTTGGCATGAGAAGCAACTGCCTCTTCAACCAAATGGAATCCTTCGAGTAGATACTCGCCTGTTTCTTCCCGGTATTTTTTCTTATGTAGTTTTTTCAATTCTTTGATTCTTGGATTTTTTGCTGATTGGATTTCTTTCACATTTTTCACCTCACTTAATTATAGCATGAATTCGAACCTTGAACTTGTTACAACATCAAAAAATCGGTATCATTAATTTAAAAAGCAAGGAAAGAAAGGTGGATATGATGAAAAAAATCAAGATGAACGTTCAAGGACGTGTCCAAGGTGTTGGCTTTCGTTATATGACAAAAATCGTTGCCGATCAATTAGGGATCACAGGCACAGTTAAAAACGAAGAAGATGGTTCGGTGACAATCGAAGCATGTGGCGATGAGGAAACGATCAAAAGATTCATTGAAGAAGTAAAGGATTCTCCAAGTCCTAGTGGTCGCGTACAATACGTTGACTTGCAAGATAATCCGATGATGGAAGAACGAAAAAAATTTGATGTGATCGGCTAATTTACTGATTCTGAATGGACGAAACACGCAAAAGGTAGTTCTATTTACACTATGAGAAGGCTCACATGACTTTAAGAAAGTTTGACGATAAAGAACTTTTTTTAAAGAAACAACGTGCCTTCTCTCTTCTAATCGTCCCTCACTCGTTTGATCGTTTTTGCTTCTGTTTAACCGATGGCTTTTCTCCCTTTCCTTTTTGTGGTTTGACAAATAACTTTTTTATTTTTTTAAGACCATATAGGTAGGAATCTATGAATTTTCTATAAAGTAGATTGAATTGTGTGTGCTTTTTTAGTATAGTTAATTTTGTGTAAAAATTATAAAAGAGGAAGTATTTTATGAATAAATGGAAAAATTGGGTATTGGGTTCTGGCCTTGTCACAGTCATGCTTTTCTTATCTGGTTGTGTTCGTCTGGATTCAAATGGTAACCCTGACACATCAGGTATCGTGTACCGAGTATTAGTCCATCCAATGGGACAAGCGATTACATATTTAGTGGAGAACTTCAACTGGTCCTATGGTTGGGCTGTTATTTTAATGACAGTCATCGTTCGTATCATCATTTTGCCATTAGGTATTAGTCAATCGAAAAAGACAATGATCCAATCTGAAAAAATGCAAGCATTGAAGCCGCAAGTCGAAGCCGCTCAACAAAAACTAAAAACGGCGACTACTCGTGAAGAACAAATGGCTGCACAAGCTGAAATGCAACAAGTTTATCGTGAAAATGGGTTAAGTATGACTGGCGGGATTGGCTGCTTGCCTCTCTTGATCCAAATGCCGATCTTTTCAGCCCTTTATTTCACAGCTCGTTATACAGAAGGCATTCGTGAATCCTCTTTCTATGGGATCGACTTAGGACACCCTAGTTTTGTATTAGTTGCGATTGCTGGTGCTGCTTATTTACTTCAAGGATATATTTCAACAATCGGTATCCCTGAAGAACAAAAGAAAACAATGCGTACGATGCTTATCGTTTCGCCTGCGATGATCGTCTTCATGTCGATCAGTGCGCCAGCTGGAGTCACACTTTATTGGGTAGTTGGTGGTATCTTTAGTTGTTTGCAAACCTTCATTACAAATGTCATCATGAAGCCTAAATTAAAAGCTCAAGTGGCAGAAGAGTTAAAACAAAATCCACCGAAGCAAGTCGTAACACCTCGTAAAGACGTGACACCTGCGGATAGCGAACAACCAGTGAAGAAACAAGTCAAAGCACCTAAAAACCAAACAGGTCGTAACGCTGGAAAACAACAAAAACGGAAATAACTAAGCATTTCGTTTATTTCTCAAAATAGCTAAAATAAAAAAGGAAGAGAGAACGCCTCTCCTCCTTTTTTATTTTGTCCTCTGATCATTGACTATTCTTCGCTATATTGCCGAATCAATGGTTCGGATTGAATAAAAATCAGTGTAAACATTTTTCTTTTCACTAGCAGCAACCACTTTCAAGGTCTTTGACCTGTTGTTTGTCATCATTAGATTTTCTTTTTGATCTTCAATAAATCAACTAGTGGATTGACTTTCGTTATCGTTGTGATTGCGAGATAGATTGGACAAGCAATGACGAATTGGATCAGATTGGTTCGGATATTACTCGTTAAATGACCTGTTAAAAACCTGGTGATCAAACACATGATCAATCCAGCAATTATAAACATCCCGATTTTTCTGAGAGAAAAGGTAAACGTCGTCTGTTTTAGAAAAGCTCTTGTTCTTACAACTGTAACGAAACTTTCGGCGAGAATAGTTGAAAATACGACGCCCAAAAAGCCAATAGACGGCAATAGTATGAGATTTGCCACAAGATTGATGATAGCTCCAATGATTACTGAACGATTATACTCTTTAACCTGACCGATTGGCATTAGATATTGTCTAGAAATCGCCATGCCTAAAGGAACGATCACAATCAAAACCGTAAAATATGGAATAATTTGAGTGATGTAGCTAAATTTTTCGCCAAAAAACCAAGGAACGAGCTTGTCATAAACTGTCAACATCCCAAACATGATTGGAATCGAAAAAAACAATTGTAAATGAATCGTTTTTTCCATCGTGCGAACGATTTTCTCCATATTTTTTTTTGCAAAAAAACTTGTCATATGGGGAAGTAAGACGATGTCTAAGGTAGTTATGATCGTGATGAATACGGTATTCAATTGCAGAGAATTGGTAAAATAGCCCACTGCAACACTTCCTAATGTGAAACCTAAAAGTGTCTTATTCAAATTGGTATACAACATGATCGCAATTTGAGGAATAAAATAATCAAAAGAGCCCTTTAAATGACTAAGACTTTTCTTTAAATCAACTTTCGTCAAATGAATGTATTTAGGAATAAAGAACCAGACACTCACTTGTGAACAAACTAAACCTAGTCCTTGAATCAAGGTATATTTTAACGTGTCGTCTTCGTTTTTAATCAAGAAAAGAATGAGAAAAAACGTGACTAGTTGGACTACTAAATTAGCTATACTAGTTTTCTTAAAATCTTCAATTCCCATAAAAAACCAAGATACGTCAAATAATACGGCAAAAATCGCCAAGGATTGGACAAACAAATACGAACGATTATTTAATAAAGAGGCAACAATAAAGTAAGCGACTATGACAATTAAGCTCGCTAATGCCTTAAAAAGCAGAATTTCCCAAAAAACTTCTGATAACGCTTCTTTCTTACGGTTGTAAGTCAAAGTTATTTCCCGGTTCCCGTACATCGTTACCCCTAGCCCCGCAAACAAAACAAAATATTGGACAATTGAAAACGTATAATTATAAAGACCGATCCCACTTGGCCCTAAAGCATTAGAAACGATTGGAATGGTAATAATCGGAAGAATGATTTTCGTCAGTTGAAACAAGCTCTGATAAAAAAAATTTTTGGCTATATTTTTCATTTATTCATCCCGTCTAAAAATATCTCTCGTATAGACTTTTTTGATCACATCTTTTAATTGATGGTCCATCCGATTTGAGACGATCACATCCGATAGTTGTTTGAATCGCGCAAGATCCGAAACGACAGGCGCATGATGAAATTCTTCAACAGGTAACGTTGGCTCATAGACAACCACCGAAACTCCTTGTTCCTGGATTCGTTTCATGACTCCTTGAATCGATGAATAACGAAAATTGTCTGAATCGGCTTTCATCGTTAACCGATAGATTCCCACAGTCTTAGGCTTTTGGGCTAAAATTTGTTCTGCAATAAAATCTTTTCTGGTTGTATTTGCTTCAACGATCGCTTGGATAAGATTGTTAGGCACATCGGTATAATTTGCTTTCAACTGTTTCGTATCTTTTGGCAAACAATACCCTCCATAACCAAATGAAGGATTATTGTAATGAGAGCCGATACGTGGGTCCAGTCCGACGCCTTCAATGATTTGTTTCGTATTTAAGCCTCGTATCTCCGCATAACTATCCAATTCATTGAAGTAAGCCACACGCAACGCCAGATACGTATTTGAGAATAACTTGATTGCTTCCGCTTCTGTTGAATGAGTCAATAAAACTGGGACATTATCTGCTTGCGTATTCTTTTTGAACATATTCGCAATCTCTGTCCCTCTATCTGAACATTCTCCTACAACAATGCGGGAAGGATAAAGATTATCGTACAATGCTTTACCTTCACGTAAAAATTCTGGTGAAAAAACAATATTTTCTGTTTGATATTTTTTCTTTAATTCGGCCGTATACCCTACTGGTACCGTGGACTTAATGATAAATTTTGCTTCTGGACGAATGGCGAGAGCTTGTTCAATGATGCTCTCAATCGATGAGGTATTAAAATAATTTTTCTTTTCATCGTAATCAGTGGGTGTGGCAATAATCAAATAATCACCAAAAAGAACCGCTTCTCGGAAATCCTTAATAAATTCGATTGCTAGGTCTTCTCTTTGAAGAAAATTATGTACTTCACGGTCTTCAATTGGTGACTCCTTCTTTTGTAGTCGTTCGATCTTTTCTGCTACGATGTCATAAGCTTTGACATTCTCATGCTGGCTAAGTAATAACGCATTGGCTAGCCCTACATAGCCTAGGCCGAAAATTGATACGTTCAATTGGTTTCACCTCTATAATTAGTTTTATTAACATAAAAAACACAAACTGGAACGTTATTGGTAGTTCTTCGTTTCATTCGCTTTATCATTCTTCTAAAAAAACAAAGCCATTTACTTTTCCTTTGAACCCAGGCTCGTTTCGTCAGTCACTCTTACAAATAATGAAAACATCTCTGAAATTAAGAAGTTTTCCTCCTCATTTTTCTTTTTTCAAGTGATTGATTTGTTATTTGTATGAAATGTCTATAGTTATAAAGTTTCATAAAGTTCTGCTACTTGATTGATGATTACATTTTCGCTGAATTGTTGGATATGAGCAGCAGCGTTCTCGGAATATTTTGTAACAGGTAACGTTCCAGCAAAAAAATTTTGAAGAATATTCACTAGTTCTTCTGACTCTTTGACATCAAACAATTTTCCTGTGTTCTCATCATAGATCAGATCTTTATTGCCTCGTATATTTGAAGCAACTACCGGTAAACCAACGCTCATAGCCTCCATGATCGATACGGGCAATCCTTCTCTTAAAGAAGGAAAGAGAAATAGATCACTCATTTTCATGATCTCAATAATATCCTTACGATATCCGAGTAAACTGACTTTCTTTTCCAAACCTAAAAATTTAATTTTTTGTTCCAGCGTTTGTTTCAAAGGCCCCGTTCCACAAATAAAATAGTGGAAATCTTGGTCTTTAAATGAAGCGAGTGCATGAATCACCAGTTCGTGGTTTTTGTTTTTATTCAATTCACCGACTGAAAGGAGTACTTTGGTTGTTGGCTGAGCTAGTGAAAGTACCTTACTTTTTAGCCGTTTATCAACCAAGGTTTTCTCGAACTTTTCGACTTGGATTCCAACACCCTGAATCAAATGAGTTTGTGTTGCTTTAAATTTTTGTGAAGCAAGCAAATAATCTTCCTGATTAATGGTAATAAGCTTACTTGTATAACGAGATAAGTATTTTTCAACTGGGTAATAGACGAACCAATTAAGCATTGGGGCTCCTTGATAAAAGTGAAACCCGTGTGCCGTATAGTAGATAGGAATATTGATCCGCTTACAAGCAAGTCTTGTCACCATCGAAGCAACTGGCGTATGCGTATGTACGATATCGATATTCTCTTCTTTGATCAGCTGTTTGATTTTCTTATAGGCTAAAAGATTGCTTTTAGCTAATGGATTCCTATTGAATGGTATTTGAAACACAGGTATTTTTTTATCAGAAAAATAAGATGCCAACGGTTGTTCAAGCGCACATGCCACACTCACTTCATGTCCATTTTTGATTAGTTGATCAATATGCGGGATTAAAAAAGCATTGAGTGTATTGGAGATCGTCGTCACATATAAAATTTTCAGTATGGTTCATTCCCTTCAAATTTTTCACTTGTTGGTCCAAAATTTGAGCTAATCCCTTCTTGTTTGAACACTTTAAGGACTGTTTGTAACAAGATCCAAACATCTTTGCCAAACGAATAACTTTTAACGTACAAACAATCATACGTAAACTTTTCTTCCCAACTGATCGCATTTCTACCACTGACTTGGGCCAATCCGGTCAAACCTGGGCGAATGTTGTGGCGTTTTCGTTGCTCTTCATTATAAAGTGTCAAATATTCTACCAATAATGGACGAGGACCAACAAAAGACATTTCGCCTTTAAAGATATTCCAAAGCTCTGGCAGCTCGTCAAGGCTAGTCGCTCTAAGTAGTTTGCCGAATTTTGTTAGACGAACTTCATCTGGAAGATACGCGCCATGTTGATCTTTCTCGTCTGTCATCGTGCGAAACTTGTACATAAAAAATAATTGTTCATTCTTCCCTGGTCTTATTTGCTTAAAAATAACCGGTGAACCTAATTTTAATCGCACACACCCTGCAAGTATGAGCATCAGTGGTGCAAGCAAAAGCAATAAAAGACCTGAGAAAAAAAGATCGAACCCACGCTTTCCAAAAAGTCGATAAAAGGTTGGTTTACTCATAACGCATCACTCGCTTGATCGTTGCAACGACTCTATTTAACTCTTCATCCGTCATTTTAGTATCTGAGGGAAGACAAACTCCAGAAGAAAAAAGCGATTCTGCAACTTCGCCGCCAATAAAATCAAAAGAGTCAAAAACAGGCTGTAAGTGCATCGGTTTCCAGACAGGACGTGCTTCGATCTGTTTTTTTTCCAATTCTTCAATCAAATAAGATGGATCTATTCCTTCTAAACGAATGACACTCAACCAATAGTTAGGTTCGTTCCAAGAGTTTTCCGGCATAAATTGTATATTAGGAAACTTGGACAATTCTTCTTGATAAAATTGATAGATGGCACGCTTCTTTTGGATTCTTTCATTTAATACTTTTAATTGACCACGCCCGATTCCTGCTAATATATTGCTCATACGATAGTTATAACCGATTTCTAAATGTTGATAATAACGTTCATTTTCACGAGATTGAGTGGCCCAAAATTTGACTTTTTCGATTTTTGATTGATCGTCAGAGATTAATGCTCCCCCACCTGAAGTTGTGATGATCTTATTTCCATTGAAGGAATAAATCCCATAGTCTCCAAACGTTCCTGTATATTTACCTTGGTAAGTCGTTCCTAATGATTCGGCAGCATCTTCAATCAACGTCACTTGATATTCTTGACAGATCTGCATGATTTCAGCTAAGTTTGCAGCTAATCCATATAAGTGAACGACGATCACCGCTTTCGCTTTTGGATATTTTTCTAAAGCTGCGCGTAAATGGACAGGACTCATATTCCAAGTTTCGGCATCACTATCCACAAAGATTGGGACGGCTCCTTGATAAAGAATCGGGTTGACCGTAGCTGCAAAAGTCAAGGATTGACAAATCACTTGATCTCCTTTCGTGACACCTGCTGCCTTTAATGCTAAATGAATCGCTGCCGTACCTGAAGAAAGCGCAGCAACATGCTTGGCTCCCACATGATCTGCCAGTTCTTGCTCAAAACCATCGACATTGGCACCTAAAGGGGCAATCCAGTTCGTATCAAAGGCTTCTTTGACAAACGCTTGTTCATAGCCTGCTTCACTCATATGGGGCGAAGCTAATAATATTCGCTTTTTTCTCACATCAACTCCACCTTTCAATTATCTTTGCTGGTACCCCCACCCATTTTGAATGATGAGGGATATCTCTGATGACAACACTGCCAGCCCCAATAATGTTGCCATCACCAATCGAACATTCTTGAATAATCTTTGTACCGACACCTAGTTCATTTTTATCTCCTAAAGTGACTGCTCCCGAAATATTGACATTAGGAAAAATGGCATTGTAACTACCTATAATGGAGTCATGACCGATTGTTGAACCAATATTGATCATATTGAAGTCACCGATTGAAATATCTGCAGTATAGGTCGTGTAAGGCATCAATATGTTCCCAATGCCCAGTTGAACATTTAAGCCAATCAATGCGCTAGGGGCAAACAAATTTGGAAAAAGCAAGTGAGGGTTTTGTCGTAACTGTTCATAGATGTTTTCTTTGACCGTCGGAGCCGCAATCCCAAGAAAAACTGCCATTGGTGTTTTGACTTGAAGCAAGTCAGCAATTTTGCCAATCACAGGTTTTCCTAGAACATCGCTTTGCTCACTTTTACGATCATCGACAAAACCGACCCACTGATACTCATTTTGTTGTTGGAGCAAAAAAGCAATTTCTTTACCAAACCCACCTGCTCCTACTATTATTGCATCCACTCGCTTTCTCCTCTCGTTTCTTTTTTTGATGGTCAAACGTTTTTTTACATGCGATTTGAATAACGTATCCCTATGCAATTTTTGATCGCAGGAATCGTATAACCCAGCACATAAAGCAATGATTTTACTACTTTACTAATAGTACGTTCAGCTTAAAACAGCTAGTTTCTATTGATTAGAAGCATTGGCAAAACGAATCACTTCTCTTGCTAATTGTTTCTCATCTTTTGGCAAATGACGGATAAAATCCATCACTTTTTGATTTGAATAACCTTTGATGTTTCCGACAAAAATTTTTTCATAGACAGCTTCATCGTTTCTCTCTTTATCCAACAGTAGTTCTTCATATAGTTTTTCCCCAGGACGGATACCCGTTTCAAGAATCTCAATTTCGTCTTCACGATAGCCACTCAGGCGAATCATATTTTTGGCAAGGTTGACGATTTTGACTGGTTCACCCATATCTAAAATAAAAATCTCTCCACCTTTAGCCAAGACTCCTGATTGAATGACCAATCGACTTGCTTCAGGAATTGTCATAAAGTAACGTGTCATCCGAAAATCAGTAATCGTGACTGGTCCACCTTGCGCAATTTGTTCACGAAAGACAGGAATCACACTTCCTCGTGAACCTAATACATTTCCAAAGCGAACAGCGGAAAATGTTGTTCCATTTTTTTCGTTCAATCCTGTTACAATCATTTCTGCAATCCGCTTTGTCGCTCCCATCACATTAGGTGGATGATTCGCTTTATCTGTTGAGACCATCACAAAATTTTTGACTTTCGCTTGTTTGGCTGCTTCCGCAACATTTTTCGTTCCAAGAATATTATTTTTTACTGCTTCTTTGGGATTTACTTCCATGAGAGGAACATGCTTATGTGCTGCAGCATGATAAACGATATCTGGGCGATAGTTTTGCATGATCTCATTGATTTTGTCACGATCTTGAATATCTGCAATGAGCGGGACGATTTTTGTCTGCTGATTTTGCTGATTCATGCGGAGTTCCCGATCGATCAAATAAATCGAATTTTCCCCATGTCCTACTAGTAATAATTGTGCTGGGGAAAACTGGATAATCTGCCGACAAATCTCTGAGCCGATCGAGCCACCCGCACCAGTCACAAGAATGGTTTTCCCTGTCAAATGACCTTTGATCGATTCAATGTCCAATTCAACTTCATCTCTTTCTAGTAAATCAACTACGTCAATTTTTTTTAATTTTGTGACACTGACTTTTCCAGAAGCGATTTCTTCCATTGAAGGCATCGTGTTTACTTTGACATGCAAGGATTCTACCATTTGAAAGATATTCCTGATTTTTGTTTTGGATAAGGAAGGAATGGCGATGGTAACGATTTGTACATCATGTTTCTTGATTAGTGCAGGGAGGTCTTTGATCATACCGATCACTTTTTTTCCTGAAAGATATGTATTTTGCTTATTAGGATCATCATCAACAAAACCAATGACATTGGTGTCACTTGCTGTTTTTGATCCAAGTAAGATATTTGCCAAAATTCTACCGCCTTCACCAGCGCCTACGATGATCGTCTTCTTGGCAGTGGCTCTAGGTTGTAGCTTTGTCTGCTTTTTCTCAATGTAAAGACGCCACTCCAGACGGCTTCCCATGATTAAAAGCAAAGACAAAATATAGGTAAAGATCGTTAGACGTAACATATACTGATGATTGATAAAAAACAAGACAAAAAGATTTGAAATCATAGTGATCGACAAAGAAACAAAAATCGCCCTGATTTCTTCTAAATTCATATAGCGATTGATCCTTGTAAAGACTTTAAATAAACTCCCATAAAACAAATAGAAACCTATTGAAACGCCTGTAGAGATGAACATAAAATCCGTTGATACTTCTGCGAATGGCTTCATGAATCTAATTGTAGCAATGTTTGCCAAAAACAACAATAAGCTATCAACTCCTATCAAAATAGCAATCTTTCTTTTTCTTGTGACTTCAAACACCTTTACTCCCCCTAAAATAACCCAAACTTCTTCTTTTTTATCGCTTGATAAGTTGGATAATGAATCTGCTCCCCATTGATTAAATCTTTGGCGACTTGTTTCATTTGCTCAACTTTTTCGTTATTGAAGTCTTTAGCGATTTGTTCATAACATTCTTTTAAACAAAAAGAACGTCGCTCAACACCGTGAGCATCCGAAGCAATCATTTGTACAAGATTGTACTTGACCATTTTTTTTGCTGTTTTTTGGATTTCTTTGCCAAAGCGCCCCAGATAACTTGGCGCTGTCAGCTGTGTCAAACACCCCATTTCTAGATAAGGCAACAAACGATTCGGATCTTTTGCAAAATAAGTATTACGCTCAGGATGCACGATTACTGGTATTTTTCCTAGTTTCAACAGTTCAAAAAAAAGGTTCTTTGCATATAACGGTACTTCTAATGTAGGAAATTCAATCAACAGATAAGTATCATTTAAATCTGTAAAAAGAAGTTCATCTCGGTGAAGCGCTTCAAGCAATTCTCCAGTAATACGAACTTCTTGACCTTCTAATAACACCAACGGTAAATTTCTTTTATCCAGCTCTTTTTGTAAAGTGGCGACTAGGGGAATGACTTTTTTCTTTTGATTACAATACTTGCCATTGTTATGGTGCGGTGTACATAAAATATGAGTAATCCCTTGTTCAACCGCTTTTTCAGCCATTGCCAGGCTTTCTTCCAGGTTTTGCGCACCATCGTCAACTGCTGGTAATAGATGACAATGTAAATCGATCATTCCCTTTACCTCCTCTTTATCATTCATAATAATAACTTGTATCTTTGCTTTGTTCGACTCCGTTATAAACAATTCCCAGTACCTTTGCCTGAGCCATCTCTAATAATTTTTTGGCTTTCACAACTGCTTCTTTTCGTGAAGTCTTTTCACGTACTACCAGAAGCGTACCATCTGCCTTTGATGACAAGATTTGAGCATCTGTCACAGTTACAATCGGAGGCAAATCAAACATCACGATATCATAGAGCTGACTTGCTTCTACCATTAGTTGATCCATTCTTTTCGAGCTTAACAGCTCTGATGGATTAGGAGGAATCGGTCCACTTGGTAATACCGATAATTCCTTGATTGCCGTTTTTTGGATCCCTTTACTGATCGTTTCAGTTGAACTGAGTAGATTACTTAACCCATAATGATTATTTATTTGAAATGCTTTGTAAATAACTGGTTTTCGCATGTCAGCATCAACTAATAACACTTTCTGACCAGCTTTTGCAAAGACAACAGCCAGATTTGCAGCCGTGGTCGATTTCCCTTCACCTGGTCCAGATGACGTGACCACGATCGTTTTGACTTGTTGATCATTGATTGAAACAAATTGGATATTGGTTCGAATCGTTCGGTAGTGCTCAGCCGCTGCTGATGAAGGATTAGTTAAAGTAATCAAACGAATCGGTTGAAGTAGTGTTTCTTTTTGTTTTATGACGCGTCGCATGTTTTCCCTCCTACACTCTCGAACGAGCTCTACGAGAAGCTCTCGCTTGTTCACCAGTTTCATCGTTTATTGTCACCGGTGCGTTGTTGTTTTTGTCATTTCTATTGAAATCTTTGGCAGTCATTTCTGGTACCGTCCCTAAAATTGGAAACCCTATGACCTCCGAAAGATATTTTTCATCTTTCACAGTCTGGTCGAACAATTCCAATAACAGAGCTATCCCCATGCCAATCATCAGACCTAAAATAAGGCCAAGGGCAATATTTATTTTTTTATTTGGTGACACCGATGTTCCGTCCGCAACCGCTTCAGAAATGATCGATATTTTATCGACATTCATCACATCTTTTGCTTTCGTTTGAAACACCTCAGCTGTGGTATTCGCAATTTTCTGAGCATTATCTGGAATCGAACTAATCGCTTGGATAGAAAACATTTGTGAATTTTCGGATTGATTCACTGTGATTGCTTGTTTGATTTCTCCAACCGTCATTGCTAGCTGATCTTGCGTTTCTAATTGATCTTTCACTTCACTTAAAACTAAGTCACTAATGATCATATCTTTGTAGGTGTTAATCATTTGTAAATTCGTATTCACATCATTGACATTCGTAATATTTGACTGAGGCAACGTGACAATCAATTGGGCTTGTGAACTAAACTTGGGTGTTAAAATAAAGAATGTAACGAAACTTGCTACCGCCAAACCAACTAACGTTGAAATAAATAAGGTCAACAAACGCTTACGAAATACTCCGATGATCTCTTTTATACTAATTGTCTCTTCCATTTCTCTCCACTTTCCTGTTACTTTCCTAGATTCATTTTTCTTTTAACACATGACATCCTGCTGATGTTACTTGTTCTCATAAAATATACTCATTTCAGTGAAGCTTCGTGAGACTTTCATCCTATGAACATACTTAGATAATAAAATGACATCGATTTCTAAAAAAATTTTTAGTTTATCATTCAGATGATAATTATTATCATCTAGAGTAAGATACTGGATCCCATCGTTTTAAAAACTTTTTATTCCCAAAAAAATAAATCGTTACTTTATCTAATCGCTTCCAAATCACGGGAAATTTGCTAATTCTATTAGACAAGTAAAGAATTTCTACCTGAGACCCTATTTACTATTATCCCATTCATAACAAGCTTTTCTTGTTATGAATAACAATTTTTCTATATTAATTATACCTAACTTTCATTTTTAAATAAAGGATGATTTAAAAATAACAAAAACTATGCATTTCACTCAATAGCACTAACCGATTGTTCTCTTTTTATCAAAAAATGTCATATTGTTCTGATTCGTGAAAGAAAAGTCGCTTATTGCTAGATAGCATGAATAAAAACGATATACACTACATAAAAAGAGTCTGAGGTATTAAGACCTTAAGCTTACTTTTTACACTAAGATGAGTAATTGCTATGAAAGCATCCACTCTGGTACTTTCACAATCTTATTGACGGCGTTCAAAGATCTGCACTTCGGTAATCAGTCAAAAAATAAGCCGAAGCATTTAAAAATAGAAGAAACTATTTTCGGATGCTTCGGCTTATATCTCAGAGCTAGACTTGTCATAACGCTTGTTTCAAATCAAGTTGGCAAAGGGCTACCTGATTTATTTAGTGATAATCTGATCTAAGCTTGCTATTGATAGTGCCATTTCAGCAATTTGTTTCAGCTGTGCCAAACGATTGTTACGGACAGCAGGATCGTCTACCATGACCATGGTTTGGTCAAAATACGTTTCGATCAATGGACGTAAAGCAACAAGTTGATCATAATCTTCTTTCAGCGTTTGTGTACCAAATTGTTTTTTCATTTCTGCTACCGCTTGATAAAGTGCTGTTTCAGCTTCATTTTCAAATAACGCAGGATTAATCTCTGTTGTCGTTGTTTCTTGCGCTTTCTTCGCTAAATTAACCACTCGAGTCAATGCTTCCATCGATGGCTTAAACTCTTCCTCATCTAAACGTTCTTTAAACAGTTGAGCTGCTGCAAAAACTTTTGTCAAATCGCTTTGTTTTGCATTTAAAACTGCATCAATCACATCGTGTCGGATTTGTTTTGTAGTTAGTAACTGACGGAAACGTCCTTTGATAAAATCAATGACTGCCTGTTGTCCATCCGATAACTGGACGCCAAAACGTTCTTGATCTTCATTGATTGCCTGGTCGATTTCACGTTGTAAACGAACCAATGGAAATGACCAATTTTTTGCTTCGATGATGCGGACAATCCCATACGCTTGACGACGAAGAGCATACGGATCATTTGACCCACTTGGGATCATTCCAACTGTAAAGAAAGAGAAGATACTATCTAATTTGTCTGCAATCGCTAATACTGCACCAATTTTGGTTTCTGGTAAGTCACCTTCACTTGAAATTGGCAGATAGTGTTCCTTGATAGCTGTTGCTACAGCTGATGTTTCGCCGTGTAATCGCGCATATTTTTCACCCATGATCCCTTGAAGCTCTGGAAACTCACCTACCATGTTGGTCACTAAATCAAATTTATAGATTTCAGCAGCACGTTGTAAATCCGTTAACTCTTCTGGTGATAAGCCGACAGATTTACCTAAAATACGAGCAATAACTTGTACTCGTTGCATTTTTTCGTAGATGCTTCCAATTTTTTCATGGAAAGTCACTGATTTTAATTTATCAACAAAAGTCTCGATTTCAATCTTTTTATCTTCATTGTAGAAAAACTCTGCATCTTCTAAACGAGCAGTCAATACTTTTTGATTTCCACGGATCACGTTTTCTAGTTTGACACGATCCCCATTTCGAGCAGAAATAAAATGTGGCAAGAGTAATCCTTGGTCATTTCTTACTTCAAAATAACGTTGGTGCTCCTTCATTGAAGTAACCAATACTTCTTCAGGGACAGACAGATATTTTTCTTCAAAATCGCCAGCAAAAACTGTGGGATATTCGACTAAATTATTCACTTCTTCTAATAACTTTTCGTCTAAATCGATCGTCCAATGGTTTTTCTCTGCTAATTCTGTTGCTTGTTGGACAATCATTTCTTTTCTTTTATGTGGCGCAGCTATCACGAATTGTTCTTGTAATTTTTCTTCATACTCATTGGCATGAGCGAAACGAACTGTTTCTCCTAAGAAACGATGACCACGTGATGTGCGATCTGTTGTAACATCTAAAATCTCGAAAGGAATCACTTCATCATCTAGTAAAGCAACAATCCAATGAATAGGACGAATATATTCAAAGTCAAAATTTGCCCAATGCATCGTAACAGGAAATGTCAAACTTTTGATGACATCTGCAAGTCCAGTCAATACTTCTTTCGCTGGTTGTCCATGTGTATATTTGGTTACGTACACATACTCTACACCCTTCAGCTCTTTAAAGGTAATATCGTCAGTCGTCAAACCTTGACCACGTACAAACCCTTCTGCGGCTTTCGTCCAATTTCCATCTGAATCCAATGCGATTTTTTTAGCCGGACCCTTTAATTCTTCTTCGCTATCTGCTTGACGTTCTGGGATATTGGTTACTTTGATCGCTAAACGTCTTGGCGTTGAAAAAGTTTCGATTGTATCATAAGACAATTGGTGTTCATCTAAAAACTTTGCTGTTTTTTGTTCCAGTTGTTTCATGCTTGGTGTAACTACATGGGCAGGCATTTCTTCCAACCCGATTTCTAAAAGTAACTCTTTTGCCATGTTATTCAGCCTCCTTAACCGTTTCTGGATTTGCTGTGTTTTTATTCAATAAAGGAAATCCTAATTTTTCACGCTCTGCCACAAAAATCTTTGCAACAGATTTTGCCATATTTCTGATACGTGACAGATAACCAGCACGTTCTGTGACAGAAACTGCACCACGAGCATCTAATAGATTGAATGTATGGCTGCATTTTAAAATGTAATCATAGGCAGGATGAACTAAATTTTCATCAATGCATCGTTTAGCTTCTTTTTCAAAACGATCAAAATTACTTAATAATAGTTCTTGATCACTGACTTCAAATGAATATTTGGAGTGTTCGTATTCAGGCTGTTTGAAAATCTCCCCATATTTTACGCCATCTGACCATTCAAGATCATAGACACTTTCTACTTCTTGGATGTAGGATGCCAAGCGCTCCAAACCATAAGTAATTTCAGATGTCACTGGTTTACATGGCAGACCGCCGACTTGTTGGAAATACGTGAATTGTGTAATTTCCATTCCATCGAGCCAAACTTCCCAACCAACACCGGCACAGCCCATCGAAGGGTTTTCCCAGTTATCTTCGACAAACCGAATGTCGTGTTCCAAAGGATCGATCCCCAATAAACGTAAACTTTCTAAATAAAGTTCTTGGATATTTTCAGGTGATGGTTTCATCACTACTTGGAACTGATGATGTTGATACAGACGGTTCGGATTTTCCCCATAACGACCGTCGGCTGGGCGACGAGAAGGCTCTACGTATGCTGCATTCCAAGGCTCTGGTCCAATTGCTCGTAAAAAGGTATATGGGCTCATTGTACCTGCCCCCTTTTCTGTATCATAGGCTTGCATCAACATGCACCCATTTGATGACCAAAATTTTTGTAACGTCAAGATCATGTCTTGTACAGATAATTTTTTGCTCATTTAAAATGACTCCTTCCACTTCTAAATAGTTTGCTGAGAATTTGAAACAACAAAAAGTCCCTATGCTTGTCTAAACAAACATAGGGACGAATAACTTCGCGGTTCCACCCTACTTCCGAAAATTTCGGCAGCTTCATTGTCAGTACTCCCAAGTGCCTCTTCAAAAACCGACAGCATTCGGCTCACACCCTTCCGAACTCGCTTTTGCTACGTATTTTTTACTGATCTTGTTCAACGTACTTTATTCTTTTATTTAGCCAATCAAGTTTTTGTACAAAACTCTCATTTATCTAGGTTCCATAATAGACGTATAGTTAGGCTTTTGTCAAATAGTTTTGAATGTTGATTGAATATTCTACTCATTTTTTTGGTTTTCAGAAGCACTTTCTCCTTCCGGATCAGGCTTTTTTAGGACATGTTCCCATGATTTCATTTGATCAATGAACTTTTTACTTTTTAGATGAATCCCTACGTATTCTTCGTATAACTGGTCAATCAGTTGCCTGATCGTTGCTTTGGTTTCGTCTTTTAAATTGATCCCTGTGATCTTATCATAAGAAATAGCAGAGAACATACGCACGAAATAAACAGCTCTTGGATCTGCATGATAACGACAGTGATCCATTGACCAATGTTCTTCGCACAGCACGCCTCCATATTTGGAAGAATAATCAAATTTACCTTGTGTTTTGCCACACACCACACAATGTGTCCAAATCGGTGCAATCCCAAAGCGTTGCAATAATTGTACCTCAAAGATGTTGGTGATGATTTCCGCGTCGTCCCCCTGATCCATCCGTTGCAATGCTGCTTGTGTAAATTGAAAAAGATGGGGATCATATTGATGGTCTTCGATCGCTGCATCCACTAAGTTTAACAAATACGTGCCGTAACCACTTAAAAAAATGTCTTCTTGAATTTTTCTAAAGGAGTGAACATCTTTTACGCTGGTTATAAACGAAAGTCCTTCACTTTTAAACGTACCAATGTAGATTCCTTCAGTAAAAGGGAGTAGTGCAGGGGCTAATGGTTGGTTTTGCCGGTGAATTCCTTTGACATAAAACATCAGTTTCCCCGCAGACTCAGTAAAAATTTTCACTAATTTATCTTTTTCTTTATAATTTCGACTGGACAATATGATCCCTTTTGATTCGGCTAGCTGGCTCATTTTTTTCGCCCCCCTTTTAGAAAAAGAATAAGGAAAAGAAAAATCATTCACTGAATCATTTTCCTTTCCCACTTATTCTACTCATTTTCTTGTCTTCTGACTTTTACACGCGGTTTCGTCTATCGAATAATCACGTTCAACTCATTTTTATCTACTTAAAGTTAATATTCCTCTTTGCGGTAACCAAAATCTTGTAAATAAACTCTTTTATCGCGCCAATCTTTTTGAACTTTAACCCATAGTTCTAGAAATACTTTGTCACCAAGCAAATTCTCAATATCTTTTCTTGCTTTCGTCCCAATTTCTTTTAGCATTTTACCACCTTTACCGATGATAATCCCTTTTTGACTATCACGTTCAACGATAATGGTTGCTTGAATTTGGATTTTATCATTTTCATTGCGTTTCATTGAGTCAACAACAACAGCCACTGAATGTGGGACTTCATCTCTAGTCAAAAACAGGACTTTTTCACGAATCAATTCCGAAACGATAAAGTATTCTGGATGATCCGTTACTTGATCATCCGGGAAGTATTGAGGACCTTCTGGCATCTCAGCGATCAACACTTCCATTAGACGGTCCACATTGTTCCCTTCTGTAGCCGAAATCGGTACAACTTGTGCAAAAGGCATTTGTGCCGAATAATCTTCGATGATTCCTAATAATTCATCTGGATGAACTTTATCGATTTTATTGATAATCAAATAAACAGGTGATTGAACATTTTTTAATCGTTCAATAATAAAATCATCCCCACGTCCACGTTTTTGATCCGCACTGATCATAAATAAGACAGCATCCACTTCTCTTAGTGCACTGTAGGCTGATTCCACCATAAAATCACCCAAACGATGTTTTGGTTTATGGATTCCCGGAGTGTCGATAAAAATCAACTGTGCTTCTGGTGTCGTATAAACACCTTGGATCTTATTTCTGGTCGTTTGTGCCTTGTCACTCATGATAGCAATTTTTTGCCCAACGATTCGATTTAATAATGTTGATTTGCCAACATTTGGTCGTCCCACAATAGCGACAAAACCTGATTTATGTTCTAACATATTATTCTCCTTTTAATTAAAAAACATTTGATAGATTTTAGGTACAAATAAAATGAGACCGACGATCACTGCAAAACAAGCGGTGACTAACACTGCTCCTGCCGCCATATCTTTGATTTTTTTCCCAATTGGATGGAAATGAAAATCGGTAAACATATCCACCACATTCTCAAAAACAGTATTTAAAATCTCAACGATCCATACCAGAAAAACTGCTAAAACTAACCACAGCCATTCTATTTGATTCAGTTGAAATACAACTCCCATAAAAAACGCCAGCAACCCAAAACCTACATGTTTTTTCATATTACGTTCCTCATCAAAGACTGTTTTAACCCCTTGAAGAGCAAATTCTACTGACATAGCGAAGTGCTTATTTTTCTCAACCTTTTTCTCGCACTCTTTATCTTTTAAGTCCATAAGCATCTAAAATCTCTTTCTGTAAACCAAACATCTCTGCTTCATCTTCGGGTGTCATGTGATCATAACCATTGATGTGCAAAAAGCCATGCACTGCCAAAAATCCCAACTCTCGATCATACGAATGACCATATTCTTCCGCTTGTTCCTGGGCACGCTCAATTGAGATCATGATATCTCCTAATACTCGTGGTAAAGGATTATCGCCTTCTTCAAAAATCACGGGAATTTCGTCTTCCCCTTCGTCTTCTAATGCAAAACTAATCACATCTGTTGGGGCATCTTTGCCACGGTAGACACGGTTGATTTCTTGGATTGCTGCATTGTCCATAAAAGTAACAGACATTTCTGTTTCCTCGGATAATTTCAAATGAGCCGCTGCAAATTGCAGAAGGTCCTCGATCTCCTTGATTTTTTCTGTTGAAACTTTCTGTGTTTCATCCATAAATGTGATGTCCATATTTATCGCTTCTTTCTTACTTATTGCTGATATTTTTTATTTTAGCCATTTTCTTTTTCTACTTTCATCGTTTCCGCTTCCGATTTCATTTTAGGATATTTGATCCGTGAATGGAAGGTACTACTTAACCCACTGATCAAAGATTTTTCCACTTTGCGAATTTCTTTTAATGTTAAACCACTATCATCAAGTTGACCATCAGAGATTCGTTCTTCAATCAAATTATGGACAAATTTTTCGATTTTTTCACCTGTTGGATGATCCATTGCCCGTACTGCCGCTTCACAACTATCTGCAATATTCACGATACCGGCTTCTCGGGTCTGTGGTTTGGGACCAGGATAACGAAATTGTTCTTCGGTGACTTCAGGATTTCTTTCTTTTGCCTTGATATAGAAATACTTCATCAATGTTGTTCCATGATGCTGTCGGCAAATATCGATTACCATTTGCGGCATGCCATATTCCTCTAAAATTTTCGCTCCATCGGTCACATGACCAAAAATGATCTGTTTACTATCTTCCGGTAATAAGAAATTATGTGGATTTTCAGCACCAGAAGGCAAGTTTTCTACAAAAAAGCTAGCATGTTTGATTTTACCAATATCGTGGTAGTAACAAGCTACACGCGTCAATAATGACCGCCCATTGATCTCAGCCACTGCGTTCGCGCTTAAATTGGCGACCATCATACTGTGATGATAAGTTCCTGGTGCTTCTTCCAATAGCTGTTTTAACAATGGATGGTTAGGATTACTTAACTCATTCAAGACGATCACACTATCATCGTTGACCATCAATTCGATATACGGATGTAATCCCATCGTTAACAGATACGACAGCAAAGCCCCCATAAAGCCACAAATCAGTGTTAACCAAGTTGTTCCATTACTAAAGCTCATACCTTGATAAACGATCAGCACAACATCCATCATCAACGGAAAAATAATGACCCACATCATAGCTGAAAACCATTGTTCTGACACTCGTTGGCGTTTTAAAACCGTCGCTAATAAACCTGAAAAAAGATAAGCCATCAAGATAACGGTCAAAAAGTTGGTCCCAATCGAGCCATAAAAAATAAACAATGCAGATACGGCTTGGAACAAGGCAGCCATGATTCCTGCCCTCCGGTTCAAAAAGAAATTTAAAACTAAAGGAACAAAAGCTGCAGGATAAAACAGCGGGATAAAAGCTGCTTGTTCCGTTTGGAATAGTTGGAAAAATTTCATTAATAACACACTGATGGACATAGCCGTAACATAAAAGAGAACATACTCTGTTCGTTTTCCGGCTTCATGGTACTGCATTGAGTTGTAAACTAAAACAGCAATTTGCAATAAGACTGCTAAGATCATTGCTACTAAAGGAAAAATTGACGTTGTTTGACTGGTCAATCCTAATAATTCAAGCTTTTTCATTGCATCTGCATCGATTTGATTTCCTTCACGAACAATGATTTCGCCTTGATAGATCATGACCGGTTGAACCGCACTCCTTGCTGATTGTTTCAATTCCTCTGTTTTCTTTTCATTTAAGACATCATTTACGACGATTCCTTGATCGACAAGATAATGGATCGTTTGTTGTTGGTCAGGTGTCACGTTCAAATATTGGATCTGTTCTTCCGCCTGTTGCTTGAAGGTTTCTAAATCACTTTCTCGAACTTGTTTTTTCATTTGTTCATTGATCAATCGAAGACTTTCATCTCGGACTGTCGCAATTTGACTATCTGACATACTAAAGATTTTTGTGTAAAAATTAGTCGGTAATTTTTGATAAAATGCCACGTTTTCAGCATTGGCATTTTCAAAACTCTTCTTTAAAGCTGCAATTCGTTCGTCGATAGTTGGCTTAGGAACATTTTCATCTTCTTTTGCTTTATCTACTTTTTCTTTATACGCTTTATTGATCGAATCATTTGTTTTATTGATCAATTCAAAAAGCTGCTTGATGCGACTACTTTGTTCACTAGCTAAATCTTGTTGATACGTATATTCTGGCGTAACAGCTTCCGCTGCTAATTTTCTTTTTTGTTCGGTTTCTTCTGTATTCTCAATCGTTTTATTCGCACGGATACTTTCTTCTGCCACTTGTCCTTCTCTGAAGTCATTGGCTTTTTGCTTGACGCTACTAAACGTAACGCCACAAACGATCACAAAAAACAAAAGCAATAAGAAAGGCATTGCCGCCTTTCCTAATTTTGCTTGCAGTTGTTGGAGTATTTTATTCAACATTCGCTTATCCCCCTAAGCCTTACTCTTGATGAAGATCTGCCTTTTCATAAGCTTTGATGATTTCGGCTACAACAGGATGACGAACGACGTCACTTGCTTCAAAATTGACGAAAGCAATTTTTTTGATTTGTTTCAATGTACGTTCTGCATGGATCAAACCACTCATCGTCCCTTTAGGTAAGTCAATCTGACTTGTATCGCCGTTTACGATCATTTTTGATTGATACCCCAAACGAGTCAAGAACATTTTCATCTGTGCCACTGTTGTATTTTGAGCTTCATCTAGTATTACAAAAGCATCGTCAAGTGTTCGCCCACGCATATAAGCTAATGGCGCAATTTCGATGATCCCACGCTCCATCAAACGATTGGTATGATCTAAACCAAATATTTGATACAGTGCATCATACACTGGACGTAAATAAGGATCAACCTTTTCTTTCAGATCACCCGGTAAGAAACCAAGATTTTCTCCTGCTTCCACCGCTGGACGAGTCAAAATGATTTTTTGGACTTCGCCTTTTTTCAACGCAGCAATTGCTAAAACGACCGCTAGAAATGTTTTACCTGTTCCAGCAGGACCGACACCAAATACGATGTCATGTTTAGCAACGGCCTCGACATATTGTTTTTGTCCACTATTTTTCACTCGAATCGGTTTACCATTGCGGTCTTTGACGATTTCTTCTTCATACATTTCAATGAAGTAATCCAATGTCCCTTTTTGCCCCATTTTTAAGGCAGTAACAACATCAGGTGTACTGACATGTATCCCCCGCTTGATCAATTCTTGTAAGGTACGTATCACCGATTGTGCTAACGAAAGCCCCGGCTCTTCTCCAATAATCTGGATCATTTCGCCTCTCGTATGAATCGTTGTTTCAGTCATTTCTTCAATTAATTTTACATGTTTGTCATGCGAGCCTAACAACATACTGATATCGTCAGCAGCTGTTAATCTAATTTCTAAAGAACTGGATGCTTCTGTCAAAAATAGACATCTCCTTTACTTCAATTCATTCCTTCCTATTTTACCATATTCATAAAAAACTATATAGCAAATAAAAAAGGTTGTCTCACTCCTTATTCGTTTCATTCATTTTAACCTAAAATTACTTTGCTGAACTTCCATGATTTACTTTATGTTATTCCATGATTGAGAGATTCCTGCCTATCAATAAACAGCTTTTACTTAATAGATAAGGCAACGAACCAATCTAACCAAGCCTAGATCTATCGAGTGAGGAAGAGAGATAAAAGAAGGATATGTATGATTGCATGGGGAACAAGGCGTACCGATTGATGTTGCCTTGGCGCTCACCGTGAGGAAATTGGGACATGCATGAAAAAAAATCTAAAAAAAATAAGTCTGATTTTGACGTTGTGGATCAAAATCAGGCTTATTTTCTTTTTAAGAGAGGGCGGTTGTCCCAAACTCTTTAAATGATAAGTTTAAGATTGTAATAGCTCTTTCACAATCGCATTCACTTGGTTCCCATCTGCTTTTCCTTTGACTTTCGGCATGATCGCACCCATGACTTTGCCAAATTCTTTGACAGAAGAAGCTCCAGTTTGTGTAATCGCTTCTTGAACAAGTTGACGAATATCATCCTCAGAAAGTTGTTCTGGCATGTATTTTTCAACAATTACTATTTCACTTTTCACTTTTTCAGCTAAATCGTCACGTCCAGCTTCTTCGAACTCATGTAAAGAATCACGCCGTTGTTTCATTTCACGAGACAACACTGTTAATTCTTCATCTTCAGTCAAGTCGTGACCTTCTTTGATTTGCTCGTTTTGAATGGATGACTTAATCATACGTATGACTTGTAAAGATTCTTTATCTTTTGCTTTCATCGCTGTTTTCATGTCATCGTTCAATCTACTTAGTAGTGACACACTACCAACTCCAATTCATAAAGGAACTAGTTTTTTTGCGTTTTTTTGCGTTTTTTCGCTGCTTTTCTAGCTGCTTCAGATTTTTTCTTACGTTTTACGCTTGGTTTTTCGTAGAATTCACGTTTACGAGATTCTTGTAAAGTACCCGCTTTTGACACGGAACGTTTGAAGCGACGAAGAGCATCGTCAATTGATTCGTTTTTACGAATGACTGTTTTTGACATGTTAATTCCCTCCCTCCGAGCTTAAAAAGTAACCGTAATTGTTATTGAAATTATAATCCAAAAAACAAGACTGTTCTATAAAACATTATATCTAATGCTGATTTGACCGTCAAGGGAATCTTTGGATTTTTTAAAATAATGATATGTTATTTTATTATAAAACAACTACTGACAGTTTTCACATCGACCGAAAATTTCAAACCGATGCCCTTCGATCGTACAACCTGATAATTGATTTTCAAAATAGTCCATTGGACACATATGGATTTCTTTTGTCATCCCACAAACGGTACAAATAAAATGATGATGGTGACCGATCTCTCCCTGGCAACAATGAAAGCGAAACTTCATTTCGCCATTCAAATCGGTTTCTTCTAATAAGTCTAACTCAGAGAAATCATGGAGATTACGATAAATCGTATCATAACTCACTCCTTTAAATTCCTCATTCATAAAATCAAATACTTCTTTTGCTGACACATAACGATTTCTTTTGACCAAATAAGTCAATAATGCTTCTCGCTTTTTCGTGTATTTAAATCCGTTATTTTTCAAAATTTCTAACGATTGTTCGATTAATGTTTGGTTTTTCAAGTCTTTCCCTCCAAATCAAAATGATTACGAAGTACATATTCCACAGTATGGTATACTAAAGATAAAAAAAATGCAAGTGAGGTTTTTTATTTATGGCTTTTGATTCTACTGAGATCGTTACTTTTTTTGTCATTTCTGATTCAGCTGGTGAAACAGCAACAAAACTCGCACAGGCAACCATGGCACAATATCCTACAGTTGAATTTAATTTATTTCGTCGAACGTTTGTCACTGACCAAGACACCCTCGAACAAGCCTTACAAGATGCGTTAGCAGAAAAAGCGTTAGTTCTTCATACCTTGATCAACCAAGAGCTGATTGATTATACCCGAAGTTTTTGCGAAGAAAACAACTTATTTAGTTTTGACGTGATGACTCCACCGATCGAAGAAATCCAACGATTAACAGGAATTCAACCCACTCGTCAACCTGGAGCCCTACATTTATTGAATGAAAATTATTTTAAACGAATCAAGGCAATGGAATTTGCTGTAAAATACGATGATGGGAAAGATCCAAGAGGCTTCTTAGAAGCAGACGTGGTGTTGCTAGGAGTTTCCAGAACGTCAAAGACACCGTTAAGTCTTTTTTTAGCGAATAAAAACTTAAAAGTGGCGAATCTCCCACTCATTCCTCAAGCCCATATCCCAAAACAACTTTGGGAGATCGATCCTAAAAAAATTGTTGGTTTAACCAATAATCCCGATATTTTAAATAATATTCGAAAAGAACGGATGCGTTCCTATGGATTAAATCCTGATACGGCTTATTCTGATATCGAAAAAATACGAGCAGAATTAGATTTTGCTAATGATTTGTATGAAAAATTAGGTTGCGTTGTGATCAATGTTGCTTCTCTCTCAATTGAAGAAACGGCTTCGTTGATTCTAAATGCCTTAGATTTAGAGGACCACAGTTATTATGGCACGGATACTTCAGGAGAAAAATAAAGAGCAAATAATTGTATCCAGTAAGCAGCTATAACAAACAACCAGAACCAAACGCATAACTAGTTGAAAAAAAAGCCAGCAGACACGTGTCTGCTGGCTTTTTTTTCAGTATAATCTATTTACATTCCCTTAGAAATGCCTCATTCTTATTTTACTGATGTTCCACATGTTTCAAGGTTTGTTCCAAGATATCCAACACGTGAAAATCATCTAAACTATACAATATTGCTTTGCCTTCACGATGCGATTTTACCACATGGTTTTCCCTTAATAAACGTAGTTGGTGGGAAACAGCGGATTGTTCCATTTCCACCGCTTGGCTGATGGCCGTCACATTTTGTTCTCCATCTTTTAAATACATCAATATTTTCAATCGGGTAGGATCACTTAAGACTTTAAATAATTGACTCACTTTTTCTATTTCGCTTTTTGGTGTGTCTGTCAACCGATTCACCTCCATAAAAAAAGACTGACTTCTAAAGTTTACCACTTTTTCCATCAGTCTCAATTATTTTATTCTTCTGTCATTGATTTGATGATTGCTTCATAGGTATCGATCTTTTCTTGTGCCTCTTGTGCGGAATTGCCTTTTACACCGATATAGAATTTGATTTTTGGCTCTGTTCCTGAAGGACGGATCGCTACCCAACCATGTTCTTCTAATACATATTTTAATACGTCAGATGGAGGTGTCGTTAATTTTTCCACTCGTCCAGCTGAATCTGTTTTCGTTAATTCTTTGAAATCTTCTGTTTGAAGAACTTTTGCTCCAGCAAATTCTGATGGGGCATGGTCACGGAATTTCTTCATCAAAGCAGCGATTTTGGCTGAACCTTCTTGACCACTCATCGTGACTGAGATTGTTTTTTCAGCAAAATAACCATATTTTTCAAAAATCATTTGTAAGCCGTCATAAAGTGTCTTCCCTTGTTTTTTATAAAAAGCAGCCACTTCGGCTAACAATAAGAGTGCTTGGATTGCATCTTTATCACGTACAAATGGTTTGACCAAGTAACCATAGCTTTCTTCAAAACCAAACATAAATGTATGAGAATGATCTTTTTCAAATTGATGGATTTTTTCTGCAATAAATTTAAAGCCTGTTAAGACATTGATCATCGTAGCGCCATAGCTTTCAGCGATGGCTGCAGGAAGTTCACTTGATACGATTGACTTAAGTACGGCTGCATTTTCAGGTAAAGTCCCTCGTGATTGATGTGCTTCTAAAATATATTGAATCATTAACGCACCGATTTGATTACCGGTCAAAACTTTATAAGAGCCATCAGGTTGGCGAACTGCTGCTCCTAAGCGATCCGCATCAGGATCAGTTGCAATCAATAAATCAGCGCCTTCTTTTTCACCTAAACGAATCGCATACTCAAATGCTGAATGTTCTTCAGGGTTTGGTGATTGAACCGTTGTAAAGTCAGGATCAGCTACAGCTTGTTCAGGTACAAGCATAAATTGTTCGAAACCAGCTTGTTGTAATGCTCTTTCTCCTAGCATTTTTCCTGTACCATGAAGGGGTGTAAACACCAATTTTAAGTCTTTCCCCATTGTTTGGACTAATTCTTGATCAATCGTGACTGCTTTGATTTCTTCCAAATATGCTTTATCGACTTCTTCACCAATGATCGTAATCAATCCACTAGTTTCTACTTCGTCATCAGCTAAAACAGCGACTTTTAAAGGATTACTTACTTCACGTACATATTTTGTCAATGCATCCGCATCAGCGGGTGGCATTTGTCCGCCATCTTCTCCATAAACTTTATAGCCATTGTAAGCTGCTGGGTTATGAGAAGCTGTCACCATGATTCCCGCAAACGTATTCAAATGACGAACAGCGAAAGAAAGTTCAGGTGTTGGACGTAGACTCTCAAAGACAAAAGAAGGAATATCGTGTTGTGCCAAAGTCTTCGCTGCTTCCATCGCAAATTCAGGCGATTGATGACGTGAATCATAAGCAATCGCTACACCGCGACGTTTTGTTTCTTCTCCTTGTGTATCCATAAAACGTGCCAGCCCTTCTGTTGCTTGTCTGACCGTATAAATATTCATTCGATTGATCCCAGGACCTAAAATCCCCCGCATTCCTGCTGTTCCAAATTCTAAAGGAGCATAAAAAGCATCTTCCAGCTTTTCAGAATCCTGACTAAGATCAGTTAATTGTTTTTTTAAATTTTCTTCTAAATTTTCTTCATTGGCCCATTGTTGGTATACTTGTTCCCAAGACATGAAGCGAACACCTCTTTCTAAAATATCTACCTCTTTCAGTATAGCATTCTCTTTTTAGATAGAAAAGTCAGAAGGAAAAATAAGCGCAGATGGGGACTTCTTTTCTTACACAAAAATCATGATTATCCTTATAACATTAAAACAGCATCTTTCTTTTGACGTTGCAATAAATCGTTGTGATCATCTGATTGACATTTTGTATTTTTTAAAATATCCAATAATGTTCTTTTTTTATTTGTTTGTCCTTCTTTCTTTTGCAAAGTTCCAAGATTATTCCAACTTTTCGGCTGGTATGCTTGCCAAACTTCTGGTTCCTGTTCCCAAGGGGCTTTTACTTTTTCTCCTTGAGAAATAAAAGTAACTTTTCCGCGTAATTTCTCCCAATTGCGGTAAACATAACGTAGTTCGCCAGAGGTTGTAGACTTTCTTCCCTCATCTTCAAAATTACATTTGGCTAGATAATCTTCGGTTAGAACAAGCTTAATATCTATTCCATCTAAGCAAAAATAAAGTTCCATATCTTGCTTTTCCATCACTATATCCAAACCAATTTTACAGCCTCTATCCACGTGCAAAAAATGTTCACGACGAGCTTTATTCTTAAGGACATCTTGATAGATAGTTTTTAATTCATTTTTCTGATTCATTTGAGTGCCACGAAAATAATTTTCCCATAATGGCCAGTGTTTCTTGCTTTCATCCACATAATTAAACCATTCTTTGGAAAACTTTGAAAAAGTTTCTTCAGAACACCAGATACTATCCTCTTTCGCCTTTAATCTAGTATTTTCTCTGTCTAATATATCCCTAATTTCGTTATTGTAATCATCAATAAAAATGGGAACATGATTTTTTTTTGCTTCCTCTTTTGCTTGTTCTAAATTTCCCAGTTTTTCTTCCGCTAGCTCTATTGCCTCATCTAGATCAACTGCAGAGTAACCTTGACTTCTCGCATACGCCACTCGTGCATTAGCTAATCCATAAATTAAAATAGTTTATTTTGTCATATTTCCCTCTCCTTTTCATTTATTTCTGACAACAATAGTCATTTTCTGGAAAGTCAGTTCCGGGAACAACGAGCCATTTCTATCGTTTGAATATGTGTCTCTTTTCTTTGACTGGAAGTGGCTAGCTTTTTATGTAGTTTACGAGTAGCCTCTGTTCCCATAGTTATTTCATCACCGAGTACTCTTTTTTCCTTGTCCTTCTCCTTTCCCTATTTCCATCAAAATGCCCGTTCATTGTATCACGTATGAATTTCACTCGGATGGTAAAAAATCCTATTTTCAAAAAAAAGAGTTCTCTCTTAATGATTGAAGTGCCAGTAACAAGCGATCGTAAAAAAACAATTCCTCTTTCCATGAATAAATTCTGTCCACAAAAGAGCTGAGGACAATGTTTGTCCTCAGCTCTTTAGTAGTATAAAAATGAATAGTATTCAAGAAGCTCTTCATCTCTTTTGATCACTTTACGCTTGTGTTGTTTCTTCTAATGATTCTAAATATTTATAAACTTGTTGACCAGCAATGCCGCCATCGCCGACTGCTGTCGTGATTTGTCGTAAATCTTTTTCACGAACATCCCCAATAGCGAACACACCAGGCATAGTCGTACGCATGTCTTGATCTGTTGGAATCCAACCAGCTGCATTAGTTAAACCAGCTTTTTTAAATGGTTCAGTCAATGGATCTAATCCTACGTAAATAAACACGCCATCTGCTGCTAAATCAACGGTTTCATTCGTTTTCACATTATGCGCTTTAACCCCAGTGACCACCATGTCATTACCAACGATTTCATCTGTGACAGTGTCCCAGACAAATGAAATCTTTTCGTTAGCGAATGCGCGATCTTGGATGATTTTTTGCGCACGTAATTCGTCTCTTCGATGAACGATCACGACTTCAGAAGCAAATTGCGTTAGGTAGATGGCTTCTTCTACCGCAGAATCGCCACCGCCGATCACGACTAAGCGTTTGTTTCGGAAAAAAGCACCGTCACATACTGCACAATAGGAAACACCTCGTCCAGCGTATTCTTCTTCTCCAGGAACACCTAACTTACGATGGATACAACCCGTTGCGATAATCACTGTTTTGGCTTTATAAGATTGATCTTCACAGATCACTTCTTTGTAATTTCCATGGTCTTTGATGTCTTGCACAATTCCATAGACATTTTCTGTTCCAAATTTAGTGACACCTTCATACATTTTATATGCAAGGTCAGGTCCCATGATGGAATCAAATCCAGGGTAATTTTCAACTTCAGCGGTGTTATTCATTTGTCCACCCGGTGCGCCTTGTTCAATCATAGCAACTGAAAGATTTGAACGTGACGCATATAACGCAGCAGTCATTCCAGCAGGTCCAGCACCAATCACGATAACATCATACATATGTACATTCCTCCATTATAAAAATCAAGTAAGCTTACTTTACAGCCTATAGAAAAAAAAGTCTATTGTTCTGCTTACTCTTTCCTCGAATAGATTTATTATACTCGAAAAATTAGTTTAAAAACAATAGACTTTTATTTGATTCACTATTCGTTACTTAAATCTTCCCCATTTGTTGCAATGACTTTTTTATACCAGTTGAACGATTTCTTCTTCGTCCGTTCCAATGTCCCATTCCCTTCGTTGTCACGGTCAACGTAGATGAACCCATAGCGTTTCTTCATTTCGCCTGTCCCAGCAGAGACAAGATCGATACAGCCCCAAGTCGTGTAGCCTAAGAGATCCACACCATCGAGCTCAACCGCATCTTTCATTGCTTGGATATGTTGTGCTAAATAATCGATCCGATAGTCGTCTTCTACATAGCCATTTTCATCTGGTGTATCAATCGCACCTAATCCATTTTCGACGATGAACAATGGCTTTTGATAACGATCATAAAGATCATTCATCGTGATACGTAACCCCAATGGATCAATTTGCCAGCCCCATTCACTGGCTGAAAGATAAGGATTTTTAGCCGATTCAAAAATATTACCAGCCGTTTGCTCTAATACTTTTGGATCAGTAGTAGCTACCCGGGAAGAGTAATAGGAGAATGAAATAAAATCAACGGTATGTTCTTTTAATATTTCTAAGTCAGTTGGTTCCATCTCGATTTTGATTCCATTACGTGCCATTTCTTTTAAGGCATAGGCGGGATAACTTCCCCTTGACTGGACATCAATAAAGAAATAGTTTTCCCGGTCCGCCTTTCTTGACGCCCAGACATCTTCAGGTTTACAAGTGTAAGGATAATTTGCGCCAGCTGCTAACATACAGCCAACTTTATTTTCTGGATCCACTTCATGAGCGATCTTTGTAGCGATTGCACTAGCAACTAATTCATGATGGGCTGCCTGGTATTTGATTTGTTCCACATCGTCCCCTTCTTCAAAATACAATCCAGCGCCCATAAATGGAGCATGTAAAATCATATTGATCTCGTTGAAGGTCAACCAGTATTTCACTAGTCCTTTGTAACGATTAAAAATGACATGGCAAAGTCTTTCATAAAACTCTATCAACTTTCGAGAACGCCAAGCACCATATTCTTTGACTAAATGCATCGGACAATCAAAATGAGTAATTGTCACTAACGGTTCGATTCCATATTTTTGACATTCTTTAAAGACATCTTCATAGAACTTCAACCCTTCTTCATTTGGTTCCTTTTCATCACCTTTTGGAAAAATACGACTCCACCCGATGGATAAACGATAAGTTTTAAATCCCATTTCCGCAAAAAGTGCAATATCCTCTTTGTAACGATGGTACATATCAATGGCTGTTTTTGCTGGATAAAAATGTTCCTCATCAAAGTCAAACATTTTTTGTTTCCCAGTAATCACTGAAAAACGATCTTTACCGATCGGAACAACATCAACATTAGCTAAACCACGTCCACCTTCAGCGTAGCCTCCTTCACATTGATTGGCAGCCGTTGCGCCACCCCATAAAAAGTCTTTCCTAAATGCCATCCTACTTCCTCCATTATTGTTTTTGATAAGTTTTTGTCAGGTTGTTTGCTATTTCATCTTGTACTTCGATCCCCTCTTCTTTTAAGCGGTGGATCGTTTCCTTAAATTGTGACAAATACGCTTCGTGAGCAACAAACAATTCATCCATGATCCGTTTCGCTGTTTCACCCGAACGTACTAAGGGATTGATCGTAAATGCTTGAAGCGCTGTGCCATAATCACCCGTCACTGCCGCTTCGATCGTCAATAATTCCATATTTTTCATGACTTGAAGCCAGCCACGTTCAGCTGGTGGCAAAGAACCGAAAGCAACGTTACGTGCCCCTTGTGCCCCGACATACGCTGTGACCTCCACGACACAATCAGCAGGCAGATCAGGAACAGCGCCGTCATTTTTTGTTGAAACAACGATTTGGGTTTCTTTATTGGCATAGATCGAAGCGATCGTTTCACAGGCAGCATCTGAATAATAAGCACCCCCACGTTGTTGTAACTGTTCTGGTTTATGGTCTAGTTCTGGGTCCTGATACAACTCAAATAATTCTGCTTCCGTTTTTTTAACTTGTTCTGCTCTTGTACCAATTGTTTGATATTCTTCTAAAGCATGGTTCAACATTTCTTCTTCACGATAATAATAGCGATGGTAGCCACAAGGAATCATTTGCATTTGTTGTAATTGTTCCTTGAAAAACGGCACATCGAATATATTTTTTGGTAAGCCATTATTTTCAGCATAAAGTCGGTCGATTAGCTCATTCGTTCGATCGTTCCCATGTGAATCTGCTACTTTATGCCAATGAAAGTGATTGAGTCCAGCAAATTTATAAATCAAGTTTTCTTTGGTTTCTCCCAGCATTTCTGGCTCTGTCATCATTGCCATAACTGGTACATTACAAAGCCCAATCACCTTTTCCCATTTTCCGTAGCGAACGACAGCTTCTGTAACCATTCCACTAGGATTGGCAAAATTGATCAGCCAAGCATCGGGACATAGTCTTTTCATATCTTCTACGATTGAAAGAATGACCGGAATGGTACGAAACGCTTTGAACATCCCGCCAGCTCCATTGGTTTCTTGTCCAAGCATGCCATAATATGCAGGGATTCGTTCATCTTTCACTCTGGCATCTAATTGACCTACCCGAAACTGAGTTGTTACAAAATCAGCATCTCGCAATGCTTCTTCTCGATCCAACGTCGCATAGATCTTAACATCATAAGGCGAAGCATCCCACATTCGTTGAGACATTTCACTGACGATTCTTAGTTTTTCTTGACCCTCTGCTACATCCACTAACCAGATTTCTTTAATCGGTAATTCTTCATATCGTTTAATAAACCCTTCCATCAATTCAGGGGTATAGCTACTTCCGCCACCAATTGTTGCAATCTTCACTTTTCGTTCCATGAGCTTCCTCCTTTTTTGTTTTTACAACTATATTATGTTTTTTGTAAACGAAAACAACAAGTTAACTTTATTCTTTTGCATTTCCATTTACAAAAATTCATTATATAGCCGATTATTTTGTGAAAATCTTGTATAAGAACAACAAACGATTGACGAATCAACAAATAGCGCTTACAATATTTTTACACAAAAAATTAAAAACATGTAAAAGAGGATCGTCATGCTATTAAAAGAAAAACTAAAAAAAATTGCTTTTTCTCCCGCAGAAACAGAAGTGATCCATTTTATTCAAAGCCATGAACATCAACTCAAAGAAGCAACAATTCAACAAATTGCGAAGGCATGTTATGTCCATCCTTCTACGTTGATTCGGATTGCCAAAAAGGCTGGGTTCAACGGTTGGGTCCATTTTAAGGAAGCTTTTTTGGCGGAAAACGAGTATTTGGAAGGAAATTTTCAAGAAGTTGATGCCAACCTCCCCTTTCTAGAAAACGATGGAATCATGTCTATTGCGAACAAAGTCGCTGCACTGGAACGAATGACGATTGAAGACACACTCTCATTGCTTCACCACGATGACTTACAACGAGCAAAACAGCTTTTATTGAAAGCAAAAAAAATCGTCCTTTTTTCTAGTAATTCGAATACTTTGATCTCGCAGGCTTTTATGTTGAAAATGAAGCGAATCAAACGAGACGTAACGATCGTGACGACTTCAGGCGAATCCTACTATGAAGCCTACAACTGTACGCCTGATACTTGCGCAATCTTAATTTCTTATACCGGCGAAAATAAAATGATGTTACGAACAGCCAAGATTTTGCAAGAAATCAATGTGCCGATTTTAACATTGACGAGTATTGGTGATTCCACTCTTTCTACTTTCAGCTCAGCTATCCTTCGTATCACTACCAGAGAACGATTGTATTCCAAAATCAGTAATTTTACGATCAATACTTCAATTTGTTACTTACTAGACGTACTATACAGCTGTATCTTTGCAGAGAAATATCAAAAAAACCTCAACCATTTAATCAAAATCGGACAAAAAGTAGACGATCGCCCAATCAGCTCCTCTATTATGGAAGAGCCTCCTGCAATTAAGGAATAAATTATCTCACACTTTTCAGATTCTTATGCATTTTCTCTTTTCACCATCTAGCTTGTTAAGTTAGTCGTGTCCAAAAAGAAAAACCTAAAAAATTTACCATGACAACATGGATATTTTTTAGGTTTTATTTGCTTAAATTTCATGTTTTTTTTCGTAGTTGTTAGCAGTTGGACTAGGCTCAGTAGCGCCTATTAGTCCACGTTCTCTTGCCTGACTAAAACTTGCTCCCCCCCCCTCACTCTCTTTGTTTCTTTGTTTTGATTCAATTGATGAGAGTTATTCCATTTTGGCAGCCACTACTTTTTTGAGCTCTTCTACGGTACTTTGGGATCATCAATCTTGTCGGCCATTAAGTCTACCAAAACTGCTTTTTGTTTTTCATTAAGTTCTGACAGACGATAAAATGTCTCCGCTAAGAAATGATCACTAAATAGTTATTTTATATCTGTTTTGTTTATTTCAAACGCTATTGTTCAAGGTACTCTACTTCTGATACTCAATAAAATTGTCTTTATTAAAAAAACAGAGAAAAAGAAGATGATTTCCTCTTTTTCTCTGTCTGATTACTTCTATTTGGAACAACTATTCACTTTGGAGTTTATACATATCAGCATACAGTCCTTCTTTTACTAGCAACTCCTGGTGGGTTCCTTGTTCAACGATTTTTCCTTTATCCAAGACAAGAATGAGTTCTGCATCTTTGATCGTTGATAAGCGGTGCGCAATCGCAATAGTGGTTCTTCCTTGACGCATCTTTGCTAATCCTTCTTGGATCAACCCTTCTGTCTCGGTATCAATATTGGCAGTTGCTTCATCTAAAACCAAGATTTTAGGGTCAGTAACAATGGTTCGTGCGAATGTGATCAATTGTCGTTGTCCACTAGAATAACTTGCGCCTCGCTCAATCACTTTTGAATGATACCCATTTGGTAATTCATTAATAAAGCGATCTGCTTGGACAAATTCTGCCGCTGCACGTATCTGTTCATCTGTGATCGCTGGATCCATCATACGTATATTTCCTGCAATATCCCCATAGAATAGAAAAGCATCTTGGAGAACTAACCCCATTTTTTTACGAAGTTCAGCAATCGGATATTCCCGAATATCACACCCGTCAATTAAAATCTGTCCTTCATAAAATTCATAAAAACGCATCAATACATTGATGATCGAACTTTTCCCACTGCCAGTATGACCGACTAATGCGACAGTTTCACCAGGATTGGCAACAAAAGAAATGTTGTTCAGCACTTTATTTTTTCCATCATAGGAAAAGCTGACATTACGAAATTCGATTTTCCCTTCAGTGATGGTTTTGTTTGCTCCTTCATGTTGCTGTGGTGCGTATTCTTCTGTGTCCATGATTTTTAAGATTCTGCTACCAGCGACGATTCCGTCAGTGAATATACTTAAGAAATCCATCATTTGGGACATCGGATTGAAGAACCCTTGGACATATGTGGTGAAAGCATAGATCAGTCCAACTTCCACTGGTGATTTTAAGGCATCTAAACCAAAAAGCGTCAGTGCCCAAGCAATGGCTAATGCATATAAAAAGCTGATAATCGGGCTCAATAACAGCGAATTGGTTTTGATCATAGCGTATCGTGTATTGAGATAATCCGTATTGACCGCTTCAAATTCGTTTGCTAACCGTTTTTCCTGCCGGAATTGCTGGATGATCCGCATCCCTGAAATGGATTCATTTAATTTAGTATTCAACTGACTTAACTTTTCTCGCATATTACGATAAATCCGAGAACTAAATTTTTGATAATACCAGATCACGACTCCTAGAACAGGTAAAAAAAGCAACAGCCATAAAGCAATGCGTCCGTTGATTTGAAACATTGCAATAAAGGAGGAAACTACTGCGAAAATGCCTGTCAATACCATCAGAAAAACATACCAAAATTCAAAAAGCGTTTCGGTGTCATTCGTGACTCTTGAGACAGTCGAGCCGGCTGGTGTCTGGTCAAAATATCTCATTCCCAATGTATGCAATTTTTCAAATAGTTTTATACGGATATATTGATAGGTTTTAAGCGAAGCATTGGAATACAAATACCATTGGAAAAACCAGATGATACTTTTGACGATGACCCCAAATAAATACAAACCTGCAAAAAATAGAATCACTTGTGTCGTAGCAGATTGTTTGGCTAAATATTCATCCATAAAGGTTTGAATGATTCGAGGTAATAGGACATTGATTACTGACAATCCCAAAGCAAACAGGATGGCAATGATGAAAGTCGCTTTAAAGGGTTTAGCAAAATGCAACAAGCGTTTAATGATTTGCTTTTGCTCTCGCAATGGAATGGATTTTGACCATTCGGATTGATAGTTATCTTCCATCATTTTCTCCCCTTTCAATTTTGGCTTCTAACTGTTGTTTTTCCCACATTTGTTTGTACCAACCACCTAAAGCCAATAGCTCGGCGTGACGGCCACGTTCAACGATCTGTCCTTTGTCAATGACGATGATTTCATCAGCATGCATCACACTGCTTAGTCGATGAGCGGCAATGATCGTGGTTTTACTTTGACGAATTTCTTTTAAATTTCGCAAAATTCTTTCTTCTGTTTTAGCATCCACTGCCGACAACGCATCGTCAAGGATCAATAACTCTGGATTTTGGATCAATGCTCTGGCAATCGAGATCCGCTGTTTTTGTCCACCAGATAAGGAAACACCCCGCTCACCAACTAATGTTTCATACCCCTTCGGTAATTCTTTGATCTCTTGGTTGATTGATGCTAACGAAGCAGCAGCTTCCACTTCTTCGTTAGATAACTTAGGATCAGAAAAACGGATATTCTCACGAATCGTCATTGAAAACAAAAAATGATCTTGTGGTACATAGCCAATAGAATGTAAAAGAGCATCTAAGGAATATTCTTTGATCGAACGACCACCAAATTTGATTTGTCCTTGATAGTCATCATATTCACGCATCAGCAACTTCATGATCGTGGTTTTTCCAGCACCAGTTTTACCAACAATTCCTAATGTATCCCCTTCTTTAATTGCAAACTTGATTTGTTCCAAGGCGGGTAATTCTTCTTTGGGATAATGGAATTGCGCGATCTCTACATTTAATTCTCCTTTTGCGGGTGTCTTCACTGCACCAATTTGTTCGACGATATGGGTCTTCTCATGTAAGAGTTCATTCACTCGGTCATAAGAAGCATTTCCTCTTTCCAGAACATTGAACAACCGACCAATAGCAAACATCGGCCAAACCAACATTCCAATGTAACTGATGAAGGAAACCATTTGTCCAATCGTGATCGTGCCATCTAGCACATATTTTCCACCCAAGATGATCGTTAAAACATAAGATAACCCAATGATCAGCGTGATAAACGGATCAAACAAAGCATCTAAAAAGTTGACACGTTTATTCTTGGTGATTGCCTGTTCGATTTTTTCTTGAAAATCTGCCAGATCTTCCTGCTCTTGCCCAAAGGTTTTGATTACTTTAATCCCAGTAATACTTTCTTGCGTTTTGTCGTTGATACTGGAAAAAGCTTCTTGTGATTCTCGAAAAGCATCATGTAGTTTTGACCCTAATATCCTTGAAGTAACAGCTAATAGCGGCAAAGGGATCAAAGCAAGTAAAGTCAAGCGCCAGTCAATGAAAAGGATCATGGCAATGATTGTGGTTCCCCCAGTAATGACCGAATCAGCAAATGTCAAGATGCCTGCTCCTGCCACATTTTGGATCGCATTTAAATCATTGGTCGCATGTGCCATTAAATCACCTGTACGATATTTTTGATAAAACATACTATCCATACGAGTGAAATGGATAAACAAACGCTGACGTAATTCCTTCTCTAACCTCGCTGCACTTCCCCAAATATTCACCCGCCAAATGAAACGAAAGAGATACTGTAAAATGGCAGATCCGATTAATACAGCGATCCAAAAGACGATAAATCGCATGGAGAGATTCTTATCTGCAATCTCATCGATGATGATCCCGATTACTTTAGGCGGAACTAACTGAACCAAGGCAACACATAATAAAGAAAAAACGCCGATCACATAGTGCTTCTTTTCTTGTTTAAAAAACCAACCCAACTTCCTAAAAATAGACATATTTTTCCTCCTTTTTAACTCCCATCAACCTCTTTTTCTCTTAAAAATTTAGTCAGTGTCACTCATTTTTCTCACTAACTACACAACCTTGTTTTTAATCGCTTCCATAAATCCATCTAACAAAAAAAGCGAGCTGAAATCAATCAGCCCGCTATGATTTGTCCAATGAAAAACCTATTTTTTCCCTTGGTTTTTCATTTGTTGCATCATCTGACGAATTTTCTTTTCAGATGGTTTTTGCCCCATTGACATCATCATTGATCGTAACATGTCCTCATTAACGGGAGGATTTTTTTCTAAATAATCTTTCATATATTTACGCGCAAAAAAGAATCCACCGATTGCGCCGATTAATAAAGCAATAACTGCGATAAGTACGACTATTCCTGTTGTTACCATATAAATCTCTCCTTTCTATTTCCGAATTGCTCTCAATGACTTATTTTACTAAAGTTTTCCCAAAAAAGAAAGGCGTTTTCTTTAGTTTTGGCTAAAAAGTTTATTTTACTGCTTTCCTATAACTTCGCCAAATAGAAGCTTAACCATATATTTTTTTTAGGCAAACCGAATAAATTGCTTTCAATTTTTTTGATGCAGGTGTAGAATGGTGTCGTGAAGAAAATGAGAGGTGATTTTTTTGAGTAATCAATTCCATAAACAAAAATTGATTGAACACACCAACGGCTTATCTTTAGCTGAAGTGAACGGAACAGTCAAAGTTCCTAAAGGGAAAAGTTTTTTTAAAACATTATTAGCTTATTCAGGTCCTGGCGCACTCGTTGCGGTAGGTTATATGGACCCAGGAAACTGGTCGACTTCTATTACAGGAGGTCAAAACTTTCAATATTTACTAATGTCAGTCATTCTTTTATCCAGCTTAGTCGCTATGCTCTTGCAATATATGGCAGCAAAACTAGGCATCGTTAGTCAAATGGATTTAGCCCAAGCCATCCGAGCCCGTACAAGTAAAACACTTGGTGTGATTTTGTGGGTGTTAACTGAATTGGCAATCATGGCAACCGATATTGCAGAAGTAATTGGGGCCGCCATTGCCCTTTATTTACTTTTTGATATTCCATTAGTAATTGCTGTATTTATTACTGTTTTTGATGTTTTTGTTTTATTGATGTTAACTAAGATTGGCTTTCGTAAAATTGAAGCGATCGTCGTTTGTTTGATCTTTGTCATTTTATTCGTTTTTGTCTACCAAGTGGCTTTGTCAAATCCCGACTGGAAACATTTATTTGCTGGCTTTGTTCCTAATAGCAAAACGTTTGCTGATTCACCGATGATCGGCGGCGAAACACCATTGACAGGTGCATTAGGAATCATTGGCGCAACTGTCATGCCTCATAATTTGTATCTCCATTCTGCAGTCTCACAAACGAGAGAAATCGATCGGAAAGACCCAACCGATATCGCTCGAGCTGTTCGTTTTACAACTTGGGATTCTAATATTCAATTAACTATGGCTTTTTTAGTCAATGCTTTACTTTTGATCATGGGCGTTGCAGTATTTAAAAATGGTTCTGTGCAAGACCCATCATTTTTTGGGCTTTACGAAGCATTGTCTAATCCTTCTGTTATGAGCAATGATGTATTGACCACTGTAGCAAAATCTGGCATTTTATCTACATTATTTGCTGTTGCCCTTTTAGCTTCTGGACAAAATTCTACGATTACTGGAACACTGACAGGACAAGTGATCATGGAAGGCTTTATCCACATGCGTATGCCGATTTGGTTACGTCGTTTGGTCACACGTCTCTTGTCTGTCATCCCTGTTTTACTCTGTGTCCTCTTTACCAGCACGAAAGGAACGATCGAAGAACATACTGCTTTGAATCATTTGATGAACGAATCTCAAGTATTCCTTGCATTTGCGCTTCCTTTTTCAATGATTCCATTATTGATGATGACAAATAGTGAAGTAGAGATGGGGAAACAATTTAAAAATAATCTATTCGTTAAATCTTTAGGCTGGATCTCCGTAATCAGTCTGACATTCTTGAATTTACGAGGATTACCCGGACAAATCGAAAGTTTCTTTGGTGATCAAGCAACTACCAATGAATTGATGTGGGCAGACAATGTGGCCTACTTGATTATCTTTGCTGTCTTAGCCTTATTGTGTTGGACGATCGTCGACTTGTATAAAGGGAACAAAAGATACGCAGAACGTTTGCAACAACTAACCGTTCAAGAAAATAACTAATAAAAAGTACCTGCTTCTATTGATATGACTAAAAAAGATGAGACAGATGTGTCTGATTTTAAAAAATAAGCCAAAGAATCCCGAAATAGTTACTCAGGGAAATTCTTCGGCTTATTTTAATTCGTATAACTACATTCAACAGCTTTAATGTTCATTTGTTGAAATGTCTTCGTGAAGAGATAAATCACGTTTTTTTCTACTAATATCAGTAGGTTTTGCACAAATCCTACAATCAAAACTTTAAGGTTTCATTTGTTTATTCATTCACTGCTGCTAATAATTCTGGGAAAGCTTCTGGATCAAAGTGTTTTTCTTTTAACATAGCAATTTCTTTTCCATATGGTGCATAGGCCGTTTTTTTCTCTTTCCCTACATAAGGGGTTTCTAAGATTTTGGCAATATCAGAAAACATCGGTTCATGTACGATTTCTTTCAGTGCATCAAAACCGATCGTACCGAAACCAATATTGGCATGACGATCCTTATGTGACCCTTGAGGATTCTTCGAGTCATTGATGTGTAACACTTTCAATCGATCCAAGCCGATTACTTTATCAAATTCTGTCATGACACCTGAAAAATCATGACACACGTCATAGCCTGCATCGTTCGTATGACAAGTATCAAATGTCACAGACAGTTTTTCATTCAAAGTCACGCCATCAATGATCTGCGCTAATTCTTCAAATGTCCGACCGACTTCCGTCCCTTTACCAGCCATTGTCTCTAAAGCAATTTGTGCAGTCTGTTCTTTCGTTAAAACTTCATTCAATCCTTCAATGATTTTGGCGATACCAACTGCGGCACCTGCACCGACATGGGCACCTGGATGCAAAGTGATCTGTGTTGCTCCTAAAGCCTCCGCTCGGACGATCTCTTCTCTTAAAAATTGAACCGCAAAAGGAAACATCTCCGGTTTAATCGTATTTCCCAAATTAATAATATAAGGTGCATGAACCACTATATCAGATAATCCATGTTCCTTCATATACGCTTTCCCCGCTTCGATATTCATGTCTTCAATTGCTTTACGTCTAGTATTTTGCGGTGCTCCAGTATAAATCATAAAGGTTGAAGCACCGTAACTTGCAGCTTCTTCTGCTGCCCCTAATAGCATTTTTTTCCCACTCATGCTTACGTGTGACCCTAATAACATAAAATTCTTCCTCTCCATGAAAAGTGAATCAATGATCGAAATCCTTATCAAGCCATATTCCATTCATTGATAATCACTCTAAATAAGCTAATCTTTTTCTATTTTAACTGAACATATAGGGAAAGAAAAGTTTACGACTCGAAAACGGTCTAATGCTTTAAGTTTCTCGTTCACTCTATCATTCATAAAAAGAAAGTTGAAATAATCCTTATAAAAATCACCATATCTGTTTTTTTGTTCCATTATTTGCTATAATTAGCGAAATAAAACTATTAGTTGAGGTGAACCCTTTTGCCACGTAAAGATACTCGGAAAAAGCAACATCGAAGGAAAAAGCAAAAATGGTTGGGATTAAACATCGCTTTTGGTGTCTTCCAATCATTGACTACTTTTATCGTCGTCCTTCTTCTGCTACTGGCAGCCCTTGGTGTTGGTATCGGAGCTGGTTATTTTGCCTATCTTGTTGAAGATACCGAAATACCATCCAAAGCAACCCTGCAATCAGAGCTTGGCAACATTACAGAAACATCTAAACTTGTTTATGCTGACAATTCTGAAATATCAAAGATCCAAACTGATTTAATGCGGACAGCCGTTCCTTCAGATCAAATTTCGCCTTTATTGAAAACTGCAATCATTAGTACTGAAGATGAGTATTTTGAGCGACATAACGGCTATGTACCAAAAGCTGTTTTGCGTGCTTTATTTTCTGAAGCAACTGGTATCGGTTCTTCCGGTGGTTCCACGTTGACTCAACAGTTAGTCAAACAACAAATCTTAACTGATGAAACAACATTCAAGCGAAAAGCAAATGAAATTTTATTAGCAGCACAAGTCGAGAAACACTTTTCCAAGAATGAAATTATTTCTATGTATCTAAATGTTTCTCCATTTGGTCGAAACAATAAAGGACAAAATATCGCTGGTGTACAAGAAGCAGCGAAAGGAATCTTTGGTGTTAATGCCAAAGATGTCAACTTACCACAAGCTGCCTTTATCGCAGGTTTGCCACAAAGTCCGATCACTTATAGTCCTTATACAAATACTGGGAGTTTAAAAGAAGACCTTTCAGCAGGATTGAATCGAAAAGATGTGGTTCTATTCAGCATGTATCGTGAAAATAAAATCACAAAACAACAATATGAAGAAGCGAAAGCTTATGATCTCACGAAAGATTTCTTACCACAACAGATTGCTGAACAAAGTGATCGTGAGTTTCTATATTATACCGTTATGGGTGAAGCCACAGAGATCATCACTAAACAATTAGCTGAAAAAGATGATGCAGATTTATCTGATAGTTCAGTCTATGATGCCTACTATCAAAAAGCACAACAAACGATCCAAAACAAAGGTTATACGATCCATTCAACGATCGATAAAAATGTTTATGCGGCAATGCAAGAAGCAGCAAAAAGTTATGGACATCTATTAGACGATGGCAAAGCCACACAAGTTGAGACAGGAAATGTCTTGATGGATAATAAAACTGGTCGTATCTATGGTTTTGTTGGTGGTAGAAATTATCTACAAAACCAAAATAATCATGCTTTTGACACCCAAAGACAAGCTGGGTCTTCGATTAAACCAGTACTCGTGTATGGTCCAGCCATCGATATGGGGCTTGTAGGATCAGAATCACGCGTTTCTGATTACGCAACTACCTGGCAAGAAGGAAGTAACGCAGGAGAAAAAATCGTCAATGCAACGAATGAAGGTTCTAATACCTTCCAAACGATTCGAGAGTCTTTGGAATGGTCTAACAATATCCCTGCCTATCATTTATATCAGGATGTTTTAGAAAATGGTGGTTCTAAACAATATGCTTATGAAAATTACTTGGCAAAAATGAATTATCCAACCAACGATAATTGGGGCGTTGAGTCTGCACCTTTGGGAACCGTTGATGTAACGACTTTGGAACAAACCAATGGCTTCCAAGCTTTAGCTAATGGCGGGGTCTATCAAGAAGGTTATTTGATTGATTCAATTACTGATAACTCAGGAAAAGTCATCTACAAACATGAGGAAAAACCTGTAAGAGTGTATTCTGAAGCTACAGCATCAATTATGAATGATATGATGCGTAGTGTAATCACTGCGAAAATCACGACACCTTTTAAAGATGATATTACTGCTTTAAATCATGAACTGGGACAAGCGGATTGGATCGGCAAAACAGGTTCAACAAATGACTACCGTGATTCTTGGCTGATTGTTTCAACGCCATCTATTACGATCAGTAGTTGGGCAGGTCACGATGACAACACTGGAATGGACTCAAGAGCCCGATTACGTTCTTCTAGCTATTTAGCCAATCTCATTAATCAAGTATACCAAGCAAATCCAGCGATGTTCGGGACAAAGGATAAATTTGAATTATCTTCTGATGTCTCCAAGAAAAAAGTAGCATCCTTTACAGGACAACTTCCTGGTAAAGTTACTGTTGATAAGAAAACCATCGAAACACCAAGTCAGACAGTTGAATCGCTTTGGGCAAAAAATGGTCCAAAAAAATCAACATTCAAGTTTGGTGTCGGTGGAACGGATGAAAACTATAAAAATTATTGGGGTACTGCTTCAGCCTTTGCTCGAGCGCATCCAGCAAAAAAAGAAAATGATAAAGAAAAAGAATAACTCAGATTTTGTCAAATAATATTGATGAAACGCACCAACATTATTTGACAAAGGACCTAAAAAACAGTCGCCAATTATGGCGACTGTTTTTATCTTGTTAATTTTTCAGTAGCGCCCATACGCTTTTTTTCTTGCTGTTTGACTAAGTTCATTGCTTTATTCCTTTTTTGATCCACTGTTTGCTGTTGATGAGTATTTTTATCTGTAGTCGGTGAATATTTAGACTGATTTAGATCATTGGTAGCAGATTTGCTTTTTTCTTTTTCATGTGTGACTGGTTCCCATACCCCAATTTCAAACCACAGCGGGTTCGTTTCACTTGATTTCTTTAGGTTATCTGACTGTCGGTCATTTCCATTGATATTCATCGAGGGCTCAGCTTTTTCTAAATATAGGCTGGTTCCTTCTTTGAATTTAGGAGCAGTCAAGCTTTTAAAGGTGCTAGGGTTAAAACTATTTAGATCATTGGTAGCAGGTTTGCTTTTTTCTTTTTCATGTATGACTGGTTCCCATACCCCAATTTCAAACCACAGCGGGTTCGTTTCACTTGATTTCTTTAGGTTATCTGACTGTCGGTCATTTCCATTGATATTCATCGAGGGCTCAGCTTTTTCTAAATATAGGCTGGTTCCTTCTTTGAATTTAGGAGCAGTCAAGCTTTTAAAGGTGCTAGGGTTAAAACTATTTAGATCATTGGTAGCAAGGTTGCTTTTTTCTTTTTCATGTGTGACTGGTTCCCATACCCCAATTTCAAACCACAGCGGGTTCGTTTCACTTGATTTCTTTAGGTTATCTGACTGTTGGTCATTTCCATTGATATTCAATGAGGGCTCAGCTTTTTCTAAAGGTAGGCTTGCATCATCTTTGTCTTTTCCTTTAAAGTCACCTGATTGCCGGTTATCCCCTTCTTTGACAGTCATCACTTGCTTACTTTCGATTTCCCTACAATAATCGCTATTGTTTTCTCTATTTGGCTCTTCAGGACTTTGCATTTTACTTTCATCTTTATTCCAATTGGTTCTTTCGCTACTGTTCGTTTGTACTTCTATCCATACTTGTGGGTCATGCTGTTTTTGTTTCTCTTCTTCCAAACGTATGCTGTCACCCCTTTTTTGATTACGTTCCTTTGAAGCTTCACGTCTTTTTCTCCATTTGTTGACAGGATCTAATAACTCAATAGATTGATTGTTTTGAAATTGGAAGACTGTATCATTTTCCATGCTTTTTTTCAAAATATCGTTAAAATTGTCTCTAAACCGTCCATATATTTGACTTACTTTCCTACTGATGCTAACTAAAATAGCATCGATTTTACTGTCAGACAATTCACTTTTTTTCAAAGTAGAAAGATATTCAAAAGAATAACTCTCCGTATGTAAACCTATATGTTTTGCTAAGATATAACCAATCGCTTCTGATTTAAAATATTCTAATTGGTCTGGATAATCGGTACTAGTCCCTCTTGTCTTATGTATGGCTGAACGCATAAAGTTACTCAATGTTTGTTTATCATTCATCCCTGACTTAATCTCGATTGGCATACTTGTAAATTGGTTAATACTTTGGAACAAAATTTGGTAGAGAGATGAATCAACTGTTTGATTCCCTACATAGTATGCTGGTCTGGGTATTTCTTGCTTTTCCGCTAATTCACTAACATCGAAAACCTGTACTAGAAAAGAAGCTGTTAGTTTACTTTTTGTTTCTTTGTCGAAACGTACTTCTGTATGGTCTCTATAAAGTGCCTCTGGACCCAGTTTTAATTTTTTTTCTAGTTTCTTCCATTCCTGAGCCTCGAGAGCCAATTGGACATCTGGTTTTTGGGCGATCAGGTTTTGGGTTATTTTTGAGTGTTGCCAAGGAAGATGCGCTGTAACAGATAAAAACTTAATAAAATTATCCTCTTCTAGAAAAGTTGAAAGTTGTTTTTTTCGATACGTTTCAATCCCTTCCCTATCCCCCCGTTTATTCAAGCTTTGTATACTTTTATCGTCTATTCCCTCATTAAACCTAAGATTTAGTATATATTCAACTCCTTCTGGAAATAAGTCAATTGAGTTAACCAACTTATTACCACGTTCATTAATATGATGTGCCATACTTACAAAATAATAAAATTTTTCTATGATCTTTTCTTTATTTTCTTCTATAAACGGACGATATAATTCCATTCCCGGATCCTTAGTTACTATTACCAGTGAAGAATCAAGATACAAGGAATGATTAAAAACAAAACCTGGAGTACAGCGACGATTGTTCTTGTACTTCTCTTCCATTACTGGCAATGGATATACAAACTCTGTAAAAATTTTCTCTGTAAAAGATTTAATAGGAATATACCAATTTCTCCTATTTCTTTCCAATGCAAGATATGTCCTATTTAAATTTTCTAATGTTATTTCTTTGTACTTTGAAGTTTTTAACTCATCGTAAACATCAGGAAGCAGTTTCACAAAATAAATATCTGACATTTATAACTTCTCCTTACAATTTAGATTTTCTCTTCTGATAGAGATTCCATTTCATTATACGGAATAAAAAGCTAAAATTTGTCCAAGTTTTTACAAAAAAAATAAATAGTTGTTCTTGTTAACTAGCTAAAAGCTTCAACGAATGTTTACTTATTTCAATCACTAAATCTTTTTTAGAAGTTAAAACGAGAGTGGGACAATAGTTCTTTCTCAATCGTTGGCGATTTGGAAATTATAACCTGGTTTGCGCTGTCCATTTCGCATATAACCGTCTTTCATCCACATAAAGGTGGTAACAGTTAATGTTCTACATTTCGTGGTAAAGTTGTTTGGCTGATGGTATAATTTTTAAACATAAAGCACACTCCTTTGATTTTTGTTTAAGCACTTTAATCATACAAGGTTGTGCTTTTTATGTACCTTAAAATCAAAAAAATGGGGAAATAATCAGATTTTTTTCTGACTATTGTCCCACTCTCGTTTTTATCTGGTTATGGTTTTAAAGAAGCTTTTTTATCTTGCCACTGTTCTACGCCCGGATACTCCATTTTTTTTCTGCCGATTGTTTTTATTTGCTTTTTCCTGAGCTATCCTTTGCCATTGCGGAATGAATTTATCTGTAGTCAATGAATTTAGACTGTTAGTATCTACTTTTTCTAAAGTGCTTTTGTTGCTTTTGCTGCTTTTGCTGCTTTTTTTACTTCCTTTTTTTGTAACTGTTTCCCAAGTCATTTCTTCCGGCTCATTTTGATCCGTTTGATGATCTGTCTGCTGATCTTTTCCATTAATAGTCGTCGAAAGTTTAGATTCAGTTCGGTTGGTATCCTCAGCTTTTTTCAAAGATAGGCTTTCACCTTCTTTGGCTTTCATGTCAAACAAGCTTGCAAAGGTTCTAGGGGTAGAAGATTCTTGATGCTCTGTCTGCGGGTTAATTCTATTAATAGTCGTCCAATGTTCAGCTTCATTTCGATTGGTATCCTCAGCTTTACTCAAAGGTAGACTTGCACCTTCTTTGGCTTTAAGGATAATCGATCCTTCAAAAGTTCTAAGTTTAGAACTCTTTAAATCATTGGTAACAACATTTTCTGAAGTACTTGTGTTACTTCCTTTACTTGTGTCTTTTTCCAAAGTTCCTTTCTCAAACCATTGTTGATTCGCTTCTCCGTATTTCTCTAGATTATCTAGCTGATTATTTCTTTCTGTGCTTGAGTTCTCTTTCCAAGATCTCTCTTTAACTTCTTGTTGCTTAGTACCATTTGATCCTTTAATATGAACTGTCTGTTGCTCATTTCCCTTAATATCCATCGAGAGTTCAGTTTTTTTTATGCTGGCACCCTCAGCTTTTTCCAAGGATATTTTGACTTCAGGTCTAATCAATCCTTTAGAGTCGCCTGATAGCTGGTGGTTCCCTTCTTTGACTTTCCTCACGTGTTTACTTTCGATTTCCCACCAATACTCGCTATTATTTTCGCTATTTTGCCCTTCAGAATTTTGTATTTTACTCTCATATATATTCGGATGGATTCTTTTACTCTTTTTAGTTTTAACTTCTGTCCAAGTTTGTGGATCACGCTGCTGTTTTTCTCCTACTTTCAAACGTTTGTCGCTAAACTTTTTTTTACTATTTTCAATCAAAGCTTCACGTCTTTTTTTCCCTTTATTGACGGGGTCTAATATCTCTATAGATTGATTGTTTTGAAGTTGGGTAACTTTATTCTTTTCGTTACTTTTATTCAAAATAATATTAAATTTTTCTCTAAAGTCATTATATGTTTTATTTACTTCTGAACTAATGCTCTCTAAAATATTATCTATTGTAGTTTCAGACAATTTATTCTGCCTCAAAGTAGAAAGATATTCAAAAGAATAACTCTCCGTAGATAATCCTAAATGTTTTGCTAAGGTATAACCGACCGCTTCTGATTTAAAATATTCTAAATGGTCTTGATCACCGATACTAGTCCATCTTCTCTTATGTATGGCTGAACGCAATAAGATACTCAATTTTTCTTTATCATTCATTCCCGATTGTATCTCGATTGACCTACTTGTAAGTCCTCTGATACTTTGGAATAAAATTTTATAGAGAAATGAATCAACTGTTTGATCTCCTACGTAGTAAGCAGGTCTAGGTATTTCTTGATTTTCCTTTAATTCACTAACATCAAAAACCTGTACTTGAAAATAATCTGTTGGTTTAGAGTTTGTTTTTTTTTTGAAAACTTCTCCTGTATATGCTCTAAGGAGGGATTCCGGACACAGATTTAGTTTTTTTTCAAGTTTCTTCCATTCCCAAGCCTGAAGAGCCAATTGGACGTCTGGTTTTTGGGCGATCAAGATTTGGATTATGCTTGAATCTTGCCAAGGAAGATGAGATTTAACAGATAAAAACTTAATAAAATAATCTTCTTCTAGAAAATTTGGAAGTTGTTTTTCTCGATATGCTTCAATCCCTTTTATATCACCTCGTTTGCTCAAATTTTGTATACTTTTATCACTTATTCCCTCATTAAACTTAAGATTGCATATTTCCTCTATTTCTTTTAGAAATAATTCAAGCGTTCCGGTCTTCTTATCGTATACACAATGATTATAATATCCTCTTAGATAATGATAAAAAGCGTCCTTAATTTTTTCCAAATTTTTTTCTATAAACGGTAGGTATAAATCAGCTATCTCTTCACTTTTTATCTTTACTTCTATTACATATGAAGAGGAAAGATTTAAGGACTGATAGAAAACTAATCCCGGAGAAACAAGATGAGGGTCCTCCTCCAATATTGGCAAAAAAAATACAGAATCTGGATGTTTTGTACTTGTATAAGCTTTAAAAGGAATATACCAATTTCTTTCATTTTGTTCGAACGCAAGATACATTCTTGTTTCTTTATTTAATATCCTATTTTTAGTTTCCTTTGAAGTTATTAAATCATTGTAAACTTCAGGGCGTAGTTTTACAAAATAAAAATCTGACATATACAGTAACTCCTGGCATTTTAGATTTTCTCTTCTGATAGAGATTCCATTTCATTATACGGAATAAAAAGCTAAAATTTGTCCAAATTTTTACAAAAAAATAAATAGTTGTTCTTGTTAACTAGCTAAAAGCTTCAACGAATGTTTACTTATTTCAATCACTGAATCTTTTTAGAGGTTAAAAACACTCCACTAGCATCATCTAGTGGAGTGTTAATCACTTATTATTTCGTCGATCCTTTTTCTTCAATTCCATAAGGTAAGATAATTGTTTTTTCTTCAACTTCTTCTTTATTCATCATTTTTGTTAATAGACGCATTGAAACGGCACCTAAATCATACAATGGTTGTGTGATACTTGTTAGGCGTGGACGTGCAACTTCTGTTAACAATGAGTTATTACTTGTAATGATCTCAAATTCTTCTGGTACTTTCACACCCTTATCTAAAAGACCATCTAAAATACCGATAGCTAATTCATCATCTGAAACATAAACAGCTGTTGCGCCACTGTTATGAATGCGATCAACTAGGGTTAATCCGTCTTTAAAGTTATACTCTGCTTCAAAGATCAAACCTTCGCTGTAAGGTAAATTATTTTCTTTAAGTGCTTCTTTATATCCTTTCAAGCGATTTTGACCATTGATTGGATCAATCAATGCCCCACTGACAAAGGCAATTTTTTTATTGCCATTCTTAGCTAATTTATTGACAGCATCCTTAGTTGCTGAAGTGTAATCGATATTCACACTTCCAACTTGTTCATCAGGGTCAATTGAGCCAGCCAATACTACAGGAGTCTTAGATCGAGAAAACTCACCACGGATTTCATCAGTGATATGATGTCCCATGAAGATCACGCCATCTACTTGTTTTGCTAACAAGTTATTTAATACATTCACTTCTTTTTGATCATTGCCGTCTGAATTTGCTAAAATGATGTTGTATTTGTACATTGTAGCAACATCATCGATCCCACGTGCTAAAGAAGCAAAAAACATATTGCTGACATCTGGAATGATTACCCCTACTGTCGTTGTCTTCTTACTTGCTAGCCCACGTGCAACAGCATTCGGACGATAGTCCAATCGATCAATGACTTCTAACACTTTTTTTCTAGTCGCAGGTTTGACATTCGGATTCCCGTTAACGACACGTGAAACAGTAGCCATCGAAACATTTGCCTCTCTCGCTACATCATAAATAGTAATTGTTTGCTTTTCCATTCTTGCTCTCCTGTTCATTTTTATATGTTTTCTGAAAATACGCTTTACATTTCTAAAACAGGATAACAAATAATACTCAAAATTGCAACCGTTTTACTACCGCTTTCATGAAAATAATTCATTTTTTCACTTTTATACGTTGGTCTTTGAAACATTAAGTGGTACAATTATCTAATAATTCAATAAATTAGAAAGAAGGATGCCAAAATGAATAACGTAAAAATCAACGAATTACGTAAATGGATGGCTCAAAATCAAGTGGATCTTGCCTATATTAGTGATCCAGGACACATCGCTTATTTTTCAGGATACGAAAGTGAACCCCATGAACGTGTCTTAGCACTATTTATCCCACTTGAACAGGATCCTTTTTTATTCACTCCGGCTTTAGAAGTTGAAGATGCACAAAACAGTGCATGGTCTTTTGATGTTCGTGGCTATTTAGACAGCGAAAATCCTTGGGAAATCATTGGGAAAGAAATTCGTCACCGTTATGGTCAGCCTGGAAATATCGGAATCGAAAAAAATGCGTTAACCGTTGATCGTTTCGATGCCATTTCAGATGTTCTAACTGGTTCTGACAACTTTACTGATTTAACAGCAATCATTCAACGTCTCCAATTAATCAAAACACTGGAAGAAAAAGACCAATTACTTGCTGCTGGTAAATGGGCAGATGTTGCCTTTGAAATCGGCTTTAAGGCAGTAAAAGAAGGTGTTACTGAGCAAGCAATCATTGCAGAAATCGAATACCAACTAAAAAAACAAGGTGTTTCGCAAATGTCGTTTGACACGCTTGTTTTAGCTGGTAAAAACGCAGCAAGCCCCCACGGTGCTCCAGGCAGCACAAAAATTTCGCCTAATGAACTTGTTTTGTTTGATTTAGGTGTTGTTTGGGATGGTTATTGCAGCGATGCTACTCGAACTGTAGCCTATAAAAAACCAACTGAATTTCAGGAAAAAATTTATCAAATCACACTTGAGGCACAATTAGCTGCCCAAGCAGCTGTACGTCCCGGCGTAACGGCTGCCGAACTAGATCAAATTGCAAGAAATGTAATCAATAGCTATGGCTATGGCGAATACTTCAATCATCGTCTAGGTCACGGAATCGGAACCACTGTCCATGAATTTCCTTCCCTTGTAGCAGGTAATGATTTAGTCATCGAAGAAGGCATGTGCTTCTCCCTTGAACCAGGAATCTATATCCCTGATCAAGTAGGTGTTCGAATCGAAGACTGTGTCTATGTGACAAAAGACGGCTGTATTCCATTTACAACTACGCCAAAAGAATTATTGGTTATTGAGTAAGATCGTGAAAGAAGCGGTTAACTCCGAACGAATAAGCGATGATTTTTTAAAATAGCTTCTCATATTTTAGAAAATTAACGTTTATTGTTGAGGAGTTGCTTCTTGAACGCCGTGGATCACTTCTACATCTATTAATGAGTCTAGGGCGACTGTTAGTCCTAGACTCATTTTTTTCTTATCTTCAACCTCACTAATCGTTGTTGACCCATTCATACCAAAGAGCTCTGGTTACCATTAGATTTTACGAATTTTTCTGATCATTCTGGTCCTTTTATAGTGTCTTCACTCTCATGGTAATAAGCATGCTATCAAGTGATTACGCAAATTAGCCCTTTACATTATGTATTATTCTAGTAATTATCAAACAAAAAAATATCAAAGCTAGGAAACTTTGCTAGCTTTGATATTCATCACTTGTTCCGTTCGATTAACTGAAATCGAAAAAGTATCTATTAATTACCTACTAAAAATAGAAATTGCCTATTTTCCATTGTCAGTAAATGTATCTTTTAAATCTTCTTTTTTAGCTTTTACGTCTTCTTTAGCCATATCTGCCATTGCTTGCGCATCTTTTACGACTGGTTTTGCTTCAGCAATGCCTTCTTTTACTGTTTGTCCAGCTTCACCTGCAGCATCTTTCGCATTGATCATCATATCTTCAGATGCATCTTTAACTGTTTCATTCATTTGTCCGACTGGCTTTTTAAGCTCATCTGCTGATTTCTTGAAGCGATGAGAAAGATCTTCTGATTGTTCTTTTAATGTTAATAAAATGTCTTCAGACTCATCTTCGACATCATTTGCAGAATGATTGACTTTATTTTTCACGCTACCAGCTAAGTCACCAGCTTGTTGGGATAGATCTTGCGCTTTTTCTTTTGCGATGTCTGTTAATGTCGCTGATTTTTCTTTTGCCATATCCGTGTAGTCTGAAGCCATATCAAGTAAATCATCTGCTTGTGCAGCAAGTTCATCGCGTAGTTCTTTTCCTGACTTTGGTGCTAATAATAATGCTGCGACTGCCGCTGCTGTCCCACCAATAACTGCTCCTAGTAAAAATCCACCTTTTTTTGCCATAATTAAATTCCTCCAGTCTTTTCTGTATGTTTTTTATTTTTGAAAAACTTTAAAGCTGTGCCACCAACTTTTCCAGCCACGGTAGCTTTAGCTGTTGTACGCCCAATCCCACCAACTTTGGTTACGATATTTTTACTTGATGTATTCAATTCTGACACGCTTTCACTTAAATCCGCGATAGCTGTAAATAATGGATCAATCGTTTCTACTTTCCCATTGATGTCTAAAAGCAATTCATTACTTTTGACTAGTAAACCTTCCACCTGCCTTGACAAAAGATCGACATCTTTGGTGACGACTTCAATCGTCGTATTTGCTTCTGCCACTGTTTGATCCACTTTTTCTAATGTTTTTGATAATTGTAACAATACTCTTATGATAAAAACAACGAGGACTGCAAATGCGATGGCCGCAATCAGCCCAGCAATTTCTCCGCCTGTCATACTCGAACTCCCTTCTGATACTCTTTCTATAAGCATAGCATTTTCGCATTTTTTAAACAAATAAAAAATAGCAAAGCTTCAACTACTTTTTTTGGATAAGAGCAGTTGAAGCTTTCATTGCTAAAAAATTTATTTTTTCAGCTCATCTTTTGATTCAATTTTTTTGTTGTCTTTTTTTGGTACCATCGTTTGATCAGCTTCTAATTGTTTCCCTAGCTCTTTGATATATTCTTTTAATGGTTCGCCGACTTCTGGATGAGTCAAGCCGTATTCGATACTGGTTTTCATGAAACCAAACTTGTCACCAACATCATAGCGTTTGCCTGTAAAGTTACGAGCAAATACTCGTTGTGTTTTATTCAATGTATCAATCGCATCTGTCAGTTGGATCTCATTCCCAGCACCTGGTTGTTGTTCTGCCAAAACATCAAAGATTTCAGGAGTTAATAAATAGCGTCCAATAATAGCTAAATTACTTGGTGCTTTACTTGGGTCTGGTTTTTCAACGAAGTTTTTAACATTGAACAATCCTTCTTCTAATTCTTCACCAGGATTAATAATTCCGTATTTAGACGTATCTTTTTGTGGCACTTCCATCACTGCGATTGTTGATGCATGTGTCCGCTCATAGTCATCAATCAATTGTTGTGTCAAAGGTACTTCATCTTCCATGATATCATCACCTAACATCACAACAAAAGGTTCATTACCGATAAAAGCACGGGCTTGTAATACAGCATGTCCTAACCCTTTTGGATGAGATTGACGAATGAAGTGTAGATTTACATCAGTTGTTTCTTCAACCAACTTCAATAATTCTGTTTTCCCTTTTTCACTCAAATTCGTTTCTAACTCGATATTTGAATCAAAATGGTCTTCGATTGGTCGTTTTGCTTTCCCAGTGACGATCAAAATGTCTTCGATCCCTGATTTAAGTGCTTCTTCTACGATAAATTGAATCGTTGGTTTGTCAACGATTGGAAGCATTTCTTTTGCCATCGCTTTTGTTGCAGGTAAAAATCTTGTTCCTAAACCTGCTGCTGGAATAACTGCCTTTTTTACTTTCATTTGTCATCTCTCCTCTAAAAAATTAATCGTGAATATTCATTTTCTTTTTTTCCATCTCGCAACATGATTTCTCTTGCCGCAATTTGTACATTTTTATTTTCATAAAGTACTTCATAAATTGTTTGAGTGATTGGCATGTCTACACCTACTTGCTGAGCAAGTTCTTTTGCGGCTTTTGTCGTATGGACACCTTCCACAACCATCCCCATATTTTCCAATACTTCTGACAGTTCATGCCCTTTACCTAACAAATTGCCCGCTCGCCAATTTCGCGAATGGATACTAGTACAAGTAACGATCAAATCGCCCACACCACTAAGACCAATAAAAGTCAATGGGTTGGCACCCATGGCAACACCTAAACGACTGATTTCAGCTAAACCTCTAGTCATAATAGCAGCTTTTGCATTATCCCCAAAACCTAATCCGTGGATTGCTCCTGCACCAAGAGCAATAATATTTTTCAATGCAGCCCCCATTTCAACCCCAATCACATCAGGATTGGTATAAATCCTAAAATAATGATTCATGAATAATTTTTGGACAAAGGAAGCTGTTTTTTGATCTGTGCTAGCAGCTGTGATCGTAGTAATGTCATGATTTGCTACTTCTTCTGCGTGACTCGGACCAGATAAAACAGCAATGGATTGACGTTTGTCACTCGGGATCTCTTCTAAAAGAATTTCTGAGATCCGTTTGTGTGTTTCCTGTTCTAGACCCTTGCTTGCATGAATGATTACAGGCTTGGTATTCAATTTAGTGACCACCTCTTGTGCTACAGAGCGAATGGCTCGTGTCGGAATCACGAATAACAAGGCATCAATATCTTGAACTGCCTGTTCCAACTCACTAAAACCACGGATTGACGTTGACAAATGATAGTCGGGTAAATATTTTTGATTGGTGTGTTGTTGGTTGATCTCGTCTATTTGCGATTGACGATGTCCCCATAGGCGAACATCATGTCCATTTTCAGCAAGAACTTGCGCAAGAGCTGTCCCCCATGAGCCAGCTCCTAAGACTGCCACCCTATATTTCATTTTACCACTCCTGCTATTTTTTTCATTTTTTTAGCTCTGTAAATTAGATAATCATTTGATTTTTACCAAAAGTGCGATCGTAATCTGGTAAATTTCCTTTTTTTCTACGCCAGATAAACAGAATAATTGTCCCAACGAATAAAAAGGCTGACAACAATTGGGAGATACGAATAACACCTAAGAAGTATAAACTATCTGTCCGTAATCCTTCGATAAAAAAGCGCCCGAAGCTGTACCACATCACATAAACAAGTAAAACTTCTCCTTTTTTCAGTAAATGCTTTTTGTTTCTTAAAAATAGGAGTAGGATAAAGCCAATCAAACTCCAAACGGATTCATATAAAAAGGTAGGTTGACGATAAAAACCTTCAATGTACATATTATCAATTATGAATCTTGGGATATGAAGATTTTCTAAAAAGATTCTCGTCGTGACAGGGCCATAAGCTTCATGATTCATAAAATTTCCCCAGCGCCCAATTGCTTGAGCGAGTAGGACACTTGGTGCTGCTATATCTAAAAATGTCCACATGGAAATAAAGTGGTATTTGGTAAAGAAGTATAAAGTAATGGCACCTGCGATTAATCCACCATAAATAGCTAACCCGCCAGAACGGATATTGAATATTTGAATAGGATCAGCTATATATTGTGGTAAATCAAATAAAATATAGTACAACCGTGCGCCAATAATTGAAAGTGGCAATCCCCACAACATAAAATCAGTGACATCCTCAGATTTTAAGCCAACTCGTACGGCTTCACGGCTACTTAGCCACATGGCAATAATTATTCCCGATACAATGATCAAAGCATACCAATAGATTGGTATTCCTAAAAGATTGAACGCTACCCGATCGATTTGCGCTATCATGTTTCCACTCCTTGCTATTGTGCCCCTGAATTTTCTTCGATCAGACGACTTAATCTTTCTTCAAACGTTTTTGTTGCATCAAATCCCATCGTTTTTGCTCGGAAATTCATTGCTGCGACTTCGATGATGATGGCCACGTTTCGTCCAGTTTTGACAGGTATTTTTATTTGTGGAATCCCCACTTCTGCAATTTCCACAGAAGTATCTTCAGAACCTAGTCGATCATATTTTTTGTCCTTCGCCCAGGCTTCTAAATAAACGGCTAACTGCACTTGCATTGAACCACGGACAGCACTTGCTCCAAACAAGTTCATGACATCAATGATTCCGATCCCTCTGATTTCTATCAAGTGTTCTAAGATTTTTGGTGGTTCACCAATGACTGTCAGTTCATCTTGTTGATAAACATCTACTCGGTCATCGGCAATCAGGCGATGACCACGTTTGATTAATTCTAATGCGGTTTCACTCTTACCAATTCCGCTATCCCCTTGAATGAGTACACCTAACCCATAAACATCGACTAGCACACCATGAACGCTCGTTCTAGGAGCTAAACGACCATCTAAATAACTAGATAATTCTCCAAGCAAACGGGATGTGGAGATTGGTGAACGTAAGACAGCCATACCGTATTCGTTGGCTGCTTGAATCATTTCTTCAGAAGCTGGAAGCCCCCGAGAAATAATGAATGCTGGCATATCCTCACTGCACAATCTTCTCATGATCATCAGTCTTTCTTCCGGCATCATCCGTTCAGCAAAGCTAATCTCTTTGCTCCCAAATAATTGTAAACGATCATGTGAATAATAATTAAAATAACCGGTCAATTCTAAACCAGGTCTTGAGATGTCACCAGTTACGATAACACGCTCCAAACTCTTTTCATCACCAGTCACTATTTCTAATGATAATTTTTCTACTAATTGGCTTACTTTTACAACTTCTGCCATTCGTGCTACCTCATTTCTATTAGAGTGTTCCTTCCCATTTTATCATTGTCTGACAAAAAGTACTACCAAATAAAAAAAACGTTTTTATTTTAAATTCACTTTTTTTATAAAACAAAGCAAAAAGGTACAACCAGGGAATTTAAGACATTTCCCATGGATGTACCCTTTTAGTCATTATCGATTGTTCACGTTTACCTTCTACTATTGTGTTCACTGACAATCATATTCACCACTGACATGATCACAGCAATCAAAAAAGCTGAACCAAAGGAAGCAAAATTAAAATTAGATGCTCCAACAAAAAAGGAAGTCATCTTCAAGATTGCCGCATTGATAACAAATGTGAACAAGCCCAGTGTCACTAAAGTGAATGGTAGTGATAAAATTGTTAGAATAGGTTTAATGAACATATTCAAGATGGACAATACGAAACTTGCTAAAATAGCTGTCCAAATACTATCTACATAAATCATCGTCGGAAAAATCACTGCCAGAGAGATGAACGTCAACGTATTCACGATGAGGCGCTGAAGATAAGACATTAGAAGTCACTCCATTCGTCATCATTGACCTTTTCCGCCTCTTTACGTTTTTTTGTTTGTTCATGATGATAATTATTATTTTGATAATATTGGTTTTCATGCCCATAACGAGTCTGTTTGTTTCGTCCAGAAGGGATGAGCAAAGCCAATAAAATATATAAGATAACTGGACTTCCAAATGCCACTAAGCTTAGGAATACATAGATCACACGAACTACCGTTGGATCAATTCCAAGATATTCTGCGATCCCAGCTAATGTACCAGTCAAAACAATATTTTTATTTGATTTTGTCAATTTTCTTTTCATTTTACTTTCACCTCTGTTCTATTCATTTTAATGGAAGAAAAAGAGTGTGACAATAGATAAACTGTTCATTATCACTACACTTTTTCTCCAAAGATTTTTGCTTTTCCTCGTTAAAGGAACGAATGACCAAGTATCATCGTTTAATAGTGAACGTACATCCCACTTATCAATCCTGCTTTCGATTGTTAGAATAAGCTAACTCACCGGTTGATTACTTTATTGATCCGTATCTTTTAAATAAATACTACCAGTCGTAGTCGATAATTGGATTCTAGCTACTTCATTTTCAGAGAGACGACGGAACTGTAGTAATTGATTGGTCCGTTCTTTTTTTTCACGGATTACTTCATAATCAGTCAGGCGGCTGTTGATGCTGCCTAAACTTGTTTTCGCATTACCTTCCATACCAATTCCTGTTGGTAAAGCTACTTTGACATTGCCATTGACTGAACTTGCTTCAATTTTTTTCAAATGTTCTTCTTTCATTGTCAACCGTACATCCCCATTAACTAGAGAAACGGAAAGATTTTCAGGGGTTGTTCCTACAGTGACCGTACCATTCACTGTTTCGATGATCGAATCTAAGATTGCACCTGATTGAACATCGATATTCCCATTAACGCCTTCAATTTCAAGCATGGTTGCTTGTAATTTTTGAATGACGATATTTCCATTTGTCGATTTGGTGTACACATCTTTACCTTCTAAGTCGTTAATCGTAATATTCCCATTTAACAATTTGATTGCTGTATGGTCATATACTCGTTTTGGTAAATAAAAGACTAGATCCGCACGTACACGTTTATTTGGAATTTGGAATGAGACATGCTCATCATTGACTTCAATTTGACTACGTTCTAAGAATGCCTCGAATGGTTCTGCATTCATTTTACCGTATAATTTGATTTTAGCTTCAACTTTCACATCTTCACTTTCCCAAGTTTTCAATGTGACATTTCCGTTTGCAGCTTTGATATCAAGAATACTTGCTGCAGGTGCTTCATAATAAAATTCGTGTTCAAATTTTGTCGTTGCGATACCTGGTACACGGAGATTGACATCTTTCCATTCCATGTTTTCATTGACTGTTTCCGATACCGTTTGGAATGTCTTCCGCAAAAACTTGCCTAGCTGAGAACCAGCTTCAGACATTTTTTCTCCGACTTGATTCAATGTATCGTTGGCTTGTTCTTTCCAGTCATCTGGTAACTCAAATTTATCAGCAATTGTTTCTTTCTTTTCTGTCCATTGGTTTTTGCGAATATCTTTTAATTCTGCTTCTAGTTTCAATTGTTCTTCTGTTAATTGTTCACTCGCAGCTTCTAATTCCTTGATCTCAGATTCAAGAGTCTTTCTTTGGAGAAGCTCATCTTCTGTTAGTTCATCCAATTCTTCTTTGGTATTCAGCTGCATCAATGTTTCCTGTTTGTCATTGCGTGCCGCTTTATTTTGTGCTAACTTTTCATTCACTTCGTCTAAATGAGCCGACGTTTGATTGGCTTGTGTTGCTAACTCATCTAAGATACGTTCCAAATTTTCTTGATCTTCTTTTTCGTTTTGTTTTGGATCGGCATTAAAATGGATTTCTTCTGATGTGCCATTTTCCAATTCATCGATCAATTGAGTTGCTTGATCTTTTTCTTTATGACTAGCAGTTACTTTATCTGCTTCTTTTGCGATTTGCTTTTCATCTTTCTCAGTTGCCATGCTTTCTAATAAATCTAAGCCCTCTTCAGTGGAAAGGATCCCTTTTTTAACTAAGTCTAAAATACGTTCTCTTTCTTTCATGGAAATTGCCTCCTTAAGCAAATATAGTTTGCAAGCTTTTCCTTACATTCATATTATGCACGGAATGGAAGAAAAAGTCATAGGACTTAAGTTGTAACTTTTTCTCCAACTTGAGTTACTGAACGATTTACTTCCCATTGAACCAGCCAATAATGCTTTAAAAACAATATTTCTTTCCCTTTTTATGGCAAGAAATATTGTTTTCTAATTTTTTATGAATTATGTATGAATATTATGGATATTAAAAAAGCAATTGGATAAATGACCATAAATAGCGTATAACACGAAATAGGATAACTAGTAAAAATATATTTCCGACAATAAAACGTCCCATATTACCAATGCTTTCTTTTAAATTACTAAATGTAAACCGACGCAAAAAACGTGGCATTGAATGATAGCCGTTTCGCTTCAAACGAAATTTTTCTTCATAGGTTAGTTCAAGCATATCATAATAAACAATTTGAAGTGGTTCACGCGGAAAAAAGGACTTGGAGAATCCAACCATCAATGTATATTGTTTATTCCTTGACGGCAAATTACGCATACCAGTTTTGTTAATCCTGACACTCTTGTCTTCAAGATCATTATAGCTATACTCTGCTTCTTGGATCTTAACGATTTTTGCTTCTGGTTGATTTATCTCTAGATATTTTTGATAGACCTCTGGAAATTTTTGTTTTTGCAGATAAAGATAAATACCTCCCCCAGCAATGATTATCATCAGTAAAACATTATAAAGCAAATGTTCCTGAAAGATGCCTGTATAAGCCAGAACAATCACGAGTACGAATGCTAAGATTAGAATACGCTTCCAATAATAACTTTGATACATTCTTTTGATTGTGCGCTCATAATAAGCAAAATCTTGCTCAACAAATTTCATCTTCTTTCACTCCTTTTCATCTCTATGCTCTTATTATAATTGAACGAGTTGAAAAAACAAAGACTAGTCGCTGAATTTCGATTATACAAATGACAATTAGTCTTGACCTTTTTCTCTCAGAGAAGTCAGCAATATTCACTCTAAGTCTTCAAGTTACAAAAAAACCGAAGAATTCCTAGGATATTTCCTATTTTGGAATTTTTCGGCTTATTTCTTATAACTCACACGTTGATCGTTACTTTCCAATCTTCAAGAGTTAGAAAATTTCGTTATGATTTGAGTTTAATTCGGTGATTTTTCCTGTAGCTAGATACACGATCCATTCACAAATATTCGTTACATAATCGCCAATCCGTTCTAAGTAGCTGGCAACATTTAGATAATCTGTCCCACTGATGACTGTTTCTGGATCAGACTGCATATTTTTGATCGTTGCATTGTAGATGCGATTGAAATAATCATTGACCCGTTGATCCATATTTGCGATCGTTCGAGCATCTTTTTCATCTGTTTTGACGTAAGCAACCAACACATTGTCCACCATTTTTTTGACATAATCAGACATATCAGAGATTTCTTTTTCGATCTCTGGGATTCTGGTTTGACCTTTCACACGGATCGTTGATTTGGCAACTGAAACCGCATGATCTGCCATTCGTTCCAAATCAGAACTAGCTTTCATCACGGTAATAATCATCCGTAAGTCTGTAGTCACTGGTTGTTGCAAAGCAATCATTTCAAAACTTTTTTTCTCTAAACGTGTTTCCATGTCGTTGATTTTAATATCATTTTCGATCACTTCTTGTGCAAGTGCTTTATCATGTTTGATATAAGAACGAACTGATTTATGCACTGCACTACTTACCATCATCCCCATCTCATAAAATTGATTATGAAGGTTAAGTAGTTCTTCTTCAAACTGTGTACGTAACATTTCGTTTCCTCCTTATCCAAATCGCCCTGAGATATAGTCTTCCGTTTCTTGTTTTTCTGGAGTCATAAAGATTTTTTTCGTATCATTGAACTCAATTAAATTCCCATCTAAGAAAAAGGCTGTTTTATCAGAAATCCGTGAAGCTTGTGACATATTATGCGTAACTATAATCATAGTATATCTTTCCTTTAATTCCAAGAGCATGCTTTCAATTTTCCCAGTAGAAACAGGATCAAGCGCACTAGTTGGCTCATCTAACAAAATAATTTCTGGATTGACGGCTAACACTCTTGCAATGCATACCCGTTGTTGTTGACCACCTGATAAGGATAAGGCACTTTTATGCAGTTTGTCTTTGACATCATCCCACACAGATGCAGCCTTTAAACTTTCTTCGACTACTTGATCAAGGACTTTTTTATCTTTTTCGCCTTTTAGTTTTAACCCATAGATCACATTTTCGTAAATCGAAAAGGGAAAAGGATTTGGTTGTTGGAAGACCATTCCGATTTCTTTACGCAATTCAACAATGTCCGTTTTAGGGCCATAGATATCTTTTCCTTTATATAGGACACTTCCAGTGATCGTCACACTCGGTATCAAATCATTCATTCGATTCAATGAGCGTAGATAAGTTGATTTACCACAGCCAGAAGGACCAATCATCGCTGTGATTTCGCCTTGATTGAAGCTTAGATCGATTCCTTTTAACGCTTCTTTTTTTCCATAATATAAGTGAAGATCTTTTGATGAGATAATTTCTTTTGTCATAACGAATCCTCCGTCTTACCCAAAATGACCCGATACATAATCTTCGGTCGCTTTAATTTTTGGTCTAGTAAATATCTTATTCGTTTTATCGTATTCGATCGCTTTTCCTAAGTAGAAAAAGGCAGTATAGTCACTGATACGAGCTGCTTGTTGCATGTTATGGGTCACAATGATGATCGTGTAATCATCTTTTAGATTCACTAATGTTTCTTCCACTGTCCCAGTAGAAATCGGATCAAGTGCGCTGGCTGGTTCATCTAATAACAAGATATCCGGTTTCATCGCAATCGCACGTGCAATACATAAACGTTGTTGTTGACCACCTGACAAGGCTAAAGCACTTTTATCCAGGCTATCTTTTACTTGATCCCATAATGCTGCTTGTTTCAAGCTGGTCTCAACGATCTCATCTAATTTCTTCTTGTTCTTTTCGCCATGTTGCTTCAATGCAAACGTGATATTTTCATAGATTGATTTACTAAATGGATTTGGTCGTTGGAAAACCATTCCGATTCGCTTACGCATCTCATAGACATCAATTTGTGGCGCATTGATATCGACATCTTTGTACATGATTTTACCAGTTACCTTAGTATTTGCGATCCCATCATTCATCCGATTCAACGAACGTAAATAAGTAGACTTACCACAGCCAGAAGGACCGATTAAAGCTGTGATCTTATTCTTTTCAAATTCCAGATCAACACCTTTGATCGCTTCGTTGTCACCGTACCAAACATGAAGATCATCTGTATAAAGGGCAATTTCTTTTTTTTGACCCATTGTGATGATATTTCTTTCATTCCAATTATATTCTTTCATCTTACTTCTTCTCCTTAAGCTGAAGTCATTTTCCGGTATAAACGTTTACCAATCGCACGAGCACCAAAATTGAATAGTAATACTGCGATAATTAAGACCGCTGATGCTCCAGCAGATACTGATACGCCATCTGGCATCGTTCCTTCCGTATTGATTTTCCAAATATGAACAGCTAGTGTTTCAGCTTGACGGAAAATACTGATTGGACTAGAGACACTCAATGGATTCCAGTTTGAGAAATCAAGTGCAGGCGCGCTTTGCCCAGCTGTATAGATCAAAGCTGCTGCTTCCCCAAAAATTCTCCCTGAGCTTAAAATGACTCCTGTTAAAATCCCTGGAGTTGCCTCAGGTACAACTACACGAATCACTGTTTCCCAACGTGACAAACCTAATGCAAGCCCTGCCTCACGCTGTGTGTAATGCACCGCTTGTAAAGATTCTTCAACCGTTCTCGTCAATAGAGGTAAGTTAAAAACTGTTAAAGCTAGTGCCCCAGAGATAATGGAGAAGCCATACTGGAATTGGATAACAAAAACTAAAAAGCCAAACAAACCAACAACTACAGATGGTAATGAGCTTAATATTTCAATTGAAGTACGGATAACATCAGTCAACCAGTTTTTACCAGCATATTCAGAAAGGTAAATACCGGCTCCTAAAGAAAGCGGAAAACTGATGATCATCGTGATCAATAATAAATAAATCGAGTTAAATAATTGGATACCGATTCCGCCGCCTACTTGATAGGCTTTTGATGGTTCAGTTAAAAATGACCAAGAGATATGAGGAATTCCTCGAACTAAAATATATAAAAGTAACGCAGCTAAGATCAATACAATAATTCCCGATATTGCATAAAGGACTCCCGTTGCGATTTTATCAGAGCGTTTTGCGTTCATTATTTCAATGCCCCTTTCTTACCAATCATTCGGATCACGATATTAAAGATTAATGACATCAATAGCAAGATCAAAGCTAATGACCATAACACGTTGTTTTCAATTGTTCCCATGATCGTATTTCCGATCCCCATTGTTAAAATCGATGTCAATGTTGAAGCAGGAGTTGTTAATCCTGTTGGCATCAAGGCAGCATTCCCGATGACCATTTGGATCGCTAATGCTTCACCAAATGCACGTGCCATACCAAATACAACGGCTGTCAAGATTCCCGGTACAGCAGCTCGTAAAACGACTTTATAGATCGTTTGCCAACGTGTAGCTCCTAAAGCTAATGATGCTTCACGATAATGACGTGGCACAGCTTTTAAGGCATCGACTGTCATAGTCGTCACAGTTGGTAAGATCATGACAAACAAAACAAATGTCCCAGCTAAAATACCAAAACCAGTTCCGCCAAAAATGTTTCGGATAAATGGTACGATGACTGATAATCCAATAAAACCATAAACAACAGATGGAATACCAACTAATAGTTCAATGACTGGTTGTAAGATTTTTGTGCCATTTTTTGGAGATATCTCTGTCATGAAGACCGCTGCACCGATGGCAAAAGGTGTCGCGATGATCGCAGATAAAAAAGTAACGATAAACGAACCAGCGATCATTGGTAATGCCCCGACCATCGGTTTACCATCTGCACCAATTTGTCCAGGATTCCAATTCGTTCCAAACAAGAAATCAAATACGTTGATCTTATCAACGAAAAAGGTCGCTAATCCTTTACTTGCAACAAAATAAAAAATGGCTACTACTACTAGAACGATCAAGGCGATACATAAGAAGCTGATGAATTTACCACGCTGCTCCATTTTTGAACGTTTTGATTTTGTTAATAATACTTTTTTCACATCTTCCACAGATGATTCCCCCCCAGTAAGGTTTAACATACTTATACAGTGTACAAAGCGAACATCAATTTGAGTTTAATAACATGTAAAATTTATGCGAAGTTTGTAAAGATTGTGTAAAGATGATTATTTTACAATATTTCCTTCCCAATCACGTTCTACTTGCATACGTGAAACCGGAATATAACCTAATTCACCTACGATATTATTTTGAACTTCTTCTGATAGCATGTAGTTTAAAAACTCTTTCGTTAACTGTTTTGGTTGATTTTTTGTATACATATGTTCATAAGCCCAAATGATCCATTTATTGGTCGTAACGTTGTCATCGGTTGGCTCTACACCATCAATACTCAAAGTAGCCACATCGTTGGTTACATATGAGAAAGCGACATAACTAATTGCTCCTGGAGTATCTGCAACGATTTGTCGCACCATTCCGCTTGAATCTTGTTCTTGCGCACGAATCGCCGTTTCTCCATCAAGGACCCATTTTTCAAAAGTACTACGTGTCCCACTTCCTGATGCACGATTTAAAATAACCACTGGTTGGTCTTTCCCACCAAGTTCTTTCCAGTTGGTAATTTCACCCGTAAATAACTTCCGTAAGTTTTCCATTGAGATGTCTTTAACGCCCACTTCCTTGTTAACGATCGGTGTGATCCCAACTACAGCCACCCGATGATCAACTAAAGCAGATGCATCGATTCCAGATTTTTCCTCCGCAAATAAATCAGAATTCCCGATATCTACTGCTCCAGATTGGACTTGAGATAATCCAGTTCCACTTCCCCCTCCTTGAACATTGATGAATTTCCCAGGGTTTGCAGCCTGAAAAGATTCAGCGACTGTTTCAACTAATGGTTGCAATGCGGAAGACCCGACAGCTGTAATGGATTCTCCTCGATCGATCCATTTTGAACAACCTGATAAAAGAATAGTTAATCCTATTATTGGTAAAAGTAATTTTAATTTTTTCATTTAGAAATCTCCTTCAGTCCTAAAGTAAGTTCATTTTAACATTTAACAAAATACTTGAAAACGAATTAAAATTATAAAATAACAAAAATAATGATTATTAATAAAAAAACACTATCTCATTAGGTTATTCTATGCTATACTGGCTTTGAAATGTGTCTCTTTATCAAACATTATCTAACTTATTTCTTGCTTTCCCCAAAAACAAGAAGTACCCCAAAGTTAGTTTTGTTCCTGTGAGACGCTTTCTCCATTTCTGACAGTTTACAGAAATGGCCCCGACAGAAAAAGGACATGAGCTGACGTCTTAGACGCCTCCCTCATGTCCTTTTTGATTAAATGGAAGTAGCAATTATAATAATGGCGAGATCAATCGTGCCAAACCTTCTTTTAATTTGATGATAAATCCTCGATTTTCATAGCGTTCTTTGGTTAACAGTTGTGACTTTCTTGAATCAGCAAAGAAAGCTTTTCTTACGTGAGTCGCCATTCCTTCATCATAAATCAACGCATTCACTTCAAAGTCTAATTTGAATGAACGGACATCAATATTTGCTGAACCAATTGAAACTATTCCACTGTCAATGATCATGGTCTTAGCATGGATAAACCCATTTTCATAGGTTTCGATCACTGCACCATATTCGATTAGTTCTGCTGCAAAAGAATAAGTTGCCCAATAGACTAACGGATGATCAGGTTTATTGGGAATCTGAATCTGAACTTTGACACCAGAAAGCAAGGCTAATTTCAATGCTTCATGAATGGATTCATCTGGGATATAGTAAGGCGTTTGAATCAATATTTCTTTTTTTGCTAATGAAATCATTTTTAAATAAGTCAATTTGATTTGTTCATGCTCAGAATCTGGGCCACTTGTGACGATTTGAAGTGCTAAAGTGCCTACAGAATCAATTTTTGGGAAAAATTTTGGTGCATAGCTGACTTCTTTCACGTGCTGCGAGTTCCAATCCATCAAGAAACGATTTTGTAGCGCATAAACTGCTTCCCCATAGATTCGCAAATGATTGTCTCGCCAATAACCAAACTTTGAAACTTCTCCTAAATATTCGTTTCCTACATTAAATCCACCAGTATAACCAATTTTCCCATCAATGACAACGATTTTCCGATGGTTTCGATAATTGATTCGTGGATTGATATAAGGGACAAATAGTGGAAAGAAAAAAGCGACTTCACCACCAGCTACCTGTAATTCGTGGAAAAATTTTGCATTTACTTGGGTAGATCCCCAAGCATCTAATAATACACGGACTTTGACCCCTCTTTGAGCTGCTTCAGTCAGCGCGTCACGCACTTCCTTACCCAGAGCATCGCCCCGATAAATATAATATTGTAGATGGATATGATCTTTTGCCTGCTTAATGTCTTCAATCAATGCATCAAATTTTTCTCGTCCATCCGTAAATAAAGTCACTTCATTTCCAGTTGTGTACAATGTACTTTCAAACACTGTCAGCATATAGATTAGTTGCTTGACATCAACTTGTCCTGTTGGTGGATGCGGATAAAGTCCTCGCATCAAGGCTTGTTTGTCTTCTTCAATTTCCAAGTTCTTCCCGATTTTCCCTTGGATCTTCAAATCAAAGATCTTGTCTTGTGAAATACCTCTGCCAAAAAAAATATATAAAAGAAAACCGACAATCGGAATAAACATTAATACTAACAACCATGCCCATGTCTGAGCGGTTTCTTTTCGTTCACGAAAAACAATGACAATTGATAATAAGATATTCGCAATTAAGATGATCGTAAAAAAATTATCAACAACTACTCTCATGGCTCACCTCTTCACTTTTACACCTACTTAAGAATAGCCGAGATGTTTTTTAAAGTAAAGTGAAAGTATCAGACAGATACTGATCTCAATGAATTAAAATACCTACTGCTGAACCGATATGACCTCCTTGTAACATTTCTTTTTTTGCTGCTCTTTGAAGGGAAGTCTTCTCCGGATAACTCGTAACATCGGAAGAAATCGTATTGAAAATCCAAAATACACCTTCGTTTTTATTTGGTTCTGACAATAAAATTTGGTAATCGTTCGCAAATAAATTTAGATTTGCATCTGACTTTAACCAATCTTTCAATTTAGGAGACAACAACCACGTATCTGTAATAAAAGACGCTGAGCGATAGTCTGGAAAATACTTCGTAATAAATTTTTTTGCTTCTGCATAATTTTTAGCAATGATGGAATAAGTCATATCAGCATCCGATGGAATATGAATGGAGATGTAGCCTTTCTCTGCTAATTCAGGGACTTTATTTTTATGAGGAGGTGTCACCATCTCAAATTCTAATTGGTTGATTCTAAATTCCAACCCACAAACAAAGCGCCATGTCCAAAAACCTCGATCAAATTGATAGAAATGATTGATTCTCTTAGATTCTTCTAAAAAACGTGTGAACGCATGCATAGTCTCTTGATATATCTCAAAAGGGATTTGACGTGGCAAATAAACACGTTCCCAACTCATACTTGCTGCATAAAGATGAAAAGCTAGTTCTTTGATGGTCTCTCCTTGATACACTTCGGACAATCGTTTGGCTTCATCCTCTGCCTTGGTTACTTCCAATAACCGTTTTCCACTAGTAATTAATTCATTTTCTTCTAATTGTGAAATGACTTGTGTTAGCTCATGTTGCACTTCCTTTGGTAACTCGATTATTTCCATAAGTTTCTCTACTGTTATTATTGATGGTAACATCGTTCCTCCTATTGATCATTTACTTGATATTATTTTTTTATTTTATATTATGAGACAAAAAAATGATAGCGTTTTACAAAAAGGTTGAGACAAAAGTGTTTAGCCTCAAGAAATAAGAAGGAATTTCCGAAAATTGACAAGAAACACAAAAACTAGTTTTTGATGTTGATTGTTACCTACTTGATGCTTCTCAAATTTTTGGTAAATTTCGGCAAATTTTCCGAAGATGCTGCTTTTGTCTCACCGTGAACAAGAGGCTGTGAAAGAAGCGTTTAGCTCCGAGCGAATAAGAGAGGATTTTTTAAAATAGCTCCTCATATTTTAGAAAATCATCGCTTATTGTTCAGGAGTTGCTTCTTGAACGCCGTGAATCAGAGGTCGTGAAAACATCGGGTAGCTCTGATGACAATAAGAAAGAATTTTTTGAAACAGCTCCTCATGTTTTGAAAAATTCAGGCTTATTTCAAGGAGCTGATGTTTGAACACCGTTTAGCAAGAGGCTGTGAAAGAAGCGTTTAGCTCCTCGCTTATTGTTGAGGAGTTGCTTCTTGAACGCCGTTTATTCGTTTTCAGAGATACTAGAAGATACTGAGACGAGTTTTGTCCCAATCTCAACTAAAAAAGCAGACAGAAAAATGAATTTCTGTCTGCTGATTCATTGAATCATCCATTTAAACTTTAAAGTTGTTGGATCTTCTTGAAACAACTCGTTCCATCCTTTCATATGGTGAAACGATGGAAATGAATTAAAACTTCAAGAATCTTCTCATCGAAATAATTGATCCTAATGAACCGATAATGATTCCGATCCCAGCCATCAAAGCGTTGATTTTCCACACGATATCCTGTGGTTGGATCAAGGAATAGTGGGAGCGCAATAATGAAGGGTTAAGCATTCGGAATACTTCTTGGTACCCAAATGTAATCAGCAATACCGGAATAATTGCACCGATCAAACCAATCCAGCCACCTTCTAAAAAGAATGGCCAACGAATGTAGCCGTTTTTGGCACCAACTAATCGCATGATTTGAATTTCTTTTTGGCGAGATAAGATCGTGATTCTGATTGTATTTGAAATCAAAAACATTGCAATAAACAATAATAATGCTGCTGCAGCTAAGCCCCATGTTCGAACAGTTCCTGCAAGCTTAAGAATTTTATCTGAAGACGTTCCACCGTAATCCGCGCGAGAAACATTCGCTAATTTTCCGGCTTCTTGAGATACTTGTTTCGTATAAGAAGGTTCTGACGTTTGAACGACATAAACATCATATAACGGGTTGTTATCTCCTTCAAATAAACTCCATGAATTCCCCATAGCATCCTGGATCTTTTTCAACTCTTGGTCTTTACTTGAGAATTTGACACTTTTGACGTGATCAATCTCTTTTAATTGTTTTTCAAGAGTCTTCATATCTTTTTCATTCGTGCCAATATCAACGAAAACAGAAACATCTACGTTGCCTTCGATATCTTCGGCTAGTTTCGTTGCATTCATGATCACAGCCATGAACACCCCAACTAATGTTAATGTGATCGTCACGGCACTCACTGAAGCGACAGTCATCCAGCCGTTACGCTTTAAACTCTTGATACTCTCTAATAAATGTCGGAAAAAGGTTCTAATCATCGTATCCATATTCCCCTTCCGCTTGGTCACGTATGATTCGTCCATTTTCGATGGCGATCACTCGATGACGAATTGTATTCACGATCGTACTGTTATGGGTTGCCATAACGACCGTTGTCCCTTGAGCATTGATTCGGTCCAATAACTTCATGATCTCCCAAGAATTCTCCGGATCTAGATTTCCTGTAGGTTCGTCAGCAATCAATACTTTCGGCGTATTTACGATTGCACGGGCAATCGATACCCGTTGCTGTTCCCCACCAGATAGCTCACTTGGAAAAACACGCACTTTATGTTTCAATCCAACAAGATCTAACACTTCCATCACACGTTTTTTGATATCTCGTGGTTTTCTACCGATTACTTGCATCGCATAAGCGACATTTTCGTAAACTGTTTTTCTCGGCAACAGTTTGTAGTCTTGGAAAACTACCCCGATTTCTCTGCGTAAGTAAGGAACATCTTTGTTTTTGATTGCCATTAAATCATGACCAGCAACATTTAAGGTTCCTTTTGACGCTTTTTCTTCTCGATACATCAATTTGATGAATGTAGATTTCCCAGCCCCTGATGGACCAACTACATAAACGAACTCTCCTTGATCGATAACAACCGATAAATTTCGGATTGCAGTCGTACCATTTGAGTACTTTTTCATGACATCCTTCATTTCAATCATGGCGTTCTCTCCATATCTTTTCTCAGTCTCTCACCATTATAGCATGGTAATGTTTCATCTTGCTTTCAAAATCTTACAATTTTATTTCAATTAAAGTCAACTATTTAGAGGTGCATTTTTAAATATCCGTCAATAAATAAGTCTAAATCGCCATCCATTACAGCTTGAACATTACCAGTTTCTACGTTTGTCCGGTGATCTTTTACCATTGAATATGGATGGAAGACATAGGAACGAATTTGTGAACCCCAACCAATTTCTTTTTGCTCCCCACGCAATGCTGCAGCTTCTTGTTCTTTCTTTTCAACCTCAAGTTGATACAATTTCGCTTTCAACATGCTCATTGCTTGTTCTCGGTTTTTTAATTGTGAACGCTGCGCTTGACTAGCTACGACCGTTCCTGTTGGAAGATGAGTGATCCGAACGGCAGACTCTGTTTTATTGATATGTTGTCCTCCAGCACCGCTTGCTCGATACGTATCGATCTTCAAGTCATCTGGGTTGATCGCAACATCAATCGTTTCATCTAGTTCTGGCATCACATCGACCGAACAAAACGAAGTGTGGCGCCGTTTGGCTGAATCAAATGGGGAGATCCGAACAAGACGGTGGACACCTTTTTCCGATTTTAAATAGCCATATGCATTATGCCCTTTGATCAGTAAAGTCACACTTTTTATTCCTGCTTCATCCCCTGCTTGGTAATCCAATGTTTCCACTTGGTAGCCATGTTGTTCTGCCCAACGTGTATACATGCGTAACAACATACTTCCCCAGTCTTGGGATTCTGTACCCCCTGCTCCAGGGTGAAGTTCGACTATTGCATGGTTGCGATCATATGGACCATCTAAAAGCATGGCTAATTCATAAGTCTTCATTTTTTCGTCTAATAGTTGGATTCTATCTTCTGCTTCTTGTTGCATTTGTGCATCTGGTTCTTCTTGCAACATTTCTACCATTAGGGCTAACTCTTCTAATTCTTCAGCTAACGCATTGAATTGATCATACGTTTCTTTATTTGTGTTGTTTTCATTGATCACTTTTTGTGCTGCTTCGCTATCATCCCAAAAACCAGGCTCTGCCATTTTGGCTTCAGCTTCAGCGATGTCTTCTTCCAACCGATCTAAGTCAAAGAGACCTCCTGAAACTTGTGACCTTTTCTTCCATCTCAGCTAATAAGTTACGGATTTCTGAAATCTCCATAAACTTCCCTCTTTCTATCTACATTATTTTATGTTTTATTCAACCACTTTAGTTTAACAGAAACGCTTCATAACAGAAAGAAGGTGAGTCGATTCTTAATCAAAAAGAACCGATCTCACCAATCTTATCTGCTAGCTGTCAAAAATTAGTTCTCATCTTTTCCATGACAGTTTTTATATTTTTTCCCGCTACCACATGGACAAGGATCATTTCTGCCTACTTTGTTCACGTGAACCGGTTGTTTTTTGGCACTTGTGTTGCTATTTTCTTTTGCATCACCGGTAGTTGGTTGAACTGCTTCGCCGGTTGACACTTGCTCCCGTTGAACATTTTGACGAATCTCAGCTTTCATAAAGAGACGAGTCACTTCATATTCGATCGCTCCAACCATCTCTTCAAACATCTTGTATCCTTCTGTTTGATACTCAACCAATGGATTGTTTTGTCCATATGCTCTAAGACCGATTGATTGGCGTAATTGATCCATAGCATCGATATGATCGGTCCATTTCGAATCCACTACTCGTAGAATGACTACTTTTTCAAATTCTAGTAATTGTTCAGGTCCGTTGAGCTGGTTAGCTTTCGTATTAAATACTTCTTGTGCTAACTCATTTAAATATTCTTTGATCTGTTGCGGTTCTTTCCCTTTAAGATCATCGATCGAGATACTGTCTTCATGGACTAATGTACTACCCGCAAAATCAACGATTCCTTCAAGGTTCCAGTTGTCTTTTTCTAGTTGTGTGTGTGCATCTACTACCCGACTGATCGTACGTTTGATCATATTCATCATTGGTTTAGACAAACTTGTTTCTTCCATGATGACTTCTTGACGTTGTTTGTAGATAACTTCGCGTTGTTCTCGCATTACATCATCGTATTGTAAGACATTTTTACGAGTATCGTAGTTATTTCCTTCGACACGTTTTTGTGCTGATTCCACTTGTTTTGTCAGCATCTTACTTTGGATCACTGCATCCTCTTCACCGATTTTCATGCGATCTAAGAATGCTTTGATCCGTTCAGAACCAAATCGTTTCATTAGATCATCTTCCAATGAAAGATAGAATTGAGACATCCCTGGGTCTCCTTGACGTCCAGCCCTACCACGTAATTGGTTATCGATACGACGTGATTCATGACGTTCTGTCCCGATAACAGCTAGTCCGCCTAGTTCTCTGACACCAAGTCCCAACTTGATATCTGTACCACGTCCGGCCATATTCGTTGCAATCGTCACCGCACCTTTTTGACCAGCATTCATGATGATCTCCGCTTCTTTGAAGTGGTTTTTCGCATTCAATACTTCATGTGGGATACGTTCACGATTCAACATATCAGACAATAATTCTGAAGTTTCCACTGCTACCGTTCCGACAAGAACAGGTTGTCCTTTGCGGTAACGTTCTTTGATGTCTTGCACCACCGCTTGGAACTTGCTAGTCAATGTTGGATATAACAAATCAGGTCGGTCGTCACGAATGACTGGACGATTTGTTGGGATTTGACAAACTTGAATATTATAGATTTCCCGAAACTCTTCTTCTTCTGTTTTTGCTGTACCAGTCATACCTGACAGTTTCTTATACATTCGGAAATAGTTCTGGAACGTGATTGTCGCCATCGTTTTCGTTTCGTCTTCGATCTCTACGCCTTCTTTTGCTTCAATCGCCTGATGTAATCCATCAGAATAGCGGCGTCCATCCATGATACGACCAGTAAATTGGTCAACGATCAAGACTTTTCCATCTTGGACCACATAATCAATATCCAAGATCATGATATAGTTGGCACGCAATGCTTGATCCAGATGGTGGGTTAAGGCAGTATTTTCAATATCATATAGATTTTCTAAGCCAAATGTTTCTTCGGCTTTCTCGATCCCCGCTTCAGTCAAGCTGATTGTTTTCGATTGCACATCGATTTTATAATCTTCTTCTTCTTTCAAACGTTTCACAAAATTATCTGTTCTTGTATATAAAGCTGTTGATTTTTCAGCTTGACCTGAAATAATCAACGGTGTTCTTGCTTCATCGATCAAGATCGAATCGACTTCATCGACAATCGCATAATTCAATGGTCTTTGAACCATTTGATGACGATAAACGACCATGTTGTCTCTTAGATAGTCGAAACCTAATTCATTATTGGTACTATAGGTAATATCACAATTGTAAGCATCTCGTTTTTCGTCCGCTGATTTTGAATTGATATTCAAGCCAACTGTTAAACCTAAAAAGTTATATAATTCGCCCATTTCAGAGGAGTCACGAGTAGCCAGGTATTCATTGACAGTAACGACGTGAACGCCTTCTCCCGTCAATGCATTCAAATAAACCGGCATTGTCGCTGTTAAAGTTTTCCCTTCACCAGTACGCATCTCTGGGATATTTCCATCGTGAAGAACGATCCCCCCCATCAATTGTACATGGTAAGGATAAAGTCCCAACACTCGTTTGGCAGCTTCACGAACTACCGCAAAGGCTTCCGGTAATAATTGATCTAAAGTTTCCCCATTTTGATAGCGAGCTTTAAACTCAGCTGTTTTTGCTTGTAATTGTTCATCTGTTAATGCTGCCATTTCGTCAGCATGATCTTCTACTTTTTTAGCAATACGATCTAAACGTTTTAGTTCTTTTTTATCATTTTCGATAATCGAACGAATAAAATTGGCCATGCGTTGTATAATCTCCTTTTTACATATATTATCCAGATTATGTAGATTCTAGTTTCTATTTTATCATTAGTTCTAGATAATTGAAATATCTTAACACAATTAATGTAATATATTCACAATTAATTCACAATTTCTGACGTAGACAAAAAAGAAGCTGTGGCAAACCGTGAAGGGTTTGCCACAAGCTTTTTACTGCTTTTTCTAATTGTTATTTATCAGTCGGTTTCAATCAAACCGTATTTGCCATCTTTACGACGGTAAACGATACTTGTACCATTGGTTTCTGCATCTTCAAAAATAAAGAAATTATGACCAAGCATGTTCATTTGTAGAACAGCCTCTTCACTGTCCATTGGTTTCAGTGATAAACGTTTCGTGCGGACAATGTCTAATTCAGAATCATTTTCATGATCGGCATCGTCAGCTTCGTTATTGAATAATACCGCTGCATCGGCTGTGTTCATACCGGTTTCGCGAGATTTACGGTTAATTTTTGTTTTGAATTTGCGGATTTGTCGTTCCAATTTGTCAACTACCAAATCAATACTTGCATAAAGATCAGGTGATGTTTCTTCGGCACGCAATACAAGATAAGGTAATGGAATAGTTACTTCCACTTTCGCTGTTTTTTCAGTATAAACTTTTAAATTTACATGTGCTGTAGCATCGGGTGCATCACTGAAATAGCGTTCAAGTTTTCCTACTTTTTTCTCAACGTAGTCACGAATCGCTTCAGTTACTTCGATATTTTCACCGCGTACATTGTATCTAAACATAAAAATTACCCCTTTCGTCTACCACAATCAAGAAGGAGAAGGACCACTCTTTCCCTCTTCTTACTACCATTATATCGAACTCTAATCCATTTGCAAACTAAATCGCTATCAAGGACATTCGTTTTTCATTTATTTATCGAGCTAGCGAAAAGGTGCGGATTTTTTCAGGAGCATGTGGCAATAAACAAGAAGCAGCATGGAAAAGGGTTTGCCCCGTCGTATAGACATCGTCTACCAACAATACTTTTTTCCCTTTGATGATCGTTGGAACAACAGCTAATTTGAAAGGTTGGGTAGTTTTTAAACGTTCCTGACGTGTTTTTTGGGATTGTGGAAGTGAATGATCAGAGCGAGTCAGCAGTTGACGATAAGGTATTTTAGCTACTCTCAACATTTCAATGACCTGATTAAACCCACGTTCTTTTAAACGTGCAGTGGCTAGTGGGATTGGACAGATTTGATAATCGCTAAATTCTTGTTGGATTATTTGCAACTGTTTAGCAAATGTACCTGCCAGTCGGACATCTCCCATAAATTTATAGCGCTTTAACCATTCTTTGAAGGCTGAATCATAGTAAAAACAAGCATGATGACTGAAATCATAATTGGGATAGGCGTTTTTCCAGGCAATACAATCTTCACAATACGTAATATCACCAGGCAGTTCTTTCTGGCAAGTTCGACAGCTTTGCTGTTTATTTATCGGACGAAACAAATTTGAACAGTCCTCACAAATTTGAGGAAGAATCTTTCCCAATCCAAGAATCTCGCTGATCTTCAAATTTCGGATGACTTGTTTTTGACAATAACTACAACGATTCATGTGTTTTTTCTCCTCTAGGCTCACTATTTTTCATAGCAAGCTGCTTTTTTCCCTGACGATTCATTTCTTTGATCTCACGACAGGCTAATTTGATAGCTTTTGTCAGTTCTTCATAGAAAAAATAGACTTGGCTATTGGTAAAATCTCCCTTTCGATCGGCTCGACCAGCGATTTGTACAAGGGAAGATTTAGTAAAAACACGGTGATCAGCGCCTAAGACGATCACTGACACATTTGCAAATGTTACCCCACGTTCCAAAATCATTGTAGTAAGTAACACATCATATTGTTGCTTTCTCATTTGCTGAACTTTTTCTGAACGGTTTGGATCTTTTGCGGATGCATCGGTAATACGGTACATGGGTAAACAACGCTTTAACAGTGAGGCTAATCGATTCATCAAGTCAATCGACGGACAAAATAATAAGACATGATTTTGTTGGAGCAGCATGTTTAGACACTTCAAAAGTGGTCGAAGTTTTTTTTCTTTCAAACATTTATTCGGCCAGTCATTCCAAAAAAACAAATGTGGTTCAGGCAATAACCGTTGATGGAAGCGAAGTGGCAATTGATGGATCAAAAAGGTTGAACGGATTTTTTTCAGTAGCTGCTCATTAGGTGTCGCACTTAAATAGATAAATGTTCCTTTTGGTTTAATTGCAGTTTCAACAGCATAAGCTAACCCAGGATCTCCTGCAAAAGGGAACGCATCCACCTCATCGACGACTAACAGATCAAACGCCTGATAAAAACGATACAGCTGATGCGTAGTCGCAATCACGAATGGACTAAAGCGATAGGCTTCTTTCTTTTTTCCATGAAGCAGGACAATGTCTTCTTCTGGAAAAACGCCACAAAAACGCAGGTAAAGTTCGTTACACACATCAACCCTAGGTGAAACTAATGCGACTCGTCCACCTTTTTCTAACGTTTTTATGACCTTTTCATAAAGCATCTCAGTCTTTCCCGCTCCTGTCACAGCCCAAATCATGTGCTGTTTTCCCGAGACATCAGTGACCAAGTTCGTAGAAATCGCTTGTTGAGTTGGCGTTAACTTTCCTGTCCAAGTAAAACAGACATTTCTTTTCGGCAACTCAGGTTGTTCAAATAAAAATAATTCTTGTGTGTTGTCACAACGACCTAAAAAAAGACAAACAGGACAAAAGAAGATCGGTTGATTTTTCTCTATTTTACCTATTTTTGTTCGCTTGTTGCACCGATTACATTTTAGCCAATTCCCTTGTAAATGAATGGCGGCTAGTTTCTGATAGCGAATCTGTTCAAAACGATCATCGAACCATTCTAACAAGTCTCTCGTAAGTAATCGTCTACCATATAAACTGCATAAACTACTTTTTTTCATCTAATCCCCTAAAAGAAGATACGCTACATCAGTCCATTCTTCAAAAAATTTGAGAAGAAATGGTTATTTGAAACGGTTGGTATAAAAAATAAGCCGAAAAATCCTTGAATAGGCGCCCTATTCGTTGGATTTTTCGGCTTATTTCCGATATGAACATCGTAGTATGCTCTGTCCTTTATTTGTTTTCAATTAAATGGATGGCTTGTTGTAATACTTTTTCGCCATTCATCAACCCATAATCTGCCATATTGATAATATCTAATGGGATTCCTTTTGGCTCTAGACGTTTTTCAAAATCAGCTTTCATGAAGCGGACTTGTGGACCCAACAGCAAAACATCAACTTCTTTAGAAGCTAGCTGGTTATCGGCATCAGAAGCTGATACGGCAAAAATATCCGTATCAATTCCTTGTTCTTCAGCAACTTTTTGCATTTTTGTTACAAGTAAACTGGTACTCATCCCAGCAGAACATACGAGCATGATTGTTTTTTTAGTCATTTTACTCTCTCCATTCTTTTAACTTTTGCAAACGATTTCTTTTTTTGCTTGTGTGATTATTATACAAAAAAGCAAGATAATGTCAACGTTTTCTTATCAGTCGAATAGCCAACTCGATTTAACTAATTGATTGAACACAACATATTCTTTTTTTAAATTGATCACCACAACCTCGTAGCCAGCATTGATCCAGCCATATGCTCCTTTTTCTGGGTGCTTATAATCATTTGCCCACCAATCAGTGCTTTGTCTAGCTGATTTAGGGAGCCCATAACTTGGAAAAAGAAGTTCGTCGATCTGTGTAAATGTTAAAGTAACCTGTGATCCCCCGTTATTTTTTAAATATTGGGTGATGGCGTCATATTTTTTTATGCGTTCTTTCATCCCCATCTCACCTTTCTTTCTTCTATTATCCCATAGACTCTCTTCATTACTCAAGTATTATAAGTGTTGAAACTAAAGGAATAATTCATTATACTTTGACTATTATCAACTACTTGTAAGGAGGAAGCATCACGCTGAATAGTTATAGAACCATCCAAGCAGACGGTCAAGCAGAAATCGAAGTCAAAAAATCTCGTTTTATTTGCTCTATGAAACGAATTGAAACGGAAGCAGAAGCTAAAGCGTTTATTCAGGCAATGAAAAAAGAGCATTGGAAAGCAAACCATAACTGTAGTGCTTTCGTTCTCGGTGAAAAAAATGAAATTCAACGCAGTAGTGATGACGGTGAGCCTAGTGGTACGGCAGGTGTCCCAATGCTGGAAGTACTAAAAAAAAATGAATTGATCAATGTGGTCGCTGTCGTCACACGCTATTTTGGTGGGACAAAATTGGGTACCGGTGGTTTGATTCGTGCCTATACACAGGCTGTTTCTCACGCACTAATTGAAATCGGGATCGTTGAAGGAACACAACAGCAAGAAATAGCTGTCCATATCACCTATCCGCAATTAGGTAAATTAGAAAATATGCTTGAGTTGAAACATATTCCTATAAAAGAAACGATCTACACAGACAAAGTCACGGTTCACTGTTTGATTGTAGAAAAAGAAGTTACTGCATTTAAAACAGCAGTCGTTGAATTATTGAATGGACAGGTGGAATTTACAGATGGTCCAATTTCCTATCATGAACAACTGGTAGAAGCTGACCAGTAATCACTCTATCCGCTGATCTCGAAATCAAAAAAGAAGAGCCTAGGACAAAACTTGTCTCAGGCTCTTCTTTATTTGGACTGTTTCGTGTCCCTCTTTTATTTCTCTAAATAAAATTCAAAACGATTCCCTACATATTGCGTACGAACATATTCAAATGGGGTACCGTCATCAAAATAAGAAGTTTGGCGTAAACGTAACACAGCATCTCCTTTTTTTACTTCTAAATATTCTGCAATTTTTTCTGAAGCAAGAATGGCTGTGATTGTTTGATTAGCTGCCCCGATCTTATGCCCACTTTTCTCTTCGAGTACCCGATAAAGAGAATTGGTAATTTCAGATTTACTATAGTCTGCAATAATCTTTTGCGGGATACTGGCTACTTCAAAACAGATTGGTATATCATCAGCATAACGAATTCGTTCCATACGAAGAATCGTTTCGTCTTTTTCCAGTTGCAGCTTCTCCATTTCACTAGAACTTGGGGAAGTTAAAAAATAAGAGATTGTCCGACTAGAGGGTACTCGATTCTGTGATTCCATAATTTCAGTAAAACTGGTCGCACCAGACATCTTTTCTTGGACTTTTTCTCTTGCTACATATGTACCTGAGCCAATTTTTCTTTCCAAAATCCCTTCATCAGCCAGGTTTTGAATGGCTTGACGCAAAGTCATTCGACTAACATTGAATTTCACTGCCAATTCTCTTTCAGAAGGAAGGCGATCACCGATTTTCCAAATACCTTGTTCGATTTCACTTTTGATCTGATCATGGATTTGTATATAGACTGGTAGTTGATTCGACATAACGTATATCCGCCCTTTCATTTCCTTTATTATAACTGGTATATACCTGGTTCACAACTGAAAAGGAAAAAGTTTCTTTTGCTCGACTAATTGTCGATCAATCATTTGCCAACCCGATTATTTTATCCAAAAGTTTATGTAAGTAAATGTGTGTCCTTCCTCTTTAATCCAAGTGGAAGGATTGAAAATCATTTTGTAAAATAACAAAATCTCCAAAAGACAGCAAAATCACTGTTTTTTAGAGATTGTGTTATTCTTAACGGTTTTTTGAAAGCCATTTTTTTGTGTGATTGGTTGGACGCTTTGATTTCACTTGTATCGCTTTTTCTGATTTTTTCGGTAACCGGACTTCTACCTGATACTTTTCCGACTTAATCAAATCATAGATTTTCTCTGCAGTCTCATCTACTTTTTCTTTCCACTTCATTTTACTGCCCCCTTTTTTTGATCTATCTACTATTCACTCTAGCCTATTTCTTGATAATCTTCAAGAAACAAGCTGTTTTCACACAAAAAAAGAGTGATCTTAATAGATCACTCCGTACTACTGGGGTAGCTGGATTCGAACCAACGCATGAGGGAGTCAAAGTCCCTTGCCTTACCGCTTGGCTATACCCCAATGAAATGGAGGAGAGTGGATTCGAACCACTGAACCCTAAGGAACGGATTTACAGTCCGTCGCGTTTAGCCACTTCGCTACTCCTCCGAAAGGTTTGTATCAACCTGACTTAGTTATAATACCTAATTTTCCAGATTTTTGCAACCCCTTATTGAAAATTTTTTTGATATTTTTTTATTCGTGTAGATTCCAGTGACGAATAACTGTTTCTATCGCGTTTTCAAGACTCTTTTCTTTCCCAAAATCTTCTTCACCAAAAAAAATTTCAAATTCTTTTGGTCCATAAGCCAAAATTTCCCCAATCATTTTTTTACCAATAAATAACTGAGTCACATCATAAGTTGTTCCTTTGATTTGTTTTTTGACTTCTTCGATACGTACTTCAATATCTTTATTTTTTTTTGACATCTTTTTCCACCTCCATGATAGTTTATCATATTCAATCATGGAATGCCTACCATATGTCTAAAAGTTTTGTTCAACGCTATGCATCATTGAACTAAACCTTCACGTTGAGCGGTGAAATTGGCAGCTGCTCCAATCAAGTTTGCATCATTTCGATAATCACATAATAAAATTTTAGGATCAAAGTCATTTAGTTCTAAATCAGTAGTTAATTGTTTCATTCGTTGATTGATTTCTGTTAATAACCCTGCTTTTGCAGAGATCCCCCCACCAATCACGATGACTTCAGGATCAATCGAAAATTGGATACTAAACAAACCTTTTGTTAAATAATCATAAAAATTATCTACCTCTTCTTTTGCTAGTTCATCCCCTTGTTCTGCTCGTTCAAAGACTTCTTTTCCGCTATAAGTCGTACGTGAAACTCCCAAACGGTCACAGTAACGCCAAGCCATTTGAACTGCTGTACCAAGCTTACTAAATGTTTGATTGCCTTCTAAGAACATCAAGCCAAATTCTCCCCCGTACAAATGAGCGCCTTTATTTAGTTGTCCTTGGGTAAAGATTGCCCCACCTACTCCAGTCCCAAGTACAACAAATGCTACATGTTGATATTCTTTCGCTGCGCCTTCATAATACTCAGCCATTCCAGCACAATTAGCATCATTTTCGATCGTCACTGGTAAATGGAAGAGTTCTTCCAGTTCATGAAAAATATTGAATCCGTGGATATAAGGAATGGCACTAATCCCTTCAATCAGCTGTTTCTCCTGATTCACTACTCCAGGTGCGCTGATTGCTACGCCTTCAATCGCCTTCTGTTTTACAAACGTTTGGAATACCTGTTTTAAATGCGCTTTCATTTCTTCCCATGTCTTAGGAGTCGGAAATTGGCTGGTGTCTTCAAGCGCTTGTCCATTCCAATAGCCATATTTTACTGCGGAACCACCAAAATCAAAAACTAAAATACCCATCATTTATTTGTCTCCTTTTCTCATACTGTTTTTATTTTAAGTCAAGCCACAGTATTTTGAAAGCCTTTTTATGGATGAGTTCAAATTTTCTTTGCTAGAGTTACTTGATCTCGTAAACGTTGGCCATTTTCATAGATTGGCTGTTTATAATTTTTGTCAAAATAATCTTTTTCTCTAGAGATTTCCAGGAAGCCGATTTTTTTATACAGTTGTAAAGCTGCTGATGACGTACTCCCCGTCCGAATAATGACTTGTTGTTGAGTGTTTTTTAACTTTTTCATTTCTTTTAGTGTATGGGTAAGCAACGCGTAGCCGATTCCTTGACCTTGAACTTTTGGAGCTACAGCTAAATTCATTATTTCAAACACTAATTTATTTGTGAGAAAAACGATCACTCCCTGAATGTCGTTTTCTGCTTTCCATATAAAACCAGACCCTTGATCAATGTATCGTTGGACGTTTTCCTCTTCAGGATCTGCATCCAACAATAATGACCAAGGTAAAGTTGATTGATCTAATGCGACGATACTTTTTTCTCCAGAATGCTCGGTCTTACCTGACTGTTTATTTTTCATCATAATTAGGCATCTCTTTATCTTTCTTATTACGTGTCAATTGACAATTTAAAGGTACGTAATCGATTCCGCCCTTTACGAATGGATGGCAACGCAAAATGCGTGCTGTCCCCATCAGCGTTCCTTTAAATGCACCGTGTACTTGAATCGCACGTATCATATAGTTTGAACAAGTAGGATAGTACCGACAGCTAGGTGGGAAAGCAGGAGAAATAAACCGTTGATAAAAACGGACAATAGCCACTAAGATTTTTTTCATCTCATCACCTCATTATTAAAGCTTTGCTCCTCATTCTCCTATTCATGACAAACGACTGTTCAAAGGAGCAATAATCTGCCAAACAGTGGAATGACTCACAATAAAAAAGGACTTCTCAAAAGCGAAAATTCGTTTTAAGAAATCCTTTGTTTGCTTACACTATCATTTTCACACAACTCTTTATCTGAAAAAATCTTGGATGTGCAGCCACAAACTTGGTTGAAAAACCTTAAACGGATTTCCACCACCGATAACCCCGTATCCAATCATTGTTCCAGCTATAAATAAAAGAATCAGTAATAGTATGACAACTAAAATCTTCACCAATGTGATTAAAATATACCGTTGGCTACTCATTTTATCACGTCCTTAAACAGTGACTTGAGCTGTTTTATCAGCGGGCGTTTGATCGATTGCCACACGTTCCACATCTGCACCTAAGTTTTGCAATTTAATATGGAATTGATAATAACCACGATCTAAGTATTTAAGATTGCGAACGCGTGTTATGCCATTTGCTTTTAAACCAGCAAGTACTAATGCTGCAGCAGCTCGTAAATCTGTTGCATAAACTTCAGCACCTTGTAATTCATGATTCCCGTCCATAATCGCTACGTTTCCATCAATCTTCACATGGGCGTTCATACGGCGCATTTCTTCCAAATGTTGGAAACGATTCTCAAAAACTGTTTCAGTCACCATGCTCGTTCCCTCAGCGACTAACTGAATAGCAGTCATTTGGGCTTGCATGTCTGTCGGAAAACCAGGATGAGGCATTGTTTTGACGTCAGTTGGTAAAATATGTTTTGGACCAACAACTCGAATGCCGCCTTCTTCTTCAGTGATCGTTGCACCCATTTCAATTAATTTAGAAATCAACGGACGATTATGTTCTGAGATTGCATCTGCGATCAAGACATTTCCTTCAGTCATCGCTGCTGCTACCATAAAGGTACCTGCTTCGATCCGGTCTTGAACAATTGCGTGTTTCACTGCATGCAGATGATCGACTCCTTCGATACGCATCGTTTCCGTACCAGCACCATAGATATTTGCGCCCATTTTATTTAAAATATTTGCAAGATCTACAATTTCAGGTTCTCGAGCGACGTTTTCGATGATCGTTGTTCCTTTAGCTTTTACTGCTGCCATCATGATATTTTGAGTGGCTCCAACACTTGGAAAATCTAAATAGACCGTGTTACCGATCAATTCATCCGCAATAGCTTCGATGTAGCCATTTTTTTGAATGATTTTCGCACCCAATGCTTGGAATCCTTTAAGATGTAAATCAATTGGACGTTTCCCAATCGCACATCCCCCTGGCATGGCAACTTTTGCATGACCATTTCTAGCAAGTAATGGTCCCATTACAACGATAGAAGCACGCATTTGACTCACATATTCATATGGCGCTTCGATTTCTAATTGTCTTGACGCATCAAGCGTTACTTGATTATTGTCTTCATCAAACACTACATCTACGTTTAAATGACGAATCACTTGATTCATAGTGAAGACGTCAGAAAGAATTGGAACGTTGTCTAAAACGGTTGTTCCTTCTTCAGCCAACAAACTAGCAGCTAAAATAGGTAGAACAGCATTTTTAGCTCCTTCGATTTTTACTGTTCCATTCAATTGTTTGCCACCTTTGACGATGATCTCTTCCATGTTGTTCCCCCCAAAAAATTCCAATGAGCTATAAAGACTCAAAATCTTTTCTATTATATCATTTCTTTTATTAAAATAGTACCTTTTTTTATAGTACCTTTTTTTTACTGCAGGCTAACGAAAAGATTTCGACACAATGCAATAATTTCTAAGAAGAAATTACTGGCAGTATATCCTAAAAAAATAGAGAAGAATACAATCGCCATTCGAATTTGCGTATCATGCATTTTTTTAAAAAACATCTCAATTCGCAGTGACCGCAACGACCAGAAAGCCAGATAAATAAAAGCTAAATGACTCACGATTCGAATAATTGCATCAATTCCGTATACTTGCATAGTGACGTCCCTTCAAAATTATACTTTTTTTAATAACTAACAAAATGATGATACCATAAATTGGAAAAATAGAGAAATTATTGGTTGTAAAAAGATGGAATTTGTTGGCTAAACGAGACGAGAATTTTCAAGAACTTTACATTCAAATGATGACTCTGTTTCAATACCTTATTTTTATAAACTATTTTAACTACTATTTCACATGCTTTTTTGATGAAAGTTGTTCCTTATTTGCTTATGTACTCATATCATTATAATAGAATTTACCATTGATAATTAAACGATTATTTAATATAAATATATGCCCTCTCTTATAGTGTAGGAACAAAAAATCCTTTGTTTAATTTCTTGATGATCGTACAATCAAGTCTATTTCTTTTTTTGCCATCTTCTTTGCTTGTACTTTAAGGTCAGCTAAGTTATTTGTTATTGTTTCATTTAAATTCTTTTATCTACATATTCGTTGGTTGATTGTTTCTGGCTTCACTTGATTTTCTTTAAAGGATGGTTGTTCTGCTACTTTTAGCTCAAATAATTTATTTTTTATTTCATTTAGATACTTTTGTCTACATATTCGTTGGTTGATTGTTTCTGGTTTCACTTGATTCTTTTGAAAGGGTGGTTGTTCATTCAACGTTTGCCAACTTTTTGGTTTATAACTTTCCCATTCATTTGGAGATGTTTTCCAAGGTGCAGGCACTTCATATCCATCTTCAAAAAAATGTACCTTTCCTTCAAAATCTTTCCAATTGCGAAAGAGATAGCGAATTTCTTTAGGAGTGAAAGCCTTTTTATCTTTTTTTTCTATAATACGTTTCATATCTAAACCATCAATACAATAATAAATGGTTACATTTTCATTATCTCTTGCACTGTCTAATCCAATTTTACAACCTCTAACAATCAGCTGTCCTGTATATTTGCAATTTTTCTTACATAGATGTTCTATATTTTTTTCCGTAGCTTCATGTAGCCCAGGATTAAAATTGATTACTTTATTTTTTTCAGTATCTTGTGTGCGTTGAAAATAGTAAGACCATAAAGGCCACCAATCTTTAAATGGTGAAATATATTTTTTCCAATTTATTGAAAAATCTTTTAAGTATTCAAGATTCATCGGATTTTTTGGGTGATCATATGTAATCGATGAAAAATGATTATTGTACTCTCTGATATCACAGGGACCTTGTCCTTCAGTATCACTTGAATAGAATCCTTTTTTTCTAATTTTTTCAATCTGTTTCTGTAAGTTTTCCGCTTTTAGTGATAAGCCATAAAATAGAATTATTTCCTGTTTCATCGTTCATTTTCCTTCCCATAAGTTTATTTATTTTTAGTTTTCAAGGTAAATAATAGCAGCAATAATCGTCCTCCTTTGAACTTTTTTCTTTTGTCCTAGTCCGATTTAACAAAAAAAATAGTCATACTACGAAAATTAAAACACTCAACGTTCTTCCATAGCGGGAGATTGATTGTTTCTAATCGGTTGGTTTTTTAACTGAGTTCTCTGATCCATAATTGTCTTGTTTTTTTGTTCTGCTGTTTCAAACTCAGCTTTTCTAGCGAGATTTAATTTTATTCGTTCCTTCAAATAAGCAATGTTTTGATCAGTACTAGGATTAAAAAATTGATTTGTTTGATCAGTAGGAATCGATTTATCTTGTATTATTGCATCATAAAATGGCTTTTGGATTTTCTCATTTGGCTGCGGGTGAAACTTATAAATTGGTGGGAGATATTGCTGATAATTTAACTGCCATGTTCGCTTGATGACATCAATTTGGCTACATGGTATTTTCTTTGATATTTCATTTATGTTTATTACGCCGTATTTATCTATCTGTTCTTTTAATTCAGCATCCAGCCTTGACAATTTATATTGCATTGGCATAGTCCATTCAGAATATGTCAAAAGAATCCTATCTATTGAAGTTTCCTTCTGAGAACCATTCAGATGAGATGCGTGTGCTTGTTTTAGGAGAACTTTTAAGTGATTCTTAGCTAAAATTGTAATATCATTGTTGTTCAATCGTACCATTTGTCTAATATTTTCAAATGATAAATTTTTCCTTCCGTGAAATACTTCCGTTAATAATTGCCGTGCTTTTTCTTCAGACTCTACTTTTATTTTATTATTCTCAGCAGTTACATCTATATTATTCTCAATTAAAATGTTTTTTACAGTTTGACAACTCATCTCATGTTTTTTAGCTAATTGCAAAAAAAATAGTTTATGTCTTTGCTCCAACAAACACTTCACTGATTCAATAAGCGCTTGTTCCTTCTTACTTTGAGTGCTTGTCTGCCCATTCTCCAATGGTTGTTGTGTTGAACAGCTGAACTCGCTATTACTTTCTATTGGCACGTTTGTATCTTGTACAAATTCCTTAGTTTCATATAAAGACTCTTGGACTTTGGTAGACAGCGTTGTTGATTGGGAAGTGTTTCTGATCCCCAACATTTCTTCTATTTCTAGTAACCGTTCGACATCTAATGAGTACTCCAAATGATTTTCCAGTTCGTTCTCTGGAGCAACTTTTTGTTTCTTATATGGGGGAACTTGTACTTTGTTATTCTGTTCTAACACTGCATGACTATCTTGGTTTTGAATCATTTTCAGTTCATTTTCGTTAATAATGTTTTGCAACGTTCTCTTTCTTTGAATTGTTTCCGATCGCGAGTGTTGTTGCTCAGCAAGATTACCTGTATTATTTTCCGATAGAGGTGGACCAAAATGATGTCTGTTAGATGGAAACTCCTCTTTTTCTTGTTTTTCTGATTCAAGGCTCTTCTTTAAAAGATAGTCCCTAAATTCTTGTAATTGTTTATGTAACGAAACTGTTTGATCATCCGCAAGATTGCCTACTATTTCTGAGTAAGATAGTGATTTTTGTTGCGTATGTGTTTCTTCTTTTGTGTCTACTGAGGAAAAACGTTGAATTTTTTTTGGCATTATGATACCTCCTTTTTTACTGCAATTAGTTTACCATAGTATCATAATGATGAAAGTTCCATATTTTTATGTAACAAAGAAGTAATTGTTCTTTACTTTTTATGTTTAGAATATAACTACCAATAAAAAAATCCAAAATTCTAAGGAATCTCCTTAAGAATCTTGGATTTTTTAAGGCCTACTTGTTAGGTCCTCATTCGTTGCTTTTAAGAATGTTTTGAAACCTTGATTCGGTTGATCGCACGATGCAAAGCAACTGTCGCACGTTTCAATTCATTCGTATCTTCTTTTTCTTTTGCTTCTGCGATTTGTCGCTCAGCACGTTGTTTGGCTCTTTCTGCCCGAGAAACGTCAATATCTCTTTCACGTTCTGCACTATCGGCAACGATTGAAACAACATTGTCACGAACTTCCATGATTCCGCCATTGACAGCAATCCAATCGACGTGGGTATCAGAGTCTGTTCTCTTCACACGGACTTCATCAATTGTTAATGGAACGATGATCGGCGCATGTTTAGGTAAAATACCAATTTCCCCCGCTGTAGTACGTGCTACTACGATCGCTGCATGGTGATCATAGACCAAACCGTCAGGAGTCACCACATTCACAGTTAAATATTGATCCATGGGGCACCCCTTTCTAGTAGCCTAGCTTTTTCGCTTTTTCTACGACGTCTTCTATTCTACCAACACTTCGGAATGCTTCTTCAGGAAGATCATCGTATTTACCTTCTAAGATTTCACGGAAACCTTTGACTGTTTCTTCAACTGGTACATAAGAACCAGGAAGACCTGTAAATTGTTCCGCTACGTTAAAGTTTTGTGACAAGAAGAATTGCACTCTACGTGCACGTGAAACTAAAACTTTTTCTTGATCAGATAATTCATCCATCCCTAAGATCGCAATGATATCTTGTAATTCACGGTAACGTTGTAAGACATGTTGGACTTCAGTCGCTACTTTATAATGTTCTTCACCAACGATTTCAGGTGCCAAAGCACTTGAAGATGAAGCCAATGGGTCCACGGCTGGATAGATCCCTTGTTCTGTCAATTTACGCTCTAAGTTTGTTGTAGCATCTAAGTGGGCAAATGCTGTTGCTGGCGCTGGGTCAGTATAGTCATCGGCTGGTACATAGATTGCTTGGATCGAAGTGATCGAACCTTTTTTCGTTGATGTGATACGTTCTTGTAATTGACCCATTTCAGTTGCTAACGTTGGTTGGTAACCAACGGCAGAAGGCATACGACCTAAAAGGGCAGATACTTCTGAACCAGCTTGAGTGAAACGGAAAATATTATCAATAAACAATAGCACGTCTTGACCTTCTACATCACGGAAGTATTCAGCGATCGTCAGACCAGTCAAAGCTACCCGCATCCGAGCACCTGGTGGTTCGTTCATTTGTCCGAACACCATCGCTGTTTTTTCGATAACGCCTGAATCTTTCATTTCATAGTAAAGGTCATTTCCTTCACGAGTACGTTCCCCAACACCGGTAAATACAGAAATACCACCATGTTCTTGGGCAATATTATGGATCAATTCTTGGATCAATACCGTTTTACCTACACCGGCACCACCGAATAATCCAACTTTCCCACCTTTTAAGTAAGGTGCTAACAAATCGATAACTTTGATCCCAGTTTCAAGGATCTCCGTACTAGTACTTAATTCATCAAAGCTTGGTGCTTTTTTATGAATCTCACTACGTTCTGCATCTTCTGGGAAAGATGATCCTAAATCGATCGTATCTCCTAAAACGTTGAATACACGTCCTAGTGTATCTTTCCCTACTGGAACAGAAATGGCTTTACCAGTATCGATAACTTCCATACCACGTTGTAAACCATCTGTTGATTCCATGGCAATGGTACGGATCACTCCGTCCCCTAATTCTAATGCTGTTTCAAGAACAACTTTTGATTTTTTCTCATCATTTTTATAAACAACTAATGCGTTGTTGATATCTGGTAAGGATTGGTCTAAAGAAAATTCCACGTCGACAACGGGACCGATTACTTGAACAATCTTGCCTGAACTCATCTTTTTTCCTCCAATCTCAATACTATTCTAGCGCCGAAGCTCCGGCAACAATTTCGGTAATTTCTTGGGTAATAGCCCCTTGTCTTGCACGGTTATAAGATACCGTCAAATCATCAATGATCGTTGCAGCATTATCCGTTGCTGTCTTCATGGCAGTCATGCCGGCAGCGTGTTCTGCTGTCTTCGCATCAACGATTGCACCATAGATTAAGCTTTCCGCATATTGAGGCAATAACTGCGCCAAGATTTCTTCTTTTGAAGGTTCAAAAATGTATTCTTGGTCAAAAGTAGTTGCTTCTTCTGGATCTAAATCTGAAATTGGCAGCATTTTTTCTACACGAAATTGGCTAGTTAGTGAATTGATATGATGATTGTAGCATACGTACAATTCATCAAATACTTCATTTTGATACATCGTTGTTGCCATACCTACGATTTTACGCACTTCATCAAAACTTGGTTGGTCCGATAAATTACGTAATTCGTAAGCCAAATTAATTCCTCTAGCTTTGAAGAAATCTGCACCTGTACCTCCGATTGCGATCATCACATAATCGTCAGGAGATTTATGGTCTTCTTCTAAAATAGACATTGTTTGCTTTAAAATCGAACTGTTATAGCCACCAACTAAACCACCATCAGCGGTAATCACGATATACCCCGTTTTCTTTACCGGACGGCTGATTAACATACTATTGTAATTGATATCTCCACGAGGATTATCAGAAGCAATATCATTTAGTTGAGTAGCTGTCAAATGAGTGACGATTTCTCTGACTTTATTTGCATAAATCTGAAACTTCTGAGAAGAAGCTTCAGATTTTGTCAGTTTAGAAGCGGACACCATTTGCATTGCTCGAGTGATTTGACTCGTTTTCTTCGTTGAAGCAATCCGAGTCTTGATTTCATTTAATGAAGCGCCCATTCATCTCACCTCACTATGCATTTTGAATGGATTTCAATTTGTCTTCTGTTGAAGAAGTGTTTCCTTTTGTCGCTAAGAAAATATCTTTGTATTCTTGGATCGCTTGATTCAATCGTTCTTCTTCTGGAAGATCTTTCGTTGTACGGATCGTTTCAAAGATATCTGCATGATTCGTATCTAGATATTCAAATAATTCATGTTCAAAATCTAAGATGCTGTCAACTGGAATACTATCTAAGAATCCATGTGTCAAAGCATATAAGATAACTACTTGTTTTTCAACAGCTAGTGGTGCATGAAGTTTTTGTTTCAAGATCTCAACTGTACGACGTCCACGATTCAATTTCGCTTGAGTCGCAGCATCTAAATCAGAACCAAATTGGGTAAATGCTTCTAATTCACGGTAACTTGCTAAGTCAAGACGTAATGTTCCTGCCACTTTTTTCATTGCTTTGATTTGAGCAGAACCACCTACACGGGAAACGGATAACCCAGCATCAACGGCTGGACGAGTTCCAGCGTAGAACAAGTCACTTTCTAAGAAGATTTGTCCGTCAGTGATTGAAATAACGTTTGTTGGAATATAAGCAGAGATATCTCCAGCTTGTGTTTCAACAAATGGTAAAGCAGTCATTGAACCGCCACCTAAATCATCACTTAGTTTTGCCGCACGTTCTAGTAAACGTGAGTGCAAGTAGAAAACATCCCCTGGATAAGCTTCACGACCTGGAGGACGGCGTAATAGCAATGAAAGTTCACGATAAGCAACAGCTTGTTTTGATAAGTCATCAAAGATAATCAATACATGTTTGCCGTTGTACATGAATTCTTCACCCATTGCAGTTCCTGCATAAGGCGCAATATAAAGTAATGGCGCAGGTTGTGATGCACCCGCATTGACTACGATCGTGTAATCCATTGCTCCATATTTTTTCAAAGTTTCTACTTGTGTACGCACAGTAGAATCCTTTTGACCGATCGCCACATAGATACAGATCATATCTTGACCTTTTTGGTTAAGGATCGTATCGATTGCGATAGATGTTTTACCCGTTTTACGGTCACCAATAACTAATTCACGTTGGCCACGTCCGATTGGAACTAAAGCATCGATGGCTTTTAGACCTGTTTGCATTGGTTCATTGACAGATTTACGTTGCATAACGCCTGGTGCCATTGCTTCGACTGGACGAGCTTTATCTGTAACGATTTCTCCTAACCCATCGATTGGTTGACCTAGCGGATTAACGACACGTCCGATTAAGGCGTCCCCAACTGGAACTTCCATGATTTTACCTGTTCGTTTTACTTTGTCTCCTTCACGAATGGATTCGAAATCACCAAGGATAATGATACCTACATCATTTGATTCTAAGTTTTGCGCCATTCCGTATGAGCCGTTTGAAAATTCAAGCAACTCACCACTCATCGCATTTTCTAAACCGTGTGCACGAGCAATCCCGTCACCGACATAAGTCACGGTACCGATTTCTTCGACTGAAAGCACGTTTTGATAATTTTCAATTTGTTCTTTGATCAAGGCACTAATTTCTTCTGCTTTGATAGCCATTCGATTCACCTACCTCTTTGTACTATCTATTTAATTGATTACGCATTTTTTCTAATTGCGTGCGAATGCTTCCGTCGATCACTCGATGGTTGGCTTCAACAATTGCCCCACCAATAATAGAAGAATCAACGATTTGCTTCAATTCAACTGTTTGATAGTCCATTGTTTTTGCAACATTCATTTCTAGTTTTTGTAATTGTTCATCAGAAAGTGGTACTGCTGTTTTTACACTACCTAAAAGTAGTCCTTTGTAATCGTTGTAGCGATGTTCGTATTCATCGATCATAAACGATAATTCAGACATCCGATTATAACTATAGACCACTTCTAAAAAGTTTTTCACGATACCGTCAAACCCACTGACAAGTTTATCCATAATGATTCGTTTTTCGTGAGGTTCTAAGCGGACGTCACTAAGTACGTTGCCTAATCCAGGTACTTCACTATAGATTTGGCGTAAGCTTAGTAATTCTTGGTAAATTTCTTCTGCGCTATTTGAATCGATCGCCAGTTCAAATAGTGCTTTACCGTAGCGTCTGCCGACAGTATATTTATCTAGTTTCATTTGAAGAACCTAGACCTTCGATATATTGATTGATTAAAGATTCATGCATTTCTGGAGACAATTCTTTGTTCAAGATTTTAGCCGCGATTTGAAGAGAAAGATCTGCTACATCATCTTTTACAGAGTTTAAAGCTGTATCACGTTCTAACATGATATCAGTTTGCGCTTTGCTTTTTAGACGTGCAACTTCTTCTTGCGTTTCCTTCAAAATATTTTGACGGCTTAATTCTCCACTTTCTTTCGCATTTTTAATGATATCAGCTGCATCAGAGCGAGACGCTAACAATTGTTGTTCGCGTTCTTGTTCCATTTTTGCTGAATTGATGCGAGATTTTTCGGCAGAATCTAAATCATTGGCGATCTTATCTTCACGTTTTTTCAAAATATCGCTGATTGGTCCCCAAGCAAAATGTTTCAATAGAAACATTAGTATCAAAAATGAGCCGCTGACAACGATGATATTACCTAACATCGGATTACCAACTTCTGCAATTGCCAATTGATTCAGCATAGGCTAGCCTTCCTTTCTTTAAGGTGTATCTCATGGATGATGAAGGAATCCTGACTTCAATGATTGAAACAGCCTCCTCAACGCCTTTTGTTCTAGTATTATGATGAAACAACTCAATTATTTTGAAAATAATCAGGTTGTTTTTTTTCAGTTTTTGACAATTAAAAGAGGATTAGTGACAGTAGTCCTATCCTCAAACAGTTAATTGATTAAACAGCAAAGACTAGAATCAAGGCAATAACCACACCTAGAATAGGAACAGCTTCAACTAAGGCTACCCCGATGAACATTGTTGTACGTAATTGACCAGACATTTCAGGTTGGCGTGCCATTGATTCGATTGTTTTAGAGATTACTTGACCATTACCATAACCAGCTCCGATAGCTGCTCCCATGATTGCGATTGCTGCTGCGATATAATTCATAATTTATTTCCTCCTAAATATAGATAAATAGTAGTTTGTTAAAAACGATGTTACTCTTCTACTTCAATCTTATGGCTCATATATACCATCGATAAAGTGACAAAGACAAATGCTTGGATGCTTCCGATAAACAATGAGAATGCGATCCAGACCATCTCTAAAGGAATTGCTAACGGTAATGAGAACCAACCTAAATTATTCATCATATTGGCAATCAAGGTAAGTAAAACTTCCCCCGCGTAGATATTCCCGTAAAGACGCAAAGCAAGTGTTAATAGGTTCGTAAATTCTTCGATCAGCTTCATTGGAAACATGAAACTATATGGTTTCAAGAACGAATTTACAAAATACCCTTTAAATCCAAGCTTTTTCACCCCGAATAAATGAGTAAGTGTGATCATTATAAATGCCAAAGTTAAAGTAACAAACGGGTCTGCTGTCGGACTTTTCCAAAGTGTTGTTTCGCTAGGTAAGACGATTTTCGTTATTAAACCTATATTATTTGCCACGAAGACAAATAAGAACAATGTAAAAGCCAACAAATGAAAATTATTCAATTCTTTTCTAGGCAGATTATCTGTTACGATCCCTCGGGTAAAGTCAATGACCCATTCCAGCGCATTTTGTTTCCCCGTTGGTTTCATCTTAAGATTTCTTGTAAAGAAGTAAACTAAGAAGAAGACAATCAAACAGGTCAATAACACCATCATACAAACAGTACCATCAAACCAAACCGGTCCAATATGGAACGTTAGCGAGCGTTCATCCAATCCATTTCACCTCTTTTCCCTGAATTTCACATAAAATCAAATTCATGTGTACATCTGGTTTTTCTAAATCGTTTTCTAACCAAACGGTATCATACCACCATGAAACAGAAAATTCAAAACATTTTCATGAAAATCAGACAATTTTTTATTTCAGTCAAAAAAGTTTGCTTTTTCCTAGAAATCATCGTGGCGTTTTACAAGAAAAAACCTGTGATATCATGCTTTATCAGATTAAATGCTAACAAATTTTATCATTAAGTAAACCTAAAAGCACCGAATATGCGAAAAAGGATAATGAAATTATCTAGAGAAATTTTTTAATGTTCGATCAATTTGACGATCCACATCTTTTCGTTTTAGATCTTCTCGCTTGTCATAAGATTTCTTCCCTTTCGCAAGACCAATCAAAACTTTGGCATACCCATCACGAATATATACTTTTAAGGGTACGATCGTGACCCCGGTATTTTTTGTTTCAGTCTCTAGCCGTGAAATCTGTTTTTTGTGTAATAGTAACTTTCTTGTTCGTAACGGATCATGGTTAAAAATATTGCCTTGTTCATAGGGACTGATATGAACATTATGCAAAAATGCTTCACCGTTTCGAATACGGACAAATCCATCTTTCAAATTGATTCGGCTGTTTCGGATCGATTTGATTTCTGTTCCTTGCAGCACCATTCCTGCTTCCATCGTATCGATAATCGAATAATCATGGCGAGCCTTTTTATTTTGGGCGATTAACTTTCCGTCGCCTTTTGGCATATGACATTCCTCCAAACTGGTATTCATAGTGGTTATTGGTTATTTTTTCTTTTTCTTCTTAATTCCCTTATAAAAAGGTTTTTTCCCTTTTTTATTAGATGGTCCTTTTCCTTTTTTCCGCTCATTTGAATAGGAATTTTTCTTTCCATTCCGTTCAGTATGAGATTTTGATGAACGTTTTTGATGACGATTAGAAGGACGATTTTTGTTTGACGTTTTTGGACGTTCTAATGGAACGATTTCTTCTGCATCAATCAATTCAAAGTCGATTGCACGTTCTTCCGGATCTGCTTTGATGACTTTTACCCGCACTTTTTGACCGATTTTAAAAGTTAACCCTGTTCGTTCGCCTACTAATGCTAAATGATTCTCAATAAAGTGGAAATAGTCTTGTTTCAACTCATTGATATGGATCAACCCTTCAATCGTATTGGGTAATTCGATAAACAACCCAAATTTAACAACTGAACTGATGATCCCTTCAAATTCCTCTCCTACTTTATCCATCATGTATTCAGCTTTCTTCATTGCATCTACTTCACGCTCTGCCTCGACTGCACGACGTTCCATCTTCGAACTATGCTCAGCAATTTCGGGTAGCTCATTTTCCCAATAAGTTTGATTTGCTTCACTTGGGTCTTGTCCATACGAGCGAATTAAGCGATGGACGATCAAATCTGGATAACGTCTGATAGGCGAAGTGAAATGCGTATAATATTCCGCAGCTAATCCATAGTGTCCAAAATTATCTTCTGAATAACGTGCTTGTTGCATACTTCTCAACAGCATCGTATTGATAACAGCTGATTCGGGTTTGTCTTCGACGTTTTCAATGACTTTTTGAAGATCTTTAGGTGTGATCGTTCCTTTTGTTCCACGAACGACGATTCCTAGTGCAGAAGCAAAATCAAAGAAACGTTGCATCTTTTCTTCTTTAGGTTGCTCGTGAATCCGATAAATGAATGGAAAGTTGCGTTTATTAAAATGTTCCGCCACCGTTTCATTTGCTGCCAACATGAAAGATTCAATCAACCGTTCGCCTACGCCACGGCTTCGCAATAAGATATCAGTCGGTTGTCCATCTGGTTCTACGAGTATTTTTGCTTCACGGTCTTCAAAAGAAATCGCTCCTCGACGAATCCGCATTTCTTCTAAAATCTGATGTAGCTCTTGCATCTCTTGAAACATCGGCACTATTTGCTTATACCGTTCCATTACCTGCTCATCTTGTTCTTCTAAAATCTGATTGACCGCTGTATAGGTCATTCGTTCCGTCGTTTGGATGACACTTGGGAAAATATCATGAGATACCACCTGACCATTTGGATCAATCTCCATCTCACAACTCATTGTTAGTCTTGGTACGTGAGGGTTCAATGAACAAATCCCGTTTGATAATCTTTGTGGGATCATTGGAATGACACGGTCGGTTAAATACACACTCGTTCCTCGTTCGTAAGCTTCACGATCTAACTGGCTTCCTTCAGTCACATAATTGGAAACATCTGCAATGTGTACACCTAAGAAATAATTACCGTTGGATAATTTTTTCACAGTAACGGCATCATCCAAATCTTTGGCATCTTCTCCGTCAATCGTCACGATCAATTGTTCACGTAAGTCTCTCCGGCCAACTAGGTCTTTTTCATCGATCGTATCTGGCACTTGATCAGCTTCTGCCAAGACATCATCCGGAAATTTTGTCGGAATCCCGTTTGAGACAACAATCGATAGGATATCCATTCCAGGATCATTTTTATGGCCGATGACTTGTTTGACAATACCTTCTAAACTGGTCGCGTAGTTTTTCTCAGGATAATGGGTCAGCTCAACCATTACGATACTCCCATCAACTGGTCGAATCCCTTCAGCTGCTGCATAAACTTTAAACTGATTCAATTTTTTGTCTTTTGGGATAACCACCCCATAAAGATCCGTTTCACTTATCTCTTCCTCTGTATAAGCTACAAATTCCCCAGCTAATTGCGTAGTTGCTCGTTTGCGGATCTCAACTACTTTACCTTCTGCTCCACGATCCATCGCAGTATCGGCCGTTTTTATGATATCGATCGCTACCGTATCGCCATCCATGGCATACCCAGTTGCTTCTTTAGGAATATAGATATCATCTTCTTCTGGATCAATCGTCACAAAGCCGAAGCCTCTTTCATTGGCCCGAAACGTTCCTTCGATCAATACTGGTTTTAATGGTAGCTTCACTTTTCCTTTTTTGGTAAAGACCACACTTTGTTCTCGTTCCATTTGAGCGATTGTCTGAACGAGTAGCTTGAAATCTTCACTTTTTTGCAAGCCCAATCCTTGGGCGATTTCTTCCATTGAAAAGCTTTTTTTGCGCTCGCTCTCAATAAAAAAAATAATTTTTTCTTTCAATGTTTCTTTTGTCATTTTCATTCCTCATTCCAAGGTAAATTCTCTAGAAACTCCAACACATCTTTTTCCAGTAATTTTCTAGACTCTCCAACGGTGATCACATGTTTGCTGTTGGGATACCATTGAAGGGTCACTCTTTTATCGGCTAATTTTTTTGCTGTTTCGTAGACTCCAGCTGGATCAATCATTTCATCTTGACCGGCTTGGGCTAAAAAAACAGGTGCTTGGATGTCACTAAGTTTTCCTTCTGTAATTGCTGCTTGTTTTTGTATCTCTGCTAATTGCTGATAAACATTTGGTCGAAGCGCAGCGACAGTTTCTTCGATTTCCTGTTCAGATTCCCCTGCAAGTTTTAGCACATAACGTTCATATCGCTCAAAATTTTCTGGTACATGATTTTCAACTGGTGAAATCGGCGAGCAGAAACATCCGCCACCAATGATCTCTGACTGTTCTGCTAATGCTCGAACAGCGAAGATTCCTCCCATTGATAATCCAAAAACGGCAACTTGGGAAAAACCTTCTGCTTTTAAAAAGTGGATGGCTTGTTTCGTATCTTCCCACCATGTTTCCGTTTTTTGCGCTAAAATGTCTTGTGGAGCTAGCGTTCCATGTCCAGTAAATAATGGAGCATAGACAGTATATTCTGACTTTTCCAAATATCGAGCCAGCATGCGCACATCATTCGGACTTCCAGAATAGGCATGTAAGAGTAGCACAGCTTTCTTGCTATGTTTTGCATAAAGGGGTTTTGGTAGACTTTTCATTAGGTTCACCTCGTTCTTCTCATTTTAACATAGATTGGCGATCCCTTAGGACAAAACCGCTCTTTTGGCAAATAAAAAAGAGCCGCGACGTCAATCACTGCTCTGCATGAAAGGAATTCTTTTTTCGCTCATTCAAATCAACTACTTAAAAAATTAAGCCGAAATTTTTTGAACGAAAAAACGATTCATAATTATTTCGACTAATCGTTAAATCAACTTTTTATTTAGAAGATAAAAAGGCTAGTACAAATAATAAAATCATCCAAATGGCACCCATTACCGCTGTCGAACGTTGCATGACTGCTTCAAAACCACGTGCTTTTTGTTTACCGAATAATTGATCCGCTCCGCCAGTAAATGCACTTGCTGCACTGTTTTGTTTACTTGGTTGCATCATAATTGCAATGACCATTACAATCGATAACACGATCACGATTCCTAAAATTACATTATACATTAAGCAGCCTCCTTTCCGTAAAATATCATCTATTTTACTTTATCATATAAAAAAAACTCTGACAACCTTCTCTTGCGAATGGGACTCCAATTTTAGATAACATTTAGTATTAGCACTTATTCATGGGCAAAGACTGAAAAGATGAAAAAACCGAAAGAATAACAACGTTAATAGCCGGTTGCTACAATTTCGGTTTCTCTAATTTAAAAAAAGTTCATTTAGCGGATAGATCCACTTTTTGTCATTTCATTCATTGACGATCGTACGAAAACGAGTCGATTATTTACGAAGCACATCTTGATATTCAGGTTTTCTTTCAAATTCTTTCTTCGCATATGGACACAATGGAATAATTTTTTTACCTTCTCTTCGAGCTAGTTCTACGCCATTAAGCACTAATTTTTCTGCTAATTTTTGTCCACGATACTCTGGTTCTACAAATGTATGATCAATGATCATGATGTCTGGTCCTGCATCAGACCAAGTCATTTCCCCGATTTCTTTTGCTTCATCATTCAATAATACGAAACGATTTTTTTCTTCTTTGATTTCCATTTTCGCCACTCCCCGTATTGACCAAATAATTTGTTCTCCTTGATTCTAACAGTCTAGTTCTCAGCAAACAATTATTTATACTCGGAATAACCTGATTCTCTCCAATCGATTCGCTGTTCGATAAATGAGAAAACAACCGTCCAATATTTGGTGGGATCTTTCACGGCTGCTTCTAAATGTTGAGCTTCTGGGATCAGAAAAAGATCATTTTCACCAGCTGTCGCATTTTGGATCGTATAAGCGGCACTGACTGGAACGAACTGATCCTCTTCCCCATGAATGATCAATACTGGCAGATGGTTACTGCCCAACTGACGGGTTGCTGACGCCTGTTTCAAAGAATAACCAGCATATTTCTTTGCATAGCGATTTGCATGGCGCATGATCATTTTTTTAGGAAGAAAGGTTAGTTTGCTCAACATGTAGCGAAACTCCGCATAGACGGAAACAAACCCGCTATCTAGGATAAACCCTCGAACTGCAGGAGGTAGTTTTTCCCCACTAGCCATCATGATAGCAGAGGCACCCATTGAACTCCCATGTAAAATAATGTTAGCATCTGGCTGCATCTGTAAAATATAGTTGATCCAGATAATCAAGTCTAAACGATCCAACCACCCCATCCCGATGATTTCTCCTTCACTCTTGCCGTGAGCACGCAAATCAGGAATCAAGACGTTAAACCCTGCTTCTGCATATTTCTTTCCAATATAAGACATATCTGTTTTCCCATCACTTCGATAGTCATGGACACAAACAACCCATTTTTTGTTGGGAGAGGAACTTTGAAAGATTCGTCCTAATAGTTTTAACCCATCATGACTTTTGACTTCGATTTCTTTGCCTTTATTCCAAAAGCCCTCAGCTTCTGTTTCCGCAAGTTGCCGTTGCTTTTCCACGATCGTAAAAGCCGATGGGTCCATCAACTGATGACCTGTTTTCTCATACCAATCATATCCTCTTTGTAAACCCGATTGAATTAATTTTTGCGCATAGTAAGAAGAAAGTCCACGATAAATGACTGCGCCTAAAATGAGAACTATAAGAATAAGATACATGACAATCACTTATCTTCCCCGCTTTCCATAAATATTTTTTCTATTATCAATCCGTATAGCCTTCTATTCCATTGTACCATTTTCTAAAAAAACTGCTCAAGTTTTCACCCTAGGCTTCATTGAAATTTAAAACCAATCAAATAGGAATAAAAAATAAGATAACATTTACATTTTATTTAAAAGCCAGTATACTGATTCCGTGCATTTTAATCAAGGAGTATCCTTGGACTGGTTCGGAAACTTCCCAGAATAAAAAACTAAGTATCTCTACAGAAAGGAGATTGGAAATAATGCGAAAAGTAATTATTGACTGCGATCCTGGAATCGATGACACTTTAGCATTGATGTTAGCCATCAAGTCCCCCGAAATCGAGGTGGTTGCGATCACGACGGTCTGCGGTAATGTACCTGTGACGATCGGTAGCCAAAATGTTTTCAAATGTTTGAAACGTTGCGGACGCTTAGATATCCCCGTCTATCAAGGGCAAACACAACCGTTGAAACAGCCGTTTATTAGCGCGCAAGACACTCATGGGATGGACGGATTAGGCGAGACAAACTTTGCTCAAGTACAAGAAAAACAAATAGAAGAAAAATCAGCAGTCGATTTTTTGGCGGAATACTTTTCTAAAGAAACAAACACCTCGATCATTGCACTTGGCCCTTTGACCAATATTGCTCGTGCTTTGATGAAAAATCCACATTTAGGGAAACATTTCGAGCGATTTATTTCAATGGGTGGCACCTACAAAAGCCACGGAAACTGTTCACCAGTTGCTGAGTACAATTATTGGTGCGATCCTGATGCAGCTGCCTTTGTGTTTGAAAATTTAGGGAACACGATTGAAATGGTCGGGTTAGATGTTACGAGAGAAATCGTTTTGACACCTACCTTATTAGAATATTGTTGTCAGCTCAATCCTGAGGAAGGAGAATTTCTAAAAGCGATCACTCGTTTTTATTTTGATTTTCATTGGCAACAAGAAAGAATCCTAGGGTGCGTCATCAATGATCCTCTGGCCGTTGCCTACTTTATCGACGAAAGCATTTGTCAGGGATTTACTAGTTATACCGCTGTTGAAACGCAAGGAATCAGCCGTGGGCAAACACTAGTCGATCGCTTTGATTTTTGGCAAAAAGCACCAAACAGCACCATTATGACAGAAGTTGATACTCATCTATTTTTTCGGAAGTTTTTGACCGTTCTTTTAAATGCACAAGAAGAAACGATTAAAAAAGATCTGGAAAGATTAAAGATGGGATGAAAAACATGCGCAAAAAAAGAATCACCACACAGACGATTACGATCGTCGCTTTATGTATCGGAATCAATTATATCGGCGGAACCATTGCATTATGGCTACGATTACCGATCTATCTTGATTCGATCGGTACCATATTCGCTGGGACTTTGTTAGGTCCGGTATTTGGGTTACTCACTGGCTTGGCCAGCGGGGTATTAAGTGGTGTTACCACCGATATCTTCTCGTTGTATTATTCACCTGTTCAAATGGTAACAGGTTTACTTGCTGGAGTGATTTTCCATCAACGATTCACTCGAAGTAAGAACCGCTGGACCTTAGTTTTCTGGGCACTTGTCTTATCACTGCCTGGAACCATCCTTTCTTCCCTAATCACTGTAAAACTCTTTGGGGGAGTCACTTCTTCTGGTTCAAGCATGATCGTTCAGTTCCTCCATGGAATTGGGTTCAATCAAACAATGAGCGTGATTCTCGTTCAAGCGGGTACCGATTACCTCGACCGCCTGCTCTCAGTAGTCGTCGTCACCCTTGTCGTCTTGGCATTGCCGAAAAGGGTTGTGAACAGAGCGATTTGAGCTGCGTAGTTGTGATGAGCTGGAGTAAATACACGTGCGAATAGAAGTCGGTTACTTCAATTAGTAAATCAAAAAAAACGCAAAACATGAAAATTTGTTTTGCGTTTTTTTGATTTAATTGAAGGATCTACTTTGTACTTTTTTGTACTTTGAACCAAAATAGGCTGTTATGCTAAATAAGACAAGATGATTGCTTGATATGTGTCAATCATATCCAAGTAATTATCGATTTCTACATACTCGTCTATTTGATGAGGCAAGTTTACGACTCCGGGACCGAATACCACAAAATCGAAGGAGTGAGCGGATTTAGTAAATTCAGCTGCATCTGTCGTTGCTGCTGCACCTACTAGGGGCAATGGTTGCTTGAACTGTTTTTGAATATGGTGGATCAACGAAGAATCAGGATTTGCTTTCACAGGAATCTTATTGTAGTCGATCGTCAATTCTAAGTGATAGTTCGTTCCTTCATTCAATTCATCCACGATCTTTTGTAATAAATCAATGATTTGATCGTTTGGAAATTCAGGGATTGAGCGGATATTCCCTTGTAATTGCGCCTGACTTGGAATACTGTTGACTTGATTTCCTCCGTTGATCACTGTAACGTTATGGATCGTTTTTCCTAATGCTGAATTTTGGAAATCATTCGCTAAAGCATCCATTTGCTCATTTGCACGCGTAATAAATTCATTTAAATGGTTGATCGCATTGTAGCCTTCTTGAGGCATTGAGCTGTGGGCTTCTTTACCATGAGAAACAACGGTATAGTTTATTGAACCCATGTGAGTATACATCAAATTGTAATTGGTTGGTTCACCAATGATCAATCCGTCTAAATCGTCGACATAACCTGCTTTTGTCAGTTGTTCACTACCTAATTCTCCGACTTCTTCCCCTACTGTCGCTAATAATTTGATTGTCCCATTAAACGGTTTGCCAGACTCTTTCAATTCAATCATCGCAATCACCATAGCGGCTAGCCCGCTTTTCATATCGGTAGCACCACGTCCATACAAACGATTACCTTTTATTTCTGCTGCAAAAGGCGGGTAGGTCCAATTCGATTCGTCTCCTGCAGACACAACATCCATGTGACCAGACAAACCTAATACTCTTCCGTGACCATTTTGATACGTCGCCACCAAGTTATCACGCCCCTCAGTGTGAGAAATGATTTCTCCTTGGATTCCATGTTGATTCAATAATTGATTTAAGTAGGCGGCTACTTCCCCTTCGTTCCCATTCACTGACTTGATTCGGATCAGTTCTTGTAAAATAGCTATTTTTTCTTCATTTCCCATCCTGTCCCACACTCCTGCTGTTTCTTTCTATTTTACTGAAACAGTGTATCATTTTCAATCATTCATCCATTCTCAGTCGATTAGCTAGCAGCAGCCATTGACACTCCTATGTCTAAAGACACCGAAGCACCCCAAAATAGAAGGAGCTATTTCGGGATGCTTCGGCAATTCGTTATTGAGCTGTTGTAGATCGAAAACAGTTTTCAATGAACCGTTCCGTCTGCTCATAACAAGTTTTTGATTCTGGCAATGTATAATTAAATTGATATTCATGACTGATTTCTTTTTTCTGGTCTTTATAAAATAGTTCGTCTACAGGAACGTCTAACTCTTTTAATTTATTTGCGAAAGCAATCCCTTGATCTTGGAAAGAATACGCATTTCCATCTGTGATATACGTAGGCGGGAAGTCTTTTGACACTTGATCAACTAAACTAGCTTGATATAAGCGTTCGTCTGTTTGCCAATCTTTCGTTCCAATCAAAGACCAAGCTACCGTTTTAACGAAGAAATGCATCAATCGATCACTCGATTGCTGTTTTGCTGTTTGTTGTAAGTCAACTGGCCCACAGTAAGAAATGGCTCCTTTGATCGCTGTTGGATCAATCATTTGTTTCATCTTCATTTCTTTTGCATACTGTTGATTTGTTTGGATAGTGACATACTGTAAGGCAATCTGAGCGCCTGCACTATCGCCACCAAAAATCAGCTTTGAAAGATCCAACTTCTGATTGTTCTCTTTTTTTAATTGTTGGACTAATTCATTGACTTGGACTACTTGATTGGGATACTGAGAGCTAGGTGCCGGTTCATAGTTCATAGCAACAACTGCGATGTGCGTATCTGAAGCTAATCTTGTTGCAAATTCTTTTACACCTGCTTTATCCCCGCTCACATAGCCTCCACCGTGAACCCAGATCAACGTGGGTAAAGGTCCCTCACTGCCTTTAGGATAATAGATATCGTAGTTGTTTTTTTTGAATTGTGATTGATAAGAACGATCAGTGAGCGAACTAGTGGAAGTTTTTGCCTGTTCATACGTCTCTTTATCTGTGATCGTTACGTTGTCGCTAAATAGATATCTGATCACATAAGCACTTGGTCTCGGTGAAACTTGAAAAGCAATCACGACCAATAAAATGGTACTGAGAAGCAAAATACCGAACCATTTGAACCCTTTTAAAATTTTTGCTTTCATACACTTTCCCCATTATTCTTTTTTTCCTTTTATCATAATATCTTAGCAATAATTAAATCGTTTGTAAACGTGACAAAAAACGATTATGTAATTCAGTTTTTGTTAGGATAATCTCTAAATTTTTTCTGCAAAAAAAGACCTTTCTCCTATCTTCAAGATAAGAGAAAGGTACTTTTTAATAACTTTAGAATGAAGTAGACCAGCACAGCTATATAATCGACGCTCTGCTATCGTCGTACTTATTTGATCGTCCTAAAATTATTTGTTTTTTAAGTTGTAGAAAGATTTCAAACCTTTGTATTCAGCAACTTCGCCTAATTGGTCTTCGATACGTAGTAATTGGTTGTATTTAGCAATACGGTCAGTACGTGATAGAGAACCAGTTTTGATTTGACCAGCGTTTGTTGCAACAGCAATATCAGAGATTGTTGAATCTTCTGTTTCACCTGAACGGTGAGAAACCACTGCTGTGTAGCCAGCTTCTTTAGCCATTTCGATTGCTTCAAAAGTTTCTGTCAAAGTACCGATTTGGTTAACTTTGATTAGGATTGAGTTAGCGATTCCTTTTTCAATACCTTCAGATAATTTTTGAGTGTTTGTTACGAACAAGTCGTCACCAACTAATTGAACTTTGTCGCCTAATACGTCAGTTAATTTCTTGAATCCGTCCCAGTCGTTTTCGTCTAATCCGTCTTCGATTGAGATGATTGGATATTTAGAAACTAATTCTTCGTAGAATTTGATCATTTCGTCAGTTGTTTTTTCGCCTTCACCTGAATCAGCTAATACGTAAACACCTTTTTCTTTGTCGTAGAATTCTGAAGAAGCAGCATCCATAGCAAGAACAACGTCTTTACCAGGTACATAGCCAGCTTTTTCGATTGCTTCGATGATTACTTCAAAACCTTCTTCGTTTGAACCAAGGTTAGGAGCGAATCCACCTTCGTCACCAACAGAAGTAGCTAATCCACGAGATTTCAAGATTGCTGCTAATGCGTGGAATACTTCAGCACCCATACGTAGAGCTTCTTTGAATGTTGGAGCGCCAACAGGCATGATCATGAATTCTTGGAAGTCGATTGAGTTATCCGCATGTGATCCACCGTTGATGATGTTCATCATTGGAGTTGGTAAAACTTTTGTATTGAATCCGCCTAGGTAGTGGTATAAAGGTACTTCTAGGTAGTCAGCAGCTGCACGAGCAACAGCGATAGATACACCTAAAATTGCGTTCGCACCTAATTTACCTTTGTTAGGAGTTCCGTCTAAAGCGATCATAGCTTTATCGATTGCCATTTGGTCACGTACATCGTAGCCAATGATTGCTTCAGCAATGATGTTGTTTACGTTGTCAACAGCTTTAGTTACACCTTTACCGCCATAACGAGCTTTGTCTCCATCACGTAATTCAACGGCTTCGTATTCACCAGTTGAAGCACCTGAAGGAACCATTCCACGGCCAAAAGCTCCGCTTTCTGTGTATACTTCTACTTCGATTGTTGGGTTACCGCGTGAGTCTAAGATCTCGCGAGCGTAAACATCAGTAATAATTGACATGTTTTGTCTCTCCTTTGAGTTTGTTTTTTCCTAAGGGATTTCCCTCATATACGATTTTAGTTAATTTTAGGCGTTAGTGCAAACATTTCTTGCATTTTTCGCAAATTTTCACTAATTATTTTACAGCGTCTAATAATGCTAAGAATGAATCAGCTTGTAAGCTTGCGCCACCAACTAATGCTCCGTCAACATTTTCTTTCGCCATATATTCAGCAATGTTTTCTGGTTTTACAGAACCACCGTATTGGATACGTACTGCATCAGATACTTCTTTGCCGTATAATTTTTCAACTGTTTGACGTACAACGCCACAGATTTCGTCAGCAATTTGTGCATCAGCTGATTTACCAGTACCGATTGCCCAGATTGGTTCATAAGCAATAACCATGTTGCTTACTTGGCCATCTGTTAATCCTTCAAGACCAGCAGTGATTTGTCCTTCGATCCATTCAGCTGTTTTTCCAGCTTCGTAAGTTTCTAAAGATTCACCACAGCAAAGAATTGGGATCATGCCGTTTGCAAAGATAGCTTTCGCTTTTTTGTTGATGTCTTCATCTGTTTCATGGAAGTATTCACGACGTTCTGAATGTCCGATGATCACATAGTCCACACCTAAGTCTGCTAAAGCAGCTGGTGAAGTTTCACCTGTGAATGCACCTGAGTTTTCCCAGTAGCAGTTTTGTGCTGAGATTTTTAATTCTGTTCCTTCAGCTGAAGCCATTAGTTCTTGTAAGAACAAAGCAGGTGATCCGATAACAGAATCAACTTTTTCATTTGAAGGGATGTTGTTTTTTACTGCTTCAGCAAATTCTTTTGCTTCAGATGCAGTTTTGTTCATTTTCCAGTTACCAGCGATAATTGGTTTACGCATGACAGTATGCACTCCTTTAAAATTATGAGTCGTGGAACTCTCCTCCACGTATAAAAAGAAAAAGCTGCTTTTTGGTTAAGTTTATTTGAGTTTGAATCAATTCACCGTTGCAAAAAGCAGCTGTCTTCATCTAAATCAGATACAACGAACGATGCTTATTTATCGTTGATTGCAGCTAAACCAGGTAGTTCTTTACCTTCTAGTAATTCTAAGCTTGCGCCGCCACCTGTTGAGATATGTGTGAATTTGTCAGCAAAACCTAATTGTTCTGCAGCAGCTGCTGAGTCACCACCACCGATGATTGTTGTTGCATCTTCAAGGTTAGCGATTGCTTCACAAACACCGATTGTACCTTTAGCAAAGTTACTCATTTCGAACACACCCATTGGTCCGTTCCAAACAACTGTTTTTGCACCTTGTAATGTATCAGCAAATAATTTCACTGATGCAGGGCCGATGTCTAAAGCCATCAATCCTTCAGGGATATCGCCTTCGATTACTTGTGTTTCAACATCGTTTGAGAACTCTGGAGCACAAACGTTATCGATTGGCAAGACTAATTTGTCGCCAGCTTTTTCGATCAATTCTTTTGCTAATTCAACTTTATCAGCTTCTACTAAAGAGTTACCGATTTTGATTCCTTTAGCTTCGTAGAATGTGTAAGTCATTCCGCCACCGATCAAGATTTTGTCTGCTTTAGGAATCAAGTTTTCGATTACACCGATTTTATCAGAAACTTTTGCGCCACCTAAGATTGCGATCATAGGGCGTTTTGGTTCTTCAACGGCTTCACCGATAAATTTGATTTCTTTTTCCATCAAGAATCCAGCAACTGTTGGGATACCAGTTGAAGCAATTCCGACGTTTGAAGCATGCGCACGGTGAGCTGTACCGAAAGCATCATTGACAAATACATCACCTAATGAAGCCCAGTATTTACCTAGGTCTGCATCATTTTTGCTTTCTTTTTTGCCATCAATGTCTTCAAAACGAGTGTTTTCAAAAACAACCACGTCGCCATCTTTCATGCCATTGATTGCTGCTTCTAATTCTGCACCACGAGTTTCAGGAACGAAAGTTACTTCTTTTCCTAATAGTTCGCCTAAACGTTTTGCAACTGGAGCTAAAGATTTACCTTCTTTATCTTCTTCCGTTTTTACACGTCCTAAGTGAGAGAAAAGAATTGCTTTTCCGCCTTGTTCTAATACGTAGTTGATTGTTGGTAATGCTGCTTTGATACGTGTGTCATCTGTGATCACGCCATCTTTCAAAGGAACATTAAAGTCAACACGGACAAGAACTTTTTTATCTTTTAAATCAATATCTTTCACTGTTTTCTTAGCCATTTTATTTCCTCCTAAATAAACTTACTATCAAAAAAAGCGGAAGAAGCGCGATTGCTTCCCCGCTTTTAAGTGTACATGCTTATAAATTACACTTGTACGTTTGGTCTATCTTATAAGTTAGCGAAGTATTCTAAAGTACGTACTAATTGTGCAGTGTAAGACATTTCGTTGTCATACCAAGCAACAGTTTTAACTAATTGTTTGTCGCCAACAGTCATTACTTTAGTTTGTGTAGCGTCAAATAATGAACCGAAAGTCATACCAACGATATCAGAAGAAACGATTTCGTCTGTGTTGTATCCGTAAGATTCGTTTGAAGCTTCTTTCATTGCTGCGTTGATTTCGTCAACAGTTACTTCTTTTTCAAGAACTGTAACTAATTCAGTTAATGAACCTGTTGGTACAGGAACACGTTGAGCAGCTCCGTCTAATTTACCGTTCAATTCAGGGATTACTAAACCGATAGCTTTAGCAGCACCTGTTGAGTTAGGAACGATGTTTGCAGCAGCAGCGCGTGCACGGCGGAAGTCACCTTTAGGATGAGGTCCGTCTAGAGTCATTTGGTCACCTGTGTAAGCGTGGATAGTTGTCATTAATCCTTCAACAACACCAAATTTGTCGTTTAATGTTTTAGCCATAGGAGCTAAACAGTTAGTAGTACATGAAGCACCTGAGATAACTGTTTCTTTACCAGTTAATGTTTCGTGGTTTGTGTTATAAACGATTGTTGGAACGTCATTTCCACCAGGAGCTGAGATAACAACACGTTTAGCACCAGCTGTTAAATGTTTTTCAGCAGCTGCTTTTGAAGTGAAGAAACCAGTACATTCTAGAACGATGTCAACACCTAGTTCGCCCCAAGGTAATTCTTCAGGGTTACGGTTAGCTAAAACTTTAACTTCTTTTCCGTTAACGTTGAATGAACCTTCGTGAACTTCAACTGTTCCGTTGAAACGTCCTTGAGTTGTGTCATATTTTAACAAGTGTGCTAACATTTTAGCATCTGTTAAGTCGTTGATTGCTACTACTTCGATTCCATCTACATCTTGGATACGACGGAATGCTAGACGTCCGATACGTCCAAAACCATTAATACCTACTTTAACTGTCATTTAAGATTTCCTCCTTATGAAAATCAAAAAAATATTTATTTTAAAGGGATACCCCTTTTAAAATCTCTTTTGCTGCAGCTTCATCAGTGATGAGCCACGTTTGTTTTGGTGCATTTTTCATATAGGCGCGAATCGCTTTTGCTTTTGACTTTCCCCCAGCAATCGCAAGAATGATGGGTACATTTGCCAAATCTTTCAATTCGATTCCGATGCGAGGAACTTTATATACGACTTCGCCATTTTCATTGAAAAAATAGCCGAAAGATTCCGCCACCGCATTCGCCTGTTTCAGCATGACTAATTCCTTTTCAGTCATTTTTCGACGTGCTGCCATATGGAGTGCGCGTCCAATACTATGAATAACACAATTTGCCTGACTAATCAAGTTTAACACTTCTTGAATAGAGGGTTCATTGAGCAAGGAATTGTACGTTGCTAAACTTAATTGTTCTGGAACATACAATGCACGATGATTTCCACTTGCTTTTGTAGCCATTCTAGCACTTACGGAATTTGCTTGTACAGTCACAGCCTCTCCGATACCACCACGAGCTGGCACAAATAGATTATGTCGCTGATTGTTTTCCAAATTTGTCAGTTGTTCAGCTACTACAGCCATCGTTGTTCCGCCCATTACAGCAATGATATTATTGCCCTCCGGTAGTAACAAATCTAAAGCTTCATTTAATGCTTCACCAAAAGCATCCGCCACTTTAGGCTGTTCTTCACTGTTTCCTGATACCACGATACAACGTTGATTTCCAAAATACTCAGCCAGTTTTTTTTCTGTCTGATGCATTCCTAAAAGTTGATCCATGAAGTTCTCAAGACTTTGATAAACTTCTTCTCCTTTTTTGGTCAAAGTCATACCGCTTTTAGAGGTGTTGATCAAATCTAACTGTTTCAATAGATCTGTTTCTGTTCGTAATACGCGTTCTGTGATGCCCATACTCTCTGATAAACTACGACGACCTATTGGCTGCATCCAATAAATATTACGTAAAATTTTATATCTTTCCTGTAAAACCTCGATAATATCCGGTGCAACAGATTCAATCATTTTCAATTCATCAAGCATAGCGATCTCCTTAGTTGGACGATATTTGTCCAATGTAGACTCAAAACGACCCATGTACGATAAAAAAAGAAAAGCGACTTTCCTACTACTAAGTATTTAAAAGGAAAATCTCAACCTCACGAATGTAAGTCTAACAGTTTTACCCGTTTTTTTCAATAAAAAAAGACTAGAAAAAACTTTTCATTTTTTTCTAGTCGAGATTCACATTATCTATCATAACGTTTTCTTTTCGATGAACTTGGGATTCCCAGCAGGTCACGATATTTTGCAACCGTCCTTCTTGAAATCAATATTTCATCTTTTTTTAATAATTCTACGATCTTTTGATCAGAAAGTGGTTTGATTTTGTCTTCTTGATCTACAAGTTCTTGGATTTTCTTTTGTGCAGTATCAGCTGAGAGATCGGTCTCAGTATCTGTCCCACTTTGCTGTAGTCTAGTTGTAAAGAATTTCTTAAGCTCGAAAACCCCAAATTCAGTTTCCAGGTATTTTCCATTGACGGCACGGCTGACAGTGGATTCATGTACTTCCAACTCTTTTGCCACTTCTTTTAATGTCAGCGGTTTAATTGGTCGTTCTTTATTTGTGAAAAAGGCTTGTTGATGGGAAACAATGATTTGAGCCACCCGTAAAATCGTATCCCCACGTTGTAGAATCGTTTTTTTCAACCAGTCAAACTCTTGTTTCCGTTCTTTCAAATACGCTTGCGTTTCTTTGTCTGCTCTTTTAAGCATCTGATTAAAATAATGTTCTTGGAAACGAACATCTGGTTGATTTCCTCGTCTAGAAAGGACAGACACTTTTTGTTCCTTATCAACCATCACTTTGACATCAGGAATGATATATAATTCACTGCTTCGATCAAAAATTCGTCCAGGGCTTGGACTAAGTGTTTGGATGTAATCAAAAATTCGTTGTACTTCACTAAGTTCAATTGAAAAGCGTTGGGCGATCTCTTTCCATTTGCGATCAACCAGCAACTCAAAACACTCTTCCAAAACGATATACGCTAACTCTGGTGCAAAGTCATCTCTTTCCGTTTGTAACATCAAACACTCTTGTAAACTTCGTGCCCCCACACCTGCTGGTTCAAGTTGTTGGACCAGCGTCAGTGCATCAAGGATCTCAATCGAAGTAGCATTTGTTTGTTCTTGTGCCTCTTTTAAATCAATCGTCAAAAATCCATTTAAATCAATGTACTCGACTAAATAAAGAACTAACTGACGTAAGAAGGTCTGCCGATAGTTCAAATGGATCTGTTCGATCAATGATTCAAATAAGGAAACACTGGTATCGGGAATTTGATTTAAATAGTTGGTTTCTTCATTATCATTGGCTGATCTGATCTTCTGATAGTCAGATTGCCATTCTGGTTCCACTACTTCTATCAATGGATTTTCTAATGCTTGATTTTCAACAAATGCCAAGAGCTCTTCACTGTTATATTGCAATACCTGGATGGACTGTTGCAGATGTTGTGTCATGGCTAATTTTTGTGTTTGCTGTTGTTTTTGTGAAAAGTTTTGTTGAAATTTCATTTTTTTGTCCATTCCCCTTGTAATTTTTTTTTAGTTTCGTTACAATTGTGTCTGTACTTGCGTCCTTAGTGTAGTGGATATCACGTAAGATTCCGGTTCTTGAGACGGGGGTTCGATTCCCTCAGGACGCGTCTATTGCTATCTTAGCATATTTGGGAATGTTTTGCTTTCTAAATTTAAAAGATAAAAAGCTGATCCGCATGTATGGATCAGCTTTTTTCGTTATTTTTTGTGTAAACTAAGTTTTACGAGCCATCCATATCTCTCCCATCACTTTTCTTTAACCATTCACTATTATTCAGCAATGGTTAGCGATCGCTGTCCACTTCCTTACCCGCCTGCAAATCAAAAAGTGATTCGGTGTTCACTATAACTGTATTGGTAATGGCTCCCGGCATCCTTTGTAGTAAACCTTAGATCTAGCGCACTGTCTACACCACTCGTTGATCCGTTTTGCCATGAAGTCGTGCCTTGATTAAAGAAGTCACCATTCACGATATAATAGATACGATTGGCTTCTTCTAAGTTGACATAGACAGTTCCGGAAAAGGCTTTTGCCACTTCCTGGTCTTCTCTAACCAAATTTATTGCTATTATTCGTTTAATCGCTCTAAAATGACCACTTTCACTCGTTTCACAATAAAACCGCATCGTTGGCTTGTACGTCTTATTCACCGTCACAGTATGAGACAGTACTCGAAAGGTTGCTCTATTTCGAGTAACTGTGTGAACAATCTTGTCCGAAGATTCGAGTTTTTGCCTTGCTTTTGTTGATGAAAGCTGAAGATCGTTTGTGAGTTGCTCAATCATTTGATCATAAGTCATTACTTTGGAAAATGTTGCATGTGTTTCTACATTAGACTTGCTTGTAGTTGCCGCTATTTCTTGGGGATGAGAAATCAAAAATAGGAGTATAGAGCTAACAAACAAGGTCATGAGTATCTTTACTTTGTTCATACATCACCACTTTTCTTCAATTAAGAATAAATCGCTTACAATAAATAGTTTATTGGACGATCCATTGAGATTCAAGTCTATTTTTCACTCTACTTTTTAATAAAGAGAAGGAATAAATCAATAAAGAGAAAGAGCAAGCTGTCAAACGGTGAAATTCAGTTAGCTAATTGATCGAATCTTTCTACCCAAACATTGACATTGATCAAAGCCTTACGTGTTCCTCATCTCCCCTGATCCAGCTTGTGGCAAACCATTCTTTGCAACCTTCTTCACACAAAAAGCCAATCAAAACATACGTAATGATTGGCTTTTTTCCGTCATCTATCGAAACAGCTTTTCAACTTAAGAAAAGTCATTATGCTCCGTTTATTCACTTTTGATTCAAAAGATCATTTCTTGTTCTGAGGAAGTTCGTTCTTCCCCTTTCGCTAACTGTGTCACGATTGTTGCCATATTTTTATAGGATTGATTTAGTCCGATCCCACCTTTTTTTGGCATTTTAACGATGGGGATCACTTGCTGATATTTTGCTACAGCAGGATTTTCAACAGACATTGCAGCGGCAGCAGGAATGCCTTCTTTGTTAAAAGCTTCGACTAACCCGCCTGCCATCTCTCCAAAATTAGGATAATGCATAGCTGGTCCACATAATATCGCATCTGCTCCAAACTTTTTGGCGAATCCGATAAATTTTTGTTTGACTTCTTCTGGATGACTTGAATAATAACGATCACCGCAGTATAAAGTAGCAATAATCTCTGCCTTTTTTTCTTTAAACAATGGCGCTAATGTTTCTCCCGGTCCTAGAGCTGTTTTTTTTCCACCTGGAGGTAATTGTGCTTGTTCGTCACTTCCCATACCTGCGGTCACATGGTTGAGGATCAAAATGATTTTTTTCATGCTCCTACTCCTTTTTATAAGGTATCAAAATCAAAGTCATCAAAATTGATTTCTTCTGCTGTTGATTCTTCTGCCTCAAGCTCTTCTTTCAGATATTGATTGTCTAATACTTTGATGAATGGATAATAAACTGCCATTCCTAATAAAATAAGTAATCCCTGAAGGACAGAAGCTTGCCAACCACTGACTAAAAAGCCGGAAATGATCGGTGGCGTTGTCCATGGAAGTTGAATCCCATTGGTGTAAGCAACTAACCCTAGGTCCATACAAAAATAAGCAATAATGATATTGATCGTCGGTACTAAAGCAAATGGGATCAAAATGATTGGATTTAATACGATCGGTAAACCAAAGATGATCGGTTCATTGATCCCGAAAATTCCTGGTACAAGCGATAATTGTGAAAGTTTTTTCACTCGCTGACTTTTACATACAAGAATCATAATCAAAATCAATGATAAGGTAGAACCGCCCCCACCAAATGTTGCAAACATATCTTGAAATTGACCTGTAATGATATTAGGAATTTCATGTCCGTCTTTAAACGCATTTAGATTTTCAATCGATAAAGCACGAAGAACTGGATTGAAAACTGCACCTACGACACTTGAACCGTTGATTCCGAAAAACCAGAAAAAATGTAAAAATAAGTACGCAATGATCATAGCACCTAAGGTATTCCCTAAACTTAACAATGGTGTTTGTAAGAATTTAAACAGGATTTCTTGTAAATTCCCATATGTGGTTAAACTCGCTACCCAATTCGCCACCATAAAGAACGTTAAGATGACGAAACTTGGAATCAATGCTTCAAACGATTTAACAACAGTAGGCGGCACGCCATCTGGCATTTTGATTGTCCACCCTGTACGAATCAAGGCAACGAACATACGAGTCGCTACTAAAGCAACTACCATACCTAAAAATAAACCACTTGATCCCATCCAACGTAAAGGAAGACTTCCGACTTCAAATACTTCAGTCGAACCTTCTGGCGTAAATAATGTGGTAAAAGGCGTTACGATAAAGAATGAAACTAAAGAAATAATTGCCGCTTGCATCGCATCCACTTTAAATTGCTTTGCTAAACTATAACCGATGCCCCCAACTGCTAAAATCGTCATGATATCAAAACTGGCGGTAGCAGGCTTATTCAACATGACTGCCCAATTTTCCCCTAAAAAACCAGCCATCCATTCATTCCAATTTGGTATTGGAAAGTTGGTCAATACTAGAAACAATGACCCCACGATCAATAACGGTGTAGAAAGTAAAAAGCCATCTCGTATAGCAATCAAATATTTATTTTCTCCAACCGTTTTTGCCATTGGTGTCAAAACTTTTTCTAACCAATTCAAAAATTTTTGCATCTTTTTTCCCCCGATCTTTTTGTTGACTCCGACTGTTTCCGTTTACAAAAACTCATTTTCTACTTTCTTTGATCATTTTCAGGACATCTTTCATCGCACGTTCGCCATCCATCATGCCATATGCTTCTGTGGCAATTGTGCCTACAGGAATGCCTAACGGCTCAAACGTTTTTTTCATTTTGTCACTTAAATGACGAACTTGTGGTCCTAATAGGATGGCTACCGGTTTCTCTTGTTCAACTTTTTCCTCTGCATGGATTGCTGGGAACGCATGGATTTCTAGTGGCATCTGATGTTTTTTGACTACTTCCATCATTTTATTGACCATAATACTTGTTGACATCCCTGCTTCACAGAATAAATAGATTTTTTTTGTTGCCATTTTTTTCTCCTCCTTATATATACATATGCTGATTATCAGCTAAATGACTTCGATACTGGGATCAAACTGGGGCTTTGATGCGTTTTTCATAAGCATCCAGCCATTCTTTGGTGATTGGTTCAATGATCGTTGTCTGATCAACTCCTGGATTAGCTAAGTAGATAGCTGGTTGCTCCTTTTCAGTTGCAACAGTAAACGTAAATTCGACATTAGTCGCAACTCCCCATTCACCTGCTTTATTCATAGCAACTAATGAAAAAGCACCTGCTTTGCCATACCGTTCTTTTAATAAATCAGTAAAAGAATACACAGCTTGATCACAGGCTTTTTGTGGAGTGACTCCTTCTCCCATCAAGCGAACAATTTCATAAGCTAGACAGCCTTTCATTAGATCTTCTCCTAGACCAGTTGCTGTCGCACCACCGATTTGACTGTCGACGTAAAAACCAGAACCTGATAAAGGGGAATCTCCCACACGACCTTGCTTTTTCATAAATAATCCAGAACTAGACGTTCCTGCAGCCATGCCAGTGTGTTGATCTAAAGAAACCACGCCCACCGTATCATGTCCGTCATAGGGGCTTAGATTCGTTTTCGCCACTTCTGCCACTCGTTTTTGCCAAATTTTTTTAGCTCTTGGCGTTAGCATGTTTTTCCGTTCGAATCCTGCTAGCATTGCATATTCAGTGGCTCCTTGTCCTACGCGAAAACTATTGAATTTTTCATTACTTAATTTTCTGGCAACTGATATTGGATTCGCAATATCTACGATCCCAGCCACTGCCCCAATTTTGAACGTATCCCCATCCATAAAAGCCGCATCCATTTCTACAATGCCTCGTTCGTTTGGCAAGCCACCATAGCCAACTGATTTATAAAATGGATAGTCTTCTACACATTTGATTGACGTTTCCACGGCATCTCCGCATGTTCCTTCCTGTTCTAATAATTCTTTTGCAGCTAACACACCATCATGTGCCATACGCCACGTTGCGATAATTCCCCACATGTTTACTCCTCCTATATATAGCGCTTACATCTATTTTATTTAGTATATACTATTATGTCTATACTAAAAAGAGACTTTTCTTAAAATCTAATTGATTTATAAGAGAAGTCTCTGATAATCTTTTTTTTAAAAAATATATAACTGTTTATTCGATCAATGCTTGAATGCTTCGCAGGTATATCTCTAAATTCATACGCAGATCTGTTACTTCCATATACTCGTTTTTGTTATGTGCAATCCCTTTCTGTCCAGGAAAAGAGGGACCAAACGCTAATACATTAGGAATCTTTCTGGCATAAGTAGCACCCGTTGTCGTCACTGGTGTAGGGTCGTTCCCAGTAATCTCGCCGTAAATTTGAGATAGTTTTTTGATTTCAGGCGAATCTTTTTTCTGACAGATCCCTGGAATACTGCGATTGATTGTAAAAGTCGCTTTCTCGGGCAACTGTTTAGCCAACCCACTCACGACTTCCTCTTCTGTGACTGAAACAGGGTAACGAAAAGCAACTTCTAAATCTAACCCGTTAGTGTTTTTTTGCAAATTCACAGGTGTAAGAATCAACCTGCCTGAATCTTCATCAGACAAAGCAAGCTCGATTCCTTCTCCATAATATTTATTGTGGAAAGCTTGCCAGATCCAATCAAAATAAGCTCGTATTTGTTCTGGAACAGCTGAATCTGCTTTGATTTTTTCGGCAAGCAGCGTAATCGCATTCTCTCCTAATTCTGGGGCATTACTTGGAGAACGTTTTCCTTCCACATCAAATTTTTTTGCATTAATCGAAACACTCAGCTGGTCTGGCACATGATCTCGATATTGATCCCCTGCAAAATCACTGATTTGAATAACTTCTTCTTTAACTAATGGGAAATGAATCGTTAGGTTGACTACTCCTCTTTCTCCGTAAACAACTGGATATTTACAATCTGGCGTAAAACCAAATGATGGCGGAACTTCAGCCTGTAAATAATGAGTCACATCAGACATCCCACTTTCTTCGTCAGTCCCAAAAATAATGCGGATCGTTTTTTTAGGAACCGCTCCCATTTTTTTCAACAGGATCAGAGCATAAAAACAACTAATGATCGGCCCTTTATTATCTAAAATCCCTCGTCCATAAAAGCGTCCATCTTTTTCGCTTAAATCAAAGGGTGGAAAATCCCATCCCGATCCTGCTGGAACCACATCTAAATGACCAATGATCCCAATATAGTCCTCATCATCTTCTCCCCATTGGACGTACCCGATCGCATCATCAATCACTTTGGTCTTAAACCCTACTTCTTTTCCTTTTTTAAGTACAAGGTCCAACACTTCTCGAGGTGCTTTCCCAAACGGAGCATGATCTTCCGGCTCCCCTTTCACACTTGGTACTTTCATAACTGTTTGAAGAAACTCAAGAAATTCTTCCCAATGATCATCAATCATCGACTTGCTTTTTTTCAATTTATTCACTCCTTTTTTGACGAATCAACGTATTTTTAAATGTATATTTATCTGCACGATAAAACGAGCAGTCATATAAGATTGGTTTGGCTGCTGGCGAATATGTCATTGAATGGACAAACAACATCGGTTCATCCACAGCTACTTGCAAGAGTTTTGCCACGTCAGCCGTCGCTTTCACTGCTTCGATTTCTTGGTGAGAATAAGCGATTTCAACGTTTTTTTCGATCACTTGATAGAGTGACCCACTTAATTCTTCTTGAGAGACTTCTCCCAGATAACGTTTTAAAATATAAAGATTTTCAACCGTCATTGGTTCGTCATCAAAATAACGTAATCGTCTCAAATGAACGATTGGCTCAGAAATCGATTCACCAAAAGCTTGTTTAACATTCGTTGGTAGTTGTTCAGTAACTTCGCATTCTAAGACTTGCGTTTTTGTCTTTTTCCCTTGGATTCGAGCAGTTTCGGTAAAGCTTTGCAGTCCTCCAGAGCCACTTTGGATCTTAGGTTGTTTCATGACATACGTGCCTTTACTTTTTTCTTTGATCAACTTATTTTGGCTGATCAATAATTCGATTGCTTTACGAACAGTTAAACGACTACATTGAAACTCGTCTGCTAAATCATATTCTGAAGGTAATTTTTGACTAGAAACGTAAATTCCTTCCATGATTCGCTTCTCAATTTCATTCGCAATTTCTTGAAATTTTGGTTGTTTTTTCACGAGATTCCTCCTATATATTTTCCAAGCTCCTGTTAACACGATCATTTTGAGCAATGAACAGGATGGTTTGCCATAGGAAATAGTATGGATTAAGTATATACCAAAAAGGATATACTTTCATTCCTCATTTTTATTTTCCAAATAATATAAAGGTTGGCACCTAAAAAAACACGCTTCAAGAACCCCAGTAAGGCTATCTATTTTTTATAAGGAATCACAAAATTGACCCTTCAAAAATGCCACTTACCGTTTTTTCATTTTGCAATTTCTCTTGTTTGATTTTCCTTTATAAAGAGATAATTTTGCTAAGCAAGATCGAAAAGCATCAGGCAACAGAACAAAAATATCCGAACGATAGTGAAATATTCCTGATACTCCATCAGGATCGATGATCAAAACATCCATCAACTATCGTTCGAATAATTTAGTTTTACACTTACTATTTTTCATTGAGTGGTACAGCAGACTTTTATTGCAATATAAGGAACAATTCTCATTGCATCGTTTACAAACCGTCAATAACTCTATACATGCAACAATCAGTAACCTCTTGGACAAATACTATTTATTAAAATTTACTGACTATTAGAAAGTTTGAACGTACTTTTTCTCACTGTCATAGTTTTGATTTTACCAAATAGATAGACAGCAATACTACTTATGCCTACTGTTACAAGGTATCTTGTCTCCCACCAATTCTTTACTACAGGTAATCGATCAACTGCTCGTACGATAAAGATATGGATATAATAAATTTGAATAGAATTTTTTGATAACCATATGATTGGGTCGAGTTTATATTGAACTATCTTTTTACTCAATAGTGTAGTCACTAGAAATAAAAGGATAGATAGGCTTAAGCCATAACTTATATACTGTAATTGCGGTGGATATTTGAAAGCTTGTATGTCAAAGCTTCTTGTTTTAAGGATTGAAACAAAAAATAGAAAAACAAACAAACCACATAATTTGAGATTATCTATCATACGATTATTGTAAACACAGATTCCAATAAATACGATAAATGAATAGCCAACTAATTCTAAAGCAAACAAAATCAAAAAATGTCCCGTTGAAACCAATGACAGATTTTGCGCATACTCCAATAGCAGCATACAAAAAATGAATAGCAAGATGATCATTGTCCGTTTTTCTTTCAGTGAATATAACCACTTGAAAATCGGACTCAATAAGGCTATTTCAAAAAATATCCTTAATATCCACATATAACCGATACCTTTATCAGAAGACATCGCAAACGAAGAAATGATATATTCAAAATGATATGGAAAATCCTTATGTCTCAATAATGCGATGGCCCCAAAGAGAATAAAATAGCCTAGTAACACTTTCCAAGTAGGAATAATTAAACGCTTAAATCTTTTAAAAAGATAGACTCGGTATTTTTCTTCTTTTGTGGATAAGCTAAAGCTCATCCCTAGTAACATAGTTATTAATGGAACATCAAAAGTTCTTAGCTGAAGTAGATTATTAGGAGGTGAAATATGGGCTAAAATAATGAATAAGATAGCCACTCCTCTTAAAATATCAATGCGTTTGTCTCTCATCGTTTTCCTCTCATTCAAATGCCACTAATTTTTACGATAAACACTCTCTGATAAATTAAGGACAAAAACTGGTGTAAACGTTAATTCCTAGTGAAAGAACAATATTTCGCAAAAAATGTGCGGGGCATTTTTGAATTTCTTCACTTTCAAAAGTAAAACATCATTAAGTCATTGACACCAATTCGATTCGTGTTAGTTTTCTGAAAAAACATTATGTGTCTCACTGAGATCAATGACTTTCTGGATGCTTTCACTTTTACCTTTCACTTTTACATAGTAGCTGGACGTAATCAAAATAATGAGTGGTTATTTTTCTTTGATCGTCACAACATTTCCTTCGCTAATTTGATGGCCATTTGGTGCGTATAAGTTCATTGTTACTTTATCCCCTGATTTTATTTGATTGGCTTTCACATAGTAATCGATGTTTCCTTCAGCAAAGCTACCGCCCCAGCTGACTGATTTTCCATTAACAAACAATTGTCCTTTTTTAACTTCCCCTTGATAGGTTCCAGAAATCGTTTGTGTGCCTAAGGTATAGCTTAAATCAGTTATTTTTACCTCACTTTTTTGATAGGTTACGTTAATTTTGCTGTTTTCGATGATATTTTTATTTCTATCCACTCCTTCAAGAACCACCGTATCCGTTTCAGATAGTTCCAGTTGACCAATATAGTAAGTGAATTTACCATCTTTAAAGGCACCTCCCCAACTGATCACTTTTCCATTGACAGTTAAACGACCTTGGTAGATGTCGCCTTCATAAGTCCCTTCAATGACTGTACTTCCTTGTTTCTTCACTGCTTGAGTTATTTTTCCTGTTACTTTTTTTAGATTGACCGGTTGTTCTTCTCCTAACGAATGTTGATTTGGATCATATCCTTGGATCGATACCTTATCCCCGTCTTTAATTTGAGAAGGCTTCACATAGTAGGTAAATGTCCCGTCTTTAAAAGTCCCACCCCAGCTAATGGACTGTCCATTGATTGTTAAGTGAGCCATTCGAACATCTCCCGTATATGTTCCGGTAATAACAGAAGCACCTAATTGATAGTCAGCCATCGTAATCGCTCCAGAATAACTAGTGATCGTTAGAGTTGCGGTATCCAGTAATTTATTCTCTTCATCAAAAGCATCTAAAACAACTGTATCCCCTGCACTTATTGTTTTAGGTCCACAATAATATGAGAAGGTTCCATCTGAATTAAAAGTTCCTCCCCAGCTGATCACTTTTCCATTGACGGTTAATCGAGCCTTTTTCACATTACCATAGTATCTTCCAGTAATTGTTGTTTTACCAAGGATATACTGATCCGCCTGAATCGTTCCTTTGGTTTCTTCTGGAAGTTCCTCTTCAGTGATTGATTTCCAACCTTTATCTGTCATTTGATACCAATAACTTTTTTCATCATCATTAGGAATCAATTCACTATTATGATAACGTTCAATCCGGTTATCTGATTCTTCATGGGTAATATGGACATAATCGCCGATTTCATAAGGAGCGCCTTTAAACATTTGACTTAACTTGTCACTATCTTCTTCACCTGACAATTCAACTGCTTTTTTCTGTTTCAGATAACGATCATATTGCTGGATCGTGACATACACGTCATTTCCCCAACTTTGATGAAGTTTACCTGATTTCCCAACCATTGAGAAAGTTTTGGTCTCTGGATTTGGCACAATAATCTGATAGCCATAAGCATTACCAAAAAGTTTAACGGCTTCTCCACCCAGAATAGTCAGCTCATCATTTGAAACTGTTGTGGTTTCTCCCACACTGTTAGTGACTTTTATCTGTGTGCTTGTTTGTCCTACAGTTGCAAAATCTGGCACTTGTACATATTCGACTTTAGTGATTGGCACAATGTTTTTTTCTGAGCTTGTATCTACTAATTGTTTAGCATCCACTGGTAATCCCAAGAATAAATCTTCTGTGATTGATGTAACTACTGGTTTTAGGTCAACCTCTTTCCAGCCTTTATCTGTCATTTGGTACCAATAACTTTTTTCGTCATCCTTAGGAATCAATTCACTATTATGATAACGTTCAATCCGATTACCTGATTCTTCATGAGTGATGTGAACATAATCGCCAATTTCATAAGGAGCATCTTTAAACATTTGACTTAACTTGTCGCTATCTTCTTCACCCGACAATTCGACCGCTTTTTTCTGTTTCATCTGATGGTCGTATTGTTGGATTGTTACATATACATCATCTCCCCAACTAAAATGAAGTTTACCTGAATTTCCAACCATCGAGAAAGTTTTGGTCTGTATATTTGGCACAATAATCTGATAACCATAAGCATTACCAAAAAGTTTGACTGCTTCTCCACCTCGAACAGTCAGCTCATCATTTGAAACTGTTGTAGTTTCTCCCACACTGTTAGTAACTTTTATCTCTGTGCTGGTTTGTCCTACAGTTGCAAAATCTGGCTCTTGTACATATTCGACTTTAGTGATTGGTACAATGTTTTTTTCTGAGCTTGTATCTACTAATTGTGTAGCATCCACTGGTAATCCCAAGAACAAATCTTTTGTGATTGGTGTAACTACTGGTTTTAGATCCACTTCTTTCCAGCCTTTATCTGTCATTTGGTACCAATAACTTTTTTCATAATCATTAGGAATCAATTTATTATTGTGGTAACGTTCAATCCGATTATCTGATTCTTCATGGGTGATATGAACATAGTCACCGATTTCATAAGGAGCATCTTTAAACACTTTACTTAACTTGTCGCTATCTTCTTCACCTGACAATTCAACCGCTTTTTTCTGTTTCATCTGATGATCATACTGGTGAATCGTTACATATACGCCATCTCCCCAACTTTGATGAAGTTTCCCTGATCTCCCAACCATGGAGAAAGTTTTAGTCTCTGGATTAGGTGCAATGATCTGGAAACCATAAGCATTACCAAAAAGTTTGACTGCTTCTCCTCCAGTTACCTCTTTAATAGGTAAAACATTAGAAACGCCATTCTCATTCGTTAGCTTAATGGTATTCCCTGGATAATCAGAATAGTTGCCAATCCCTTGATAGTAAACATTTGAAATCTTCGTAGGACTAGCAAGTGGAATAGATTTGAGGTTTTCTAACGAAATTTGGCCTGCTGTGGTAAAAATTGGCAGATTAGTCAATGTAAAGGAATCCAGTGTCGGAATGGTGTAAGGCTTAACAGCTCCTGGGAGTGCATAATCCTCCCCACGACCGTCCACATCTTTCCAAATTTCTTTTTCTAGTTTCTTAAACTGTTGACAATATTTTTCTGTTTCAGCAGTTGTTTTTATTCCCCATTGATTAAAGTAAGGAACTAAGTTACGATTTGCCGCTTGAGAAAATACTTTAACCATTGTCTGAATCTCCTCCTCATTGGATGAAGGGAGTTCTCTTGTTTCCATTGTTCGATATAGTTGAGAAACAGTCTTATAGTAATCTAAACCGAAGACGCGCTCTAAGGACCAAAACATCCCCAACTGAGCAAATAGCTCATCGCCTAAACTACTAAAATCACGTTTATCTACATCAATATTAAAGTAATCATCAATGACCTTTTGTGTTGAGCTGCTTGCAAGTCGTGAAGGGAAGCCTAATTTTTGTTGGACATACATAGAAGAGATATTTACCGTTACTTCTGTCATACCATCAAATTTGTATTGAGGTGTTTGGAACGTATGCCCCATTTCGTGCCAAAATCCCCATTGCTGATCTGTCGGTTTACTTCCTAAAATATCCTGAGAAGCGCCCGTATCTATTTGAAAAGAGATATAGTTATTGGTCGCATAAGCATAGCCTGCCCCTGAATCAGGATTGGCAATATGAATTCTTTGATTCATGTTCTTCTCAGCAGCATAGCCTGCTTGATTATTAAACCCATAACATTCTACAGTCAGTTGATATACTTTATCCCAATAACTAGCCAATTCATTTAAACGATCTTCGGAAAGAGGCGTTATATTTTTTAGTTCACTCATTTGAAATGTTCCAAACACATATTTTCCCTCAATGACAAAAAAAGGAACATTCGTCGTTGAATCATTCAATCGTTGAAAAAAGGTTGCTTGATTATTTTTGCCACCTAATCGAAATTCAGGAACCTCGACTCCACCTGTTAAAGTGACATGAATCGTTTGGTCATAAGATTGGTTACGAATATAAACCATGCCATCGCTGTCTTCTCTAGTAATATGATTGATCCCTTTAGTTAACTGATAATCAACCGGATTGGAACCAATGCTTTCTGGTGCAGAATTAAGATTCTCGTACTTTCCATACTGCCCGATTACTAAGCTAACATTTTCTGGATTCTCTTTGACTTCTACCGTAATTTCTTCTCCACGAGGTAAAAATAGCCCTGTCACTTCCAAGTTATTGTGAGTAGTATTTCTCCGCTCTTTATCATAATCTGTATAGAGATCTCCTCTTGGAATAGCAGTAACATCCACAGTTGGCGTCTTTAATTCGTTCGTGTCAGCGTGAACAACCATCGAACTAACCTGCCAAGTTATCGCCATCAATAAAAAACAAAAACCCCATCTTTTGATCAAATCGTTTAATTTAGCCATCTTTTTCATAATATCTCCCTATCTATAAAAGATAATTTTTTATAAATTCTTCTATTACTAATTGTTAATAGCTGTTTTCTCGTTGATTATTCATTTCGTTACTCTTATTTTTGAACATTGCTTTTTCATAAGGATATCTTTCTGATAACTAAGTACTTAAAAAACTAAATGGTACTGGCAATCAGCGAGTACCATTTAGTTCATCTTAAATATGGAATTTTTTTCTTAATTAACAGAAACTGTTTGGTTTTCAGCCAATAAGTTGCCACTGCCATCATAGAAATTCATTGTTACTTGATCATCAGCTTTGATTAGGTCTGGCTTCACATAATAACTGATTGCCCCATCCTTAAAGCTCCCACCTTTACTGATCAGTTTACCATTGACAAACAAGTGACCTTGGTGGACTTGGGTATCAGAACCATAGGCTCCTTTGATCGTTTGTGTGCCGATTTTATAAGTCAGTTCGTTGATTTCAGCTGTTGGTGTTTGAATAGTGACCCCAATCTCTGATCCTGGAATTTGCTGTCCTCGATTGTTGGCACCCATCAAGACTACCTGATCATCTTCTGATACTTTAAGGTTTCCTACATAATAACTGAACTTGCCATCTTTGAAGCTGCCGCCTTGACTAACTTTTTCGCCATTGACCAACAAGATTCCTTGGTAAACATCGCCTGTGTAGCTTCCTTCGATCACTGTACTGATTCCCACACGATGGGCTTCTGTTAATTGACCCAGTTGTTCTCCTATAGTTACCGGTTGTGGGTCCCCTAGTGGCGTATTGAATTTATCATAGCCTTGAATCGTTGCTTGATCCCCTGCTTTGATGACTTGAGAGTTCACATAATAGCTAAACTTGCCATCTTTATAGGTTCCGCCCCAACTAACGACTTCTCCGTTCACTACTAGTTTTCCTTTATGGATATCCCCCGTGTAAGTTCCAGTAATCGTTGAATCACCCAACTGATACGCGTCTACTTGATCAATTGATCCTGAAGATTCGGAAATCACTTCAATCTCTTTGGAATCTATCAATTCCTTCTCTTTGTTGTAGCCATCTAATACGACTTTGTCGCCGACTTTTAATTTGCCAGCACCGACATAATAGCTGAACTGACCATCTTTGAAGCTACCGCCCCAGCTGACAACTTTGCCATTAACGGTTAATCGGCCGAGAGACATATCCCCTGTGTAGGTTCCAGTAATATTGACATCTCCTACATGATATTCTTGTGGTTCCAACTCACTTTTCACTAGTTCTGCCACATAAGTTCCTGCCGTTAAATCACCCGTGCCGTAATTTGCCATAAAGTCAGCCGGTGAATAGCCTTTTGACTGACCATCTTCACGAATCCAATTTCCTGTCAGCTGATCCCCTTCGTTCAATGCTTCAGGCGCTGATAACTTAGTGTCTCCAATCGCCTTAAAGTGATCGCCTAGTGTTAATTTCTTAAGTGGAGTCTGATAAAACATATTTTCCGACGTTGTTAATTCACTGGTATCAAAACCACTTATATCTAGACTTGTTACGCTATCCATAGCTGCAAACATCGCAAACATACTTGTTACGTTACTGGTATCAAAGCCACTTATATCTAGACTTGTTATGCCACCCATACCTGTAAACATAGAGTGCATATCTGTTACATTACTAGTATCAAACCCACTCACATCTAAACTTGTTACGCTACCCATACAGTAAAACATACTACTCATATCTTTTACATTACTGGTATCAAAGCCACTTACATCTAAACTTGTTACGCTACTCATATTGTTAAACATATCCGCCATATTGGTAACGTTACTGGTATCCAGTTGACTTAGCCCTTCGATTTCAGTTACATTCGTAAGGTCTTTACCACTGGAATCTGTACTAAATAAGTATTTAGAATTTTCTGGAGCAACTACTTTCCCAGCCAAGACAATTTTTTTGATGGCTTCACTATCTACTTTGTCGCTGTTCCATGGTGATTCTTCAGAGCCACTTAACTCACCTGCTCCGATTGTTAACGTTCCTGTATCTTCATCAAACATATACGGACTAGTACCCCACGTGTCTGTTTCAACGGAAACATAAGTGCCAGCAGTCAAATCACCCGTTCCATAGTTTTTCATGAAATCTGCTGCTGAATAAAACGTCCCTGTGCCATCTTCTCTCATCCAAGCAGAAGTAAGAGCTCCTTTTCCTCCTACAAATTTAAAGGTATCTCCTAGAATTAATTTCTTAAGTGGAGTCCTAAGAAACATATTAGCCGTAGCTGTTACGTTGCTCGCATCAAATCTACTTATATCTAAACTTGTTACGCTACTCAGACCGGTAAACATACTACTCATATCTGTTACGTTACTGGTATCAAAGCCACTTACATCTAGACTTGTTACTCTGCTCATACCACAAAACATAGAAGCCATATCTGTTACGTTACTGGTATCAAAGCCACTTACATCTAGACTTGTTACTCTGCTCATACCATAAAACATAGAAGCCATATCTGTTACGTTACTGGTATCAAAGCCACTTACATCTAGACTTGTTATGCTACTCATACCTTTAAACATTTTACTCATATCTGTTACGTTACTGGTATCCAGTTGACTTAACCCTTCGATTTCAGTTACATTCGTAGGTTTTTCAGCCTCGGTATTTCCACTAAATAATAAAAAAGAATTTTCTGGAGCAACTACTTTTCCAGACAAGACTATTTTCTTGATGGCTTTAGCATCTACTTTTTTGTTTTTGTACCATGGTGAGTTTTCATAGCCACTTAACTCACCTGCTCCGATTGTCAATACTCCTGTACCTTCATCAAACGTATACGAGCTGGTACCCCATGTTCCTGTTGTCTCGGAGGCAGCTGCCACATTTGCTTTTTGCGCTACTTTTGGCGCTTCCGCTGTTGGATTAGTTGCATCCCCTTCACTTTCGGCAGTCGGTGCTGTTGCTTGCTCTTGTTCTTTTGTTTGTTTCTGGGTGTTCTCAGTTGTTTCATCCGTTGCTTCATCCGTTGCTTCATCCGTTGGTGCTGACGAGTCACTAGTTGTAGTGGTTGAATCCGTTGGGTTTACTAACGGATCTGTGACGTTTTGTATCGTTTGATCGATGACTTCTTTTGCTTCATTCGCCTGTGTTTGTCCAGTAGAAGTTTCAGCTGTTGGTGACAAAGTATCCGCTAATGCCATCGTTGGTGCAATCCCAGTATTTCCCATCACACCAGCCACCGCAAACATCGTTAATAGCTGTTTTTTACGTTTTGCTGTTAATTTTTTCTTGCTCATTTCTTACTCCTTCATGTTCTTATTTTTGATCATCTATTTTCCATGAATACATCACTTTATCTGTTGGTTTGTATTCAATGGCTTTAGGCGTTTCGCCTTTTTTCAATTGAAAATAGAGGTCTCCTTCAATCGTCTCTCCTTTGTCCATTTCGTCCCCGAAGCTGGCAAAATCCATATTGATGGTTTGTTCCCCTTTATCTGTTTTCAATAAGAAATCAATCGCACCTAAGCCTTTCATATCAGCAGATACATTCTTCCCTTTGACGTGTACGCTATAGATGGTTTGTTTTTTTTGATTCGTATCGAGCAATGTCTTTTCTCCAAAATCAGTAAGCGTCATCTCGATCCCATTGACGATCAACGATTCTGCTTTTTTCTGCGTATGGCTAGCAGTACTAGTAGAAGTCGTTGTAGTCGAATGCGTCGTACCACAAGCGCTCAATCCCCAAAAGCAGGCAATTCCAGCTACGAAAAGTCCAATTGTTTTTTTCATTTCTTCCCTCCTTTTTTCTGCCTAGTCGCTAACTAATTCTATATTCAAGCAAATCCACTTGATTTACTTGTATCGCTATTTTACTCGTTTTAACCCCTAATAAACGCTCAATTTAACCACTTATTATTTTAAAATTTTGATCGTTTTTTTTTAATTCTTCTAAATTAGAGTGATTTTTCAGTGAATATAATTAAGCATTGTTGTCCCTGGACAACAGATCCTTATTGACCAATTTAGCGATAGACACTCGTTTTCTCAAAGGTTTTCCCTTGGCTATTCATCTATACTTTCAGTATATTCACTAAAAAAACAGACTAAGCATAGCAGTTAAACACATCAATGGATGATGTTATACACTATGCTTAATCTGTTTCGATCCGTTCATTTGTCAGTCTTTTTTGGAAAACTACAGGCTTGTTTATAATAATGATGGTATAGCAAACCTTAGTTTTCCTATCCTCTATGCTCTATTTCAGTTGAATTAATCATTTAAGTAATCTGGAGAAGCTAAAAGTGAACGTGTCACTTCTTTAGGTATCACAAAGGTTGGTGTGCCCATATAGCCAGGTGCGATCGAAAATTGATCGTAGACTAAGACTAATTCGTGGTTCCTATTAATATAAAACTTGGTATCTTTAGTAACTAATGGCGTTTTTTTGATTAGTCCATCTTTAAAATCATGATCTGTCCAATAATACTGATCAGGGTTTTCTTTGCTATTTTTTTGCATTTGCTCTTTGACTTCATTTGTCAAAACGGAAAGATACTGATCATCTTTGAATAAAAGTGGTAAAGATAGGACTACTCCGCTTTTTTTATCAATCGTATCATAACGCTTTTCCGTATAGCTGTCTGCGGCAGTTTGTGTCATCTTTTGTTCAATCACTAAAAAACGCGGATCATCCAACAGTTTCTGATAATCTCCCGTAACTTGAAAATGATTTGTTTTAAAGTCTTGGTACTGTACTTTTGCTTTTTCAAAGTTTTCTTGTCCTTCACGAAAGTACTTTTTGTTCAGCCCAGCAATCGTCTGACTATTTTCTTTATCTTTTGTACTGATTTGCGGCACTCGGATCTCGATTGCTTCATCAGACAGTGTTTTCCCTAAAATTAATTTCACGACTGGGCCAATCAAGGGTAAATCTTCAGCAAAACTACGAATTTGGTTGTTAAAAAAAACACTGCTGAACATCATCGCAATAATAGCAAAAGATAGAATAAGTCCTTTCACTTGTTTTTTTCGTTTCACTCGCTGGTTAAACCTTTGTTCTTCCAGTGAGTAGCGCTTGATCATCTCATTTTTGATACCATGAGGGATTTCTTGTTGTTGATAGACTTGTTTCAGTTGTTCTAATTCTTTCTGAGCTGAGTACATCCGTCTTTCTCTCCTTTATTGTGATTTTTACTGTAAGATTTTTCTTAGCTGATTTAACGTACGATACATTTTGGTTTTGACGGTGTTTTCATTCAAATCAAGAATCTCTGCAATTTCTTTTAAACGAAAGCCTTCAAAAAAATGTAAAATCAAAATTTCCTTTTCGGGGCTATCAATTCCTTCAATGATTCCATGTAAATCAGTCAATGAATCGTCCATTGTATGAGCGAGTTGAATCGTTTCTTCTTCCAATGTTTCCGATTGATTTCGTTTTTGCTTACGCCAAGCATCGATCGCTGTTCGTATCAAAATACGATAAAACCAAGCTGAAAATCGTTCAATCTCTTTCCCTTGTTCAATAGCAGCTAACGCTTTATGAAAACTGTCTTGCATTACGTCCAATGCTTCTTCTTTGTTATGAACATAATTCATTGTGATCCGAAACATTTTCTCATATTCCTCTTGGATCAATTCACTTAATAAATTCTTGGATTTTTCGATTTGCTTCTTTTTCTTGTAACGATTAAAAATCGGACCCATCTCCTTTCCCTCTCACTTACTATGACGATCAAACAAACCAAAAAGTTTCAATTTTTTTTAATTTATGTAAAAAATCAATACAAAAAAACTGCAGATCCCTTATTGGGGGATCTGCAGCTATGAAGCCGAAAGTCTATTCTTCGGTGAACTCTTCGTCCTCGTAGTCTTCGTCTTCATCGTCATCTTCAATGATGCTTAGATCTTCTTCGATGTTGCCTGGTAATTCTTCTTCATCGTCACTTGTGTCGTCTGCACCGATTTCTTGCAAGTCAGAGTTATAAGCAGCGATTTCTTCATCATCGTCATCATCATCTTCAAAAAGATCATCGTCATCTTCGTCAGACAAGTCAGTATCTTCTGGGTCATCATCATTATAATCGATCGCATCTTCATCATCGTTGATAAAGGCATTGACTTTTTTACGTTTGCGTCGACGAGGTGTATCTTCATCTTCTTCGTCAATTCCATGGTTTACTTCTTCATCGATCGAATCGATCGCATACCATGAACGCAAGCCCCAACGATTGTCACCTAATGAAATAAAGCTACCATCAATATTTAAGTCAGTATAAAATTGTGCCAGTGAATCACGAATCTCACTGTCTGATTTTCCAAGATAGGTTTGGATTTGGTTGGCTAAATCAGAAAAATCCATCACATCGCCACGTTGTTCTAAGATCGCATGTGCTACTTCGATCATTGATAATTCGTTTTTGTTTGCACCTTCAAATACACTAATTTCCAATCAGGACACGTCCTTTCACAGTCTACTCCTTATCATACAAAATCATACGTAAAAAATCAAACGTTTCTTTGCGATTTAAGCAGTAAAATCTAAAGTTAAATAATATTCCCCTAATTTTTCTGGTCCCATTAGCAAGTCGTATTCAATCATTACTTTCCCAGCGGTTGGTCGGTCTTTCAGACTAACATGTAATTCTTTGGTATACGTTTCAATTTGAAGCATGCCATAAGGTGTCCGATACGTTGTTTCCAAACGTTCACGATACCCGAATTTTAGTCGCATCCGTGTTTCTCCCGCACGAATCAATTGAACCTGTCCATCGGGCATCAATTTGATCGTTACAGGGATTTCTTCTGCTGTATTTTCCTGAATTTCCTGGTATCGTATGTATAACGTATCCCCAATTTTGACCATTTGACCTTTCAGATCAAAGAAAAAGTCTTGATGCTCCCCGTTTTGCATGACTTTCGTCCGTAATTTGATTGAAATGGGTGTTCCTTGCGATTGTGCCATTTTACCTTCTCCTTTACTTCATATAGGTACATTGTTCCTAGTTTTCGTCTATTTGTCAAACAACTCGTCATCGAAGAGGTTGTGAAAGCATCGGGGAGCTCCGATGACAATAAGAAAGAATTTTTTAAAATAGCTTCTCATATTTTGAAAAATTCAGGCTTATTTCAAGGAGCTGATGCTTGAACACCGTTTATTCGTTTTTAGAGCTACCAGAAGAGACTGAGCCAAGTTTTGTCCCAGACTCAATAAATTCTTTTTTTAGAGTATGTTCGAGTATAGTATAATAATGAGAGAAACTCCCATGAAACGATGACAAACGTGAATCATTGGAATGTCAATCGATGATTAATTATATAAAGGAGCGAATGTAATGAATCCAACAATTATTTTGGATCAAAAAATTTATCAAAAAAATGATTTTACCCCTTTTGCTCTGACGGATATCTTAACCGAGTATTCAAAAAAAAACAACCAAAACTTTCTCCATTTTTGGCAATATGAACAAACGGTGATCTTAGGAATGAAAGATACTCGAACGCCCTACTTCCATGAAGGCATTCAGGAGCTAAGAAAAGCAGGCTATCAGCCAATCGTTCGTAACGCTGGTGGATTAGGGATCATTTCTGATCAAGGGGTTTTAAATCTCTCATTGATTTTCCCTCAAAACGAACAGGAGAAGATATCGATTGATGCTGCCTATGAAAAAATGCTCACATTGACTCGTCTGGCTTTTCCAACCGTATCAATCGAAGCTTTTGAAGTGACTCATTCTTATTGTCCTGGTACGTATGACCTGAGTATCAACGGTAAAAAGTTTGCGGGGATCGCCCAACGTCGCATAAAAAATGGGATTTCTGTGATGATGTATGTTAGTGTCAATGGCGCACAACAAACCAGAGGTCAAGCGATGAAACGATTCTATCAAGAAGCGTTGAAAGAGGATTTCGGCACGGATGGTTACCCGGCGGTCGTTCCTGAAAGTATGGCAACCTTAGCTGATTTACTTGAAATTCCTTTAACCATTGAGGATGTAAAACAACAATTCCAATTGGCACTCACACAACTCTATGGAGAGAGTCGTTCAGTTGATGCGCTATGTTGGAAAGAGGCACATGTCACTTCTGAACAGTGGACGAATCAAATCAATCGAATGGAAGAACGAAATAAATTAAAGGAGCTTGCTGATGACTATTCCTTATAAATATCAATTATTACCGATCGAAAAGGTCTTTCGTGACCCGGTCCATAACTATATCCATGTCCAACACCAAGTCATTTTAGACTTGATCAATTCAAAAGAAGTCCAACGATTGCGCCGTATCAAACAGTTAGGCACTTCTTCCTTTACTTTTCACGGCGCTGAACATAGTCGGTTCACTCATTCATTAGGGGTCTATGAAATTTCAAGACGGATCTGTGATATCTTTTCCCGCAATTTCCCTCAAGAAAAAATTGGCGCTGACGGTTGGGATGATCGAGAACGTTTGGTTACATTGTGCGCAGCATTGCTTCACGATGTTGGTCACGGTCCTTATTCTCATACATTTGAGCATATTTTCCATACGAATCATGAAGCGATCACTGTAGAGATCATTACTTCTCCTGAAACGGAAGTTTATCAAATTTTGAATCGTGTGGAAGAAGGATTTCCAGAAAAAGTCGCCAGTGTGATTCAAAAAACATATCCTAATCCCCAAGTCGTCCAAATGATTTCGAGTCAGATCGATGCTGATCGAATGGATTACTTGTTGCGAGATGCCTATTACACTGGGACAGAATACGGTACATTTGATTTAACCCGAATTTTACGTGTCATTCGTCCCTATAAAGGCGGGATCGCCTTTTCGATGAATGGGATGCACGCAGTCGAAGATTATATTGTGAGTCGCTATCAAATGTACGTTCAAGTTTATTTCCACCCTGTGTCTCGTGGCATGGAAGTAATTTTAGAACACTTGTTACATCGGGCGCATGAGTTGTATCGAGAAGATCCCAATGTGTTTGAATCCCATTCTCAACTACTCTTACCGTTTCTTGACGAAAACTTTACACTGGATGAGTATTTAAAATTAGACGATGGCGTTTTAGGAACTTATTTTACCCAATGGACGGAATTTTCTGATCCAATCTTAAGTGATTTAGCTAAACGTTTCTTATACCGTAAACCGTTAAAATCGGCGACTTTTTCTGGGGATCGCTCTTCTTCCTTGATCAAGGAAATGACTGCTCTTGTGGAAAAAGTTGGCTACAATCCTGTCTACTATACTGCCATCAATTCCAGTTATGATTTGCCTTATGATTTTTATCGCCCCGAAGAAGGACGCCATCGAACACAAATCGAAATCTTGCGAAATGATGGAACTTTGGTAGAATTATCAGAGGTGAGCCAACTTGTGGCTGCTCTTGCTGGACAAGAACAAGGAGATGAACGATTTTTCTTTCCAAAAGAAATGGTTGATCCGTCTTTAAGAAATCACTACGATCTATTTGACGAAACCTATCAAGAATTTGCAAGCCATATCCGTAATGGTTCACTGATTACCCAAACAAACTAAAACACACGATCACTGGAGGAAATTATGTCTATCAAGTTAGTCGCCATCGACATCGATGGAACCTTATTAAATGAGAAAAGAGAAATTACAGCAGACGTCAAAGAAGCGATTGCTCAAGCTGTCGCTAAAGGAGTAGCCATCGTCTTGTGTACCGGCAGACCGTTGCCTGGTGTCCAGGAACAGTTGAATGAACTCGATTTATTCCAAGAAAATGACTACGTGATCACCTACAATGGCGCACTTGTCCAACAAACAAAATCAGGAAAAATCATCGCACGTCATGGTTTGACACATGAAGATTATTTAGAAATCGAAGTGATGGCTCGTCGAGTTGGCAGTCATCTACATTCCATTGATGATCAGGCGATTTACACCTCTAATCGTGATATCAGTGCGTATACGATCCATGAAGCCAGCTTAGTTCATATGCCGTTGAAATATCGCACACCTGAAGAAATGACACCAGATATCAATTTGGTTAAAATGATGATGATCGACGAACCTGATATCTTAGATGCTGCGATTGCCCGTTTACCACAAACATTCCGTGAAAAATACACGACAGTGAAAAGTGCGCCTTATTACTTTGAAGTATTAAACAAAGAAGCAAGTAAAGGCGCAGCCGTTGCGAACTTAGCGCAACATCTTGGAATCGATCAGGATGAGATCATGGCGATTGGTGACAACGAAAATGACTTATCGATGATTGAATATGCTGGCTTAGGCGTTGCGATGGGTAATGCTGTTCCGCTAGTTAAAGAAGCTGCCAACGTGGTCACTAAAACAAATGAAGAACATGGCGTGGCAGAAGCGATCAAAACGTATGTTTTATCATAATAAAAATAACACTTGCTACTAAATAAAAATCCAAAACCAGTTCGTCACTGACTGTACGCTGGTTTTGGATTTTTTCTTGATTTAATTGTTTTAATTGTTCAATAACCATTTTTCAACCGCCCACTTGTGGCTACCTCGTTTTAATTTTTCAATGGCTTCTTGTGGTGTGACCCACCAAACGGTATTCGTCTTTTCAGTTGGTTCTGCCACTTGTTGCCAGCCGTTTGCCACGTAAAAGTAGCCTGGGTTATAGTAATAGGTCTGACGGTAATTGGAATAAAAATACTCATCCGCTTCCCCTAGATAAGTCGCAATTTCTGCGACGATCCCCATTTCCTCAAGGAGTTCTCTCTTAAGAGCTGCTTCTTTTGTTTCCATCGCTTCAATCTCTCCACCAGGTAAAAAATAAGCACCATTTGGAGCTTCAATCAAAGCTAGTTTGTTCTTTTCTTCCACGATGATATAGGCAGCATATCGTGGGGAATACTGGACCCCTGCTTCTTTTTCACCAAATACTGGTTTATCCATCATTTTGTCCACCTTAAGCTTATTTACTTTTTATTTTACATGAGAGTTTTCTCATAAACAAGCGCAAATCTTCTATTGCTCTTTCTTTTTTTGTTATGATGAAAAAAAAGGAAAGGAAGTAGTTATTTATGAAAATGGCTCATACTTGCGTTCGAGTGAAAGATCTTGACGCTTCATTAGAATTTTACCAAAAAGCGTTTGGCTTTGAAGAAAGTCGTCGCCGTGATTTTCCAGAAAACAAATTCACCCTTGTTTATTTAACTTTACCAGGAGATGACTACGAACTAGAATTAACTTATAACTATGATCATGAAGGCTATGATCTAGGGAATGGCTATGGACACATTGCTATTGCTGCGGATGATTTAGAAGCACTTCACGAAAAACACCAAGCAGAAGGATTCAATGTGACAGACCTAAAAGGACTTCCAGGAACAGCTCCTTCTTATTATTTCGTTGTTGACCCTGACGGATATAAAATCGAAGTTATTCGGGGATAAGGTTGTGAAGACATTGGGTAGCTCCGAGGATAATAAGAAAGAATTTTTTGAAACAGCTTCTCATGTTTTGAAAAATTCAGGCTTATTTCAAGGAGCTGATGTTTGAACGCCGTAGATAAGGTCGTGAAAACATGGTCTTCTTCATTCCACAGAAGAACTTACGAAGCGAGTAACCGCAGAAAATGCAAAAAAGAAAAGGTTGGGACAATAATCAGTTTTTTCTGACTATTGTCCTACTCTCTTTATTAAGGAGAAAATCACTATGAATAAAAAATTTTTTACTGGATCAAAAGTTTCTAGCGAAAATGCTTTATTTCAAAATCATGTCAGTAATTATTCTAATTATCTATATGATCAAAACTTTATTTGGTTAAAAAAAGAACCTTCGACACTTGAATTAGATGATATAAATACTAAATTTATGTCAAAATGGTTAAATGATTCCCCACTCTTTAAATTTGACTTTAAGCCTTCTGCTAAATTCATAGCTACGCTAGAAAGCAAAGGATTTTTTACAGAACAAATGTTATTTTTTACTATTCCAAGTAGCAAACTAGTATTTCAAGAATCTCAGAATTTTGAAATCTCAAAAGTAACTACAAACACACTGGATAAATTTTTAGAAGTAAAATTTAATCAAGATATCATATACGGAGAAGAATTTGCAAACATAAATAAAAATTTTCTTCTTTCTTTATTTAAAGAAGGAATACTAGATATTTTTATCGCTACTTTAAATCAAAAAGTAATTGGTTTTGTTAATGTCATTAAGCATAATTCTAACATTGAAATTTATGATATTTACACACTTCCAAAATTTAGGAATAGATATGTTGCAACCGCGTTACAACAATACGTAGGAAAATTTTATAATGATACCACTATAGTTGTTATCGCTGACTATGCAGATACACCTAAAGAAATGTATGCAAAATTAGGATATGAGATAAGTGGTTCGTTTTATCAAGCTCAAAAATATGATAAATAATAGAACAAATACTTTACTTAGTCAAAAAGAAAAACTATTTATATCTATTCCCAGAATTTTTTAACTTTATTCTGGATGGCTACCGCAAATTTTAAATCATTCATCCTAACTTAGTACATATTAAATATTTCCCAATTTCTTATCCTATCATAAGAGGTTGGGACAATAATCAGTTTTTCTGACTATTGTCCCAACCTCTCCTTTTTTATTATTATCAGAACTCCCCGATACCTTCACAACTACCCAAGCATGATGCTTTCTTCTGGGTATTTGTAATTGGCTTCTGCCCTGTTCGCTTTTACTAGTAGTGAAAAAACGACTGTCATGATTCCTACTCGACCGATATACATCAAAGAAATAATGACTAGTTTTCCGATCAATGTCAAATCTGGGGTCAACCCCATCGTCAACCCAACTGTCCCAAAAGCGGAAAAGACTTCAAACGCAATGTATTCGATTCCTGACGTTTTAGGAATCGTCTCCGTCACAGATAGGACCATGATCGCAACAACACATAAAGAGAGAGTTACAAAGAAAAGAGTCAATGCACGTAGCACGGCTGCTTGGCGAATGGTTCGACCGAAGGCTTCTGCTCGTGTCTTTCCTTTAAACATGGCATGCATTTGGATCAATAAAATTCCTAATGTCGTAGTTTTCAGTCCTCCAGCTGTCGAACCAGAAGTTCCTCCGATGTACATCAAAAACATCGTTAAAATCAATCCTGCATGACTCATCTGTAAATAGTCAATAGAGTAATAGCCTGCTGTTCTTGGTGTCACACTCATAAAAAATGTATTCGCTAATCTTTCTGTAAACGTACCTTTAACTAAAGTCAGTCCATTTCTTTCAGTGATGAAAAATAAAATAAATCCACCAATTAATAAGAGTGCAGTTACAGATAAGGCGACTTTTGAATGTAGTGTGATTTTTTTGACCCGATGATAACTTAGAATATCACGCCAGACAATAAAACCTAATCCACCTGCAATGATTAACGCTGAAACGACCATGATCAGGTAAACATTTGTTTGATCCGCGAGTAAACTGTCTCCTAATAAATCAAATCCTGCATTACAAAAACTAGAAACGGCATGAAAGATACTAAACCAGATACCTTTAGCCCAACCAAATTCAGGAATAAAAACTACACTCAAAGCAATGGCCCCGATTACTTGGATCACCACCGCAAATTTTAAGATATAGATCATTAACTTAATTACACCCGACATCTCTTCAAGGTTTAAGGCTTCCTTTAGCACAATCCGCATACTAAAACTGATTTTTTTCTTCGCAATAGCAAAAAAGAGGATCGGGATCATCATAAAGCCTAACCCACCGATTTCAATCAAGGTCATGATCAAAAACTGTCCTGCACTATTCCAATGCTCCGCAGTATTCAGTGTTGTCAAACCAGTCACACAAATAGCTGAGGTTGCAGTGAATAAGGCATCAATAAAATGGGTGCTTTCTCCGCTGCGGCTAAAAAATGGTAACGTCAGTAAGCTACCTCCAAACAGGATCAAGATAAAAAAACCAGCAGCAATCAGCTGGACAGGTGATAATCGTTTTCTTACTCTTTTTTTCATGATAGTCATTCCTTATGCTTAATTTTTATCTAAGATCTCAGAACGACATTTTGTTCTGCGATCATAAATAGGTACAAAATGAATCATTGGCGTGAAGCAACTCCTCAACAATAAGCGATGATTTTCTAAAATAGGAGAAGCTATTTAAAAAAATCCTCTCTTATTCGCTCGGAGCTGACCGCTTCTTTCACGACCTCTTTCCATTATAAGCAAACGAGCGCAAGAAGAAAAATAAATGACTACTTTTTCTTCTTACGCTAAATTCGATTTGTTTCGATCCTGAAAAAAGCCATTAGAATGCTGAATTGGATCAGCCTTACTCTTCTGTTCCCATATTTTTCACTTTGATCAGGCGAGTTACTTCTGCTCGTTCGTTTTCTTCCAGCTTCATTTTAATATAATAAATCGTTTCTTCCAATTGAGGAATCGTCATATATTCCAACGCATTGACCCTTCTTCTGGTTTTCTCGATCTCTTCAGCCATGAGTTGACATGTTTTTTCAACTTCTGCCAGCTTCAAAAGCTTTGGTAAAAGCTGCGTAAAACCATCGATCGAACGATCCAACTCTGCATTAGAATGAAGATAGCCATACTCTAATGGTGTCTCATTCAATGTTTCATCGTATTGAAAATTCATGAGAGGAACTTTGACACTCATAATATTTTTCTCAACTACAGAAAGTGAGACGTTTTCCGCTGGTAATGCTAAAAGTTCGTCAATAAAAGCTTCTTCGACTGTTGACTTTGCTAAGACAAAATCTTTCATTGCTGTTTGGGTTTCTTTTTCTATTGCTTGGCGTAACTCATTATTTTTACGGATCAGTAAAATAAATTGACGCATCAATTCATCTTGTTTATCCTTTAAAAGTTTGTGTCCCCTTGTCGCTGTCGTTAATTGTTTCTTTAAACGAGTTAGCTCCATTCTCGTAGGATTGACGTTTAATCGCATAAGGAACTCACTTCCCTTCTGGCAAATACTTATCCAGTAAATCATCCTTGATTCGTTTTAACTCGGTTCTTGGAAGCATCGCCAACAGTTCCCAACCTAAGTCAAGCGTTTCTGTGATCGTCCGATTGGTGTAAAATCCTTGGTTTACATATTCGTTTTCAAATCGTTCCGCAAATTTTGCATAGATTTTATCAATATCTGACAAGGCAGATTCACCTAAAACGACAGCCAATTCCTTCGCTTGTTTTCCTTGCGCATAGGCGGCAAACAATTGGTTCATCGTTGCTGCGTGGTCTTCTCTCGTTTTACCGGCACCTGTTCCTTTGTCCTTCAACCGTGAAAGAGAAGGCAAGACATCGATTGGTGGTTGAATCCCACTCTTATAAAGCTCTCTCGTTAAAATGATCTGACCTTCTGTGATATAGCCCGTCAAATCGGGAATCGGATGAGTCTTATCATCTTCTGGCATCGTCAAAATCGGAATTTGAGTTACAGAACCTTTCAATCCTCTAATCCGTCCAGCCCGTTCAAATAAGGTGGCTAAGTTTGTGTAAAGATAGCCTGGATAACCACGACGGCCAGGAACTTCTCGACGTGCGGCCGAAATTTCTCTGAGCGCTTCTGCATAGTTGGTCATATCGGTCATGATGACTAAGACGTGCATGCCTTTTTCATAAGCTAAATATTCAGCGGCCGTCAATGCCATTCTTGGTGTGGCGATTCGTTCGATTGCTGGATCATTAGCTAAATTCATAAACATAACGGAGCGGTCAATCGCACCTGTTTGTCTAAAGTCTTCCATAAAAAATTCGGCTTCTTCAAAAGTAATACCGATAGCAGCAAAAACCACAGCAAAATCATCGGAAGAATCCAAAACAGTTGCTTGGCGAGCAATTTGGGCAGCCAACTCTTTGTGTGGTAAACCTGAGCCAGAAAAAACCGGCAATTTTTGCCCACGGACTAATGTATTCAAATGATCGATTGCTGAAATCCCTGTTTGGATAAATTCATCGGGATAATCTCTGGCAATTGGATTGATTACTTCGCCATTGATATCTAAATATTTTTCTGGCAAGATTTCAGGTCCATTGTCTTTTGGTCGACCAAGACCATCAAAAACCCGACCGATCATGTCTTCTGATACTCCTAATTGTAAAGGGTGTCCTAAAAAGCGTACGGAAGAATTTTTTAGATTGATTCCACTTGTTCCTTCAAAGATCTGAACCATCGCTTTGTCTTCTTGGACTTCTAGTACTTGTCCACGACGAATCTCGCCGTTTTGCATCCGAACTTCAATCAATTCTTCATATTTGACTCCCGAAACTTTTTCGACTGCCATCAAAGGGCCGACCACTTCTTTGATTGTACGATATTCTTTAATCATCGGTCATCCCTCCTTCTGAAACAATCAATTGGATCGTTTCTTTGATTTCTTCATTTATACTACTAATTTTGGCTAACTCTTCTTCTGGAATATACTTGCTCCGACTAATGCGTTCTCTGACTGCTACTGTACCTTCCATGATTTCATTGAAGTACGCTCCCAACGATAAGGCTTTTCGAGCTTCTTTCCCAAAAGTCAAAATAACTTTCAACATGTTGAATTGTTTTTCTCTTGAAGTAAACGTATCTACATCATCAAAAGCATTTTGTTGTAAATAGTCTTCTCGAATCGATTTTGCTACTTCAAGGGTCAAGCGATCGTTATCAGAAAGCGAATCGATCCCTACCAAGCGCACGATTTCATTTAATTGTTCTTCTTCTTGCAAGATCCGCATGCCTTCAGTTACCATATCAGACCAATCCTGTTGTAAGATTTGATCCATATATCTGCCAACTTCTGTTGAATATAATGAGTAACTTTGGATCCAGTTAATCGATGGAAAATGTCTTTTTTGAGCAAGACTAGAATCTAATCCCCAGAAAACCTTCACCACTCGTAAGGTATTTTGAGTCACTGGTTCAGAGATATCTCCACCAGAAGGAGAAACCGCACTGATGGCAGTGATACTGCCCTCACGTTGGTCAGAGCCTAGAGCAATGACACGTCCTGAACGTTCATAGTATTCAGCTAGACGAGAGCCCAGATAAGCGGGATAACCTTCATCACCAGGCATTTCTTCTAAACGTCCGCTCATTTCACGCAGTGCTTCTGCCCAACGAGAAGTGGAATCTGCCATGATTGCTACATCATACCCCATGTCGCGGAAGTACTCGGCAATCGTGATTCCCGTATAAATAGAAGCTTCTCGAGCAGCTACTGGCATGTTCGATGTATTAGCGATCAACACAGTTCGTTCCATCAAAGACTCGCCCGTATTTGGATCGATCAGTTCAGGAAATTCATTGACGACATCCGTCATTTCATTTCCTCGTTCCCCACAACCAACGTAAACCACTAGATCTACGTCCGACCACTTAGCAATCTGGTGTTGCACAACTGTCTTCCCTGCACCAAACGGACCTGGAACGGCTGCCGCTCCTCCTTTAGTTACTGGGAAAAACGTGTCAATGACCCTTTGACCGGTGATCATCGGTACATCTGGATTTAATTTTTGTTTGATTGGTCGACCACGACGTACTGGCCATTTTTGCATCATCGTCAGCTCTTTTAAGCCTTGTTCCGTTTCGATCACACAAATCGGATCATCGATCGTAAATGATCCAGATTCAATTTTTTGTACAGTTCCTTTGATACCATTAGGGACCATGATTTTGTGCTGAATGATCTTCGTTTCATCCACGTACCCAATGATGTCTCCAGCACTTACTTCTGTTCCTTCTTCGATTGTCGCTTCAAACCACCATTGTTTCTCATGATCTAAAGCTGGTAATTGGACCCCACGTCCTAAGAAGTTACTTTGAGTCACTTCCATAAATGTATCCAGTGGCCTTTGAATCCCGTCAAACATTTGTGAAATGATTCCTGGTCCTAGCTCAACAGATAGTGCTTCCCCAGTGGAACGAACAGGTTCTCCGGGACCAATTCCTGAAGTTTCTTCATATACTTGAATAGACGCCACATCTTGACGCATCTCAATGATTTCGCCGATGACTCCTAAATCTCCCACTAAACACATGTCTTGAATACTTGCTTCTGACATATTTTCTGCCATAACGAGAGGACCGGAGACTTTTATGATTTTTCCAATTTGCAAATGACTATCTCCTTTTCCTATTATAAAATATTTTGTCCAACAGCTTTTTCCACACTATTTTGGATCTCTTCTAAACCGATACCAAGGGTTCCTTGATGACTAGGAATCAAAATGATCGCAGGTGTCAATTGTCCTTTATAGCGCTCAATCGTTTCAGGGACCAGATTTGCACATTGTTCGGTGATATAGATCACACCATATTCATTCTTAGCCATCTCATCGATTGTTTTTCTTATTTCAGTCTTTGTCGTACCATGCTGTACATCAAAGCCAAATAATCGAAAAGGCGAGACAGAATCCTTGTCACCTACTACTCCGATTTTATAAGTCATAGACCTGTCTCATCCTTTCTTTTAGTTGTTCCAGTGAAAAGTGATTTCGTTTGCCAATGATCAAAAGGCGCAGATTTTTACTTTCGACTTCTTTTGCGTTCAAAAAAGCTAGTAATGGTAACGGGCCAAACGCTTGTGTCTGTGCTACTTGATAAAAAGAACTTAAATAATCATCTTTCAATTGTTCCAAGCTGACTAGATCAATCTGTTCTTCATGGATGACTTGCTTTAATAGCTCACTGTAATCTGTTGTCAGTAAAAACTGAGTAAAAGATGCCATTTCTCCACGAACAAAGGAAAGCAATGTGTCTTTCGGAATACTTCCTGAACTTGAAATAACTGTTGTCATAAAACCTGCAGAACGATGCTGCAAGATCCCTCTTTCTGTCGTGGTGATATTCGTTAAATCGATAAAAGCAATGATCTCTTCTAATAGTTCAGGGTAACCAAGCTGTTCCCCTAAGCGACGTTGCTCGGTTAGAAAACAACGGTCATAAATCACATCGATCCCTTGTAAAATAGTCGATTCTTCGCAGTATTCATGAACTTCTCGAATATAATCCATGAGACTGTCTGGCAATTCCACCGACACTTGCGTGTGAATCGCATCTTTCAACACTTCCAGCGAATAAAATCCATCATGGATGTAAAGGTGATCAAGGTTTTGCCCTGTTATCTCAGCCTTTGTCAATACTTTCAAATTATGGAAAGTGTAACGCATTGTATAGATCCAAACGATTTCTGGTTCTGGTGCAGATTCTTTCAACCACTGGAATAATTTGCTGCGTTCCCGAGAGAGATTGGCTTCAAAATCCTTGTCAAAGCCGTCATAGATATACGGCTGATAGATCGTGGATTGTAAGATTTCTCCGAGTGAATCGATCGAATCGGTTTGGATCATTTGCTCAAACGTGTCTTTTGAAATCAACTCTAATTCTCTACCACGTATCAAGGGATTTAATTCATGATACTCCATTTGACAATCCCTCCTTAGTCAAATAATTCTTTGGCAATTTCGGCACTCATCGTCTCTTGAATTTCCTTGATCAAGTGACTAAATAAAAAGTTATATTGGATACCAGCATCATCAATGATCAACCCTGCTTGTGCTTTTTCAGTAAAGTCTTCCCGGATTAATTCAAAAGGAAGTTCTTCATTCCATTCAGCGATGACCGCAGGTGTTAAGATATCCGCTGATTTTTCTCCTGGTATCAAGCGAGCTGTGCCATTGATCGGTAATGTTTGGATCATTTGCTTCATCAACGCAAGTTGTTCTTCTTTTGGTTCATTTTCTAACTGAAGCGTTGCTTCCGTGAATAAACGCTGTAAAACTTCTTGTTTCACATTTAAGATTTCTTGTTTCACTTGCATTTTTTGCTTGTTTCTCAACTGACGATAACTTCGTTCAATTTCTTCCAGCTTACTTGCTTTTTCTTTCTGAAAATCTGCTTCGATCTGCCACTTTTTCACTTCGAATTTTTGATCGATTTCTTTGCGCTTCATTTCTTCGAATGATGCACGTTCGAGTTGTGCTGTTTCATTTATTTGAGTGATGATTTTATCAATCGCATCCACCGTCATTCCTCCTTATAAGCTAGGCTATTACGCATTTAAGACCAGTAAGAAAGAAATAACGAAACCTAAGATGGCATATGTTTCAACCATCGCAGCAAAAATGATCCCTTTCGTTGCATGCTCAGGTTTTTTCGCTAGAATTTGAATACCAGCAGCTGCAACCTTCCCTTGAGCGATCCCTGAGAATAAACCAGTAAAGGCAATCGGTAAGGAAGCTCCTAAGAAGTTCAATCCTTGAACGACAGACATATCACTGCCTAAGTTGATAAAAATCAAGAAGGCGATAACGAAACCGTATAATCCTTGGGTACCTGGAAGTAATTGTAAAATTAACGCTTGTCCAAATTTTTCTGGTTGACTGGTCGTCAATGCAGCTGCCGCTTCCCCAGTCATTCCAACGCCTTTAGCAGACCCGATTCCTGAAAAAATCGTTGCTGTTGCCATCGCTAATACTGCAAATACCATTCCACCATTTTGAGTAATCAAATAATCCATCATTGTATCAAATTCCTCCAATATTTCTATTTTTTCTTATGATTGATGTTGACGTATTTCTCCACCGTTTTTAGTGGTTTGAAGGAACGCCCTCCTCCAGTGTAAAACTTTCCAAAAAATTCTACATATTGTAATCGTGCGCCATGTACATAGGCACTCAAAAGTGTTAAGAACATATTCAAAGCCTGTAGGACAATGATCAATAAAATTCCGACACTAAAACGAGCAGCTGGAGGCATAAAAGCAACTAACATGTTGAAAGCTGCGGCAATACTTCCTCCAGAGATTCCCAGTGCCATTAGTCGTGTATAGCTGACTAAGTCTCCGATATAGCCAGTTAGACCATATAAATTATACGCTCCTTTGGCGATCCCTTTGGCTTTTGAAGAAGATTGGAAAACAGGAATGATCAAAATACATACGGCTGAAAGAACAGCTAATGCACCGCCTAAATAAACAAAGGCGTTGTTTTTAAGGATCATCGTTCCCAATAAAATCAGAATGATACCAAGCAAGATCCCTTGCCAAGCAAACCCATCATTCACGGCATCGACATATGCTTTTCGTTTGATATGTTCCTTAGCAGCAATAAATAGTCCGACTAAAATTTGGATCAAACCAAAAATTACGGATAAAATCAAGATCGTGTTGACATCATCTGTAGTAGACAAAATCGGAAATGGTAAATGAATACCAAAAATTTCTTTAGGCAATGCCGCCCCAAAAAATGAGCTGTAGATAAATCCCCAGATGATCGAAGGGATTGCTAGAATCTCAAAGAATTTTGCAAAACGTTGCATTCCACGTGGCAATACCACTAATTTTTGGAGTAAAAATGCCCCTAAAAACATCAGTAACCCATACCCGATATCCGCCACCATCATGCCAAAAAAGACGAGGTAAAACGGCATCATCCACGGCGTTGGATCAACTTCTTCATACTTTGGTAAACTATACATCTCCGTTAACATCTCAAAAGGAGCAACGATCGGATGATTCTTTAGTTTGGTCGGTACTTCTTCAGCAATTTCATTGTCCGTTGGCTCGTCAAAGGTCAAATAGACTTCTTCACTTGCTAAGACATTTTGTAGCATGTGGATCAATTCTTGTTTTTCTTCATGATCCACCCAGCCTTGAATCAGAATCAGATAAGGAGTATGAATGATCCGGTCCTTGATTGCTTCTCGTTCAGAGCGAGCCAAGAAGATTTCTTCCGTCCATTCGAAATCTTTGATATACCCACTACAAGCTCCAATGGCTGAAGACAGTTTCTTTTGTTGGTCCTTGATTTCCTGTAAACTTTGTTTTGCAGCAACTAACTGTTGCTGTGGTGTCCCCTCATACAGATAGTCTTCTTTAACAAATCCATAACGACTGGCGATTTCTTCCATGCGTGACTCGTCAGCTCGTAAAACAATGTAGGCAAAGTAAGTCGTTGTTGGTGAAGAGTTGATTTCTTCTAAATAGGCTTCGTTTATCTCAGCAACTTCAGCTTTAAAAGATTCAGCATTTTTAGCATTGACCGTTCCAATGACTAGTTTGGTCATTTGACTATCAAATGCTTTAGGCGCCAGATCCAGATTTTGCCAATTGAGCAACCAATTCTCTTGGTCTTCCAATTTTTGGCGTTCTTCTACTAGTTGCTCCCATTGTTCTTTCAAAAGTAAGACTTCTTCCAGCTTTTTCGAAAAAGCTTCTTCTGAATAATTTTTTTCCAAAGTATCTAACGAAAGTTCACGCCTTTTTAAGTGTTGTTTTTTCTGACTTTTTTCGCCATGATGTTCGATAAATTGGATAGCTGTACGAATATCCGTTAATTTATAGGATAATTTCGCAAGTTCCTTGTCCTTATCGATCATCTCTGGTTCAGGAAAAAACGTCTCTACCCATTGATTGTTTTCAGATTCTTGGAACAGATCACGGATTTCTACTGCATGAAGTCCTTGAACTGCTTGCAACAAGATTTCACGATTTTTCTTATCTGAAATGAGAGTCACTTTTTCCATTTTAGTGACAGCCATTTTTTTGTTTCATCCTTTCAATGATCTCATTTGTTAAGTTCTTTTTCTTCGCTATTTCCTCTTCTTCTTTTTCTAAATATGTTTTTTCTATTTCAAGAACTTTTTGACGAAATTGTTCTAAAATCAATTCCAGTTTGTGCTGTTCATCTTCAGTTACTTCCTCTTCATTTTTTCTTTTTTCTTTCATCAGCTTGGTTAATCGTTCTTGGAATTCTTTATTCAAATCGATTAATTCGTTATTTTTTAATTGTTCATATTGAGCAAGTTCTGCTTTGACCTGCTCTTCTTTTTTCTGATTATTCTCTTCTGCTTCTTTGATTCTTGTCAAAATTCGCGCCATTTCTGTCACAATCACTTCCCCCTTTCGATTAAAAAAGGACACATGCTCTCGTTACATTGAAAGTATGTGCCCTTTAGTTGACTAATGATGCTGAGCCCTTCAATATGTTCTTCTCACCCCTTGAAGAACGCGATCCTTGAAGCATTATGCCCAACCATTTTATTCGTGATTTAATTCTATTGTACCAAAATGACGAAAAAATTCAATAAGAACACCATATTTTTCCTCGGTAACTCTGTTTTTTTATAAGAAATTCTCATGAAAAAATTTTTTTCTTCATATGTATTCCCAAACTAGACCTATTTCAAATAGTTTTAAAATTTTTTTATTCTTGATAGAATAGAACGAATAGACGATTTGGAGGAATGTTTATGTTACCCATTATTGGAATTGCTGGAAATCAGTTGATCCGAGCGACAGATACTTTTCAAGGAAATCAAGTAACCTATACTCCCCAAGGCTTTGTCAATGCTGTACAGCAGGCGGATGGTTTACCGATCGTTTTACCGATCTCATCCCCTAAGACTGCTTCTGCTTATATTGACCAAATCGATAAACTGATCTTAGCCGGTGGACAGGATATTTCCCCACAACTGTATCATGAACCTCCCCATCCAAAACTTTTAGAAACCAACCTTCAAAGAGATCTCTTTGAAGCGGCACTTATCAGCGAGGCACTCAAGCAAAACAAACCAATTTTTGCTGTTTGTCGTGGAATGCAACTCTTAAATGTCGTGCTTGGGGGTAGTTTGTATCAAGATTTAACCACTTATCCTAAGTGGTCAGTCAAACATGAACAGCATCCAACCGCCCCACAATTTGCTACTCATGAAGTAGAGATTTTACCCGACACTCTATTACATCAGCTACTACCTGATACTTATTTGGTAAACTCTTATCATCATCAGGCGTTGAAAGAGCTGGCACCTTCATTAAAAGCCACAGCCTTTTCACCTGATGGTCTAGTGGAAGGGATTGAAAGTCTCGATAAGGATGTTCGATTATTTGGTGTACAATGGCATCCAGAGCTGACACATTCAAGCAATCCCACTGATCAAGGATTATTTGATTTTTTTGTTCAAGAATTTTAGTCCTTAAGGGATTGAACAACGATTTTTCCCTTTAGAATATCCTAAAAAATGCTGGCGTTATTTCGTAGATCAACCGAAATAACGCCAGCATTTAGTTTTTCATTTACCATTTTGTTGTGCCGATACTGCTTTTAATAGTCAGTCGGTTAGGATTTCTTACGTTCATTTCTCATAATTGAAAGTGACTGTTTCAATGAACTCCATAAGCCACCTTCACTATAAACAAGAACATTTGATTTATACATATTCGCTGAGAAGAACATTAGCAGGAATGTGACAATGATTAACACCACAAGTGAAATCAATACACTAGTCATTCCCACTGTCTCATTCGCCAAACGAATCGGCATAATATAAGAAGAAAGGAACGGAATATAGGACGTGATCCGAATCACGATATTGTTTGGATCAGATGCGCCTAAGATCAACCCAAGCATATAGCCACCTAAAGAAAGATAAGTAACTGGTAAAATCGCTTTTGCTGTATCTTCTGCTTTGTTGACTAATGATCCACATAATGCCGCTAAAACGGAGAAGATCAAGATACCAAAGAACATAAACAACAATGCGTACCATAAAAATGGACCGATGATCTTATCTAGTGAAATATTCTCTATGATACTTTTTACAAAATCCATATGTTTAAATTGTTGGAATCCCACAGTCAAAATCACACCGTATAGAGCCATCTGCGTTAAAGCAACTAACAAGACACCAGTCAATTTACCATAAAAATGTTTTTGAGCTGTCGTACTTGATAAAATGACTTCCATGATTCGAGTTCCCTTTTCAGAAGCAATTTCTTGCGCGATGATTTGTGAATAAGTCAGGATAATGATAAATAAGATAATGGTTGCTGCATAACTAATCGCATATTGTACGCCAGAATTATCTTCTCCAACTTTCATTTTGTTATTACTATCAAAACTTACTTTTTGTCTAGTCAAACTTGCTGGTTGACTAAGACTAGCTACTTCTTCAGGAGAAAGTCCCAGTTGGCTAGCTCGCAATAGTGATTGCAACCCAGTTAATTGCTGTTGGATCAACAATTGTGTACTTTGTCCTAACGAATTTTCACTGTAAAGTTGACCTTTTAGCTGATCGTTTTCGACCGTGACGACTAAATAGGCATCAATTTTTTCATCGGCTAATTCTTTTTGAGCTTGTGTTTGCGAATCAACCGCTTGAAAGCTGAACTCATCGGTTTTTACTTGTTCAAGCTGTTGCGTTACTTGTTGATTTTCGGACAATACACCAATTTTATTGATCTCACTGTTTTGCTGAGCAAAATTGCCTGCTAAATAAACGATCCCTATCATAATGAATGGCACTAAGATCATAATCAAGAAAGAGATAGATTTGACATTTTTTAAATAAACATCTTTTGTAATGATCCAAAATTTACGCATCAATCTCACCTGCTTTCATTTTGAATATCTCTTCTAAGGTAGGCGGTTGTTGATTGAACATTGGAATATAGCCAAATTGTGTTGCTCGGGTAAAGATTTCTTTTCCTACATCAGGATCGTTTAAAGTGATTTCAAGCGTTTGATCTTCATGAGTGACGACTTTTTCGACCCCTTCGATCATTGCAACTTCCTGCTGGGACAAGCCAGATTCTAAGAATAACTTTGTACGTCCAAAAGAATTTCTGATTTCATGGACTTTCCCGCTTAACACCATTTTTCCATTACGTAACATAATTAAATGATCACAGATTTTTTCAACATTATCCATATTGTGACTGGAGAAAATAACACATGAGCCATGTTCTTTTAACTCAATGATCCCGTCTTTCAGCAATTCTGCATTGACTGGGTCAAGCCCACTAAACGGCTCATCCAATATGATCAATTTAGGTTCATGGATCAACGTAGCAATCAATTGAACTTTTTGTTGATTTCCTTTAGACAATGATTTTACTTTATCGGTTTTCTTTCCTTTTACTTGGAACTTTTCCATCCAAAAATCGATTTTTGGTTCGATCTCTTTTCTTTTTTTGCCTCTCAATTCAGCAAAATACAACAATTGCTCTTGAATCGTTACTTTCGGATACAACCCACGTTCTTCAGGAAGATAGCCAATAATGTCATAGTCTTTTTCTCCCAAAGGTTGTCCATTCCATAAAACTTCCCCTTGATCCTGTGTCAAAAAATCTAAGATCAATCGAAAAGTTGTGGTTTTTCCTGCCCCGTTTTGTCCGATCAGCCCCATAATCTTTCCATCAGGTATTTGAAAAGACACATGATCAACAGCGGTATAGTCTCCAAACGTCTTAACCAAATCTTTCACTTCTAACATCGTCTCACTCCTTCGTCTCCATTTCTGCTACCGTATTCAGATAGTTCAGACAACTTAAATCGCATACAAATGCAAAAAATGAAATAGTCCAGAGATTCTTTATCAATTAAAGGTCCAAAGTCTATTGAAAAATGAATAGTTTAAAAAGAAAACCATTCTTTCCCACTTTTTCATTGAAACAACGACCATTTTGACATTTATTCAATCTAGGTTGGCTATAATCATTTCCAATAGTCATCATAGCGCTTCCCGCCTCGTCGAACTAAAACGAATTCTACATCATTTGTTATACAAAAAATCATAGGACACTTTACGTGGTTTGTAAAGTGTCCTATGCTAGTTCTCATGCAATTTATCAAAAACATTTTGAGCAACATTTTTTGGTAGCCCAATTTGTTGGAGTTCTTCCATCGTTGCTGCCGTAACATTTTTTAACGATTTAAATTCTTTTAGAAGTAATTTTTTTCTTTTCGGTCCTAATCCTTCGATTTCATCCAGCTTAGAAGCAAAACTATTTTTACTTCGTAGTTGTCTATGGAATGTGATCGCAAACCGATGGACCTCATCTTGGACCCGTTGAAGTAAAAAGAACTCGGGCGAATTTCTTTCCAATGGAACCACCGAAAGTTCATTTCCAAAAAGGAGTTCATTCGTTTTATGCTTATCATTTTTAGCCATACCAGCCACTGGTATGTCGATCCCAAGTTGATTTTCTAAAACATCTTTGGCGACATCCACTTGCCCTTTCCCGCCATCGATCAAAATCAAATCAGGTAAAGGGAGACCTTCTCGAATGACACGAGAATATCTTCGATAGATCACTTCTCGCATCGAAGCATAATCATCTGGTCCTGTGACTGTTTTGATTTTATATTTGCGGTATTCTTTTTTTGCTGGCTTTCCATCGATGAATACCACCATTGCCGCTACTGGATTGGTTCCCATGATATTCGAATTATCGAAGGATTCAATCCGAACAGGTGTAGGAATATTCATGGCATTCCCTAAACGTTCCACTGCCCCAATCGTTCGTTCTTGCTTTCTAGCAATCAAATCAAATCGTTCATTCAATGCAACCGTAGCATTTTTATTCGCAAGTTCTACTAATTTTTTCTTTTCACCACGTTTAGGTTGTAAAACTTTTGTGGACAACAATGCCTCCACACTCGGTTGATCGATCGTGTCAGGAATCAAGACTTCTTTAGGAATAAAATGTTCATTTTCTTGATAAAACTGCCCGATATAAGTCAGAAAATCCTCTTCTGCTTCATTATAAAAAGGAAACATCGACACATCCCGTTCAATCAATTTCCCCTGTCTGACAAAGAATACTTGGACACACATCCAGCCTTTGTCAATGGCATAACCAAAAACATCTCGATCCACCAGATCTGTATTGGTCATTTTTTGACGAGTCATAATCGTTTCAATGGCTCGTATCTGATCGCGGTATTCTGCCGCTTTTTCAAATTCCATCTTTTCGGCAGCTTGAACCATTTTTTGGTGGATTTCTGATTCAACTTTTTCATAGCCACCATTTAAAAAGCTTTTAACTTCATCAACGATTTTCGTGTAAACTTGTGGATCAACATCAAAATAATAAGGACAAAGGCATTGTCCTAAGTGATAATACAAACACGGTTCTTTCGTTTGGCTAGGTTTACACTTGCGTAACGGAAACAACCGATCAAGGATTTTTTTGGTCTCGTTGGCTGCGCCAACATCTGGATATGGTCCAAAATAAACTGCTTTGTCTTTTAACACTTTACGTGTAATAACTAAGCGTGGGTACTTTTCGTTTGTGATTTTCAAAAAAGGATACGTTTTATCATCTTTCAACATGATATTGTATTTAGGATCATTTTTCTTGATCAAATTGATTTCTAAAAGTAAAGCTTCGATATTGGATTCTGTAACGATATATTCAAAGTCTTCGATCTCACTAACTAATCGTTCGGTTTTGGTATTATGACTACCTGTAAAGTAGGAACGGACTCTATTTTTGAGAATCTTTGCTTTCCCAACATAGATGATGGTGCCATTTTTATCTTTCATCAAGTAGCAGCCAGGTTGATCAGGAAGTAAGGCTAATTTATTTTTGATACGTTCGTTCATGAAATACTTCCTTTCAAATTTCATTGAATTAATTATAACATGTCTGTCAAAAAGAATCGTAATCGGCTCATTTGTTTCCTAGACTTGTTTGAGGGTTTAGATAAATTAGAGAAAGGTTTTACTGAAATTTGTGCTAAGGACAAAAAAACCGAGATATCAATCCATTGATTGATATCTCAGTAACATTCCAGATGTTTATAAATATTGATCGATCATTTGACGTAATTGCTCTTTCGAGTGTACACCAACCGCTTTTTCAACGACTTGCCCATCTTTTTTCAACAATAATGTTGGAATACTCATAATCCCAAATTGTTGAGGTGTTTGTGGGTTTTCATCTACATCCATTTTTACGATTCGGAATTCATCTTCATCGTATTCTTCTGACAGCTGATCTAAAATTGGTGCTTGCATGCGACAAGGTCCACACCAAGTTGCCCAAAAGTCGATTAATACTAAGCCTTTATCTGTTTCTTCGTTAAATGTCGTATCTGTAACTACTTGTGACATATCAAAGACCTCCATTTTTTAGTCTAGAATCATTATAGCACCTTTCTTGATTCGAGACGAGCCTTCTGCTTACATTTAGTAAGTTTTATTTAAATTTAACGATCGTCGCCCCATTACCGCCTTGGTTAGCAGGAGCAAATTCAAAACTTTTGACACTTCGATGATTTTTCAGGTAGTCGGTGATTCCTTGACGCAAAGCTCCGGTCCCTTTTCCATGTACGATCGTTACTTGGGGATAGCCAGCAAGGATCGCTGAATCAAGGTATTGGTCAACCTCACTCAACGCTTCTTCATAGCGTTTGCCACGAAGATCTAGTTGGTTCGACACGTGACTAGCTGATTCAGAACGCACAGCATGAATGACCCGCTGTTTTGGTTCCTTTTGTGGAGCAACGGGCGTTAATTCACTTTCAGAAACATTCATTTTTAAAATCCCGATTTCCACTTGCCATTGCTCCCCGTTTTTACGTAACAAGGTTCCTCTTTGACCATAAGTTGTCACTAAAACTTCGTCGCCTGGTTTCAATTTTTTTTGTTCTTTGGCTTTTTTCAACACTTTATTTTTTTTCAGTTGTTCTTCTTGATGTAAGTTTGCCAATTTGGTTTTCGCATCAATCAATTGGTGCTCTTTTACATTTCCTTGTCCTACTTGTTGTTGCATTTTACGAATATCTGCAATGATTTTTTCCGCATTTTCTTGTGCTTCAGAAACTAATTCATTGGCTTTTTTCTTGGCTTTTTCGATTTCTTTTTCTCGTTCTTCAAAGAAATAGCGATACGCCTCTTTTAAGTTTTCATATAACTCTTGTGCTTCATCAACGTAGTGGCGCATTTCTAAATACTCCGTTTCAGCCATTTTTCGTCGATTTTCTAAATCAGCGATCATTTCATTTAAATCTTGGCTTTCGTCATTCATTAATTGTTTGGCTTCATTGATGACTGATTGATCTAATCCTAAGCGGCTAGAGATTTCAAATGCGTTACTTCGCCCTGGTACACCAATCAACAGACGATACGTTGGACTAAGTGTATCAACGTCAAATTCCATACTTGCATTGATTGTATTCGCCCGATTGTATCCATAAACTTTTAGTTCTGGATAGTGTGTCGTAGCCATCACATAAGCCGATTTTTTCCCAAGATCGTCTAAAATAGCAATCGCTAAAGCTGCCCCTTCTTGGGGATCTGTTCCTGCACCTAATTCATCAAACAAGACTAAACTTTTTTCATTCACATGTGCTAAGATATCAACGGTGTTTGTCATATGGGAAGAAAATGTTGAGAGACTTTGCTCGATGGATTGTTCATCACCAATGTCAGCAAATACTTCCTCAAAAATACCGATTTGACTTTCTTCATCTACAGGGATCGGTAAACCCGATTGCCCCATCAATTGTAACAATCCTAAAGTTTTTAAAGTGATCGTCTTTCCTCCAGTATTTGGACCAGTAATCACGATCGCTTGGTACTCTTTCCCAATACTGATATCATTAGCCACCACTTTTTCTTGATCAATCAACGGATGTCTTGCTTGTTTTAAAATGACATGATTTTCTACACTGATTGCAGGAACGATGGCTTTCAGTTCTTTCCCAAAACGTGCTTTGGCGTTCATCAAATCTAGTTTACCGATCACGTATGCGTTATGAATGATTTCATGTCGATGAGGAACCAGTTCAGCAGAAAGTTCACTTAAAATACGTTGGATCTCATTACGCTCTGCAATTTGATACTGTCTCAAGCGATTATTTAATTCAACGATCTGCTTTGGTTCAACAAATAATGTTTGCCCAGAAGCACTTTGATCATGGACTACCCCACCAAAGACACCCCGGTATTCTTGCTTGACAGGAATCACATAGCGATCATTTCGCATGGTAATGATCGTATCACTTAAGTATTTGGCGTTTTTCCCCCGAACAATGCCATCTAGTTGTTCTCTCACCGTTTGTTCACTTCGACGAATATTTTGACGAATGATTTTTAATTCAGGGGAAGCATCATCTGTTACTCGCCCATCTTCATCGATCGACTCTTTTAAACGTCGATTCAATTCGGGGATCGTCACCAATTGTTCTGCCCAGAAATAAAGACGTAAAAATTCAATTTCGCTATCTGCTAAATCAGCAAAGAATCGTTTTAATTCACTTGTAGTCGATAAAACACGTGCAACTTGCGCTAATTCGAGTCCATTTAAATCAGCACCGATCTCAATTCGTTTCATATGAGGTCGGATGTTCTCTAACTTAGGAATAGGGATTCCCCCACGTAACCTTTGAACTTTTAAGCCATCTTCTGTTTCTGCTAACCAATCTGTTAATTTCTCTTGTTGGTTGATCGGCACTAACTTTGCGAGTTCTTCTGTTCCTTGCGCGGTTACCACAAACTGACGAACAAGCTGTTTCACTTTTTCAAATTCTAATGTTTCTAGGATTCGATTATTCACGTTATCACCCTAACTTTCACTAAAAGAAGTTGTCACATTTCGCATTGACTCATTGGTCTTTGCTGTCCTGTCACAACTTCGTTTTTTTCTTTCACTACTTACTGTTACACTTTTACAAAAAATTTTTGATTAGTTTATCACATTCGTTATCCATAAATCATGGATTTTATTCGTTAGAAATGGTGTCTGCTCTACGATAAAGCGGGCAAGACTGTTTCCACTAAATTGTTTTTGAACGATATCTACTGGCACGAAAGTCAATAAACTCAAGAGCAAAAATATCGTGACATAGGCAACGATTAAAGATAAGATGCCTCCCGCAAGCCAATCGACTTGTTTTAGGATCGGAATATAGGTCAAGCTATGAACAAAAATCCCGATAAAACGAGTAAGCAATCCTCCAATAAATAAAATCAGCAAAAAGGCGACTCCTGCATAAAAAGCTTCATCTAATCTGAAAGAAAATGTCTGATCAAAAAAGACCATTTGGGAATTAGATGTTACCGCAGGATAAGGAATATATAATTCCAGACGACTTGCTAGATCCTTATAAAAGTGCTGTGCTGCCATAAAAGACAAGATATAACCGATCGTATAAACGACCTGCATAGAAAATCCTCGTCGCGCACCTGAAAAAAATGCAAGCAGCAAGATAAATAAAATCAAAAGACTTAACATGTCTTGTTCCTTTCTCTTTCATCAATTTGAAGATTTTTGTTTGATTTGACCTTTTCTTTTTTCATTTAAAATTTGTTGGGCTTCCACATGATTCTTGATTTCTCGATCTGCCTGTCCGTTTTCTTTCAACACTTCTCGTGCTTCGTTTTCAATCGCTTCAATTCTTTTGATTCGATTTTCCATTTCCACAAATTTGATCATTTTTTTCTTTAAATCTGCTACTTCTTTTTCAAGTTCGAGATTTCTTTCTTGCTTCTTCAATTGATCCGAGAGCGCATTGACAGCCATTAAGATCGCTGCTTGTTCATTATCGATTTGCGGAGACAAATCCTTCAATTCTTTTAGTTGTTCATTGATCAAATTTGTCACGATATCCATATGGTGCTTTGTTTCACGTCCAATAATCGTGTAAGTTTGGTCGGCAATCACTGCTTTATAGCGTGTTTTTTCGTGCGCCATCCGAATCATTTCCCCCTATTGATAAAATTATTATCTAGTGTACCATGAAATTAATGATTTAACAGTTGTACACAAATTTTCTTATATTTACCTTATCATTATATGATAAACTTTGAAAAAATGCTATGTCTCGTCCCCAACTGAACGACAAGGAACTATTGAGGGATCTTTCATCTAACAAGCATCTAAATTTATTAATTTAACTAAAATGGAGGTACATAATGAGTAATATTATCATCAAAGTAACGACTGCCCAAATGGAAAAAATGAAACAAACTTATCTTTCTTATCTTTTACCTAAAAAAATTCCTTATACCGTATTTGCTGCTAAAAAAAATGGCACGACCATCACTGCATACACCTCAGGAAAAGTCATGTTCCAAGGTGCAAATGCCGAAAAAGAAGCAAGTCAATGGGGCGAAGCAGCTTCAGCAAAACCCAAAGCTGGAAAAACAGCTGCATCTTTGCCTAAGAACATCGAATCTTTATCTGTATTAGGAAGTGATGAAGTGGGAAATGGGAGTTACTTCGGTCCATTGACAGTTTGTGCTGCTTACGTGGCCAAGGAGCAACTAACACAACTAAAAAAACTAGGCGTTCGTGATTCAAAAGAATTAAAAGATCCTCAAATCATTCAATTGGCTAGTATCTTGAAGAAGACGATCCCTTATCAACTTTTAGTACTCGAGCCTAAAAAATATAACGAAATCCAACCGAAATACAATGCTGTGCGTATGAAAGTTGCTTTGCATAATCAAGCGATCCATCTACTGCTGAAAAAAATTGCTCCTGTCAAACCAGAGGCAATCTTGATCGATCAGTTTACACCAGAAAGCAATTATAAAAAGTATGTCCGTTTGGAAAAAAATCAAGTGCAAGAAAAACTCTATTTTGTGACTAAAGGAGAACAATACCACTTAGCGGTAGCTGCGGCATCGATCATCAGCCGAGCAAGTTTTCTAGAAGAATTAGCTAAAGAATCAGCAGAGATCGGTCTAGAGTTACCTTCTGGCGCTGGAACAAAGTCGGATCGAATAGCTGCAAAAATCATTGAACAAGGTGGCGTTGATTTGTTAGCAAATTATGCAAAATTACATTTTGCGAATACTGAAAAAGCAAAAAAAATGAGTTTATGATATCCCTTTAACGCTTTATTCTAAAAATAATAAACGTTGTTTCAGAAATCATTCTATAGGAATGAAGCGTTGAAGCAACGGTCATAAGACCTCTTAAAACAGGCTATCCAATTGGTCATTTGACCTTAAGAGCATAGCCTGATCTTTTAGATAGCATAAAAACTCCCATCACAGTAGAATAGAACTTTTTTCCACTGCGATGGGAGCCAATTAATTAGTCCCAAACGTTAAAACTTAGTATGTTTTACCCATTAATAACCAGCAATTTAATCAATCAACTCCCAAGGTCCCCATTGTTCAGTACCTGGTTCTTCCCCGCTTGTCCACCATTTCGCTTGATAGTTTTGCCCTTTATGAGACACCTTATCACCAGCTTTGTAAATATTTGTAGCACTCCATGCTTCATATTTTGATGAAGATGTGCTATCTAGTGTTGTTACACTCAAAGGTTGACTGTGTTCTGAAACATTACCAGAATGATCAAACGCTTTTACAGTATAAATGTACGTTGAACCAGCCATTAAATATTTGTCAATATAATTGGTAGTAGCTGTTTGACCAACTTGTTGTCCGTCACGATAAACATAATAACCTGCTACTCCTTTATTATCCGTCGAAGCGGTCCAGTTCAACGTCACGCTTGTCTCTGTCACATTTGAAGCTGTCAGATCAGTCGGAATAGATGGTGCTTCTTTATCTTCTGGATCTGGTGTTGGCGTTGGTGTTGGATTAGTTGAATCCTCTCCATAAATCGTTTGTTGCGAGATATCTATACCGGCTTTTGTAATTCTTTGTGCTAGATTTATAGAAGCAATATGATCAACGGATACATCAGTTGCATTTGATTTTAATCTAAACGTATATGTCTCCCCTGGTTTAAGCTCTTTTCCTTCGTAAACCCCACTTAAATCGATCGTCACCGTTCCATTTGAGGTTGAAACCTCGCCTGCTTTGTAATCACCACTACTAAGAATCTCATTTGAATTCAACGCTAAAGTGTATCGTGGTAATTTAATTGTCTTGTGAGAAGATTCAATAGCTGATAAAACGTCCGAATTTTCATTTAGTGTTTCTTTATTTTTGATGACTAATTCATACCCTTTTGAACTGTTTTCAGAATAAGTAGAAATCCCTACCTCGACATTTAGATCACTTGATACAATTTTATGCTCTGGAAGTTTTTCTGTACCAAACAACCCATTTTTGATTGCTTTGGTCAGTTCATCTCTTTTCGTACTCGTTGTTGGCTTATCTTGCGATTGCATCCAAGAGATTACACCACCTAATTCATGCTCTTTCACATATTGCGTTTTGTAATTAATTGATTTTACATTGTCATAGGTAAAGAACTCTTTTGAAACTTCGCTGTATAAAAATGGTGCTTTGGCTGTATCATCCCAATATTCTTTTAGAGTCGGGATTTTAGTTTTTAATTCATCAATGTTTCGGTAGGACCAAACTCCACCTGCTCGGCCACCATCCCCAAGTGCCAGAGAATGTTCATTGTCCGCACCATATGTCGGCGTTTGGTCTGCATCTTTATTGCTTTTTTCAGCAGGTTGGAATAATCCAGGAGTATTTGGGTCTGTCCCTTTAGCTACTTCATTCCACCCACGAGTATAGAAAGCTGCGCCGATAACGATTTTTTCTGAAGGGGCCCCATGTTCTTTCAAAAAGCGAACGGTCTGATCAACGGACAACCCATTTGCATAGTTCGGGTCGTTAGGATTACCATAAAGTGCAGTATGATGACCACTTGTTGCACTCCAAGCACCATTCATGTCATAAGTCATCATATTCGCAAAGTCAACTACTTCAAATAGTTGTTTGATGTCAATTCCCTTGTCCAACATTCCTTGGGACGCAGGTAATGCTACAGAAAGTTCATAAGTCTTACCTAATTCCACTCCTTGTTTATCGATCGCTGCTCGAATATCTTTTAATAGTAAAATATAATTTTCTTTATCCTCTGGTTTTGCGTTAGGTGTTCCTTCATCATTTTTGTTGTCGACACGATCAGGCTCACGAACATCTGCTGGATATTCCCAATCAATATCAACGAAATCCATGTTGGTATATTTTAAGAATTTAGTAATGTTTTCCACTAATTTTTTTCGTTTCGCAGGACTAGCTGCAACTTCAGAAAAATCACCCGATTTTGACCAACCACCTAATGACACGCCAATTTTTAAGTTTTTATTTTGTCCACGCAAATTTTGAAGCGCATTCAACAAACCAGAAGCAGCATTTCCCCATCCGACTTCTGCTTCACCTGCTGGTACACCTACAGCGGCTTCTTTATCTGTAAATTTCAACTCACCATTACTATCAAAATCCAAAAAGGCATAATTTAAATGCGTCAATTGGTCTGCGGCAATATCTTTAGGATAAAATTCTTGTTCTCCTCCCCAAATCGACCAATCACCATAATACATCACATTACGATAAGACGCTTTTTGTGTAATTTCCTGTGCTTCTTCAGCATGCACATGTTCTTTGTGGCTGAATAATGGTGTTGTCAGAGAAATAACAGAAGAAAATAACATCGCTGCCAAACTAATTTTTTTCAACTTTTTCATTTTTAACCCTTCCCCTCTTTTTCTATACGAACTCCCCTAATAAAACTTATTATCCATAAAACAAATCAGTTATTTTTAATAAACCAACCTCCTAAAAAGCAAAAAAATGATAACCCTTACAAAACAAGGTTAACATTATCTTATCAAAGCATCAAATGATTTGATATTTTTGTATTGCATATTAACATTTATATATTTATAGTTATCTAAAATAACTAATAAATATCCCTATTCTCTTATCTCTTTTCCATCTCTTTTTACTGCTTTATTTAAAATAACTTTTATTTTTTATTTTTATATTTATAAAAGAACAAAAAAAGCATTTCGCCAAAATAAATTGGACAAAATGCTGCGAATCTTTTTATGTATGATTTGTTCATTTTTGAATGTATCCTCTTAGAGTTGGATCTTCCTGATTCTTTTCGTTTCATCATTAACATTTAACTGAAAAATTTTTCAACGAAATTGCCGATCATATTTAATCTGCGATTCCTGCTCTCTAAAACAATTTAATGTACGCAAGTATCGTTTAGCCGATTTTAAATGTTCAGCTAGTGGTTTTTTTTCTCCAAGATAAGTATAATAATTAGCTAACACGACTCTTTTTACCTCGTCTTTAGTGATGGTCTCTAACTTTAGCTTTTTGATGGTTTCTTTTGCAATTTTGACTGGCATTTTTTGTAAGAAAAAGTAATTGACCAGCGCATGTATATGTCCCCCCTTGGATCGGTTCTCTTTGATTAACTCATCACAACGTTTCCTTATGTCCCTTTTCCCTTTGTTGATCTCATCTGCTGAGAGTTTACCATCAAAAATCGGTTGAAATAATGGAATCTCATAACGATCACTTAATCGATTACTGATTCTTCTACTTGCACCTATGGAAATCAATGTATTTTCTATTTCTTTCCTTTGCCAGAGCCAATCATCCTTTTTTTGTACGATATGATCACAATACTTCTCAATGGCGCTCACCTTTAATTCCTCTGAAGAAACGGGCAAAGGAAAATCAAACCCATCAATCACATGGAGTGTTTCCTTTAGTGGTCTCTCTGTAAATAATAGAAAATGAACAATAGCCTTCATTCCTTTTTCATTACCTAAATCCTTTAAAAAAGAGTGACAACGATTCAACTGTCCAGATAAACGTCCAGCTTTGGGGAATAACTCTTCATTTACATGGTTATTGATCAACGTAACTAATTCTTGATTCGCTCCCCTTAAGGCAAGGGCATTTTCACTTGATTTTTTCCACTCAATGAGCCCTAATTTATTAAAAGATGCTTGGCACTCCTTAACAAGTCTTACTTCTTCTTTGATAGTCAAATAACTATTATCAAGAACAACATTTACTTTTGAAGGGATTTTTGTAAAAATTTCCTCAAGAACATCTGGAGGTAGCTCTTGAAGCACGAGATAATTCCGTGTTGCCAATGGCTCAAAATGTTCACAACGTTGGACTACTTCGTCAATGAGTTTTTGAGACGACTTCATCTTCAAAGAAGGAAGCAAGGTGACATTTAGTATCTTACTCAATTGATCGATCTGCGTTCGATTCATTCCTCGTAAAACAAGATATTCCTCACATTTTTTCTTTCCAACAGTTCCCTCAGATCCTATCAACATCGATTGGCACTTGTACACTTCCTCGAATTGTTTCTGTAAATAAAATTTATTGATAGTTTTAGGAAACCTTAGATCTCTAAAAATTTTATCAACATACTTGGGCGCTGTATTTTGTAACAATAAGTATTTTTGAATCGCTACAAAGCCTTTTTTTGGCCCTAAGTCTTCTAAAAAAGAATTGCACCGATCAACTAATGTGCTAATTGCCCCTCTTTTAGTCATATCTATCATTGGGAATATTGATTGATCGATGTATTCATTCATTTGATGAAGCTGTTGTAAACTAGGATAAGTTAAAATAAAATAATTCTCGAATTTTTTTCTGCCCATTTCTGATCCTAATTCTCGAACAAATTGGCTATATTTTATATATCTAGTTAAACAAAAATGGAAATTTTTTCGATCCTCATCATTCATAGAATCTTTTATTCGCTCTATGACTTCGATATTGATTGCAGGAGGGAAATCTTCCAACATAAGGTAATTATTGACTGATTTAACTCCATTTACTTTGTTTGGATACCAGTAATTTAAAAAACTTTGGCAATATTTGACTGCTTTAGTTATTTTCTCCTCCTTTGATAAAGGTTCATCTTTCAAGGAAGGCAATAAATTGATGTTTAAAATTTCTCCTATCCGATTGAAAAATTTACGATCTACTCCTTGTAGAACTAGCCGATTTTCTACTTCTGTTGCCCCCATATTATTATAATAGAGCGTTGTAACGAGAAGATTTTTATACTCTTTTTGATTGATTGTCTTGGGTAATTGAACTTCATTAAGTATATCCTTCGCTCTGTCTGCTGATGTATTTTGCAACAATAAATAATTTTGAACAGCTAATAATCCTTCTGTCTCACCGAAATCCTCTAAAAAAGCATTACATCTTTTGGCTGTCAAAGTAATTTGTTTAGAATATCCGGAATTCTTCCATGTAGGAAACAAAAATTCTCCAATTGTTGCACTTATTTTGTTGTATTCAGATCGAGGAAGTTCATTTAAAATGAGTTGATTTTCAATTGCTTTTATCCCTTCATTTGTGCCATATTTGACCAATGTTTCATTGAACTTTTTATGTAATTGTTTTTTCTTTTCTATCTTTTTAAAAAATCCATGTTTGTTCACAGTTCCCTTAAAAACTAGTCCTTCAACAATTTCTTTAGTCAATTCTGGACTCAGGTCATGTAGCACAAGATAATTTGTAATAGCTTTTTTTCCTATCGCACTATTAAAAACATTTAGCAGCGATTGACAGTATTGAGTGGCTTCGTTAACTATCTCTTGTTGGGTTTTATCCTTAAATATTGGTAAGAAATTCACCTTCTTGATTTGACTGACTGTCTCTATAGACTTTCGATTTGCCCCTTCCACTAATAAATGGTGTTCGATACTTCGTTTTTCATCTATCTCTTTGATTTTCTCTAATAAATAGTAAACATAACTATCCCTATCCAAATAGAACAAAGTTCTTTTCATTTCTCTTTCCCTTCTCGTTTATTCATTGAGCTTAAGTATAAAGTGGAAAATAGGGAGAAACGTTCCTTTTTTTTCAAAAAAAAAAATTTATTGAAATTCCCTAATAGAAAAGCCGCTTCAACTAACGAATGAATCCCATCGGCAACATTAACACAAAAAAACGGCGTGCAAGTGTTCGTTCTTTGAAATGGATCTGATGTTTTGGAGACAACAAATAGTGTCTCCAAAGCATCAGATCCATCCAATCGAACGGAGCTTACACAACCGTTATTTGTCTCAAGCTAAACAATAACCCCATTTAAGTAAAGATCGATCAAAGTCGCCACATCAAAAGGCTGTTCCTCTGAATGACCAGATTCAGTAATATAAGGGGCTAGCAAAAGGAAAAAATGTTTCGCTGCCAGTTCCTGTGTGACGTTTTTTCGTAATAGTTGTTGATGATTGGCAAAAATCTTTTCAAAAGGTTCCCGATAATTCTTTTTCCATAAACAAAACAAATGATTTCTTGTTTCAGCTGAAAGATTGAGCTTCAAATCATGCAGCATCATAAACAAATCAATGAGATGGGTTTCGATAAGATATTCAGCCATCTTAGTCAACGTTTGTTGAAAATCATCGGCACCCGTTGCGGCGATCTTCCTCAAATCGTCCCCTACTGTTTTCAAATGTTGTTCCAGAACTGCCTGGTAAAGTTTTTCTTTGTCACTAAAGTAATGATAAAGATTGGGTTGGGTAATCCCGGCGTTCTTAGCAATTTCACGAGTAGACGTACCGAGATAGCCTTTTGACATAAACAAATGATTGGCTTCATGTAAAATCTTTTTTTGCGTGTCTTTGTTATAGCGATGAACCACATACACACCTTCTTTTTATGCTTATTCTGTTTTTTCTTGAAAAACACCGTCTTCCATCATAAACACTTTATCACATTTGTCAATCAGGCGTGTATCATGGGTGACCATAATGATGGCTTTATTTTTTTCTTTCGATTCTTTCGCTAAAATATCTACGACTTCTCTTGCTTTTTCTGAATCTAAACTGGCTGTTGGTTCATCTGCTAAAATAATGGACGGATCGTTGTAAAGCGCTCTAGCAATGGCGACTCTTTGCCGTTCTCCTCCTGATAATTCTTCTGGATATTTATTGACCAATTCGGCAACACCTAACTGCTCAAATAGTTCATTCGCTTCTTTCTGACGATTCTCATGTTTGACTTTATCCACTAATATCAATTGCTTTTTGACCGATAAAAATGGAACCAAATTAGACGCTTGTAAAATAAATCCGATTTCCTTAAAACGTAATTTTACCCGCTGATTCTCAGGTTGAGCACTAAATTCTTGCCCATTGATCAAAACAGACCCTTTACTAGGCGTTTGTAAGCCACCTGCAATGGTCAAGAAAGTACTTTTTCCTGAACCAGAAGGACCGATGATCGCAACAAATTCGCCTTTATCTACACTAACATTGGTTTTTTTCAGTGCGTGGACGATTTGATCACCATCTTTGAAATTCTTTTCGACATCTTTAAATTCGATTGCTTTCATTTTTTTCATCTCCTAACCAATTGCCTTCAACGGATCGATTTTTACAATTGCTCGTACCGAAAACAGCGCACCTAAAATGGCGACCACTAACATCAAAACACTGATAACTCCGAAAAATAACCAATTACTTTGAAAAGGTACGGTATCTGGTAAAAGGAACGAGGTCCCCACTGTTCCCAACAAACCAAGACCGATCCCAAAGAATGAGAGTAAGAAAGTTTGGGCCACTACTGAGCGAGCGATAAACCCTCCTGTCATTCCTTGCGCCTTCAAAACACCAAAAATATTGATTTTTTGCATGGTCAACACATAAATGAAAATTCCGATTACAATCGCTGCAATCACGATCAAAAAGCCGATCATAAAACCAAAAGTGAGTACTTGCGCACTATAGCCAGGTAATTCATTGATAAATTTAGAAATGCTGATTTTTTCAAGATCATTTGGTAAATCATCTATCTGTCCTCTAACAACCACCGCGTTGATTCGAGCATTCTCACTTGTATCTGTTTTTTCAAAACGAATTTCTTGGTAAGCATCAAGTGTTGTATATAAAACTGGCGATACATTGAACTTCGCATTTTCGGTAAATCCAGTTAATCGAAAGGTTTTGTCACTACCAGAAAGTTTAACTGTATCGCCAATTCCTAGACCATACTCTTCTTTTAAGCTAATATCACCCACTGCTTCATCGTTCCCAACAAAGGCCTTACCTTCAACAATATTAGGCATGATAAATTGATCTGGATCAATACCAAAAAAACTCACATTGATTTTTCCTGCCTCATCGTTGTCTTTACTGGTTACGACCCCTGGTGTTTGTGCTAAGTAAGCCACCTTATCCCCTTTTACTTCTTGCGCTGTCTTTTTCGTGATCATTGACATCCCTAGGTTCGTATTGGCATCTTTTGACAGTACAATATAGTCTGCCTCCCACTTATCGACAGCCGTTCGGTTATCTTGTGCCAGTCCATACGCTAAACCGGTTAAAAAAAAGACCAAATATGCAATTAAAAACATCACTCCAGCAACCAACGCATAGCGTAATTTTGAATGTATGATTTCATTTAATGCTAAAAACATCTAACTCCTCCTTTAAAAGTTTATCAAACAATAATACAAGTTTATCACTTGATAAATTTTTAGAGGAATAATCTGCTCACAAAAAAACGGTAAGGCTAAAGAAGTTTGCCTTACCGTTTGATTATCGCTATAAAACTGGTTAATATCTTGTTGAAATATTCTTTCCTAAAACAAGCACAGTCATTCAAAAATGCTATCCAAAGTCACTATCTGTTCCTGCTGTTTTGCTACTTAATCCCTATTGATAAACCGATTTTTTGTCTTAACACATGAAACGATTTTCTCTCAATTTTGCGTTTTTGATGTCTTCAACAGTTTGAGTTCCAGCTAATTGCATGACCATTTCAAGTTCTGTTTTGAAAAAATCAAATACTTGTTTGATTCCTGTACTTCCACCTAAAGAAAGTCCATAAATGGCTGGTCTACCGATGGCAACTAAATCAGCTCCTGAAGCAATCGCTTTAAAGACATGTTGCCCTCGTCTAACACCGCTATCAAATACGATCGGTACACGTTTATCCACAGCTTCAGCTACATAGCGTAATGAATCAAAAGAAGCTGGACCCCCATCTAACTGTCTACCACCATGATTGGAGACCCAAATCCCTTGTGCACCAGCATCAAGAGAACGATACACATCATCTTCTGATTGCACCCCTTTGACATAAACCGGCAACTCTGAATGGGTCGTAATAAATTCGATATCTTTTGGACTTAATTTTTGTTTAGACGATTTATAGACTGCATCCATCGTTTGACCGACTCCCGATTGGTAAGCTTGAACGATTGGCATGGGCAACGGAAAAGTAAAACCATTTCGCCGATCTGTTTCACGATTTCCGCCAACTGTTGCATCAGCTGTTAAAACAACCGCCTTTGCTCCGTTTCTTTTTGCCATTTCCAAGATATCCAAGTTGATCCCATCGTCCTTACTCATATAAAACTGAAACCATTGAGGAGCTTCGGGACCACCAGCTGCTCTAATTTCTTCCAAGGTACAAGAAGCGTAAGAACTAGCTGTATAGATCGTTCCAAATTCTGATACTCCTTTAGCCGAAGCTTTTTCAGCTTGTTCATGGGCTAATCCATGCGCTGCTACTGGTGCCATAATGATTGGTGCGGCTAATGTTTCATCAGAAAAATAGGTCGTTGTATCAGGTAATTCCACATCTTTCAAAACATGAGGGATAACCAATTGATGATTAAAGGCTTTTTGATTTTCTCGATAAGTAAACAAATCCCCTGCACCACTACTGATATAGCCATATCCACCACTAGGGATTACTTGAGTAGCTGCTAATTCCAGATCTTCCATATTGATGAAATCAATCATCCCTTCATGTGTACCAGCTTGATAAACTTTTTCCATAATAAAGCCTTCTTTCTCTCGAATTAAGAACCATGAATTTTATGATAGCGTTTGCATTATTATCGTACCTCTCAAAAATGATACAGGCAAATAATCTGTTTGAACTCTAGCAGTAAAGTAGTAGTAAAATAATAGAGAGATTTTCTAGGAAAGCTTCAATATTATGGTTGAAAAGAAGAGACTAAGCCAAAACCTGCCTCAGCCTCTTCTAGTATCTCTAAAAACAGGCTTACTTCTATCCTCTGGAAAACGCCCTAGAAGAAAAAGGTATAGATTGTCAGAGGGAACTCCTGCTTCATTTGCGATGCTTATTTTTCTGGAATATAAGCTTCTCCTTGAGCGAATAGCACTGCTTCTCCACCAATCACGATCCGCTCCCCTCGTAACTCACAATCAAGGTAACCACCTCTTGGTGAAAGCTGATGGGCAATCATTTTTTTCTTACTTAATTTATTTGCCCAATAAGGAATAAGATTGGCATGAGCAGAACCGCAAACGGGATCTTCATTGATCGTTAATTTCGGGAAAAATGTACGAGAAACAAAATCTTCCTTCTGACCACGTGCGGTCACGATCACGCCAACGCCCAAATCAAAATTTTTAATAGCTGAAAAGTTTGGTTGCAACTGTTTTACGGTTTCTTCATCTGTCAGTTCAAAAAATAAATCTCGCGCTAAATAAGCAGCTTTGATTTTTGCACCGATCGCTTTTTCGTATTCTGGTAAAATCGCTACTTTTTTAGGCATGATACTTGGAAAATCCATATAGTAAGTTTCTTGTTGTTTTGTCACAAGAAGTTCGCCACTTTGACTAGTAAATTTGATTGTTTCTTCCTCTATCCCATAATAATTGAACAAAACAAACGCTGTTGCTAAAGTAGCATGTCCACATAAGTCGATTTCACGATCCGGAGTAAACCAACGTAACTCATAGTGTTCCTCCTTTTTGACAGTAAATGCTGTTTCAGATAAGTTATTCTCAATCGCAATTTTTTGCATCACCGTATCTGGTAACCACTTCTCTAAAACGTAGACTGCTGCTGGATTCCCTTTAAACACTTCTTGTGTGAATGCATCAACAACATAATAACTTAACTTCATTTTATTCAGACTCCTTAACTTTTTGATAAATATATTCTGCACAACATAGATCTTCAATCGCTAAGCCAACGGCATCAAAAATCGTGATTGTTTCTTCTTGGTCTTTTAATAATCTTTTTCCTGAAACCAATTCACTTAACGAGCCTGAGATCGCTGATTCTGATAATTCTCCTTCAGCAATCGGAATCAGTAGATCGCCACTTTCTTTCATTGCAGCTCCATAATCATCGACATAGATGGCACTGCTTTTCATCAACTCACTAGTGATTTCACGTGTATCTGGTGTAAACGTACCAATAGCATTGATATGTGCACCAGGAGTAAGCCATTCTTTTTTCAAAAACGCCTCTTTACTAGGTGTTAGTGTACAAATGATCTCAGCTTGTTCCACTGTTTCTGCGAGTGTTTCTCCACTTGAAAATTCAATTTCCGGGTATGCTGTTTGCATTTCCTCAATAAATTGTTGACTTCTTTCTTTACTCAAGTCATAGACAGATACTTTATTGATTGAACGTATAGCACAGATCGCATTCAAATGCGAGCTTGCTTGTTGTCCAGCCCCGATTAAAGCTAATGATGCCGCTTCTTTTTTCGCCAATATATCAGTGGCTAAAGCGGAAACTGCAGCGGTACGAATCCAAGTGACTGCATTCGCGTTGATTAACGCTACAGGTACACCGTTTTTAGAATCAAATAATAGAATTTCCCCCAAATGTGAAGATAGTCCTTGTAAATGATTATCAGGAAATGCAGTAATGATTTTTGCACCAAAATAACGATCTTTACCAAGATAAGCAGGCATCATCGCAAAAACATTTTTATTTTTACCATCTGGCAAAATCTCTACCATACGTGTATTTTGACTAATTTTTCCTTCACCATAATCGCTAAAACACTGACGCATTACTTCAATTGCCTCTTGAAAATCTAATCGTGATACTGCTTCTTCAAAATCGATTTTTCTCATAAAAATCTCCCCCTCACGTCCATATATTATCATTGAATTATATACATTCAATAGTATAATTGTATGGAATACAATTTTAGAGGTGAATAAAATGCCCATAAATTCTTATGAAGATTATCCGATCACTTGGCGACCTGATAAAACAAAATTAACACGCCCCATCTATAAATCTCTGATCCAACAGCTAGAAGAAGATATTCTTACAAGTAAGTTACAAAAAAATACCCAACTTCCTTCTCAGAGAGAATTAGCCGACTATTTAGATATCAATTTTACAACTGTCGGTCAGGCCTATAAATATGGTATTGAGAAAGGTCTCTTGTACACCAATATTGGAAGTGGTACGTTCGTTTCCCCTAATGCTTTTACTTCAATCACGATTTCAACTAATCAAGTAGCTGAGCATGTGATTGATTTTGGATTAGTTAGTTCTTTTGAAGACTGCAACCATCTTGTCCTGCCTTTTATCCATTCAGTCAGTCTCAACCCCAATATCGTGGGTTTATTGAATTATCGTGACCCTATGGGAACCAATTTTCAATTAAAGACGGCAGTCGAGTGGTTACAGACTCAAGGGGTTCAAACAACGATTCATCATACCGCAATCGTTTCTGGTGTTCAAAATGGTCTTGCTGTGACACTTGCCGCCTTTTTTTCTCCTGGAGATCGAATCGCTATTGACCGATATACCTATTCCAATTTTATTGAGTTAGCGCATTTGTATCACTTAGAAGTAGTTCCGATCGATTTCGACCAAGAAGGAATGAAACCTGAATTATTGCTACAAGAGTGTCATAAAAAGAAAATAAAAGGGATTTATCTGATGCCTTCTTGTAATAACCCCATTGGTTTTCAACTGTCTCTCCAACGGCGTAATGAATTGAAAGCTATTATTTCCAAAGAAAAGTTATTAGTTATTGAAGACGATATTCATTCTTTTTTAACGACCCATTTTCAACAACAAGTTTTGCCACCGTTTCAACAGCTGCTACCTGACCAAACCATTTACTTGTCAGGAATGACCAAATTCATTTGTTCAGGTCTTCGTGTAGCCTATCTTGTATTCCCAGAACGTTTAAGAGAACGAATTGAACGTGCAATCTTTAATATAAACGTCAAAACATCTGGTCTAGATGCAGAAATCATCACTCAAATCTTGCACTCACCAGAAACAATCCAGAAAATCTTAACAACAAAATTAAAACGAACAGCCGAAGCAAATGACTGCTTTGATGCGTATTTTGATTTACCTCGTCCTTCGAATCCTTATCCTTATTATCGAAATATTCCGATCCGAGCCGATATTTCTCCCTTAGATGTAGAACAACATTTTTTGAACAAAGGGATAAGAATCTATCACTCGAATCGCTTCACTAGTCAACAACAAGCTGATCCTTTTATCCGAATCGCCCTATCATCCAATCATTTGGAGATTTTAAAGAAAGGATTACGGATCATTAAAGAAGAAATCGATGCTTATTTATGATTCTTTTTAGTTTCTATTCTTAGGTATACTCAAAAAATCATTCAATCACTGGCAAACAAGAGAAGATCCATCACTCCTTTGATTTAGAACGTCTTCTCTTGTTATTGGGGTTCATCATTGAATCGATCATTTACTCGTAGTAAAAAAGTTTAGCACAACTTCATGCTCAACTTTTTTACTTCCTTAAGTAAGCCATTCGAATTGATTCGCCGTTCTTTCGATCACTTGGATAGCTGTCTTGACCCATGTTCCTTTAGAAACGTGACTTAAATGACTTGCATAACTTGTAGTCAGCTGTTTCAACGTTTGTTTCTTCTGTTGAAGCGTTAGCTTAGTTAACTTTTTTCTATTTTGCGATGTGGCATGACTTGGTGTTGCAACAATAAGCCGAATGAGTTGTTTTTCCAATGTTTTTTGTAATTCTTCAAACATGTTTTTCTCCCGTTTCGTTTTTATTAGTTGCTAGATTCTTTCTCTAATGCAGAGTACTTATCTATTAAGGGACATTCGATGCGACATTCGATCATTCTTTTCTCTCTGCGAAAAATCCCTTCCGCCTCTTCTTTGCTATCATTTAACAAACGATAGAACTGTTTTCTGTGGGGGGAAACATCAAAAAACGAAAAATCATGGAATTGGTTTGCTACTTGATCTAAGTAATGATCAAATTTACTTTTTTCTTTCTTTAGTTGGTCGAGTTGATTTTCTAATTGTTTTTTTTCTGAATATAACTGTTTTTCCATAGGTTGAGACTGTCCTTCACCTTTTTTCATCCATAACCCCTCCATTTTATGAAAGATATTGGGACAATGTTTTATCTGTCCTCACCTGTTCTTCAATGGTGGTTACTATCTGTTTCAGCAGCGTATCTAATTCATATTGGACCTTTTGCAATAGGGTTAGTTGTTGTTCATAGGTAGCCACTGGCTGACGGACTAGTGTGTACTCTGTCACCTGATTTTCTGCCAGAATAGCCATTTTTTCGGTATCATTCAAATGTTCACCCCAGCGGTTCGTATCCCGTTTCGTTTGGCTCCAAAGAAGATTAGCCTGTTCAATCTCCTTGTTTAGCCACTTGACCACTGTGTCTATCTCAGATTGAATCGCTTGTTTGTATCCCAAGGTAATCGTTCTCGCTTGCATCGCATCTAAAAAAATCTCTTGGGAAGAAGAAATTCCTTTACCGCTGTGACTAAATTGATGATGAATCTCAGCGAGCCGATCCAACTCTTTACTTGTCTGATGTTTTGCTAATTGGATAATCCCTTTAGATTGTGTCACTAGATTCCCATCTTGATCAAATAAATAACCGCCCAACATATGCTGTTTGCCCAACTTCACTTTTTTAGATGTTACTTCAATTACTGTACCCACTTGTTTTTTTGTCAGTGAATACCCGATCGGTACTAAATCTCTTGTGTCAATAAAGTTGAAAATCTTTCCTTCATTCGTTAATTTATCTGCTGTTGCTTGTTGTCTGGGATTTAAAATACTGTAAATGTTGGGGCCTTGGTAGAGATATACCCCCTCTAGCCGATCATGAAAAGCAGTCGGCAAATCTGAAATAGCATATTGTCCATTCATTGAACCTAAAGAATGGCCATATACTGAAACTTTGGCATTGGGATACATTTGCATGGTTTCTTGTAATGTATGGGCAGCAGACTTTAATTGCGGCATCGCAGTTGCTCCTCCTGCATTGATCACTTGGACAGCCGTAGGAAGATTGTTTACTCCCCAATCTCGCCATACATCTCCAGGATTTACCAGTATTTTATTGATCCCTATCGAGCCTTGATAAAGGATAGTTATCTGTTTCACTTCTTTTGGCTTTTGCACTTTTGGATTTCCGTCGGTAATGATAAAACTTTTTTCTCCACTTTTTTTGTTATCTATTATCTTTGATACATAACCATATGTTTGACGATTCACTGAAATTTTTTTGTTCACTTCGAGATTCATATAGCTTTGGCTTATCATTCTTATTCTCTCTTCATCAGTCATCCTCATGACTGATCCGCTCTCTCAATCAGCCTATCTAGTTTTTCTGAGAGAACTAATCCATCATTCACTAATTGGTTCCTGCGCTCATTGACTACCAATCCTAATGTTAACTCTTTATCTTGATTAATGATCAATTCAACGTTGATTCCTCCTAAACGATTAGGTTCAATACTTTCGTAATCAATTTCATACGAATGGACGATTCCTTCAGCTGCTAATGCTTTGGGATCTAACCGTTTTAACTCAGATTCGATCAGTTGCGCTACTCGGTCACTCTTAATCATATTGACCATTTCTTCATTAAGCTGCTTTTGTTTCATGTACACAATCCCTCCGATTATGATTACTGCTATCCCTAAAATTTTCATTAAACGATACAACATTTTTTGTTTTTTCATAAATCCTCTTCCTGTTTTCTATCTATTTGACCAACACGTTCGTCATTCTCTTTTCATAATAGAGATACGCAAGTACTTGAAGATTTTTGTCAGATAAACCCAATTTTTTTGTTGATCTGGTTTCTTTTACGATTCATGCTTTTGGTTTGATGAATTAGCCGAGTACACTCGTGACTTTCATCATGGGTAGTTCCTGCTCAATTAGAAGAATGTAAACAAAAAAACATAGATCTGGAACAAACGTTGTTCCAGATCTATGTTTTTCTTATCGATTAAAGTAGGAAAAAAATTATTGTCTTCGTTCCTTAAGAAAATAGTTGCATCAAAAATCCTGAAATGATCAAGACGATTGCACCGCCTAAACGATTTCCCATTTGCGCAAAAGCAATTAGTTCCATTCGATTAGCCGCAGATAATACTGCTACGTTCCCTGTACCACCCATTGAGTTGTTACACAATCCAGCTGTAATGGTTGATTCAACTGGGTACAAACCGAATAAACGTCCCACGAATCCTGAAGTGAGCGAGATTGCTACAACACTTGTCAAACATAAAACAACGAATTGCCAAGTTAACGCTGAAGCTAAGACATTTAGATTCAATAGCGCAATCCCTATTCCTGCAAGGACAGCTGCTGTTAAATTCTTAACGATCAGATTATTGAACATAATTGCTGCATCCTCATAATAATCAGGTAAGAGATTTGTAATTTTACAAATCACGACAATGATAATCATAAACGCATACGCATGGATTTTTGGCACAAAGTAGTTGCCGATTTGTCCTAAAATAAAGAATGTCAATGACACCATTAGACCTACACCTAATTGAGGGATCGATGGTTTCACATTCCGTGGTTTACCGTCACCAAGATCGCCTTTTGCCATAAGTTTGCCTTCACCATTCAATTTAGGCATTGATTTTCCTGCACGAGCAACCAAAGCTGCTCCAATGATGGCTAAGACATTAGTCATTGCTGTAGCTGGGAGTAATTGAGAAATAATAGAGGAAGCATTTGTTCCTAAGACGTTCGCATAAATCGTAGATAATGGAACTGCGCCAGCTCCAACTCCTCCAGCCATTGCTGGTAAAGAGATATACAGTACGGAACGTCCAAACCCATTACCAATTAACATTCCAACTAGACCAACAGCAAAAAACGATACAATCATTGAAATAAGTGCTACTGGAATGAAACGTACCGATGCTTTCATTAGTAAATTACGGTTCATCCCTAAAATACTCCCAGTGATTAAAGCTGCGATATAAAAATCTAAGAAACCCATGTTACTTACAAAATTTTCAGTAGCTTTCACCACGTATTCTGGTAATATACCAAAAGTCGCAATTGCAGCTGAGGCAAAGATCGCAAATACGGAACCTCCACCTAGATAACTTCTAACGATTGGGATTTTTGTACCAATAAAATGAAATAAATTCCCGAATATCACTAGAACAGCGATCGGACCAATCATATTCGTTGGTAATTTTCCAAGTGCCATTGCAACGATCAGGACTAATACCATAACAAAATAGATAGGAAGACTTACTCCAGTAATCTTAGTTGTCCAAAATCCTTCTTTTGTTTTTTCTTCAACTTTTGTAGTTGATTCTTCTCTTTGTGTCATTCATACAGATCCTTTCTGAATAAAAAAGCACGGTGAAAGGCTGAGGTACGTTGAAAAATAGTTCAATATCTGATTTTTATAGCTTCTTCATCAGGTGATTCCCATTTTTCACCTCGTTGCATCTAATCAGCTGCTTTCCTTTCACCGATTAACGTACTCTGTGTATGATTGTGCTCAACTAATCCTTCATTCACTTTGTTTTAGAAATTTGGTCAAGCTTATTTGTCTAACTCTTGGTATTCTGGTACCCATTTAGCAGATTCCACTGCTGCTTTGATATCAGTGATTTCTTCACGATTCAATTTTTGAGAAACAACAGATTTCGCTACTGTTTCTGCAATTGTTTGAGAAAATTCAGTGATCTTCGCAACTGGAGGCAAAATTGCTGCGCCTGGTTGTGTAACATCAACGATTCCACCTAATGCACGACTTGCTTGAGAAATGATCTCAGCATTCACACGTGTAGCCGTTGAAGCAATCAAACCAAGTCCTAACCCTGGATACATCAACGCATTGTTTGCTTGTCCGATTTGATAAGTTACTCCTTGATATTCCACGTCTGCTGCCGGAATCCCAGTTCCTACTAATGCTTTCCCATCAGTCCATTCAATTAAATCTTTGGCTTTCGCTTCCGCTAATTTCGTTGGATTAGACAATGGCATGATGATTGGACGTGGTGTATGGCTTGCCATTTCCTTAACGATTTCTTCCGTAAACGCACCTGGTTGAGTCGATGTTCCAATCATGATTGTTGGATGAATTTCTTTTACGACCGCTTCTAAAGTTGTTAATTCAGCAGAATTAGTAAATTCAGATCGTTTTCGAGCAAAAGGAATTTGTCCTGGAGTCAAACCTTCTGTATCTTCAAATAATAACCCTTGTTTGTCTACTTGATAAAAGTGTTTTCGAGCTTCTTCTTCTGATACACCTTGACGAATCATTTCGTCTAATAGAATATTGGCAATACCTACGCCCGCAGTACCGGCTCCAAAAGTCAAAATAGTTTGGTCTTTCAATGATTCTCCAGAAATATTCAGTCCACCTAGTACACCAGCAAGAACAACAATCCCTGTTCCTTGGATATCATCATTGAAAGTAGTGATTTTATCTTCATATTTTTCTAAGATCGTTGCAGCATTTCCTCGTCCAAAATCTTCCCAATGTAGTAATAGTTCTGGGAAAAGATCCGTTGCTGCATCAACGAATTGATCGATAAATTCATAATATTTTTGTCCTGTCACACGACGATGGCGATTTCCTAAATACAATGGATTATTTAGTAATTCTTCATTATTTGTTCCTGCATCAATCGATACAGGTAATACTTGGGCAGGGTTGATTCCAGCAGCTGCTGTATAAACCATCAATTTACCGATCGCAATATCTACACCATTGACTCCCCAGTCACCCATGCCTAAGATTCCTTCTGCATCAGTCACCACGATCAAGCGAATGTCTCGACCGTCCGCAGCATTTTGTAAACTTGCTTTGATATTTTCTGGTTCATCAATTGAAAGAAACACAGCATCTTGCGGTTTTAAGAAAATTTCATTGTATTGTTCGATTGAATCCGCAACGACTGGATCATAAACAACTGGCATAAACTCAACTAAATGTTGTCCCATTAATTTATAGAAAAGTGTCCGGTTTGTATTGAATAAATTCATTAAGAAGATCCGTTTTTCAAGATCACTTTGTTTACTCAAATATTGTCCGTATGCTTGAATCGATTGTTCCTCTAACGTTTGGACTGTGCTTGGTAACATACCTGTAATCCCATATTTCGCACGTTCTTCTTTCGTAAAAGCTGTTCCTTTATTTAAAAATGGATTATTTAATAAGTTTAATCCTGTCAACATAGCTAATTCCTCCTAGGTTTTAGTAACAAGGGAAGTATAGGCGTGAGAAAAGAATATAGTCAAAACTAATACCTACCATAAATTTTATTTATATGTCACTTTTCCTTATAAACTATATTTTTATGAGCATTGCATTTGTATGACACTCTCGTTGAATACAATGACTCGCTTTCTGGCTTCATGACCAAATGAAGGAACGACCAACTACCGCGATTCACTTTCTTATTGTGTTGGTTAAAAAAATAAGATAAGATGAGAAAAATCTTTTGATTGGGGAAAACAAATGAAAGCATCTATCACAACACAGCTACAACCTGATACCAAGCAAACGATCCGTGAATTGAAAGAACAGATCGAACAGCAGCGTCACTGCCAGTTTAAACTAGCTCCTGATTTTACTGAACAAACGAACGACCAGATCCGCCATGTCCTTTGTTTTAAAGAAGAGACACTTATTGCCTATGCTTTTTTAAGTTTTTATGATGAGAGCGAACTAGAAGTGACAATGATCGTGCATGAAAATTTGGCTTGTTTACAACAACTACTTGATGAAATAATGCGATTTGCTCAAACCATCGGTCGAACAACGATTCTTTACATCACTGATCCACGTGACCTTTTTTTGAAAAATTACTTTGAGTCGAAAAAAGAATTGAACAAACAGTTTACTGAGTATCGGTTGATTCTTCAGCCAAACAAATTTAAACAGCTAGATTCTCCTTATCGACCACAAAAAGCTACTCTAAAGGAATCTTCCCTAATTGCCCAACTCCAATTAGGAGAAATTGGGGCAACGGTTCCTCCATTGTCATCTGAAGATTTACAGAAAACAGTTGTTTTTCATAAAGAAAATCAACTGATTGCTTGTGCCCGAATCGAAGAGGATCTATCTTCCTATGGTATCTACGGCTTAGTCGTAGCACCGGCTTTTCGTGGTCAAGGGTTAGGTAAACTTTGCTTGAACCGTTTGATCCAAGAATTATTAATCAAAGAAGAAAAAGAAATTTATTTAGAAGTCGACGCAACCAATCAAATTGCATATGATTTATATGTAAACATGGGCTTTGAAAAGAAAAGTACATTTGATTACTATGTTTGCCAACTGACTAAATATTGAAAGCTGTCACTCCAAAGTATCACTAGAAATAAAACAGTTTTTCAGTTAAGAAATGCTCTATATAGAATGGCTTTATACGTTTTGATGTTGGTGAAGTTCACCAACATCTGTTCATTTTTTCCCCTTCATTTCCCTCATTTGATCCCTCCAGTAAAGAAAAACAATCAAATGTGTCCTCAATAAATATCCTATTCCATTCCTCACATCTAGTAAGTCCTAATTCAGTCGTTTTAAGAAATTGTTTTAGCATTCAAATTTCCCCTACTAGAAATGTGTCCTCCATTCTTATGAATCCAGTCGTTATACTAGTCACTTCTTATTTTTTTCGACCAACTATTATTCTCTAATAATAAAAACAAAGAACCCTATCAAAAGACTAAATTCTATCATTGACATTAGTACGAATTCGTATTATTATCATAAGTACGAATTAGGATTATAAAGGAGAGGTTCATAAATGGCTGAAAAACACACGAATCAACGAATTGGAAAAATAACTTCTACACTTGATGGTGTTTATTGGAAAATTTCAAAATTATCTGGTGTCAAAGAAAATTTATTTTGGCTCTTATATGTTTTAGACGATGGAGAATTCCATTCACAGAAACAAATCTGCGAGGATTGGTCATTTCCCAAAACAACAATCAATACGCTGATCAAAGAATGTGAATCAGATGGATACATTACTCTTAAAAATATTCCTGGGAAAAAACGTGAATTACAAATCTGTTTAACTGAAAAAGGTCTCCTCTATGCCCAAGAAGTATTAAAACCGGTATATGAGATTGAAAATAAAGCCCTTCAAGAAACTATGAAAATTGCACCAACTTTTATTGATGATTTTGAGAGATTTTCCAATGAACTCTTTTTCTCTTTAGAAGATTACTTAAAAAGGAGAAATGAATCATGAAAAAATTATTTTCCTTCTTAAAGTCATATTATAAAGAAACTATAGTAATGATCTTATGTGTTTTCATACAAGGATTTGGAACATTATATATCCCTACCCTCACTGCAGATATTGTGGATAATGGTATTCTTCAAGGAGATTTAGATTATATCTGGAAAATTGGTACGCTGATGATTTTGGTAGCACTTACTATCATGAGTTTTTCCATCTTTGGTACTTATCTTTCTTCAAAAATTTCTGCCTATCTAGGCCGTGACCTTCGAAATGCGTTATTTCAAAAAGCACAAAATCTATCAATAGATAAATTCAATGATTTCGGGCCAGCTTCAATGATCAGTAGAAATACCAGCGATGTAACAAAAATCCAAGAAGCTTTTTCTTCATCAGTTGAAATGCTCTTACCCGCTCCTTTCATGGCAATTGCTGGATTAGTTCTCACTTTTTCAAAAGATACTGGTTTAGCAATCAGCATCATGGGAATCATGGTGGTCATTCTTTTCTTAGCTTTTTTAATTAGCAAAAAAGCGATTCCTCTTCTAGCAAAACAGCAAACGCTTTTTGACAAGATGAATAAGAATATTAGGGAAAAAATTACTGGTGTCAGAGTCATTCGTGCCTTTAATCGTATGGATTATGAAAAGAGCCGTATGGATAAATCCTTTTTTGACTACAATAAAACAGCAGTTAGTATAAATAAACTATTTGCCATCCTCATGCCGATCATTACGCTTATCATGAATTTTTCTACGTTGTTGATTGTCTATCTAGGAAATATCAGGGTAACCAATGGATCAATGCAATTAGGAGATATCATCGCCGTCATCGGATACTCTTCTATCATTCTTATGTCATTGATCATGGGACTTGCAGGAATCACTAGCCTTCCGAAAGCAAAAATAAGTGCAGATAGGATACTAGCTGTTTTAAATGTTGAGGAAGATGATTCCTCAGAGACTTCTATCAATGAAACTGCTGAAGTAACGGAAGTAATCAAATTTGATAAAGTGTCTTTCGGTTATGCAAATGCTGAAGAACCAGTGTTGGAAGACATTAGTTTTAGTGTAAAGAAAGGTCAAACTACAGCTATCGTTGGAAGTACAGGTTCTGGAAAATCAACAATCGCAAGTTTACTTATGGGGTTTTATCACTCTTATACAGGAACTATTTCCTATAAAGGGAAAAATATCAAAAATTTATCTAGTGCAGCCCTCCGAGAGGAAATTGGCTATGTACCTCAAAAAGCTTTTTTATTCAGTGGCACGATTTTAGATAATCTTAAACATGGTAAGAAAGATGCAACAGATGAGGAAATCACTCATGCTTGTAAAATTGCTCAAGTCAATGATTACATTAACAGCTTAAATGATAGATTTGAAACATCAGTAGCACAAGGAGGAAATAATTTTTCTGGTGGACAAAAACAAAGACTAGCCATTGCACGTGCATTAATTAAAAAGCCTGAGTTATATGTATTTGATGATAGCTTTTCAGCCCTAGATTATAAGACGGATGCGAAACTTCGATCACTCTTGAAAAAGGAAACAAGAGAAGCCGCTATGATCATTGTAGCTCAGAGAATCAATACAATTATTGATGCCGACCAAATCATTGTTTTGGACGAAGGTAAAGTAGCAGGTATTGGCACCCATCAGACTTTATTAGAGACTTGCTTACCTTATAAACAAATCGTTGATTCTCAGTTTAGCAAGGAGGATATCGCATGAGTAACACGACCGTAAATGGAAATCCATCAAAAATAAAGAGTGTGAAAAAAACAACTTCTCGTCTGTACACTGATCTCATGGGACAAAAATGGAAACTACTATTAACTCTTATAGGTGTAGGGATTAGTTCGTTACTGAGTATAATTTATCCTTTGTTATTAGCTCAGGCTATCAATCTTATTGCCCAAGAAGTTCAATTACCTGTACAAACAAGTAACGCATTTACAATAGGCATACACTCAATGAATACGTTGCTGCTATTGCTAGTTGGTATTTTTTCCGCCAGAGCTTTGTTTAGTTATCTGCAACAATATGTCTTGGCAAGTGTTGCAGAAAATGTCACGCTTTCAATGAGAAAACGAATTAGTGAAAAACTGAATAGAGTGCCACTTCGATTTTATGATACACATAAAAAAGGAGATATATCCAGTCGTATCACTAGCGATCTTGAAAAAGTTTCGACAACCTTACAAGATGGAATTTCTCAACTGCTTTCTTCATTTGTAGCAATGATTGGTGCCTTGTTCATCATGTTTATGATTAGTCCTTTGCTGTCTTTGATTGTACTAGGCACTGTGTTCTTGAGTCTGGTAATTGCTTCAATGTTCACGAAAAAAACACAGGTTGCTCATGCTGAGAACCAGAAAGCTTTGGGAAACATGAATGCTCAGATCGAAGAAGCATTCACAGGAAATATAATTATTAAGGCGTTTAATATCCAAGATGAAATGATTCAGAATACTGCGTCTTTAAATGAAGATCTGTGTCAGAAAGAAAAAAAAGCAAAGTTCATTACTTACGTCATCAATCCAATCATCCAATTTATGAACCATTTAGGCTATGTTGTAATCGCAATTGGCGGGGCAATTCTTGTTTTAAATGGAAGTATTTCAATTGGGTATATTCAAGCGTTTTTACAATATATTGAAAAAGTATCTGAATCAGTGTCTACATTTGCCTATATCTCTAATTCACTTCAAGGAGCTATTGCCGCTGCTGAGCGGATCTATCAAATAGAAGATGAAATAGAAGAAATTCCTGAAACGAACAAACGCATTAGCTTACCTAAAGTCAAAGGACAAATGCGTTTTGAAAATGTTCGTTTCGGCTACAAAGAAGACATGATGTTGATGGATAACATCAATATTGATGTTAAAGCGGGAAGTAAAGTGGCCATCGTTGGTCCTACAGGTGCTGGCAAAACAACATTAGTTAACTTAATCATGAGGTTTTATGAATTAAATGGAGGTAAGATTTCTATCGATAATGTCAATATAACGGAAATGACTCGTCAAGAATTGCGTTCGATCATTGGGATGGTTCTCCAAGATACTTGGCTATCCTCGGGTACTATTGCTGAAAATATTGCTTATGGAAAAAGAGATGCTCCAGAAACTGAGATTATCAAAGCCGCTAAAGCTGCACGAATCGATCATTTTATACGTACCCTTCCTGATGGTTATCAAACTATCTTGGATGATGAAACATCAAATATTTCTGTTAGACAAAAGCAATTACTAACTATAGCTAGAGCTATTCTAGCAGATCCAGCAATTCTAATTTTAGATGAAGCAACGTCTAGCGTAGATACACGTACGGAAGCTGAAATTCAAAAAGCAATGGATGCCCTGATGAAAAACCGTACGAGTTTTATCATCGCACATCGCCTTTCAACAATTCAAGATGCTGATCATATTCTGGTCATGGACAAAGGAACGATTATTGAACAAGGGAATCACGAAGAATTGATTCGTCAAAATGGGTTCTATACTGATTTATATAATAGCCAATTTGCAGCCTAATCTAAGTGCTTGTTATCAATGCTCTTTCGACGAATGAAGAAACTAAATTATTGCAAGTAACGTATGGAGGAAGGTATGAAGATTTCAACAAAAAATGCGCTAACAAATGAACAAATCAAAACAGTTATATACAAACAATTTAAACATTCTGAAGTTACGAGTATCAAGCAATTTAAGGAAGGAACGCTGAATACAGTCTACCTAATAAAAGGCACCCAAGAATTACGCAACGGAGTAGTATTAAAGACTGCACCTGACGAAAGTGCTGGTTTACCTTTGTTAGAAAAAGGCGGACTTTACACAGAAGTTTATGTTTATCAGTTGCTCCAAGATCATCATGTCCCTGTACCCAAAATGTATGCATATGATTTTTCAAGAAAAGTGATTCCTTATAATTACATTCTATTAGAGTGTGTTAAAGGAAAAACTTGGTCCAACTATTTTTCTAATTACTTGCTTTTAAATAAATCAAGACCTGAATTGATGAAAAAACTCGGGAAAATCAATGCTAAATTACATGGGATTGAAGGCAAATGGTTTGGCTATATCAAAGAAGAACGTCATTATCGTTACACATCTTGGAGTGAAGCATTCACAGCTATGGTTAGCGATTTGTTAGAGGATGCGCGAAAGCACGGGTACAAAATTCCGTATACTGAAATCTTATCTGCTATAGAACAAAGAAAAGAACTGCTGGATGAAATTCAAACACCTAAGCTTGTTAATTATGATATGTGGACTGGAAATATATATTTGGCACCTAAAAAAGAAAAGTTGACTATCTCAGGTATCATTGATTTTGAACGATTCTTTTTCGGAGATCCATTAGCCACATTCCCTTCATTCATGTTAGATAGATTAGAAAAAGATCCAAATTTCATCTCAGGTTACAGTAAAGTGATAAATGATCATTTTACGTTTAGTCAAGAAGATAAGATTAGGCTTGTACTCTATGACATCTATACTCATTTGGTAGAAATAGCATGCACCTATCGCTATCCGAAAATTGTAGCGGAAATATACCGATACTATCTAAATTCAAAAATTAAAACCTTTTTAAAAAAATTGAGCCAAAATGAATATGTTATCAAATAAAGAGAGTTCCAACTAACAAAAAGGATTAAAATAACTTAAAAAGATAAGTCTAACCAATCTATCTTAATGAAATATTTCTTGAAACCAAAAAATTAGGATGAATATAAAGGGTGAGGAAGCTTATGAATAAAAAAATAAAATTTCGTTTTGAAAACAATCAGTCTAATGATAGTTCATATGAAAATAAACAAATAAAATGGAGTTCATTAAATAAGACCACCAAAACTAACGGACAACTATTTTTCATAAGTGATATTGATAAGTTAGAAATGGACATACAAAAATTTGCCTATGTGATTGATAAAAAAATTGTTGAATCTGAAGAAAATGCTTTGACTTTTCTGAGCAACAATCCTGAACGAATCCCTTGGTATATCAAGAAGTTGAAAGAACAATACGAGAATTGGAAAAGTTCATCAAAATAAGGGCTTGCGAATACTCTAAGCAATGAGAGTTTCTCTCTTGCTTGGAGTATTTTATTTTTCAGAAGAAATACGATATCTAATTACCTGTTATACCTCAATTCTTCTATTGTATTAGATAACATAGGTTCATCAGTTGGCTGTTAACAAGAAAATAGACACCGATGGTTAATCTTAGCCAAGCGACTAAAAATAAAGCAATAAAAAAACTTGCAGCACATCTAAACATTTAATGAACTTTGTTTGAGTGTTTATAGACACAAAAAGAATAGGATACACTTCATATTCGATTACAACAATAGTGTCCAGAAATCCCTCCATTTCTGGATACTTTATTTTTTAGAAAATCAATTCATTTCGTGTTCTGTCATTTTTATGTTTAATTGCCATAGTTTTTTCTAATTATTTGTCATATTCATAGACAACAATAGCCACAAAAGCAACTAATTTTGAAGATAGATTGAGATATTTAAAAATCAATCATGGAAAATTAGTTTCTTTTGTCACTTAGCGCTGAATATTTATGTCATTTATCTAGAAAAATGACACATAAGTATTCAAAACTATTTAGATATACTCAAATTATTGATCTGAAGACAATAACATATTTAGCAAATAAAAAGCAGATCCTACTAGTGAGAGATCTGCTTTCCCTGATTTGTGTATTATTTTTTTGGAAGAAACGATATTTTTGAAGAATAATTTATCTTCTACTTTTATGTTAGCATATAACATATTATAAACAATCAATACTATAAACTATTACCACTTTAGTTTCTCAGATCTAGGAAATTTTTAATTTCAATTATTATTTTAAGATTGAACTCCAATTTCATCTGATTTTATAAAACTTTGGAATGCCGGAATTTTCTTAAAAGCTCTTGGATAACCTGGACTAGCATTTATACTGGATATTTTCATTAATATATATGGTTTAATATACTTGATAAATTACCCCATCTTTTATACTTAATAAATACTGACGTTGTATATATGAACAATTCTGTCAATAAGAATTTTGCTGCTTCTGGAGCCAACATATCTTGTGTTTCCATTTGTATAATTTTATTGTAAAAGTCTTCAAAAAATTCACTAATAAATTCCGAGTCAACACTATCTTCCTGTACAAAAACATTCAATATTTTTACGAATGATTGACGAAATGGAAGTGACTCATCTACCATTCGTAAAGCAGCAGCATAACAAGATTCACCAGAATTTTCTTTTACTTCAAGCTTATCTAGTTCTTCAATAAAATTATCAAAATAATCTTTAAGTGCAAAAACAACTCTTTTTGTACCTTTACTGAGTGTATACTCTACATCATCAGCTTTACTTTTAACCTTAAAAGTGTTGATTCTATCTTCAACAATATAAGAAGGTGCCTTACCTGATTTTGTTTTTGTACGTAAAGGTTTTTCATATATATCTCTAACAAGCTGTTCGAGTCCTTGCTGATATACTTGATCACTAGATCAATCAATATATATACGTGACTTAACATAAGTAGGTAAAAAGGCTTTCCCAGTATTTTTATCTTTCTCAAAAATAATCGATATAAATTTATTTCCCCTAAATCTTCATATAAAGAGGGTGTAATAATTTGAGTTTCCGCACCTACACCCCCTTGTCTTTTATTTGCTTTTTCAGCATAAACTCTGTCTGTTATAATTAGCACTTTGTCCAAAGAAGAATCAGTAACTATTTGTTCCATATATTCATATTTATCTTGTCAGGCTTTAAATCTCATTCATCTAATATTACGTCTATACCTAGATTCGCTAACTCTTCAGCTAATCGTATTACCCTTTCCTTGTGTTCTTCATTTGACCAACTATACGAAATAAACACCTTTTTTGTTTTAATATTTTCCAATAGTATTTTCCCTATGAATATGTAATTAATACTATATATGTAGCACAACTTACTCTTTCTATACCTAATATAGATTATATATAAAGGATAAAAATAAAAAACTTCTGCTCTCATAAAAAAACAGAAGCTTTTAAACTTTTATAAAAACAAATACTTCCTAATTTCCTATAAAAGAAACAACAAAAAGAGAGACAGCAAAAATAAGACTATAAACACCTAATTTTCTTTCATTCTCATACGCTTTTTCATCTAAGTCTAAAGGGAATGAACAAACGTTCAATGGATTATCTGGATGTTCTTCTAAATAATCATTCCAAAAACTATTCCGTTCTTTCAAACTAGGTTGTGTCAATATAAAAATAGAAATCAAACAGAAAGTAAGAGACAATAACACAAACGATAGAATTACATCTTTTGTAAATAATGCAATTATAAACATCGCTATCATCCCTATAAATGAACCGATTAGAGCAGTCATTTGAAGGTTATGTTTAAAACCACTATTAAGGTATAGCTGTTGGTAGTTAAATATTTTTATTTGACGATATTTGAGATCTTTCTTTGTGAGTTTTGGAAAACTCTTCTTTATATATTGTTTTTTCCTAAAGTTCAATCTGTGCTGTACTATAGTAAATTTCATTATCATAATAAAACTAACAATCATAGTAATTAACATAGCCAGAGAAAAAATAGAAAAAATTAATTTAATGAATGCCATTTGTTCACCTCAATATTCTTATAAAAAATAATTATAACAAATATTAACTATGTAAACGTTAATCTATAATAATTTTTTCTTTTTTGTTTATTAAGTCCAATTAATAACGACATCTTTTACAGCTATTAAAGAAAATCTTTACAGTAATAACATCAAGTTACTATTGTAAAGACTTTCATCTTATTTCTTAAATACTCATCACTTCTAAGATGTACCCAAATGCTGTAGCTAGTACACTAACTATTGTAGCTAGAGTGACCCCTGATAATATAGCAAGACCAAATACCGCCCCTATTACTAACATAGCAAGATAATTTTCCTTAATAAACTCCTATAATTTTCCAAAAACAATCTTGGTCAAATTCTTGGTAAAAACAAAACACAAAAAAGCTGAACCCTTATCCATCAAGGGTTCAGCCGTCATTTTAAGACTATTCTTCTTCTTCAGCCATGAACGTGTTGAATACTTCTTCAATCATGTCCCATTCTGCATCAGTTTCGATTTGTTCTAGTTCGCCTTCTGTGCCATCTTCATTTTCGACATAAGCATAGGCTTGCAACTCAACATCTTCATCTTCTGGTACACCAGCTGGATAAAGCAATACGTAGTTACGGCCAAATTCTTCTTGTCCATCAACTGTTAATAAGATTTCATATAATGTTTCGTTTCCTTGATCATCTACTAAGGTGATATGCTCGTGCCCTTCGTGATCGTGGTCATGTGTGTGGTTATGTTCTGTCATAAGTCTCCCTCTTTTCATTGAAATTAAAATAATTTTTTTCCTGAACCGTCTAAATAATTTTGTAAAATCATGACAGCAGCTAATTTATCAATCACTTTTTTTCTTTTAGCTCTTGATGTATTGGCTTGCTCAACTAACATTCGTTCAGCTTGAACTGTGGTTAGTCGTTCATCTTGATATTCAACTGGTAACGAGAACAATTCTTTAATTTTTTCTCCATAAGCCATTGAGCTTTCTGCTCTTGGTCCAATTGTATTATTCATATTTTTAGGTAAGCCTACGACAAATCGGTCTACTTCATATTGATCGACTAGTTCTTTCAAACGATCAAAGCCAAACTCTTCCGCCTCTTCATCAATACGAATGATCTCTACTCCTTGAGCGGTCCAACCAAATGGATCGCTAACAGCAATACCAACTGTTTTTGAGCCCACATCTAAGCCCATTACTCTCATATACTTACCCCATGGTTTGTTAGATAATCTTTAACAATTACTTCCATGATTTCATCGCGTTCGTGACGACGTATCAAGTTTCTTGCATCACGATAACGAGGAATGTAGGCCGGGTCTCCAGAAAGCAAGTAGCCAACAATCTGATTAATTGGATTGTAGCCTTTTTCTTCTAAAGCCCGATAAACGATCGCTAATGTCTCACTTACTTCTTTTTTACGACTATCGTCAAAACCAAAACGTACGGTTTCATCTGTAAAACCCATGATTCTACACCTCTTTCCCGCAAGGTATTCATTTACCTTCTACACTTTTATTTTACTCGAATTACCTTAAAACTACAAATAAATCTTAAAAAACTTCCGGTTAAATTAATAAACAGACTTCTCATTACTTTAACATATTTGTGATCAAATGTTCAGTTACTTGATCGTATCTTAACCAAAGTATACGCTATATTTAAATAAATATAAGCTTTTTCGATAATTCTTCAAAAAGTTCATACTTTTTTCGTATACTATCAAATGTCATTAGCTATTTTTTTCTCGCCTGTCCGGTATCATAGTTGATTTCATAACCCTCTTGAACGTTATAAATAAACACATTAAATTTTATTTTTTTATCTTCAATACTTTCTGCTTCTAATTGCACTCCTCTGGCAACTAATTCATTCCCCTTAAAATGTGGAGTGACACGATAACGAACATGATGATTGGTTTCTTTGATATAAGCGGCAATATCATTTTCATGGACTAGCATATACGGCGCATTTAATGAACGAGTACCTGTCATCAAATTTTTGATGTTGTTGTTTTGTCCAGTCAATTGATAACCAATCAAATGGCTACGATTATAAAGCCATTGGCCATCGCTTAATTTTTTTTGTTTCCAACCAGTTGGATCAATATACAACGGCTCGCGTTTTTCTTTGGGAAAAAGGTCTTTTCCCAATAACGCATTGGCCGCACCTACACGGTTCAATCGATCAATATTTGAATAGCTTTGCCATGTTCCTTTAGCTAAGCTCAAATCTTCTTCAGTGAAATCCGGACGATTCTGATTGATCTCAATTTCTTGATGCTTCCCATCATATTCTGGTACGTCTGCTACTTTTGACGCTTGTGGGGTTGAGTCAAATAACCCAGTAATTTGTTGGACAATATCTGAATTTTTTTGTGTTGATAGTCCTAGTGCCCCTGCTAAAACAGCAACAACCACACCCATAATGGCTTTTGTTGATTTTTTCTGCATTTCTTTACTCCTTTTCTAAACAACTATTCTAAACTTTAACATACGTTCCCCTTTTTTAAAATATTTAAACTTATTTTATTCCATTTATTTCTACCATTAATTCCCTATACTAAGTAAAAATGGATCTCTTCTTAAAAAGAATACGTCATAAAAAATCATTGATCTTAAAACCGTGTGCTTTTACTTAATCAAACAAACAATCGCTTGTGACTTAAAAACAAAAAAACAGTATTGACCAAACAACATGTGATCAATACTGTTTTTCTTAATTTTTATCATTAGTTTAAGCGGGTGACGGGAATCGAACCCGCGACATCAGCTTGGGAAGCTGGGATTTTACCACTAAACTACACCCGCATCTTACAAAAATCAGTATACGCCTCTTTCTTTTCATACTCAAGTATTTATTTATTTCTCTTTTATTTAGTCATTTGTAGTAAAATAAAAGCAACAAATGAACTATTGGAGAAAATATTATGACAGAAAAAGAGTTGGATTTATTACTTGATACTTGTTTATTAGCTGGCAAAATCATGATGGAAAGCAATGCTGAGATGTACCGAGTAGAAGACACAATGAGCCGAATCGCTCTTGCTTCTGGCAATTATCGCCTGGTCAGCTATGTTACTCAAACGGGTTTGTTTATTGGTCTTGACCGTACGTCAACCATTAGAATGGAACAAATCACCAATCGCTCCATTAATCTGGAAAAAGTTGTCAATGTCAATAATCTTTCTAGAAAATATGTTGCTGGTGAGTTAACTTTGAATGATCTCTACATTGCCTTACAAGCCATTGAAAAAGATCGGTCATTTTTCCCAGTATGGCTTCAAATTTTAAGTGCTGCGGTGATTAGCGGAACGATCATGGTATTATTTGGTGGAGAAATGAGTGATCTACCAATCACTTTGATGATCGGCGGTATCGGCTATGCGATTTATTTATATAGTTTAAAATTTTTTCGGATCAAATTTTTGTCAGAGTTCTTATCTTCCTTGTTAATTGGTCTTACAGCTATTCTCAGCGTTCGTGTCGGATTAGGTGCCAATCAGGATTTGATCATCATCGGTTGTGTCATGCCCCTTGTTCCTGGAGTACAGATTACAAATGCTATTCGGGATTTACTAGCTGGACACTATGTTTCTGGAGTTTCTCGTGGTACAGAAGCCATGATGACTGCCACAATGATCGGATTTGCGATTGCCTTTATCTTCCAACTTTTTTATTGAGAAAGGAACATGATGATGTGGAATCTATTTATTCAATTTTCTTTTAGCTTTTTAGCCACAGCGGCTTTTGCAATCATCACCAACGTTCCTAGACGTGCCTTGATTTGTTGCGGGCTCTCTGGTGCCTTTGGCTGGATGATCTATTGGGTATGTGTGGACTTAGGTGGTACGCCGGCTTTTGGTTCGTTACTGGGTTCTTTAGGTGTTGCATTTATCAGTGATCTTTTTTCTAAACGATTAAAAATGCCTGTAACCATCTTTAATATCCCTGGCATGGTACCACTAGTTCCTGGAGGTCTGGCTTATCAAGCAGTGAGAAATCTAGTAACTGGCTCGTATCAAGCAGCTGCAAGTTATACAGTTCAAGCGATCATGATTGCTGGTGCTATTGCTTTAGGACTCGTTTTATCAGAGGTCTTCAACCACAATATCCGAAACTTCAAATTAAAACGAGAAGCCATTTTTTTGAAACGAAAAAAAAGAACAACTAAAAACATTCATAAATGAAAAAGTAACGGCAAAAATAATCATGCTATGAATAAAAAACCAAAGTATCTACAAAATAGGCAAGCTACAAGCTATTTTCAAGTACTTTGGTTTTTTATTGTCACATCAGTTATTTTTGTCACTAATAATTTTAGTCTTTGCTTTAAAATGACCGATACACATATTGATTTTTGGGCGCCTCGATTTTGGTTAGAGTATTGACCTCTACAACTGGAATGTCCCGTTTGAAGGGTTCATAGTAGTCAGATTGGATGGTGCCTTCTACTTTATACCACTCATCGTTTTTGACATTCGTTCCTTCCGGCATATGTGTCAATAGACCGAATACACCAGAGTCAGCAACGCAATGGATGATTCCAAAACGGAATAAGAAATTATCTTCTTTTTCCCCATCTGGCGTTTTATACACAAAGCCTTCATAAGAGATTTTTTTCCCAATAAATTCACTTGGGTAATTATAAATCAATTCCATGACTTCCAAGTAATTCTCATCAGTGATCTTAATAAGCTGTTTGTCATCATATTTTTCTTTTAATTTTTTCATCTGATCCAAATAGTCAGACTTGTTAAAATAAATGCTCGTATCAGGCTTTAAATATTGTGTCTGCATTTCAGGGTCTCCAACCGACTCCTTACTTATTGGAAAATTGAATCCTTTTGCTTCCACAATCGTCGTATCTAAACTGACTGTTGGAAATAAAGTACCGACAATAACAGGTAAAGCCAACAGAACATAAGCGATCACTCGTTGTGAGGGTTTAGTTAACCCGTGATCGTGATCATGATCGTGGTGATGGTGTACTTCTTCATCTACCTGTTTTTTCCCTTTTACTGAATCACTCTTGACCCAAATATACAATTGGACCAATGCAAGTAAAGCAGATAAAATCATCGATAAAATAGCCAAATAACGATAATGAACATTGATGTACTGATCTAATTTCCCAGATACTTGTAAATACATCATTAGCTCAAAATAACCAGATAATATCAAAAATCGTATCATACTGCTCCTCCTAGATAAATAATGTAAAACCAATCACACTAACGGCTATCAAACCAATGAGCATCAAAATAAAGCGACCATTAAAATAGCGTTTCATCATCAAAAGGTTTTTGATATCCACCATTGGTCCAAATACTAAGAATGCCACCACAGGAGCTGTACCAAAAAGGCTGAGTAAGGATGACCCGATGAACGCATCTGCTTCCGAGCATAGGGACATCGTAAAAGCTAGAAGAAGCATGATAATAATTGCTAGTAGTTTGGTTGAGCCCAGTGTCAACATGACACGAGTTGGCAAGTAAGTTTGCATACTAGCGGCAATCAGACCACCGACAATCAGATACCGACCCGTATCAAAAAATTCATCGATCGAATGTGTGAGGACATGACCTGTTTGCTGACTAAGTTGCTTGATTCTCCCAATTTTGACCTCCTCGTGTTCATTGGTACCATGGGTGTGGTCATGATGGGGGTGATGATGGTTATGATCGATTGTTTGTTGGATCTTCGTTTTCAATACACTTTCTTTTTGAAAATAAGCGAGCCAGATACCAATGATCAACGCTACCACAAAGCTTCCAACCATTCGCCAACCGGCCATTTCCCAAGAGTTCCCAAATGCAATAAAAGTAGAAAAAATGACGATTGGATTGATAATAGGTGCTGTTAACATAAATGCAAAAGCGGTATGCACAGGAACTCCTTTTTTGACAAACTGATGAACGATCGGTACGATCCCACATTCACAGGATGGAAAGAAAAATCCTAAAACAGAACCAGTCAAAATGGATAAAAAGCGATTATCTGGTAGCCAGCGTTTGACTCGCTCAGGTGTTAAAAAGACTTGTAGTGCCCCAGAGATGAGACAGCCTAATAGAACAAATGGTAAAGCTTCAATAACGATTGATAGAAAAATCGTACTCATCTGCAATACCGAATTTGGTATAAAAGAAAACATTTTTTCGCTCCTTACTATAAACATCATTTGCCAGAATAATATACGCTTTTCGCTAAAAAAAAACAAGGTTACTTCTATTTCTTACCTAACTCTTATCTTTTATTTGATAAAAATAAGACAAGTTAGTTGACTTTTTTTCTTATTGTGATTAAATTGGTTCACGAAATTAGGTTGAGACAAAAGTGTTTAGCATCAAGAAATAAGAAGGAATTTCCGAAAATTGACAAGAAACACAAAAACTCGTTTTTGATGTTGATTGTTACCTACTTGGTGCTTCTCAAATTTTTGGTAAATTTCGGCTTATTTCCGAAGATGCTACTTTTGTCTCACCGTGAACAAGAGGCTGTGAAAGAAACGTTCAGCTCCGAGCGAATAAGCGATGATTTTTTAAAATAGCTCCTCATATTTTAGAAAATCATCGCTTATTGTTGAGGAGTTGCTTCTTGAACGCCGTTTATTCGTTTTTATACTAGAAGAGACTGAGACAAGTTTTGTCCCAGTCTCGCTGTTTTGATTAGGAAGGACGTTTTTTATATGAAAAAAACCACGAATCTATCAGAAGTACATCAGTCATTAGCACAAGATGAAACGGTAGTTCTTTACTTATCTATGCCAAATTGCAGCGTATGTCATGCTGTTCTTCCTCGTTTGAAGAAATTATTGGATCAGTATGATTTTCCTAGTTTTCATTTAGATGCTGTGGAAACACCTGAAGTAGCTAGCGCCTTTCAAATATTGACTGCTCCTGTTATTTTGATCTACCATAAAAATAAAGAAGTCGAACGACAAGCACGCTTTATCAATTTTGCGAAACTAGAAACGCTGCTGGATCAGTTAAATAACTCTGATGAAACGATCAGCTATGAAGAATTGTTTCAGTAATCGTTGTCTTAACCTATACTATAGCTATATGAAGACAATTAATGCGCGCTAACCTTTAGATAGGATAAAATACTTCTTAGGTTTACTTAGGTTTGCTTAAGTTACCTTCATCTTACTATGGGCGAAATTTTGGAAATTCGTTCTAGTATTTTTTTCACTATGGTTTATTTAGCCATGTAGTTGACATTACGTAAAAAACACCATAGAGGTTGAACTTCATTCAATCTCCATGGTGTTTTATTATTTGAAATCTGCGGGTAACATTGCACCGCACTAATTTCATAGTACTTCTCGCACTCGCTCTAGATTTTGAGATTTCGTGTATATTGATCTGGGTTTCTCACTTGCAAACTCTCAACAACTAGCTGATTACGTCGATTCAAGTGTCCTGTAACAGCAATGTTATATTTTCTTTCTTCCATCATCATCAACTTATCCGCAATCTCGACATTTGCAACAATACAATTAAGTGGCTGATGAATGGTTTCCAATGTAAACCGAACAAGCAATGGTTGCGTCTTTATCACTCTGATCTTATCAAGTAAACCTACATATGTTTTCACATTGATCACCTCGATAATCGTTAGAAAAAGTCTCAAATCAGTTCAATTTTTGATTGATAGCAAATGGTCACTATCAAGAAAGAAACGTTCTTTCCTATGCAATTCGGACATAACTTTCCTTCAAAAAATATCTTTTTCGATAAAACTAGTCCAAGTCGTGAAATTGTCGATATACTTCTTGCTTTTTGAGTCCGTTTTTTACAGCAACAGCTTTAATAGCTGCATTTGTTTTTTCCCCAAGAGCAATCAACTGTTCGACTTGTTCTTTCAATGATCCTTCAATTTGTGTTTGTGGCTCTTCACTTCCAGTATTTCCTTCAACCAATAAACAGCATTCTCCCTTTACAGGGTGTTCTTCAATGTAGTCTAATAACTCTTCAATACTTCCACGTAAATATTCTTCATGGATTTTTGTTAATTCTCGACACAAAACAACTTGACGGTTACCAAAAACAGTCAACATATTCGTTAACGTTGCACTGATCCGATAAGGAGATTCGTAAAAAATCAATGTAGCTGTGTATTCTTTCAATGTTTCTAACGTTGTTTGTTGTTCTTTTTTCTTTCTTCCTAAAAAACCATAAAATAAAAATGGCTGAGGTAACAAGCCTGAAGCAATCAACGCAGTCATCCCAGCAGTTGGTCCTGGAATAGCGATTACCGGAATCCCCGCTTGGATGCAAGCAAGTACCAGCTCATGTCCTGGATCGCTAATAGAAGGCATCCCAGCGTCACTTACCTGTGCAATCGAGCGCCCAACCGTCAACTCAGCGATCAATTGCGGAATTCGTTCCTTATAGTTATGTTCATGTAAACTTTTTTGCGGTGTCTGAATCTCAAAATGATTCAGTAATTTTTTGGTATTTCGTGTATCCTCACTGGCAATCAAGTCTACTTCTTGTAATATCCGTACACTACGATAAGTCATATCTTCTAAATTGCCAATCGGAGTCGGTACTAAATAAAGCGAGCCAGTTTCATGATGTCCTTTAAAACTTTTTTGATTAAGCATGATTTATTCTCCTGTGTAAGAGGTCGTGAAAAGCATGGGCTGCTTCAAGAATTAAGAACGAAAAATTGAAAATAGCTTTTCATATTTTTAATTTTTTGAGCTTAATTCCGCAGAAGCAATGCTTTGAACGCCGTGTAAGAAGTCGTGAAAACATCGGGTAGCTCCGATGACAATAAGAAAGAATTTTTTGAAACAGCTTCTCATGTTTTGAAAAATTCAGGCTTATTTCAAGGAGCTGATGTTTGAACGCCGTGGATAAGGTCGTGAAAAGAGCGGTTTGACCTGAGAAATAGTGAAGAAAACTGAAAAATAGCTTCTCATATTTTGCAGTTTTTTGAACTATTATCAAAGGTCAGCTCTTTGAACGCCGTGTAAGAGGTCGTGAAAGAAGCGATCAGCTCCGAGCAAATAAGAGAGGATTTTTTAAAATAGCTTCCCATATTTTAGAAAATCATCGCTTATTGCTGAGGAGTTGCTTCTTGAACGCCATATAAGAGGTCGTGAACAACACGGCCTCCTTTAAGAATTAAGGGCGAAACATTGAAAAATAGCATTTCTTATTTTTTATTTTCGGACTTAATTCCGTAGAAGTGATACTGTGAGTGCCGTTTATTAATCGCTAAAAATAAGCAACATCAGGCTTGTTTCAAATCTCTTTGTTTACCGTCCGCTTTCTCGATAGATGACTTCTAAACAAAAGGCACAAGGTTCGTCATTCTCACGTCTTGAGCCATAGAGATCATAACAAACATGAAAGCCTTCTTCATAAATCTTTTCTAAGTTCATACGAGATTTTGAAAGTTCTTGTTTCACATTATCTGCTGGTGTTTGTACTTGATTTAATTCCCGTAAATGCTCTCTTAAACGTTGATTTTCCATTTCCAACGTTGTATTTTTTTCAACGATCTCATGTAATGCTTGCTTCATTTCCACCAATTCAGTTAATGTATTTCTTAGCTCTGATTCTAATTGGTTCAAGCCATCATATAATGATCTCTTATCCATTTATCTCACCTACCTGGATGAAGTTTTTCAATTCATCCCATTCATATTCGATTGGATTTTCCCGACCTGTTAATCGAACATTTACTAGTCGATTAAGTAAGTTCAAGCCGACAACTTTCCCTTTACCATCAGGAGTGTTAACCACTGTTCCAAAATCTGGAAGTTCTTTTTTTGCTAATTCATATTCTTCATTTTCATATTGCAAGCAACACATCAAACGTCCACACAACCCAGATATCTTAGTCGGGTTTAAGGACAAATTTTGATTTTTTGCCATTTTGATTGAAACTGGGACAAAATCTCCTAAAAAAGAAGCACAGCATAAAGGCCGTCCACATGGGCCAATTCCACCTAGCAATTTTGCTTCATCTCGTACTCCGATTTGTTGAAGTTCAATCCTAGTACGAAACACGGCAGCTAAGTCTTTGACTAATTCCCGAAAATCAATTCGTCCATCTGCTGTGAATGAAAAAATGAGTTTACTACGATCTAACGTATATTCTACATGAATGATCTTCATTTCTAACCCATGTTTTTTGACTTTTTCTTTCGCAATCAGCCTGGCTTGTTCTGCATCTTCTTTATTTTTTTGTTCTTTTTCGAGTTCTGCTTGTGTCGCTTTATGCAAAATTGAACTGATTTGCTCAGGCAATTCTTCCGGATCAAGTTCTGCTTTAGGAATGGCGACAGTTGCAATATGTAAGTTTTTTTGAGTTTCAACGATTACTTTCTCGTTGTATTCATACGTTAATTGACCAGGTTTAAAATAATAGATAGGACCTGCTTCTTTATAACGGACACCTACTACTTCGACCATTTCCATCCCCCTTGACCCTCATTTTTCCTGCTGTCTCAGCCAGTAATTGTTTGTAAAACAAACTGTTCCGCTACTGCTTGGAAGCTGACATTGCTTCTTAATTTCTGTTCCGCTAATAAAATACGCTCAATCGTCTGATTAATACGTGTTACTTTTCTAAAATTTTCTGCTATTAAAGCTTGTTGTAAAGCTTCTTGATAATAAAACATTAAGATCGATAAACCAGTAAATTGTTGCGATTTTTCTTTAAAAGTCTTTATTAACTTTTTTTGAACATAAATGAATGCTTGTGTATCATTTTTTTGCAAATACACAAACCACTGTTGAATCGAATCCTTAGCATCATTAAACCATTCATTTTGCGATATTTCAACTGCTTTTACGAAACTGTTCGTCAAGAAAGTCAAAAGTTTCGCTTTTTCTAAAGGAATCTGTGCTTGTTGTAATTTATAAATCAACGCATCTTTAGCCAGCTCCTGAAAATGCAAGATTTGGCAGCGTGATTGAATCGTTGGTAAGATTCGCCCAATCGAATCCGTTTCTAAGATCGCTAGAAAATCGCCTGGTGGTTCTTCTAAAAACTTAAGCAAACTATTTGCTGCACTTGCATTCATCTTTTCTGCTTCTTGAATAAGGAAAACTTTCTTCCGAGATTCATAACCACTACGACTAAATTCGGTTTGCAAACGTCTAATTTGATCGACTTTGATCGTTTGCCCTTCTGGTACGATCGTTAAAACGTCTGGATGTTCTTGGTTTTGGATTCGTTGACAATTATTGCATACTCCACAAGGAAGTTGTTCCTGCAGATTCGTACAAAACAGGTGTTGTGCTAACCAAATCCCCATTTCGTGTTTTCCCGTTCCTTTTTCGCCTTCAAAAAGATAAGCATGAGCGAGGCGCCCATGCTCAAAACTTCGTTGAAGCTGTTGATACACGATAGGTTGCATTTGATCCAGCGTAAATTCTTGATCCATGGCGCCTCCTAAAATTGATGAAATCCTTCAACTGGTAACACAAAGACGGTTGCTCCACCGACTTCAACTTCTACTGGATAAGGAACTCCACCGTCCATAGAGATATCCAACGTGACAGGTGTTGAAACAAATTGTTTTCTTGATTCACAAGTTTTTTTGATGATTTCTAATGCTTCTTCTACACGTTCGTCTTCAATCCCAACAATAAATGTACTGTTGCCAGCTTTCAAAAAGCCACCAGTTGAAGATAATTTTGTTGCACGGATATTGGCATCAATCAATTCATTGGATAAACGATTACTGTCTTTGTCTTGAATAATTGCTAAAATAATTTTCATATACAGTCACCTTCCTAGTTTTCAAAAAATTGTGGGTATTGTTCAACAATGGCTCTGTAACTTGTTTGAAGTACCTCTTCAAAGCTCTTTCTTGCATCAATTTTATAAATACGTTCAGGATTCTCTTCAGCTATTTTTAAATACGCATGACGTACTCGTTGATGAAATTCCAATCCTTCTGAATCTAATCGATCGATTTGACCTCTTCGGTTCTCTTTAATGCGATGCAATCCAGTATCTGAATCAATATCGAGATAAAGGGTAAAGTCAGGTGTCGTACCTTCTGTAGCAAATTCATTCAAGCGGGCAATCTCAGAAACACCAATTCTACGTCCCGCCCCTTGATAAGCCAATGAGCTGTCTACAAATCGATCACATAAAACAATGCTTCCTTCTGATAAAGCAGGTAGGACTTTCTCGACCAAATGCTGTCTTCTAGCCGCAGCATATAGCAAAGCTTCTGTCCGTTCATCCATCCGATCATTTTTAGGATCAAGGATAACTGCCCGAATCTCTTCGGCAATCGGGATCCCACCTGGTTCTCTTGTTTGAATGATCTTTGTTTTTGCTACTTTTTTCAAAAGAGGGAATAACTCATTTAGAATACTGGTTTTCCCAGCTCCATCTGGTCCCTCGATCGTAATAAATAGTCCGTTCACATTTTTGCCCCCATCTCTTGCGTTACTTCTTTATTGTAGCCGAAATTCTTTTTTATAGAAAATTTATAACTCGCGTCTGCCTTCTACCGCTTTTAACAGGGTCACTTCATCAGCATATTCGATATCCGAACCAACGGATAAGCCGTGGGCCAATCGAGTGACTTTGATACCAGCCGGTTTGATCAATCGTGAAAGATACATGGCAGTAGCTTCTCCTTCAGTGGTTGCATTTGTTGCAATGATCACTTCTTTCACTTGATCATCATGTAGGCGTTCAAGTAACGAAGAAATGTTGATATCTTCAGGTCCAGTCCCTTCCATTGGAGAAAGAACCCCATGTAGAACATGATAAAGCCCACGATATTCCCGCATTTTTTCTAACGCCATCACGTCTTTTGGTTCTTCGACAACTAAGATAACCCCACGATCTCTTGAAGGATCTTTACAAATCTCACATGGGTCTTCTTCTGTGATGTTGCCGCAAACACTACAAAAATGAAGATCTCGTTTGACACTTAACAACGATTTAGCAAATTCATTTACGATTTCATCTTTCATATCGATCGTGTAGAAAGCTAATCTTGTGGCTGTTTTCTGACCGATCCCTGGCAGTCTCATGTAACTATCGATCAATTTAGCAATTGGTTCTGGATATTGCATTTTCATTACCCCTTTAGGAAAAATTAGAAGGGTAACCCCTTAGTGTATTTTCCCATTGTTTTTTCAGATTCTGCATCGATTTTTGTCAAAGCATCATTGACAGCCATCATCAACAGGTCTTGCAGCATTTCTGTATCTTCAGGATCCACGACACCTTCACTGATTTGGATGTCTTTCATCCGACGATCACCTGTAAAAATAACTTTCACTAACTCATTGGTTGCTACACCAGTAAATTCTGTTTCGTTCAATTGTTCTTGTGCTTGAACCATCTCTTTTTGCATTTTTTGGACTTGTTTCATCATCCCTTGCATGTTTCCCATTCCGCGCATCATAATTGATCATTCTCCTTTTTTTATTTAATCATCAATGATTGTCACAACATCTGTGCCAAAGATTTCTTCGGCTTTCGTGACGATCGTTTCTTCACTTGGTGCTTGTTGAGGGATCAGTTCGATCTCTTCATCTGAATCTTCCGGAGCAAAAGAATCATCATTACTCCCGTCTTTTGCTTGGACTAAATAGTCTTTGCGGATCGTTGGCCAGCTTTCTCTCGTGATATAGACTGAATCTGGTGCATAGTCTTTGATCATTCGACTTAAATTATTATGGATCGCCAACTGTAATTCTTCGTCGTTGGCAGCTCGTTGACAAACAATCTCGTAATCAAACGCAATGACTAACCCAGTAGGACTAGCCGCAACTGGTTCACTTGCTTTAAGCATCGCTCGTTGTGTCACAGACAAACTCATCAACAAATCGTCCCAGACTTCTTTGACTTCATTCAAATGCTTTCTGGTCGCTTCTCTTAGAACCTGATACACTCGTTCAGTTGGTATCCGATACGTACTTGCTTGTTTCTTTTGAACAGGAGCTTGTGTTTGCTTGGCAGTAGTTGAAGGGGTTCCCCCATTCGTTTTGATCTCGTTGATCGCTTTTTTCAGCTCTTTGATCTCTGCTTGTAGCTGATTAATTAACTGACTGTCTACTTCACTTGCTTGGTTACTACTTGAAGGAGCAGCTGAACCAGAAGCTTGAGCTAGCTTGACAGTTGCTACTTCCAGATAGATCGTAGCACTATTAGTAAAACGAATCTCATTTTGTGTTTCACTCAAAATATGGATCATCTGAAAAAGTCGAGGTGCAGGTACTTCTTTTGCTAGTTCGACAAATGGTTCTCGAAGTGAAGTTGTTCGTTCTGCTACGAGATTTGGTGCTTGTTGGTACATCAGTAAATCACGACAATACTGTAAAAGATCTTCTAGAAAGCGCCGTGCTTCCTTACCAGCAGCTAAGATATCTGTTAATGATTCTAACGCTTTGGGCACTTCATTATTCACACAAGCGCCTAAAAATTCATCCATCATCTCGTTGGTTAGACTACCGGTAACTTGCATCGCATCATCCACAGTTACGACCCCATTACTAAAAGAAATCGCTTGGTCCATGATACTTAGCGCATCACGCATCCCGCCTTCTGCTGCTCGAGCAATAACCCCTAGTGCTGGTTCTTCATATTGTACGTCTGATTGCTTTAAAATGTATGCCAAATGCTCAACGATATCAGCTGCATTGATTCGTTTGAAATCAAAGCGTTGTGTTCTGGAAATGATCGTTGCTGGTATCTTATGTGGCTCGGTTGTTGCTAAAATAAAAATAACATTTTCTTTAGGTTCTTCTAAAGTTTTCAACAATGCATTGAACGCTCCGGTAGAAAGCATATGCACTTCATCTATGATATAGATTTTATAAGTTGCTTTTGTCGGTGCGTAGTTCGCTCGATCTCGAATAAAACGTATTTCTTCGACTCCGTTATTACTTGCTGCGTCGATTTCAATCACGTCTTCTTGTGTTCCCGCTGTAATCGACTGACACATTTCACAATGATTACAAGGTTCTCCATCTTGACTATTCGGACAGTTGATAGCTTTTGCAAAAATTTTAGCTGCACTCGTTTTACCAGTTCCTCGTGGTCCTGTAAATAGATAAGCATGAGAAGTTTTATGGGAAACGATAGCATTTTTCAACGTCTGTGTCACCGCTTTTTGCCCGACGATGTCTTCGAAACGCTGTGAACGCCAGACACGATAGAGTGCTTGATATGCCATGAAGATCCCCCTTTTTTGAAAAATTCACTATCTTTTATTATACGTGATTTTGCTAAAAAAAACTACTATAGTTATGAGAAGAATCATGATTTGTCGTTTGTAGTTACTTGTGTATTCCCCGATTCTTTCAAATAAATACTCACAAACAGCTTTCTCGATCTTCCTTGTTTTTTTCAACTGAAAGAAAATCAGCTAAACAGCTAATATCCATCTTCCGTCTGAGAGTTTTTCATTGCTCCTATGGTATAATAGAGTCATTCATTTAACAATCAACATTCATAAAGGGAGGAATTTTTTATGGGTCTTATCAAAGCAGCAACAAGCATGATCGGCGGTGGATTAGCAGATCAATGGATCGAAGTAATCGAACCAGCGGATATGAGCGATACAACAGTTATGACAAAAGGTGTGAAAGTACGTAAAGATGATAAACGTGGCTCCAATCGTAAAGGAACAGAGGATGTTCTAACTGACGGAACCGTTGTCCATGTCTATCCGAATATGATGATGCTCCTTGTAGATGGTGGTAAAATCATTGATTATACTGCCGAAGAAGGCTACTATACGATCAAAAATGACTCTGCTCCTTCCATGTTCAATGGTTCATTGAAAGGTGCGATCGCAGAAACTTTTGAACGTTTTAAATTCGGTGGCGTGACACCTCAAAAGCAACAAGTCTTTTATATCAATCTTCAAGAAATCAAAGGAATCAAGTTTGGTACCAGTGCGCCACTGAACTATTTTGACAATTTTTACAATGCTGAATTGTTCTTACGAGCTCATGGTACTTATTCGATCCATATTACTGATCCAATTTTGTTTTATACCAACGCTATTCCTAAAAACAAAACGCAAGTAGAAATCTCAGATATTAATGAGCAGTATCTGGCAGAATTTTTAACAGCTCTTCAAGCTGCGATTAACCAAATGTCTGCTGATGGTCAGCGCATTTCTTATGTTCCATCAAAAAGCTTAGAATTAAGTAAATACATGGGCAATGTTTTAGATGAATCTTGGAATGAATTACGTGGTATGGAAATCGTTTCTGTCGCAGTAGCAAGTATTTCTTACACAGATGATTCAGTGAAATTGATCAATATGCGTAATGAAGGTGCGATGTTGGGAGATCCAAGTGTCCGTGAAGGCTATGTTCAAGGTTCGATTGCTCGTGGGATGGAAGCAGCTGGTAAAAATGATGCCGGCGCGATGACTGGCTTTATGGGCATGGGAATGGGAATGAATGCTAATGGTTCTTACCTTTCACAAGCAGCACAAAATAACCAGGAACAAATCAAACAACAAGCTGAAAAACAAAACCAACAAACCGCTCAAGGGAGCAATGATACTTGGACATGTCCAGTCTGCGGAACTGAAAATACGGGAAAATTCTGTTCTAACTGTGGGGCAGCCAAGCCAGTTGCAAATGTCCAACCAAAGTTACAAATGAAATGTAGTGAATGTAACGAAGTGGTCGATCTTTCAAATGGTATCCCTAAGTTTTGTCCAAATTGTGGAAAACCATTCAAAGGAATCCCACTCGACTAAGTTTTAGAAAGGTGTGGATAGAATGGACGTTCTTACACATAAATGCCCAAACTGTGGGGGTCCTCTCACGTTTGATCCAAAAGATCAAAAATTCCACTGTGACTATTGTTTAAATGTTTACACTGAGGAAGAAGTCAGTCAGTACGAACAAGAACAAAAAGCAGCCCGAGGGATTCACTCAGAAGATCAACCACCTTCCCAACAAGATTCTGAAAAAGATTTTACTTTTACTGCAGATGAACAGTTGGAGCAGATGGATGAAGCAGAACGAAAAGCGTTTGAAGAAGCTGGTGGTTTTTCTGATCCTAGCGATCAAGCAACACCAGCTGAATCAGCGGAAGAAGAAACAGAAGCAACGATGGAACTATTTCTTTGTCCAAGCTGTGGAGCAGAGATCGTGACCGATGCAACAACGGCTGCTACTTACTGCTACTATTGTCACAATCCAGTTGTTTTATCCGGACGGTTAAGTGGAAAATTACTGCCAAATAAAGTCTTACCATTTGCAGTCGAAAAAGAAGAGGCGGTCGAAAAATTCTTAGCTTGGACAAAGAAAAAATGGTTTGTACCCAAAGAATTTTTCAACAAAGACCAAATCGACAAACTAACTGGCGTTTATTTTCCTTATTGGACAACGGATGCAACCGTTGACGGCTCTATGCAAGCGACCGGAACAGTGATTCGTATTTGGCGAGTGGGTGACATCGAGTATACAGAAACCAAACAGTTTGCTGTTCATCGAGAAGGCTCACTTTCCTTTAAAGAACTAGTAAAAAATGCATTGTCCAAGAATACCCAACAAAAAATGGTGGAAGCAGTCCAACCGTTTCCATTGAACAAGGCAATTGACTTCAAAAGTCAGTATCTGGCAGGGTTTCAAGCAGAAAAACGAGATATCGAATATGAAGCAATCAAATCACAAGTGCAAGATGAACTGCAAGATTACTCCGAGAAATTGTTACGTGACACCGCAAATGGTTATACCACATTGACCAATGTTCGGACTTCGACAGATATCACTAGTGAGAATAATGAATATGTTCTTTTACCGGTATGGTTAGTCACTTATCGCAGTAGTGATGCCAATAAGAAAGTCTATTATTACGCCATGAATGGTCAAACAGGTAAAGTCAGCGGTGTTTTACCCATCAGTCATAAAAAACTGGGCTTGACGGCTTTTGGAATCTTTGCTGTATTGGCGATCCTCTTTATGATTGGAGGATACTTGATATGAAAAAAAGAATTTTACTTTTCTTTCTAGTCCTATTCGGTTTCTTTTGGAGTTCTTCCGTTGACGCTGCTACACCCGCAGTGAACGATGAAGCTGGTTTGTTCACGCAAGAGCAGATCCAATCTTTAGAGCAACAAATCCAGCCTATCAATGAGAAGATCAAAGGACAAATCTTTATCGTAACGACGACTTCCAACTCAGAAGAACCTCGAACGTTTGCAGATGATTACTTAAGAAATGCGATCGGTAATGATCAAAATGGGGCTGTTCTGTTGTTAGATATGGGACAACGTGAGATTTACATTTCAACTTCTGGTAATATGATCGATTATCTTGATGATGCTCGGATCAATGACACGTTAGATGATGTCTACGACCAAATGACGAATTCGGCTTATTTTGCAGCAGCTCAAGCCTATTTGACTAAAACTTCAGAATATGTAGAAGCTGGAGTTCCTGGAGGACATTATCAAATTGATGAAGAGACTGGTAAGATCACGCGGTATAAAGTGTTGACGACGACTGAAATAGTGATTTCTATCATCTTAGCCCTGGCATTGAGCCTCGTATTCTACTTTGTAACAGTTTCGAGGTATCAGTTGAAATCAGGAACTTATAAATACCCATTTAGAGAAAAATCAAACGTAAAATTAACGGATAAAACAGATCGCTTAACCAACTCCTTTGTCACTACACGCAGGATTCCAAAAAGCCCACCTCCTGGTAGCGGCGGTGGCGGAAGTACGACTCATTCCAGCGGTGGCGGGACTTTCGGTGGTGGTGGTCGAAGCTTTTAAAGCACCACAATAGGAACAATCATCCATAAATTAAGATGCTTCCTTCATGCATTGTCGTCAGCTAAAGCTGATACAACTACATGAAGGAAGCATCTTATGTTTTCCACTGATCCTATTTAAAAGATAATATTGTCTTCTAATAAATCCATATTGGTGATAATGATCCGATGATCTTTAACGGTGATTATCCCATTTTCTTTCAGTTGTTTTAAGATCCTACTCACACTACTAGCGGTAGAGATTCCGCAAAACTTGGCGATTTCTTCATTAGTGATCACAAAATCGATCATCATGCCTTCCTCTGTCCGAACCCCAAATAAATCATATAACTCGTAAAGTTGCGTACATACAGCACCTAATTTCCCATTTAAAAGCATTTGTTGCATTTTTTTCATGGAATACAGCAAACGATACCGATAATACTCTTTTACATAGTGTTGCATCTTTGGATCTTCGTTGATATGTTCCCAAAATTTCACTCGATTGATTCGATAAAATTCTGCATATTCAGATTCAATCCGAATATTGTACGGCGAATCAATAAACTGCGAATATTCATCTTTTAAAAGTGAAACAATCTCTAGATCTTTAATATACCTCAAGTTGAACTCACGACCATCATTTGAGATGACACTTGCTTTGACCGTGCCTTCTTTTAAAATATACGTGTAACAATCCTCCACTCCTTCAAAAGTTAGATACTTATGATATCTTTTTCGTACAATTGGAAATTGATTTTTCTCTAAATATTCCTTTAGCACTCTGCTGTCCAATCATGCTCCCCCATCCAAACATTTATCTAAAAAAATAATACAAGATTTCTAAGTATTTTAAAGCCCAAAGGTATTTTACTAATGATATTAACATTTGTTAAGTACCATTTTAAATTATGTCTGTGATTTTTTTCTTCTTTTCGTTTCGTTATACTGCGAATGTAAAAAAAAATGAAAGAATTGAGGAAAAAATATGAACTACTGGATGAAAACAATTATTAATCGACTTGAAACAGCTTATCAAACAAGATTTGACATGAAAGCTTCTTTGGTTTTCTTAAATGATGCTTACCAAAATTCGATTGAATTGATCAAAGCAGTCGATGAAAAACCATCGAACGAATTAGAAGAATTTTTAGAATTATTTATGACGACTCGAGACTTGTTCATTCGTCAATTGGTCGATCGCTATCCATCAAATTACCACGATGTTGAAGTACAAATCCAAAAATTAAAAGCTTATTCAGATTAAGGGGTAAACACAAAGCAAATGGAAAAAAAATTATTCAATAAACATTTTATCGGAATCACTCTTATTAATTTCATTGTCTATTTAATTTATTATTTACTGATGGTCATTATTGCCGTTATTGCTCAAGATGATTTACATGCTAGTATGAGCCAAGCAGGTTTTGCTTCTGGTATCTACATCATAGGTACACTTTTGGCTCGTTTATTTATGGGTAAACAACTTGAATTATTTGGGCGCAAGTTTACTTTGCGTGGTGGAGCGATTTTTTATTTACTCTCTACTTTAGCCTATCTTTTCACCCCAACGATCGGCGTATTATATCTGGTACGTTTTTTAAATGGGTTTGGCTACGGGACCGTTTCGACAGCAACCAATGCGATCGTCACTGCCTATATTCCTGAATCAAAAAAAGGAGAAGGGATCAATTATTATGGTTTAAGTACTAGTTTAGCCGCTGCTATCGGACCCTTTTTAGGAATGATCTTGCTTAATCTGACTGATTTTCATTTTATTATTTGGTTTTCTATCGTTTTAGTTTTTCTTGTAACGATTGCCTGTCTGATGTTCCCAGTCAAAAACATTGATTTATCTGATACTCAAAGAAAATCACTACAATCTTGGAGTATCCATGGATTCATTGAGAAAAAAGCATTGTTCATTACAGGAATCGCCTTTTTGATGGGTCTTTCTTATTCAAGTGTTTTGTCCTTCTTGTCTTCTTATACGAAAGTCATTCATTTAGTCGCTGCAGGCTCCTTTTTCTTTGTGGTCTATGCGTTAGTTATCACCTTCACTCGCCCATTGACGGGACGTATTTTTGATGCTAAAGGCGAACAGTATGTCATGTATCCTAGCTATTTGTTCTTGACTGCTGGCTTGTTTCTACTAAGTGCGACAACAAACAGCATCACCTTACTTATTTCAGGCGCACTCGTTGGTTTAGGTTACGGGACTTTCATGTCAAACGGACAAGCAGTTTGTTTGAAAATCGTCAAAGAACACCGTATCAGTATCGCTCTTTCAACTTACTTCATCGGATTAGATCTAGGTCTAGGTGTTGGCCCCTACTTGATGGGAATATTGAAATCTTATACGTCATTTAGAGGATTATACATTGTTTCTGGTATCATTCCTTTGATCTGTACAGTTCTCTATATCATTTATAATAAAAAAAAGAGCCACTCAGCAAAACTTGAATGGAATTAGTGATGAACTGAAACTGATTCAAGAAACGAATAAAAGGTGTTGAAGTATTCACCTCTAGCAAAACATTGGCCGAAGAATCCAAAGATAGAAGAAACTATTTTTGGATTCTTCGGCTTATTTTCATGATTAGATACTTCTGTCAAAACTCCTTTTTGTTCAGAAACAATCACTCAACTTTTATTCTGCTAACCCATAAACTTCTAGTTCATAAAGACGGACAGCTGTATCTGCACCTTGAGTTGGTTGATCGATGATGACTCTCACAAATCGGGCAGTCGTTGCTGCAAAGGTATTTAGCGTTGAACCTTGCGTATTATTAGTTGTTCGCGAAACTTCTTGGAAATTTTCTCCGTCTGCACTCACTTCTATAGTATAAGCTTTGGTATTCATGCCTACACTTTCTCCTCCTGCAGAAGCGTGAGCCATGCGCACTTCACTGATCAATTTAGCTGTTCCTAAATCAACCGTGATGGTATGTGGCGCACTCCCTACAGCACACCATTTTGTTCCAAGATCACCATCGACAGCAAACTTTGGTGCCTCTGATTCATTCACATATGAAGAGGCTTCTGCTTTGGCACCTTTAGATAATAAACTCAGACCAGCTTGGGCATTCTTGGTAACCGTAACGATCCCTTTCATTTCAGTTGTCGTTTCTCCTGCTTCATTGATCGCTGTCAATTCTACATCGTAGCTTCCTTCTTTTGAATAAGTGACACGAGGCTGTTGCTCTGTACTTGACTCTACATCAGCACCTTTGAATGTCCACTTTAAACTTTGGGTATTTCGTGAAGAGGTGTTCGTAAAAGTGATCGGTTCTCCTGGCGCTACCAAAGTTTTTGAGACAGTAAAGGAAGCACGTGGTAACTGAACAGGTGGCCAGTCAAAACCGATTGGTCTGGAAGGTTCACCCTTGTTGCCATAGATATCAACTGGCACAACTTCGATAGCTGTAGCTGTTGCATTTTGACGTTCTAAGCCATTGATAAAATAATTCTCAGCAGGTGTGGCTCCGATAAAGACACGTGTTCCATCGTCTAAAACTCGGTAAATTTCATAGTGTTTGATGCGATCTGCTTGTAGACTAGTCCAAGATAGTCTGATCCCGGCAAACATTGCTTCTTCGTCAAATGACAAATCATCGAATGTAACATCATTGACTGCTGTTGGACTCAGCACTTTTTTAGGTGTCGCAGAAATTTGACCTAAGAATAACTCATAATTCTCACTTGCTTTTGCTGAGGCTACCTCATAGGCAATCGACGTTACTTCTTTTCCAGTTGCTTTATTCAAAGGATAAGAAACCGTTGTCCAGTCATTCCCTATTTTTTTATTGCCATTAAACGTTTCAAATGTACCATCAGCAAAACCTAACACTAGTTTCAACGTGGTTCGATCAGATGCTTTGGCTGTCGTCGTAAATGACATGTTTTTTTCGACTTTGACTTTTGTTTGATACAGTTTGATCTTACTTGTTACTTTTTCCGCAAGTTTTCCTTTAAAAGCCAAGGAACTCCCACCATTAAAAGCAGTAGTATAGTCCACACTACCAGCTAATTTATTGCCAGCTCCTTCTTCGATAATATAGCGGTAAGTCGGCATGATATCTTGGAGACTTCGATTATTCCATTCATTTGTTGAAACTTGTTGCCCATTGCTAAAATAGCTGTAACCATTTCCAACATTGAAATTGGTGATAAAAGGCCATTGCGTAATAGCGGTTTGTTCAACCGAAAAAGTAGAGATTCCAGGCCAACTTGTGTCGGTTGGTAGTGTACTTTTAGTAGGATCCCCTTGTTCATTGATCCAGAATTTTTCTTCTTTTTGTTGGTAGTCCATTGGGTCATTGGAAGAAGAATAGGTCCAACTTGGGACGTAAAGCCCTAGTGAAGTATAGGGTATTCCCTTCTTATCCGTAAACAAATCCCATCTGACCGGTGTATCGTACCCTTTTTCTTGGACATCGATTCCCGCAAATAAATCATAGGGATCAATGGCTAAACTTTCTGCTTTTTCTTTTGATTTACGCAATAGATCTTGGCCTGCTAAGCTAGAGGTATTCCACCAAAAATTCAAAAACATGCTATCTGCTACTGGATTCAAATCTGCATCCACTAAATAATCTTGGTTTTGATCAGTCAACGCATTCTGCCAATCCATTTTCCCATCACTTGTCATGGAATCGTACCACATAACCTCTAACGCTCCAGCTGATTTTTGTTTAAATTCCACAATCAGTTCTTTCATTAAATCAGCGTGCTTTTTCGTTAGATTGGTTTCTGTCTCTTGATTGATGAACCATCCATCAAACCCATATCTTTGTGCAACTTCGATCATCTTGTCCACGATTGGAAAATGACCTTGATCATCTTTTTCTAAAAAAGTATTCAACCATTCGATTTTTCCGCCATGGCCCCCTTGCGGAAAAAAGATCGTACCTAAAACAGGCACACCATTTTTATGCGCCGCATCGGTAACATCTGGGCTTGGCGGAACAATAATACCTTCGCCAGCTGAGCCTCCCCAATAAACCAATTGATCAATATATTGCCAATTCGAAAAAACATTTGCATCAAACTGATTGCTCCCTCTTGGTGCATTTCCACTAGTGCTATTATTCATGATCGAAAGTGCGACAACCTTCATCTTTTCGTTTTGGGTAGTATTCGATTTTAATAAGTGCGATTTTTCCACTCGTGTGGCTAAAGGCTCAACACTAACATTGTATTTCGCATCTGTATCCTGATCAAACGTCCATTTAAGCAATTCATCAGGGAACCAGTAAGAGGACTCCGGTTGATTATCCATCGAAACCCTTGCCTCGGGATTTGTGGTATCTACTTGTGCATAAACGACCGGTTCTTTCAGTGCAATTCCCATCATCACCGTTACCAATAATCCAGCTAAAGTACCTTCTAACTTCTTCATTACTTCCTCCTATGATTTGATCTTATCTAATCGCTTGCTGCAACTGTCCACTCGCTACTCCTTTCTTAATTATTATCTTCCACAATTTATGATAGCGCTTACTAAAAAAGGTGTACATGAACAAACTATAGCTTTCTTGATACAAATTATAGGTGTTATCAATGAATGAATTTTATGAGAACATCCACTTTTATTGGTCTTTCTGATTAATAAAAACACTCTGTGTGGTGTTCATGGATTTTTTTCAATTGTTCGTTCGTTAATTTCTGACTGGTCACTAAATAATCGATTTCATGACTAGCAATTGCTTGATGAATGAAGCGTTGTTCTAATTTATCTTGTGTAGCTAACACCATCAAATGATTGGCTTGTTTACGAAACGCTCTTTTTACTAACGCTTCTCCTTCATGCGTTTCCGTCACGCCTTGATTAAAATCAAATCCTCGACAGCTGATGATTGCAAGGTCAGCAGCATAAGTCAAAATATCATTATACGCTTTTGCTCCGTTGATCGTTGCTCGTTTTTGAACGATTTTACCACCGACGATCGATACTTTTGCTGAAGTAAATTCACTTAGCATCGCAGCAGTAATGACCCCATTCGTAATGATTTGCAGCCCTTCAAATCGACCTAAATTTCGTACTAAATGCAAACTAGTTGTACTAGAGTCTAAAAATAAAACCATATCATCTTTGATCAAATTAGCTGCAATATCCGCAATATAACGTTTTTCACTTTCTTCCTCTAAATGGGTGATTTTCATCATATATGGTACATCGATTTTCTGATTATCTACTAACATAGCCCCACCACGGACTCTTCGGATCAGACCACTTTGTTCTAAGACAACAAGATCTCGTTTCACTGTCGCTTCACTGTAATTGACTAAATCGATCAATTCAGTAATCCTGGCAAATTGGTTGATTTTCAAATGATTGACAATCGTTTGTTGTCGCTCTTCTACATCACTTAACATCTTCCCCACTCCTTTCTCTTTCGCTTTATTTTACCATAAACAAAGATGCCTCCACCTACATCCAAAAACAGAATCGAGTGGTTAGAATGAAAATGCTTCGCTATAGGACATCAGCCGAAACAACTAAAGTTAGCGATTCATTGGCTTATACCTAAAAATATTGAGCATTTTTTCATGACCACTCGATTTCGATTTCATTGGAGACTGAGCCAAAACTTGTCTCGGTCTCTTTTAGTATCTCTAAAACGAATAAACGATGAGAAATTCGTCTTATTTATAACACTTGGCTTGATCGATCGTGTTTAAGATCGTCATTTTATGTTTCACTACTTCCTGTACTTTTTGATTCGCATAAGGGTAGATCATATTCGGTTCATACATTTCCGGGTTTTCATTTAAGATTTCTCTTAAAGCATCGAAAAAGACACTTTTTAGATCCGAACTAAGGTTGACCTTAGCTACACCATATTTAACTGCTTCGCTTACTTCTTTATCCGGATTTCCTGAACCACCATGCAAAACAAACGGCAAATCGATGGTCTCATTCAATTCTTTCAATAACTCGATATTCAATTTTGGTGTTTTATCTTTAGGATATAAGCCATGTGCTGTTCCAATAGCGATAGCTAATGTATCAATATTCGTTTCTGCAACAAACTGTTTTGCTTGTTCAGGATCTGTGTAAATAATATTAGCTGCCCCACCTTCTGCTGACCCATTATTCCCAATCGTACCAATTTCTGCTTCGACTGACACATCTACCTCGTGAGCTAGAGCCACCACTTCTTTAGTTATCTTTATATTATCGTCAAAGGATTGCAAGGAGGCATCAATCATGACCGAGGTATAGCCATTGCGGATAGCCCGTAACACATCACTTACTTTACCGCCATGATCAAGATGGATCACTACAGGTACTTTACTTTTATGCGCATAAGCTCGAACAGCAGCAACAAATTCATCATTCAAGTAAGCAATCTCATCGGGATGGATCTCTAAAATCACTGGTGCATTTAACCGTTCTACTTCTTCCATGATTGCCTTTAACATATCATAACTACAAATATTAAAAGCAGGAACCGCAAATTGATTGTCTTTAGCTACTTTCAATAACTCTTTCATTGTATATAACATTACACTTCCACCTCATTTATTATTTTTTCTTGCTTCACTATTTTTTCTTCATTTCCGACTTGTTCTTCGCTTGATTTCTTTAATAATCCAAGTGAAAGAGCCGTAACTACTGTCCCAGCACCAATCGCTAGCAAATACATGGGTAGGTGATTGATCACGTTAGGTATCAGCATGACCCAAATCCCGCCATGCGGAGCAATGGATGTGACACCGGCAGCCATTGAGATGCCCGCTGCAGTAGCAGAGCCGAGAATCAAGCTCGGAATGACTCGAATCGGATCTGAAACTGCGAAGGGAATCGCTCCTTCTGTAATATAAGAAGCACCAAGCACCCAACAAGATTGACCAGAAGTCCGTTCTTCTTTCGTAAATTTTTTCTTGAACAACAGTGTGGCTAAAGCGATCCCCAGCGGTGGGGTCATTCCAGCTGCCATACATGCTGCGATCGGTGCATTGACTCCGGCAGACATCAAACCAATGGAAAAAGTTGAGATCGATTTATTGATCGGCCCTCCCATATCAGCTGCCATCATCACGCCGATGATCAAGCCAAACATTAATCCGGAAGTATTACCTAAACTATTCAACCAATTGGTTAATACTTCTAATAACCACGAAATGGGTTGTTCTATTACAAAAACCATTGCTAAACCAATGATCAAGATAGATATTAACGGAACGACGATCAATTGATACATCGCTAAGATACCTTTTTTTACAGGAATTTTATTTGCCAGAAAATCTGTCACATACCCTGCTAACAGCCCCCCGATCATTCCTCCAAGAAATCCAGAACCACCAGTAGATGCCAGTAGCCCTGCCACGATCCCAGGTGCAAAGCCAGCTTTCCCCGCAATAGAGGTCGCAATCCCTGCCCCTAAAGCTGGCACCATCATGGCAAAAGCGGTGTCTCCACCAATTCTAGAAAATGCGGCAGCTAGGACATTATAGTCAGCTGATTTAGGATCCGCTGCAGTGATCCCAAAAGCAAAACTTAATGCGATAATAATTCCGCCCGCAATAACAAACGGTAACATATAGTTCACACCACTCATAAAATGGTTATAAAGTGTAGCTTTTTGTTTCGTGGCTTTTGTTTGTTCAACTGATTGAGCAATTTCTAACGTATTGATCCCTTTTAATGCTTCATCAATTACCAATTCTGGTTCTTTAATTGCTCGACTCGTTGAAACTTTTTTGATTCTTTTACCCGTAAAACGTTGCATATCAATTTCTTTATCAACTGCTAGAATAATCGCATCTGCTTCAGCAATCTCTTTTGTAGTTAACCTATTTTCCGTTTTGATTCCTTGCGTTTCAAACTTTGCATCATGGCCTAGTTTTTTAGCAGTCCCTTCTAATTTCTCAGCGGACATATACGTATGCGCAATTCCCGTAGGACATGCGGTTACACCAATTATTTTCATCGTTATTCTCCCCTATCTGCTTATTCAATAACGGTCTCAGTTGATGCATGTGACATTATTCGATGATTCATTTAACGGATTGCTTTTTCTTCATTTTTTAAAACGGTCATAATTTCTGAGGCTGAATTTGCTTCTTTGATTTGTTTTCTAAAGTTTGGATCAATTAATCGCCTTGACAACGCACTGAGAATCTCAAGATGACTGTCAGCAGCGTTTGCAGGAACCACGATTGCAAAAGTATATGCAATTGGCTCCCCATCTAAGCCAAGATATTCTGTAATCTGGCTGCTACGAACAAAACAAATGGTTGGTGTAATGACAGCCTTGCTTTTAGCATGTGGGATACCAAATCCAGCTTCAATCCCTGTAGGCACTTCCTCTTCTCTTTTGAATAATGCTTTGATTATTTTTTTTGCACTTTTTACTCTATGTGTGGTTTCAAGTGTAGTACCGATACATTCAAATAATGATTTTTTTGATCGAATTGAGTCATCGAAAAGAATCAAATCTTCTGAAATCAGTTGACTAATCTCCACTCCACATAACCTCCTTTCTCTATTTGTTAACGCTTTCTAATAACTGTGGCAAGTATAGCATCCCTAATTCAGCCATTCAATGCTTTGAACGAATAACGAAAAATGGATCAAAATTTTAAAAAATCAGTCAAAAAAATGATCGATAGTGATCATCAAAATAAGAGGTTCATGTGTTTCAGACCTTACTTATATAAAAAAACACAACGTATTTTGACCGTTACAATCAAAATACGTTGTGTTTATTGATGATCAATCAATTCTTTCCCAGTCAATCGTTTCTCCAGGAACTTTATCGGTATTCCACCATTTTGCACGATATTTTACACCTTTATACATGACAATATCCCCAGCAACATACACTTTATCTTTATCCCAAGCTTCAATTGAAGGATCTTCCGTGTTGCCATTGTTATTATCATCATCGGTAATATTTCCTACATCACCTTTCATTTCATCACGATATTCCCATATTTTCTTCGTTAATTTTGGTAGTCTTGCTAATTCTTTTTTAGTATCAGCAGTAACTTCGATAGCCCATTTTTCAAAAAATGGCGTTAGATTTTTGTTACTGATCTTTGAAGCAGATAAGATAAAATGTTGTCGCTTGTCTTGTTCTGTCCATAGCTGTGGACTTTCTTCACGGTATAACTGATGTAGTTTAGGATAGAAGTCGCTGCCAAATGCTAATTCCAACTGCCAAAACATTCCTAGTCGAACAAATTCATCTTGTTTATCAAAATTTTTCGATTGACTTCGATTCAAATAATTGAAAATATCCGTATATACGCGATCTTCTTCTAAACGACTACGCTGTCCTAATGCTTTTTGTACCCGCATCGAAAAGATATTCACGGTCACTTCGGTCATATCCTCCCAACCCATATCATCAATTTGATAGGTATGACCTAATTCATGCCAAATCCCCCACTGTGAGGAACCGTCTGGATCTAACAAGACTCTCATTCCATCTGCATAATTAAAACCAGTATGTTGTTCATACGCGTACATATAATCTTCTCTGGCACTCGTTTCACGCATATGTTGAACTAAGCCAGTTGGTTGACGATGGATTGTAGCGCTATTATCTAGTCCGGCTGTTTGATCGTGAAGATCAATTACTTTTTCTTTCGTTGTTAAAATTTTAGTTGGGTCCTTCACATAATTAATTGTTTTGTCGGATCCTGTAACCAAAACTCGATCACTGACCAATTCATAAGCAGGTGCATTTGGATGATTTCTTACTTCATTCTGCCAATCTTTATTGGTCATTTTTCCTAGAATAAAACGTGGAATTGTAATACCACCACGTATTTCAATTCTCGTTTTTTGTTGCGTGATGCGAGTGGATTCATTTTGGATATGGATCACACCTTCTTGAGTACCGGAAATGACGTTTCTTCCTCTATTTAGTCGTTTCCCTTTCGTTGCCCCTTCGAGATAATCTTTCAGACTAGCCCTGGTAATCGTATACGTCGGTAGTTGTTGCGCCGTTTCATCTACATAAATTTCGATCGTATCATTTTTACGTTTATAGATCCCTGTAGATTGATTGCTACTAGGACCAAACCAATTACCGATTTCTTCCCGATAACTCTCAACATCCTCACTTTGATAAGCATTCAAAACCGTTGAAACGTTTTCATTACTTCGCTCTGAAAGAACGACTTCCGTCCCAATAGTCGGTTCATTTACTGTTGCCTCAACATTTAGGTCATTTGATAAAATAACCATACTGAACAGTAAAGACCCCAAAATCATTGCTTTCTTCTTACTCATATTAGCACCCCTTAATGTTATTTTTTCTTTATAATATAACATTAACATGCATTATTTTATAAATGTTGTCGTTTTTTTCCAACAGAAGGAAATAATGAAAATCAGACTTTTAAATAATATGGTATGATAAATTTTTAGTGACCATTTTTTGATTATCAGAAACAGAAAACACAAAAAAAACAGACTACCTTTATCAGATAGTCTGCTAAACATCGTATGAACAATGTTTTGATTATTCTGCAGCGTTTGCGTCTTTGAGACCGTATTTTTTGTTGAAACGGTCCACACGTCCGTCTGCTTGTGTGAATTTTTGACGTCCAGTATAGAATGGATGTGAGTCAGAAGTAACTTCGACACGGATGACTGGGTATGTATTACCGTCTTCCCATTCAACTGTTTCTTGTGAAGTTTTTGTTGAACCTGACAAGAATTTAAAGCCAGTTGTTGAATCCAAGAACACTACTGGATGGTAATCTGGATGGATGTTTTCTTTCATGCGTTTTCGCTCCTTTGCCCTGACCCATTTGCTGAACCAGAGTTGATTTGTCGATATACAACAGTAACATCTTAACATGTTTCTAACAACGTTGCAATTATCTTTTTAGATTTCTTGTCTGATTTTTTTTACCGAACGAGACATCTTGGAATTCTTTGAAAAATTGTTGATTGTTTTTGGTTTTTCTTAAAAAACGGATCAATTGTTCGGTGTATTCCAATGAATCGCCGACCATATTCTTTCGTAACTTCCAAATTTCTTCTAATTGATCTTCTGGCATTAGAAGTTCTTCTTTTCTCGTGCCAGATTTCTTGATATCAATGGCAGGGAAGATACGACGCTCAGATAGTTCACGAGACAGTTGAAGTTCTAAATTCCCTGTTCCTTTAAACTCTTCATAGATCACATCATCCATTCGGCTACCCGTATCGACTAAGGCAGTTGCTAAGATCGTCAAGCTTCCACCTTCTTCGATATTTCTAGCTGCTCCGAAGAATTTTTTTGGTTTATATAGTGCGGCTGGATCGATTCCCCCGCTCAATGTACGACCACTTGGCGGTACGACTAAATTGTAAGCTCTAGCTAATCGGGTAATACTGTCCATCAAGATCACGACATCTCGTTTATCTTCGACTAAACGCATCGCTCTTTCCAGAACCAACTCAGATACCCTTGTATGATTTTGTGGTTGTAAATCGAAAGTAGATGAAACGACATCTCCTTTGACACTGCGTTCCAAATCCGTGACTTCTTCTGGGCGTTCATCGATCAGAAGAACGATCAGTTCTACTTCTGGATGATTTTCAGTGATTCCATTGGCGATTTCCTTTAACACAGAAGTTTTTCCGGCTTTAGGAGGTGCTACGATCAAGCCACGTTGACCAAAACCTACCGGTGAGAAGATATCGATCATTCTTGTTGCTAGTCTTTGAGAGGTTGTTTCTAACCTAAGCTGATCTTGAGGATACAGAGGTGTCAAAGCTGGAAAATGCGGACGTTCTTTGGCTTCTTCTGGGTCTTTTCCATTTACACTTTCCACGTGCATCAACCCATAATAACGTTCTGACTCTTTAGGTGGGCGAGCCTTTCCTGCTACTTTATCTCCATTTCGCAAACTAAACCGTCTTATTTGTGAAGCAGAGATATAGATATCTTCTACACTTGGCCCATAATTGATTGGTCGTAAAAAACCATACCCATCTTGTCCAACGATATCTAAGATTCCTTCCATATAATAAAACCCTTGTTTTTCTGCTTGCGCCCGAATCACAGCTAAAGATAATTCTTTTTTATTCATTTTGCTATAATAAGGAATCTTAAATTCTTTTGCGTAACTGTAGACCTCTTTTAATGTCTTATTTTCCAGTTCCGCCATCGTCAAATAATCACTCATTCAGCTTCCACTTCCTCCACCATTTGGATTTCAGCACCTAATGCCGTCAATTTTTCAATAATATGATCATAACCACGTAAAATATATTCTACGTTATAAATAGTAGTTGTTCCTTCAGCCATGAGACCTGCAATAACTAAACAAGCACCTGCTCGAAGGTCAGAAGCGACTACCTCTGTTCCATGAAGTTTATTTGGTCCATTTGTAATGATCAAATTCCCTTCCACTGATATATCAGCACCCATACGTGCTAATTCAGGCACATGATTCACACGTTTAGCATAGATCGTATCTGTGATTTCAGCTGTTCCTTTGGTCATTAATAAGAGGGGAGTCAATGGTTGTTGTAAGTCTGTTGCAAACCCAGGATATGGATAAGTCATCACATTCACCGCTTTTAACTCTTTAGACGGAAACACTTCAATCTCATCTTCTCTAATTGTCATGTTTACGCCCATTTCTTGAAGTTTAGCAATAAAACTTTCTAAATGTTCGTAAATCACATTTTTGATCTTAACACCATTTCCTGCTGCTGCAGCAAGCGCTAGATAAGTTCCTGCTTCGATTCGATCAGGGATCATGAAATGGCGACAACCATGGAGTTTGTCTACACCTTCGATTCGGATTACATCCGTCCCTGCTCCTCGCACTTTGGCACCCATATTATTTAACAAAGTAGCAACATCGATAATCTCTGGTTCACGAGCGGCATTTTCGATTACTGTCTGACCTTTCGCTTTAATAGCCGCCAGCATCACATTAATCGTTGCACCGACTGAAACGACATCCATGAAAATCCGATTTCCCTGTAATCCCTCTTGGTCGGTCCGTAAATACATCGCACCATGTTCATTATTGACTGAAGCACCTAATGCTTCGAAACCCTTGACATGTAAATCAATTGGTCGCGGTCCTAAGTAGCAACCACCTGGCAAACCAACCACTGCCTCACCAAATTTTCCAAGCAGTGCCCCCATAAAATAATAGGAAGCACGTAGACTATTGATCTTACCACTTGGCATGGGCACGGAGACGATACCGCGGGGATCAATTTCTAAAATATTTTGTGAAAAATGGATTTTCGCTCCCATGATTTCTAAAATTTCGATTAGTGAATGAACATCCTGAATATCAGGTACGCCTTCTAAAATAACCGGAGAATCTGCTAAAATCGCTGCAGGAATCAAAGCCACTGCACTATTTTTAGCCCCACTGATTGTTACTTCACCAGTTAACGGACGATTTCCTTCAATTATGATTTTTTTCATTGATTTCCACCTTGTTATTGTTCAATTTTATTACACATGCTTGTATTTTATCATAGATGAAATAAAGAAACGAGTTCCCATTCTTTTTTATTTCCTCAAAAATCAAAGGTCTATTCTGAAAAAAGATGGACAAATGTTTATCAAAGTGAACGATTATCAATTTGCGAAAAAAAAACCGCAAAACAGGTTGAACCTGTTTCACGGCATTCTTAATCGATTAATTAAGCTTTGTTAGCTGAACCGAACCAATCAATGTGTTCTTCTGCATCTTTAATGATTGCAGCTTTACCTGGTGCTAACAATTTACGAGGGTCAAAACCTTTTCCTTCTTTATCTTTGCCAGCTTCGATATATTCACGAGTAGCTTTAGCAAATGATAATTGGAATTCAGTATTTACGTTTACTTTAGAAACACCCATTGAAATTGCTTTTTGGATTTGTTCTTGAGGAATACCTGATCCACCATGTAATACTAAAGGCATATCTGGACCTACAGCATCAGCGATTGCTTGTAAATGATCAAATGCTAAACCATTCCAGTTTTCTGGATATTGACCATGGATGTTACCGATACCACATGCTAGGTAGTCGATTCCTGTAGCAACCATTTGTTTGCATTCTTCGATATCTGCTAATTCACCGTTACCGATGATTCCATCTTCTTCTCCACCGATTGAACCAACTTCACATTCAACAGAAATTCCTTTAGCGTGAGCTTTTTCTACAACTTCTTTCGCTAATTTCAAGTTTTCTTCAAATGGTAAGTGAGAACCGTCAAACATAACTGAAGTATAGCCTACTTCGATACATTCCATAGCTGCATCATAGTCACCATGGTCTAAGTGGATGGCAACAGGAACAGTGATGTTCATTGATTCAACTAAGTCACAAATAATATCTTTAGCAACTTTGTAGCCGCCCATGTATTTAGCCGCACCCATTGAAGTTTGGATAAGTACTGGTGCTTGTTTTGCTTCAGCTGCTTCAAGGATTGCTTGAGTCCATTCTAAGTTATTTGTATTGAATCCGCCGACAGCGTAACCGCCTTTACGAGCAGCTTTTAAAAATTCAGCTCCTGATACTACTGGCATAATAAATTCCTCCTAAGTTTTGTAAAACTAAATTTGTTAAGACTATCCTTAACCAACGAACCTATTTTACCAAACATTTTCAGAGTTTTCTACTAAAATCAATGAAAATGAAAATTTTCAAGAACTTTTTTGCAAAAAATAAGGTTTTCAGTTGGCTGATTTAGTCAAAAATGGCTAGTTTATCGTTTTTTATTGTTCAAACAATAACAATTTATTTATAACTGTTTTCTCTAAATTCATCTGAAACATTAAAAGCGTATTTGTCCCGCTTATTTTCCTTCACGTTCAGACAAAGCAGCTCCGACAAATCCTTTGATCAATTTTTGTGGGCGATTTGGTCTTGAGATCAATTCTGGATGGAATTGACAACCAACAAAGAATTTTTTCTCTGTTAATTCCACGATTTCCACTAAACGATTATCAGGAGAAACACCTGAGAATACTAATCCTTTTTCTTCAAATAATTGACGGTATTTATTGTTGAATTCATAACGATGACGGTGACGTTCTTGTACTACATCGGCTCCGTCATAAGCTTCGGCTGTTTTCGTTCCTTTTTTAATTTTACATGGGTAAAGACCTAGACGTAACGTTCCACCTAAGTTTTCGATATTTTCTTGGTCTGCCATCAAATCAATGATATTGTTCGTTGTTTCTGGTGTAGTTTCTGCTGAAGCAGCATCTTCCAAACCAACCACATTACGAGCAAACTCAACACACGCCATTTGCATGCCTAAACAAATCCCTAAGAAAGGCACATCATTTTCACGAGCATAACGGATCGCTTCAATTTTTCCTTCGACCCCACGATCGCCAAAGCCACCAGGTACTAAGATACCATCTGCATCTTTCAAATATTCTGCAACATTTTCTTTGGTTAGATCTTGAGCCTTGATCCAGTCAAGTTCGATATCCGCATCAAAAGCAAAGCCTGAATGTTTCAACGCTTCAACAACTGAGATATAAGCATCTGGTAATTCTACATATTTACCTACTAAAGCAATTCGGACTTTTTTCTTCAGATTCAATACTTTTTCTTCTAATTGTTTCCATTCTTCCATATCAGCTTCTGGCGTTTCTAGTTTCAAATGTTCACAAACAATGCGATCCATTCCTTGTTTTTGTAAAAGTAACGGAATAGAGTAAAGTGTATCCACATCTGGTGACTCAATCACTGCTTCGGGTTCTACGTCACAAAATTGTGCTAATTTATTTTTCACATTTTGTGAAACAGGTTGCTCTGTTCGAACCACCAAGATATTAGGTTGGATTCCTAAACCACGTAATTCTTTTACACTATGTTGAGTTGGTTTAGTTTTCATTTCTCCCGCAGCTTTTAGATAAGGAATCAATGTTGTGTGGATATACATCACGTTATCAGCACCAACATCCGCCTTCATTTGGCGTAGTGCTTCTAGAAATGGTAAAGATTCGATATCGCCGACTGTTCCGCCAACTTCAGTGATGATCACGTCTGAATCAGTCATTTTTGCCGCACGCATGATTTTCTCTTTGATTTCATTAGTGATATGAGGGATAACTTGAACAGTTGCTCCTAAGTATTCCCCTTTTCGTTCTTTACGAAGTACTTCTGAATAAATTTTCCCTGTAGTAACATTGGAGTATTTGTTCAAATTGATATCGATAAAACGTTCATAATGGCCTAGATCCAAATCAGTTTCTGCTCCGTCGTCTGTTACAAAAACTTCTCCGTGTTGGTACGGACTCATTGTTCCCGGGTCTACGTTGATGTAGGGATCAAATTTTTGGATGGTTACTTTTAAGCCACGATTTTTCAACAAACGACCTAAAGAAGCTGCAACGATTCCTTTACCAATCGATGAAACTACGCCGCCCGTTACAAAAATGTATTTTGTCATAAGTTCAAAAACTCCTTCTTCTTTTATCTGCAGGAAAAGTCCCAGAAAATGAACAAAGCTCCCTATTCTAGTTAGAATAGGGAGCAAAATTTCTGTGAACTTCTGACCCTTTAAAAGGGTGCCCAATGAGTATACTACAAGCAAATTTGAAGAAAGTCAAGCCTCTAATTTAACGTTGCAGATGTCGTTAGTCATAAGAATAATCCAACGTCAATGATAAATGAAAACAGGCAGTTCACTCTCTAATAAAAAACTGCACGAAAAAAAGCACACTCATTCTTTTAGTAAGAACGATTAGCCATACGACTTCTTTACTCATTCACTAGACTATCTTTGATGATCTCTAGAAGATTTTTGTCCTTGTTTTTCAGATGTGTTTGTACTTCTCGTTCTTACAGCATTGAATTTTTCTGTCCTATTTTTTAACGGTGACAATTTTTCTACATCTAATTGTTTCCAGTTTTCTTGTCTTCTTTTCTTCAAATCCTCCACTTTTTTCATTACCTGTTCCTGTTGTTCAGGGGTCAAATTAGAAAATTCAGCTTGAAAATCTAATTTATCTTCAGCTTTAGTTCCCACCTTGCCTACACTTTCTTTAACCAACTCTCTAAATTCTCTTTTATATAATTCAAGGTTTGAAAGTTCCTGTGGATTGCCATGCACAAGATCTGTTTGTGGATACTGTAACATATTGAATTCAGCATAGTTAGTCAGTAGTTCTACAGCATGGCGGTTAAACTGCCAACGTTCATTTACGTTTTCCACGCTCAAACCAAGATTATGTATAATTTCCCTATATTCATTCTGCCTAAGAGGCAAAACACGTCTTGAAGTACCTTCTATTGTTGTACTATGTGGTATATCTAAATTCTCTTCTAATATAGATACAACCTCGTGTTGTGCAAGTGGAATAACTGGGTCATTCATTTGCTCACGAAGTACTGAAGTGATATCCTGTATCAGGGTAAAAGGACGGCGCATTCTCAACCTTTCTATTTTTATTGAAAGTTCAGTATCCCTTATTGCCTTCATCTCCTCAATTCTTTTCTTTTGTGATTCTTTAATTTTATTACGAGTATCAGGACTGAGGTCAAACAAGTCCACGAAAGAACCAATATCATTAGGTTTCATCTTAAAATTTTCTATTACAAATTCTATATCCTCACTTAAATCAGCCTCATTAACTTTGTAAGGTAACTCTGAATACATTTTTTTAAGACTCTCTGCAACCTCTGTGAACGTCCTTGATGTCATCGACTGTTGCACCATTTCGTTAATTTTTTGTATTCGTTCTTCTTTTAAAAACTTGATTTTACGTCGAGGTTCTTCTTCAATCTCCCTTTTTCTAATTGTTTCACGAAGATTTTCTTTATTTGCTAGTTCTAGCTTATCAATAGTAGAATTTATTTCATCTGGTGTAAAATAGTTTTTTTCAAAGAAGACGTCTAATGCCTCACTTATATCAATATCGTCTATTGGTTGAATAACATTAATTTCCGGATCATGAATCAATTGATTGATAGATGCAACAACTGTATCTATCATCTTTGAGCGATCAGAGAATGAATTGACTTCCTCACTTTGTTTGTTTAAATTTTTATGAACAGCTCTAAGTTTTTCGTCTCTTAATAAATTTTTTTTTCGCACTTGATGTTTTTTCATTGAATTAATTTGTGATGTTCTAACCTGTTCACGAGTATGATCATCCAGATTAAGACGATCTACTACGTAATTGATTTCATCTTTAGAATAAGTACGTAGGTTTAATAAAAATATTTCTTCTTCATCTTCCTCTAATCCTTCATTCATATCTTTGATTATTTGATCTAATTCAACTTTATTCATAAATTTATGCCTCCTTTATAATATAATAATAAGGCAATAACTTTAATTTGAGCATACCTAATTTTCCCCCCAGAAGAAATAGGTATGCTCAAATAAAAAAAATTCAATTATTTATCATCATATACAATCTTCAATGAACTCATTTTTTACTTGTGCGTATCAACCAGGAGTGCAATAATCACTGTAAAACAAGAATATTCTTAGAAAAATTCTACACACAAAAAAATGAAAAAAATTTTTTTATACTATAGAATAGGTGTGTTATTCATATTTTGCAAATAATTTTCTTTCCATTAAAATTTTAAAAAAAATTTCAATCAGAAATAGCTGTATACTACTCGTAGAGAATGATTTCATTACACAATCCAACCAGTTATTTGTGATTCAGAATAACTTAACATCATCCGTTTCTCATTCTCGTACTCCTGAAGTGTATTCTTCAGGAGTTTTTTGTTGTCCCACCACATAAGTTACTCACCAAACAATGCGCGAACAAAATAAGCCAAAATTTCCTAAAATAAGTCTTCAGCGACTAAGAAATCAGTTAAAACAAACTGTCTTTCTTTTCAGTCGTACTCATTTTTCGTAAAATTTTGGCTTATTGTCCTGTTTATCAAGCATAAGAAGGTTGTGAAAAGAGCGGTTTGCCCTGAGTATTAAGGATGAAAATCTCGAAACAGCTTTTCATGTTTTGAAAAATTCAGGCTTATTTCAAGGAGCTGATGCTAAAAACCCATTTACTCGTTTTTAGAATGAAGTGAGATTGATCTCTCCAACTCCAGTTATTCATATTCTAATGGGGTAGCGATAATCAATATAATTCCAAGTATTGTTCTCTTTCCCATTCTGAAACAGTTTGTCTAAAGGCTGCCCATTCTAAGCGTTTTGCTTCGACAAAGTTCGAAAAGATATGTTGTCCCAAAGCATCGATCATCACTTTGTCTTTTCTTAATTCTTTGATTGCATTATGGATCGTTGAAGGAAGATCTTGAATGTGGGCTTCTTCTCGTTCTTCTTCGTTCATCACATAAATATTTCGGTCCACCGCTGCTGGTGGTGTGATTTCATTACGGACACCATCTAATCCAGCTTGTAATAAAACAGCCATTGCTAAATATGGATTAGCAGATGGATCAACTGAACGCAATTCCAAACGTGTGGATAAGCCACGTGATTCTGGAACACGGACTAATGGTGAACGATTGCGACCGCTCCATGCCACATATACTGGTGCTTCATAGCCAGGAACTAAACGTTTATATGAGTTGACGGTCGGATTGCAAACCGCTGTATAGGCACGAGCATGTTTCAATAGCCCACCTAGGAAATGATACGCTGTTTGGCTAAGTTCTAAATCGCCATCTTTGTCATAAAAGACATTTCCTTCATCATTGAACAAGGACATATTACAGTGCATCCCCGAACCATTGATCCCGAATAATGGTTTAGGCATGAACGTTGCGTGTAACCCATGTTTACGAGCAATTGTTTTAACGACTAGTTTGAATGTTTGAATATTGTCACAAGCATCCACAACGTCTGCATATTTAAAATCAATCTCATGTTGCCCAGGAGCTACTTCGTGGTGAGAAGCTTCTACTTCAAACCCAAGGCTTTCTAATTCTAAAACAATATCACGACGACAGTTCTCACCTAAATCTGTTGGTGCAAAATCAAAATATCCACCTTTATCGTTTAACGTGGTCGTGATTCCACCATCTTCATCTAACTTAAATAAGAAGAATTCTGGTTCTGGACCTAAGTTGAAAGAGGTAAATCCAAGGTTGCGCATATCTTTTAATGCACGTTTCAAATTCCCGCGTGGATCACCTGCAAAAGGTGTGCCATCTGGGTTATAGATATCACAAATCAAACGAGCTACTTTGCCATGATCACTTTCCCAAGGGAAGATCATCCATGTTGAAAGATCAGGATACAAATACATATCGCTTTCTTCAATCCGAACAAAACCTTCGATCGAAGAACCATCAAACATCATTTTGTTTTCAAGTACTTTATCGATTTGACTAACGGGTACTTCGACATTTTTGATCGTTCCTAAGATATCTGTGAACATTAATCTTAAAAATCGAACGTTCTCTTCTTCAATGATTCGTTTAATTTCATCACCAGTTATTTGTTTCTTTACCATGGTATCCCTCTTTCTTTTTCTTTATATTATTCAGTCAAAGAATTGTCGTTGCATTCCTTGCGACTGATAATGCCCAGTTTTACTTAGCCCACCTTGCGCCAATATCTCATCACGAAAAATTTGTCGAACGTCATGATCAGTTAGCGGTTTTTTGCTTTTTTCTTCCTGTTTTTTGGCTTGAGCCATTTCGTAAACTCGTTTGATACCAGCCATATTTAATCCATCAGAAAGATAATCTTTGATCTCTAACAACAAGTCAATATCGTTTAATGAATACATTCGACGATTTCCTTCGCTTCTTTCAGGATGAACAAAATCTTGTTCTTCATAATAACGAATTTGTCGTGCGGATAAATCAGTCAGTTTCATTACTGTACCAATTGGAAATACAGACATTGAACGGCGCAATTCCTTTTCTCCCATCAGACGTCCCCTTTCGTTTAACAAGTTGGGTAAAGTATACCAATCAAAAAAACTACTGTCAACCGCTTATGTTAGGTTTTCTAACATGAGTGATGATTTTTTTTACAAAAAAACTTGAGCAACGATTCATTGCTCAAGTTTTCTAACTTTTAAAAAAAGAGAAAATACATAGGTCACTCTGATAAGAAAGAGACAACGACCATTTAACTATTCAGCCATTTAGAAGTTGACTTTGCAAATCCTTTTACTTCATATCCATTTTTTTCTTCTACAAAATGCTCTTTCAAAACGAGGGTTTGTCTTCGTAAAGCACTTAATGTTTGTCCATTCTGGCTTGGCACAAAGAGTGTGTATGGCGTCATCAATTCCAACAACTGCTGTTTGATCGCTTGTACTAGCTTTTCTTTCCCATCGGTACTTTGCGCCGATATCAATACATTTGGAAAGAGTGAGGGAGTAAATAAGGCTGGATCAATTTGATCCGCTTTGTTATAGACTGTTAATACAGGCATCTCTTCCATCTTTAGTTCCGTCATCAACTGTAATACAGTCTGCTCCTGCAAAATACGATCTGGCGAACTTGCATCAACTACATGTAACAATAGATCCATTGATTGACTTTCTTCCAATGTTGAATGGAACGCATCAATTAATTGTGTCGGAAGATCTTGAATAAATCCAACCGTATCAGTAACAGTAATCTCAAATCCTTCTGCAAATCGCCATTTCTTTGTTAAGGGATCCAAAGTAGCAAATAACTGATCTTTAGAATACGTATCCGCTTGCGTAAGCAAATTAAGAATGGTTGACTTCCCCGCATTGGTATACCCAATCAAACCAATTTGAAAGATTTCACTAGACTGTCTTTTCTGGCGGTTTCTCGCTCGATGCGCTTCTACAGCCTTCAACTCACGTTTTACCCCTAATATTTTATTACGGATATGACGTCGATCCGTTTCCAATTTGGTTTCCCCAGGTCCTCTCGTTCCAATTCCACCACCTAATCGAGACAATGACTTTCCTTGTCCAGCTAAGCGTGGTAAAAGGTATTCTAATTGAGCTAGCTCTACTTGCAGCTTTCCTTCTTTCGAACGGGCTCTCATGGCAAAAATATCTAAAATCAACTGGACTCGGTCAATGATAGGGATTCCTACTGCTTCTGAGACTAGCTGACTCTGCCGAGGGGTCATTTCATGGTTAAAGATAATCAGATCCGCTTCATGAGCATCCGCTTGTTGGATCAATTCTTGTAATTTACCTTTACCGATAATGGTTTGACGATCGACTTGCGGTCGTTTCTGCGTCAATGTAAATACAACTTCCCCAGAAGCTGTATCGGTCAGCTTGCTCAATTCTGCCATCGACTCTGTGAAGTATCGTTGATTCTGTTCTGTCTCAACACCTACGATGATCACTTTTTCTTTTTTATTCGTCATCTTTATCCTCCAACCACGTTCTGATCAATTGATCAATTTGCTCCATACTACTGGACTCTGCTAATAAATCAAACCAATGTGCATCAAGACGATTACGAAACCATGTTAATTGTCGCTTTGCATACCGTCTCGAGTTCATCTTCAACTGCTCCACAACGTTTTCTAAAGATTCTTCTCCCTTAAAATACGGATAGAATTCTTTGTATCCAATGCCCTGACTCGCTTGGACTTCACCAAGTTCATACACAAAACGTGCTTCTTCTAATAAGCCTTCCTCTAACATACTATCTACACGTTGATTGATGCGCTGGTATAACAAGGCTCTCTCGGTATTAAGACCAATCATACAATAATCATAAAGACGTGCGGGTTCCTCTTGCGGTGTTGTGATACTGTAGCCAGTCACTTCAAATACTTCTAAAGCTCGAATCACTTTTCGCTGGTTATTCCAATGGATTTTTTCCGCTGCTAGCGGATCTTTTGTTTTCAAATACTCCCAAAGTTCTTTTTTACTGAGTGTTTCAGCTAATTCTTCATATTTTTTTCGTACTGCTGTGACGCTTTCCTCTTTTGCACCCAATTGAAAATCATAAAGTAAAGATTGAATATACAACCCTGTTCCGCCAACGATCATCGGCAAACGACCACGTTCTGTGATTTCTGTGATCAATTTTCGTCCAGCTTTTTGAAAATCTGCTACGGAATAAGTTTCATTCGGTTCGATGACATCAATCAAATGATGGGGAATACCTTCCATTTCTGACGTGTTTATTTTAGCCGTCCCGATATCTAATTTTTTGTACACTTGCAGTGAATCCCCACTAATAATTTCACCGTTAAATTTTTTAGCCAATTCCACGCTAAGCGCTGTTTTCCCTACCGCTGTAGGTCCAACGATTACTAATACTTTTTCCATTATCATCCTACTTTTTCATTGTTTGTTTTATCCAAAATGCTTTTTGGGGAAAGTCTGTGATTATTGCATCTAGTTGTTGATCGAAACATCGTGCCATCTGCTGGTCGTCGTTGATGGTCCAGCATCTGATCGATTTGGGGAATGTCTCCATGGATGGCAAATGCTCCAAGTACCAGTCACCTCTAGGATGAATCCCTTCTATCCAAGGAGTATCTTCAGCTAACTGTACTTTCTTTTGTGACGTACTTAAAAGAAGATCCAGCTGTGCCTGAGGATCAATTTTTACTACTCGTTCCAATGTATGAAAGTTAAAACTGCAGTACGCATGTCGAAAAGGCCATTCCACTGCTTTTAATTGTTGAACTACTTTTTCTTCGATGCCAGCATACTCATATTTATCTGTTTTAATCTCGATCATTACCGTTCCACGATAATTCATTTCCCAAAAAAGATGCAAGACCTCTTTCAAAGTTGGCACTTTTGTTGCCTGAAACTCTGTATTGAACCACTTTCCTGCATTCAACTTTTTTATCTCTGCTAATGTTTTTTCCCGTACCAATCCTTTGCCATCCGTCGTCCGATCCACTTCCTCATCATGAATCACCACTATCTGCTCATCTTTCGTCAAATGAATATCTAGTTCAATCCCATCTGCACCTATTCGAACCGCTTCGGCAAACGCAGGCAATGTATTCTCTGGATGGGTACCACTACTTCCACGATGCGCAAAAATCTGAACCATTTCATCACCACTTTCAGTCTCTTTGATTGTACCATAGGAAAAAGGCTGTGAAAAAGTCGTAATACTTCGAATGTCTAAGAATGAGGTTGACTTGTCATTCTAAAAAATGAGTAAACGGTATTCAATAAAGAACTCCTCAGCAATAAGCGATGATTTTCTAAAATATGAAAAGCTATAAAAAAGTCCTCTCTCATTTATAGTGTTCCCTCTATCGAAAATAAGCCGAAAAAACCAAAAATATAAGGAACTACTTTTGGATTCTTCGGCTTATTTCTAAAAGCTAGACAATTCTGTCACAACCTTGACTTTACAAATTATAAAAGTTTTTTGATCCTCTTCAATCTCAACTCAAAAAACAATTAGCTCCACACATTATCATTTGAGAAAAAGCCAATAGGTTGTCGCGTGACACTTTTTAATTGCGCTTTTTTTTCATTGATCATTTCCGTCAGATTATCCGTGAAGTTTTCTAAGATCACACGTCCACCTTTATAAGCATAACCGCCTATTTTCATCGTTTCGTCAGGAGAAAGAACGACTTTACGGTGCGCAATGTTTTTAAACAACTCCTCTAAGATGTAATTTGGAAGATAAAAATTATTTTGTGCAGCAAATGACTGTAAATAAGCAAAATCATCAATAGTGATATAACAATCATCAAATGCATCAAAGCTGACATATTCATCTAACAGTGTTGCTCTTTTTTGCAAGATTTCATTGATTTTTTTATTTAGTTGATTCAAAGTCTCAATCTCTTTGACTTTTAATTCTAACTCCCGTCTTCGTTGCTCTTTGTTTTCAAGATGGCGCATCTGAACAACCATCCCGATATATACTAAAATAGCTCCTAATAAAACGCCAATTAAGCCTACGATGCCAACTACCAATTAGTGTTCCTCCTTGCTGTATTCTTCTATTTCATCATAACATAAACGTGCAAGCACAGACTATTTTCTAAAATTTTTTTATTTGACCTTTATTGACCAAGAATGTATACTACTTTTTAGGTAGAAGAAATGAATTTGTGTTACACTATTTGTAAAGAACTTAAGGAGGAACCAAATTATGAATTTAATCCCTACAGTTATTGAGCAATCCTCTCGTGGCGAACGAGCTTATGATATTTATTCACGCTTATTAAAAGACCGCATTATCATGTTAAGTGGTCAAGTGACTGATGATCTTGCAAACTCGATCATTGCCCAATTGCTTTTCCTAGATGCACAAGATTCTGAAAAAGACATTTATCTTTATATCAACTCTCCTGGCGGTTCGGTTACTGCTGGAATGGCGATTTATGATACGATGAATTTTGTTAAAGCAGATGTCCAAACCATTGTGATGGGTATGGCTGCTTCTATGGGTAGTTTCTTACTGACAGCAGGTAAAAAAGGCAAACGTTTTGCTTTACCAAATGCTGAAATCATGATCCATCAACCACTTGGCGGCGCACAAGGTCAAGCGACAGAAATCGAAATCGCAGCTCGTCACATTTTACAAACACGAGAACGCTTGAACAAAATTTTAGCAGAACGTACTGGTCAACCTCTTGAAGTGATCGAAAAAGATACCGACCGTGATAATTACATGACTGCTGAACAAGCGAAAGCATATGGTTTGATCGATGAAGTGATGGAAAACAGTGCTGGATTAAACTAATTTCATTTATACAAACTAAAAGACGATGGGTCTGCTCTACTGAGCGGCTCATCGTCCTTTTTTCAGTTGGAACGAAAGCTCGGTTTTTCAATGCTGTTCTTTAAACTTTCCTTCGTTATATTGTTCTCCAAGTTCAACGTAATGTTGAATATTTTGGCGATTCTTTTCAATCTCTTCTTCCGTTAAAGGACGAATGACTTTAGCTGGCCGACCAAACGCTAATACGTTGGGCGGAATGACCTTGCCTTCGGTCACTAAAGAACCAGCACCAATCAAACTATTTTCACCGATCACTGCATGGTTCAAAATAGTTGATCCCATACCAATCAACGCGCCCTTTTCGATGGTGCAACCATGAAGCATACATTGATGTCCTACCGTTACATTTTCAGCAATTTCAACTGGTGCATCATGGTCCACATGAATAACAGTACCATCTTGAATATTCGTTCTTGCTCCAACTTTAACCGTATTGCTATCCCCACGAATCACCGCTTGATACCAAACTGTGACCGATTCTGCGAGCTCTACATCGCCAACAACAGTTGCATTCGGTGCAATAAATTTTTGACTCATTTTTACACATCTCCTTTTTTGGCTTATTTCCAATTATAGCAGAAGATGGATTTCTCCTTCAAAAAGACTGGCAGCTATTATTTCATAGTCCCTTCAAGCACGCCTACTCTCTAGGGACTGAGACAAAAGTTGTCTCAGTCTCTTCTAGTATCTCTAAAAACGAATAAACGTGTTCAAACATCAGCTCCTTGAAATAAGCCGAAATTTACCAAAAATTTGAGAAGCACCAAGTAGGTAACAATCAACATCAAAAACTAGTTTTTGTGTTTCTTGTCAATTTTCGGAAATTCCTTCTTATTTCTTGATGCTGAACACTTTTGTCTCAACCTCTCGTTTTTACACAACTAAAGAGCTCAGAACAATCTTTCGTGTTCCAAGCTCTTTCCTTTTATCTATATGCTATCTAAACTGGTAGCTAAATTTTATCCATTTACTTTAGAAATATTGATTGAGCCGATATAGCCAGCTTTATAGTTTTCCACATTGATTAGTGGGCTTGTTTCTCCTTTATTTACTTTAAAAGTAGTTGTAAGTCGATAGTATCCTTTTTCTTCTAAAACCCCATCTCTCATCAATGTGGTGTTAAGGAGTTCACGACTATCTTTAGACGAAGTATCTTCCTTCAATGCCACTTTTACATAATGGTCACTCAACATATCGACCACTGGTTTCACATAAACGGTTACTCGATAAGTTGCATTTTCTTCTAAAGCTTCACTACCGTTAAAGATTTTATATACACTAGCATGCTGATCAGCAAAGAAAGTATAGTCACCAACTAAAGCATTCACAGGGTCTTTCACTAGTTCAATGTCATCTCCTGAGAACATTTTCCATCCAGCAGTTTGTCCGTCAGGCCAAGTATCATTGATTTTCACCGTTACATTAATCGTTTTTCTAGCCACTTCATTTACACTATTTTTCACTTCATAAGTGACTTGGTATTTTCCAGGAATAGAGGAATCAACGTTGTTTTCTACCACTTTGATTTTGTCTGTGATGTCTCCGTCAACACGATCATAAGCACTTAGATTGATTCGTTTGTCATATGGATCAAATAACTCATCGTGCAAAATTTCAATATCATTTGCATGTAACTCTGGTTTTTCAAAAACAGCTGCAAATTGATTGATTCTGACAGTATGCGTATTGAAGTGTTCTCCTGTTGCAGCTCCAATCGTAAAAGTATATTTCTTTGATTTATCGATGTTTGGATTTTTCAATTCCCAATGTTGCCCATCATAATCTGCAGTAATAAGTTGTTGCTTGCTATTCCATTTTAACGTTAATTTTTTAAAAGTATTTGGCGTGAATTTAATTTGTTGCATAGGAGCTAAAGCGGTTAAAAATCCGCTGTTGGCATCTGTTGAAACAAAGCCTCCATGAGCACCAACCATTTGAGCATGGTTGAAAGAAGTATCCGCATCATCTCTATCTGGCGCTTTAGAATAGGTATCCAATTCAAATCCAATTCCCTTTTTCAGGCCTCTGATACCTAGACCACCACCATTAGCTCCAATGTCGCCAATTGCTCCTTGGTGGAAAGCCACACCTACCCCATCAGCACCATTTACATTATCACCTAAATTGACATCCATATCCAACAAGAAATCATAGTTCATATCAAGGGAGACGATTCCAGATATTGTTCCTTTTTGAAATTGTTTCGATTGAGTAAGACGAGCTGTATGGGAATCAAGTTGGACGGCACTTCCATTAAATGCGACGATGTCTTTCAAATCAAAATTATTTTGATCCACATTTTGGGAGATAGCAATATTTTTATTGACTAAAACATTACTAGTTTCTGCATTTACTGACAATCCAACAACACTTACCCCAATTAATCCAATAGTTCCTGCACATACTTTTTTATAAAAGGTCTTTTTGTTCATAATAAATAACACTCCCATTCATATAGTTATTTTTTATACACTATCCTTTTCCGTTTTATCTGCATTTCACCATCTCTTTTCATTCTTTTAGTAAACAATTACGCGTAAAATTCATTTACTAGCAAGCATCCAGTAGTAGAAGCATTTTTGAATGCTATTTCGCCTCCCTTGATCTTTTTTCTACTACAAAATTATCGTAACGCTCAGATCCTATTATTTTTATTTTGTATAGTAGTCCAACAAATAAAAAAAGAGGTGAGACAAAAATGTTTAGCTTTAATAAATAAGAAGGGATTTCTGAAAATTAACAAGAATCATAAACACTCGTTTTTTGCTGTTGATCGTTACCTACTTGGTGCTTCTTATTTCTTGATGCTACTTTTATCTCACTGTCTATTCGATTTTTAGAGATACTAAAAGAGACTGAGGAAAGTTTTTCCTCAGTCTCTCTATTCTAAAATTCTTTCTTATTTGCTCGGAGCTGTTCGCTTCTTTCACGACCTCTTGGTTTAAACGGTGTTCAAAGAGCTGACCTTCGGCGATAAGTCAAAAAATCTCAAAACATGGAGAGCTGTTTCGAGATTTTCATCCTTAACGCTCAGGTCAAAACGCTCTTTTCACAACCTCTTGGTTTAATCGGTATCAAGCATCAGCAACATCTTCAGCAAATTGGCTATTGTACAGTTTTTCATAAAATCCGCCTTGAGCTAACAGCCCTTCATGCGTTCCTTTTTCGATAATTTGTCCTTGATCCATCACTAAGATCAAATCCGCATCACGAATTGTTGAAAGGCGATGAGCAATAACAAAACTTGTTCGTCCTTCCATTACACGATCCATTGCTTTTTGGATCAATGCTTCTAAACGAGTATCGACAGAACTAGTAGCTTCATCAAGTATCAAGATTTTAGGATCAGAAACAACGGCTCTGGCAATAGTCAATAATTGCTTTTGCCCTAACGAAACATTGTCACCTTCAGCGTTGATTTCCATTTCGTACCCATCAGGCATTGTCCGAATAAAATGATCAACGTTAGCTGTTTTTGCTGCATCAACGACTTCATAATCCGTCGCATCTAATTTACCAAAACGAATATTATCAGCGATTGTCCCTTCATAGAGCCAAGCATCTTGAAGAACCATCCCAAATAATGAGCGGACATCACTACGACTCATCGTTTTAGTATCAATACCATCGATTTTTATTGCCCCATGACTCACATCATAAAAACGCATCAATAAATTAATCAGAGTGGTTTTCCCTGCACCGGTTGGTCCGACTACCGCAACTGTTTGACCAGCTTTTACTTCAAAGTTCAAATCTTGAATCAACGGTTTTTTAGGGTCATAAGCAAAATCAACATGTTCAAATGAAACATTTCCTGCTACTGTTTCTGGTAAAGTGACATCCACTTTATTTTCTTTTTCTTCTGGTTCATCTAAAATCTCAAAGACACGTCTGGTAGCCGCAGAAGCGCTTTGTAATACAGAAGATAACTGTGTGATATTCCCCATTGGCTGGCTGATTTGCCAAATATATTGGATAAATGCTTGTAATTGCCCCACAACGATGACACCCGTAATGACGTAAAAACTTCCCAATACAGCCATACCGATATAAGTAGCATATGCGGTCAACTGAACTAAGGGCATCATCAATCCAGATATAAAGGCTGCTCTAAATCCATAATGTTTCAATCGATGATTGACTTGTTTGAATCCTTCAAACGTTTTTTGCTCACGTCCATAAACTTTTAACACACTAAAACCAGTCATATTTTCTTGGACATAACCATTTAAATCCCCTAACGAATTTTGCATTTCTTGGAAATATTTTTGCGAAGCATTGATCACACGTTTTGAAATCCAGATAGATGCAGGAATCATGATCATCGAGATCAACGCCATCAATGGCTGGATATAAAACATCATCGCTGCTGCCAGTGTGATCCCTAAAATAGCATTCACCACACCGATAAACGCTTGCTGTAACGCTCCACTGACTGCGTCTACGTCATTCGTCACCCGAGATAAGATATTTCCTTGTTGATTTTTATCAAAATAAGAAACAGGCAATCGATTGATTTTTTCTTCAATATCTCTTCGCAAATCTTGCATTGCACTTTGCACGACATTCGTCATCAAAACACCTGAAAGTAATTGCGAAACACAATAACCAACGCCCACGATCGTGATCCAAATCAAACAATTGAAAATATAAGAAAAATTAATCGCTTCGTTGTTTGCAATATTGTGACTGATCTCAGTAGTTGGCAATCCGACAACGTAGGGTAAAGCAACGTTGAAAATCACCGTCAAAACAGTAAACAACAGCACAAAGAAAAATGTTAACTGATAAGGTTTGATGTATCGAGCTAATCGTTTTAAGGAAGATAATGTTTGTTTCATGCTAATTCCTCCTTCGATAATTGCGAAGCTGCGATATCATAATAGATTGGACAGTTTTCTAATAATTCACGGTGTGTCCCGATACCTACGACTTCTCCCTCATTCAAGACGATGATTTTATCAGCATGCATGATCGTACCCACTCGCTGCGCCACGATTAACACCGTTGATTCGGTCGTTTCTTTTTTCAAGCGAGCCCGAAGTTTTGCATCCGTTTGATAATCAAGTGCCGAGAAGCTGTCATCAAAAATATAGATTTCCGGACGTCGAATAATAGCTCTGGCAATCGCTAAACGCTGCTTTTGTCCTCCAGAGAAATTAGCTCCACCTTCGGAAAGAAGTTCATCATACCCATCCGTTTTCTTCGAAATGAAGTCCGTTGCTTGTGCGATTTCAGCTGCTCGCTCCATCTCCTCTTGCGTAGCATCTTCTTTTCCATATCTTAAATTATCTGCGATCGTCCCAGTAAATAACAATGCTTTTTGAGGAATAAAGCCAATTTTATCTCTTAATTTACTCAAGCGATAGTCCCTGACATCTACGCCATCAATAAGGATTTCCCCATCACTTACATCGTAAAATCGAGGAATCAATTGAATCAACGTTGACTTCCCGCTACCTGTACTACCGATGAATGCGACTGTCTCTCCTGGCGAAGCAGTAAAACTCACATTACGGATCACGGGTTCTTGTGAATGTCCAGGGTAAGCAAATGTCACATTCTTAAACTCAATATATCCTTTGGTTTTTGTTTCAGATACACCATTTGGATCTTCTTTGATCGACGGTGAGGCATCTAATGCTTCTTGGATACGCCCTGCTGAAACAGCTGCCCGTGGATACATCATAAAGACACTTGCAAACAGCATGAAGGAGAATAATGCATGGAAAATATATTCAATAAACGCAATCAGATCCCCCACTTGAAGAGAACCAGCATCGATTTGAACCGCTCCGCTCCAAATAATCAAGACCATTACAATGTTAAACAGGAAGTAGAATCCAGGCTGTGCAACAGCCATTAAACGAAACAAGCTTTTCGAGCTTTTTGTATAGTTATCATTAACTTTCGCAAATCGTTTTTCTTCAAATTTTTCATTAACGAATGCCCGGATAACACGTAATCCTGAAAGATTTTCACGTAAAATACTATTGATCTTATCCAAATTTTTCTGTTGTTTTTTTGATAACGGTTCAGAAAATTTCGCAATCGCAACCACTGAAAGTAGTAAAAACGGTAGCGCTCCGATCACATAATAACTCAATGAAACACTGGTCCGCATAACCATATAAAGACTGACAACAAACATCATCGGTGTCATAAATCCGATCCGTAAGATATTTTGTAAGAACAGCATAATTTGATAAGCGTCGTTCGTCGTACGCGTGATCAACGAAGCAACCCCTAATGTTTCATATTCTTGGTGAGAATAACTCTGGATTTTCTTGAATAGATCGTCACGAATATCCGCAACGATGTTCGTCGTGATCCGTGAACCAAAATAGCCTAATAGAATATTCATAATGATCCCAACCACAGTAATCACGACCATCAAGATCCCTTGTTGTTTTACATAACCAAAATCGTTGTTACGAATCCCGACATCAATCATACGAGCTAAAATCGTTGGTAAGCCTAACTCAATTAAAATAAAACCAAATACGCAGATGAAATTTAATAACAAATATTTCTTATAGCGCATGGTATAGTGCCACATCAACTTCAAACTCTCATCTCCTTTTAATTAGAATAAATTTAGCTATTAATAAAAATAATAGCACACTCCTATAGTATATAGAACACCTCTCTCATCAAAAATTTTTTTTATTACATTTAAATGATAAAAAACATTTTTCCTTTCCACCTTGTTGATTTCTATACTTATCCACTTTTTTATGCTAAAATAGCAATTAACTATTGTATGAATTCATACAGAAGGTACGGTTGAAAAAATTTCCGAACAGAGAAGCAAAACGAGGCTTGTCTCTTTGATTAGAATCGCTCATTTTAATCAAAGCATATCAAAAAACAGGTGGCTTGACCCCTCGTTTTGTGTTGTCTAAAAAAATCAACTAGCTAAATTACTGCGACATGCAGATAAAGGAGACATAAACATGATTTACAAAGTATATTATCAAGAATCAAAAATCCGTAATCCTAAACGGGAAGAAACAAAATCACTTTACATTGAAGCAAATAGTGATGTTGACGCACGTCAACAAGTGGAAGAAAATACCCCATACAACATTGAATTCGTTCAACTTCTAGAAGGCAGTCATCTAGAATACGAAAAAGAAAATGCTGAATTCACATTAGTGGAGTTTTAAAATGAAACTTTCCATCAAAAATAATGAGACAGGCGTCTTTGCTATTGGTGGATTAGGTGAAATCGGGAAAAACACGTATGGGGTACAATTCCAAGATGAGATTATCATCATTGATGCTGGAATCAAGTTTCCAGAAGATGATCTGCTTGGGATTGACTACGTAATTCCTGACTACAACTATATCGTTCAAAATATACACAAAGTGAAAGCACTGGTGATCACGCATGGACACGAAGACCATATCGGCGGCATTCCTTATTTGTTGAAACAAGCGAATATCCCTATTTATGCTGGGCCATTAGCGCTTGCACTGATTACCAATAAGTTGGATGAACATGGCTTGCTTAGAGATGCACAATTGCATGAAATCAATGAAGATACCGTGATTCGTTTCAGAAAAACATCGGTCAGCTTTTTTAGAACAACCCATAGTATCCCTGATGCGTTGGGTGTCGTTGTAAAAACACCTTCTGGTAATATCGTTGCAACAGGTGACTTTAAATTTGATTTCACCCCAGTCGGTGAACCTGCTAACCTGCACAAAATGGCACGGATCGGTGAAGAAGGCGTACTCTGCTTGCTATCAGACAGTACAAATGCTGAGATCCCAACATTTACAAAATCAGAAAAAACGATTGGTCTTTCGATCCTAAAGATTTTTGAGAAAATCGAAGGTCGGATCATTTTTGCCAGCTTCGCTTCAAACATTTTCCGTCTACAACAAGCAGCAGATGCAGCGGTTGCTACCGGCAGAAAAATTGCTGTTTTTGGACGCAGTATGGAAAATGCGATCGTTAACGGCCAACGTTTAGGCTATATCAAAGTCCCAGAAGGAACCTTCGTTGATGCACATGAAATCAATCGATTACCTGCGAATGAAACGATGATCTTATGTACTGGTTCTCAAGGTGAACCGATGGCTGCTTTAAGTCGTATTGCTAATGGTACCCATCGCCAAATCCAGATTCAACCAGATGATACCGTCATTTTCTCAAGCTCACCAATTCCTGGGAATACTACCAGCGTCAACCATTTGATCAATTTATTATCTGAAGCTGGTGCAGAAGTCATTCATGGGAAAATCAACAATATCCATACTTCTGGACACGGTGGTCAAGAAGAACAAAAGCTGATGCTTCGTTTGATGAAGCCTAAATACTTTGTCCCAGTCCACGGAGAATTCAGAATGTTGAAGATCCATGCTTCCCTTGCTCAAGATACTGGTGTACCTGCTGAAAATTGCTTTATTATGGAAAATGGAGATGTGTTGGCTTTGACTAGCGAAACCGCTCGTCCAGCCGGACATTTTATTGCCGGTGACGTCTATATCGACGGTAGCGGGATCGGTGACATTGGAAATGTTGTTTTGAGAGACCGTCATTTGTTATCTGAAGAAGGACTAGTTCTGGCAGTTGCTACTGTCGACATCAAAAAGAAAGAAATTTTAGCGGGACCTGATATTTTATCACGTGGCTTTGTTTATATGCGTGAATCAGGTGAGATGATCAATGAGGCGCAACGCATCCTTTTCCATGCATTGCGTGAAGTGTTAAATGCTCCTGATTGCTCTGAACATAAACTGAAAGAAGCCATGACAGGCGCTTTACAACCTTTCTTATTTGAACGAACAGAAAGACATCCAATGATCCTTCCAATGGTGATGACACCTGATGAAGAAAAATAAATGAAAAACTTATAATGGCTACATGCGCCGACTACCTACATAGATGGGTAAAGTTCGGCGCAGTTGTCCATTATAAGTTTTTTTGTAACAAAAAAGAGCGTAATCACTTACGCTCTTAACATGTTTAAATAGGTGAACAACACTTATTTAGTTTACTCGCTCTACTTAAGCTTTTTCAACATTAGCAGCTTGTGGGCCACGATCTGATTCTTCAACATCAAAAGTCACTGCTTGACCTTCTTCTAAAGTTTTGAATCCGTCACCTTGGATAGCTGAAAAGTGAACAAAAACATCGCTTCCGTCTTCACGTGAAATAAAACCAAATCCTTTTTCAGCGTTGAACCATTTAACTGTTCCGTTTTCCATTAATAATACCCTCCTCGTGCCTAAGCACTTAATTGATTGTAACATTGCTCGCGTACGATAGAGGTGCAACAGATGTTTCAACTTCTATTCCCAAACAAAATTACAATATAATTGTACACTTGGTTCTTTTTTTTTGCAAGAAAGCTACTTCCACTTATTCAATTTATTCCTCTTCCATCAATCCCTCCTCTCTCAGACTAAAATACTGTTTGCATCCAATAATCAAATGATCTAAGACATCGATTCCCATCATCTCCCCACATTTTTGAACTCTTTTAGTAAAAAGCAAGTCTTGTTTAGATGGAAGAACATTCCCCGAGGGATGATTATGAACTAAAATAATTCTCGCTGCAGAATATCGAACAGCATAATGGAACACTTCTCTTGGATGTGCGATCGTTTGATTCAGGGAACCAATAAATAGCGTTTTTTTCAACAATACTTGATTCTTAGTATCCAAATAAATACAAATCAAATGTTCTTGTTTGTGATCCTTTAATTCTATGATTAATTGATGCGCTAATTCATAGCTGGCATGGATCGTGGGTTGTACCGCTACATGCTGTGTTTGGATTCTTTTTCCTAGTTCGATCAGTGCTTTGATTTCAAGAGCCTTAACCTGACCAATTCCTCGTATTTTTTCCAGCTCAGACAGCGTTGCCTGTCTTAACAGTGCAAGTCCACCAAATGTTTTCAACAAATTACCTGCTAGTTCCAAGACATTATAGGGATGCTGTCCCGTGCGTAATAAAATAGCAAGTAATTCTTGATCAGAGAGTGCTTTCTCTCCGTAAAGCAACATCCGCTCCCTTGGAAGTGAGGTTGCTGACACAGCATCCAGCAAATTTTTTTCCATAAAATCCCCCCTTTCTTCTTCTCACTAATAAGATACGAAAAAAGGGGGGAGCTATTTTTATTTTTTTAGATATCCTGGTACTTCGTGTAGAGAAGATAAAACTGCTAACGTTTTTTGTTGCAAGTCTTCTGAAGGAGCCAACAAATCTGGAATCATAATCACTGGGATCTCCGCACTTGCTGCTGCAAGTATCCCGTTTTTAGAATCTTCCAGAACCAATGTTTCTTGTTTTTTCGTTCCTAGATATTCATGGGCAAGCAAAAAGATTTCTGGATCAGGTTTAGCACGTTTGACATTTTCTGCTGAAACAATCGTTTCAAAATAGTTTGTCAGTTGGTTCTTTTCCAATAATAGCTCAATAATATGACGTTGGTTACTAGAAGCAACAACTTTAGGTATTCGGTGTTCTTCTAAAAAGTCCAGTAATTCGATTACTCCTGGTTTTAATTGCACTGCACCTAAGGAAAACCGTCTAATCGTTTCTTCATAAGCATCATTAATGAATTTTTGGACATTATTTTTCCCAAAACTTGCAAAGATCTGATGATAATTTGCCCAAACCTCTTCATCTGATACACCTAGATATTTCAAATACAATTCTTTGTCGTAAGGAAAGCCCATTTGATCAGCAACCATTTGCGAGGCTTCATAGTAGACGATTTCTGTGTCAAAGAGTAACCCATCCATGTCAAAAATGACAGCTTTATAATTCATTTTTTCCTCCTAACTGTAACAATAGTGTTCGTACTTCAGAAATAAAGTAAAGAGAACCTGTAACCACTAAGACATCTTCATTGGTCATTTTTTCTAATATTTCAGCTAAACCAAATTGCCATAATGAAACAATTGAAACTGTTTCGTCTACAAGATCAGTCACGGTGCTTAAATCCAATGCTTTCGGGTGTTCAAACGTCGTTAAATACAAATGCGCATTAGGAACTGCTTTTAATTGGGTTAGCATTGCTTCTACATCTTTTGTACTTAGTGCAGAAAATAAAATATTGATCCGATAATCTTTGAACTCTTTCTTCAAATTTTGAACCAAACGGCTGACTGCATGTGTATTATGAGCGCCATCTAAAATAACAAAAGGTTCTTCACTTAATTTTTCCATTCGTCCAGGCCAGTGCGCTTTTTTCAGCCCTTTGCGAATTTCTTTTTCACTAAATGGTATTCCTGTCATCTTGCAGTAAACTTGGTATAGTTCAATTGCCATACCAGCATTTTCTGTCTGATGTTGTCCAATCATGCCAATCGTAAGCGAGGTCATTTTTCCATGCTCATTATGAAATGAAAATACTTCTCCCCATTGCTCAGCTGGATGTTGATAAGTAACTTGATAGTTTTCGCCAAAAATATGAAGGGGGGCATTTCTTAGTCTAGCCTGTTTTTTGATTACTTCTAAAGCTCTTTCTTCGATATTTCCCGTAACGACAGGCACCCCTTGCTTGATTATTCCTGCTTTTTGGGCAGCGATTTCTTCAATTGTTTCTCCTAAAATATCCGTATGATCCAAGCCAATCGTGGTGATTCCTGTAAGTAATGGTACGGCAACATTTGTTGAGTCTAGTAAACCGCCTAACCCAACTTCAATAATAGCAACGTCGACTTTTTGACACAAAAAATAATCAAATGCCATTGCTGTCAGCGTTTCAAACTCAGTGATTCCGGCAACTGCTTCAAATCGATCCAAATGTTCAACAAGTGGTCGGTATTTTTGTACAAGCTTGATTAAGTCTTGATCTGGAATTTCTTGTCCATTGATCGAGATTCGTTCATTAAAAGATTCAATATACGGCGAAGTAAATGTCCCCACTGTCAGTCCTGCTTCTTCTAGTAGACATCTCAGATACGTAACCGTTGAACCTTTTCCGTTGGTTCCTGCGATATGGATCGTTTTTACCTGTTTTTCAGGATGCCCGACTATCTCTAATAATGCCTCCACTCGATCTAGTCCCGGACGAGAGCCAAATGGCAAGCGGCTATGGATCCATGCGATTGCTTCTTCTATTTTCATCAACGTTTCCCCCATTCCATATTTATTATAGCAAAAAGCAAGCGGAATCACAGAAAAAGACGTAGTATATGTAAAAGAAGAAATACTGAATAGCCCATTCTGATTCTACTTATTTGTGCTGACGTCTTGCTTTTTACTTAAAAAAAGAGCGGAAATGTTTTTCAACCACTTTCCGCTCTCTTTTGCATTTGTACGATTGTTCGAATGTCAGATTACTGGATGGTTCTTAAGCTGCGGATTCTTTCTGTAACTGCTGCTTGTTTGTCCAAATAATCTTTTTCTTTTGCCCGCTCTGCTTCAACCACTTCTGCTGGCGCATTGGCAACAAAGCGTTCATTGCCTAATTTTCCTTGTACTCGTTTCACTTCATCTGTCCATTTCGCTAGTTCTTTTTCTAACCGTTTGATTTCTTCTTCGATATTGATCAAACCTGCTAATGGTAAGAAAATTTCTGCCCCTGTCAATACAGCTGACATTGCTAGATCAGGCGCAACGATTTCACTTGAGATCGTTAGCTCTTCTGGATTACAGAAACGCTCGATATAGCTGGTATTTTCTGTTAAGAATTGACCGATTTTCGGATCATTGATCTTAATCATTAATGTAATTGGTTTTGATAATGGTGTATTCACTTCAGAACGAATATTACGTACGGAACGAATTAGTTCTTTGAGTACTTCCATCCCTTTTGAAGCTGTTTCATCATTAAATTCCGGATGAACCACTGGATAATCAGCAACTACTAAAGAAGTACCTTGATGTGGGATGTGTTGCCAAATTTCTTCAGTAACAAATGGCATAATTGGATGCAATAGACGCAAAATTTGATCTAACGTATGCACCAAAATACTTTGTGTTGTTTGTTTTGAGACAGCATCATCACCATACAAGACTTCTTTACTCATCTCGATATACCAGTCACAAAAATCATCCCAAATAAAGTTATACAACTGACGCCCAGCTTCCCCAAATTCAAAATGATCAAAGAGTTCAGTAACCTTAGCGATCGTTTCATTTAGACGTGTCAAGATCCAGCGGTCTGCCACAGTTTTCTCGCCAGTTAGCGTAATATCTTCAACTGTCATGCCTTCACTGTTCATAATAACAAAACGTGAAGCATTCCAAATTTTATTAATGAAATTCCAAGCTGCATCCATTTTTTCATAGCTGAAACGGACATCTTGACCAGGTGCTGAACCGTTTGATAAGAACCAACGTAAGGCATCAGCGCCATATTTTTCAATCACTTCCATTGGATCAATGCCGTTTCCAAGAGATTTACTCATCTTACGTCCTTGTTCGTCCCGAATCAACCCATGAATCAAAACATTTTCAAACGGACGACGATCTGTAAATTCTAAGCTTTGGAAAATCATTCGACTAACCCAGAAGAAGATAATGTCGTAGCCAGTTACTAATGTGCTTGTTGGGAAATAGCGTTGATAATCAGCACTATTTTCATCTGGCCATCCCATCGTTGAAAAAGGCCATAATGCTGAACTAAACCAAGTATCTAATACATCTGGATCTTGTACCCACTCTTCACTATTTTCTGGAGCTTCCATCCCTACATACATTTCACCCGTTTCTTTATGGTACCAAGCCGGGATTTGGTGTCCCCACCACAATTGACGAGAGATAACCCAATCGTGAACATTTTCCATCCAACGTAAAAATGTTTGATTAAAACGTGGTGGGAAAAATTCAACTGCATCATCAGTCTCTTGATTTTTCATTGCTTTCTCAGCTAATGGAGCCATTTTAACAAACCATTGTGTGGACAAGCGTGGTTCAATGACTACTCCCGTACGTTCTGAATGCCCAACATTATGGATCATTTTTTCAATTTTGATCAATCGTCCGATTTCCTTCAAATCAGAGACAATCGCTTTACGTGCTTCGAAACGATCCATACCTGCATATTTTCCAGCTAAGTCATTCATCGTTCCATTTTCGTTCATCACATTTACACGCGGCAGATCATGACGGTTACCTACCTCAAAGTCATTTGGATCATGCGCAGGTGTAATTTTCACTACGCCTGTTCCAAATTCCATATCAACATACGTATCTGCAATAATCGGAATTTCTTTATTTACTAATGGTAAAATTACTTTTTTGCCGATCAACGCTTGATAACGCTCGTCTTCTGGGTGTACAGCAATCGCTGTGTCACCTAGCATAGTTTCTGGACGAGTCGTTGCAATTTCCACTACACCCGAACCATCAGCCAGTTCATAGCTCATGTGGTAGAAAGCACCTTCAATCTCTTTGTGGATCACTTCGATATCCGATAAAGCAGTGCGTGCTTGTGGGTCCCAGTTAATGATGTATTCACCACGGTAAATCAAGCCTTTTTCATAAAGTGTCACGAATACTTTACGAACAGCTTCTGACAAGCCATCGTCTAGTGTAAAACGTTCACGACTATAATCGAGAGATAAGCCCATTTTTGCCCATTGTTCACGGATATGGCTTGCATACTCTTCTTTCCATTCCCATACTTGATCCACAAATTTTTCACGTCCTAAGTCATAACGCGAAATTCCTTGTTGACGAAGCTTTTCTTCTACTTTTGCCTGTGTAGCGATCCCTGCATGGTCCATCCCAGGTAACCACAAGGTATCAAAGCCTTGCATCCGTTTTTGACGAATCAGCATGTCTTGTAAAGTCGTATCCCAGGCATGTCCTAAGTGAAGTTTTCCTGTAACATTTGGTGGGGGGATTACGATTGAATAGGGTTTTGCTTTCTGATCGCCACTTGGTTTGAACAAATCTTGTTCCAACCATTTTTCATAACGGCCAGCTTCAACTTCTTGCGGATTGTATTTTGTTGATAGATTTTTTTCTTCCGTCATACTGATGTCCTCCTTAAAAATAAAAAAAGTCCTAAAATACTTTCGTATTTTAGGACGTATTGATTTACGCGGTACCACCTAATTTGTAGCAGTTTCCTACTACCTCTCATGTGAGTTAACGATCACGACTCGTTTATCTCTAGGTTTTATCGGTTTGCTGTACACGATAAAGGGTTCAAGATAAAAACTCCCAAGCTACCTTCACTAGTCTCTCCTAAGAACGTCTCACCATCTCGTTCTCTCTCTAAAAGGCTGTAACTAGTTACTCCTCTTGATCAACGTCATGCCTCATTTTACAATGGTTCAATTTTAAAGTCAATAAAAGACGGTAAGAATCGTATTTCCCTAAATAGTACCTCTTCAGGCTTATGATTCGCCTATTATAAATAATTAACTAAACAATAAGCAGTAGTGACAATGTTTGCTTATTCAGAACGTGACTGTTCAAAGAAATTTTTTAAATTTCTTACAGAAGGCTGATTTTTTCCTGCTTCCTTCATTTCATTTAGATTATTAGCCTTATTTGTAGACTGATTCATTCGCTCCTCTAGTGTTTGAATTTTTATTACAGGGTGACTATTAGCCGTTTGAGGTGATTTACTTGTTAGAGATTGATCCCTGATTTCCTTGGGAATTGGTGTTGGTTGAATACCAGCGGACTTCTCTTGATTTAGACTATCAGCCACATTTGTAGACTGATTCATTTGCTCCTCGAATGTTTGATTTTTTATTACAAGGGGCGTTTTGGTTTGTTTATCTGTTAGAGAGTGATTACTGATTCCGAGAGGTGTTAATGTTGGTTCAATACCTTCAGACTTTTCTTTAGGTTGCTCCTTTTTTCTCTCTGGTTCCTTTACTGAATTACTTATTAGAGATTGATTACTTGTTCCCTGGGGCATTGGAGTTGCTTCAACATCTATATTCAGTTCTTTAAGTTGCTTCATTTCCTGTCTATGTGAGTGTAATTCCTCGAAACTCTCAACTAATCTTTTAATTTTCCCTCGATTCTGTTGGTGTTCTGAGTCTTTATTAAGATACCCTGCCGTGTATTTAGGATTTAAATTTTTAGATACACCAGATGAATATACCAAGAAAGACAAAACAACCTGAGAACAACAATGCTCATCCTTGATTAGTAATTCTTCAATCTGTCGATTCACATCAGACACTAATAGGTTTTTCGGACTTACGTAAGTATTTATAAACTGCTTAATCTTATCGATTTCCTGTTGCCACCACTCCCTTTCGAATGGAGTCAGCACCTTATTAAGATTGTTAAAATATTTATTATTGTTACTCTCAACTTCTTTAGTCGTTACCATCTTAAGATCAACAGAAACTAAAGGAATTTGTTTGCTACACTCGTCAATGACACTTTTTAATTTGGGATATGTATGTATAAAATGTTGTATCTCTTTTTTTTGATTAAGGATATTTGAAAATTGCTCCTCTATACTAAGTCGATCATCTCTAAATTCGTACACCTCAATCACACTATATTTTATTTGTTTTTTAATTTCTTCTTTTTTATTATTTAAATCTTTTTGAAACGTCTCAATTACTTTATTGACTCTCACTTGTTTTGTATTTTTTTTATTTTTTATCTTCAATAAACTATTTTTAATCTTATTTATTACAACTTGGGATTCCCTTTGCCGCTTTTTTTCATCCATTGATAAACATTTTTCCGTCCAATTGATGACATCCGATTCAGTAAAATTAATATTTCGTGAACGAAGTGCTTCTTTAATTGATTGAAGGAGAGACTCAGCTTGTGAAAGGTCCTTGGTTTCCTTTAATAGTCCTTCTCCGTCATCCCCAAACCTTTTTTTTAAATCAGTTACATCACTTGAATTTCCCCATTCTCTACTCATTACAGAATAAATGACTGTTGATAAAGTCTCTCCCTCCTTTTTTTGCTGGAGTGCTTCTTCGATTTTTGGAAGTAGTTCTTTTTTTGTCTGATAATCTTGTAATAGATTTAATGCTTTTTCCCTATCCGAACGATTCGAACAATCAATTCCTTCTTCACTTAGTGTATGATTAATCGTTTCCAGTATTATAGGAAAAAGGTAATCTACTTTTTGTTTTTTTAAATCTTTTCTTACTTCCCCCACTATATCAAGACCTTTTATTTTATCAGTAGGGGCAAGTATTATAGTTTGTGCTTTTTCTCCCATTTCCATGCTTATTGCGGATATTCTTAAGATCACTTCTTTTTCATTCAAAATTTTGTTTGTTTGAATCTTATCCTCTTCATTTAAATAAGTGCTTAATTGATTATTGACTTGTTCAAAGTTTTTTTCCGTCCAGTTTGGGTAATTAACTTTTAACTGAAGCATAATCGTTGCGATCTGCTCGGGTTTTAATTGTTTGAGATAGTCATTGTTCTCCAGTTTATTATCAATTGATCGAAGTCCATTCATGTGTCGCTGATTTTCGATTTCACTCAGATCTTTTTTCATCATTTCCGATAAGGAACTATTTTTTTTTGCTTCTGTCTCCTTTAATTCTTCTTTAAATGCCTGAACTGTTTCAAATTTGTGCCATTGATTTTCACCAAAAACAAGTCTCCCTAAATAGGATAACTGTTTTTTCGACTCTGGAGAATTCAATAATCTATAGGATCTATCAAATCGGTCTATTTTTGCCCCACCATTCAATAAATCTTCTAATTTATCCCCTAAATCTGATCGATTTTCTTTTTTTAGTTTTTCGATGATACTTTTTTTATAAAATTCTAAACGGTCCGTTTCTTTGAAGGAAGTATTGACATGTTGTCTAACAGACTCTTTTACTAATGTGGACTGAGCCTCAACATAAATTTGTGTCATCAACTCAACTGTTCCTTGTTCTTCTCCTCTTAATATTTCATCATACTTTACAGCCAACTCTGGGGTTACTTCTTTAGCAATCAAATAAACGAGCTCTTGATCAAGAAGTCTTTTTTTTGTGATTATGGTACTTTCTTTTATATTTATTTTTTTAAAATATGGAATGCTATTACCAATAAACGGCGAATCACTATGATTTGTAGCTATAGAAATATATGTTTTTTTTTCAGCTTCTGATAAATTCTTTCTTTGGAGAAGTTTAGAAATTATTTTATCTTCTCTCAAAAAGTCAAAAAACCATTTATACTCATTATTCTTAGGAGATCTATTCATCGTTTCAAAAAATCCATCAATTACGATTTCTCTACATCCTTCTTCATAATCTAGCTCCATATTGACTAATTGTTGATATTTTACACTGCCCTCGTTTAATAGTTCAAATGTACGAGCTAAAATATCCTCTTTGACTTTAGCTGAGTCCATGCCATATTGTAATTCTATACATATCTCTTTAATTTGTTTCTCGATTACATCTGTCAATAATTCCATTTTATTAATCCTAATCAAAACTTTATGATGAAAAAATTTCTCACCATCCATAGATAAACTATTAGTTAAAGATTTTAATAAGTTTAGCTGTTCTGTCAGATTTCTAGTTGGAACCATTAGAAGATCAAAAAGATGAATCTGATTTATTACATTATCAGAATTTTGTTGAAAATAGAGACAAGATTCCACGATCTCTCTCGTTATTACTCTCTCTTGTTGCAGCATTATTATCAGCTCATCAAGAGTGTCAAATCTGTTAATTACCGTCCCCCCCCTTAATGTATCCAGTAATTGCTGATAGTCTGCAGTTATTTTGTAAGGGAATTTATTCAGCACTGCTTTCATTTGGTGGTATCCTTCACTTGTTTTGTCCGAAAACCGTTCCATTTCCATAAGAATTGTATTTTTTACCTTCTCTTGATTCATTTTTACCATCCTTTACATTTTTTTCGTTATGGCATCCGTGGCTTGTCTGTTTTGCTAGACATTCATATCTAGCCTAAATCATAAGAATTAAGGATTGTTACTTTTATGTACATTCAATCAAATCTTAAACTTCATTAGTATTTTTTACTCCAACTTGTTTCATAACCGCCTCCTTCAGGTTAACTTTTTTCTTACAACAGTGATTCTATCCATTGCATTCATCTTTATTACTGTCATTCACTACTAAAAAAAGGTTTCTTCTTTCAAAAAAAACAGTTATTTTATAACCCCTGCACACGATGATACAATGAACTGAAAGCTATTATATCAGTATTATGATTGTAAACAAACAAAAATATATATAAACATGCGTTATAAAAAAACGCTTAGAAACATTGGCTCTAAGCGCTAAAACTATGGATTGTCATAAAAAAACTTCTGAATATTTCTCGTTAAAAAATATAAGCGTTTGCAATTCTGTCGTCAAATCAATGTATTGAATATTCACATGCTTGGGTACGATCACTCGGTCAGGAGCAAAGTTTAAGATCGCTGATACGCCACCTTTCACGATTTCATCGATTGCTGACTGGGAGTGTTTACTTGGAACCGTTGAAATCGCAACTGTTACTTTTTCTTTTTTGACGATTTCGCCAAACTGTTCGATTGGATAAATGAATTGACCATCGATTTCTTGGTTGACGATTTTAGGGTCATTGTCAAATACACAGACGATATTCAAATTCTCATTTCTTCTAAAATTATTGTGCTTTAAAGCTTTCCCTAGATTTCCATACCCAACTAAGGCAATTCGTTTTTCCTCTTCCGTCTTTAAGATCCGATCAAATACTTCGATCAGATAAGGCACTTCATAACCATAGCCACTGCGCCCCAACTCCCCTAAATATGAAAAATCTCTACGGATCGACGCAGAAGGTACTTGGGTGATTTGACTAAATTCATTTGATTTAATCCGCTTCACACCTGAATCATTGAGCATTTTTAAATAACGTAAATATAAAGGTAGTCTTTTAGCTGTTGCTTTTGGTAAAACCGCTATTTTTTCTCCCATCTTCAAACTCCTTTGTTAATTTCTTCACATAGTCAGTTTATCATTTATCCTCTCCTAGAGCAACAGTAGGGAACATAAAAAAGAGTCTGGGATTGACCCCAGACTCTTAAATAAGTGTAAGAACAAATAAAAAGTAATGTTTTTAAAGTCTGTTTTATTAAACATAAAAAAACGGTTCAATCTACTTTCTTATTCTTGTCAAAGCTCCACGATAATTTCAAGACTCTTATAACAAATCAGCAAATTCTTCTACTTGTTCAGCTTCGGTAGCTGTATGGATCGTTTCCATTTTTAAACCAGAAAGAGCTCGTTCGATCATTTCTTCGATTGGTAAACGTTCTTCGTATTGATGAACTTTATCAAGGCGTGGTCGAGTCTTTGGTTGAGGTGGGGCAAAAATCGTACAGCAATCTTCAAATGGTTGGACTGAAAGCTCAAAGGTATCGATTTGTTCAGCTACTTCAATGATTTCTAATTTATCCATCGTAGCAACTGGACGAATGATAGGCGTATTCGTTACTTCATTGATAGCAACCATGCTTTGTAAGGTCTGGGAAGCTACTTGTCCTAAAGACTCCCCGTTAAGGATAATCAACCCATGGCGTAATCGGCGGATCTCATCCGTTAATCGCAGCATCATCCGTCGAGTAATCGTCATCCAGTACCCTTGCGGAATGTTTTTCTTGATTTCTTCTTGGATCTCAGTAAACGGTACCTCGATAAACTCAATTTTACCGACATAAGGAGTCAATTTTGCTGTTAAATCTTTTGCTTTTTGCAATGCCTGCTCACTCGTGTAAGGTGGACTAGCAAAGTGGACCGCTTCAATTTCGACACCACGCTTCATGGCAAAGTAACCAGCCACAGGTGAGTCGATTCCACCAGACAACATCAACATGCCTTTACCACTCGTTCCCACTGGCAATCCGCCTGCTCCTTTAATCGTTTCATAGGATAGGTAAGCAGCATCTCGACGGATTTCTACCCGTAGTGGAATATCTGGTTTACGCATTTGTGCTTCTATATCAGGGAAGATATCTACCACCGCATTTCCTAACGTTTGATTTAATTCATTACTTGTTAATTCAAAGTCGTGGTCACTACGTTTCGCAATAATTTTAAAGGTTTCTTTTCCTGTATAGACTTCTTTCATGATAGCTTGAACTGCATCTTTTAACTTTTGAACATCTTTTTCGATTCGAATACTTGGTGAGAAATTTTGGATACCGAAAATTTTAGCCAATTTAGGTATAACTAATGCACTATCAGCACCATTTAACAGTAGGTGCATCCGGTCACGATCAGCATGGATCTTGATTTCGGGAAAATCACTCAATGCTTGACGAACATTTTGAGCAAGTTGCATAATAAAACTTTTACGGTTTTTTCCTTTTGTTGACAGTTCACCATAGCGGACCATGATTTCACTATATTTCACAAAAACACTCCTTATTGATTAATTGATGGTTGAAAATTTCTTATATAATTGTTTAAAAATGATCATAAATTGTTCTACTTCTGCCATAGAATTACTTTCATCTAAACTAATGCGAACAGCTGACGTAGCTAAATCATCAGGCACATGCATGGCATGCAACGTGCTACTTGCAAGGTGTTTACGAGAAGAACAAGCACTAGTTGTAGAAATAAATATTTGTTTTTCTTCTAACGCATGAACAAGGACTTCTCCTCGAATCCCTTTGAGTGAAAAACATAAGATATGTGGTGCATAATCTTCTCCCTCTGAAAAAATAGTCACTTTTTCATAGGCTTTCAAAGCGTTGATCAATGCCTCTTTTAAATGTTTGGTGTGATCTGGCTTTTGAAGTTTTCGATCCAGTGCAATTCGTAAGGCTTTCGCCATTGCGACAATCGCAGGAACATTTTCTGTTCCACTTCGTTGATTTTTTTCTTGGCCACCGCCATTAAGAAGCGGTGCTAAACGTCGTCCCTTCTTCCAATAAATAAAACCTATACCACGTGGTCCATGAAATTTATGAGCTGAAAACGTCGCAAAATCAACTCTTTCGGTCAGCCATTCAGATAAAGAAACTTTTCCGATTGCTTGCACAGCATCCACATGAAAATGGATTTTAGGGTATTCTTTTAGCAACTCACTGATTTCTAAAATTGGTTGGATTGATCCAATTTCGTTATTGACTGCCATGATTGAAACCAATACCGTGTCTTTACGAATTAGTTTCTTCAATTCATCAACAATGACAAATCCTTGATTATTTACTGGCGCTATACTAACTTCTACCCCTAGAGATTTAAGTTGTTCAGCTGTTTCACTTACAGCAGGATGTTCTATCCCAGAGATGATCATGTGGTTTCCATATTCACGTTTTTCAATCATCGTCCCTTTAAGTACCCAATTATCGCCTTCTGTCCCACCAGAAGTAAAATAAATTTCATCTGGAGTAACAGTGATCAGCTCAGCAATTTGTTTTCTAGCTTGTTGTAACAAACGGTTTGCTTGATTGCCTAAATCATGCAAACTTGACGGATTCCCAATAATCCGCTGACTTGTCTTTATATAGGCATCTAAACTTTGCGGAAAGATTGGGGTTGTCGCACTATTATCAAAATATATCATAAGAAACCCCTCTTTTTTGAAATTCTTTACTATTATAACGGTTGTCCCAATTGCTTTCAAGAGGAGGTTGTTTTTTCAGAAAGTTTCGTGCAATTGAACACGAAAAAAAGACAACACTTGGTGGATTGACCAGTGTTGCCTTTTTAGTTAGTTTTATTAAACTAAATCAGGATTCTTAAAATAAAAATCTTCAATTCGCTTGAAAGCACCAGGTTCAACACGTTCGAGTGCTGTACCGATCTCGTCCAAAGCTTCTTGATAATGATGTTCCTTATTGAATAAGTAATAACTTTTATCAATTGCTTCTCTGATTTCTTCATGTGTGTGGCGATAACGATTTGCATACTGTAGCATTTGTTCTGTCAGTGCTGCAGCATCCACTAAATCATGCGTTTTCTTATCAAGTAAGTCTAAATCTTCTTCACATAACGTAACTAAGCGATTGACTTCTTCCATATTGACTCTGATTTTATTTAGCACGATACTTAGCTCTTCAATCCGATCAGTTGCCACAAAGAAAAATTCTAAATAATCATTTGGTAGACCAGGCAAACGTTGTTGTTCCACAAAACGTTTCAAATTACGCAATTTAAATTCGAAAGTATCGATTTTTTCTTGCGCTTCTTTTTCACCTTTTCTTAACTCGTGTAGTGAGTCATCGATTTCAACTTGTTGGTTTTCGATATCTTCTAAAACTTTGAATACTTTTTTATAGAAAGTCCGTACTTCAGAATATGGTAGCAAGTGTTGCTGGATTTGTGGTTTCATCTGTTCGTTTTGACGTTCGATTTCTTCCACTTCTGTTTGGAATCCGCGTACTCGACCAATTTCATTATGATTCAACGCATAACTTTGAGCAGTATGATCTAACTCAATCAATAATTGACGATTGTTTTTCGTGGCATGTTTGATGTATTGTTCAATGGTTGCTTGATTGGTTGTGACATAATTTTGGGCTTCCATTTCCCGCTCTAGAATGTCGTAGAGCGAATCAATCATACTAGCAGTTTCACGATTCTCAAATTCAACCGTTTCAACTTCTGTTTTTTCAAGATTTGCTAATGAACTTTCAATACGATGGCTTACTTTTTCAATCTCACCAACAAGATCTTCTTCTGGGAAAACATATTGTTCCTGCATCAATTTTTCATAAGTTTGCTGGATTTCTTCCAGTTGTTCTGGGAAAGTAGTGTTCAAATCTTCAAATAGCGGCGGAACTTTTTTCATCAAAGCTTCAACTTCATACGTATGTTTTTCTGCTTTATCCAAAACTTCTCGAGCTTCAACAGGATCACCTGAAGTATTCAATGCAACAAATTGCGTGAATTCATTTTCGATCATCTTGACTTGCTTTTGTAATTCAGGAAACGCAGGACCGTATTCTTGCTCATCTTCTCTGATTGTTTCTTTCAGTTCTTCATAGACATCCAAAGCTTGCTGAACCGCTAGTGAATTACGTTCTTCTGTTTCACGTAACTCTTTTAGTCCATCACGAATCTCAGAAACTTTCTTTTCCATTTGGTCCATGGTTTTTTCTGCTTCGATCACAGCTTTTTTACCTTTTAAAAATCGGAAACTCTCATTAAGATTTTCTACTTCAAAAATTTGACTTTCTAACTCAGCAAACGAGGAAGTGGATATGTCATTCCATTTTTGACTCCATTCACGAAAGGTATTTTGGCTTTGCCCCACCAGATGCATTTTTTTAACATCATCGACTTCTTCAATCACAGGCAAGTCGAATAATTCTTCCTTGCGCTTTTCCAAGGCGTCCAATCGATCTTGGTTTTTTTTCTTCATATAGTAACTAACCAAAAAGACGACTAGGGCGACTATAATGATTGCTATGACGATTCCGATGATAACATTATTTCCCATTTAAGGTACCTCCGTTTTCAATATGCATCTATTTTTTATGCTTAGTTAAATAATTTGTGTGCATAAAACAATAAATACGTCTTCCGTGCAAAAGACATCTATTGTAAATTATAACACACAATTTTTAAGCATTCACTAACTTCATCGAAAATCTTTTATTCCTACCTAGAAAATAGCATAACCAGTATGAAACGCCGGTTTATTTTGGTTTGTTTCGTCTATTCAAGACTGTTTCTTTCGAGTCGCTTGGGCGATTTGCCGTTGAATTTCTTTGGCGATCTTAGGTTCAGGGGCACACTGCTCTTCCCAGTTATCAGGTTTTAATACCTTATTCGTGACCGGATGATAATGTGGTTTACCATCTGGGAATAATTTCCCCATGTTTGCTTGGTGAACGATCTCAAATATCTTCGTAGGATCAACACCCAATAATGAAAAAGAACCATAAGTAAAATATAAAAGATCGGTTAAAGCATCGACTTGCTCGATCAAAGGTGCTTGTCCCCATTCTTTTTTAGTCAACATTTTTTGTTCTGCTTTCTCTAATGCTTCGTGAAGAGCTGTTACTCCTTCGTGTAATTGTTCCTGATCTCCCTGACAATTGGCCGCAATCAATTCGACTAATTCTTCGATTTTAAATTCTGCACGATAAATGGCTGCTTGTTTCGAAAATGCAGTCGGTACATCAGGTGAACGAGGGTCAAAAATTTTATGAAACTCCTCTACTTGTTGAAAGGGTGTTTTCTCAGACATCTTTTTCTACCTTCTTTTCTTACTTCTCTTAACATTTTTACTGAAGTCTAGTCTATCAACTATTTTAGTAAATCAAACCATAATGCTTCAGTCCTTGATAAATTCCGTCTTTTTCATTGTTATCCGTCACATAATCAGCAGCTTGCTTAACTTCTTTTTGAGCATTCCCCATAGCAACCCCGATTCCGACACCTTCCAACATCTCGATGTCGTTATAATGATCACCAAATGCCATGATCTCGGTCATTTCGATCCCCATGTCTTTGGCAAAGGCTGCAATTCCTGAAAGCTTTGAGCCACCTTTTGGAATGATATCAACGGTATACGCATTGGACCGTTGAAAGCTGCACTCCGGGAACCGCTCTTCTAATTTTTCTTGTTCTGATTCCTGACTCAATAAAATACATTGGTAAATTGGCTCATCAAGAATCTCCAGTGCTTCATATCGCTTTTTCTGCCGATGTGGGCTAAAAATTTGCAGTCCTTTTTTCATCAATCGAACGGGAAATTTTTTTGGTAATAAACTAACTAAACGTTTGATCAAAATCGACTGTCCTAATAGCATCGTGGTCGAACCAGCTAGTTGATCTCGTCCACCAAAAATGATCTGGCGATGGTTCTTATCAGCATATTCCACGATCTTACTTAAAACGACTTGATCAAATGGTTGATCTACAATCGTTCGTTCGGCAGTAAATACCAATTGTCCATTATAGACAACATACATATCTAATTCCAATTCATCAATCACTTCTTTGATTTTAACTGGACTCCGCCCAGTTGCTACACCACACAATATCCCATTTTTTCTAGCATAGCTAATCGCACGTTTAGTCGAAGCAAGTGCTTTTGAACGGTCGTTGACTAATGTGCCATCAATATCAAAAAAAATTGCTTTGATCATTCAACGCTCCCTCTCTAAAATAAATCCATTTGTTGTGGGTTTAAGCCTTCCGGTTTTATTTTTAATATTTTTTGTAAAGCTAACGCATTTTCTGCAGCATCTCCACCAGAATTGTTGTTAAAGATAATTCCGATTTCTTTCGTTTTTGAGCTAACAGAGTCAATAGCAGTTGCTAGTTCTCTCAGTTCCTGCTCAGAATAGCGATAAAGAGTTCTTTTTTTACGCCAATCTTTATCATTGGCCTGCCAACCTTGATCATTTCTTCCGTGAAACCTGAAAAGAGCAAAGTCTGGATTCGTGATGAATGGGTCAAAAGGAACTGTTGTGTTTAACAACTGTGGTTCATCAATTACTGCCAAAGAAAATTCTGCTCGAGTCATGAAGCTTCTCGTGCGCTCAACGAATTCCTCACTGTACCATGAAAAGTCCCGAAGTTCGATTGCTACCGGATAGCCAGCAAACCATTTTCGAAGCTTACGTAAGTATTGTACACTTTCCTTGGTGCATTTAAAGGAAGCTGGAAATTGGACTAAAAAACAAAAAAGCTTGTTCGCATCACTCATTGGTTTCATTACTTCCAGAAATTTAGCAATCATTTCTTCTTCTGTTTGATAATATTTTTCCCAGTCTCCTTGACCACTAATCCCTTGATACGCCTTAACAACAAAACGAAAATCATTTGGAACCTCTTGCACCCATTTTTCTACCGAAGTTCGTCTTGGGATTCCATAGTAAGCTGTATCAAGCTCCACTAATGGCAAATATCTAGCATACTCATAAAGTGTGTTATTCTTTTTTCCAGTCAATTTATCATGTTCTTTAAATGAGGTTAATCCGATTCGTATCATTTCAAGCCACCTTTGCTTTTCCATCCAAAAATCAACTATGTATAGTGAGATTTACTACTCATTGCTCAATGCCACGGATAGCAAAACTCTTTCATATAGTATACAATAAGCGTTAAAGCCTATGCAAAATTATATGTAAGGAAGTCCGAAAAAAAATGAAAAAAATTCTAATTTTACACACTGGCGGAACGATTGCCATGAGAGAAAATCTTTTAACTGGTGGAGTGAGTCCTGATGTTGTGAATCCTTTGCTAGATGCTGAAATTGAAATTCCAGAAGATGTTGATTTAGTAATAGAAGATATCTTTAATCTTCCTTCACCTCATATCATGCCTAAACATATGTTAATTTTAAAAAATCGGATTAATGAAGCCTATCATTTGGGGTTTGACGGTGTTGTAATCACTCATGGAACAGATACGTTAGAAGAAACCGCCTTTTTCTTAGACACGACGATTGGAGATAAACTGCCGATCGTACTAACTGGCGCTATGCGATCCAGCAACGAATTAGGGAGCGATGGGCTGTACAATTTCGAGAGTGCTATTCGAGTGGCTAGTTGTAAGGAAGCAAATGGAAAAGGTGTATTGGTCGTAATGAACGATGAGATCCACTCCGCGCGTTACGTGACCAAAACCCACACGACAAATGTTGCCACTTTTCGTACACCCACATTAGGTCCAATTGGTCTAGTAACAAAACATCGGATCTTATTTATGCAAGAATTACTAGAAACTACACGCTTAGATATCACTTCAGTCAATGGTACGATCCCAATCGTTAAGGCTTATGCAGGGATGCAAGGTGACCTATTAGAAGCTATCGCCCATACCAAAGTAGATGGCCTAGTAATCGAAGCTTTAGGAGCTGGCAATTTACCACCCCAAGCTGTAACAGCTTTGAAAAAATTATTAGTACAAAAAATCCCAGTGGTCTTAGTTTCCCGGTGTTTTAATGGGATAGCAGAACCTGTTTATGACTACGAGGGTGGCGGAAAAGAATTAGCAAACATGGGGATTATTTTTTGTAATAGCATCAATAGCCAAAAAGCTCGCATCAAACTACTGATTGCCTTGAACCACGGGTTAAAAGATCAATCATTGATTTCGTTTATTACTCAATAAGTTATAGCTAAATCACATACGAAAATTCCTGACATTAAAATTCCGTTCTAAAAAAATCCAGAGTTCGTTTAGCAATTGAACCAATTTTGCGCATTCTTTTTTCAATCATGGAAGGTTATCGATCCTTACCTATTACTGGATATCCAAAAGTCTTATTTCCATGTTAGAATGTCCAAAAGTATGAACACCTAAAGAATTCTTTATTATTCAGCACTTCGGCAATCAATCAAAAAAGAGGTTGAGACAAAAGTGTTCAGCATCAAGAAATAAGAAGGAATTTCCGAAAATTGCTTCTCAAATTTTTGGTAAATTTCGGCTTATTTCCGAAGATGCTACTTTTGTCTCACCGTTTATTCGTTTTTAGAGATACTAGAAGAGACTGAGACAACTTTTGTCTCAGTCCCTTTTTTCCCTTGTTGTTCCTGCTTATTTCCCAGAGCTAGACACTTCTGCGACAACCTCTTTCCGATTGGAACATCGTTTGCTATTAGCAGTTTATTTATTTTTCCAAGTGATATTTGCTTCACAATAGAGTTGTTCTTGCATTCTGATTTCATGTCTTGTTTTCACACCATGTTCCATCTCTACTTGTTCATAATGACTTTCAATTTCATTTCCATATTCCACTTCTTTGTCAAAACGGATCAAAACTTTTTCTGGTACATGTGTCGTCAAGAAATCATAGCCTAAGACATCAATAATCCAGTTGAAATACATGGCATTGTTCACATGTTGGTTACTATCGATATCATAGAAACGCACGCGATAAGGTAACATCATGCCCGATTCGATCTTTTCTATTTTTTCTTGCCGTTTGATTTTTTTGATTTTTTCGCTTTCAAACGGCGCAATAATTTCCTCATTGACACTACTCATTTTCCGATTCACAAAATCCATTAATACAAAAACTGATTCTATTTTCACCAGTTCTGTGCCTTCTTCATCATGAATCCAAAAATTACGATAACAAAAGAATTTATTGTACTCCATGGCTTGTGTTGTTATAGAAATCGTCTCTCCTACTTTTGGCAAACGAGTGATTGTCATTGAATAATTGGTAATGACCCAAGTCAGTCCAAAACTATTGACAAATTTACTACCACGATCAAGCGCATCACTTTGATCTTCCGATGTCTTGATCACGATTCCTAACATTGATGGAAATGTCATGGTCTGATTAATGTCACATTCATAATATGAAACTTCATGTTTTTTTGTATATCTCTTTGCCAAAAAAACACCCTCCTCTTATCTTTTCGCTAATAATTGATCCACTTGTGAACCATAACTTTCCCCAAACATATTTAGATGGGCTAACAAATAATATAACTGGTAAATCGGCAATCGCTTTTCCCAATTTTTTTCCAAAGGATAGACCATTTGATAACTTTGTAAAAACTCTGGACGAAACCCACCAAACAGCTGGCTCATAGCTATGTCCTGCTCACGATCACCGTAAGAAACGGCTGGATCAACGAAGACTGGTTCTCCTTGCTGATCAAAGAACACATTACCACTCCACAAGTCGCCATGCAAGAGGCTAGGGACAATCTTTTTATCACTAAAGTTTTCTAACACGTATTGCTTAAAAGAAATAAATGTTTCTTGGCGGTTTTGATTCCAATGGTTGTTTTTTTTTGCCAAAGCAATTTGACTTTCTAGACGATTTTTGAAGAAGAAAAGCCACCAATCTTCTTCCACGTGATTGAATTGCGAAACGGTCCCTAAATAGTTATCCTTTCGATACCCAAATTGAGGAGCGGTTACCTTGTGCAATTTCGCCAAAGAAACGGCTAGATCTTTTTGATCTCCTTTGCCAGGTTCGATCCATTCCATCAAAAGATAGGCACCATCTTTTTGTTCACCCAGCATGTAAGTTTCAGGTACTCGAACGTAGGGAGCTAGTTCTTTTAACCCATCCACTTCCGCTTCAAAAAAAGACTTTCCAATATTAGGATGAAGCTTTAAGAAATATGATTTATTTTGCTCTTCAATTCGATACGTTTGATTAACGTCCCCACCAGTGATAGGTATCACTTTGCCTTCTAATTGGATTTCTGCTAACACCGACTGAATATTCATCTCTACTCCTCCTCACATGCTTTTCCAACCTATTTGTTAGCTATCATTATATCACAGAGAATCTAAAACAAAGAAAATGAGTCTAGTAACTCTTTGTTCAACAGTAAAAGCCCATTGCTCATATTTATAGACAAAAAAAGAGAGGCTTCTTTCAAAATTAGCAACCCTACTAATTTCGAAGACTAACCTCGTCTTTCTTTCAATCCCTCATTTACTTTCTTTTTCAGTAATCTGAGACACCAATTCGTCTATTTTCTTCATACTTTGAGTAGAATCAGTTTTTTAAGCCAATGCGCCCATTGGATCCCAAGGAGCTAAAACGATTGGTTCTTCATTGAAGGCTTGGAGTTGCTCTTTCGACAACAAATCTTTGCGAACAACGATTTGATACGTGTATTCGTTCATCCAATCGTCACTCATTACAAAAAATCCTTTATTGCCAACTTTTTCTCCCCAGCTATTTTCGACTTTCCATTTCGTTGATTTCCCATCAACAAGATCGACTCCCGTCAATACCATCGCGTGGGTCATTAAGCTTTCACCATAATCTAAACGTTGTGCTTTAGTCATCGTAAAATCTACATCGAATAAGTCATCCATGTCGTAAACATCCAGTGCCATGACCCCACTATCTCTAGTTGAAGATTGTCCAACATCACAACCAAACCAAACGGACTCTCCTTGTTCCAGTTGGGCAATAGCCAACTGTTTAAACGTTGACATATCTACGTTCAAGTAACGAACTTCTTTCCCGCCAACCACATTACCTAACATTTCTACAGTGTAAGAACGATCAAAAGGTTTGTCTTTTGTCGGTGCATTGATGATGCTAACGTAATCATCTAGTTTTACACCAATATATTTATCATAAAAGAGTTGAGGTGTAAGCTGTTGGTCAATATGATAATTGTTTTCTTCGTCACGGTATTCAAAATCAAATTCTTTTGGTGGTGTTCCTAAGGAGATGGCTAAAAATTGATAGATTCCTTCTAGCATTTCCTCTTTTTTTGCTTGAATCGCTTCAGCAGTTTCACCACCGGCAATCATTTCACGTAAGACCGTCGCATCTTTACGCAACAATTTATTCAAGTAATTATTTAAATCTCGTGAATTTGAACTATTTGCACTTTCTGGCATAACAGATTTAGGAACTACACCATATTTCTGGAAGAGGGAAACAATCATATCCCATTGTCCGCCATCTTGTTGTGGGGTTGTTAATAAAAAGGCTACTTTTCGGCTATCTAAGGCATCATTCCCTGTTGCGATAATATTTTCATAAAAATAATTAGCTTTTTCATATTTGTCCCAGAAAAACGTATAGTTTTGTGATAATTCAAATTCTTTCAAATGGAATTGATTGAGCAATTTATGTCGGAAAGTATTTAATGCTGCAAACATCCAGCAACGACCAGATTGTTTCTGATTTGAAACCTTTCCCGTTGTTAAATCAATTGAAAAAACCGGTGTATTAGAGACATGGGCAGCCACATTTTCAGCAGAAGCGGTGATCCCATTTTTTACTACCGCTCTTTGTAGAGCTTGTTGCTTGTTGTTTTCTTCAAAACCTTTTGCAAATTTTTTCGTCATTTCAGGTGTAATAGCTTTCATCCAATCATCCTTCCAATCAAAAATATATCTTTAATTCTACCCTTAAGTGGTTTGAAATACAACGACTCACTTTTAATCGTTACAACAAATCGACTGAATCCCCCTCACGACAACCCTTTTTTGTTATTCTCAAAAGTTTTTGAGAATAACAAAAAAACCACAGCCTCTAAGCTGTGGTTGAAGTACTCCGGCAGTAGGACTCGAACCTACGACATCATGATTAACAGTCATGCGCTACTACCAACTGAGCTATGCCGGAATCAAGTACATGTATATAATATCAATTTATCTTAAATAACGCAATACTTTTTTACATATTTTTTTGTTTTTTCACAAAAATCACTGCCCAAATTTTGTTATTTATACAATTTAGAATGATCATCCTATGAAACCAAATTTTTTTTGTTTTAGATATTGACAAAATTGATTATTTTCGTTATTCTATTACTTGTATTAAGAAATCATGCCGCTTTAGCTCAGTTGGTAGAGCGCTTCCATG
>NZ_JBIOLY010000001.1:2292500-2507500 GCF_051711145.1 Enterococcus sp. DIV0691
TGATGGCAACTAACAATAAGGGTTGCGCTCGTTGCGGGACTTAACCCAACATCTCACGACACGAGCTGACGACAACCATGCACCACCTGTCACTTTGCCCCCGAAGGGGAAGCTCTATCTCTAGAGTGGTCAAAGGATGTCAAGACCTGGTAAGGTTCTTCGCGTTGCTTCGAATTAAACCACATGCTCCACCGCTTGTGCGGGCCCCCGTCAATTCCTTTGAGTTTCAACCTTGCGGTCGTACTCCCCAGGCGGAGTGCTTAATGCGTTAGCTGCAGCACTGAAGGGCGGAAACCCTCCAACACTTAGCACTCATCGTTTACGGCGTGGACTACCAGGGTATCTAATCCTGTTTGCTCCCCACGCTTTCGAGCCTCAGCGTCAGTTACAGACCAGAGAGCCGCCTTCGCCACTGGTGTTCCTCCATATATCTACGCATTTCACCGCTACACATGGAATTCCACTCTCCTCTTCTGCACTCAAGTCTCCCAGTTTCCAATGACCCTCCCCGGTTGAGCCGGGGGCTTTCACATCAGACTTAAGAAACCGCCTGCGCTCGCTTTACGCCCAATAAATCCGGACAACGCTTGCCACCTACGTATTACCGCGGCTGCTGGCACGTAGTTAGCCGTGGCTTTCTGGTTAGATACCGTCAAGGGATGAACAGTTACTCTCATCCTTGTTCTTCTCTAACAACAGAGTTTTACGATCCGAAAACCTTCTTCACTCACGCGGCGTTGCTCGGTCAGACTTTCGTCCATTGCCGAAGATTCCCTACTGCTGCCTCCCGTAGGAGTTTGGGCCGTGTCTCAGTCCCAATGTGGCCGATCACCCTCTCAGGTCGGCTATGCATCGTCGCCTTGGTGAGCCGTTACCTCACCAACTAGCTAATGCACCGCGGGTCCATCCATCAGCGACACCCGAAAGCGCCTTTCAAATCAAAACCATGCGGTTTCGATTGTTATACGGTATTAGCACCTGTTTCCAAGTGTTATCCCCTTCTGATGGGCAGGTTACCCACGTGTTACTCACCCGTTCGCCACTCCTCTTTTTCCGGTGGAGCAAGCTCCGGTGGAAAAAGAAGCGTTCGACTTGCATGTATTAGGCACGCCGCCAGCGTTCGTCCTGAGCCAGGATCAAACTCTCATAAAAAGTTCGAACAATCTTGCGATTGTTAAGCTCAATTGTTTGCTAGCATATTGCTTGCTTGTTAAAAATGTTTGTTGTCTTGAATCAATCAAGACGCCCTACACATTTGGTTTGTCTTTACTTTGTTCAGTTTTCAAAGGTCTACTTGATTAAAAGCTAATCAGTTGAGATTGCCGTAGCAACTTTTATATCATATCAGAGCGACGTTTGTTTGTCAACTCTTTTTTAAAAGTTTTTTTCGACTTCGTTTTTCAGAAGTGTTTCAGCAACTCGTTTATCATAACTCATCGCTTGTTATTTGTCAATAACTTTTTTGAAGTTTTTTTTGATAGAATCAAGCTTCGTAAGCTGTCGTTTTTTAACGACTTAGTTATCTTATCATGTGTTTTTAGAAACGTCAAGAACTTTTCTGCTATTTTTTTAGAAAGTTTCATTACGCTGTTTCTTAAATCAACGTTAATAAATTTATCACGTAAACCAAGGTACGTCAACAAGCATTTTCACTTAATTTTTCAAAAAAATATTCAAGCAAAAGATCATCATTCGCTTTTACTTCAAAAGAAGCATAAAAAAGTTTGCATTATCGAATATAATCCATAATAAACTGAACGTTTCATCCTTTAAGGAGGGCCGGTTACCATAAAAAAAGAAACTTGAATTTTTTTTCAAGTTTCTTTTGGTGTCTAATTCTACATTAAAAGAAAGGAACTCCTTCCACTTCGTAAGTGCCAAGGACAGAGCGCATTTGATCTGGGTCTTCCCAAAGATAGCCTTTACCTAAGTCTTCACTTTGACTTTTTTGCTCAGTTTCAAAAACAAACAATGGAACATTTTCGTGATTAATATGTGTATTGGTCAACTCCATCAAATTAATTTTGCTAACATCAATATGAACGATTTCTTTTAAAAAGCTAAGTATGTTTGCTAACCCCGTCTTTTCTTCTGAAAGCTCTGCTAATGCAAACTCCAGCTTGTCATCAATTGAATGGACTAAAAATTTTTTTGATCCATCCTCCAAATGCAACATGATTGTACCAGCTACTTTTTTGCTTGCCAAAATTTCCACCTCGATCAACTTGTTCTGTGGTTTACATAAAAATTCTAGCACATTTTCAGAAAAAATACACTTTTTATTTCTTATTTTCTTTCTGTTCTAGTTCTTTTAGTGCTTCGTCCACCCATTTTGGTAGTTGTTCCGCAATCGTGGCAAACCCGATCTTTTTATTTTTATTCGTAAAGTATCTTTTCCTTCGATAAGGAATAACAGGGCTCTTCTTCTCCAACGTACGTAACGACAAACTAATTTTTTTTGAATATTCATCAATATCAATGATTTGAACAGTTACTGGTTGACCAACTTTTAACAATGTGTGAATACTTTTCGTGTAACCTGATTGTACTTCTGATACGTGAATCAAGCCTTGTGTTTCCTCGTCTAAAGACACAAATGCACCATAAGGCTGTATTCCAGTTATTTTTCCTTTAATTATTTGTCCAATTTTATATGTCATGTACTTCCCTCTCTTTGCATTTATCATTATACTGTAAATGATTTAAAAAAAGAAGTTTTGAAAATACTCAATAGAAAAAGAGGTCCTTTAGATGAGTGAATTTGACAAGAAAGTTTCAAGAAGACATACCGATAGCGTAAAATGGGATTCAATTAAAGAAACCTATCAAAGAGACGACTTATTGCCTTTATGGGTTGCAGACATGGATTTTTTATCACCTGCTGGAGTAAAAAAAGCTTTTGAAAATTATGTTTCTCAAGGTCTTTTTGGTTACTCTACCGTTTCAGAAAAATTATATCACGCAGTCATCAATTGGGAAAAACAACAGCATCAGGTATCTTTAACAAAAGAACACATTGTCTTTACTAGCGGTGTTTTATCTAGTTTAGCTGTTGCAATTCAAACTTTTACTGAACCAGGTGACAGTGTGCTGATCCATGACCCCGTTTACCCACCTTTTTCTGCAATCGTCGAGAGTAATCACCGTCAGCTTATACGGAGTCAATTAATTGAACAAAACAATAAATTCATGATGGACTTTCAAGATATGGAAAAAAAGATCGTTGAACAACAAGTAAAAGTGGTAATCCTTTGTAATCCCCACAATCCAGGGGGGCGTGTTTGGACTAAAGAAGAATTATCACAACTAAGCGAACTATGTTTGAAACACAAAGTGCTGCTTTTTAGTGATGAAATTCATCAAGACTTAGTTTTTTCAACGAACCATTTTAACTCGATGTTAACGATTGATGAAACACTAAGTCAGTCTTTAATCACGTTTACTTCGGCAACCAAGACCTTTAATTTAGCAGCGATTAAAAACTCAATGGTGTTTATAAAAAATCCTAAATTAAAAGAACAATTTGAACAGCGGTTACTAATGAATCAGCAACAAGATATAAATACTTTTGGTCTAATCGGTACACAAGCTGCTTACGAAACGGGTAGAGAATGGCTTAGTCAACTGCTTCCTTATATAGAAAAAAACGCGGCCACTGCCACTTCTTTTTTTGAAAAACATTTACCTCAACTAGGTGTGATGACGATTGAAGGAACGTATTTGATGTGGTTAGATTTTTCTGCTTATGAAGCGAATGACGAGTTGCTAGAACAAACATTGATTACCAAAGGAAAAGTTGTTTTAAATCCTGGCATCTCATTTGGTCCTGCCGGTCATGCTCATATGCGATTGAATTTAGCTTGTCCGGAAGAAACACTACTAGATGGATTGATGCGGATAAAAAAAGCCTTCACATAAAAAACAAAAGCATTTTTGACGTCTTTTAAACGAGGTTCTATTCTAATTAGAAATAAAATAAACCAACTGGGTCAATGATTGAAACCAGTTGGTTTATTTTGTGATTAGTTAATAATTAAAATGTCTTACTATTGCGAGTGATTATTCTGATACTTCAACTTTCTCGATCACTACATCATGTACTGGACGATCTTGTGGACCACGTTGTACGTTAGCAATTTCATCTACGGTAGTCATGCCATCAATCACATGACCAAATACAGTATGACGGAAATCTAGCCAAGGTGTCCCACCACCTTTGTATGCTTCGATGATTTCAGCCGGGAAGCCTGCACCTTCTAATTGATCTAGCATATTCGCTGGTACATTTTCATTATTCACGATAAAGAACTGGCTACCGTTTGTATTTGGTCCAGAGTTAGCCATCGATAACGCCCCACGTAAGTTGAACAACTCACGACTAAATTCATCTTCAAAACTTTCACCATAGATGCTTTCGCCACCCATACCTGTACCAGTTGGATCGCCACCTTGAATCATAAAATCAGGGATGACACGGTGGAAAATTACTCCGTCGTAATATCCTTTTTTAGCAAGTTCAATAAAATTTTTAACTGTTTTAGGCGCTAATTCTGGGAATAATTGGACCGTAATGTCACCACGGTTTGTTTTTATTACTGCCTTTGGTCCTTTTTCATTTTCTAAGCTTAATTGTGGGAATACCATATCTTTTTCCTCCTAAAAATTATTCCTTCATTGGTAATAATAACATATTCTCTCTATTCGCTGTTACATGAAACTTAAGAAAACAAAAAGACTCATCCTTATGTAAAAATGATTATATACTTTTTATCAAATGATAGATACTTTTCTGCGTTTCTCTGACTTAAAAAATAATCCACGAGTATTTTTAAATATGTGAACCAGTAGATTTCACGAGAGATCGTTTTCGCTTCTGCCCCAACCTCCTTAAGAATTAGAAATAAATCATTTGTTTGAGAAGTATTCTCAATTAAATTCTGCTATAGTGTGGGTATGAGGAGGAAGTTTTCTATGGAAATCTATGATATTACAATTATCGGTGCAGGACCAGTAGGGATGTTTGCAGCGTTTTACGCAGGTATGCGTCAAGCAAAAACTAAGATCATTGACAGTTTACCTCAACTAGGTGGGCAATTAGCAACGCTTTACCCAGAAAAATATATTTATGATATTCCCGGCTATCCCGCCGTGAAAGCCAGTGACTTAGTAGCAAATCTGGAAAAACAGTTAACCACATTCAATCACTCTTTTCATTTGAATGAGGAAGTTCTTTCTATTACTAAAGAAGATGAAATAATTGAGATCACAACTACTAAAGGAATCCACTATTCAAAAGCAGTCATTTTGACTTTAGGAAGCGGTTCTTTTCAACCTAGAAAATTAAATGTACCAGAAGCAACAACTTATGAGCATCACGGTCTCGATTATTTTGTGAACGATTTAATGAAATATGCTGGTAAAAAAGTAGCAATTGCAGGTGGTGGTGATTCAGCAATTGATTGGGCGTTGATGCTAGAACCGATTGCGAGTGAAGTTTATCTTATCCATCGCCGGCCAGAATTTAGAGCTCATGAGCATAGTGTAAACTTATTGAAAGCTTCATCAGTCAATCTTTTAACTCCCTATCTCATTGATGAATTATCTGGAGAAAATGGGGAATTGACTGCTGTTCGCTTAAAACGGGTAAAAAGCGAGGAAACAATTGAGTTACTGATTGATTCATTGATTGTTAATTATGGATTCACCTCAAATCTAGAACATCTTTCAACATGGGGACTTGAAAGTACCAGAAATGCAATTTCAGTAAACTCAGATATGTCAACCTCGATACCAGGCGTTTATGCTGCTGGCGATATCTGTTCTTACAAAGGAAAAGTAAAATTGATCGCTACTGGATTTGGCGAAGCACCTACAGCTGTCAATAATGCGTTACACTTTATTAACCCTAAAGAACGCACACAACCTGGACATAGTACCAGTTTATACGATAAAAAAGTTCCTCCGAAATAGGATAGCTTGTATGATTTTTGACCATTTTGTCCAAAGCAGAGGAGACAACATTTGTTTCTTGCTTTTTTATTTGGTAGGCTAACAATATAGTTGATTCACAGAAGCAAAAGGAGGAAGAAAATGGTTATCAAAACTGAAACGCTAGAAGAAAAAGCACGTGAATTGCTCAATGAGCGTGGAGTAACCCTTGAAGACATTGCTGAGCTAGTGATGTTTTTACAAAAAGATTACATTACTGATCTTACTTTAGCAGATTGTATCCAAAGTGTTCACGCTGTCTTAACCAAACGTGAAGTCCATAACGCGATCATAACTGGGGTTCAATTAGATATTTTAGCAGAAGAAAATAAATTGATGTCACCGCTCCAACATATCATTGAAGATGATGAAGGACTGTATGGGATCGATGAAATACTAGCCTTATCAATTGTAAATGTTTATGGGACAATCGGTTTCACTAATTATGGCTATATCGATAAAGTAAAGCCTGGTATTTTACAAAAATTAAATAGCCATGACGGAAAAAATGTGCATACTTTCTTGGATGACATCGTGGGTGCAATCGCTGCCTCTGCTGCCAGTCGTCTTGCTCACCAAGAGCCAGAAAAACGTAGTCGTTTGACTCAATAAGAGGTTGTGAAAGAAGCGATCAGCTCCGAGCGAATAAGAGAGGATTTTTTAAAATAGCTTCTCATATTTTAGAAAATCATCGCTTATTGCTGAGGAGTTGCTTCTTGAACACCGTTTAAAGCAAAAACCCGAGACAATCTCCTTGTCTCGGGCTTTTTTTATTCTGTTGAAACAAAATAGGCATTATGATTTGTTCTATTCTATGTTTGATTTTAACTTCTTTTTAGCTCTCTTTTTCCAATGATCACAAAAAAAGCAAAAAAGAGTTCAATTAAAATAAAAAATAAAATAAAACTATGCATAAAAAATTGTTCTGGTAAGACGTTAATGATTGGATCGGTTGTCGGATCAAACAGCCAATCGTCGTTGTTAAAAAATGTTTCATGGAACAAGATAAAAAAGCGATCAAATCCTACCAACATAAAAAAGCCAAAAACAATGGGTACGAGCATTCCAATCTTAAACGGTTGAACTAAACGCCAAAAACGCTTATGACGTTTCAGATAAAAAAGATAGTAGATACTAGGTATCAACGTCAGCAGCAGCACAAAATAGTTAAGTAAAAAAAGTTTTTTGACTTCATAAAAATGATGTGCCCCACTTGCAGAAATAGGAAAATTTTGCAGGCTTAATTCCTTCTGAAAAGGATTATTTAAATAAGCCATTAATTGATCAAAATTTTTCAATAAAGTTTCCTGATCAAGCGTAGTATGATCCAATATATTCAGATATTTGATGTCTAGTTCATAGAGAAAGCGAAAATTGATTGTTATCGCGATCGCCAGACTGATCAGCATGAAGAATAGACAAACCAAACCCGCATATTCTCCCCACACCCATTTTGTTTTTCTCATTCTAGAAACTCCACTCATCTAACGAACGGAGAACGTGTGTAGCAGGTACCGGTAATAAAGGTACATCCTCAGCTTTCGTAAATCCTGAGAGCACCAACAACGTATCAATCCCATTTCGAATCCCTGCTTGGATGTCTGTTTCATAGTTGTCTCCAACCATGATGACATCTGCTTTCGTTAAACCTAATTTTTCTACCGCCTTATCCATAATGATCGCTTCTGGTTTGCCAATATAAATCGGTGGCGTCTGTGTAGCTGTCTCCACAAACGAAATAACCGATCCTGCACCTGGCAGCAACCCACGCTCAGTTGGAATATTTTTATCTGGATTTGTTCCAATAAATGTTGCCCCTTTTTGGATCGCAAGAGTCGCTTTGACTACTTTTTCATACGTCAGATAATTATCTAGACCGACCACTACATAATCGGGATTTTCTTCATCCCAGACAAATCCTGCTTCTAAAATCAAATCGATCAAACCAGCTTCACCTATGGCATAAAACGTGTTTCCTTTCCCGGCAGCGTGCATAAAATCGATCGTTGCTAAAGAAGCTGTATAAACAGTTTCTGGGCTAACGTGTATATCAAATTCATCTGCCAAGCGATTGGCTACTGCCTGCGGACTTTTTGTGGTGTTATTCGTAACAAACAGAAAAGGCTGTTTTTTTGCCTGAAGAGCCTCCACAAAACGTTTCCCAGCAGGTATAGGTTCAGTCCCCCGATAAATCGTTCCATCTAAATCAATCAAATATCCTTTATAATCCATCTTTACTCTTCCCTTTGTCTTATCGTAAAATTAGTGTTGGCTTTTGGTTTAGTTGATGTTTTTTCAGTCTTTTTTTGTTCTGTTTTTCTTTTTTTGATGACCGGTTTTTTGTGATTTGAAGAAACGGGTCCTTTTTTCTCATCAATGTACGCACGATGTTGGTTTTGATTTTTCTTTTTTCTTCGGCGAGGAGTATTTTTTTCCTTCTTACCTCCGATTTGTTCAATCACAAAATAAGCGCAACCAAAATTACAATACTCATACAAATAATCTTCCAAAGCATCAATTCGTTGGTCGGGATGAGCACGTCTGTTATCTACACGGAAAAATCCTTTTAATCTTAATTGTTCATAGCCCCAATCACCAACGATATAGTCATAACGAGACAAGACTTCACTATATCTTTCGCCAAGTTTTTCTGGATTGAACCCCTCTCGATGATCCTTTACTAGGCGATAGTGCTGTTCGCCAATCAAAAAATTCTTCTCATCGATGAAAGTAATGATTTCTCCTTTTACTTTCTCCGGTTTGGGTTCTTCGATAATTTCTTCTAACACGGCGGTGATTTCTTCTGTCACCGTATGATCCTCGACATTTTTCGCTGTCTGTTTTTCTTTTGTTTTAGCTTCAACGGCGTGTTGCTCTTTTTGTTTTGCCGACATGCTTTCACCACCTATCATTCCTATTATACCTTGTTTTTATTTTATTGGATAGTGAGCATTTAAGTATTCCCCTACTACGCTACGAATAAATTCCGGAAATAAAAATTCATTTTCACCAGCAATCTCAATCGTTGGAAAGAAAGGTACAAACATAAAATGATCCACTGTTGTAAATGTATATCGACGCTCGTTATCTATCGGCTGATTCAGCCAGTGAACTTGATGATTCACTGCATCATAAGAGATTCCACTATAAACCACTTGTCCAAAAATTTTCCCCCGAAATCCCATACCTCTGATTGGATAATTGCGTAAAAAGGCACGATTTTTTTCGATTTCTAATACCAATCGAATCAAATCCCTTCCTTTAAGTGTGACATTCAGTAAATGCATTGGATGAGGTAATGCCGTATGCAGTTGATCCTGATTGATCAGCCCTGCTGGTAATCCAGTTAAAAACAACCCACTATTTAGCATTGCGCCTTGTGTTTGCCCACGATACTTGACTGCTTCTAACGCCTCATAGATAAAAGAATGTTCCGCAAAAATATCTACTGATAAATCATAAGGTAACTTGGCTACTTTTTTTGCCGCTAATAGTTCGTGCCCTTTAGTTAAATAATCTTGGCTTTCCTGCTCATCTTCAATAAACGTCGTCATCGTTTCTGTTGGGATAGCCCGAGCTGATTTTTGGATGATGTTTTTATGCTCATCAACGGTGAGGTGAACCTCTCCAACGTATTGTCCATATTTTCCCGCTGCTGCAAGCTGAACACCATTAACGATTTGACCATCAATCAGCAAATGATGCGTATGTGAGCCTAAAATTACATCGATTGACGGAAGTTCTTGGGCAATCTGACGATCGTCTTGGATACCTAGATGGCTCATCAATACCAAGATGTCTACTTTTGGTCTTAGTTCTTCCACCAATTCAGGTAAAATATCATAAGGGTTTCTGATATCCCAACCATTTGGACTATATGTTAAGGGAAAAGGAGCCGTCAAAGCCAGTAAGCCGATTTTAGTCTGTTGAGGAGTTTCAATGATCTTGTACTTTTTTGCCCATTTCGGCGGTTGCAACAGATGTTTATCAAACAAATTATCCAATAAAATATCAAAGTTTGCCTGATCATAAAGATGATTCAATTGATCCTTGGCATTTCCCACGCCTTCATTATTACCTATCGTCACAGCATCATAGCCTACGTTATTCATTAGTTCAACATTGGCTTGTCCATCGGTTGCTTCTGATAGCGGGTGCCAGCGATCAACAAAGTCACCTAAATCAACAGTGATGGTCGTGGTATTTTCTTTTTTTTCGTTTTCACGCTTTTTTTGCTCAATAAACCTTCTGATTTTAGGCCAGTTTTCTAGATGCGAGTGTAAATCATTCGTATGTAATAGAACTATTTTTTCCATCTTATTCTTTCGCCTCACTTTTCTTTATCATACCATAGGCTTTTTCTTTGTTCACTTTGAAAGATTTTAAAGAAAATCAAATTCCACCGCTGTGAATAGACTCCATTCTAAACGTTAGCCTTGTGGATAATATCGGATCAAAGTAATAATCAGTCTATCTCTAGCTAGCGATTCGGGGTAGAAAAGTGATGAAAAAATACGTTACAGCTAAACATGATCAATAGATATAATTCTATCGGCATTGCCCATTTATTCGTCAACCAACGTTCAATCAAATCACAGAAATAAGCCGTAGAATTTCCAGTATACGCAGGACGAATGTCGGAATTCTTCGGCTTATTTCTTAAAACTAACTCTTCTATCACTACTTCTTCAGTAATAATCAAGTAGCAATCAGTTTCTCATTTTTCACTTCTCAGACAACTAATTAAAGTTTTTTTAATCAAAAAATTGATTAGATGCAGCTATCCCGATTTGTAGACGATCCAATGGTTCGCCAAACATCCCTGCCCAGCCATCATAGCCAGCAATAGAGGTGCCATCATCACAACATACTCCTAGCCAACCAGCTCGGGCGGTCGTTTGGGAACGGTAGTAGGCTTGCGATAATGCCTTACCTGTAGGTGTCGTATAGTAAAGTTGCACACCATCGATGGCTTCACCAGGATTCCCTGCACATCCATTGACCATATCATTTGGATCACCTTTGCTGACCCAATCTAACCAACCACTTTTTACTGTATGGACTCGATAACGAATCGTTCCTGCATCTACTTTGATATAAAGCATGTCATGTTGATTATTTGGCAATCCTGAAAAACCATTGGAATCGACATCATTGAAATTGGTAATTTCTCCTAACCAACTTCCGCCCAACACACGTAACCCATAGTGAACATTGGTAGAAAAACTTCCCCCATTATTTACCCCTGGTGAATAAGTAAATAAAGGATTGGATTTCGCAATCCCGATTTGCAGACGGTCTAGCGGTTCGCCAAACATCCCTGCCCAACCATCGTAACCGACGATCGATGTTCCATCATCGCAACAAGTTTGTAACCAGTCAGCACGAGCGGTCGTTTGTGAACGGTAATATGCTTGTGAATAAGTTTCTCCAGCAGGTGTTGTGTAATAGATTTGTACACCATCAATCGCTTCACCAGGATTCCCTGCACATCCATTGACCATATCATTTGGATCACCTTTACTAACCCAATCTAACCAACCGCTTGTCATCGTGTGTACTCGATAACGTAATGTTCCTTTATCAACCTTGATATATAGCATATCGTGTTGATGATTCGGTAATCCTGAAAAACCATTAGAATCTGAATTGTTAAAGTTAGTGATTTCTCCTAACCAAGCTCCGCCCAACACTCGTAAACTATAATGAACATTTGTCGAAAATGAAGGTGGCGTTGGGTCATTAGTTATTCCTGTTGAACTTGATTGATTAAAACCGCCAGAAAAACGCCAAACTTCATAATAATGAAACCCATTTGCAACGATATAATTTTTATCAAAACGTAATTCTTGAATCGCAGTATTTTTTTCTCCTTGCGTATAGTAACAAGTTGAAGTGATGTTTTTACCACCACCAGTAATCACACCTGTATGTCCAATCGCACCACCTGAATCAGCCATCGAGGACCCACCAGAAAGTAAAACAATATCCTCATCTTTCAGCTGAGAGAGATTGGAAGCGTTTGAATTTCCGACTAAAACTAATACATAACCACATCTTTGGAGATAACCACCAAGGGTAACCGTATTATATAAATAGCTATAAGGAATTCCAGAGCTGTCTTTGACTGCTTGAGTAATACTTCCAGAACAATCTGCCGTTCCATCTGTACCGTTTCTTGAGCCAGTCATGGAATAGGTTATCTGTCCACGATGTTTATTGAACCAATCCACGACTTTTGTTCGGTTTAATTGTTGGTACCAGTATCTAGCTTGTTGCGCTCTTGCTGGTTGGTTTGCATTTGCCGGTCTTTCATAATATTGAATGAAAATATTCGCCAGTTCTTCTGGAGATTTGTTACTTGTCTTAAATTGTTGAAACGTCATAGATATATTATAAAATTGTTGATTGTTTGCTACCTCCCACTCAATACGTTTGCATTGAGAAATGACGTCTTTGTAATTTAATCCATTCGCATTTGCCCAATTGATATATTTAGATGCTGGTGTCCATTGCACTAGTCCGTATCCACCAGACATATTTCCGACAATGTCGCTCTCCCATCGGTCGGCAATAATGCCACTTTCTGATTGCATGTTCCCTAATAATCCAGCAACTGCGGTTTTTGACCAACCTTGACTGACCAAGTAATCCCAAATTGTTTTTGCTGTTTCAAATTGTCCCATAATAGTTGTTCGCTCCTTACTTTCAATCATTTTTTCATATTAGTTGCGCCTTTAAATGTACACAGCTTATTACTTACTGTTATCTTTCATCCTCCTAAAAAATTATTTTGATCATTTGATTCGAATCACATAGATATGTGAGCTATTTTAGTGATTTGTGACAGAAAAAATAAAATCTTTCACTTTTTTCTAAAAAGCTGTGCCTAGGTTGCTTTGTTAGTAAATAAAAAAGTCATTATCACGTAGTATCTCGGTAAATTCACTTTGATCCTTCCTAATCGTTCTCTATTTCGTTATTGTTTTGGTTTCATTTTGTCTTGAATTGATTTTAAAATCCCCTCAAAATAAGTCGTTACTTCTGACTCAGCAATATTGGTCAAAATGCTCCCAATCTCAGTGAAAATCAGGCAAGTCGTAAAAACCTTTACTAACGTAAATTCAAAATGAACGCCGTTTTGGATCAACACAAAATCAACGACTCCCGTCAGGATCAATAACACAAAATGACTGAGTTTTTTCCAAAGTCCTCGCCAACTTAGCGTTGAATACCAAACATGATTGACTTTTGCTTTAAGCCAACCTGTTATGAGATCTAATAGAACCACTAGAAAAAAACTGTGAATTAATGCTTGATCACTAGCAAAGACTTTCGTTAATGCCGTCATACTAACACCTCCTTTTAAACGTAATGACTGCGAAAGAAATGCCCTCCATAACAGACATTAGTTTGCAGTTTTGAGTCCCTTGCTTTTAGCTTTCATCATTTGTTTGATACACTATTCTTCTTTTTACATTGTCAGACCTTCCTTTCACTACTTTGCTAAAGATTTTTGTTTCCATTTAGATATGTTGGAAAATAATAAAATTTGTGACAAAAAAAAGGGACTGGGACAAAAGTTGTCTCAGTCTCTTCTAGTATCTCTAAAAACGAATAAACGGCGTTCAAGAAGCAACTCCTCAACAATAAGCCTGAATTTTTCAAAACATGAGAAGCTGTTTCAAAAAATTCTTTCTTATTGTCATCAGAGCTACCCGATGTTTTCACGACCTCTGATTCACGGTGTTCAAAGAGCTGACCTTCGGCGATAAGTCAAAAAATCTCAAAACATGGGAAGCTGTTTCGAGATTTCCATCCTTAATGCTCCTGCGATTACTCGTCGCAGTTTTTACTTGGTGAGCGCTCAGGTCAAAACACTCTTTTCACGACCTCTTGTTCACGGTGAGACAAAAGTAGCATCTTCGGAAAATTTGCCGAAATTTACCAAGAATTTGAGAATCACCAAGTAGGTAACAATCAACATCAAAAACTAGTTTTTGTGTTTCTTGTCAATTTTCGGAAATTCCTTCTTATTTCTTGATGCTGAACACTTTTGTCTCAACCTCTTTCAACTTTTCACTGTTCTTAAGCCAACTTATTCGTTCACTATTAAATTTAGAGCTGTCATTTTATCAAGTTCTCTGCTTATTCAAAAAAAGAATTTTACAAAATATTCGTTGTGAATATTTGTAAAATCCATATTTTGGACTAAAGTTAAATTTTATTCCAGGCTTTTTTCTTGTCATTTATTTTAATTATTTTTTACTTCTTCTGCTTTCTTTAAAATCGCATGTGTCAATGTTTCAGAAAAATTGATCTTCAATTCTTTGCCTAATTTATCTGCCCACTTAGGAATAGACACATTTTTACGTTCTCTCTTTTCCATGTCCAGATACTCTTTTATATTAACTGAAACAAGCGTGACAAATGAATCCTCTTTATTGTATGTATTCGTCTGCTCAAAAGGGAAATAGTTTTCTACATTAATATTGTTTACACTTGAGCTAGACGGCAATTTATTTTCTTCCTCAATATAATAAGACAATTGTAGCCCAAGATAGTCACTAGCCATCTGCATACCGTCGTTTATATCATTTGCTTGTGTTCCGTTTCCATCAATATCAGGAAAATGTATAAAATAGTATGGTTCTTTATCATCGGTCATTAAATAAAAAACAGCTGGATACGTTAATACCATCAATATGTACCTCTTTCGATTATTTATTTTTAGGTCATTGGTATGAAACTGTATCTTTCTACCAATAACAATTATACTCTCTATAGCTATTTACTTCTCTATAAAATACAAATAAAGTACCTAAAAAACTAAAGAGGCTCTGGTTCATTAGACAAAAAAAACGTAACAAGTAGTAAAGTACTACCTATCACGCTTTTAAGATTCGTTTTAATCAGACACATGGCGGATCCTGCTTAGTGCTGCTTCCTTCCAGATCTGACACGCTTCACAAGCCCGCCATTGTCCTAGCCTTTCGGCAAATAATAGTATACCTGATTTTTTTTTATTTGGCTAGCCTTTTTTTAATTTCTTTTTTCTTAAGCGCAACTCTCTAAAAAAATCCGTTAAAAGTTGGCCACATTCCGTTTCCAAAACGCCTCCTACTACATGGGCTTGGTGGTTAAAGCGTTCATCTGTCAACAAATTCATTAATGTTCCCGCTGTTCCGCCCTTTGGATCATACGCACCGAAGTATACTTCTTTGACTCGAGATAAAATCATCGCACCGCTACACATAGGACAAGGCTCGAGCGTCACATATAATTGGGCTTCTTCTAAACGCCAACTTCCAACATTTTGACAAGCTTCACGGATCGCAATCATTTCCGCATGCGTGGTTGCGTCTTGCGTGGTTTCTCTTAAATTGTAGCCTCTTCCAATGATTTCATCATTTAAAACAACAATAGCCCCAATTGGTACTTCCGCTAATTGTTGGGCTTTCTGAGCTTCTTCAATGGCTAAACGCATCCATTTTTCATGTTTTTCATTATCGATTTCCTTCATTTCCAATCGATCCCCTACTTTTCGTTTTCTTGCTTAACTTTAGCATAAGTCAAAAAGGTTGTAACTAGCTTTTTGTCTTATGGTAAAATAAAACATGAGGTGACTTTGATGGACTTGACAAAACTGATAACACTTTATCCTAATGCACAGAAAAAAAATTCCCCTGCTTCCGATAAAGGAATTCTCTCTTTAGCAATTGATGATTATTTTTTATGGATCGATCAATCGACGATTTCGACACAAGAAACAAATATTTTGAAAGCGTTATTCCCTGTAGCTACTGTCGAAGATAATCATCCATGGTATCATTATCTATTTGAAAATAAACCGCTAGTAGCAGAAGAAAGCTTTCGCATGATTCAATTTCACATTGATCCAAGAGGAGAATTTCTTAAGCGCCAATGGCAAGAAACAATCGGTGAAATGTTTTTCCACTTAGAAGATTTTTTCTTTTATACAGAAACCGATGCTGTACTGATTGAAAAAAAATGTCCTAGTTATTTAGAAATTTCTGAGCTAAGAGGTATTTTTCTTTCATTAGATGCAGACTTTGAAATCACTACCCAAGTATTTATTGGCTCATTTCATTTGCCTTCTCCCAATTTTTCAGAACTGTTTTTTGAGGAGCGGAAAATATTTTTTGAAGAAAAAAAGCACTTTGCTTTACATGGTGGCGCAATCTCATTATCGGAGGTGGCTTTACATCATTATACAAAAGGAACAATGAACAACAATCAGTTAATTGCAAGTTATCAGGAGATGGTCAAACGGACAGAAATGGAAGAGATCATTTCTGTGTTATGGAAAAATTTAGGTAATATTAGTTCGACAGCTAAATCACTCTTTCTTCATCGAAATACATTGAAATACAAAATCGAAAAATTCCAAGAACAAACTGGGTTCAACTTAAAAGAAGCAAATGATTTACTGTTTTGTCATTTGCTCTTACTGCAAGAACAAACACATTGAACACAAAAAGCGAAAGTATTCGTTCATGAGACAAACCAATAATGTTTGTTCCATTTTCTAATACTTTCGCTCTTTTTGTACTTTTAACTTTACTTTTTTTGTTGCATCACATGATTTTATCAACGTAATGGAGTAAACGGTCTTTCACATCTTCCGTTGATCCTTTTAGAGAATCCCCATAGACAGAAATTTTCTTTTTGCCTGACTTGATCTTCGCCAGGATTCCCATCAAAGAATCTAAATCACTATCCGATAAATGTTCAACGATATCTAGTAGTTTTTCGTTTCCATCAAATGTCTCATTAACGAACTTTTTTACTTTTGCCCGGTTCGTCAAATGATGGATTTTTTCAATGACTTTTCCCGAAACAACTACTGCTGTCGCTACGCTTGCTGCTGCTGCGACACCTAATCCAATTGTTACTTTTGTTGATGTTTTCATCATTATCAGCTCCTTTTATCTATATTAATCATAGCATAGATAAAAAGATAAACGAACTATTTACCCTTTTTCACTTTCAAAATCGCCGAAAGATAAAACGCTGCCACCAATTTTTCTGATCATCTATATGAAAGGACACTTCAGCATCGTTTCATCCGTTTACTTAGGGGAATATTCAATATTTGTTAATACTTCAGGCAAGTTCTCTTCCAACTCAGCCAATTTATTCCAAATCAATGTCATTGTTTCAAAAAATTCATGAGAAGAACGATCTGAGTTCAAACTGCCTAATGCATTGAGCCAAAGTAATTCTAATAAGTAAGGCTCTTTGATTCCAGTATGTTCTTTGACATATTCTGAAAACGCACGTTTAAACAAGGAAGCCATATCTAACTCAGACTTAATCACTACTCCACGAATGCTTTCATGGATTGAAAAGAACTCTTTTAGTAGATGGACGATACTGAAGAAATCATCAATGACATATTCTGATAAATAGCGATCAAAACAGATCGTTATTTCTTCAAGTATTTTTTCTTTTAATATACGTATTGATTTAAAGTGGGCATAAATCGGATAAGTGGAACAGCCACAAAAAGAAGCTAAACTCCTAGCTGTTATCTTTGATAAGCCATTTTCTTCAGCATATACCATACTTTTAAAGAGTAAATACTCTTTGCTAAAATTTGTTACTCTACTCATACAATTCTTCCTTTCTCACTTTTGATCATTTTCTTTTAAAAAGACATTATTTTTAGTCATCTCTAAATTAAAGGCATTATTATTTAGAGGACAGTACTAATCCCCTATTAAAAATAACAACATAACATCAAAAAAATATATTTAGGTACAATTTCAACAAGAAGCTTATTTTATTAATAACTTTCTTCAATACTCAAAACCCAACATAACAAAATCAGCTAAATAACAATGTTTTTGTTATATAAATTGATTATTTAATCTGTTATAACTTGACAAAATGAGCGAAAAAACAACAATAGAATAAACGATTGTTATATACCATTTAAATAACAACATGCACATACAACAACTACTACTATGTGAGAATAACATACATTAAAAACTCTTTCCACTCACAGTTTATGTCCTCCCATGGACAAAAAATAAAAGGAAAAGGAGCAACTTATGTTAACGGACGCAAAAAAGAAGGAATTGTTAGTATTCTATACCATTGTTCAAACCAATAAATGTTCCTTACGTGAATTATCTCAGGTTCTATCAATCCCTAAGAGAACGATCAAAGAAATCATCCGCAAATTAAACGGGACTATTTTTCAACAACTAAGTATTCCTAGATTCATTTACTCAACTGCCAAAGGCGAATTGAAATTAGATTCACAACATAAAGATGAAAAGATGGCGATCTTTCATTATATAAAATTGTTTTTCCTACGCGAATCAAATCGTTTTAATTTTTTATTGTTACTTTTTGATTCGCCACACAGTCGTGTTTCAAAAAAAATATTACTGGAAAAGTTGTACATATCTCCTTCTTATTTAGAAAAACTAACTAATCAATTAAACAAATCACTTAAAAAGTTCCATCTGCAAATCATCTCTCGCCAAAATTGTTACATTTTGAAAGGCGATGAATTATCGATTAGAATTTATATGTATTTCTTTTTTTCTGATGCTTTTCAGGGGATTGATTGGCCTTTGACAAATATGAAACTTTCCCAAGTAAAGCATACTCATTTATCCAATGAGCTTTTGATGACCAAGAAAACATCAAAGATACAAGAAAAAGTTTACTTATTAGTGGCAATCTTTTTAATGCGATCTGCTCATCATCAATTACCAGATGCTAGCCTCTTAGAAAGCTATGAAACAATGAAAATTTTAACTTCTACAAAAGATTTTAGCGGCGAATTGAAAAAACAATTGTCCCAATCCTTGCCTGAAAGTCTTGTCCAAAATGAAGTACTATACTTTAATTTTTTACTTTGCTATTTTTTTCCTAACCTCATTCCCGAACAACAAAAAACACTCTTTGGCTATGAGTTTTCTAAAAGTAATCATTCGCTTTGTCGACAAGTTTCTTTTCTGATCAAAAAAATAGCTGAGTCATTCCCTTCGATATCTGCTGGTGAAAAGAAGTATTATTACCATTATTTGATTATGATGCTGACGACGTTTATTTTTTTATTCCAAGAAAAAATCGATTACTTCCATGCACTTTATTATCCTTCTGAAAATATGAAAATCGATGCCTCGGATCAACGATTAAAAAAAATACAAATGATCATCGCTGACACGTTTACTTCTCAACCAAGCCAAAATTTACTGCACGAACATCTTAGTCGCCTGATCTATACACTTTTAAAATCGGAAGAAAATAAAAAATTAGCGATACATCTACAAATAAGCAAGGTCTTTTCGGGAAACTACCACATCGAAAAATTATTAAAAAATATTTTTAATCATCAGTTTTTACAAATCACCGAAAACCCTGAAGAAGCTGATTTAATCGTCACTGATTGGTTCGATACCCAACAACAAACGGCAGATATCTTTTATCTTGACCCTGAACGTGAAGATGAACTTTGGCTCCATTTATTCCATCTGATACAAAGACTCCACCAAAAATAATCCTTTTGTTTCCTTAAGCTGGAAAATAGCTGAAACAAGCCAAAAAAGTATAGGACAACCTGTTGTCCTATACTTAACTATTATCTTGATAGATAAACCTATCTTATTCAACTCATCACGTTTGAACCAGGTCAAAGCGGTTTAACGATAATTACTTACGATTTTTCATTGCTAGTAAGGACCTTAATAATGTCCCATGTACTAGTCTCTACGATTACCACCGAATAATAAGATCAAACGAAGCAATTGTAAGAAAGTGGCAAGTGCTGCAGCTACGTATGTCAATGCTGCGGCAAAGAGTACGTGTCTAGCCATTGGTACTTCTTCTGCTGTCAGAAGACCACCTTCGCTTAGAATTTGAATGGCTCGTCTGGATGCATTAAATTCGACTGGTAATGTAACTAGCTGAAACAAAAGCGCAAGTGAAAAAGCAAAAATACCGATGTTGATCAATGTATCATTCCAGCTCAGTAAAACACCAATCAAAATCAATGGAAATGAAATCATCGAACCAAAATTAGCCACTGGAACCAGTGCGGCACGAATCTTTAGTGGCGCATAACCAACAGCATCTTGTACCGCATGCCCACATTCATGGGCAGCAACACCAATTGCAGCTACCGAAGTAGACTGTGCCGTTGCTTGTGATAAGCTCAACATTTTATTTCCTGAATTATAATTATCGGTCAAATCTCCTGCAATTTGTTGGACACCGACATCATTAATTTGTTGACTTTGTAAAATGTATTGCGCTGCTTGAGTACCCGTCACGTTATTCTTACTTCTGATTTTGTCATATTTACGAAAAGTACTGTTCACATAAGCTGAGGCAATACCGGAAATAACTAATCCGATGATCACTAACAAAAATGTAGGATCAAAAAAGCCATACATGCCATATCCATACATGATAAATCCACTCCTTTTTATTTTAACTTATTTTACCATGAGTGATCTAAAAAGAAGGTGAAAATACCTTGAGTGTATTAGAGTTTTTTAACAAATTCTGATTTTAATTTCATCGGTCCAAATCCATCGACTTTACAATCAATGTTATGGTCGCCTTCCACTAGACGAATATTTTTCACTTTTGTTCCTTGTTTGATGGCACCAGATGCACCTTTCACTTTTAAATCTTTGATCACTGTCACACTATCGCCTTCTGCCAAAGGATTACCATTAGCATCAAGAACGATCAAGCCATCTACTTGGTCCTGTTCTTCATTTGTCCATTCATTTGCACATTCAGGACAAATAAATAATCCTCGATCTTCGTAAGTGTATTCAGAGCCGCATTGTGGGCAGTTTGGTAATGTCATCTTCTTTCTCCTTTAAAAATAGCGTTGAGCATTATTGTAACGGATAACGTGTCTTTTGAAAAGAGAGACTTGTGATTTTTAAAACAAAGTTTAGTAAAAATCATTTTTACAACGAACAACTCTCTCTTCTAAAATAGTTACTATCTTTGATACGCATGACAAATCTCTTTGATTTCGTCATAAATTTCTGCCACTTCCGCTAAATCTTTCGCACTTGCGCCACTTGCGAGCGGGTGGCCACCACCATGATGCTTTTTCGCTAATTCATTAATGATCGGGCCTTTCGAACGTAACCGTACACGGTAATATCCTTCAGGTTGTTGCACAAAGATTCCCCAAGCTAATACCTCATCAATGACACCAGGCAAGGAAACAACAGCTGCTGTTTCAGAATCATCAATTCCGTATTGCGAAAGGAGTTCTTGTGATAAAATCACTTTTCCTGCGCCATTTTCATCAACCTGGATATTTTGGTATAAATAACCTGAAAGTTTAGCAACTTTCATCGGCATTTGTTCAATTTCACGATTCAATGCACTGGCATCAAAAGGATAACGTCTTAAATCTGCTGCAATTTCCAACGTCCTGGCGGTTGTAGCTGGATATAGGAAGCGTCCTGTATCTCCTACAATCCCAGCATAAAGCAAACGCGCTGCACTGGTATTCAACGTTAACTCATTTGGAAACATGAGGGCAAACTCCGTAATCATCTCACTACAACTGCTGGCTTTCGTATCGACCCAGACCAGATCACCATACGGTTCATCATTTGGATGATGATCAATTTTTATTAATTTCTCACCTAACTTAAAACGATCATCACTGATTCTAGGTGCATTTGCTGTATCAGTGACGATGACCAAAGCTCCTTCATACACTTGATCATCAACTATTTGCATTTCTGCTAAAAAGCGCAAGCCCTCCACAGTTTCCCCGACTTGGTAAATTTCTTTTTGAGAAAACGTTGCTCTTAAAATCTCTGCTAAACCTACTTGAGAACCTAAAGCATCTGGGTCAGGACGTTGATGTCGATGGATGATGATTCGATCATATGTTTTTATTTCTGCTAAAATTTCAGATTGGACAGTCATTATTTCCCTGCTTTCTATGAACGTTCCATTACTTGGCAAACAACGATTGCCTTGGAAACGATCGTATTTTCGATATATACTTCAATGTCTAGTTTGGCTGATCTCCGACCAATTTCAAGCACTCTCGGACGAATATCCAATTCGCTTTCAAGTTGGATTAAACGTAGATAATGGAGACTCATCTGTTCGATCATGATATTTCTGCGTTGATTTAATACCATGGTTTTTTGTGCAACATCAGAAAGGATCTCACTTAATACACCAAATGAAATCGTACCGACCCCATTGACCATTTGAGGGGTAACCACAAATTTAAACTTTGGATTTGCCAAAAGATTCCCGTCTCGGTCTCGATCGATCGTTTGGATTCCTCCTGAGATTTGGTCAGAGATCGTATCTGCAATTTGCGGTTGTCGCTGAACTAACTGCATGGCTTTCATCACATCTTGCCGAGTAATCAGCCCTTCAAGTGTCAAATCATCCGAAACGACTGGCATGACTTCTAAACCATCCCAAATCATTTGATGGCTGACAGAAGCAACACTCATGGTTTTTTTCACACTGAGCGGGTCTTTTGTCATGACCCGCTCAATTACTTGTGTATCTGCTTTACCAAGTACATCTTTAGCAGTAATAATTCCCATCAAGCGCATGTGACGGTTCACTACTGGAAATCGTGAATGGTGCGTTTCCTCTGATAGTTTTTGATAATCGGCGATCGTATCTGTTTGTAGCAGGTAGTGTGTCTTTTCTGCTGACATATAGATATCACTGACAAGCATAATGTCTTTTTTAATCAATTGATCACTTAAAGCACGGTTGATCATCGTTGCTACGGTAAAGGTATCATAAGTCGTACGAAGAATCGGCATCGCTAATTCGTCTGCTAAGCGAGCAATCTCGGGGGTAGTGTCAAATCCACCAGTAATCAGCACGGCGGCTCCATCTTCTAAAGCTAATTTTTGAACTTCCGAGCGGTTACCGACGATCATCAGTGATCCTGGTGTGATATAGCGTTCCATCGCATGTTTCGTCATCGCACCGATCACAAATTTATTCAATACTTTGTCTAATCCTGTTGCGCCTCCCAATACATCTCCTTCAATGATCCTGACGACTTCCCCAAACGTCAGTCGTTCAATATGTTTTTTCAATTTCCGCTCAATCCGGATTGTTCCGACACGTTGGATCGTTGAAACTAATCCGATATTTTCAGCATCCTTGATGGCACGATAGGCCGTTCCTTCACTTACGTTTAATTCTTTTGCTATACTTCTGACTGAAATACGATTTCCAACCGGTAAGCTTTCGATATATTCTAAAATCAAGTCATGTTTCGTCGCCATATCTTTAACCTACACTTCCAGCGTTTCAGAAACGCTCATTATTTTTCCTTCGTTCCCTGCCAACTTCTCAATAAATAGTTGAGGATCTTGTTGGATAACAGGAAATGTATTGTAATGGATAGGAACGACTAGCTTAGCGCCAATCCGTTTTGCTGCTCTCGCTGCATCTTCTGGTCCCATTGTAAAATTATCACCAATTGGTAAAAAGGCAACGTCAATGGTAAATTGTTCGGCAAGTAAAGCCAAATCACTAAAATCAGCGGTATCTCCTGCGTGATAGATCGTTTTTCCTTCTGCTTGGATCACAATCCCACTAGGTTCGCCCATATAAAGCGGTGTGCCAGCTACCTCATAACTTGAGCTGTGCTGGGCAGGAACAAATTTTACGATACCGAATGGAAATTCATATTTTCCACCAATATTCATCCCATGTCCTTTGGCACCTAACTGTTCCGCATAATTTGTAATCTCAACAATGCTGATAATCGTTGCATCATTTTGTTTAGCAATCGGCACCATGTCTCCTACATGATCGTTGTGCCCATGAGTAACTAAAACCCAGTCTACTTCTACCTTATCCACTGTTAAATCTGTTAACGGATTGCCTGTAATAAACGGGTCGATAATCAAGCGTTCACCATTTTTCATTTCGATCGACACACATGAATGTCCGTGATAAGTAATTTTCACTTTTCTCACTCCTTTTACTTTCTTTCATACATTAAATAAACCGATTTCATTTAGAGAATAATCCTAAATAATAGTACAGTACATACGTAATCATTGTAACAGATAATACAGTTTGTACCAAGTGGCAAATCAGCTCAAACCACTCTAAGTACGCTACTCCACTAACTCTGCATACGTAAAAGGAACTATTTTTTCGAAGTCTGTTCTAGCGATCTTAATGCTTCTGCCAATTTCGCCACTTGACATGACCAACATTTGCTTTTCTTTGAAAGATGCATCAACTAAAAAAAGATAATCTGGGTGTTTACGATAAATGCCGATCGGTGTATTTGCACCATGTGGATAACCAGTAGATGCCATCACAAAATCCATTCCGGGAAAACCGACTTTGTGATCACCAGAAATTTTCCTGGTTTTTTTGTAATCTAAATGTTCCGACAATGGAACAACGGCAATGATTACACCTGTTTTATCCCCTTTCAAAACTAATGTTTTACAAACACTGTTTTGATCAATCTGTTTTTGCTTGAGTATTTTTTGAAAATCATTCAATTCTGTCTGATTAAATGTCAGAGCTTCGTAAGAAATTCTTTCTTTTTCTAAATATTCTTCTACTTTTGTTTTCATCTACTATCTTCCTTCCATTTCCTTCTCTTTTATTTTACAAAAAAATAGAAAAAAAAGAACGAGCAAGAACTTTGGTTCAACTGATACAAAAAATGGTATGGAAAAGTCACCTCTTTAAAAGATTACGACCTTTTCCACACCATTATTGTTTCAATTATTTTTTGCCTCTACGTTGTGTTGCTTCCATGATCACTGGTAAAATCACTGGACGACGTTTTGTTTGTTCAAATAGGTAGCGTCCTAATTGATCTCGAATGTCTTGTTTTAATTTACTCCACTCAAAGTCGTTACTTTCCAAGTGTTTTTCCACGATTTCTTCGATCATCGTCCCACTTTCTTTCATCAAATCACGACTAGCTTTGACATAAACGAAACCGCGAGATGTGATTTGTGGTTTTGAGACGATTTTCTTTTCACGGCGACTAATAGTAACTACAGCTACAAAGATACCATCTTCTGACAAGATTTTACGGTCACGTAACACAATATTACCAATATCACCAATTCCTAAACCATCGATCATCACATTTTCAGCACTGATCGTTCCAGCGACACTCATTCGTTTATTTTTATATTCCAACACATCACCACGTCCTGTGATGTAAATGTTTTTGTAAGGGATCCCGACGGCATGAGCTAAATCAGCATGAGCAGCTAATTCACGATATTCACCTTGAACAGGAATAAAATAAGTTGGTCTCATCAAATTAAGCATCAACTGAAGATCGTTAGGGTTCGCATGTCCAGACACTCGCATGTTCTCAGAGATCAATTTGACCGTACCACCTGCACGATAAATGATATCTTCTGTTTTAGCTACCATCGTTTCCATCGCAATACTTGGAGTAGTTGTGATATAGACTAAGTCGCCTTCTTCGATTTTGATATTACGGTGGGTTTTATTGGCCATTTTTTGCAATGACTTAATTGGTTCACCCATCCGTCCAGTTTCTAAAATGATGATTTCTTCTGGTTTGTATTTCTTCATGTCCTTCAAGGTCACAAGTAAATCTTCACTCGGAAGTTGTAGTTTTTCCAGACGCATTGCTGTTCGGATGATCCGTTCAAAATCTTGCCCTGTCAATACTACTTTTCTTTGTGCCTTTTCGGCTGCATCCAAGACTTGTTGGACCCGTTGCAGATTACTTGCCACACAAGCAACGATGATTCTACCTTCCCAATACTTGATCGTATCGAAGACTTCATCCGCAATCTGCAGCTCTGATGCTACAGGAACTGAGTTTTCAGCGTTCGCTGATTCACTAAGTAATGCCAATACGCCTTCTTTACCGATTTCTGCCAAACGAGCATAATCAGTTTGATACATTGGAATAGCTGTCTGATCGAATTTAAAATCGCCTGTGTAGACGATACTGCCCTCTTTGGTTTTCAAGTTGATCCCGACTGAGTCTGGAATCGTGTGGGTGGTTCGGAAAAAGCTGACGATCGTCTCGCCAAAATCAATCTCCGTGTGTTCATCGACTACATGGAAATCTTTGAAACCTTTTGCTGCATCATTTCGTCCCACACTCAATTTAGCAAGCTCGATCGTTAACTCGGTTCCAAATACTGGTACAGAGAGCTTAGAAAGTAAATAAGGTAACGCTCCGATCGCATCTGCATGTCCATGTGTCAAAAAGACTCCCGCTACCCGATCAATGTTTTCTTCCAGATACGTAAAGTCAGGAATGACTACATCAATACCTAACAATTCGTTTTCAGGATATTTTAAACCACAGTCTAAAACAAAAATATCTTCTCCCACTTCAGCGATGTACATATTTTTTCCATTTTCACGTACGCCGCCTAAAGGGATAATTTTAATGGTACTCACAAATTTCACCTCTTCTTATGATGCCCAAGTTTAAAGACATCGATTCTCTTCTTTAACTAAATAGATGATTCATCTCAATGAGCAACTCACAAAATTTTAGCTGACTTCTTCTATTGCTTAGCAAGAAAAAGCAGCTGATTGACAGTCCTCTTGTTTATCTTCTGCCATTTTTGAATAAGTTTCATTAAAGCGATGAATCGATTATTTTTAACACAAAAGTCGAAAGCAATGGATTCGACTACTCCCCATCATTATACAACAAATTAGATAAATCGCTAGCATCTGCTATTTTCAAGAAAAAAAGCCTGGTTTTATAAAGCACAACCAATCTTGCCTCAAGTCGTTGATTAAAACAGTCTCAATTTAACAAACTGTCTACTTTTATCCGTTCTTCTGTTACAAACATACTCCATCTATTTTACCATATTTTTAGGAATAACTATAGTAGGATTTTCGATCTCAATAAAAGCTTTCTTACTACAAATCACTTCAAAGCTCTATTAAGTTCATTGACTTATAATTATACTTATCATAATTCGAGAGAGTACATCGATAGATTTGCTGGAACGCATACTAAAAAAAGACGGTAGAATTGGTATCGTGGCGCACCTCAAAAGTTCGTTTACTAACTATAAGAGGTGCAAAACACAATAAACCAAATCTATCGTCTTTTACAATCAATCTTCCTTAAGAACTCGCTTTGGACAAAACCAGAGGATTATTCTCAAAGTTTTAACCAAACTTCTCTTTTGGAGAAACTATTTTTTATCATCTTTTTTGGAGAATTTTTCTTTGACATCTTCAAAGCCTTCTTTGATATCATCACCTAAATTACGAGCTTTTTCTTTGATATCAGCACCAAGTGATTGTGCTTTTCCTTCAGCTTCTTTGCTTTTATCATCTGTTGCTTTACCGTAAGCTTCTTTTCCTTTACCAACTACTTTGTCTTTTGCATCTTCAGAACGTCCTTTTAAATCTGCCATCTTAATTCCTCCCTTAAATTTCTCATTTCTAACTATCTAACTATTATCAGGGTATCATCAACTTGAAAAACAGACAAACAGTATGCTCTTAGATCGTTTTTTCAAAGGTTCCCCACACTTTAACTTCTTTGTTTTCAACCATTACTTGTCCTTTGGCGATCACTGTTTCGATGGCTAAGGTTTCTTTGTCAAGTATACATAGATCAGCATCGTTCCCTACTTTGATTGTCCCTTTTCGCTCCAGCTTTAACACACGAGCGGGATTGACTGTGATTGCTCGCAAGGCTACTTCAAGTGGAATCTCTTCTTTTTCTACCGCTTCTTTGATACCTACCAGTAGTGATTTTGCGCTTCCGACACCCATACCAAGAAAGTGATTTTTTTCATCAAAGTAAGGTAAACTTCCTTGTCCATCAGATGACATTGTAAAATGATCAAGGGAAACGCCAGCTTCGATCAACTGTTTTAAAGCTTTACTAAAGCGGACTTCCCCATCTGTTCGTTCCCAAAAATCAGGATCTTCGCTCGCTGTGAAGTCAATTGTCCCACCTTTTTTCGCAAACTCGATACAAGCTGTTAAAAGTTCTGGCGTGCGGTTGGCATGGGTAGGTAAAAATTGCGTAATCGGAATCTCGGTTTCCTCAACTACCCTTGTTAATAACTCTAGTTTACGTTTTCCTCCACCTAAATGGACATTGACGATACCAGCTTTACCAGACAACATACCTCCTACTCGGGCATCAGCAGTTGCTCGAGAAAATTCTTCAAATGTAGGCTGAGATGATCGATGGTCAGAAACAGCAATTTCGCCAATTCCGATGATTTTATCAATTGTCAAAAAATCTTTGATGATTGAATCCGTAACCGTTTTGAGTGGTAACCGATAAGAACCTTCATAGACGTAAGTTGAGATTCCTTCTGCTTCTAAGCCTTTTGCCTTACTAATAAGCGCAGTCATGTCACGACCTTCACCATCTGTTCCCAAACACCCAACAACTGTTGTTACACCCGCTGTCGTCAATTGACTTAAAGTTACTTCTGGCGTACGATTTTGAAAACCGCCCTCTCCACCTCCACCTAAAAGGTGAAAATGGCAATCAATAAAACCCGGTGTCAACACTTTCCCACTACCGGAAATTTCTTCCACTTCTAACTCAGCATAGCCACCGGTCAACGCTTCTTCAAGCGCAATAATTTTATCCCCGGCAATCAATACATCCATGACCCCTAAATAATCTGGTGCATAGACCTCAATTTGACGAATGATTTTCATTTGACTTCATCCTTTCTGATACCGATATTTTGGTTTTCTTTGTTTCAAAAGTAACTATTTTTATTATAAAAAAGCCGAAGAATAATGAAAATAAGATAAACTATTTTCAGTCTCTTCGGCTTGCTTTCTATAAGTCAACTTTTTGGCTAGTAAGTTTGAAAAAGCATCGAGTTCCTCTGTCATCAGAAAAAACACGATTCGTGGATTCTTCACTAGCCTTAACTTTATTGCTTCGCTATTGTAAGCCGATTGCTATCGCAATCATGATAAAGATAGTACCTAGGACAAAAAAGAATCCTTGCATTTTGATTTGGAATCTTGCCCATTTTGCCCACTCGATACGTGCAACACCTAAGACACCAATCAAACTAGCTGATACAGGGGTAAAGGCATCCATAAATCCAGCGCCTAATTGATAAGCTAATACAGCTACTTGACGAGAGACCCCTACTAAGTCAGCAAGTGGTGCCATGATTGGCATCGTTAACGCCGCTTGACCAGAATTGGATGTCACGACTAAATTAAACAGGCTTTGGAAAATATACATTGCCCACGCTCCGATAGCCGCTGGTACTCCTGCTAAAGCTGTACCGATACCATGTAGAATGGTGTTTAAAGCAGAAGGAACAGAAGCATCTGAGCCACCTAATACTAATAAGATCCCTTTTGCCATCCCTACAACGATTGCTGTTCCAGCTAGATCAGCAGCACCCGATTGGAAAGAAGAGGCAATATCATTGATCCGCATGCCATCCAATTTGAAGATTACTGCAATGATCCCTGCGACTAATCCCATAACAAAAAATTGTGAAGCAATTTCTGGGATATAATACCCTTCTTGCGTAACACCCCAAACGATCCAAACCAATACGATGAGCATTTCAAGTAAAATCAATTTGTGTCCCAACATAAACGCTTTTTTCTCGTCGGTTGTTTTTTTCAAATGACTTCTGAAATAATCATCTGATTTATACGTCAATGAGCTTTCAGGGTTTTTACGGATTTTCTCCCCATAAATCATCAAATAGCCAGCAGATAACGCTGTGATAACGACCCACATGATCAATCGGAACGTCGCACCCGATAACACTGGAATGCCAGCGATCCCTTGAGCAACTGCTACACTAAACGGACTCATCCAGGAAGTCGCATTTCCGACTTGAGAGGCGACATACGTGACTGTTACTGCAACGATCGAGTCATAACCAAGAGCTATCACAAATGGGACCATCACCATAGAAAAAGGAATGACTTCCTCTGCCATGCCGAATGTCGCGCCACCGAATGAAAAAGCAAAAAATAATAGCGGTAAGGCTAAACGCTCCAGTCCCCTTGTCTTACTGATGAAAGCATAGATCCCTGCATCAATTGCCCCGGTGCGCATGATAATTCCAAAAGCACCACCAACAACTAAAATAAGTGCAGCGATTCCGACAGCCGATCCATACTTGTCTCCTGAAACTAACCCTTCAAAGACAAAATTCAAAAATCCGAAACCACCAAAATCATCGGTCCCCCATACTCGAGCCGTTTTATGGAGTTTTTTTGAAGTATCATAAATGCGTTCGCCAAATTGGTCATAAAGTACATCATCTGTTAAAGAGATTTCATCTAACTTTTCTTGCGTTAATTTCTTTTCACCTTCAGAAATCACTTCTTCTAACCCTTTTTCAGGGACTTTTAATTTCTCTCTTTCCGTCGGATCATTTTGTAACTTCTCTAATTGATCAAATACATAGGAGCGATCCAAGGCATAAGCATAACGAAATGAATCTTGGCGTAATACAGTTCGCGTACTTGTTTCTCCATTTGCATCTTGGTATTCGATATCTTGTGTACTAAATTTTCCTGCTGGTACAATAAATGTCAGCAACCAAGCAAGGATGACCACTCCAAAAATGATGACATAAGTATGGGGTGTCGTCATTTTTGTGAGATCCCGTTTGGATTTCCCCGAAGACACTTGCTTCTTCACTATGAAGTCTTCCTTTCTATCTTTAAATTTTTATGAATAAAACAATCAATATCAGATTAGATTATACAGCAAAAAAACACTAAACACATTAATTATCTATTAAAGCAATCTTTTTTATTTTTGTTAAAAGCAACCAAAAAAAGTTAAATAATTCTCTTGTATTTTGTGATGCAAGGATATAATCAATTAGTTTCATATGATATCTTTACTTGTTTTATTATTTATGAAGAAAAACCAATTATATTTTATCATTTTTAAAATATGTATATTTTTTCAACATTCGATATAAATAGAATTTTTTATTCATTATTTATCCGAAAAAAAACGAATAAAAAAACAGATAGTGTATTAGAAAAAATAGCTGCTTCAGACTTTTTTTAATCTATAAACAATCTTCATTGCAATAATCATAACTAATGTACTATAATTGCAATGTAAAGAGTTTTGGGGAAGACTCTTTCATCAACGTGTATTAAGAGACAAAAAAGAATTCAAGTGAATTCTTTTTTGTCTCTTCTTTGTGATATTTTGCTTGTTTTAACTATTGAAAAAAGAGGTTACCTTGCTCTACTTTTTACACTAACACTTAGAAATCGCCGAATGTTCCTAGTTTTATTCAAAAGTGTCCCTTTTTCATCTACTTCAAGGCAATGTTTCCATTCATTCTATTTTTAAGTTCCCTAACGAATCAGCTGGCAGACTGTAAAATATAGGGTTTGCTGCAATAGTAATATGGTAGCGATAGAGGAACTATCACAAAGAGCAAGCTCAACTTCTGACAATGATAAAGCGGTATCATTCATTTGTGCATGGTTATCCAATACTAGGTCAGCAAATTCAAACAGTCGCAACCCATTGCTGTGTTGTGATTTGATACTTCGCGAGAGATCAAATCCAGTAACAATAATCAGTAAATGACCATTTGACTTGATCCATTGAGCTAACTCCACAATACTTGGATCCCTGCCTTCATTGGAAAGAAGTAGAAAAATATCTGCTTGTTTGACAGAGAGCTGATCAATGATCGCTTTTCCTGTTCCTTCCAAAGTTTCATATATCCCATTTGCCGGATTTTCAATTAACTTGCCCGGTATCATTTCAGGTAAATGCTCCCAAAACTCAAATGCTATCCCGCTTAGTGTACGACTAGCAAAGATTTGTAAACGTCCACCTAATGAAACTTGACGAGCAATTAAAGAAGCAGCTTGAACCATCAAGGGTTCTTCGATTCTTAATTTCTTTTCTAGTTGCTGATAATAATCAAAATAGCGTAAACTCATTTATTTCTCCACCTTTAATTTCACAACAAAAACAGCAAGTGCGCTAAAACATAAAAAAAGAAATCAGTTAAGACGTATCAACCTTTTGCTTGAAAATGAAAGATAAAAAAAGGCATTGAGCATACTGCCCAATACCTTGACATAGTAAATAAACGAGCTACCGACCATCGAAAAACCGACACAAGGGTAGAAATCTCCCCAGAAATTAGGTACAATAAATACGGTCGATGCCTTGCATTGACTATGGCAAATGATCGGTCAGGGTGTATACGTGTGACTGGTCATTCCCTGATAGTTAGTTGCCGCTAACTATTAGGGAGCCTTTTTTTATTCTGCTGTTTCTATCTTCAATCATTTTAAGTAATCTATCAGACAAGTGCAAGTCCGAAAAAATAAAAAAACCATGGTCTGTTTTCTTGACATATAAATCAACTTTTTTAACTGAACAAGAATCCTATCACGATAGGATTCTTGTTTTTAGATTTATTTTTTAACAATGATAACAGCCAATATCTACTTAAATAAATAAATTTGCCGTCCACAATTAAACATGTCATGATCATTTTTTTGTTTAGCCTACCAAGATGACTCTCCCCTACTGCTTTTTACTAGCTCTCATTCCTTAAACGGCATACTCAGACCCTAAAGCCAGACAAAAAAGCAACCGCTCATCCAAATAAAATGGATTTAACCAGCGATTGCTTTGTTCTAACGAAAAACTCAAGCGAGCAATTACCGTAGTTGCAAGCTACATGGATCAACTTTCTTAACTCACTGCTTTTAGCGTTTATCTGATCGTTTTGTTCTGCGATGAGAAGCCGTGTGTCTGCCTTTTTTGCCGATATGAACGCCTCTAAAGAAATAAGGGATAAAGATGATGAAATAACCTATGATAAATATCAAAGCAAAAATCATAGCTTCCCACGCACCTAAAGCAAGTTCAAGCATAACACTTAAAATAGAAATTGTTGCTAAATACCAGATAAAAATCAATAATTTCTCTTTTTTTCTAGCCATTTGAATGAAAACATATCCACAAATTAGCACCAATGGAGTCAAAAACAACCAGTTATTTCCTTCCATCAGCCATTTCAATCCATCAAGAAGTGTTTGACCGATTGTAATCAATTTTCCCATACAAAGCTACACACCTTTTCTGTATTTAAAAGTCAATTTTGCCATAACTCTTTTATATTACTACATAATAAGAAAAATGACGTTTATTTTAATAGCTAACAAAAAGTATTTTACTAAAATTTAAGCAACGAACTAGATAAGACCAAGTAAAAGTACCTTAGTTTAGAAATTATAACTCTTTACTAAGTTGTATCAGATACTCTTTAAGGGCAGCGCCGATTTCTGGATGTTGTAACCCATAATCAATATTGGTTCGCATGTAACCATATTTATCACCAACATCATATCGACGCCCTTTAAAATTTCTTGCATAGACTTTTTGATGGCGGTTTAATGTATCAATCGCATCCGTTAATTGGATCTCATTGCCCGCACCTGGTGTTTGCGTTTCGAGTATTGGAAAAATGTCTGGTGTTAATAAATAGCGTCCAATAATGGCAAGGTTACTAGGCGCCTCTTGAGGAGTAGGTTTTTCTACCATTTTTCTTACTCGATATAACCCAGTTTTTTCTTCCTCTCCAGGATCAATGATTCCATATTTCCCTGTATCTTCTGGCAAAACTTCCATCACTGCAATCGTTGATGAATGAGTTTCCTCGAAGTCCATCATTAGCTGTTTTGTCAAAGGGACTTGATCCACCATCAAGTCGTCCCCTAACATGACAACAAATGGTTCATCTCCTACAAATGCTTTGGCCTGAAGAACTGCATGCCCTAATCCTTTAGGGTAAGATTGTCGGATAAAATGAAGATTAACAGCTTCCGTTTCCTTGATGGTACTTAATAAATCGAGTTTTCCCTTCTCACGCAGATTTAATTCCAATTCAAGGTTAGCATCAAAATGATCTTCGATCGGACGTTTTTCTTTCCCAGTAACAATTAAAATATCTTCAATCCCAGATTTTAACGCTTCTTCAACAATGAATTGGATCGTTGGTTTGTCAACAATAGGAAGCATTTCTTTAGCCATTGCTTTTGTCGCAGGTAAAAAACGCGTGCCTAAACCACCTGCAGGTATGATTGCTTTCTTAACTTTCATACACCCCGTCCTTTCATTTCAATATAAGCCCTTAGCTTAATGAAAATTCATTCTCTATTTTACCATCTCGCAACATGATTTCTTTGGCTGCTTGTTTGATGTCTTCTCCATTATATAATACATTGTAGATTGTCTGTGTGATCGGCATCTCTACCCCTAGTTGTTCCGCTAATTCAACCGCAGCTTTAGTGGTAGAGACTCCTTCAACCACCATTCCCATATTCTCAAGTACTTCTTCTAATTTATGTCCTTGACCAAGCAAATTTCCTGCTCGCCAGTTACGAGAATGAACACTTGTACAAGTCACGATCAAGTCACCTACACCACTCAAGCCAATAAATGTCAATGGATTGGCACCCATTGCCACTCCTAGACGGCTAATCTCCGCTAATCCTCGAGTCATGATCGCCGCTTTTGCATCATCACCAAAACCTAATCCATGGATGGCACCAGCACCGATAGCAATGATATTTTTTAAAGCCGCACCCGTTTCAACTCCGATGACATCATTATTCGTATAAATTCTAAAATAATCATTCATGAACAGATCTTGCACATAGATTGCCGCTTGCTGATCAATGCTTGCAGCAGTAATGGTCGTAATATCATGAACAGCAACTTCTTCCGCGTGGCTTGGTCCAGAAAGCACGACGATTGCCTTTCTTTTTTCCTCTGGAATCTCTTCAGCAATAACTTCAGAAATGCGTTTATGTGTTCCTTGCTCTAACCCTTTACTTGCATGAATGATGATTGGTTTAGTATTCATTTTCTCAATCAATTCTTGAGCAACTGAACGAATGGCTTTCGTTGGTACAACGAATAAAACCGCATCGACATCCTTCACTGCTTCTGCTAATTCTTTATAACCGATAATCGTTTCGGAAATTTTTAGGTTAGGTAAAAATTGTTTATTTGTATGATACTGATTAATTTCATCGATTTGTTCAGGAACATTTCCCCAAATACGAACATCATGTCCGTTTTCTGCTAAGGTTTGCGCTAAAGCAGTCCCCCAAGAGCCTGGGCCTAAAACTGCAATTTTTTGTTTCATTGATATTCCTCCAAATAGTTGATAGTAACTATTATAGTATAGATACTCTAAATGTTGAAAACTATTTTTCCCGTTTTAACAGTTTGTTTAACACTTGACATTGTTGTATTAAGATACATTTTAATTTTATGTCATTCAAAGCGTTATAATTATCGTATAAATAATCATTGAATCAACTAGAAAGGGGGGGCTAGAATATGTGGTCTGTTACACCGCCATTTTAATTAATGTTTCAGTTATTTTTATTTCAGCGATATGGGTTGCATCGTTTGTCCCATCACTTTTGTACGATCGTTACTAAATGATAAAAGAAGAAAACACCAGAATTCAGATTGAACTGTGTGTTTTCTTCTTTTGTTTATTCTCTCATCCTGAACAACTGAAAATAACTATTTAGATTAGAGCATGTAAAATGGTTGCGTGGCTTATCTTATATTTTGATTCTGACAATTTTATGTAAAAAAATCAGAGTGCGCCTTATATGTGTATGTCCTCATTACATCCTCATTGTAATAGCCCTGACATACTGCACTCTGACTCTTTTTTTATTTTGTTAACTTTATTAACTGATCTTCAGCCATAATGCTAAAGCCACATCAGGTTCCCAGCCGATTTGTCCCATGTGGATGTTACGACAACGGTAAAGATTTCCTTTATAGGTCACAATATCACCAATATTATATAATTTCCCAATTTTCCATTCTTCTGCTTGATTATCTGCTGTCGTTTTCGCTGTCACTTGTTGACTTTTCTTAGAAATACCAGAAGAATTGACTGCTGCGATTTGATAAGTGTATGTCGTATCAGACATTAATCCCTTGTCTATAAAATCTGGTGTCATCGAGGTTGTTAATAGAACGCCATTTCGATAGATTTCATAGCCGATGACCTCTTCTTTCGGATCATTTGCAGACCAACCGAGTGTCACAGAGTTTTGCGATACACCTTTTACTACTAGACCAGTTGGCATCGAAGGGGCTGGTAATTGTGAACCAGCTTGTGTTCTGATCGTTAATACATCAGACGATGTTGAGCGATTTCCTGATGTATCGACTGCTTCAACCGTAAATGAATAGGTTGTGTCTGGGGATAAATTGCTCACCGTATAATTGGTTGTGTTACTAGTGCCAATGAGTTGTTTGTTTTGATAAACATTATAATGAGAAACACGCACATTATCAGTAGAAGCTGACCAGCTTAATGAAATGCTTGATTGCGTTGCAGTTCCTTTTAAATTTTCTGGTTTAGAAGGTTTCTCAGTATCTGGTACTTGCTCTTTGAACAATCCTTGATAAGCATTCGCAAACGACTGATTATAGGCAATCCCAGCTTTATTTCTGCCCTCGTCCCAGTTGACACTCCATGTCATGATTCCTTTTAATGGCGTTTGATCTTTTGTCATTTGTTCAAACACTTGGTAGACCTTTGAAGGATCTTTAACATAGCCATTCGCTGCGGCATCTTCGTTAGCTGGGATCCCTAATGCTAGTTTACTTGCAGGAATTTGGATAAAGCCACCGCTTCCTTCATTAAATGATTTTGAAATCCCGTACAAAAATTCATACTTTTTATTGTCATTGTTTTGGGCAATCCATTCCGTCCCAACACTGATCCCATCGCCTGCTTGATTATACACTTGATTATACAATTGAGGGGCAATAAAGTCATATTCATTTTGTAAAGCTGTAATGTATGGTACATATGCCCCATTTGTTCTTAAGTATGGAAATTCAGGCGCCATTGAGATAATAAAATGTTTGTTTTCTTTCTTGTAATGCTCACGAACGATTTTTAATGCCGCCGGAATGACTGTTTGATTATCCCCAGCAGCCACCGCAGTTTGTTCCAAATCAATATCTAATCCATCAAAGCCATATACTTCTACTAACCGAATGATTTCATTCGCAAAAGCTTGTTCCTGGCCACGATGTAATTCAATATGTGAATCTGCTCCTCCTAGAGAAATAATGACTGCTCGCCCTTGCGCATTCAATGTTGCTACTTTTTCACGAAAGGCCTGATCCGTCATATTATAAGGTTTAAAAGTAGGAATCCCTTCTCCTTTCATAAACGAAACCGTCACTACATTGTAAAAAGGATTTATTTTGGCCAAATCAATGTCGGCTGGACGACCTCCTTGATAGCCTGCGCCTTGTTCCGCTTGCCAGTTATGATAGTATCCGACTGCAATTTGTTTATTCGCGAGGTCAGGCATCGTGTCTGCTGCATCAGCTGCAAAAACCGTCGTACCTCCACTTACTATTGCACTAAACACGCCTACAGAAAATAATACTAGTTTTTTCTTCATCAAACCGCCTCCATTATTCTTTATTACATAACATATTACACCACCAATTAAAACGATTACAATTATTTGCATAGTATTGCAACACCCAAATAATCGATTACGCACTTTTTCTTTAAAAGCGCGCAAAAATGACGCTTTATTTAAATTTTATTACATTTGTGATATATTTAAAAAAACATCTACAATATATATAAAAAAACACTAGGAGGATAAAGATATGACTAACCATTCGTCTCTGATTCGTAAGTTAAGAAAAGAACGTGGCTTAACACAAGAACAGTTGACACGAGGTATCTCACAACGAGGAACCCTTGCAGCGTTTGAATCAAGAGGAACAAAGATCAGTTTTGAACTATTAGTTAACTACCTTGAACGAATGAACATTACTTTAGAAGAGTATCAATTTCTTCTTAATAGCAATTCACTTACGAATAAACAAAAATTAACCAACTATCTCATCTCATCCAAAAAAATCACTCACGAACAAGAATTAGAACTACTAAACGAATACGAAAAAACAGGCAGCATCTACTATCGTTTGATTTATGCCCAACGAAAATTGATTATGAACTACCTCTACAACCATACTGATACCAATTTGAAAATAGAAGAAGAAATTTTTGTGATCAAAAATTATCTTGAAAAAATTGAAACCTGGGGACATTTTGAACTAACGATTTTTTCAAACTGTTTGTTTATTTTTGATGATCAATACATCATCCATCTCTTTCAAACCAGTGTATCAAAAATGAAAACGTACATAGACGCTACCTACTATTCAGAACTTTTCTCTAATTTTATTCTTAATGGTTTACGCCTCTCATTTAACCGTCATTCTGCGATTCTTAGAAAACTTTTTCTATGCGAACTGAAAAGATTAACGCAAAACCACAAACAGTCAATTGATCTTGCCCAGTATAAATTATTTGCGGCTTTGGATAGATTAGCAGATGGCGATCATTCAGCCATCCCGGAAATCGAAAAGGGTCTTCGTTTTTTTGAGTGGTTAGATTTGACTAATGCTAAAGAATATTTTAGTAATCTCAAAAATTCATTGATTGAAAGCAGTTTACAAAACAAAGCTAATTAACAATAACGAACCGGAAGATGTTATTTTTGTTGTAATGCTAGACAAACAATCTAAGCTTACTATTCTCCTCGTTATACTAAATTCATGAAAAGAAAACCTTTTCATAAAAATCATTTTGGAGGAAAGTTATAATATGAAAAAAAGTTCTTTATTAGGGTTAGGTTTGGTTTTAGCAACGACAGGATTGACAACATTATCTTCCGTCAATGTTTCAGCACATGGTTATGTTATCTCGCCAATTAGCCGTGCCTATCAAGGTCAATTGGATAAAGAAAACATTGGCTATGATTTCGCAGTTCAAAAATATGGTCCGATCATTAATGAACCACAATCACTAGAAGCTCCTCAGGGATTCCCTAAAGGTGGACCAGCAGATGGAAAAATCGCTTCTGCAAATGGTGCAAGAGGATTTGAATTAGATAAGCAAACTTCTAGTCTATGGACGAAACAAAATTTAACAGGGGGAGCGACAAAATTCACTTGGAAGTATACGCAATCACACCCAACTAGTAAATGGCATTACTATATCACTAAACCAGGTTGGAACCAGAATAAACCACTTTCTCGCAATGAACTTCAATTGATTGGCGAAGTCCAAGGAAAAGGTGCGCAAGCTAGCACGAGTCCAACTCACACCATTACGATCCCAAATGACCGGATAGGTTATCATGTGATTTTAGCAGTTTGGGATGTAAGTGATACATCAAATGCCTTCTACAATGTCATTGATGCGAATATCCAACCTCGTAGTATCTTAAATGATTTAAATGAATCCTTAAATGAATCCTTAAATGAATCCATGTGATTCTCTTTAACTGAACAATCAATCATTCTTCATTTTCTTTACTGTTTATTGAAAACATTTGCTCATTCTTTCCCACGATGGGTAGTTCTAGTATCGCTAGGCTCAACATCGTGGGATCTTTTTCGTTTCACTTTTGCCACTCATCAATAATAAGAGCGTATCAGAAAGAAGTTATCTTTTATCGAATGCTTTTTCATGATATCGAACTGAGTGTACTTTTTTAGGAACCATACTTTTTTTGTTGCAATAACAAACAATATTTAACCCTCTTCTCCTATCGTTTTATACTATTTTTGTGAAAACATTTATTTCACATAATAAGCAATTGATGGAGGGAATCAAGATGAAAAAAAGTTTAGTCGTAGGATTAGGTCTCGTTTTAGCAACAACTGGTTTAACTGCCTTATCGACAGTTAATGTGGATGCTCACGGTTATGTGGAGAAACCTATCAGTCGTGCCTATCAAGGAGAATTAGACAGTAAGAAGAATTGGCATGCAGCTCTTGAAAAATACGGTGAAATAATTACTGAGCCACAATCACTAGAAGCACCTAAAGGATTCCCAAATGGTGGACCTGCAGATGGAAAAATTGCTTCCGCAAATGGTGTCAAAGGATTTGAATTAGACAAACAAACTGCTACTATTTGGACAAAACAAAACCTTTCAACTGGTCCAACGAAATTCACTTGGTCTTATACTGCCGCGCATAAAACAGCTAAATGGCATTACTATATCACGAAAAATAATTGGAATCCAAACAAACCATTATCCCGCGATGAATTTCAATTTATAGGTGAGGTAGACGGTCACGGGAAAGATGCCGACACAAATCTAACACACACGATCACTATTCCAGGTGATCATCTCGGTTATCATGTCATCTTAGCCGTTTGGGATGTGAATGATACTTCAAATGCCTTTTACAATGTGATTGATGCGAATATCCAACCTCGTAATCTCTTAACTGACTTATCAAACAATTCATAAAAATTCTGCTATCAACATATCAACACACGGATCAAATCGCTCACTTGATCCATGTCATAACCAAAAAACATACCAGCATGAACCGTTTATTTCACTGACAGACGATTCATATTGGTATGTTTTATTTTATTATTTTACGAAATCGTTCCTCTTAGAACTGATTGTGTCGCTTAATACTCAAATTGACGGTAATATCTTCTGATTTCTAAGGGGTGACAATTTAATTGCTCGATATGCGCATCGATTCGTTGCGTCACCGCATGCATCAGCAAATAAGAAAGGACACGCCCACGATAACTTTCGTCAATTCCTTCAATTGGATAGTCTTTTGTATCAATCAATGTATAATTTGCACAGATTTTTGGTAATAGGTTTGCGACTCTTTCTGCAAGTACACGTTGTTCATCTTCTCCTAAGAACAACGTCACTGGTGTCGTTTCTTCAATCACTTCTAGCGTACCATGTAAAAATTCAGCAGCGTGGATCGATTTAGAAGGCAACCAACTTTGCTCTTCCCAATAACACATCGCATAAGAATAGACAGCGCCCCATTGGTTCCCAGCACCGATAAAATAGTGCATCGAATCGTGACGATGTTTTTCAGCAAACGCTAATCCAAAAGCATCTGCTTGTTTTTCGGCTTCGACTAAGCCAACTGCTAAGTGCTCTTCTAATTGTTGATAATAGGTTTCGTAGTCTTCAAATTCGCCATGATTATACATCAAACGATCTGCGACCATAAAGAATTTGATTTGTTCGGTTCCAGGTGCAGGATAAGTGATCGTATGGTCACAAAGTTCAGCGAGAATACTCTCTTTTGTATCAATAAACCCGATCAGTGTCGCACCCACTGTTTTGATTTCTTTGACCGCTTGCACGACTTCTTGCGTGGTACCAGTAACTGAAGACAAGACAACAATTGATTTTTCTGTTAGGCGTTTGTTGCCAGTTGTGTAATATTCTGCTGCATGTTGGACATAAACAGGCAGGTTACTTTTACCGTTCATATAAGTCACAGCTTGCATCGCTGACGCGTAGGTTCCGCCGATTCCTAAATAATAAATTGCATCGAATCCCTCTCCCAATCCGTCAATGATTTGTTCCACTTGCGGACGTAAAGCTAGCGCCCCATTGATATCCTCGATTTGTTTTTGTTCATTGAATTTTAACATAGTCTCCACCTCTTAAATTTTACTTTTTAATACTTCATCAAAATCATCAAAAATTCTTTGACCTAAATCGATCCCTTTGGCAGTCGCAATTTTATAAGCCAAAACTTGGATCGGTACAACTAAAGCTAAAACAGAAAGATCTTCTTCGCTAGTGATTCCCAGACTAAGCTGATTCTCAGTCGTTTCTCCTTCAGTCGTTACAACAATGACCTGTCCAACATATTGTTTCATGTATTGTGCTAATCGCTGGGAACGTTGCTGACTATCACTGTTGGTTTCCAAGAAGAATAGGATATGACCAGGATTGGCTTCTAAATACGGACCGTGCATGTATGCCTCTAATTCAAAGCCTTGGGAAGGTTCCCGAACAGTTTCCGTAAACTTGGTTTCAAACTCTTTCGCTGTTCCCCAATTCGGTCCATACCCGATCGCAATAAATCGTTTTGCTACACGAAAGAGTGCTTCATTTTTTTCAAAAAATTGTTCTGTTTGCGCAATGATCTGAGGAATTTTCATCACGATTTCTCTTAGTTGAACTAGTTTTTCTTCTTTTTGCGCTGCTGTTATTCGATCTTTACTGGTTCCAATCGCTAGACCTAAGAGAATCAACTGAAGAACGGTTGCTGAATAGCCCTTGGTAACAAACCCCACTTTTTCCACGCCCATATTCAAGTCAATCACTTGATCCACTTCTTTGGTGATCGGACTTTGATCATCTCCAGTTAAAGCGATCGTCCGTCGTTTTGATGATCGGATCTTTCGAATGGCATCGACTGTCGAAGCACTTTTCCCACTTTGAGAAACAGCGATGACTGTATCAACTTCTTCTGACAATTTCCCATAATGATTAAAATGATAAGGTTCTTGGATATCCACAGTGATATCTCCATAGCTTTCTAGTGCCGGCTTTGCAGCAAGACAAGCATTATACGAAGAACCTGTCGCCAGAATCAGAACGTGTTGCATGTTTTGATAAGACACATGAAGTGACGAATCATTCTTTTCAAGAATCGCTGATAAAACTGTTTTTTCTTCATGAATATAATCAAGCATTGTGACCATCTTGTTCTCTCCTTTTCTAAAAGATACCGATCCATGAACCAGCAATCCCAAAAATAGCTAATCCAATCAAAATCATCAATGGTTTGACTTCTTTTTTCAATAAATAAAAGACTGCTCCAAAGGCACCTAAACTTAAAATATGAGGAACGATATCATCAAAAATACTTTGAACCGTGACAGCATTTTCACCTGTTCCGATTTTCAAAGGAATATTGATATCGATCATCGTCGCAGTCATCCCGCCAACTACCATCAATCCAATGATTGAAGCACCTAACGTCAAACTTTCCATCATTCCGTTTGCTTGGATTTTCTTTAAAAATCCAGTACCTAATCGATAGCCCCAACTTGTTGCCAAGTAACGAAACAAAACATGAGGGATATTGAAAATCAAAAGGAATAAAATTGGTCCTAAAATATTTCCTTGTAGTGCTAGCGAAGTCCCAACACCCGTCGCGATCAAACGCAACGTTCCCCAAAAGAATGAATCGCCTAACCCTGCTAAAGGCCCCATCAGTGAGGTTTTGATACTATCAATAGCTGTTACATCAAACTCTGGGTCATTTTTATTTTCTTCTTCCATTGCTGCATTGATCCCTAAGATCAGGGTCACGATATGTGGTGTCGTGTTAAAAAATTCCAAGTGTCGTTTAAGCGCTGCTGACATTTCTTCTTTAGTATGATAGAGCTTTTTCAAGATGGGAATGATGGCAAAGACATAGGCCATATTCATCTGCCTTTCATAGTTCCATGAAAATTCCATTTGAAATGAGCGCCAAAAGACCTGATTCAGTTCTTTTTTGGTCACTTTGTGTTCTTCTTGATTAGAAGTCTTCATCCTCTTCTACCTCCCCTGCTGAAGTTTGAACGGATACTTGACGTACGTTCATGATATTGACGACAATGACGGCTAAGATCGCCCCAAAGATGGCAATACCTGTTACTGGAATCTCTAAGTAAGCTGCTACAGCAAAGCCTAAAAAGAAATAAGGTGCTACTTTTTTATTGATCAATAAACGTGCCAGCATGGCAAATCCAAGTGCTGGAATCAACCCAGTTGCAACGGTCAAGCCGTTTTGCACAAAATCTGGTATTTTCGCTAAGAGATTCCCGATCGTTTGACTTCCGACTAAATAAGAAATCATGACTACCAGACCAAGCATCAATGACAAGCCGAAACCAGCTAATAAGTGCATGTGTTCGACCCCTTTATAATTCCCATCCTCCGCATAACGATCTGCTCTGTGGTTCATGATCGGAATCAATAGTCCTAAATAAACATTTTTTAAAATAAGGGTAAGTGTCGCAATTGGTAAACCTAATAGTAATGCTGTTTCTGTTCCTGCTCCTGCAGTAATGGCAAATGCAGTTCCTAAGATTCCACCGGTCACAACGTCTGGTGGAATCGATGCTCCAACTGAAAATGAACCAATAAAAGCTAATTCCAAAGTTGCTCCCATAATAATACCTGTTTTTACATCTCCCAAAACAATCCCTGTAAATAATCCCGTTACGATCGGACGAGAAAGCAGGGAAGTTCCTAACGCATACTCTGATTGCGCAATAAAGGCAACCAGACCTAAAAGAATTGCTTGTAGGATCATCTTTTATTCTTCCTTTCTCATAAGACTTCCTTTGCTGCTATTTTTTTATCTGCTGGTACTTGACGAATTTCTACTTCTATCCCATCAGCGATCATTTGTTCCAACAATTTTTCTTCTTCAGGTAATACGTTGACCGCTTTACCTAGACTCCGCGTTCCTTCCTTTGCTTTAATCCCACCTAAATTGATTTGCTTGATCTGTGGACAAGCTTTTGCTAATTGATACGCATCTTTCACAGACTCTACTACGATAAATAGTTTATATTTATCCGTTACGCCACTTTGTAATGCAGCGATCGAATCTTCAATCGATTTGATCACTAGTTTCACTCCTTGTGGCTTTGCCAGCTTAATGGTTGTTTTGCGTATTTCATTGTTTGGCACATCATCATTTGCGATCAAAATACAATCTGCCCCAATTGATTGTGTCCAAGAAAAAGCGACTTGACCATGCAATAAACGATGATCGACTCTTGTTAAAATAATCATTTCCAATCCCTCCTAAAATTCTTCTTCTTCCATTTTTTTTTCGATACTTTCATTACAAAATTGGATCATTTCTTTTGAATCATTCAATACCTGATGGATCAATTCAACGATTGAATCAGCTGTCTCAATTTTTGTGGCAATCTCGATCAACAATGGCAGATTCAAACCAGCAATCAAGTAGATATTCGGTCGGTTAATGTACTGCAAAAATTCATTGTTTACACTGCCACCAAATAAGTCAGTGATGATGATCAACTCCTGCCCTTGATGATCGTTGATCAATTGCTGCACTGATTTTGCTAAATCAAACGTTTCAGTTCCATAGCAATCTAACGCTAGGATCGAATGCGTTTTACCAAAAATAAGTTCCAAAGAATCTAAAATCCCTGAAGCAAAACGTCCATGGGAGGCTAGAATAATTGTTCTTTCCATGTTTCCACCTCTTTCTTACTCTCACTACAAATAAAGCAAGATACGTGCCAACATAGTGGCGGTATCTTGCTTACGATTAAAATTCTTCTTCTGAGCCTATTTTATCCTCTACATTTTCGAGAATATCATAAATATAAGCGACTTCTGATGGTGGGATCGTGACACTATAATGTTCTTCGATGACACTAAATGCTTCTTTGATTCGATCCAAGGTTTCTTTTTGACACTGTAACAACTGTTCTTGACCATGGTAACTTTCAATCGGGATCTGCCTGATCAATCGTTCAATCAAACAACTGACATGGACAAAAAGGGCGATCTTTTGTGGCGTCGTGATGTTCTTATCAAAACGCATCTCCAATTCGCGCATAAACAGCTCGATTTCTGTCATCACTTTTTCTGTATCAAGGATCGTCACCGACTCCAGTACTTTTTCTAATGAAAAATTTCGGACAAATTGCTGATCAAAGTTAGCTTGTTCTTTCAATGAAAAAATAGGAGCCAGCCATTGAACAAGTTCATCCATCTTCTCTCCTGAAATCAATGACTCTAACGAAAGATATGGCATCGTGTCGATTTGAGGATTCGTTGTCCCAATGATGCCAATCACATCGTACATCGAAAAAACCGATTCCGTTAATTTTCTTTGTGTTAATACTTGGTATTCATAAGGGATGATTTTAAGTGCGCTGTTTGCTGGTAAACTTTTTTCAAGTAGTTCACTCATATGGACAGCCGTTCCGATCCCCGTCATGCAAGTGATCAGTAATGCTTTTTGTTTATTTTTTTGAGGGTAAATGATCGTCCACTCTGCTTCCAAGGAGGCCACCGCTTCCTTGACGATTTCTTCCAGATCAGTCATTTTTTGCATTTTTTCTCCAATACTGATAACTAATGGTGTTGTCACATTATTCAAAATAACGATTGGGGCAAAGACCTGATCTTTGAATAGTTGATGGATTTCTTTTAGCGAGCCCATATCAACTAAAATGATCAGTCCATTAGAGATATCATGACGATTACTGTAATCAATCATTTCATCCGCAATTTGTTGGGGAGTCACATCTAAGGGCATATCAAAGGATTCAAACAGATCATTTCCCAACAATCGATTAGCGACGTTTGCCATACTACTAGCGGTGGCATAACCATGAGCAGCAATGATTGCTTTAGGCACACTTTGTTCTTTTGTCCATTTCGTCCGTCTCAAATAGATCGTTAATAAAATATGATCTAATAAAGTAACTTCTAAATCTAACTTGGCTTGTGTCAATTCCAAGATCCGATGGGCGTAGTGATAGTTTGCTGGATACATTAGTTCTAACTGGCGGTCTAGTTCCTTGATCAATTGTTCGATTTCTCCATCTTCTGGTAACCACTTTACTGTGCTTCTTTGATAGAGATAATAACTTAGCGCATAGACGCTGTTACCATCAAACTTGATCTGATAGGCACTTTCCATTTGTTTTAGCGTTTCTCGAATGGAGTGCAACCAGTAGACTAGTAGTTCATGTTTTTCTTGGCGACTCGTTTCAAAGAGTAAAAAATCAAATAAATAAACGACTTCTTCTTTTAATTTTTCCTCACAGTTACTTACTGTTGCGCCATTTTTCTTAAAGGTCAATAATAGTTGTTCAAAGCAGCGGATCATTCGCTCCTGTTCTGGTTGTCTTTTTTCAACCAAATGAGCTAATTCTTTTTTCTCAGTGATCCACACAGCTGATTGGGCTGGGCTGTCTTGATGGGGAACCTTCAAAAGATATCTTTGTAAATGTTGGAGTTTGATCGATAGGCTCTCTTCCTCTTTTTGTTCAGCGAATGCTTTGGCTACAGCTACTTTTACGCTATTTTTCAATTCGCCGATGTTTCCCGAAAAACTTTGGTTCGTCAATAATGACAGCACTTGCCCACTCACTTTCATTGGTCGCTCGATTTTTCTTTGTTCATTTAAGAAAAAAGAATAAATCAGCTCCAATCGTTCTTCTTTTCCACGAGCACGTAAAGAAGGCAGATCAATCTTAAAAGGAATCCGACGCATAAAAGTGGGCAGAAAATGTTTGGTGACTTCTTCAGTCGTTGCAAAGAAGAGCCGAACATCGACTTTTTTCCCCTGATTCGTTTCTCCCATTCGATAAATAATCCCTTGATCCAGATACGTAAACAATTTTTCTTGTCCTTCAGGGCTAAGTCGATGAACTTCATCTAAAAATAATAATCCCCCATCGGCTGCCTCAAAAGCGCCAACCTTATCTTGTGTCGCACCGGTGTATGCTCCACTGACATGTCCAAATAAATTACTCGTCAACAATTCTGGATTATCGGCATATTGGGCACAATTCAACGTCACGAAAGGCGCATTTTCTGGTAAGAGATCATGTTCTAAACAGTATTGATAAACGATATTGACTAAGAAGCTTTTCCCTGTACCACTTTCTCCAGTTAATAACACAGGTAGCCCACCATCTGGATAAAAAAGAGCTGTTTTGATTTGTTCAATGCTTTCTTTCAGGCTTGCTTCGTGACCGATCACTAAAGAAAAAAGATCTTTACTTCTTGAAAAAATAGGCTGTTCAGCCCTAATTTCTTCAGTTGAGGCATAATACGTTTTACTTAAAGCAAAAAATTGCTGTTCAAAAGCCATTTTATGAAAGTAATAGACCGGACGAGAATTGATCTTAACCAAAATGCCAGCTTCATTTAATTGATTAAGATAATGACTGACCGTATTACGTTTCACTTTAAAGTATGCTGCTAAATATTTCGCTGTAAAAACATCACTTAATTGTGCTAAATCGATAAATGCCGTTTGATTTTCTAAATAATCTTGGATTTCTTCTTTTAACATTCTCTCACCTCTTCTCCATCATAGGAAACGCATTCATTTTGTCAATAGCTATTTTTATCTAAAAAGAAGGAGAAACAAACGAGATTCGTCAATGACTTTTTTTGCTAATTCACTTCAAAGTTTCATTTATGAAAAGGCTTATTCACTTTTCATTCTAAATTTCATAAGATACAATGTGAGAGTACCTACTTATACATAGGAAAGTACTCGTTTAAGACAAAGGGTCATCAATGTAAAATAGACAGAAATTTCTTGCAACTGACTCCCCTTTCTCTTAAATCCGTGCCTACCGTTTAAGTAGCTAAGAAAGAAATTCGAGAAAATTTATTTGGCTTTTTCTTAAAAATTCTCTTAGCTAATGGTAAATATATTTTAGGAGGAATCATATGATTCAGTTATTGCGTTATGCAAAAGATTACCGTAAACAAATCATTCTGGGTCCCGTTTTTAAATTCTTAGAAGCTGTCTTTGAATTGATTTTGCCATTATTGATGGCCTCATTGATTGATAACGGTCTAAAGATGAATGATCGTGGTGTGATCATCCAAATGGGGATCTGGATGGTCGTGATGTCAGTTGTTGGATTGATTTGTGCGATCATTTGTCAATATTATGCTTCAATAGCTTCACAAGGATTTGGTACTGAGCTTAGAAATCAACTAATCAAGAAAATCAATTCCTTTTCACATAGTGAATTAAATCATTTTGGTACAGATACATTGATCACTCGAATGACGAACGACATCAACCAACTCCAATTAGCATTAGCCATGGTAATCCGTTTATTGATCCGTGCGCCATTTCTAAGTATCGGTTCAGTCGTCATGGCCTTTGTGATTGACTGGGAAATCGGCTTGTTTTTCTTAGCTATTCTACCGATTTTTTCAATCATTTTATACTTTATCATCAAAAGAACAATTCCACTGTACCAAAAAGTCCAAGAAAAACTGGATCGTTTAAATGAAACGGTTAGTCAAAATCTAAGCGGTGTTCGTGTAATTCGAGCATTCTCCCGCACAAAAACAGAAATTGATACTTTTGATGAGGACACCGATGAATTAGCTAAAAACTACTTACGTGTTTCAAATATCTCAGCTCTCTTATCACCGGCTACCACATTGATCATGAATATCGGTATTATTTGTTTGTTGACTGTTGGTGGGATCAAAGTCAATATCGGACATTTGCAACAAGGTCAAGTCCTTGCGTTGATCAATTACATGAATCAAATGTTACTGGCATTGATCGTCGTTTCTAACCTGGTCGTTATCTTTACCCGGGCCGAAGCTTCAGGTAATCGGGTCAAAGAAGTCCTAGAAACTGACACCACACTGACAGATGCAGAAGATGCCTTGACACCGAATTTCCAATCCGAAAACATCGTTCAATTTGAACATGTCGACTTTCGTTATACTGAAAAGTCAGGATTATCTTTACAAGACATTACTTTTGCTTTGAAACGAAACACGGTTTTGGGGATCATTGGACCAACCGGTAGCGGAAAAACAACCTTAACTCAATTGATTCCACGTTTCTATGACGTCAGCGCAGGTTCCGTCGCTTTTGATGACGTGGATGTTCGCTCATGGAAACTTGATCCTTTAAGAAGCCAAATCTCACAAGTTCCTCAAACCGCTGTTCTATTCACTGGAACCATCCGTGAAAACCTTCAATGGGGAAAAGAAGATGCCACAGATGAAGAATGTTGGGAAGCTCTTAGAATTGCTCAAGCAGAAGAGTTTGTTCGACAACTTCCTAAAGGATTAGAAACAAAGGTAATGGAAAACGGAAAAAACTTTTCTGGCGGTCAAAAACAACGGCTAACGATTGCACGTGCGTTAATTGCCAAACCTGAATTATTGATTTTAGATGATTCTTTAAGCGCGTTAGATTATCAAACCGATCTTAACTTAAGAAAAGCATTACAAACCTCACTAGATACGACAGTCATTATTATTTCTCAACGAATCCGCTCGATTCAAGAAGCACATAAGATCCTCGTGATGGATCAAGGAAAGATCGTTGCGCAAGGGAAACATGAAGATTTATTGAAGGATTCCGTTGAGTATCGCGAAATCGTCGCATCACAGGAGGAAGAATAAGATGAAAACAAAAAAATTATCCTGGAAAACCCTCAAACGATTCGTTCCTTACCTTACAGCCTATTCAAAAGATATCTGGTTTGCGATCCTTTTAGGGATCATCAACGGGATCGCTACTGTGGTAATGACTTTACAGATTGGTCAAAGTATTGACCAAATGATCGGCGCAGGTCAAGTTCGATTTGCTCAATTGTTCCACCTCTTATTATTATTTGGCGGGATCGTATTGATCAACGTGATCAGTCAATGGCTGATCCAAGTCTTAAGTAATCGCTTGGCTTATCTTTCCGTAGCAAAATTAAGAAAAGATGCCTTTGCACGTTTGAATAAATTACCGCTTCGTTACTACGATCAAAATTCACACGGGAATATCGTTAGTCGTTTTACCAACGATATGGATAATATTTCCATTGCGATCTCTGCGGCTTTTAACCAAATGTTTGCCGGCGTGGCTATCATCGTCTTGTCTTTTATATTTATGTTACGCCTTAGCCCGTTATTGACACTCGTCGTGATTTGCTCCACACCAATCATTTTTCTTGTCAGTTGGATCGTTGCCCGTGCATCACAAAACGACTTTGACAATCAACAAAAGATTATCGGGAATATCTCTGGCTTTGTTACCGAACGGATCGGGAATCAGAAAATCGTCAAAGCCTTTCAACAAGAAGAAATGAATCAGCGACAATTCCAAGCATTGAACACTGATCTTTATCAAAAAGGACAACGTGCCCAATTTTCTTCTTCTTTGACGAATCCGTCTTCTCGTTTTGTGGATCACTTGGCTTATCTTTCGATTGGATTAGTTGGTGGTTTACTAGCATTAAGAAGTGGCTCAGCCATTACAGTCGGTGTGATCTCTAGTTTCACGATCTATTCTAGTCAGTTTTCTAAACCGTTTATTGAACTTTCTGGAATCACGACACAGATCCAAACCGCTTTTTCTGGATTAGAACGTGCCTTTGACCTCATCGATCAACCCGAAGAAACGCCAGATGAACCTAATGCTTATGCGTTGAATCCAGCAACAATCAAAGGTGAAGTAGCGTTCAATCATGTATCCTTTTCTTATGAACCAAGTCAACGATTGATCGAAAATTTCAGTTTTGTTGCTAAACCAGGGCAAACGATTGCGATTGTAGGTAAGACTGGTGCTGGTAAATCCACGTTAGTTAACCTATTGATGCGTTTTTATGATGCGACAGGTGGAACCATTACGATCGACGGGTATGATATTCGAGATATCCAAAGAGATAGCTTGCGAAAAAGCTTTGGAATGGTTTTACAAGATACTTGGCTCTTTGACAGTACGTTAAAAGAAAATCTACAGTATGGCAATCCAGATGCTAGTGATGAAGAAATCAATCAAGCACTCAAAGCTTCGTATATGTATGAATTTGTGGAACGCTTGCCTGAAAAGTTAGCAACAAAAATCGGCGGACAAGGACTGAAAATCTCTGACGGACAAAGACAATTGTTAACGATCGCCCGTACAATGATCAGCAATCCTCCTATGTTGATCCTAGATGAAGCAACTAGTTCAGTCGATACTTTGACGGAAAAGAAAATTCAAGATGCCTTTTTAACAATGATGGAAGGCAAAACGAGCTTTGTGATTGCCCACCGTTTATCGACAATCAAAAATGCCGATCAAATCTTAGTCATGGAGCAAGGCGCCATCGTTGAGATGGGTACCCACGATGAATTACTACAAAAAGACGGGTACTACCATCAACTATATCAAGCGCAGTTTACTAAAAATAGTTAACTCAATCAAAAAGTAGTTGTAATAAATCAGTGTAACTGTCCCTCAAGAGCTAGTTTTTCACTAACTTTTGTGGGACAGTTATTATTTTATTAGAGAAAAGCATTAAAAGAACCTATTCATTCACTCCTAAAACATGAACAACGTCTTTGCGACATGACTCACTTTATATGTAAATGGTTATCAAAACTATACTTCTTCATAAAAAAACAAAAGCAAAACATTTCATCCCTAGCTCATCTTTAAATAGCTTAGCTGCCCAAAACTTCCTTACTACCAACGGTTTTTATTCTATAATTGAAGGTAAAAGAGAAAGACCATAAAGTCTCTCATATTTTTTTAAAGCTAAAAGAAACTCCTCTTCAAGTTGAGTTGCACCAATTAACCTAATCCCCATAAAAAAATCTGTTAATTGCTTAGAATTAGCTGTACGCTCGACCAAGCTATTCAGTAGCAAATCGTCAAACCTTTCGTGTACCTCTGTTTTTTGTGGTGTCACTAGTCTACCTCGAACCATCTTTAATTTTTCTAGATATTCTTTTGAATAGCCGCTTTCTTTTCTTTCTAGCATTAAAAGAAAGAGAACATGATACAACGTGCAAAGTGAAGAGAGAAAATTTTCGTTATCACCCATTCTTTCTACTTTCGAAGCTTGCATTTGAATAAATTCTGTTGTAAAAAGAAAAGCCAGTGAAGTAAATGTGACTATTTCAAAACGACCATATTCTGCTACTTTTTCTAGATGGTTCATGATCGCTTTGATATAAACCTTATCATGTAGAGTAAACTTTCTTTCATCATTCGGTAGTAAATGCCATTGATAGCCTTTAGCTATTAGATAATTCCGCTTATCAACAATGCTTTTTGTTTTTTTGATATCTAATTCTAAATTTCTTAATCGGTCGTCAATTGGTAACTTGACATCTTCCAATTGACTAAGTAGCTGATTTAACTTTTGTCTTGGATGATTTCCGTTTATTTTATTTAAATAAAATAAACATTCGTCTAGCTCAATGTTCATCTTTTTTAAAAAAGCTAATAAAGGAATCAATGGAATCTGATTTTTACCACTTTCGTATTTTACTAAAGATTCTCTAGAAGTTATTTTATGTGCTAACTCTTTTTGAGATAACCCCCTTTCCTTTCGAAATTTACGTAGTAATTCATGAATTTCCATTCGTCGTTCACTTCCTTTTTTAAATTCAATGTGACTATTGATACCATATAAAATAATTTACTCGTTTTCATTCTATACTATAGATACAAGTAATAAAAGCGCTTTAAATAATAGTAAAGGAGAAAATATCAGGAGATTTGTGAAAATTGTTATAAAGTGCTTATTTTTACTGCAAAGTACAAAAAAGAAATGTTATGTAAGAATTCACACGACTAAGAGTAACTATTTTTTACTTAAACTGGATCACCGAAAGGAATTAAAAAAAATATGTTAAAAAACAAATTCATTATAAGTCTTATTGCTGTTATAACTCTAGCTTCCTTTATCATTCCTAACTTTTCTATGATTGTCAATGCAGAGATGATTCAAGAGACTGACTATGTGCCAGTGACACAAACGATTAGTACCTATTTTGAAAGTAATCCAGTGACGGTTCCTGGTATAAATTCGAAAGAAGCTACATCAATCGTTAAAAATATGGTCATTTTGTCTGAAACAGCAAAAGAAATTAGCTCGAAAGAAAAAAACAAACTAATGGACGTATTTTCATCTAATCTTGACTCTACTATTCAATTACATGTTTCAGAAAAATATTTAACATTGGACAATGCTACAGCGTTACAAATTATAAGTGAAAATGGAGAAAATAAAGATTATTATTCATTGACTGTACCAATCACAAATGAACACTATAATCTATTCAGCAGTGTTACGGTAATCTTTGATATGATGTACAACATTAAGGGAGTCCAAGAATCTTTGATCACTCAATCAGAAAAAGATACTTTCGAGATTAGAACATTTTCCAATGGCGAAGAAATGACTCACCAAATTCTTGAAGATAAATTTATACCAAATAATGAATTGAAAAAACAGTTACAAGAAGTTCAAAGTGAGTTTCTTCATTTGAAGCAAACCCGTGGAATGGCTGAAAAAGCAGCCTGTCTAGCAATTGTTTTAGGAATAAGCCGTGCAGTTGCTAACATCATTGCCCCTACATGTGCTGCTGCTTGTCTTGCAGTTCCATTAGTATGTGCTGCTTGTATAACAGGTTTTGTCGCTCTTGCTGGTGGTGCCATCGGTGGAGTAGTCGCATGTTTTAAATTATAAACTGATTGTGTTTATGATAAATATTAATCCAAAAAAATTGATGTGTTTCATTTTAATTATTTTTAGTTTACCTACTATTTTATATGTCTATACTCAAATGGCAACATCTAAAGAAGGTTTATATGAAGTGGATAGTATTTCTTTAGAAAAAATAATGAATGGAAAGGATACTTTATTTGTTTATGTAGGGAGACCTACATGCCCCCAATGTAAAGAATTTGAGCCTATTTTGCGAAAAGTACTAAACAACCAGCACCAATCTATGGGATATTATAATACAGATAACGCTCGTAAAGAGAATGAGGATAAGTTGGAAATAATGGCTGACAGCTTAGGAATTAATTCTATCCCGGCCATAATAAAAATTGTGGATGGGAAAGTTATTGATCGAATAATTGGCCTAAAAAATGAAAAAGCAATCGAGGAGTTTATCCTAAATGGCTAAAAAGAATTGGTACAAAGAATTGTTAAAGATATCACTGTGTATAAATATTATTATGACACTTTTCCCTAATTTTAGATCTGGAAGTGCTATTTTCTACTTCAATCTTCAAATTGGGCTTGCCTATTACTATCTTTCATTAACAAAGCCCTCTAAAAGTGTCACAATCCTTTTGACCATCATCAGTAGTATTCTAGGTGGTATGGCCATATATCATCTCTTTCAATCGTTGTTCACTATTTTATAGAAATAAACGTCTCCTTTCTTACAATAAATAAGCAAAAGAAGCAACCTTCTGGGATGGGAAGGTTGCTTCTTTTGTTTCTGAGTTGACTATTTTGCGTGAAGAGTCATACTTCTTAAAATCTTTTTGTATGGAATACTACGTCCGACGTAATACATCGCAATGGTTTGAATAGGAATCCAAACGACTGTTTTTAATAACCTTGGTGCCCAGACGATCCAACTAAATAATGGAACATGATACATCATCGCTAGCCACAAAGGAGTCAATAGCAAATTAATGATCAGCGTGACCGAAAGTGTAGCTAATAGCGAATTTTTCCAAGTAATCTCTTTTCGATAAAAAAAGAAACCATAAATTGCTCCTTCAATAAAGGCATTCAAAGTAAAACCAATGAAGAAAGCTGTTTTTGAAAATAACGCCATTCCTACTAAGTCAGCTAATACACCCCCAATTCCAGACCAAAACGGGCCAAATAAAATCCCCATGATCATTTGTGGAATAAATGTGACACTGATCTTCACAAAAGGGGTTTCGATCGATACCAAACGGGATAAAGTGACCATCAAAGCAATCAACAATCCCATGATAGCGATCATGCGTGCGTCTAACCGATTTTTCTTCATTTCTTAGCATCTCCTTTAAGAGCTGCTACATCCTACATGCAGCGAATGCGAAAATAAAACCGCGAACAACTTGTCCTTCGTCAAAGAGGCAACATCCCATCCTCTCAGCACTTAACGCTTTATTTTCTACTCTGTTTATTTTTGGGAAGTCATTCCCAGCAAAACTATAGCATAGATCACACACGACTGTAAATAAAAAAACATACATTCCCGAATAAAAAGTAATTCATGTTCGTGAAAAATCACACATTCAACGAACATAAATGGACGATCAATAGCAAATAACGAATTTTATTCCAGAGACAACGGTCGATTTTCTAACTCATGAACTACAGTACGGAAATCCAGAAAGCCAGCTTCTAGTCCTCGCAACAGTACTTCTGCTGTTCCAATATTAGTTGCTAAAGGAATTTCGTAAACATCCGATAAGCGGATCAGTGCAGTCACATCCGGTTCATGAGGCTGTGCAGCCAACGGATCTCGCAGAAAAATCACGAGGTCTAATTGATCTTCTGAGATCATTGCACCAATTTGTTGGTCACCACCTAAAGGACCGGATTTAAAGCGATGGACTTTTAAGCCAGTTGCTTCGGTGATTTTACCACCTGTTGTCCCAGTTGCGAATAATTCATGTTTTTCCAAGATTGCCTTATAGGCGGTTGTCAACTTGATCATCAAGGGCTTTTTGCGGTCATGAGCAATTAAAGCAATTTTCATATTGATCATCCTTTCCTCTCTCAACATCTTGTTCCTACTCTATTTTACCTCAAGGTGTAGCATATTGCCCAAAAAGACAATCAATTCTTGTTCAAGTTGCCATTGAGCATAGATAACGCTTTCATTTATACTTAATTCAACATTAAAACTAAACAGAAAGCGTGGAATGAATCATGGTAGAAATGGCACTGAAACATGTATACAAACAATATGACAACGCAGAAAATTATTCCGTAACGGATTTTAACTTAGCAATCGATGATCGTGAATTTATTGTCTTTGTTGGACCTTCTGGTTGTGGAAAATCAACTACATTAAGAATGATTGCTGGGCTAGAAGATATCTCGGAAGGAGAATTAAGCATCGGCGGTAAAGTAATGAACGATGTAGCACCAAAAGATCGTGATATCGCTATGGTATTCCAGAACTATGCGTTATATCCACACATGACTGTATTTGACAATATGGCTTTTGGGTTGAAGTTGAGAAAGTATGACAAAGCAGATATCAAAAAACGGGTAGAAAATGCTGCTGAGATTTTAGGGCTTACTGAATATTTGAAACGTAAACCTGCTGCTCTCTCAGGTGGCCAACGTCAACGGGTTGCTTTAGGACGTGCCATCGTTCGTGATGCAAAAGTTTTCTTGATGGATGAACCATTATCAAACTTAGATGCAAAATTACGGGTAGCGATGCGTGCTGAGATCGCCAAACTCCATCAACGTTTAGAAACAACAACCATCTATGTAACCCACGACCAAACAGAAGCAATGACGATGGCAGATCGTATCGTTATCATGAAAGATGGCTTTATCCAACAGATCGGTACGCCAAAAGAAGTGTATGACACACCAGTCAATATGTTCGTCGCAGGCTTTATCGGTTCACCCGCAATGAACTTCTTCAACGTTACTTTAAACAATGGAGTAATCAGTGACGGTCATGGCTTAAAATTAAAAATCCCTGAAGGAAAAAACAAAGTCTTAGTTGAAAAAGGCTATGAAGGGAAAGAAGTTGTTTTTGGTATTCGCCCTGAAGATATCCACAGTGAACAAGTGGTGTTAGAAGCACAACCCGAAGCAGTTGTTCATTCAGAAGTTGTTGTATCAGAATTGTTAGGTGCAGAAACCATGCTTTATACCCGAACAGGTACAACTGAATTTATTTCAAAAGTCGATGCACGTGACTTCCATAAACCAGGGGAAATGGTCGACTTAGCATTCAATATCAGCAAAGGACATTTCTTTGACAAATCAACTGAAGAAGTGATCGGATTGCCATAAAAATTAAAAAATCAGCTTTTGATGTAAATTTTGGCAGAAACTATGCCAAAAGCTAGAACTATAACAAATAAGCCGAAAGTGCTGTGTTCATACACAGCACTTTCGGCTTATTCATTTTAAAGGAGTTATCTCTAGTTAAAGAGGAAAAACTGATTGATAATGGTACTTTTTTCAAGCCATTTTCTTGATTGATTTCGTTGAAGGTGTCTTCTGACTTACTTGCTTAGCTTTAGTGAAAACTGGAATATCAAAATATTTGCTCAATGTTCCGGCTACAAAATAAGCAATATTGTAATCGACTAAACTATGGATCAACCCACCAATCCCCATTAGGATAAAGACTGTATAAAAATAGCCTTCAGAATAATAAGTTTCTGGCATGTTCCCTACAAAGAAAAAGACACTAACCACTAACATTTCCGCAATCGAATGAATGATACCTATCACAAAATTGAAACTTTGGAAGCGCCAGTTGGCTAAAGTAAATTGGCCATTTTTTAAAACGATTTCTGGTTTCTTTTGCAAATACCAAGAACCAATCACTGCAAAAATCAAATGAGATAATGCACGCAGCGCAATAATTACTGGTGTGGTCAAAAAGAAGCCAAATGTTGTACCCAAAGCAACGGTAATCGCAATTCCTGGTGAAAAAAACATCGCAATAAATATGGGTACATGAGAAGCCAAAGTAAAAGAAGCAGGTGGAATCATGATTTTTGGCATAACCATTGGAATAATAACCCCCATAGCTATCAACAAGGCAGAAATAGTCAGGGATCGTACTGATTTTTTTTTCATTTTTTTCTCTCCTAATGTGTCTTGACACCTTTATGATGTCTTATTTTAACTTTAACAACAAGATGTGTCAAGACACATCAATCAGAAAAATGTTGAATGAGCCTTTTTCATGTATTCAATTATCCGACACCAGATAAAGTAAATTTTGAATGAAGCTTATACAAGAAATATGTTTTAAACTACAGTCTCTGCTAGCTACATCATCTCCTTCAATTTTTGTCTATATAGATGAAAGATAAATACAAAAAAGAAGTACGCCCTATGTACATGTCAACAACAATATTTCCTGGAACCCTATTTAGCCCCAGTATCATTCTAATTCCCTACCCTAAGGTATACACTAAAACAACGAGATACACTGGGCTCACCCTCTTGAATTATAGTCCATTTTAATGGTTGCTGATTTTAATACAAAAATAAACCCGTCCACCCTCACTGAAGTTTATGACAGGTTTATATTTGGTTGTTTTACTTCAATCAAAAAAATTTTTTTCTTTTTTATAAGGATAGCTCCACCAAAACAACAGTATGAACACGATAAAAAAAATTACTTTTAGATAGGCAGGAACATCCCTGAAATAAACTCTTACTGTTTTTCCAAAATCATCATGAATGAATAATCTAATGAAATTAGATACACAAAAAAATAGTGTCAGTCCCCAAAAAATCAGTCTCTTTGTTCCTTTCATTTTCTTAAATGAAGCTAGCAGTCTTAACAGTCCAATGAGCTGCGGTTCTATTCCACCCGTGATTCACTAACCAATTTTCTGCACCTTGTTCTAAATTATCTTGCCATTCGAATAAGTAATTAGTAACATCACTTACCGTTTTTTCACCTGTTTTAGCTACTAACCATTTGGCTATCTTTTAATGACGGCAATTTTCTAGCGAGGAGTTGGTTGTCTATCGGACTCGTATTTTTCTTTTAATATTTGTAATTGCTCCACTTGGGATAAGTGAGCATCGGATACTAATCGTTCAAATTCTACTTTCTTTTCATTTGATAAATCGTTGTAGTATTTATCAAATTCGTTTGTGGCGGTAAAGTTCGTAGCTTTTTCTGAAGCAAATACATTGGTAACAGGGGCAATTGATCCGCCAACGGTAATCAATGTTAACCCCAAAACAATCGATTGGTTCATTTTGTTCATTAACTCACCCTTCTTTCTCCTTAGTAATCAAAATAAGTTCTAAAAATTCATCGTGTTCATTTATGATTATAGTATCGTTTTATTCTAAAAAAATTTATTTTCATAAGAAACTATTTTTCGGTCTAAACCGTTAGCCATTCTTAAATACATGAACGATTATGATCTTAAACTGAGATTACAGGAATCGGGCTACAGGAGTCATTTACTTATTTTTTCAATTAGTGATGACTATCCTGAACTTAGATAAACAAAACGCCTAAAAGCTAGTATGCTAGACTTTTAGGCGTTTTGCTTTCTTTATTGAATTATATTAGAACTTAATTTTTCTCGCTCAGCTCTTCCATTGCATTACTTAATGCAGCAAATTCGGCTAATGAGAGGGTTTCTCCACGACGTTTAGGATCGATGTTAGCTTTTTCTAAACTAGTCGTTAACCAAGCTTTCGTTGCTTCATCTTTGCCATATGAAGATTGTAAGTTATTCCATAATGTTTTTCTTCGTTGCTGAAACGCTGCTTTTGTCAATCGGAAAAATGCCTTTTCATCAGTAACCGCTACAGCTGGTTGCTTTCTTCTGGTTAGTTTCAAGATAGCTGAATCGACATTCGGTTGTGGAACAAAAACAGTCTTAGGTACGATGAAAGCAACAGATGCTTCCATATAATACTGTACAGCGATTGATAATGAGCCATATGCTTTTGTACCGGGATTTGCAGAAATACGATCAGCAACTTCTTTTTGCATCATCACAACCATTTCTTCTACTTGCAGATCTGATTCTAAGAAATGCATCATGATCGGTGTCGTAATATAATAAGGTAAATTTGCAACAACTTTGATCGGTAAATCTTGTTCAAAATAGGTTGTTGCTGCCTGATCTAAATTAGTTTTTAAAATATCTTGATGAACAACAGTCACATTAGGATAAGGAGCTAACGTATCTTTTAACACAGGAATCAAGCGATCATCGATTTCAAAGGCAACGACTTGATTGGCATTACGTGCTAGTTGTTCCGTCAACGCTCCAATACCTGGACCAACTTCGATGACATTTGTTTGTTGATCGATTTCGCCAGTTTCCACGATTTTTCTTAAGATATTTGGCTCAGTCAAAAAATTTTGACCTAAACTTTTTTTAAATGAAAATCCATGTTTCAATAAGATTTCTTTTGTTCTAGAAGGTGTCGCAATATCACGCTGTTCACTCATGTTGTTCCTCCACTTTTTTCATTGCTTGGGCAAATTCCTCTGGTGTGATCCGAAACATTTTTAAACGCTTCTCCAGTTGTTTCCCATTGGTATAACCAATTCTTAATTCGTCCCCTAATTTTTCACGTTTTTCTTTTGCTTGTGCTCCCGCTATTAAACCATGAGAAATCAACACTTGTCTAGTAATTTCCGTTTCGTCTTCCTCAAAAGATGGGGTGATTACTTTTTTTAATGCTTCTAAGATGGCCTCGTCACTAGCATGTTCAACGCCAAGACTTCCTTGTTTTTTGGGACGTGCTTGCTGACGAGGTAAGAAAGCATGTTTTGCCTGAGGAACGACTTCCATGATCGTCTTGCGGATTTTCTCGCCCGAAAAATCAGGATCGGTAAAGATGATCACACCACGTGTTTCCTGCGCATGTTCAATCTGCATGAGTATTTCATCATTGATCGCTGAACCAATCGTTTCGATCGTGTCGACGTCGACTACTTCTTGGAGTCTTCTAGTATCGTCTTTTCCCTCAACGACTACAATTTCTTGGATTTTTAATTTAGTCATTTTCAGCGATCCTAAATAGACGATGAGCATTTTTCCAAGTTTGGAGCGCCACTTCTTCTACCGGAAGATTACGTAATTCGGCAATTTTTTCAACTGTATAACGGGTATAACCTGGCTCGTTTCGTTTCCCACGATAAGGTACTGGAGCTAAGTAAGGCGCATCCGTTTCTACTAGCAATCGATCGAGTGGAACATGAGTGGCTGCTTCTTGAACATCTTGCGCTTTTTTGAAAGTCACGACCCCACTAAATGAAATGTGCATTCCTAAATCAAGAAATCGTTTGGCCCATTCAAAATCGCCACTAAAACTGTGCATGATTCCACCAATATCACGAATATCTTCTTCTTTTAAAATTTGATAAGTATCTGCTAACGCTTCTCTGGTATGGATACTGATCGGCAGATTCATTTCTTTCGCAATCGCAATTTGTCTACGAAAAACTTCAGCTTGCACTTCTTTCGGATCTTCCATCCAGTAATAATCTAAGCCGATTTCACCTAACGCTACCACTTTCGGCATCGTTAATTGCTCTTGTAATTTTTTCTCAACGTCTTTAGTATAACTTCCTGCTTCAGTAGGATGCCAACCAATAATACTATATATGTTTGAATAATCGTGACTAAGCTGTAATGATTTTTCGATCGTTGGGGTATCGAAACCTACTACCGCCATTTTTGTCACGCCCAACTCTTTGGCCCGTTCAATAGTTTCAGGAATATCATCATTAAATTGTTCCGCATTCAAATGGGTATGAGAATCAAATATCATTTTTTATCGCTCCTTTTCTTCATTACTTTAGCATATAAGTGGCTATGGCAGAAGTAGGAAAGACGAAAATCAGGTCAAATTTATTGAAATGCAAATTTCTAGTTGTAAATAAAAGGACTTAAGCAAGTTTCCTCTCTTAAGTCCTTTTACATGACTATTAAATTAACGCTCGTCTTGTTTTTTCTTGTAATAATACACTGGGATACCTAGTAATGTGACAACGATCCCGATCATTGCCAAAGCTGTTTGAGTAAATAAAGTCATCCCTAAAATAAAGACAGCGCCAAAAATTGCAATCAATGGAATCACGGGATACAAAGGTACTTTGTATGGTCTTGGTAAGTCTGGTTGTTTTTTTCTTAAAACAAATACACCGATAAATATCAATAAGCTAAACAGCCACATAACAAAAATTAGCATATCAGTTAAAAAGTCGAATGAACCTAAACTCATCATAATGCACGCAATCACTAATTGAAAAAGTGCTGGAACATATGGCACTGTGAATTTTTTTGATAATTTCGTTAACTGTTTACTAAAAGGTAACTCACCTTCCAAAGCCATCGCATAAGGAATACGGATTCCGGTCAACGTGTACCCATTCAGTGCCCCATAAACAGAAATCAAGATACCGATTGTCACGATCTTTCCACCGATATTTCCAAAAATAACCGCTGATGCATCAGATGCTGCATTAAGGTTACCTGCAATCTGATCAATTGGCAGAGTTTTTAAGAAAACAAAGTTGATCAATAAGTAAACCACTGTTACAAAACTTAACCCTAAAATAATTGCTTTAGGTAAATCTTTTTCGGGACGTTTCATTTCCCCCGCCATTGCACCGACACCAAGCCAGCCATCATAAGCGAATAAAGTTGCTAGTAAAGCACTACTCAAGCCTTCTGCAAAAGACACATCTTTCCCTGCTTCGAATGGGAATAGTTGGATCGTTCCACTACCTGGTGTCAACAGTCCCCAAATAACGATGACAGCTAATGGAATCAATTTGATAATCAGTGTCGCAGACTGGACAGTCGTACCCACTTTTGTTCCTAGTAAATTCAAACCAGTAACAGAAATAGCAGTAATAATCGCAATTAATAGAAGATAATCCGTAGATATTTGTAATAAGTTCGTCATTTGTGTCGCAAAAATAATCGAAAGCGCCGCAATATTCGCTGGAAAATAAATCAAGCTTTGGGACCAACCCAGTAAAAAGCTCGGTAATTTTCCATAAGCGGCTTCAATATATTTGACTGCACCACCCGTTTCTGGGATCGCAGTTGCCAACTCAGCTACCGTTAGACCAGCACAGATCGTTAAAAATCCTCCTAATAGCCATGCCAATAAGGTCAAACTAGTCGATTGTGTACTTGCCGTAACAGCCGCTGTTTTAAAGAAAACTCCTGCCCCAATTACAGTTCCCATAACAGTTGCTAATGCGCCAAATAAGTTGATCTCTCGTTTTAACTTGCCTTTCATTCACATTCCCCTTTTCCCCGCAGTTTTTAATATAATTTTCAGTATAACGGAGAATATTTTGTTTTACCATCATTTTTTTCAGTAAATTTATTGAAAGATACCACCTTAGACCTATGAATCCTCCATTCACCTCAATTATAATTAATGTAGGTTAGATAAAGGAGGACCAATTATGGAATTTAATCGTTCTTACCCAAAACTGGCATCTTTCCTAAAGGATCATTTTGCCATTTCCAGAAAATCACAACAACAATCACTTTGGCATTGGTTCACGCTGATTTTGTTCGGGACATTCATTCTTGCTACTTTCACTCAACAGTTGCTTTTGTTGTTTAGCTTGATTCTGCTAGTTGCACTGATCAAAGGTCCCGGAATGATTATATGGGGAGCCATTTATGCTTTTTTAATCAGCCTTTTTCCTCCTCTAGGTATCATTTTATCTGCGCTTTTCTTTCTATTGAATCTCAGTACTTTCACCAAAAATTGGCGAGTCACTTTAGTTGCTGGTTTCTTTTATTTTTACCCTGCAACGATCATGTCGTTAAGGACGCTCTCACAGCTCGATAATCCTTGGTTCCTATATAGCAGTTTATTCGCTGGGTTAGTGCTACTCCATTTGATGTTGCAAAAACTTTACCAACGCTATGGGATTGGCCGAACGATTTTTTGGTACATTGTATCGATACCTTTTACTCTTTTAAGTTTCTTGTTACCAACTCGTTTAAAAGAGCGATTCAAAAAAATCCCCTCAAAAAAATAGTGTCAATTTGTATAGCGACCACCTAAAGTTAGATTTTTTGGTCTAACTTTAGGTGGTCGCTTTAATGTATCTATTTCAAGCAAAACATACTAAGATTAATATTTACGTTTGTTACATTTAGTAAACTGAAGAATGCTATTTACACAGTAAACTCATCATACTCTAAAAAATAGGAATTCTTAAATTTGTTGTGAAAGAGAAATCATCTCAATTAACCCTTGCGCAGCTTCACTGCCTTTATTCCCTGCTTTCGTCCCTGCTCGTTCAATTGCTTGTTCAATGGATTCCGTGGTTAATACCCCGAACATCACTGGAATATTGGACTCCAGGTTAATATGTGCGACTCCTTTGGCTACCTCATTGGAAACCAATTCATAATGAGTAGTTGCACCTCTGATAACTGTCCCCAACGTAATCAACCCATCGTAATTGTCCTTTTTGCTGAGCTTTTTGGTAATAAAAGGAATTTCAAAAGCTCCTGGTACCCAATAAATATCAATTTGTTCTTCTTTCACACCGTGCCTTTTTAAATTATCCAAAGCTCCTTGTAATAATTTTTGATTGATAAATTCATTAAAACGCGCGACTACAATTCCGATTCGAATATCTTTTGGAGAATAATTTCCTTCAAAAATTGTCATTTTCTTGCTCCTTTATTTTTATACTGATAAGTAATGGTGAAACTTATCTTTTTTTGTTTTTAAATAGGCTTGGTTTTCCTTTTTCGGAACGGTTTCAATTGGTACCCTATTGACAATCGTAATTCCATCTTGTTGTAACTCTATTACTTTATCGGGATTGTTTGTAAGTAAACGAATGGACGTTACACCAATTGATTTTAAAATTTCTGCTGCAAAGTGATAATCCCGTTCATCCGGAGCAAAGCCCAATTCAGTATTTGCTTCATAAGTATCCAATCCTTTTTCCTGCAATTGATACGCTTTTAACTTATTCCTCAATCCGATTCCGCGGCCTTCTTGACGAAGATAAAGAATAGCTCCAGTCCCCTCTTCCTTGATCATTCTCATCGCTTCATGTAACTGTTCCCCACAATCGCAACGCTGAGACCCGAAGACATCACCAGTTAGACATTCCGAATGAACTCGGACTAATGTAGGAAACTGACTATTTTGAATATCTCCCTTTGTTAACAATAGATGCTCCCGTTTTTCTCCGTCTTCATAAATAGTCAATTTGAAATCACCATAATCTGTTGGTAAATTTACGGTTATATGACTATTTTCTTCTAAATAATTTACCAACTCATCAATCGTAATTAAAGGTAATTGCCATTCTTCAGATAAACGGGTCAGATCTTTCATTCTTGCCATCGTTCCATCTTCTTTCAGAATCTCACAAATATAAGCAGCCTCTACACTATTAGCTAATTTGGCTAAATCAATTGCAGCTTCGGTGTGTCCTCGACGTATAAGCGTTCCGCCATCTACACTAATCAAAGGAAAAATATGTCCTGGTCTAAGAAAATCACTTGTTTTCGAATGAGGATCAGCCAATGCTTTAATGGAAGTAGCTCGATCAAATACTGAAATACCAGTCTTCGTATGTTTATGATCCACACTAATCGTAAAAGCTGTACCAAACGCATCAGTATTATGAGTTGTCATTTCTTCTAAAGATAAGTGTTGCGCAATCTTCTTCGATATTGGCACACAGATTAATCCTCGACCAAATTTGGTCATGAAATTTACTGCCTCAGGTGTCACATATTCGGCTAAACCAACCAAATCTCCTTCTGATTCTCTATCTTCATCATCAGCTACAATGATTAATCCGCCCTTTTTCAAGGTCTTTATTGCTTCAGTAATATTACTCATCGTAAGTCCTTCTCCTTGTACATTTCAAATTTATTTCTCTGTGCCTTTACATATTTCCCAACGATATCCGTTTCTATATTCACAAGATGTCCTACACCTAAATTCCCCAGATTTGTTAAGGATTTGGAATGTGGAATCAGACTAACAGAAAAGCTTGCTGTTGTTGTTTCCGTAACCGTTAAACTTACTCCATTAATTGCAATTGATCCTTGCGGAATGATTTCACCTGCATATTTGGTTGGATAAGCAAACGTCAAAATTAATGCGTTTTGATTCTCTATTTTCTTGATCAATCTTGTAACAGTATCAATATGTCCCGAAACAAAATGTCCTTCAAAGCGTTGCGTCATCAAAACTGCTCGTTCTAGATTTACCCTCTCTCCAACTTTTACGGTGGAGAAAGTAGTCCGTTTAAAAGTTTCAGGCATTATTTCAGCTTTAAAAAATGTGCTTGAAACCTCAATAGCAGTTAAACACACGCCATTGACTGCCATGCTATCTCCAATTTTGTAATCACTTAGTATACTGTTTGAAGCTTGGAAAGTGAGTTGGATCATTTGTTGGTTTCGTCTAATTTCTTTGACTTTTCCTTGCTCGGCGATTAATCCTGTGAACATTGCTTTCGTTTCCCCCTAACTCGAATGTCTTTTCCAAGCTGTTCAACTTCCAAAAATACTAATTGTTGTTCTTTAGAAACTAAACGTTCACTATGAAAGGACATCGGACTTTTTCCACCAAAAAGTTTGGGCGCAATATAACTGATGACTTCATCCCAGAGATTTTCTGCTAAAAAAGCATCATGAATTTTCGCTCCACCTTCTATATACAGCGACTGAACACCTCTTTTTCTCATGGTCTCAATAAAGAAGGTAAAAGAAAACTTAGGCGTATAAAAAATAGTTACATGGGGAAACAGCTCCTTTAGCTTAGGGTTTTCCGTAAATATCCATACTGGATTTGTTGTCGTTTGAAAAAGATTGAGTTTAGGATTTTTAAGAATCCGCCCTCTACGATCCAAAACAATGCGCACTGGTGGAAAGTTAGTTACGACATCAGGCAACAAAATAGGGTTATCAACTAGAACGGTTTCGCTTCCCACTACGATTCCTTGATATTCTCCTCGCTCTTTCCGTACTCTTGAGATTGCCTCTGTACCTGTTATTGAGTACCGCGAACCTTCCTTTAAAGAAATCTTTCCATCTAGTGTAATAGCTTGTTTTAATGTGATATAGGGACGATCCCTTTCAAAAAAATGGTTATAAAAAGGGTTCAGTGCTCTACATTTCTCTTCTTCCACACCTACAATTACTTTGATCCCATGATTTTGTAGAAATTCTTTCCCTTTTCCTGCTACTAAAGGATTTGGGTCAAGCTGACCTATGACTACCGTTGAGATACCAGACTGAATAATAGCTTGCGTACAAGGCGGCTGTTTCCCTTGGTGGTTACAAGGTTCTAAGGTAACATATAGAGTTGAATCAAACAGTTCTTCGGGGGAATCACAATTTTGAATAGCATTTACTTCAGCGTGGGACTCGCCATATTGTAAATGGACACCTAATGAGAGTAGCTTTCCTTCTTTTACAATCGCTGCTCCAACTAATGGATTGGTAAAGGTATTTCCCTTTCCTTTTTTTGCCTCTTCAATCGCAGCCATCATGAAAGACTGGTGCATATCAATTCCCCCTTTCAACAAAAAAAGCCCTGCGAAATTAATCACAGGGCATAACTAAATAAACCTAAAGATAATCGATTTTAATACAAATAAAACCGATCTTCAGTCGATTTTTCTTCTCCCATCCAGACTTTAACTGTCGGTGCCAGATTCTCACTGGCTCAACCACAAAAATGTGGGTCACGGACTTCGAGTAAACTCGTCACCGTCGGTCGGGAATTACACCCTGCCCCGAAGAAATATTCAATTCGTTTAGAGTATATTCTTAAAGCTTAATTGTGTCAACCTCAAAAAAAAACACAAAAAATAAAATGTAGGTTGAATATCAACAGTTAATTAGTGTGAATCGTATGAATAGAATACGGTAATATGTCTATGAAATGGACACTAATAGAGCATAAAAAAACTTTTCTATCTATGATTAAGGTTTGTTTTAAATAATCAAGAAAAAGCAGGTAAAAATTTTGAAAATTGTTTATTTTCGTGTTTTATTAATTAATCAAAATGAACAATTGGAATAAAATTATTGCAAGTAGGCATTTTTAGTCATTTCCTTTTCATCAAAAACAAAAAGCAGTCGTATCGAAGGCGTAAAAACCTTGATATGACTGCTTTTATCGTATACCAGCTATAGGGATCGAACCTAAGACCTATGCGTTACGAGTAAATAAATCTTTTTTATTGATTTTACTACTAATAAATAGTAAATATAATTTAAATATTTCAATTTCTATATCAAATTTCTAATTATTTCAGTCATTTTTAGGACTTTTAAAATAACAGTTTATACAATTATAGTATTTTTAAACCTATTTGTTATCTTTATGGTACGATGCAGGTTTCATATTACTTGGCTTTTTAAGATGGGAATTACCTTGGATGGGTTGAAAACCTCTTTTTTCAACATGTTCATAGCCAAAATCATATACTTTATCTGATTCCGAAAAAATTTTTTTTATTTTTCTATTACTATTCATCTTCCTTATCTCCTATTCATTATTTTGAGAATGCAAACTAAAATCAGTACTTAACGAAATTATATCTGATTGTCTAATATACACACCAGTATTATTGGACTCGTCAAATTTATATGAGTTGTAGGTTTCCTCTAAAAACAAATCATTTTCTCCATCTTTTTTTCCACTTGAAGCAAATGATTTACTTGAAAACAGTCCATAGATTTCTTCACCATTTTTTAGTTTTACTATCATGTAACCGCCACCCATATACTTTAGTTCATAAAAAATATAGTCCCAGGAATTTGAGGTAATCGATGCCTTATCAATACCTAGCCAACACAATAATAACTTAATTTTTCGTAAAAGTCTGTAAAGTATACTTTGCTTATCATTAGATGTCTTAGAGGAAGTTGCTTTGAGTAAACTAATTATTGATATAGAAATAATTATTGGTAGAACTATATTTCTTAATAGAGAAACTAAAGATTCACTTTTAAATAAATAATCACCAACAAAATAGTAATATATCCTATCAATTAATTTATAAAAGAAAATATTAACTAAACTAAAAACCAGATACTTATATATGGTCAGCGTGCCATTACTTTTTTCTAAATACAAAGCATTAATTAACATCATACTTATTAAAAATCCAGGAATAAAATAAGAAATAGCTAAAATTAATCCTTCTTCAGAAAAATTTATCAATTGAAGTCACTTTCTTTCGTAAATATTCATCAATTATTTTATTATAACATTAATGGTTTATAAAAGTCAGAACTATAGCTAAATTTATATAGTTCATTATTATATACGCTTTTCTATTTTTGAAAAACTTTACTAGAGAATAAGTGAAAGTTTTTTTCAACAAATAAATATTTAAATTAGAAATAGCTACACTCATAATAGATACTACCCTTTAATTTTTTTAGTGTTTAGTTATACAGATACTTTAGAGAAGATAGCAGGTAGATAAAACCATCTTAATAGCTATGTGGAAAAATTTAGTACTTGAACATAGAGTCTCAAACAGTGAACCATACGAACCTAATATAAATGTGAAATTAACTTTTAAGCGTATATATACTTAGGAAAATAATGATATGTTCTTTAGAGTAGATAATTTACAAATGCTCCATACTTTTTGATGTCGATGAAATTCGCCAACATCTTTTTTATGATGTAAAAGGGTAAAAAAGACACCTGGAATCCTTTAGAATTAATTTGACGAACCAATTCATAGGAGGATTCAAAATGTCTTATACTCAGCTTATCGAAGGACTTTAAATATTCTAAACCTAATTATCTATTTTGAGGAAAATAATTTAACCCAAAAAAATATAATGGCAAATTTAATTGATTGGCAAAGATACTCTTCAATACACGCCCGAAGAATATCCACATTGTCATTTGTCGTCTCCTCTAGGATCATTTGTTAGAAGGACAATTATTGTGACGATTTATGATTCGTCACGATAAAACCAACCAAATAAAAAAGACAGAAAGAAGTATTTCTTCTTTCTGTCCAAATTATTCTAAGATTATTCTTTACCAACATCATTTGACTACACTACTTTTTATGATGATTGGCTCACCATTCACGCTTACTGATTATTGACCTAAATCATATGGATGTTCATCTTACCCAATTTCTGAACCATTTGGCATTGATTTTGGCGCTTCGACTACTTGTAACGTGCCATCGGGTGCTTCTGCAGAAAGAATCATCCCTTGGCTAATTTGTCCACGCATCTTACGTGGTTTCAAATTCGCTACGATCACTAGTTTTTTGCCGATCAATTCACTTGGATCAGGATAAAATTCAGCGATACCTGATAAAATTTGGCGGTCTTGGTTATCTCCCGCATCTAAACGGAATTGCAATAGCTTATCTGCTCCTTCAACTTTTTGACAGTTGATGACTTCAGCTACTTTTAATTCCACTTTTTCAAATACATCAAATTTGATTTGTTTGTCTTTAGTTGAAACAAGCTCAGTTTCTTCGGGGTCCCATTTCACTGATTCTTCATTCGTTTGTGTTCCTTCAGACATTTTCGCTTGGATATAGCTGATTTCTTCTTCCATGTCCAACCGTGGGAAAATTGGTGTACCTTTAGCAACTACTTTTGTTCCAGAAGGAAATTCGCCAAAGTGCAAGCCTTGAAGATTCATCGTTTCTGGGTCTAGTCCTAATTGATTAAAGATTTTAATTGGCGTTTCTGTCATGATCGGTTGCAATAAGATCGCAGTGATCCGTAATGATTCTGCTAGATGGATCATTACACTCGCTAATTCTTTTTTCTTGTCCTCGTCTTTGACTAAAACCCATGGCTCTGTTTCATCGATATATTTATTTGCACGAGAAATCAAGACCCAAATTTCAGCTAATGCCGTATTGAACTCCATTTTTTCCATCGCATCATGATATCGTCCGACGACATTTGCAGCTGTTGTTGATAATTCACTATCAAAAGGCGTCACTAAAGAAGCATAGTCAGGAACGATCCCATCACAATATTTATTGATCATTGCAACGGTACGATTCAATAGGTTTCCAAGATCGTTCGCCAAGTCATAGTTGACCCGAGAAACAAAATCTTCTGGTGTAAATACGCCATCTGAACCAAATGGAACAGCACGAAGTAAATAGTAACGTAACGCATCGAGACCATAACGTTCAACTAGCATCTCTGGATAAACCACGTTTCCTTTTGACTTAGACATTTTTCCGTCTTTCATCAACAACCAACCGTGACCAAAGACTTTTTTCGGTAACGGTAAATCTAATGCCATCAACATGATTGGCCAATAGATCGTATGGAAACGGACAATTTCTTTTCCAACCATATGGACATCTGCCGGCCAATATTTTTGGAATAAGCTATCATCATCAGAGCCGTAACCTAATGCAGTAATATAGTTGGATAACGCATCGATCCAAACATAAACGACATGTTTAGGGTCGTCTTTCACAGGGATTCCCCAACTAAATGTCGTTCTGGAAACAGCAAGATCTTCTAACCCTGGTTTGATAAAGTTATTGATCATTTCTTTCTTACGAGATTCTGGTTGGATAAATTCAGGATGCTCTTGGTAATACTCTAAAAGACGATCAGCATATTTGCTCATACGGAAGAAATAAGATTCTTCTTTGACTAATTCGACTTCATGCCCACTTGGAGCTTTCCCACCGATTACATTTCCTTCTTCGTCTTTATAAACTTCTGCTAATTGTGTTTCAGTGAAAAATTCTTCATCCGAAACAGAATACCAGCCTTCATATTCGCCAAGATAAATATCGCCTTGTTCAACTAGACGATCAAAGATTTTTTGAACAGCCGCTTTATGATAATCATCCGTTGTTCGGATGAATTTGTCATAACTGATATCCAGCGTTTTCCAAAGTTTTTTCACATCCGCAGCCATCTTATCGACATAGGCTTGTGGTTCAACACCTAATTCTGCTGCTTTTTTTTCTATTTTTTGACCGTGTTCATCCACCCCAGTTAGATAAAACACATCAAAGCCCATCAATCGCTTATAACGTGCAACTGCATCACAGGCAATCGTTGTATACGAATTACCAATATGCAGTTTGCCACTTGGATAATAGATTGGCGTCGTAATATAAAAAGTTTCCTTTTCTGCCATGGGGCTCTTCCTCCTTTATCGCATGATGCGAATTCATTTCCTTGCTAGTATACCATAAATCAAAAAGACTGCGACGATTTTTTCGCTACCCTCTAACAAATGCCTTTCCTCTTTATTATTTTCCTAGTAAAACATGCTATAATAATTAATAGTGTGTGAGAAGAAACCTAGGAATCAGTAAGTTTCGTTTTTAGTAAGCAGCATGTTTACATGTAGGTTATCTCTCACAATGTCACGGAATCTTGTAGCAGTTCCGTTGTTTTATTTTGACGAAACATAGCTTCGACTTAATATCTGCTTATAGGAAGAATACATCGTTCTCCCTTCTAAATAAACCTTTTTATAACAACCCAAAAGCAAGTGGATCTGAAATAGGTTGTTTATGTTTACGACTAATAGACAGTTCATTGTCCAAGAAAGGCTGAAATTTTATGCAAAAAAAACATCTTTATTTTACAATCAGTATTGCACTGCTTTCAGTGTTACACTGGCTGTTCAGCTATTTTTATATACGATTATATGGTTATTTTAACCTCCAAGGAAGCTTGAATCAGTTTCTTTTATTTACCCAAGTTTTTCGTTTTGCTCTCAATTTTTATATCATTTTTTGTGGGTATGTAACGCTTCGTGAAGAAAATAGAAAACTGTTACTGATCTATTTACTTTTCTTCTTGTTCAATTTACTCCTACCGTTTTTATTCCCTATCTAAGTATAGAAGTCTTTCTCCAAGGAAAACTTTGGTTTTTTTTTGGAGTCTGCTAAAATAAGATAAAAGTATATTTAAACAAGAACGTCATCAGGAGGTTAAACGATGAAACAATTTGCTTCTAAAGAAGAGGAAAAGTTATATTATGAACATGAAGCAAGTGAAGCTGATTTTCTTGACTGGTATCAAAAGCAAGAACGCCCAGAATATGACAAACCTTCTTTGACTGTTGATATCGTGTTGATGTGTTACAACAAGGAAGAAGACCAGTTAAAAATTTTACTGATCCAAAGAAAAGGGCATCCCTACCGAAATTCATGGGCTTTACCAGGTGGTTTTGTCCAAAAGAATGAATCCACTGGTGAAAGTGTCTTACGTGAAACCAAAGAGGAAACGGGTGTCGTGATTTCTCAGGAAAATATTGAGCAGCTACACACCTTCAGCACACCGAACCGAGACCCTCGAGGCTGGGTCGTGACTGTCAGTTACTTGGCTTTTATTGGTGAAGAACCGTTGATTGCTGGTGACGATGCAGAAGAAGTCCGATGGTTTACCTTGACACGCCAAGGAAACAAAATCCATCTAACGAGTGATGAAGTTGCTATTTCTTTAGATTTACTGACAAGTGAATCTTCTGGCAAAGATACTTTAGCATTTGACCATAGTGAGATCATTACGAAAGCATTTAATCGAGTGACAAATAAAATGGAACATGAACCACAAGTCTTACAAGTATTAGGTAAAGATTTTACGATCACAGAAGCCCGAAAAGTATTTGCCAAATTTTTAGGGATCGATTTTAAAATGATTGATCATTCAAATTTCAAAAAAGCGATGCTGCAATACTTTGATGAAATTGGTGAACGACCAGTAGGAATCGGGCGTCCATCCAAGATTTATCAGTTGAAGCCTGGAAACTATGAATAAGGTGAAGATTTCAGAAAGCTGAAATACCAAAGATTTTTATTGGATTTTTCTGCAATCAGCAAATACCTGAGCAATTACCCATTAATGACCATCTGATGGATAAATACTTCTCATAAATAAGCCGAAGAATTACACAAAAGCAATGCTTTTGGTGTTCTTCGGCTTATTTTAGAGGTTAGCCAGAAAGGTCATTACCTCTTTGTTTGGTTTATCATAATTAGTGAGCTTTTCTTGAGAAGAAAATTCCTAGAAACAAAAACAGCAAGTGTTTTTTATCAACAAGGCGATCCCTAGCGCTCCTACCAGTTCATTTATTCAAAAATCACTTGTTTCCCGATTTTTTCTAGTTCTAGACTTTTTTTAATCACTAAAGGATCGGTTTGTTCATTCATATTGATCAAAATCAACGTTTTATTATACCAGTTTGCTTTATACCTCAGCTTAGTCACTAATTTATACCAATCTTGAAGTGAGAAGTCTGACAAGAAAGTTTCATTAGGGACAGCTTCTACAAACAAATAGTCATAATAACGAATCAATTTGCCAGATAACTGTTCCAAATAATTTTCTTTTTGAAATTTTTGTTTTAAATAAAGATCCATTACTTTACGCTTTTGTTTTTGATAGTTCTTCGATCGTTCCAAACGAGCTTTTCGTTTCTGAGCTGCCCGTCCCTTAATCCCTAATTTTCTCTTAGCCAGCTGCATTTCTTTTTCAGTTTTTTTCAACAATGGTAATGGTACATCAACTGGAGAGGATGTCTCGATTAGTTTTTGCGGATCATAAGCCACACCGATCCAACGACGAGACTCTGTTATTTCTTTCGCTGAAACCTCACAGAGTAAAGAAACATAAAAAGCTTCATTATAACGTGAGGAGATCGTCGCTGAACGAATCTCTCCTTCGATTGGTCGATGGAGGTTTACCTGAATGAGTTCTTTCTGTTTTGGCAGTTTTAGATACTTATCTTTCAAATAAATAGTGCCTTTTTGATTATTTGTTGTATAAGACTGCCACATACTTTTTTTATTTTTCAATTTTGGAAAACTGGCACGTTTTTTAAAATAATTACGAAACGCACGATCTAGATTTAGTTGTGCATTCGCAAGCGCTAAGCTGTCTGCTTTTTTTAAAAAATCATATTGCTTTTTTAAAGAAGCAGGAGTCAGTGTATAATCGATGACACCTGTTTTAGCGTAGCTTTCCTGACGGGCTTTTAGTAAGTGGTTATACGTAAAACGAACACAGCCAAAATTTTGAACAAACCATTGCTTTTGTGAAGCCGTGGGATAAATTCGGAATTTAAAGGCTTTTAGCATCAGCACTTACCTCCTAAGACGTCACAAGTAAGCTCGCTTCTTTTTGCCGTTTCAATTTTTTTGCGTAATAAGCCACTTCTTGCTCTGTCGCATAGACAAAATGCTCTGGGGCAATTTCTCTTAATGTCCGTTTTTGCCCGTCTTCTGGTTCTGGTTGATACTTGATTCTTTTCCGTTGTCTTTCATGATCGGGATCTGGTAGTGGAATTGCAGATAATAAACTTTCCGTATAAGGATGAACGCCATGATGGTAAATCTCATCACTTGTTCCCATTTCCAATAAACGACCGTTGTGCATGACACCGATCCGATCACTGATATGTTTGACCATGGATAAATCATGAGCAATGAATAAGTACGTTAGTTGTTGTTGTTTTTGCAGATCCTGTAATAAATTGACCACTTGTGCTTGAATCGATACGTCTAAAGCCGAAATCGGCTCATCACAAATAATAAAACGAGGGTTAACTGCTAAAGCACGTGCAATCCCAATCCGTTGTCGTTGTCCACCTGAAAATTCATGAGGATAACGTGTACCATGGCTCGGATTCAATCCTACCGTTCGAAGAAGCTCATCTACTTTTTCTGAACGTTCTTCTGGAGACTTGACCAATCCATTGACATCGATCCCTTCTGCAATGATGTCACGAACTTTCATTCGGGGATTCAATGATGCATAAGGGTCTTGGAAGATCATCTGAACCTCACGGCGAAACTTAGCCATTTCTTGTTTTCCTTTTAGCTTGGTGACATCTTTTCCGTCAAAGAAAATCTCGCCATCGGTCGGTTCATTTAAGCGAATGACTGTCCGCCCAGTGGTTGATTTACCACTACCGGATTCACCAACTAAGCCAAAGGTTTCCCCTTCATAAATATGAAAGCTAATATCATTAACTGCGTGAACTTCATTTTTCTTTCCAATATTGAAATATTGTTTTAGACCATTAACCTCTAGCAGTTTTTTTGGCATTCGTCATCCCTCCATTCGCTTTTTGCTTTTCTTCAAAAATCGCCCAACGACGTTTGATTTCTTCAGGTGGCTCTACTTTTGGTGCTTGAGGTGCTAAAAGCCAAGTTGCTGCTTGATGTGTTTTTGATAATTCAAAAAATGGTGGTTCTTCTTCTGCATCAATCTGCAAGGCATATTCATTCCGTGGATAAAAGGCATCGCCTTTAGGTGGGTTCAATAAATCAGGTGGTGAACCCGGGATCGCATAAAGTCGTTCATTCGCACTATCTAAGGTCGGCATCGAACCTAACAAGCCCCAAGTGTAAGGATGTTGCGGATGATAAAAAATTTCTTCCGAGGTACCGACTTCAATGATCTTTCCGCCATACATCACCGCTACCCGATCCGCTACATTTGCTACTACACCTAAGTCATGTGTGATGAAGATAATCGAGGTATCGATTTTCGTTTGGATTTCTTTTAGCAGTTCTAAAATCTGGGCTTGAATCGTAACATCTAATGCAGTTGTTGGTTCATCAGCGATCAAGATCTCCGGGTAACAGATCAACGCAATCGCAATGACGATCCGTTGCCGTTGTCCTCCTGAAAATTGGTGAGGATAACTGTTGATCCGTTTTTCAGCCTCAGGAATCCCGACTAAGTTTAGTAATTCCAATGCTGCTTTTTGTCCTTCTTTTTTCGAAACTTTATTGTGTTTTCGCAAGGATTCAGCCACTTGTTTCCCAATCGTCATCGTAGGATCGAGAGAAGTCATTGGATCTTGGAAAATCATTGCGATTTCTTTCCCACGAATTTTTTGCATGGCTTTTTCTGATTGATCGACAATATTTATTCCTTTGAATAAAATCTCGCCCGAATCGATCGTAGCATTACTTGATAACAATCTCATGATACTTCTGGTAGTGACTGATTTCCCACTACCAGATTCTCCAACAATTGCTAGAGTCTCGCCTTTGTTTAAATGAAAATTGACACCACGGATCGCTCGGACTTTCCCAGCGTACGTATCAAATGAGATTTGCAAATTTTTAACTTCAAGAACTTTTGTCATATTCCTCACTCTTTCATTTTAGGGTCAAAGGCATCACGTAATCCGTCCGCTAGTAAATTGAAGCCGATCATGATAACAGATAACGTTGCCGCAGGGATCCATAATAGATATGGCAGGTACAAGAAAGTTTTATAGCCATCACTCAGCATTGTTCCCAATGAAGCAGATGGTGGCGTTAGCCCCAAACCAATGAAACTTAAAAAGGCTTCAAAGAAAATTGCCGATGGAATACTAAACATCATTTGAATAATGATTACACTGGAAATGTTCGGTAAAATGTGTTTGAAGGCAATTTTCAATTTCGATTCACCTAATGTCATACCAGCTAACACATATTCTTGATCTTTCAGTTTCAGGGTTTGCGCTCGAACGATACGAGCCATCGGAATCCAGTTCGTGATCGCCATTGCTGCCACGATGGAAAAAATACCTGGTTCAAAAACAACCAACATTAAAATCATGACTACCAGATTAGGAATCCCAGATAAGATCTCTAAGAAACGTTGCATCCCGTTGTCGATTCGTCCGCCTAGCAGACCAGAAATCAGCCCATAAGCAACACCGATCGTCACATCTAATAATGCAGCAATAAAAGCGATCAGTAAGGAAATTCGTGTTCCCATGAATAGACGACTTAATACATCACGTCCTAGACCATCCGTTCCTAAAAAGAAATTCACATTTGCTGGAACATTTGCTTGGGCATATTTATCGACTAACTCACCACCAACCATCGCTTTTCCATTCAATCCATCGATATTTAACCCTGGAATACGTGGGGGTAGATTGATGTAATCGATATTTTGTGCCGTTGGGTTGTGTGGCGAAACAAAGATCGTAACGATCGAGATCAAAATGATCACTGATAGTAAAATCATCGAAACGACTGCAGCTTTGTTTTTCTTTAAACGTCGCCAAGAATCTTGAATGAAATTTAGCGATGGAGCTGCAATTTGTTCTCGTTCTTCTTCAGTGTTTTTTTGTAGCGGAAGAAATTTATCTGCAGGAATATCTGCTATTGTTTCATAACGTTTTGGTATCAGTTCCATCTAGCTTCGACTCCCTTCTGAAACACGGATTCTTGGATCAACTAAACCATACAGCAGGTCAACGACTAAAATCACAAAGATCAACATAAATGAGTAAAGGATCGTTACTGCCATGATCGTTGGATAATCATTCGTCGTGATCGATTTAACGAATTGCTCACCAATACCAGGGATAGCAAAAATATTTTCGACTACTAACGAACCAGTCATCAAAGCAACTGCTAACGGCCCTAACAATGTCATTAATGGGATCAAACTATTACGAAGACCATGTTTAAAGGCGATCTCCCAACGGCTTAATCCTTTGGCTCTCGCTAATTCCACATAATCGCTGTGTAATACTTCGACCATTTCTGTTCGGATAAAACGAGCTGAATCGGCTAAAGGTGACATAGCCAATGCAATGGTTGGAAGGATCGTATAAATGAAGCCGTCCCATTTAGCAATCGGCAGTACATGCAAGCGGATCGCAAAAATATATTGTAATAAGACTGCAAAAACAAAGTTAGGGATCGAGCGACCCAAAATAGCAACCAACGTGGAAGAAGTGTCTGCCCAAGTGTTTTGCTTCATTGCTGAAATCGTTCCTAAGATCGTACCGATCACTGTTCCAAAAATAATCGCTTGTAGTCCTAGTTGTAATGAAGGTCCTACTCTACCAGCTAATAAATGAGCAACAGGCTGATTTTTAAATTGGAACGAGATACCGAAATCTCCTTGAAGTAAATTTGACAAGTAAATACCATATTGGACGATCACAGGTTTATCCAGTCCAACTTGTTGATTCAACATAGCGATCGTTTCAGGACTCAAGCGCTCTTGGTTGGTATAAGGTGTTCCTGGTAATAATTGCATTAAGAAGAACGTGATTGTGGCAATCAACCAAAGCGTAATGGCCATAAAGAAGACACGTTTCAATACATATTTTAGATAACTATTCACTAATGTTTCCCCCTAGCTTTTGACTTCTGACAAATGTTTCGCTACATTATTAATGAATGAACCAAAGATAAAGGAGCAAACTGATGAAAAAGAAGTCTCTTCCCTACCTGATTGCTGGTGTCTTGATTCTCCTGATTATTGTAAAAAATAGTTTGAATCATCAACTAACACTCACTCAATTATCAAATGATTTATTTTTATGTGCGATGCCGTTTTTGATTATCGGCGGATTTTTATGGGTTTTTTCCTCGGGTTTCTTTGATCATTTTCAACGATCGATCTATTTAGCCCGAACAAGAAACCGCAAGAAAAAACCAGAATTTTCTTCACTCTCGTCTGCCAGCTATGGTATGTATACCTTTTGGCTGATCATTGCCGGAATCTTGCTTGCTCTTTCTATCGTGCTGGTGATTTTTTCGTTTCTATGATACGTAACCTTTAAAAAGTGGAGAGAGATTAAGACAACTGTCTTAATCTCTAGTCCGCTTTTTTTGTCTTAATGTTTGCCTATTCTTCTACATAAGTCCATTTGTAATCCCATGAAGCTCCTGCAGCGTGGTGGACAATTCCTTTGACTTTTTCATTGACTAAGTGTCCTTCTGCTTTTTGGTAAACTGGGATCACACCCATATCGTCTGACATGATTTTAGTTGCTTCTTGTAGATCCGCCCAACGTGCTTGCTCATCGCCCGCATCTTTATTCCCTGAGTCATCTACTACTTTGTCGTAGTCCGCATTACTCCATTGTCCGCGGTTATAAGAGTTACCTGCAACAAATAGGTCCGTAAAGCTGCTTGGATCAGCATAGTCTGCTGCCCAACCGCCTAATACAGTATCAAAATCACCTGAAGACGAACGGTCTAAACGAACAGAGAATGGGACTGGTGTTGGTTTAACTTTTACGCCATCTAAATTTTCTTGGATTGAGTTTTGGATATACTCGATCACTTTTTTCGATGCATCATCATCTGAAGCCATCAAATTGAATTCAAGGGAATCAATGCCAAGTTCTTTTTTCGCTTTTTCCCAATATTCTTTTGCTTTGTCTTTATCGTAAGAAACAAGTTTGCCTGCTTCTTTCGCAAAATCTTCATTTGTTTCTGGATTTTTAGACATGTCCGCTGGGATCAAGCCAGTCGATACAACCGATCCATCTCCTAGAACTTGTTTCACTAACGCATCACGATTGATTGAGTATGAAATAGCTTTTCTTAAGTTGACATTTTTAAATGGTGAATCAGCTTCACGTTGGTTCAACTCAATATAGCTCGTACGTGCTTCTTTGACTGACGTATAAGCTGGATCATTCGCATTTTGTTGAGCGAGTTCCCCTGAAAGGATGACGTCATCTGCTTGACCGTCTTTAAAAAGATTCAATGCTGTAGAAGATTCTTTGACCACGCTAACTTTGATTTCAGATAACTTCACTGCATCTTTATCCCAATAATTATCATTTTTCTTGTATGACCATTCAGTATCTGTCCCTGGTCCGTCAAAATCTGTTAAGGTAAACGGTCCATTGTATACTGCTTTATCACTTGCTGAAGCATAAGCATCACCGTTTTCTTCCACTACTGATTGTTTTTGCGGGAAGAATGATGGGAAAGCAAGTAAATATTGGAAGTATGGCGTTTGTTTCGTCAATGTGATTTCTAATTCATGATCGCCTACTGCTTTGATTCCTAATTCTGATTTATCTTTTTTGCCTGCTGTGATTTCTTCTGCATTCGCTACTGGAGCAAAAAGATACGCATATTCAGAAGCTGTGGCAGCATCCACTGTACGTTGCCAACCATAAACATAATCAGCCGCAACTACTGGATCACCATTGGACCATTTAGCGTCTTCACGCAATTTGATCTTGTAAGTCAACCCATCTTCACTAACTTCTGCCAGTTCACTCGCTCCTGCTGGTTGTGGTTTACTATCCTTATCTAAACGATAGATTCCCTCATACACATTATTTAATGCAGTAAAACTAATTGTATCCGTTGCTAACGATAAATCTGCTGTTGGCATTTCTTGAGGTACGACTAAATTGAATACTCCGCCTCCATCTGTAGAGTTGCCACTCGCTGAATTACTACTTTTTGTATTTGCACTTCCGCCATAACAGCCTGCAAGTACCAGCCCACTCAAGGCTACAACACTAAATGCCCATTTCTTTTTCATTTCCCTTACCCCTTTTGTCGAAATTTTCAGAATAATTAGTTTTTTCTGAGTTGTTTAAGAGTTTAATGAATAATTATTAAAAAAGCAATACTTTCTTCTCGGTTTTTTTTAAAATAATGTCATTATAGTGAAATATTTATTGTTCTTTTCTGAAAATACACTTATTTTATAAGGTTTTATTTCTACTTGATAAAAAAATAAAATAATTTTCATCAAAAAAAAATAAATCGTAAAAACAGCTATAATGTTCGGATTTAGCTCATAAAAAGATTATAATTTTTTATTCTAACAAAAAAACACTAATACTAGAGAACAAAATGGATCGTTCATTTCTCTAATATTAGTGTCTTAATTTATTCCGTTGGCTCTCTTTTGGCCACTCGTTTTGCTAACCAAATATCAGGTTGGTTCCACCCATTCGCATCTGGGATCACACCGATAATCTGATAGCCAAGTTTCTCATAAAATGTATAGGGATGATGATTGATATTTTTGATTTCTTGTAACTTTGCAAAGGTATCTTCAAATAAATCCGTTTCAACTAAATTTGTTTGTCCTTCAACATCATCTGTCCCTAGATAGATGACCAGGCCGCCATATGAAGCAACTTCTTTTTCCAGGTAGGAAACCAATCGTGTTCCGATTTGTTGTTTACGATGTGCGCTTGCTACTACCAAAGGATGTAACTCCCACCCTGTTTTGCCATATTGAGGGATCGCTCCAACAAAACCGACCAATTCCTCCCCTTCAATCGCCGATACAGCAATCCGTTCTGGAGCCATCAACTGTTCGACTTCTTTCATCGGCTCTGTCCCATACTCATCAGGCCAAGTCAATCTTAAAAGATCTGCAAGCTGATCTCGCAAGACAATATTCTCACGATCAAACTCACTGATAATCATCGCTATCCCTCCCTTTTCTGCCTATTTTAGCAGTACTAGAAAGAAAAAAGAAAAGTTTATGCTTAAGGTCGTGAAAAGAAAGGTCGTAAAAACATCGGGTAGCTCCGATGACAATAAGAAAGAATTTTTTGAAACAGCTGTGCTAACTGACATTTCAAGAATAAATTGATGAACTATCATTTCTTATAAAAATTATTAATTTACTAATAGACTCCAATCATTAACAAATAGCTTTTTCATCCATGGCTAAATAAATAGTATTATGATTAGGATCAATAACAACCCTTTACAAACAATCATGCAACGAATCACTAACGAATGGGACAGATTAGGAACATTGGTTTCCATTCAATCCCCTCACTTGCATAAAAAAGGATTCAATGATTATACGCATCAGAATGTATGCAGAATTACTAAATAATAGAGGAGTCTTATGAAGGATCGGAAACTGTTACTATTTTTATCATTATCAATCATCTCAAGTCTCGCTGTCTTGAACGTGACAAAAGATATTCTGTAAGGATTATCTTGTTTCGTTCTCTCTTGGATATTGTATGGCATTGGGATGAACCGCAAGAACAAACAGTAAATTGAGGTTCTAAGAAAACTCAGCAAAAGACGACAAAGCATAAGGCTTTGTCGTCTTTGTTGTTTCTTCTCCATGGATGTTGGATATTAGCTAATGCTATTTAGTCGTTGCTTTTTCTTTTTTCATTTGTTTACTCCGTAATTGACCACACGCAGCGTCGATATCTGTACCGTGTTCTTTACGGATCACGCAATTGATACCATTCTTTTTCAATACATCATAAAATTTCAGCACATCTGCTTTAGGACTTCGAGAGTATTGGTCATGTTCACTGACTGGATTATAAGGGATCAAATTCACATACGTTAATTTCTTTTTGTCTTTTAATAGATCCGCTAATTGTTGTGCATGCTCCGGACGATCATTGACCTGATTCAACATGATGTATTCAAACGTGATTCGTCGATTGGTTTTTTCAAGATATTCATCTACTGCAGCCATCAATTTTTCAATTGGGAAACTCCGATTGATCCGCATGATGGAGGTCCGAATCTCGTTATTTGGTGCATGTAATGAGATCGCTAAATTGACTTGCAACCCATTATCAGCAAATTCTTTGATCTTATTTGCCAAACCACTTGTTGAAACAGTAATGTGTCGTGCGCCAATTGCCAACCCTTTGGCATCATTGATGATATGTAAGAAGTTCATGACATTATCATAATTGTCGAACGGTTCGCCAATGCCCATCACAACCACATGGGACACTCTTTCTCCTTCTTGTCGTTCATCAAAATAGTGTTGAACCATCATGATCTGTGCCACGATTTCTCCAGCTGTCAAATCTCGATTCTTTTTTAACAGCCCACTTGCACAAAAAGTACAACCAATATTACAGCCGACTTGTGTCGTCACACATACAGATAATCCATATTCTTGTCTCATCAAGACTGTTTCGATCATATTTTTATCTGGTAATTCAAATAGATATTTGACTGTGCCATCCGATGCTTCTTGAGCCACTATTTGTTTTAACGGATTGATCACAAACTGATCCGTTAACTTTGTTATCAAGTTTTTTGACAAGTTGGTCATTTCGGAGAAGTCTTTGACACGCTTTTGATAAAGCCATTCCCACACTTGGGCGGCACGGAATTTTTTTTCGCCGTTTTCTAAAAACCAATTGGTTAATTCTTCGATTGTTAAACCATAAATGGATTGTTTTTCCAAAATCGTTTCCCTCTTTTTTTCAAAGTATCGCTACATACTATAACTGATTCTCACAACTAATGCAATAGTTCACAAAACAAAGATACTAAATCTTAGGCTGTTTATGGATGCTCCTCCTTTTTTAGCTATCGTTTTTTTGATTTTTATGAATAAGTGATCAATCTCATAAAAAAACCGAAGAACACCCAAAGTTATTTTTGGCGTTTCTTCGGTTTCATTGTTAGAACTGACAAGCACATACGCACTTTTTCTATGTTTCGTGATCCGTTGGCATCATATCCATTGGTTCTTCAACTTGCTCAATGAAGACTTTTCTTGGCTTACTTCCTTCTGAAGGTCCTACTACGCCATGCGCTTCTAATTCATCGACTAAGCGTGCTGCCCGATTATAACCAATTCTAAATCTTCTTTGCAATAATGAAATACTTGCTGTCTGCATTTCAATGACAAGTGCTTTAGCTTCTTCAAATAATTCATCTTGTGGTTGTTCTGCGGTACCGCCTGATTCTACTTCATCAGAAGGCATCATTTTTTCTTCATAATGTGCTTCTTGTTGATCCGTTACGAAGTTGACCACTCGTTCTACTTCGTGGTCAGAAATAAACGCACCTTGAACCCTTATCGGTTTGTTTTCACCCATTGGTAAGAAGAGCATATCCCCACGTCCGAGAAGCTTTTCCGCACCGTTGGAGTCAATGATCGTACGTGAGTCCGTCCCACTAGAGACTGCAAATGCCATACGAGAAGGAACATTTGCTTTGATGATCCCTGTGATAACATCCACACTTGGACGTTGGGTCGCTAAAATCATATGGATTCCCGCTGCCCGTGCCATTTGTGCCAAACGAATAATAGCATCTTCGACTTCATTGCTGGCAACCATCATCAAGTCAGCTAATTCATCCACGATCACCACGATAAATGGCAAGGTAGGATGTTTCGTTCCATTTTCCAAGTTTTTTTGTTGGACAAATTCATTATAACCAGTAATATTTCTAACACCAGTAGCAGCGAATTTTTCATAACGTTCTTCCATTTCTTGAACGACTTTCTGCAACGCTTGAGCAGCTTTTCTCGGGTTAGTCACAACTGGCGTCAAAAGATGAGGAATCCCATTGTACATGTTCAATTCCACCATTTTGGGGTCGATCATCATCAATTTGACTTCATGGGGTTTTGCTCGCATCAAAATGCTGGTAATGATCCCATTGATTGCTACCGATTTCCCACTACCTGTCGATCCGGCTACTAATAAGTGAGGCATTTTAGAAAGGTCTGCGGTTTGGACTCGCCCAGAAACATCTCTTCCTAATGGCACTTCTAACAGCTTATCTGGATGATTGGGTTGCGCTTCGATGATTTCTCTAAATGACACCATGCTGATCTTGCTATTCGGTACTTCGATTCCGATCAATGATTTACCTGGGATCGGTGCTTCCATCCGAACATCTTTAGCCGCTAATGCTAATGCAATGTCATCCGTTAAACTGACGATTTTACTTACTTTGACACCCACTGCTGGTTGGACTTCAAATTTTGTCACAGAGGGTCCTAAACTTGCTTTAACAACTTTCGCATCTACGCCAAAACTTTGAAAAGTTTGTTCCAAGACTCCGATATTTTTCTCGATTTTTTTATACTCGTCACTTTGATCCGTCGTTTTTACTGAATCGAGTAAATCGATTGACGGTAATTCATAATCTTGATTTTCCTGCTCTGCTTCGATTTCAAATTCTAATGCTGTGCCATCATCTTCTAAGCTCTCTGCTTCTAACGGTTCAGATGCAGTAGGCGTTGTGACCGTTGGCTCTGCTTTTGGCATATCCATTGTCGCAGATGGGACAGTTCCTTGAAAACTATCGATCGGTACAAAACTGAGTTGTTCGGGTTCATCATCTGCTATTTTTTCATAAGAAGGCGCAGACTTTGCTTGTTGTTCAGCGGAACGACGTTTTTCCAGCTCAGCAATCTCAGCTTCTGCCGCTTCTTTTGCTGCTAATTTTTTCTCTTCTCGTGCTTTCGCTCGTTGCTTTTGCCGTTCTTCTTTCGCCGCTTGTTTCTTCGCTTGCTTTGCAGGATCTCCTTCCAGCAGTTCTTGCATTCGTTCTCCCATCACTTGCAAGCTATTGACTAATTGATAGCCTTCGATATTGCTAAATAAAATTGCACCACTTATTAATAATAAAATGGCAACAAAGTAACTACCAGGTTGAGCAATCAAGAAATACGTAAAATTATAGAGTGCTGCTCCAACCATCCCACCACCAACATTACTGCTGACTCGAGCATGCTGGATGTCACTTGCTAACAGATCCCAAGTGGTTCCTAGAATGTTTGGTTCGCCACTATGGAGTTTTCCGAATAGATGGGCATGTAAAAAGAGAAGAATTCCTAAGTAAAAAAGAATGCCTCCAAACCACCGACGGCTTTTACCGATTTTAAAATCGGTATTTTTTACAACGACCCAAAAACCTAAAATAGCTAATAATATACAGAGAAGCTGATAAGTTTTCCCTGCAATGATCCGAAAACCATTTGCCACTAAAATACCTAAAAAACCTAGTTTTAAAAAGCCAAATACGGCAAATAAGATCAATGCAAATCCGATACTGATCGCAAGAAGTTGTTCCTGCTGCTGTTGTTGCTTTTTCGTCTTTTTCTTTTTCTTTGCAGGACGTTTTTTCTTTGCCATTTTTATCCCTCATTTCATCAAGTTCCATTATACAAAAAAAAGCGAGGGAACAAAAGTTTTGTTTCTAAGTTTAAAGTTTTTCTTTTCGAACACTGTATTTATATACTTTAAGAAACTTTTTCAAATAACCAATGGCTAGATCCTGCACCCCTATCGAGAAACTATGATAAAAAAACCGAAATTCCACAAAAACCAAGAAAGTTTTTGGGAATTTCGGTTCATTCAATTCATTTGGTTCATTCAGTGAACTCAATGAAGCTGGAAAGTTTTATCCTCACTGCTTCTATTTTTAGATAAAAGCGATCACGCTTTATTTCCCTGAACGTTTACTATCAAAAAGGTCAGATCGTTGAGCCATTTTCTTTGATCACTTGTTGGTACCAATAGTAACTATCTTTCTTGTAGCGATCCAATGATCCTGCTTGAGTTTCATCTTGATCGACATAAACAAATCCATAACGTTTTTGGTAGCCATTCAACCAACTTAACAGATCAGTGTAAGACCACGTACAATAGCCAAGGACTTCAGCACCATCTGAGATCGCTTCTTTAATCGCTTTGACATGACTTGAAAGGTAAGCGATACGATACTCATCGTGGATCTTTTTATCCTCTGTCAATTCATCGTATTCCCCTAAACCATTTTCAGTAATCAATACAGGCATCCGGTAGCGACTCGTAATCCGTCTTAAAGCGATCCTCAATCCTTCTGGGTCGATCTCCCAATCCCAATTCGTACGTTCAACGAAAGGATTGTCGACTTTTTTGTACATTCCTGGGACGCCTGTTTCTTCAGAAGATCCTTTTTTCCCAGTCGTATTCATTTTGCCAGCTCCTACACCATCCAACGGATTAAAGGCATTAGTCGCTGTTTGATAATAGTTGATCCCCAAGAAGTCTGGTTTAGCAGATTCAAGCAGTTCTGCGTCTCCTTCAACCATTTCAGGTGCCCAGCCACGTTCTTCTAAAAATTTCATAGCGGCGATCGGGTACTTGCCCCACATGTAGACATCCATCCAGTAATGAGCCATCAAATCTTCCGCATTTTCTGCAGCTAAAATATTTTTAGGATCGCTGTTGATCGGATAATTAGGTGTGTAAGCAAAACTTGGACCGATTTTACCTGGCATTCCTAATTCATGAAACTTATTGATCACTGCTGCATTTGCTAAGTTAGCAATATGGTTCACTTGATACATCCGTTTTGGATCAGTAACACCTGGTGGATGAGCAGCTAATAAATAGCCTAGTGAAGTAAAAATATTTTGTTCATTCAAGCTGATCCAATAATGGACTTTTCCTCGAAAAGCATTAAATAATGTTTCAGCATAATTAGTGAAATCTTCAACGATTTGGCGTGATTCCCAACCTGCATACTCATCTTGCAAGGCTTGTGGAAGATCCCAATGATACAATGTCAACATTGGTTCAATCCCGTTTTCAATCAACTCGTCGATCAGCTCTTCATAAAAAGCTAACCCTGCTTGATTGATTTCCCCACGACCATTAGGAAAAATGCGAGTCCAAGCAACTGAAAAACGATACGCTTTCAATCCTTGTTCTTTCATTAAAGCAATATCTTCTTTAAAGCGATGATAGTGATCAACCGCTAGATCGCCGTTTGTTCCTTTAAAAGTTTTCCCTGGAATACGGACAAAACGATCCCAGACCGATTCTCCTTTGCCGTCTTCTTGCCAGGCTCCTTCAACTTGATAAGCCGCTGAGGCTGATCCCCAAAGAAAGTCTTGGGGAAATTCAGTTAATTTTTGGTGTTCCATCAATCTCTTCCTTTCTTGCTTCAATCCTTACTAAAAAAGGATAACACGAAACCCCTTTCAATACAAAAGGAGAAATCAATCATTGAACAATTTTATGATCATTGGAATTTTTCAGACAAAAAATAAGCAAGAATTTTTTAAAATATGTGTTTCAAAAATTCTTGCTTATTCATTTGGCGCAGGTTAATTTCATAGGTTTTATCGTGTGAACTAAGAGACACTCAAATTACCACGCTTCTTTTTAAGACACTCAATGATGTTAGATTGCCTGTTTACTTCTGAACGGGTGTCACGTCTTCACCAAACCATTTGTCTGAGATTTGTTGGAATTCTCCTGTTTTTTCTAATTCCGCAATCCCTTCATTGATTTTCTTCACTAATTCCTTGTCTTTCTTTCGGGCACCCACGACAAAATCTTCGCTTTGATAATCCCCTTTGATCATATTGAACTGATCCAACTCATTTTTTTGCTTCAAGTAATAACCAGCATATACTTTATCCATCAATAACCCATCGATCCGTCCACTCTTCAAATCGATCAATGCTTCATTAAAGCTATCATATAAAACAGCATCCTGATTTTTTACAATATCTTTTAATATTTTTGGTTGTTTGATAAAGGCATCATAACCAGAAGAACCATTTTGAGCTCCTAGGATTTTGTCCTTCATTTGAGCAAAGCTAGTGATCCCTGATTTTTTCGTAGTGATCAGGACTTGTTCGTTTTGCATATAAGGTTTTGAAAATTGGACTTTTTTGGCTCTTTCAGCTGTTTTAGTATACCCATTCCAAATGAGATCAATCGTCCCATTATTCAATTCAAACTCTTTCATGGACCAGTCAATGGGTTGGAAAACGACTTTGATGTCATATTCTCTAAAAACTGCTCTAGCAAGGTCAATATCAAAACCTGTTAGTTTTCCTTCTTTATCACGAAACCCCATCGGTACAAAGGTGTCATCTAACCCGATGATGATCTTTTTTTCTGATTGAATCGTTGACCAATTGTCTTTATCTGTCTTTTCATTCCTACAACCAGAAAGAAAGACGATCCCTGCAACTATCGCAAGTAGCAAACTGATTTTTTTCATCAAGTGTCCCTCCTTCTTACTTGTTTGGGATGACCTTCACGAGTTGATCTCCCACATTTTCCGCAAACACCAAATCATGGGTTACGATGATTTGTGTCACACCTTCTGCCTTCAATGAGACGATCAAGTTTTCTACTTGTTGTCGCAGCTCAGGGTCTAAGGCACTTGTCGGTTCATCATAAGCAAGAACTCGAGGATTCATTGCCAAGGCACGTGCGATCGCTACCCGTTGTTTTTGACCGCCAGATAATTGATAAGGATAGTTGTTGAGTAAATCACTGATCCCAAGTGAATCGGCTAATTCCTGTGCTTTTTTCGTATACGTTTCTTTCGATTGCTTCAACACCATTTTAGGCGCTAAAGTGATATTGTCAAAAATACTTAAGTGTGGAAACAGTTGAAAATCTTGGAAAACAACACCTACGACTTGCTCTTTCGTTTTCAATTCAAATGGGTCAAAGGCTACACCATCCAGATAAAATTCCCCACTGTCTGCTTTTTCCAATCCTGCTAAGATTCTCAAAAGTGTCGTTTTCCCTCCACCAGAAGGACCGACGATCGCCATGGTTTGACCATCTGGAATGACTAGATCTAACGCGTTGATTACTTTCTTTTCTCCAAATGCTTTACTTACTTTCTTTAATTCAATCATGTCCATTCCTCCTAGCGATAATAGTTTAATTTTCCTTCTACTTGTTTCATGATGATCGTTAAGATACCAGTTAGTGCCAGATAGATGAAAGCCACACCTAGTAATGGTAGCAATGTTGCATCACGTTCCATCGCAATCTTCCCTGCTCGCATAACGTCTCCTAGTCCTAAGATATAGATCAAAGAAGAGTCTTTCACTAAGTTGATCACTTCGTTCCCAACCGATGGTAAAACGATTTTTGTCACTTGTGGGATAATGATTTTTGTGACGGTTTGAAAAGGACTCAACTGTAACACTTGCGCAGCTTCATATTGTCCTTGGGGAATCGATTGAATCCCCCCACGAAAAATCTCAGCAAAATAAGCGGCATAATTTAAAACGAAAGCCAATAACGCTGCTTCAAAACGGTCAAAGACGATCCCGATCGTTGGCAATCCATAAAAAACAAAAATCAATTGTAGTAATAACGGTGTACCACGCATGACCCAGACATAGGTCTGCAAGATATAACGAATTGGTTTAAAATGTAAAGACAACCCTAATGCTAAAATGATCCCTAATGGCAATGATCCAATCAAGGTAAAAATAAATAATTTCAACGTTGTAAGAGCCCCTACTAATAGTTGTGGCATGACTTCCAGCAAATAATTCATTTCTTTCTTCCTCCTTTTAAATAAAAAAATCCCCTTGACTCTCGTCAAGAGGACGCATCACACGTGTTCCCACCTCTGTTTGTTTCTTTTTCACAAAAGAAACCTCACGCAGTCATTCCAGAAAATGAGGTAAAACAAAAGTAATTGTTGTTGGACATTTACTTCACACGAAAATAAAAAAACGTCCTTCGGTCAAATGACCAAAGGACGTAAATTACGTGGTTCCACCTTTTTTTGCTAGTCCCTCACGGAAACTAACCTTATCTGGTCATCAAACAATGACCGCAGCTGTAACGGGCTTCCCGGATTTTCCTACTGTATTTCAGAAAATCGACTCCAAGATGTGTTTCACCATTAACTGCTATCTCTTTCCACCTGCCAGAGACTCTCTTCAAACATTTAATCGCTACTCTTCTTTTCGATGTCGTTGATTTTAACTTACGTGTAATTTACACGATTATTTTTCTTTTGTCAATTATTTTTTTATAATGAATGAAAGAAAAAGAAAGGAAGCGATCAATCGATGGTTTTGGCTACTGAAAAAGAAGCCTATCAATTACTTGATTTACTAGGCATTCCCTATCAAAAGGTGGATCATCCACCGATTACTTCTGTCAAAAATCTGCCATTTACACTACCAGGACCTCAAGTGAAGAATCTCGTGTTAAAAGCAAAAAAAGGGAAACAAATTTATCTTGTTATCTTACCTGATGAAAAGCAGGCAAATTTGAAACAACTTGCAGAACAGCTGAATGAGAAGCGTTTGTCTTTTCTTTCAGAAGAACAGCTCCTTGATTTATTAGGGGTAGCTCCCGGTACTGTTACACCTTTTGCATTGATGCATGATCAAGAAAAAGCGATTCAAGTAGTCATTGACTCAGCCATTGATCAAACCTCTACCGTAGGATTTCATCCAAATGTCAACACGACAACATTGATCTTATCGTTTTTAGATTTCATCAAGATTTTAGAATACCTTGAACATCCACCTATCTACGAAGATTTATAAGCACGGCTATTTGTGATAAAAAGCCCAACATACAAAAAATGAGGTTCCTCCTAAAAATTGTACGTAAAAACAACAATTTATAAGAGGAACCTCATGACTTATGTCTCAGACTAAGCTTCTTTCACATTCTAAACCATGTTACATAAACAGCAATCACTTGAAACCAATCACCATTTTTTAACATACAATAGTGGTCTCAAAAACCATTGCTGATTTTCAACAAACGACACGCTATTTCTTCATTGCAGCTTTTAAAGCTGCAGCAAGTGGGCTTTCTTCCGGTTCTTCTGCTTGCGTGTACTTTTTCAATAAACGACGTTCTTCATGCTTCGTCATTTTTTTCTTTTGTTCTTTTTTATCTAACATTTTTTCGGTCGTCCCATCATATTTACAACGGAAATAAGCGCCATTTTTGCCTTCGATGATCTCCATTTTCCGATGACATTGCGGACAACGGTGGTTCGAGACTTTTGGATCTTTTCTTCTACGGTAATGACAATCTTGATTCGTGCAGACATAGATTTTGCCATCTCGAGTATTTTTTTCTCTAAGATTGGAACCGCAGTCTGGACATTTTTTCTGTGTGATCGAGAAATCTTGGTAAGATTGTTTACTTGTTTTGATTTCTTGTACCAATCGTTTTGTTTCTTTTTCAATGCCCATTAAAAATTGGCTGGCTTGTTTTTGCCCCGCTGCAATTGCTTCTAAGTCTTTCTCCCAGCTTTCTGTTAAATCAGGGGTCACTAAGGAAGGATTGACTAATTCCAATAATTGCTTCCCTTTTGGTGAGACTTGCAAGCCTTGCGGTGTTCGTTCCATCAATTCCGATTTGATCAACTTTTCAATGATTTCAGCACGAGTTGCCGGTGTTCCTAAACTATGTTTTTCCATAAATCCTAGTAAACTCGCCTCTGTCAAAGGCTTAGGCGGTGCCGATAGTTCTTTCTTGATCGTAAATTCTGGTTGGATACGCATTCCCTCCACCCAGTCCACTTCATTGCTCTCCTTTTGACTGACATCTTTCCAGCCAGCTTGAAGGACTTGATTTTGATGGAACACAAATTGTTCTTTGCCAAATGTCACAGTCACTTTTGTTTGACTGATTTTGTGTGGCTCAGCGAATAAACCTAAGAATCGAGTAACAATCATCTGATAGATTTTTTGTTCTTCGTTGCTAAGTTTCTCATAGCGTGGACGATTTTCAGTTGGTAGTAACGCATGGTGATCAGTGACTTTACTGTCTTGGAAGACTTTTGTTTGACGAACAACTGCCCCATTTTTTAAATACTGTTTCACTTCTGGTGAAAAATCGCTGACCGCCTGTAAACGTTCTTTCATCGTACTTTTCATATCACTCGTCAGATATTTACTATCTGTACGAGGGTATGTCACGATTTTATGCGTTTCATATAAACTTTGGACCAGTCCTAAAGTTTTTTTAGCAGAGTAGCCATAACGCTGGTTTGCTTCTCGTTGGATCTCCGTTAGATCATAAGGCAATGGCGCCGGCTCCACTTTTACTTTTTCTTGGATGGCTGTCACAGTTCCTTTATTCTTAGCTAACTCTTTCACTAACGATTGAGCTTCTTCATGAGATTTCAATGCGAATTGGTTTTTTTGAACCATCTTTGCTTGTTGTTTTTCTACATCTAATAAAATTGAAAAATAAGTTTGTGGTCTAAATGTTTCAATTTTCCGTTCTTGTGTTCTGACCAAGGCGAGTGTTGGAGTTTGAACTCGACCAGCAGATAGATTATCTTGATACTTCACAGTCAGCGCCCGTGTTACGTTCAATCCTACTAACCAGTCAGCCTTTGCTCTAGCTAGCGCCGAATAGTAAAGTGCATCATAGTCTTTTGCGGGCTTCAATTGTTTGAATCCTGTCTTGATTGCTTTATCTGTTTGGGAAGAAATCCAAAGACGTTTCACTGGTTTATTGAAGCGGACATATTCCAAGATCCACCGAGCAACCAATTCCCCTTCTCTTCCGGCATCCGTAGCGATCACAGCCTCTGACACATCTTTACGTTGCGCCAATTGCTTGATTGTTTTTAATTGGTGACCTGTTTTAGGCAGTGGTTTGATTCCTAAATTTTTAGGAATCATCGGCAACGTTTCCATTTGCCAACTTTGCCATTCTTTATTGAGGTCTTCAGGCATTTTCAGCCCTAACAAATGACCAAGGGCCCAAGTAACGATCACCTTGGGTCCTTCGTAATAATTTTTGTGTTTTTGATTAGCACCAAGCACCTTGCTTAGGTCTTTCGCAACGCTTGGTTTTTCCGCTAGAATTAGTTGTTTCATAAAATTCCTTTCTGCTTTCTAAAGTGATTGGCTGATGATTTTTCAATAAGGCTAACCCTTTATATTGTTGAAGATCATCATCACATTCTTCACACCAGCGCTCGTCTCCGTCATTCCAGAAGGCACTTAGAAAGTTGCTTTTTGCATGGATATATTCGTATTTATTTTTGATTGCAAGCCATTTTTGTTCATAATTAACCTGTGCTTCTTCAAAAGAATCAAATGTTTCTTCTACTTCGATATCCTCTTCCCAATTCTCAAAGAACCACCAAGGCTCATTATCTCCGAACATTGTCACTACTTGATACATACTCGTGCTCCTTCTCTACGATTTTACTAGACTCATCTTAGACACTTTTCAAGAAAGTTGCAAGAAATTTCTCTTATAAAAGGGACATTTTATGAATTTGTCTATTTTAAAGAAACGTACTACTTATTTACTTGGTAAAGTGGCAATAAAGTCATTGATCATCCAAGAATAACTCTCTTCAGGAGACACAGTTGCTTCCTTTGTGAAATAGCCTAAAAATCGTAAAGACAAATAGCCATGGATGATACTTCGCAATTCTCTGCTGCGATGCGTTTTTTCTTTTCGGGTCAAGTCAAAGGCATCAAATAATTGTAGAATGATCTGGTTCGTTTCATAGATTCCTTCTAACAAAATCTCCTCATTGGTGTGAGGGACACTGATCAGCAACTCGTAAACGGCCTGGTTCGCAAAAGCAAAAGACTGATAGACTTGTGCATAGACACGCAGCGCCTCTGCTCCGCTTTTTCCAACCAAAGAACGACGCAACGCTTCGTTTAACTCTTGTAATAATTTTGCAGTCAATGCGGTCTTTACATCACGCATATTTTTAAAATGATTATAGAGGGAAGGAGACTTGACGTCTAGCGCCTTAGCCAGGTGTTGAAAAGTGACTTGTTGAACATCCATCTCTTCCGCTAGTCCACGAAAGCAAGCGATGATTTTTTCTTGAGATAGATTTCTTTTTTTCATTTCGTTGTTCCTCTCGTATGTTAACTACTTAACAACTTTAGTTTACCATGAAAAACGAACTTAAAAAAGAGGCTTCCATTGATAAACTACACATTGTAGTTTATAATAAGCGAATGTAAATGAAAATTTTCAGAAAGAAGGACATAACAGTGACCACACGCATCAAAGAAAAATTATTTAGGAAAAGAGAAACTTGGGAACAAAACTTATTTGTCTTATGGTTTGGGACTTTTATGGCAGGGATTGGGTTTAGCTTAGTCATGCCATTTATGTCACTATACATAGATACGTTAGGTAACTATAGTACGTCGCAATTGAATTTTTGGAGTGGGTTGACCTTTTCTTCTACGTTTTTCGTCACCACATTGATTTCTCCTTGGTGGGGCAAATTAGCCGATCAGAAAGGCAGAAAATTGATGCTCTTGCGTGCTTCCTTAGGGATGGCTGTCGTTATTGCCTTGATGGGTTGTGTGACCAGTGTGTATCAACTCGTTGCACTGCGGTTGTTACAAGGGATCTTTTCTGGTTACATCAGTAATGCCACTGCCCTTGTCGCTACTGGTACGCCGAAAGAAAAAAGTGGTCAAGTCCTAGGAACATTGGCTACTGGTTCCGTCACAGGAACATTGCTTGGTCCTTTACTTGGGGGGATTTCAGCCTCAGCATTTGGTTATCGTCCAACTTTCTTCATCACAGGAATCATTTTATTTCTCGTCTTTTTATTGAGTCTCTTCTTTGTTCATGAAACATTTGTACCTATTAAAAAGGAAAATATGGCTTCTGCCAAACAAATATTCAAAGAATTGAAGTATCCCCATGTCGTGATTGGTATGTTCGTCACAACAATGATTATTCAAGCTTCGAATAATTCTATTAGCCCAATCATTAGTTTATATATTCGTCAATTACTAAATGGACATGGCAGTGTCACGCTGATTAGTGGGATCATTGCTTCGATCCCAGGAATTGCCACATTGATCGCCGCTCCTCGTTTTGGTCGCTTAGGCGATAAAATCGGGAGTGAACGTATTTTAGCCATTGGCTTAGGATTTGCAATTTTAGTTTATATCCCAATGGCCTTTGTGACGAATGTCTGGGAACTTGCTGCGTTGCGTTTTTTGATCGGTATTTCAGATGCTTGTTTGCTTCCAGCTGTCCAAGCTTTGATCACCAAATATTCCCCACATCACGCCGCCGGTCGGATTTTTAGCTACAATCAATCCTTCCAAGCAACTGGGAATGTCGTTGGTCCAATGATTGGTTCGAGCGTTTCAAGCGTGTTTGGTTACCGAGGAGTCTTTCTTTCCACTTCTTTACTTGTTTTAGTGAACTTCTTACTAGTACGTCGTAACACACAAGAAATCCATGACAATGAGCTTGTTGACTCATCAGAAACATCCGATACACCTGTCCTTTCTTCAGACAAACACACACAACCTCATGGACATTGATTGCTTACTAATAGTCAATCTGGATAAACAAGAACCATCGTCATATTCCAGATTTAAGAGACCCCCAAAAGTTAGATTTTTTTGTCTAGCTTTTGGGGGTCTCTTAAATTTCTCATACTTTGTTATTTCCACGTTCTTTTAGATATTCTGAAAGTAACGCTAACCCTTTTTCTAATGTTTCTTTCCTGCAACAATACCCTAAGCGCGCATGCTGAGGCACTCCATAGGCACTACCAGGGACCAGTAGGACACCAGTTTCTCTCAGAAGATCAATACAAAATTGCTCATCGTCTTCTGTTATGTTCAAGCGAATGAATGACGTTGACACGTGATTCGGTAACACTAATTGGACATTTGGTTCATCAGCCAGCCATTTTTCAACGATGGCTAAATTCTCCGAAACGATTTTTTTATTTCGTGCAAGGATCTTTTCTTTATTCCTCAGTGCGTGAACCGCTAATGCATCTGACAAAACACCACCGCTAAGTACTAAATAGGTATGGTATTTTCTTAAACGCTCAATGATTTCTTGATTCGCTGCTACCCAGCCGATGCGTATACCAGGAACAGAATAAGTCTTTGACAATGAATTAGTCGTGATTCCCTTGTCATACAGATCCACGATTGAGACAAAATCTCCCCCTGCTAATGGGGCATACACCTCATCCATCAAAATATACGCATCGACTTTTTCGGCAATTTCGATAATTTCTTCCAATGTTTGGCGATCCAACAATGTACCTGTTGGATTATTGGCACTGTTTAAACAAATCATTTTAGTATTTGGTTGGATCACATCAACTAATTTCACACTATCAAAACGCCATTCCTCTTCTTCTGTGAGTGGTACGAAATCAACAGTTGCACCTAAAGATTTGGGTAAGTCATACAATTGTTGATAGGTTGGCAACATGGAGACCACATGATCTCCTGGTTCAATCAATCCATACAGCGCCAAAAGGTTCGCACCAGTCGCCCCATTGGTTTGAATAATGTTTTCTGAAGAAAGCGATTGATACAAAGAAGCGACTTCTTGTTTGAACGTTGCCGTCCCCTCGCTCCACCCATAATCCAACGACGTTTTACTCAAAGATTGAAAAAAATCAGTAACTGTCGTTCCGTCTAACCCAATCAGTTCTTCTAACGTCAGTGCTTCGATGGAACTTTGTGCAAGGTCATATACTGCTTCTTTTTCCCACTTATTCAACCATTCTTCCAGTCCAAAATGTGTGATTTCCATCTTTTTCGCTCCTTTTGCTTTCTTCAATATTTTTGATTCACTACTTTCTATTCGTTGATACTCAAACAAACCAAGAAACACTCGTCGCTCCTAGATGCCATGTAAATGAGATAAACGGTCGGTTTCCTTTTTTATTATACTCTCTTTTTAAAAATAACGCTTTCAAATAGATAGAACTGCCTGTTGAAAAAGTCGCCTGACACTGTTTTCTTCAGAAAAAATTATTAGACAAAAATCTGAAAACTCTTTGCTTCAAAAACCCCTTACTGATATTTCAGAAGACACTCTAGCAAAAAAAGCCGAGGAATACCAAAAATAGGCGAAACTATTTTCGGATTCTTCGGCTTATTTCTCAGAACTAAACTTGTCTTAACTCTTTTCTTGTTCTTCTAACAAAAGAAAGTTGTTCAAAGAGCTGTTCGCAAGCAAGATTTACACATATTGCAAGACTTTTTCTTTATTGTAGGCATGATCAATCAAGCCACCACCAAGGCACTCCATTCCATCATAAAAGACGACAGCTTGACCTGGTGTGATCGCCCGTACAGGTTCATCAAAAATCACTTCGGCACGATCACCTTCTAATAACCGAACCGTTACCGGCACATCTTGTTGGCGGTAGCGAAATTTAGCTGTACATTTAAATTCCTTTGGCATTGGTTCATTCGTTGTAAAATGGATTTCGCTCGCATCAAGGCTTGTTGCATATAAGGCAGGATGATGAAATCCTTGTCCTACATATAACGTATTCGTTGCAAGATCTTTTCCGACTACAAACCAAGGTTCTTGTGATGCACCGCCACCACCAATCCCTAGGCCTTGTCTTTGACCGATCGTGTAATACATCAATCCAGCATGTTGACCTTTGACTTCACCATCTAGTGTCACCATATTTCCTTTTTTAGCTGGTAAATAATTACTTAAAAATTGTTTAAAATTCTTTTCGCCTATAAAACAAATCCCAGTGGAATCTTTCTTTTTAGCAGTTGCTAAACCTGCACGTTCCGCAATTTCACGTACTTGTGTTTTTTCCATACCACCTAGTGGGAACATTGTTTTCGCTAATTGTTCTTGTGACAATTGGCTTAAGAAATAAGTTTGATCTTTGTTGTTATCTACACCACGAAGCATATGTGCTACGCCATTTTCGTCACGCACTACTTGCGCATAATGCCCCGTTGCTACGTATTCAGCACCTAGATCCATCGCATAATCTAAAAATGCTTTAAATTTGATTTCTTTATTACACATCACATCTGGATTAGGTGTCCGTCCTGCTCGGTATTCAGCTAAGAAATATTCAAATACACGATCCCAATATTCTTTTTCAAAATTGACAGAATAATAAGGAATCCCGATTTGTGAAGCAACTTTCGCTACATCCTTATAATCTTCCGTAGCTGTACATACACCATTTTCATCCGTGTCATCCCAGTTTTTCATAAAGATCCCAATGACGTCGTAGCCTTGTTCCTTTAGTAAAAGTGCTGTTACAGATGAGTCGACACCGCCACTCATCCCAACGACAACGCGTGTCTTGCTGTTGTCTTTCATGGTATCACCATCATTTCAATTAGATTTTCTGAAATCATCTACGAGTTGAAGGTCGCAACTTTTCAGTGCTTTACATTATACGATATATTTTTGAAAATTTCATCCCTTATTTATCAAAGTATTAGTATAGCCTTTTAATCACTTTTAAAAAAAGAAAATTGGAATCGTCTTTCTATCATTTGCTTTTGTTCAGACGATTGCTCATAGTTAAAGACTATCCACATGAAGAAAATAAGCGTAAGGAAAGAATATAAGTAGCAAACAAATAATTGAGGATTAATAGCACCATCTTTGTTAAAAGATATACCTGATACGTTAAATAAAATGATTTTTCTTCTTTTCAATTTGTATCATTTTTTTCACCCCCCAAAAAAAAGCCAGCCCAAAATACAGATTAGGTTAAGGAAAATAATGATTCTTTTTAAGAATTTGGATTCAATTTTTGTGGATAAAAACAAGTTAACCCCTCCGATGATCCAACAACTAATCGATAGAATCATAGCAAGACATAGCCCTTTATGGTCAAATATTTTTTTCATCTTTTCTCCTTCAATAATTTTAAAAATGCCAAACCGATTCAATTAAATCGTCGCCAAATATCAAACCAATTATCAAGCCAGCTATACAGCCAATTATAGAGACTGATAAAATTTAGAAGGATCACTACTATTTTTAGATAATTAGATTTGATCTTGGTAGCAAAGAAAAGGCTAGCGCCACCTAATAACCAACACGTAATCCTCACTAACAATAGAAAATTAAGCTCATCTGTTTGGATATAGCCAACATAAGCAACACTAAAAGATAACGCTAACAAAACAAATGAAATGATTGTACAGGTTTTACTTTTTAATGGGATCATTTTCTTCTCTCCTTTTCATTCTTCAAACACATTTTTTAGTATTTTTAATAAGAATACTCATCTCTCCTAAACACTTGCCTTTGTCAAATACCTGATAGTTATAGACCAAAAATCCAAACGACGATATGGAAATAGGTTGCAAAAAAATAATTGATCCCTAAGAGAACCCACTTGACTTTTCTATTCTCGTTCTTGAGGTTCGCCGCAAGAATAAGACCAACCACCCCAGACAAACTTAGTAAAATCAAAAATCCAAGCGTACGCAAATAATCCCCAGAGGTAAGGTAACTGTAGTGGACCCTGATAAAAAAGCCAGCTGACAAGATCATTGGTAATCCTAAACAAATGATCGCTACTCGTTTCTGATCTTTTGTTTTCAGTAACCAGATAGATAGTAGCAAATAAACAATTAGCGCAATAAGCCAATCAAATCTTGCAATACTAACAAAGCCGATAAAAATAAATACAACTCCAAAAATACAAGCAAAATGAATGAAAGCTGCCCATCTTTTTAAAAGTTTTGAATGTACACCAGTAGAAAAAAGCAAACTGAGTCCACTGAGTAAACAACAAAGATAATAGATGAACACAAGACTGATCTCTATAAAAAGTCCGACTGACAAAGCCATTGGCAATCCCAAACAAATGATCGCCTCGCGTTTCTGATCCTTTTTTTTCAGTAGCCAAATTGTTAGTAGCAAATAGGCAATTAAATCATATCTTTGAATGCCAATAAAACCGATAAAAATATATAAAACCCAATAAAGACAGCCAAAATGAACGATAGCTGTCCATTTTTTTAAAGGGGTGGCATACACTCCGGTAGAAAACAACAAACTAAGTCCACTGAGTAAAAAGCAAAGACAATAGATTAACACTAAACTTACTTCTGAAAGATTGTGAAAAGATTTCACAATTATCCCAACAGAGCCCCTCATTACTAATAATGTACCTAGAAAAATGCTACAGACGAAGAAAATCATGGAATACTTCGTACAGGTCTTACTTGTTAGCGACAACATCCACACTACTCCTTTCTAACAAAAAACCTTTTTATATTCTAGCAAGCCACTTCCCTTTCCAGTACTCGATATGTATGTAAGACGTCTCACTGAAGAAAGATGTAGATATGGTAATACATTGCAAAAATATAATTCAACCCTAAGAGTATCCATTTGACTTTTCTGTTCTCGTTATTGATGTTTACTGAGAGAATGAGTCCAATTAATCCAGACAAACTCAGTAGAATCACATAACCAGTCCATTCCCAGCTAGCTCCAGAAGTTAGTAGCTCGTAATTGATTTTGAGAAAGAGCCCTATTGAAAACAACATCGGTATCCCCAAGCAAACGATTGCTACTCGTTTCTGACTTTTTGTTTTCAATAACCGGATGGACACGAATAAATAGGCCATTATCGCAAGGATAAAAATGAAACCTTGAATGATCATTAAACCAATCCAAAATAGACCAATGAAATAAACACAACTAAAATGACTAATTCTAATCAACCATTTTAACTCTTTTGAACGTACACCGGTCGAAAAAATCAAACTGATGCCACTAAATAAACAGCAAAGATAATAGAAAAAAAAGCCACTTACTTCTTGATAATGACTAAATGGAGCAAATCCATGCTCCCCTGCTATCCTACTCACTACTAGTAAAAAAATGGAGGAAATACTACAGATTAAGAAAATCACTGTAAACTTGGTACATACCTTACTTGATAACGGCAACATTTACACTACTCCTTTCTAACAAAAAACCTTTTTATATTCTAGCAAGCCACTTCCCTTTCCAGTACTCGATATGTATGTAAGACGTCTCACTGAAGAAAGATGTAGATATGGTAATAAGTTGCAAATAAATAATTAATACCCAAAAGTATCCACTTGGCTTTTCCCTTATCGAGTTGCGTTGAAAGAATCAGACCACTTAAACCTGATAAATGAAGAATGACTATGTATCCAATGGTGTCCCATGACCATCCCCCCCCATAAAGGATTAGTTCGTAATTGAGCTTGATAAAAAAGCCAATTGAAATAATCATCGGTATCCCGAAGAAAGTGATCGCTAGCCATTTCTGCTTGCTTGCTGTCAGTAAAACGATAGCTAGGAACAAATAAAGAACGATAAAAAAAAGTAGATGGAAAAGAAAAGCAAAAATAAAGAGAGAAAACCAATAAACACTACTAAAGTGGACAATCGCCGCTGTCCGTTTTAAAATTTTTGAATGCGCACCTGTAGAAAAAATCAAACTGAGCCCACTGAGCAAACAGCTAAGATAATAGAAAATCATCAGACTTCCTTCTGGAAGATCACTTAACGGAATAAATCCATAAACTTTACCAAACAAACCAACAATCATCAACATCATTAAGAAAAAACTACCGATTAAGCAATTTCTTGAAACCTTTATACACGTTTTACTGTCTAGCGATAGCATTTATACCACTCCTTTTTTATTTTCCTAACTAATTTTTTAAAAATGTAGCAAAAAATAAACCGATCAATCCTGACACCATGATAAGAAAGAACGGAACCAAAGTTTTAAGACCAGGATAATACATATAGAGCGCTATCACACACCCAAGAGACACTGACATGGATAGCACCAAACCAACTAGATAAGCCTTCATTCTCATCTTCTCCTTTTATATTAATGAACAAAGTAAAATAGAATTATCATAATCTGTGAAAAAAACATTTATAAAAAAAACTACCCTTTTACCATTTTTTCTAGAAATAATCGATTACAAAATCTAGATTCAGCAAAAAAAGTTAATTTTTTCCAAAAAACGTTATTTTAAATTAAATAAAAACTAAAATTTAATAACATATAAATATTATAATTATTGACTAAGTTTATTTCCCCTTCTATAACCCTCTAAATAAAATTTATAAAAATCTATGAAAAATCTCTGATATTATTGCAAAATTAAAATAACGCCGCTCACAATTATGCTTTAATTTATTTCGTCCTAGCTATTACCCCTTGTTTTACATCTTAATAAAAAAACATATATAATATAAATTTAAAGATATACAATTATTTTTAACTTGTTATTATTTTACCATAAAAACTTAAGTAGAATACCCGTGGAATTTGAATTCTTTTATATCGTCACCTGTTTATAGACACTTTTGTTTGCTGTCTCTGTCACTAATGACCATGTAGATACAACGACTAATGATCAGCTGACTCAATACAATGACTTTTCCAAAAATGAATATGCTCCCTTTGATCAAACTTTTGAATAAAAGCCAAATTACGATATCTGATTAACGGCAAAGAAAAAAACTTTCGTTACATTCGAACGATAGAAGTAACTCCAACGGAATTTAAAAATCCTCTTAAGTTCGCTTTAACAGCGAACTTAAGAGGATTATTTTTTCTAGACTAGCAGAAATGTTTTACGTCCTTATTTTTGTTGAAGACGTGCTAACTCTTGTTGTTTAGCTTCGTAAATTTCTTCAATGTCATCTTCTGACAACGGTGTGCCAAAGGGTTGTTGCACTTTCAACAGTTCTCTTTCTGGCGCATCTACACCGACATTCACATCATTACCGATCGGTACACTATAATGATGGATATGTCCGTGAAGATTACGGATACTATCGTTTGGTCCCAGCAACATCGGATAATGAGTCAAATAGTATTGCTGATGATTGAATTTGATGATGGTTCCGACATCATAAAAATAAAATTTTTTTGAACCAACCTTGTTTCCTGGATCATGTTTTTCTAAATATCTGAAAAAAGCACGACTGTCATGATTTCCCTTGATCAAATGGATTGTCCCGTTGAGTTGTTGCACCAACGCCAGTATGTCTTGGCTACCTTTTTCATATTGTGGGTGCATCGCCAGATCGCCTAAGTGATACACATGATCGGTTTCTTTGACAACTTTATTCCAGCTATTGATTAGTTGCTGATTCATTTCTTCCACACTAGCAAATAAACGAGGCGCAAAATCATTATTGCCTAATAAGTTTTTATGAAAAAAGTGCATATCACTAATAAAAAAATTCATATTGACCCCTTCTTACTTCCTTTTCTTTTAGGGTAAACAATCTAAGACAAAGTTACAACTGTTTAGATCCCCACAGTCTCTCTCAAATCATACCAAACTAAACGATGTCTCTTACCGTATTTCCACTTCCCCCTCCACATTTTTTCAAAACGAATATTATTTCACCATCAAAACCTAATTATACAAAAGTTATTTTTAAATATTTATAAAATAACAAATAAATATAATAATCACTCTATATAAAAGCCATTGTTAATTATTGTCAAAAAAACAATGTCACAATCACAATATATTCAAAAACGCCTTTTCAAAACCTTAAATTTTGATATAACTATGTTCGATCTAACTATTTATTTATTCTTGTTATGCATAACAACCGACAGAATAAAAAACATTTGTAACTATAAAATATAAGTAATTAAATCATTTTTATATGTTATTATATTGTTGAAATACCAAAGGAGGGGTGCTCTTGAATGTTTAGTGCGATAACCTTATAAAATCTTTCCCTATTGTCCTTGCAAGTTTAGTATCAAACGCTTATTTCTTTTTTAGACAACACCATTTTTCAACCAAAATCCAAGCGAAGGTACCATGTTTACTTTCTGTTTTTAGGACTAGAGTATGTTTTTTATAAGGTATCAATGATCAAAGAATAAAAATAAATAATACTTAATTGAGTATAAGGAGGAAAATTCATGAAAAGGTTACTCTTATCTTTACTGCCGCTTACGATGCTATTGAATCCTGCCAGCTCCGTCATTACACACGAGATGAATGAAGTCACTCTACCGCTTATTTCATATACCCAAAACAACAAACAGACACTTCAAGAAGTCAAAGACTCGAACAATCTAGAAACCACAGTAGATGCGTTAAATTTAGCTAATGATTCTAAAGCAGCATTAGCTTGGAGCAATCGTCATTTTCCAACAGTTTTTAATGAAGACATTAAATTTATAACCGGTATCAACAAAAAATTACGAATAAAATACCTGAACAGATCTGAGTACTACCAACCACAGCAAAATATAAAACTTCTTGACGATCTGTTTCTCACACAAGCATCAGAAGATATTAATTTATACGCAAACTTTACACCGGATGATTTCGGAATCAATTCAGAGTATTTTATTAGCAATCCCGATAAAATCTATCAATCCATGTTAAAAAATAGCCGTTATGGTATTGACCATGGTTACCTTCTGGGCAGTTTGACTAAAAATAAACTGAATCTTGAAAATAATGAGTATATCCAGATGAAAATTACTGTACCTAAAGGAACGAAGATGATGAGGGTTGGAACGCTCTTAGACTCAAAATACGTATTACCAAGAGAAAGCACTTTGCATTATACCCTGTCCAATTTTAATCAAAAAGATAAGACTATCACCATCAATGCACTGTTGGTCGATCGAAGTGAACTTGAACATGAGACAACCGAGTTAGAAAATAAGTTGAATCACGAAATGAAATCGCTTTACAATACTCCTTCTAACCTTGTTAAGTTGACTCCACTAGGCTTAAATGCCGGACTCGTCCTTACAAACAGCATTCGCGTCATTTCACACACCTTGGATTCTTTAAGCTCGAATCATATTCTTACTGAGAATTTACTAGAAAAGGAAAAACTTCATTTTACAAATGGTTTATTCGTTCATACAGAAGCATTAGAGAAGTTAAACCAGTACTATCCAGCGGAACAATGGCAACAAGTTTTTGAACAGAACTATGACCTAAAACATTTGGGACTTACACAATCATGGGACGACGATAAAGGTTATTTTAGTGACAGTGACAGCGTGATTACTTTTTCTCATTACGAACCAACCGATAACTTACCTCAACTAGATGTAAATAAAACCTTATCATCTACAGTCATACACGAAATTTTTCATTACCTTATTGATTTAAAAGATAGATTTAAACATAAAGAACTTTTCAAAGATGATCCCATTGCTTTTGAGACTAAAATAAAACAGCTGAAAGAAGCTGAAATAAATGAATTAGTAGCATTGTTAAATAGTTCTTATGCAAAAAGTAATTGGGAAGAATTTATTTGTGAAGCTTTCGCAGCAAAGTTCAATCCTGACAAGGAAATAAGTAATCGTTTTAAACAGGAAGTTCCGAAAACAAATCGAATGTTAGATATTTTATTTGATGAAGCACCACCATCAGCGCCTAATCATTTAAAAACAATCGAAGTCGGTGGTAATTCTGCCACTTTAACCTTTGATCATTCTACAGATAATACTGGTGTTGAAAAGTATCAGATCTATAAAAATGGAGAACTTACTAAAACTGTACTTGCTCCAAAAGATGCAAATGATCTTTCCTATCCTGATCCTGGAAAACACTCACAAAATTTAAAAGTAACATTTGATGATCTTGAACAAGCAAAAGAATATGAGTTTTATGTTGTCGCAGTTGATGATGCGTGGAATGAATCTGAAAAAAGTTCTATACTAAAAGTAACAACACGTGACGTTGAACCACCAAAACTAACTGGACCTTTAACAGGGCAACCTTTAGTAAGCAGTGCCGCAAGGTTTAGCTGGCCTCCTCCAACAGATAATCAAAAAGTAAAAGAAGTACGGTTATACCGAAGACACTCCTCTTCATTACTAGTCGAATATACTCCGTCTTTCTTAACAACAAATGAAACATTTTTTATTGTTCCCGAAGGCACCAATTACTATACAGATTTCACCGTTGAAAAAGGGCAATCTTACACCTACTATATGACTGCTATTGATGAAGCTGGAAATGAGTCAGAACAAAGTAATCAAGTTATCATTCGAACAGAGGATAAGCATGATGAAAAGCAAAATGAAGATAGAGCAGAAAATATCACATCTTCTCAAGCAACACTTAATTGGTCTGGCCTTTTCGGCGGACTCAACGTATCAGGTTTTAATATCTTTGGTTGGTTTTCTGGTGGCGGAGGTTGGCTATTCGGTGGCATGACATCTGTCGCTGGGTCAGTAACGTCTTCTCTAGTCAATTTAACTTTAGGCATGTCGCATCACTTTGTTATCGTTCCTATAGATAGTCAAGGTAATCCGATCCATGCGGGAATACAGATCAGTGTAGACTCAGTTGATCGTTCCTCTATCCAAACCAAAAACAGTATCTTATATCAGGGGCAAGAATGGCGTAAAGAAGATAATTTCGTTCACGCAACAGATGAAGATGGTAAAGATATCCCATTCAAAGATGGGCGTATCACAACAAATGGAGCTCGTATTGATACCAGCAAGCCTGGAGTTTATGAGTTAACTTATACGTTTAAAGGAATTGCCAAAAGAACGGATTCCACTTTTACAGTTACGGTCAAAGAAGACAACTCCTCTATCCAAACTAAAAATAGTATCTTATATCAGGGACAAAAATGGCACCAAGAAGATAATTTCGTTCACGCAACGGATGAAGATGGAAATGAGATTTCCTTTGAAGACGAGCGGATTGTAACGAACAATGCTAGTGTTGATACAAATAAGCCAGGTATTTATGACTTAACCTACACATTTAAAGGAATTGCCAAAAATACGGATTCTCCTTTTTCAGTTACGGTCAAAGAAAATAAAACTTCCATCCATACGAAAGATACTGTCTTATACGTTGGGGAAGCTTGGACTAAAAAAGTCAATTTCCTTTCTGCTACTGATGCGGATGGAAAAACTGTTTCTTTCGATGACCCTAGGATTTCAGTAAACGGCACAGTCGATACTCACAAACCGGGTGACTACACCATTGTCTATCAATTTACTGATAAAGGTAAAACTGTAACTTCTACCACAAATGTTACAGTCAAGGAAGACTTGACTTCGATTAAAACAAAAGACAGTCGTATCTACACTTTACAACAATGGACTAAAGCAGATAATCTTCTATACGCTACCGATGCTGACGGAAATGAAATTCCTGCAGATGATGAAAGAATTTTCATAAGCAGAGCCGCTAACACTGCTAAACCAGGCGTTTATGAAGTCATCTATTCGTTGCAAGGAAAATCAAAAACGTTCAAAGATACAGCGATAATCACAGTAGTAGAAGACCAAACGACCTTGGACTTAAAAGATGTGACACTATACACAGGTCAAACATTCGATCCAAATTCTCCATTTAAAAACGTGACAGATAAAGATGGACAAAAGCTTGAAGCAAAAGATGTGGAAGAATACTATATTGATGAAATCAAAACAAAGGAGCTTGATACGTCTAAACCTGGGACACACACGATTAGAATCGCTTATTATGATGCAACAAATAATTGGAAATACAGTACCCGACAGCAAATCACGATTAAAGAAGACTTGTCTTCTATCGTTACAAAAGATAATGTCGTATTTGTAGGCGAAAAATGGAATAAACAAGATGCTTTTGTGAGTGCGACAGATGAAGACGGGAAATCAGTTCCTTACTCAAATGGACGCATCACAACGAATGGTGCTAAAATCGATACAAGCAAACCAGGTGTCTATCAATTGACTTACACCTTTAAAGGGCTCGTCAAAAGAACGGATTCTACTTTTACAGTTACTGTGAAAGAAAAGTGAACAAGCAAAGGAATCCAAACTTCATTATTAGTTAGTCAAAACCGACAGCACGTGTGAATCATGGTAAACTTAAGGAAAAACAGGAGGTATTGATTATGCCTATCAGCTTTCATACTACTCTGACTCCTTCAGCAATCGAGATTACGTTACCAAATGAACATGGGAAGATGACTATCACAAAAGAAAAACCAGCTCTACCTGATCATTCACTTTATCTATTTTTCAAAAACAAACAATGTATCGCAATCGGTCAAACCGTGGTACCTAAAAGTTGGGATCACATCGTATTGGTTCAACTTCCTTGGGATCTTGAAGCCAGTCATCTAAGCTACCTACTTCAAGAACAGGCAGAATCAACGGGATTGACAGTAGAAATCGATGATTCCGCAAAAGAAACGATCCCTCAAGTACAAGTCAAAAAGTTAGCGGAACCAGTCGAAGAAATCACAAAAATCTTGGCAGTATTTGGTTACTCTTTAGAAAAAAGCAGTCCTCAAAAGAAAAAGCCGGCAAAAGCAAGACATCGTTGGACGAAAGAAGTTAGTGAGATCCCTTTTACCGTTAATTTTAGAAACAGTCAGGCAACACTTTATTGGATCAGTCGAAATGAATTATTGATCAAAAAGGGGGCTATACTATTAGCGGAAGCTCCTTTAAATAAAGACGGTTCCGTCAGTTATGCGGCAAAATATGGGGATAAATTACGTGATGATTATAAAGATAGCATTGTGGGAAATAAAACGAGCAAAGATATTATCGTCAAAAGCGTCAATGAAGCAAGTCTGTTACTCTACTTCGGTGGAACAAACAGCTGGTTAGAGATCATTGATGAAAATGGTAAATCCTTAGATGAGTGGACAAAAGTAGAATAGAGGAATGGTTATTCTCTAGCGATTGTCCCGTTTCAATAGATAGTAAAAAAGCAAAGAAATCAGCTTTACTAGCTGTTCTCTTTGCTTTTTTTACTGGAAACAATGATAGATACGTTCGACTTCCTTAGACTTTTTCAAATAATCCTCGACTGATCATACCATCCATCAAAAAATAAAATTTATCTTGACTCATTTTTTGCCGGTCGTCTTTAAAAATATTGACTGCTTTCAATCCGTTAGCTGTCGTAATAGACATTTTTAGTGTTTGGATATCCTTTGAAACAGTGATTTTTAGTTTAAACCCTTCTTTGCTTTGTGGGGTTGCATCTAGCGGACGGATCAACTGATAATTGCCGCCATTTGTTTCGGTAAATCCATTGTCTCTCAAAGTGTAACGTTTTGCATCTGGATGTAAACGATAACTTGTTTTTGCTCCTAAAACTGTGGCTGTTTTTTCAAATGCCATGATTTTCACCTCGGTAAATTGATTTCTACTTTTATTATAAAAGTTTCTTGCATCATTTACTAGGTTTTTTCCAACTTAGATTGATTGGATCAATACATCAAGAAAACGTTGGACTTCTTCTTTGGTATTGCCGTAACCAAAACTGATTCGTATGGATTCTTTAAGGATTGGTGTATCTTTCCCATACATTGCCTCCAGCACATGCGAAGGTTCGATATTACCAGCTGTACATGCTGACCCAGTAGATATCGCAATCCCATTAAGATCCAACTTCATCAAAAGTAAGTCATTCGCAACACCAGGTAATCGAAGGTTTAACACATGTGGTAATTTGTTGTTTAAATCACCATTGACTTGATAAGAAATTCCTTCTTTTTCCAAGGTATCCAAAATCAATTCTTGAAATCCAGCATATTTTTCACTTCGAGCTTCACGTTCTTCAGCGGTTAGAAGCTTGACCGCTTGCGCCATTCCCCAGATACCCGCGAGATTTTCAGTACCTGCTCGCCGCTTTTCTTCCTGTTCTCCACCTAAAAGTAGTGAAGGAATATTTATGCCATCTTTTTTATATAAAAATCCTACGCCTTTTGGTCCATTGATTTTATGGGCAGAGATGCTAAGTAAATCAACACCTAACTCCCTTGGATGAATCGTCTGATTCCCATAAGCTTGAACCGCATCGGTGTGAAAATAAGCAGGGTGTTCCCGCAACCGTTCGCCGATTTCTTTGATTGGCATCAAATTCCCGATTTCATTATTCCCAAACATGATCGAGACTAAAATCGTTTCATCACTTAATGCTTCATCAAAGTCAGTTAGTGAGATATTGCCTTTTTCATCTACTGGTAAATACGTGACTTCAAAGCCTTGTGTTTCCAGATATTTCATTGTATTCAAGACAGCAGGATGTTCGATAGCGGTAGTGATCAAATGATTCCCGTCTTTTTTTCGTGAAAAAGCCGTTTCAAGGATCGCTGTATTATCGCCTTCTGTCCCTCCACTATTAAAAATGATTTCATGATCATTGACTTGTAAACTATCAGCAATAAGTTGTCTTGCTGTTTCTAACTTTTCATGGGCAATTCGGCCGAAGCCATGGATACTCGAAGGATTCCCAAAGGTTTCTTGCATCATTGTGGTCATTTCTTGAATGACGTAGGGATGCATGGGCGTCGTCGCTGCATGATCCAAATAGATTTTTTCCAACTTCTTTCATCCCTTCCAAATAGAACTAGGCACATTCTAGCATAAAATAAGCAAGTTACCAAAGAAACAATCACTAAACCAGGATAGTTTCCCAACTTTTAGAAAAAAATTCGTTCCACAATTCGTGCTACCACGATTGTCGAACGAATTTTATTTCATCACTTAACAAAAAATGATTAATCAAATACTTTTTCTTCTAGACGGAACAATGGACTCATTGGTGTATTTTCATGAATTCGTTTAACCGCTTCTCCCATCAGCTCTGAACAAGTAACAATCGTTAAATTGTTAGGATGACGTTCTTCTTGAGTAAATACAGAATCAGTGATGCAGATATCTTTAATCGGTGCATCATCTAAAATTTGTTTTGCAGGAACAGACAACAAGCCGTGTGAAGCACAAGCATAAACCTCTTTTGCTCCGTTTTCTTTCAAAACATTAGCAGCTCGAGCAAGCGTTGCACCAGTATTCAAGATGTCATCGACCATGATACATGTTTTTCCTTGGACATCACCAATCACATATCCACTATTTTCATCTGCATCATCGGCGTGATCCACGATCGCCAATGTACTATTCAAATATTCAGAAAGACTTCTTGCACGTTGGACACCACTATTTTTTGGTGAAACCACAACAATATCGTCACCTGTTAAACCAAGTTCTCGGTAATAGTGAGCAAACAATGGCATTGTGAATAAGTTATCTACAGGGATATCAAAGAATCCTTGGACTTGAACTGTATGCAAATCCAATGTCAGCACACGAGTTGCGCCAGCTTCTTGGATCAAATTAGCAATCAATTTAGCTGTGATCGGTTCATGTGGTTTTGCTGTACGGTCTTGTCTGGCATAACCGTAATAAGGTAACACAACATTGATTGTTTTTGCACTGGCACGTTTCATCGCATCGATCATGATCAATAATTCCATATAATAATCATTAACTGGCTGATTGGTTGATTGCACGATATAAACATGATCCCCACGAATACTTTCTTCGATATTGATCGAGATCTCTCCATCACTAAATTGTTTTACGACACTTTTTCCTAGCTCCGTTCCAAACACCTTGGCAATTTTTTCCGCCAGTGGTCGATTCCCATTCAAGCTAAAGATTTTCAATGTGTCATCCTGATACTTTTTACTCATGTTGTCCTCCCTATTGTTCTCTCTTCTTCGATAGTTTAACATATTTTTTCCAGTTTTTCTGGTAATTTCTGCAAATAATTTTTAAGGCAGCGAAACAGTTCCATTACACCAACTAGCAGGAATCAATTGATGCGTGTTGCCCCAGTTGTCATGAACTTTGAAAAAGCGTTCTCCAGAAGAGGATTGATAATACGCATACGCAGTGACCCAATGATTGCCATAGGTACTCCCTAATACTTTCAAGACCCCTAAGATCACAGGTTTTCCTTGGCGAATCCGTTTAGTCGCTCGCTGCCAAGAACCAAGCATCGTACTTCTAGCAGACACTCGATTTCCTGTATGTTTTAAAAACTTCGTGATACCATGACTGACTTGACCGGGAACCGTCGGAAGTCCTAGCGGCTGGATCGCTTGGCGTAATGCTTCACTTAGTTGCGCATGGTCTTTCGTTCCTTTTTCACGTAACGTTGGAGAGAAAAACAATTCGTTTTGAAAATCTTGGTAATAAGCAATAAGGACAGTTGCAGCATAGGTCCCACAAAGATAGCCAGACGGTGTCCGCCAATTTTTATAGTTTAAAAACCGTTGTTCAGGCAATCCCACCCAACAATCCAAAAGTTCTTGTCCGTTTTCCTTTGGCGCAATCAAAGATTTTTCACGATTATCTGCAAGCCAACGAGAAATATTGGTGACTTCTGCTTCAGTCATCGGTACGAGTTGATAAGCTTTTCTTGCATCTGGGTAGGAGTGGCTCGCAGGACCGTATTCTATTGGTTGTTTGTTTTGATCTAGGATGACATAACTACCATCTTCAAAAATTAAAGCGTAACCCTTTTCTTCATCCTTCATCGCCAACTGTTCCACAGCGCTTAACCGTTTCTTGATACCATCTAAATTCCATTCGATTGATTGTTCAAATACAGTTTTCAAGAACGAATCACCTCCGTCTTTTTTATTATAAGTGAAATAAGGAGAAAAACAAATCAGATAGACTAGTTCTGCTGTGCCTACGGCAAGCCCCCAACAAGTGCTTCTTTCCTCTTTCTATTTGTTTATTCGCTGTTTTTATATGATAATAGGAACATTAGATAAAAAGGAGCGATAACCGAATGAACAAAGAACTTATAAAGCAAGACTTTTTTGAAGCTGTGAATGAAGAATGGCTAAAAACAGCCAAGATCCCCGCTGATAAACCAGCCACTGGCGGTTTCCAGGACTTAGTTGACGGTATCGATGATCTTTTGATGACAGATATTGATCATATGCTGGCTGAACCTGATAAAGTCCAATCAGATATGATGCGTCACTTTCTTCATTTTTATCAATTAGCTAATGATTATGATCGAAGAAACCAGTTAGCTGCTAAACCGTTGCTTCCTTTAATTGAACGAATTGAAAAAATCGAATCTTTTGAAGACTTGAACCAACAATTTCCTACTTGGACATTGGATAGTTTACCTTTACCGTTTAGCTTAGATGTCGATGCGGATATGAAAAATGCACAAACAAACGCATTATTTGCTTATCCCCCTTCATTATTTTTACCTGACAAAACTTACTATACTGCAGAACATCCAAATGGTGCGCAACTATTAGGCGTTTTCTTTGATATGATGGTCCAACTCGTTGAATTAACCGGAAAAGAAAAAAGCCAAGCAGAGGCAATCGTTGAACAAGCCATCCAATTTGATCGATTGGTTGCGCCTCATGTTAAAAGTGCGGAAGAAAAAGCGGATTACAGCAAAATGTACAATCCCCGGTCATTTGACACCTTCATCCACTATACCGATAAACTGGATCTGGAAAAGTTGACAGTGGGATTGATTGGTACCACACCGGATAAAGTAATCGTGACGGATCCTGTTTATTTTGAACAGTTAGGCGAACTACTAACCACAGAACATTTTCAATTGATCAAAAGTTGGATGATCGTCCGAACGATTCGTTCGTTGAGTAGCTATCTATCAGAAGACTTTAGACAAATCAGCGGAATCTTCTCACGGACACTCTCAGGTACAGATGAAGCCATGCCGCAGAAAAAAGCTGCCTATTACTTAGCTTCAGGTCAATTTGACCAAGTCGTTGGCGATTATTATGGCAAAAAATACTTTGGTGAAGCGGCCAAAAAAGATGTTGAGCATATGATCGAAAAAATGATCTCTGTCTATAAAAATCGTTTAGAAAAAAACAACTGGTTAAGCGATACTACTCGAAAAAAAGCGATCATCAAATTAGATAAACTAGGAGTTCAGGTCGGCTATCCAGACCAAATCCCTGCGTTATATACGAAGTACCAAACAGTGACACAAGAAGAAGGCGGAACCTTGCTTTCCAACGCTTTAGCCTTCAGCAAAATCGAATTGAAAGAACGTTTTGGTCGCTGGAATCAACCTGTTGATCGGACGGAATGGGAAATGAGTGCTGATACAGTCAACGCCTATTACCATCCGTTCAGAAATATCATTGTTTTTCCAGCTGCTATTTTACAAGCACCATTTTATAGTTTAGAACAATCAAGTTCAGCAAACTACGGTGGGATCGGCGCTGTCATCGCCCATGAAATCTCTCATGCCTTCGATAATAATGGTGCCTTATTCGATGAATATGGTAATTTAAATAACTGGTGGACGGAAGAAGATCTAGCGCACTTCCAAGAAAAAGCCCAAGCAATGATCGAAGAATTTGATGGCTTATCATTTGCTGATGGTACTGTTAATGGTAAGCTTACTGTTTCAGAAAATATCGCAGATGCGGGCGGTCTAAGTTGTGCTTTAGAAGCAGCAAAAACCGAAGCAGATCACTCACTAGCAGACTTTTTCGTCAGCTGGGCGACGATTTGGCGGACAAAAGCAAAAAAAGAATACCAACAATTGTTGTTACAAATCGACGTTCATGCCCCTGCTAAATTACGTGCCAATATCCAACCCCAAAACTTGATGGAATTTTATGACACATTTGCGATCACTGAAAAAGACGCGATGTATCTTCCACCTGAAAAACGAGTGCATATCTGGTAATACAGTTAAAAAACGCTCCAATGGTAATAAGAAAATTTTTTGAAACAACCTCTCATATAAAAAAATTGACTTATTTCAAGGAGCGGGTGTTTGAACACTATTTTTCTCTTTACGAGGGACTGAGACAAAAGTTGTCTCAGTCTTTTCTAGTATCTCTAAAAACGGATAAACGGTGTTCAAGAAGCAACTCCTCAACAATAAGCGATGATTTTCTAAAATATGAGGAGCTATTTTAAAAAATCCTCTCTTATTCGCTCGGAGCTAAACGCTTCTTTCACAGCCTCTTGCTAAACGGTGTTCAAACATCAGCTCCTTGAAATAAGCCTGAATTTTTCAAAACATGAGGAGCTGTTTCAAAAAATTCTTTCTTATTGTCATCAGAGCTACCCGATGTTTTCACGACCTCTGATTCACGGTGTTCAAAGAGCTGACCTTCGGCGATAAGTCAAAAAATCTCAAAACATGGGAAGCTGTTTCGAGATTTCCATCCTTAATGCTCCTGCGATTACTCATCGCAGTTTTTACTTGGTGAGCGCTCAGGTCAAAACACTCTTTTCACGACCTCTTGTTCACGGTGAGACAAAAGCAGCATCTTCGGAAAATTTGCCGAAATTTACCAAAAATTTGAGAAGCACCAAGTAGGTAACAATCAACATCAAAAACGAGTTTTTGTGTTTCTTGTCAATTTTCGGAAATTCCTTCTTATTTCTTGATGCTGAACACTTTTGTCTCAACCTCTCTTAATATTATCATTTACTTTTCTACCAAGCTCATTTTGACTACCCACAAACCAACTCCACTTAATAAAGAAAAATAAATCCTTCCATCTTCCTTCACTGTTCTCTACTGTTATCTACCCTTTCCGACCATAAATAGTCATAAAACTGCATCATTTCATTTACCTCTTTATTTTCGTTAACCTTTGTAATAAAATTAGTTAACGAAAGTAAAGAGGTGTTTTTATGGAAAATCTATTCGAACCTTGTGTTCCGCTAACAAAAACAACATGTCTGGAGATACTAAAAGACAAAACTAATTTATGGGGGTATTATGCACAAGCCCTTCAGCTCAAAACAAACAAGTCACAAAATATCATCCGTCTTAATACATTGCTGAATGCTAAGAGCGGCTTGTGTAGAGAAGATTGTGGTTATTGTGCGCAATCAAAAAAAAGTTCTGCAACGATTGAAACATATGGATTATTACCCAAAAAAGAAATCATTCGTAAAGCGTTGATTGCTAAAAAGAATCATTCCAGTGTGTTTTGTATTGCGTTAAGCGGAACACGCCCATCAAAAAAAGAAATCCACCTTTTAGGTGAGGCAATTCAAACGATCAAAAGCATAATGTCGATTGAGATTTGTTTATCCATTGGCTTAGTTACAGAGGAACAAATTGATTATTTAAAATCGTGTGGAGTAGATCGGTTGAATCATAATCTTAATACTAGTCGAGATAATTACCCAAACATCACAACAACCCATTCCTATGATGATCGGTTAGAAACATTAAACAAACTTCGTCAGCACAAAATGAATATTTGCTCTGGTTTTATTTGTGGCATGGGAGAAACAGATGAACAATTAGTCGATCTGGCTTTTGACTTAAAAGATCAAGAGCCTTATTCCGTTCCAGTCAATTTTTTACTTCCAATTGCTGGAACAATGTTTGAGGAACACAATGAATTAACCCCTATGAAATGTTTAAAAATCTTAACCATGCTGAGGTTACTATTCCCTACTACAGAACTTAGGGTAAGTGCCGGAAGAGAGTTTCATTTAGGAGAACTCCAACCATTTGCTTTATTGATCGTGGATTCTATTTTTTTAGGCAACTATTTGACAGAGAAAGGAGCACCTATTTCTGAAGATCAAAAAATGCTTGATCGTTTAGGTTTAGTTGTGGCTGGTGTCTGTGATGAAGAATAATTATATTATTTGCGGGATTCATACCGATTGTGGAAAATCAGTGATCAGTGTCTTACTCTATGAATATTTACGTGATCTGACAAATCAGGAACCGTTACTCGTGAAACCGATCCAAACAGGACCGTTTCCTGATACAGATTTTTATCAAGCCTGCCATATTGAGAAACAAAATATTGTTCATTTCTATTCAATGTCATTAGAAGCATCTCCACATATCGCTAGCAGAAAAGAACATCAATGGATCGATCTACTTGTCTTGAAGGAAAAAGCAAATGTTGTCTTGAAAAAAAATCGACCCACGATTTTTGAATTAGCAGGTGGTCTGCTTTCTCCCATTAATGACTCGCAAACCATGTTAGACATGATCAAACTTTTGCAATTACCGGTTATTCTCGTTTCGGATAATTATTTAGGTGCAATCAATCATACGTTGCTAACGACTAGTTTATTACAAAGCGAAAACATTCCAATAGCAGGTCTGATTTTTAATTCAAGTAAAGCAAATGAAAAGAATGACCTAGAAGATTTAAGCCAATGGATCACAGATAAGACAGGAATCACACAAATTGGCAAATTACCCTATTTAGAGGATTTAACTCATTGGTTAAAATCGAGAACAAAAAAAAGAGAACTTAGTAAGGAGTGGCATTTAAATGTATACAAATAGGCGAGATATCACCATGATGGCGATGATGATGGCATTATTGATCATCACAGCAAAACTAGTGATTCCGTTACCACTATTCGATTATTTATCTTTACAAATTATAACGATTTATCTGATTTATCCTTTATTAGGAACAAAATACGGGCTCATTGTCACATTCAGTTATTTGATCCTAGGGCTCATTGGATTACCGATTTTCGCTAGTGGCGGAGGTATTTTTTATATTTTTAAACCTAGTTTTGGCTTTCTACTATCTTTTGCAACTTTCCCACTGATTCAAGCTACACTGTCAAAATTGTTCTGGCGCAGAAAATGGCTCCCATTAAAAAAAATCCTGATCATTAACTATTCAGGATTACTTTATCTCTATTTAATCGGTCTGTTGTATAAATGCTTGATTTTATTCTTTTACCTTAAAGAAACGAATGTTCTTTACAGTGTGCTAGCAGTTTCCACATTGATTGATTTAAGTTGCGATATCTTACTTGTGTTCGTAGCTAGTTTGCTTACCTATAAGTTATTGCCACTCATTCATAAGCACAAACTAGCAAACCAACTCTTTATCTCCTAATAAAAGCCGCTATTTCAGCGATTGGAAAAGAATCGAACCATCGGCTTAAAATGGATACTGATTGATTGACTTAAAAAATCTTACAAAATTATAAAAGAAAATAAACCGAAGAAGAGGTTGAGACAACTTTGTCCCAGTCCCCCTTCGGTTTATTTTTCCGTATTGACTTACTCTATCGTACGACAGAATGTACAACAGAACGATCTGGTTACTTCATGAACCAGTGAGGCCCACAAATCATTAACAAGCTTATTATATATTTACTTGATCAACGTTGCCCCGAGGACTGTTTCAAAATGACGTAGTGCCCAGTCATGACCGACTGGATCAAAGCTAGCTACAGCATCTTCAAAAATAAACAGTTGATAGCCTAAATTATATGCATCAACAGCTGTGTGCAACACACAAATGTCCGTACATACGCCAGTCAAATAGAGTTCAGTGATCCCCCGCTCACGGAGCCGAATATCTAGATCTGTTCCACTAAAAGCAGAGTAATGCCGCTTATCAATCCAATAGACATTGGCTTGTTCTTGAGCTCTTTCGTAAACAGCTTGTAGCGAACCATAAAGGGCACGACCATTGGTGCCAATCACGTTATGCGGAGGAAATAGTTTATTTTCAGGATGGAAGTTATCCGATGGGTCATGCGCATCAATCGCAAACACCACAAAGTCTCCCTCTTCAATAAACTTTTTCGTGTGAGTCGTCACTGCTTGTTCAATCACTTGCCCAGCTTTACCTGTCGTTAATTCCCCGTCATCTGCCACAAAATCATACGTGTAATCAATCGAGATCAATGCTTTCATTAATGTTCTCCTTATACAAGATGTTTGACAAATTCGATTACCATCTCAGCAGAACGTTTCCCTGCATCTTCAATAAACTCATCAAAGGTTTGTGTCGCTGCATGATCAGCAGTATCACTCATCGCACGAACGATCAAGAAAGGAATATTGAACTGACGAGCCGTTTGTCCAACAGCCGCTCCTTCCATTTCACAAGCCAACGCATCTGGAAAGTTTGTTAAAATCTCTTCTACTTTTTCGGAAGAATCAACAAACGTATCTCCAGTAACGATCAAGCCTTCTTTCACATTCAGATCTATCGCTTTGGCTGCTCTTGCCATCTCTGTGCGAAGATACGTACTTGCTTCATAATAAAGCGGCATCCCTGGTATTTGTCCTGGCTTATAGCCAAATCCGGTTGCATCTGCATCGAAATAAGCTACTTTATCAGAGATTACGATATCGCCTACTTGTAGCCCTTGTCCGATACCACCCGCTGAACCTGTATTGATGACCATATTTACACCATATTGTTGGATCAATAAACTAGTAGTGACTGATGCCAAAACTTTACCGATCCCTGAACGAACCACAATTACTTCATGTCTTCCTAAAGAGCCTGAAATGAACAATGCTCCTGCTCGTTCCCATGACAAGGGTTCACTTAGCTTTTCTCTTAAAATTTTGATTTCTTCTTCCATTGCACCGATAATACCGATTTTCATAGCTTTTTCCTTCTTTCTAAATAAATGCGACCGCAAAAAATACGACACACAATAATAGAATAACAATAATCAAGGATTTCATCAAAAATGAATTCCACTTCGTCGTTTTTTCACGTTCACCGATTCTTGTTTTTGTGATAGGTTTGTTCCGTTTTTGTTCCTTTCGATAAAAACTAGCAATTTTCTTTTCTTCTTGCTGATAAGCAGCCTCTTCTTTTCTTTGCCGTTTTAATGACTCTTGGGCTTGCGCCTGCTGTCGTTTACGTAATTCACTTCTCGTAATCAGCGGTCCTTTGGCCATCAGCCGATCCCTCTACTTTCCTTTAATCAATAGCTCCCAATATTGGATCGCATACATGGTTTTCGCATCACAGATCAGTTGATCATCTATTGCTTGTTTAGCTTCTGCGAAAGTCAGTGCATATAATTCAAGCACCTCATCTTCATCTTGAGCCAACGGATTCTCTACTTTCTGTAAATCAATCGCATGATAAATATGCATGATCTCATTTGCAAATCCTGGTGAAAGATACATAGATGAAACATGTTTGAGCTTTCCTGCCCGATACCCAGTCTCTTCTTCCAGTTCTCTTGCAGCGGTACGTTCCGGTGTTTGGCTTTCTTCTGGATCGATTTTCCCAGCAGGGATCTCCAAAATCACTTTTTCTAATGGTTTCCGAAACTGTTTCACTAATAATAAACGATCCTGATCATCAAATGCGATGATCCCTACACCACCCGGATGAAACACTAATTCACGTTTGGCAAGTTTCCCATCCGGCAGGCGGACGTCATCTACTGCAACATCGATGATTGCTCCGTGATAGATTTCTTTTCGTTCGATCGTTTTTTCTTCAAATTGCTCATATTCAAGCATCTTTCTCCCACTTTCTTTGTAATAATACCCGCTTTTCGTTTACTTTTCAATTTTTCTAGAGTTTTCTTTTAGTTTACCATAACTAAACCTTAGAAATTCTCTAAATCTACAAAATCCTCCTTTAGTCCCATACTCTTTCTTAGGTTGAGTGTGCTAAAATAAGGGTGGAAATGAGAACAACGCTTCATTACTTAAAATGGATGGAATATATATGGAGGGCTTATTATGCGAAAATTAAATTGGCGATGGATCTTAGGTCTATTGTTGGTGTTTCTTTTGATTCGTCAAGGTCACTTTTCTTTAGTAACAGTCATTTTGATTATCGGCGCAGCTTTAGTGATTTGGGGAATCTTTGGCTCTGGCAAGAAAAAATCAGCAAAAAATGAAATGCCCGATTTATCTGATGAACTTGAATCACATTATACAAAAAGCGGGATGACACCTAGTGAGATTACTTTCTTTAGACAGACAATGAATCAAACGAAAGTCGAAATTGAACAATTGCAACAAAACATGCAACAAACAGCCAAACTAAAAGCTGTCGATCTTCGTCACGATACAGTGAAGGCGGCCAAAGCACTCTTCAAAGCATTGGTGAAAGAGCCCAACCGATTACACGAAGCAAGTCAATTTCTTTATACTCACTTACCAAACTTAGTCGATTTGACCAATAAATATATTGAGATCAACGACCATGAAATCAAAAACAAACAGACTTATGAAAAATTAGAAGAAAGTTCACAAATCATTGATCAACTAGCACATCTGATCGCTCAAGACTATCAACAATTTGTCTCTGAAGATTTAGATGATCTAGATGTAGAAATATCAGTTGCGAAACAAAGCTTAAAACGAGAGAATCTATCTGATGATAACAATCAATCTCAATGATCGGTTAATAGAATCATAAAGGAGTGTTTTGTTTCTTAGACACTCCTTTTGCTTATCCTTTCTTTTGTTTATCCTTTATAATAGATGAATAAGATGAACAACTGTTTTTTTACAAAAATGATAACATTGAACCTATCGCATCACATTGAACCACGAGGAGGAGTTTTAAATGGATAATAAACCTAAAGAGGTAACACCTGTAAATGACACGTTAGATGATTTGTTAAATAATCCGTTCTCTACCCCAACAGATAAATTAACCCAAACACAACAGTCAGAAATCAATGCTTTGCAAGAACAACAAACCGCTGCACGCTTGATTGATAAACTACCTGCTGAACGACAAGAGCAAGCCAAAGAGCTAGCAGCCAAAATCGATGTTTCAGATGCACAGTCGGTGATCAGCTACGGTTCTGCTGCTCAAACGAAGTTAAGTGAATTTTCACAATCCATGTTAAATCATGTACAGGCACAAGATATTGGTCCTGTCGGAGATTCATTGACTGAATTGATGTATCGTCTGCAAGAAGCAAATCCTGATGAATTGCGAGCTGGCGAAGGCAATATTTTTCAACGGATGTTTGGCAAAGTAAAACAATCGATCTATGAAGTGACTGCAAAATATCAAAAGATCGGTGCCCAAATCGATAAAATCTCTGTTAAACTAGAAAAAGAAAAAGACGGGCTTTTAAAAGATAATTTGATGCTCGAACAACTCTATCAAAAAAACAAAGATTATTTTGATGCACTGAATATTTATATCGCAGCTGGCGAATTGAAGATGGAAGAACTTCAAACAACGATCATTCCTAAAGCAATGAAAAAAGCCGAAGAAACAGGCGATCAAATGGATGTTCAAATTGCAAATGATTATACTCAATTTCTAGATCGTTTAGACAAACGAACCCATGATTTACGTTTGGCAAGACAGATCACTATCCAGCAAGCACCACAGATCCGTTTAATCCAAAATACTAACCAAGCGTTAGCAGAAAAAATCCAAGCATCAATCGCAACAGCGATCCCTCTATGGAAAAACCAAGTAGTTATCGCCTTGACGTTACTTCGCCAAAAAGATGCGGTAACTGCCCAACGTCAAGTTTCTGAGACAACCAATGATCTATTGAAGAAAAATTCAGAAATGTTGAAAATCTCTGCTATTGAAACAGCAAAAGAAAATGAACGTGGGATCGTTGATATTGAAACCTTACAAACAACTCAAAATGATTTGATCGAAACGATCCAAGAAACATTACGCATCCAAAAAGAAGGAAAAGAAAAACGTCGTCATGCAGAAGTCGAACTTGGTCATATGGAAGACGACTTGAAACAAAAATTACTCGATTTAACACAATAAGACTATTTTGCATGGAACAATCAAAAAAGGCTCTATACTTTTTGATGTTGGTGAAATTCGCCAACATCTTTTTTATGCTTTAAAAGGATAGAAAAGACACCCCGAAATCCTTCAAAATGAATTTGGCTAACCAATTCATCGAAGGACTCAAGATGTCTTACACTCGTCTTATCAAATTACGCTATAGGTTCTAAACCTAGGTCGTTTGAAAAGAACGAATCATCAATTTTGTTGATTCATTTTACTATGTTGGTACCCATAACCAAAGTAAATCACTAATCCAATCGCCATCACGATACCGAAGACGATCCATGTGACTGGTTGTAAACGAAGCATCAATACCAAGCATGTACCGATAGATATGATCGGTAATATCGGTACAAATGGCACTTTAAATTCACCGGCTTTGGGTTTACCAAACATTTTTCTTAGTTTAAGTAATCCTAAGCTGACTAACATCAAATAGGTCAACGCCATGATGTTTGTTAGTTCAGCGAGAATATTCAATGGGAAGAAACCAGCGAAAAATAAAGCCGCTACCCCAGCTACAAAAGTCGCCTTTCTAGGCGTCCGATGCTTTTCATCGATCTCTGTCATAAATTTAGGTAAAAGACCGTCTTTACTTACAGCAAACAATAACCGAGCTAGCGAATACATCATAGAAATCGTTACGGTCAAGAGCGTCAAAATGGCACCGACTGCAATCACAGCTCCGATTGTTCCATGACCAACGTAACGCATCGCAAAGGCAACTGGGTCACTGACCCCTAATTCAGTAAACGGAACAATCCCCGTTAAAATCAAGGTAACTACGATGTATAAAGCTGTGGCAATCAAGATCGAACCAATGATCCCTCGAGGAACGTCTTTTTGTGGCTCTTTCACTTCTTCGGCTGCCATTGCAACTGAATCAAATCCCAAGAAAGCGAAGAAGACTAGAGCTGCTCCATCTAAAACGCCTGAAAAACCAAATGGTGTAAATGGTTGCCAGTTTTCAGGTTTTACAAAGAAAATCCCTACAACGATAAATAATGCAATAATACCGAATTTCACAAAAACCATGATATTATTCAATCTTAATGCTTTTTTGGCTTCTAAAGAAACGATGTATGTCACAAATATGACAACGAACACTGCGATCAAATCGACATAGGTGCCATTGTCAGGATTATAACCACTGGTCAAGGCTTGTGGTAAATGGACTCCAAATCCTTCCAAGAACCCTTGAACATAACCAGACCAGCCGGAAGCAACCGACGAAACTGCTAATAGAAATTCGCCAATCAACAACCAACCTGTTAACCAGGCGGCAAATTCACCAAAAACAACATAAAGATACGCATACGGGCCACCAATGACTGGCACACGTGAGGCAAACTCAGCAAAGCTTAACCCCGATAAAATGACAACGATTGCAGCTAAAACGAATGAAAGTGACAGTGCTGGACCCGCATTTTGATTGGCCGCAACCCCTGTCACTACAAATATTCCTGTGCCGATAATTGCGCCAATTCCAAGCATAATTAAATCGGACGTTTTCAGATCTTTCTTCATCCCACTTGTGTGGTTGAGATTGATTTCTTTCTTACGAAACAAATCCATGGCAGTACCTCCCTATTTTAGGTTGGAAAACGGCCATTAAGCCGTTTTCATATACCCTAAAATGATACCACCTAAAATGACTAAAAGGCAACCGACAATAACGTAAACAAGTTCTTTTTTCGTTTTCTTTTCTCCCAAAATGAAAATACCACCTAAAGTTGAGATGATAATCCCCATCTGTGATAATGAAAATCCAACAGCTAAACCAAGTGATTTAACAGTTAAGAGCATGCACACGTTCCCAATTCCCCATAGCAAACCACAAATCATGTTCTTCCAAACAAATTTATCCACTTTCACTTTACGAAAGGCAAAGAAACTTGCACCTAAAATCATTCCGATACTTTGAGGTAAGATGATTGACATCGCATCCAAGTTAGCCCAGTTCACAATGATCGTATAAACACCATAACCAATCGTTGAATAGATCAATGCTCTAAACCCTTTACCAAAATCAAGCATTTTATTGTCAGTATCAACTTTTCCTTCATCATCTTGGCGAGCTGTTAAATAGGCACCGCTAACAAGAAGTGCTAAAGCTAGGATACCGTATACATAATCTTTCGTTTGTGTCCATTCATGAAAGAAAACGGCTCCCGCAATCGTATTCAAAATTAATTGAAAACCAGTCGATAAAGGCAAACCAACAGAAACGCCCATAAATTTCATTCCATGGAACTGTCCGTTTTGACCAACACTCCAAGCTAACCCAGAGAGGAATCCAATCAAGAAAATCCATGGTGTGATTGTTGGGCTAACGATGAAAAAGACAACTAATGAAAAGATAAATGCACCAATCGTCATCCCTAATGTCTGTTGATTGGCATCGCCACCAATTTTCCCGCTTACTAAACCAATACTTCCCCATGCTACCATAGGGATTAATGCTATTAAAATTTCCATAACTAATCTCCTTTTATTTCACATGATATGAAACTTATCAGCGAAAACGTTCACAACACAAGAAGTTTTTTTCGATTCTAACTATTTTCTAACGTTTCTCATTATAGAAATTTAAGATTGGGAAAAACAGGGTCATCGTTGTTCCCTCTCCTACAATTGATTCAGCAAGTAGTTGGATCCCAAGTTTTTCAGCTAAGGATTTAGCCAAATAAAGCCCTAAACCAGTAGAATGTGTTTTACTCAATCGTCCATTAGAACCTGTGAATCCTTTGTCAAAAATCCGCGACAAGTCTTCTTTAGGAATACCGATGCCCGAGTCTTTGATGGCTAAAGAGATCCCTTGTTGGTTCTTTTCGATCGAAATGATGATTTCTCGATGGTCAGGTGTATATTTAATCGCATTGCTCAAAATTTGTTTGAATATAAAAGCTACCCACTTGGCATCTGTTAAAACTCTTTGATCTTCTCCAATAATCTCATACCGAAGATTTTTTTGAATAAAGTAATTCGCCTGACTGCGGATCACTGGCTGAATGATGCTTTTTAATTCATACTCTTGGATTAAATAATCTCTCGAAAAACTATCCAACCGTGCATAATAAAGAACTTGTTCTACATATTCATCGATTTTAGCTAATTCGTTTTCTAGTAGGGTATATTTTTGATCATCAATATCGAATTCAATCGAACGCACCAAGAGTTCAGAGGCTGCTAAAGGCACCTTGATTTCATGGACCCACGAATCAATGTAATCTTTTTGATCCTGTTGGTTACTAATCGCCTCTTGCATGACTTCTTGGTGCTCACGGATCAATTGATTGATATAATCTTCGACTAATTTTTCTTCTTCTGTATGACCGCCACTCAAATAACTTTGTAGCGGAGATATTTGTTTGAGATCGGCAAGTTTTTCCCACCAATGACGTTTGCTTAAATAACGGACAAGTAAATAAAAAAACAAAAATACGGCTTGAATAAGCGCCAGATAGCCAACCATCGTCCAGTCGACTAAAATATTAGGTGCTAACCACATGACAAAAATCGTTAGCAAGACAAAAAAGAGCCAGCCTAAGAGCAACGACCATTGATCCTTTAAGTATTTAAAGAAATTCATTATTTATTTTCATCCTTTCAGGGAACAATATAGCCCTGCCCGACTTTTGTTTCGATATATCCTTTGATCCCTGCTTGTTCGATTTTCCGACGTAAACGATTGATATTGACTGTCAATGTATTGTCATCAACAAACCGCTCATCATCCCATAATGCTCTCAATAACTTTTCTCTGCTAAGGATTTTCCCATGTTGCTTCATCAAGATAAATAGTAATCGATATTCGTTCTTACTTAAATCGATGATTTCACCGTTGATTTCCATACTCCCATTATCAACATTCAACGTGATCCCATTATGACTCATGACTTCACTCGACAGTTCCCCATAATTGTAAGAACGTCGCAATAAAGCATTGATTTTGGCAATCAGCACATCAATTTGAAAAGGCTTGGTGACAAAATCATCTGCGCCCATATTCATCGCCATGATCATATCCATATTGGTATTTCGACTGGAGATGAAAATAATCGGCACTTTGGAGACTTCTCGAATTTTTTGACACCAGTAGTAGCCATCAAAGACCGGAAGATTGATATCTAATAAAACAAGTTGAGGTTCTTCTTTTTCAAAGTCTGCAAATACTTGATTAAAATCAGAGGTACCGAACGTTTCAAACTGCCACTTTTCCAGTTCTTCCATGATGAGTTGGCGGATGATTTCTTCATCTTCTACAACCATAATTTTTGCCATCTTGTTGTCCTCCTACTTCTTTCTTGCTATAACCATAACAAAGAAGGCCGAACGTGACAAGTAACCATATTTTCAACTATTTCTCTCTCCATACGCCTTACATCTGAAACGATGGGTTTATTCCTCAATATTTAGTCAGGTAGTTGATTCTTTCATCGCAAATTTTTTGACTATTCTTAAACTTTTGAAGGGCTCTTTATTTCTTTCCGTCCAAAAAACAAAAATGTTTGTAAATAAAGCAAGGAACTTCCTCCGACTAAAACCACATAAATAGGTCCCAGGAAGAATAAAAAAAGCAGTAGTAGCAGGGTTCCCCCTAAATGTAAGAGAGCGTTTTTCCATTGATAAAAAAATAAAATAAAAGCAGTAAAAAGAGGGACTTCGTTTGCTCTCTCTAGTTGGAGCAACATACGGTAGCTAACCATCACGATACTTAAAAAAAGGATACTTAACGAAGCATACATCAATATCAATCCCCATGCTCCGCCCCAGTAAAGAAAAATACGACTATCAATCAGTAAAAGCAATAAATAGAAACTGACTATGAGGTCTTGCTTACGGTAGGTCAAAAAATTATGACGAAGTTCTTGCCAAAACAACGTATGGATCTTTTTCTCTTCGTTTTTGTGGTAGTGATAAATGGTAGACATAACCGTACGACTAGCACTGCCAATTGTCAACAGCGGTAAGCTAGTTAATAGCCATAAGAATTGCAAAATAAGCAATGACGGAATCCATTCAATGACTGTCAAAAAATGCTGATTGATTTTTTCACTATGAATTTTATTCATTTAGCCTTTTGACCCTCCTGTCAAATCCATTCCTTCAATAAAGTAACGTTGCGCAAAGAAGAACATCAAAATCGTTGGGATCAAAACAAGTGTGGCTCCTGCCATCAAATAATTCCATTGAGTCGTCGCCTGATTTTGGAAAACTTGCAACCCAATCTGTAAAGTATACTTCTCTTGATCTTGGATGTATAATAACGGCCCTAAAAAATCGTTCCAAGCCGCATTGAATGAATTGATCGCAATCGTGATTAACGCTGGTTTAGTCAGCGGCAGCATCAGACGGCTCCAAATATAGAAATGATTTGCTCCATCGATTTCTGCCGCTTCAATTAATTCATCATTGATGGATAAATAAAATTGACGCATCAAAAATATATTAAATGCATTGCCGAAAAATGATGGAACGATCAATGGTAAATAAGTTCCTACCCAGCCTATTTTTGAGAATAGAACATATTGGGGGATCATGGTCACAAAACCTGGAATCATCATCGTAGAAAGGACTAAAGCAAACATTAGCTTTTTTCCTGGAAAATCTAATTTCGCAAACCCATAAGCAATGAAGGAATTCGAGAGAACATTGCCAAATACCACTAAGACTGTGATCAATAAAGTATTCCTTGCATAACGCCAGAAGGGGAAAGCAGTAATTGTATCCAGATAGTTTTGCCAAACAATTTTTTCTGGAAAAAAAGTTGGAGGATAACGTACGATCTCTTCCATTGGTTTTAAAGAAGTAAATACCATCCACAATAATGGTGTGATCAATACGATCCCGATAGCCATCATGAGGAGATAACTAACGATTTTTTTGGTTTGGCGGTTAACACTTGTTCTTTTGAAATATTCCATCATTTGCCATCACCTCCAGAGTAATAGACCCATCTAGGTGCCAGTTTCAAATTAATAAAAGTCAATACTAACACGATCAAAAATAGGATCATTGACATCGCCATTGCGTACCCCATGTCGAATGCGACAAAAGCTTTATTCCACATGTGAAGATTATAAAATAGTAAAGAGTTAGCTGGTCCACCTGTTCCATTTTTAGTCATCACATAAGCTTCTTGAAAAATTTGAAAAGAACCAATCGTTGAAGTAATCACATCGTAAAAGATAATCGGTGTGATCAATGGCAACGTGATATTTTTAAATTTCCCCCATACGCCAGCACCATCAATCGCTGCTGATTCGTATAAAGAGCGTGGAACGTTTTGCAAAGTCGCTAAATAAAGCAACATTGCTCCGCCAGAACTCCAGATTTTCATTAAAATCAAAGCTGGCTTTGTCCAGTTAGGATCAAACAACCAGGCTGGTCCAGAAATATTGAACCAACCTAGAAACGTATTGATCAACCCGGCAGAAGGTGAAAGCAGTTGCATCCATAAAATATAAACAGCAACACCAGATAGGACTGCAGGTAAATAAAACATCGTTCGGAAAATACTGATACCTCTGATCTTTTGATTTAAAATCGTTGCTAGAAATACGCTAAATATTGTGGTTAAAGGAACATTGAATAGGACGAAATACACTGTATTGTATAATGATTTCCAAAAAAGATCATCGTGTAGAAACATCCGTCTAAAATTAGCTAATCCAATGAAATTCATTTTAGAAGTCAAATTATAATCAGTGAAACTTCCGATAACAGAAAAAAGCATGGGCCCTAACATAAAGACGACAAAGCCAATAATAAAAGGCGAGATAAATAAATAGGCCCATCTTGCCTCTTTTTTCTTTCGGATTGATAAACGCTTCATTTTCTTGCCTCCTTTTTTCTTTCAATTAGTCAACAGTTGATTAGTTATTTTGTTTTACTAGATTCTCCACCGCTTTTTGAGCATCAGCTAAACCTTCTTTTGGTGTTTTTGTTCCTAAGAGAATTTGATCGATTTGTTCGTTCACTAGTGTCGTATAATCTGGTGCTGCTAATGGGACAGGTGTAATGACCGTATTTTTGAAATTCTCATCAGCCATTTGATAGATCATTCGTCCCTTGTCACTTAGCTGTTCATTCTTCACTAAGTTCTCATTGGCTGTTTTACTTGCCATGATATCAAAACTCTTTTCGCCAAATTTTTCTTGAACTTCTGGTGAAGAAAGATACTTGATAAAGTCATAAGAAGCTTCTGGATCTTTTGCCCCATAAGGTACTTCGAGTACAAAGCCGCCGCCCCATGACCAATGACCAGAACCTTTTTCTTTTTCTGGAAGCGGAATGACACCAAAATCAAAATCTTCTGGAGCATTTTCCATCAAGCTCGAATAATAATTGATATTTTGGGCACGCATTGCGACTAAACCTGAGATGAATGGATCAGAAACACCTGAGCCAAATTCTGCCTCTAATTTATTGATCGTATCTTTCCCATAATAGTCTTGCCAATCTTGGATCCACTCTAATGCTTCAACTTTATTCTTCGTATCGATTTTGATTTTGCCGTCTTGATCAAACCAGCTTGTCCCATTATCTGCATTTAATGCCCAGACATCTGCCCCTAAATTCCATAAAGGATAAAATCCAATTCGTGTGAATTCTTTTTTATCTTTTTTATCCAATTGATGGGCGGTTTTTTCTAATTCATCCCATGTAGTTGGTAAATCTTTTTCAGCGATTCCTGCTTCTTTAAATAATTTTTTATTATAAAAAATAACTTGAGTATCTGTGTTGAACGGAATCGCATATGGATCACCTTTGTACTCCACTGTATCCCACAATTGTGGATAAAAATCTTTTGAGGTCTCTTCATCTACATATTTAGATAAGTTTGTGGCCTGTTGCGCTTCAGCTCTTTGAGCAACTGAATTGATATCTTGAACAATCACGTCTGGTGCATTCCCCGCTGTAATCGCTGACAATGATTTGGTCCAAATATCCCCCCACGGTTGGTATTTATAATTTACTTGGATCTTATCTTGTGATTGATTGTAATCGTCAATGATCTCTTCGATCACTTCTTTACGTGCTCCTGATCCCCAAAATGACCAGAAATCAATAGTTTTCTTCCCGTCACTTGTTTTTTCAGATGAACTAGCTGCGTTTGACTTTGCACTACTTGAACCACAACCTCCCAACAAAAATAATGCTGTACTTGCCAGCACCCCAGTAACTAACAACTTTTTCATTTTATCCCTCCATTTTTTAATAAAAAGGTTATCTTTCGCCATTTGCAACCGATAACATTTTAATATAACGATATCATTTTAATCAGAAAATAACAATTTATTAGGCGTGTCTACTCATATATCAGATTAAATCTGTCACCGTACTTTTTCTAAGCATTTCCTTTGTGTTTTCTCATTTTAAAGTGCAGAATGTAAATGTATTAATAAAAGATTAGGAGGAATTTTTGATGTTCAGACACCAAAAGGAACTACAGTTTGAAGCAAAACCAGATCGTCCGAATCCGTTAATCGCAAAATATTTACAAGAACTTATCGGTGGACAATACGGAGAGATGAGTGTGGCAATGCAATACTTGTTTCAAGGTTGGAGCTGCCGAGGAGAAGAAAAATATAAAGACATGTTAATGGATATCGCAACAGAAGAACTTGGACATGTCGAAATGTTAGCAACGATGGTCGCACGATTATTAGAAGATGCGCCAGTTGAAGACCAAGAAGAAGCAATGAAAAAAGATCCTACGATCGGCGCAATCATCTCTGGTATGAATCCTCAGCATGCAATTGTCGCTGGCTTAGGACCACGCCCTGCTGATAGTGTTGGCAACCCTTGGAGTGGCGGTTATATCGTTGCAAGTGGAAACTTGTTAGCTGATTTCCGTGCCAATCTAAATGCTGAATCTCAGGGACGGTTACAAGTCGCTCGTATCTATGAAATGATCGATGACCGTGGTGTCAAAGATTTACTGGCAGTCTTACTTGCAAGAGATAGTTATCATCAAAACTTATGGGCAAGTGCCGTGAAAGAATTGGAAGAAAACGAAGGATCCATTCTTGTACCAAGTACGTTCAATCGTGAAAACGAACGAAAAGATATCGCCTATGACTTTTATAATTTCTCAGATGGTGATGAAAGCAGCAAAGGTTCTTGGGCAAGTGGTGAAGCCTTAGATGGTGAAGGCGAATACCAATGGTTAGCAGAACCAAAAGTTGAAGGTGATAAGCCAAAATTACAACGGGTTACACCAAAAATGTATGGAACACCGCCAAGTAAAAAATAAAACATGCAAAAGTGGTTGTGTCCAACATCCTTTGGGTCCTTACCACTCAACAGAATAAAAATAAGAATGATCGACCAGCAAGCCATTACTTTCCTACTAAAAACAGTAGAAATGCTTGCTGGTCGATCATTTTTTAGCTTCTATTGGCATTTATAAGCCAAGAATAGTTTGAGACTCGTCACCATCATTTTTAGGACCGATAGAAAACTCTACCGGTCCTGTTTTTTATAAAAAAATACTTATCTAAAGGTACTTACTTCTTCCTCAGATAGAAAAATCGTTTAAACTGTCACTACCTCAACATCAATATTTCCTCTTGTCGCTTTTGAATAAGGGCAGTAATCATGGGCATCTTCCGCTAATTGCTTGGCTTGTTCCTCGCTCACATCGTCAACATGTACTTCTAATACCACACCGATTTTATAACCACCCTCATCAAGTGTGTAAAGTGAAACCCGTGCTTTAACTGTGGAGTCTACGGACAAATTAGCTTCTTTGATCATATGTTGCAGTGCACCATTGAAACATGAGGCATAGCCCGCAGCAAATAGTTGTTCCGGATTTGTTCCTTCAGCATGGATGCCTGGAGGAGTGATCTTCATTTGCATCGAACCATTTGGTGCTGCTACTTCGCCTTCTCGTCCACCATGATTGATCATCGCTGTTTCGTATAATTTTTTCATTGTACTGCTCCTTTCGATATGACACTTCGTCTATTACCAGTGTAAGCATATCTAGCAATTTGTTCAAAAATTCTGCTCCTAGATTCATACTGCAACGATTGAGGACTTCTTGATTAACATGAGCATTTTAGTTTATTTTCTCATGAAAGTTACTTATTCAAAAACAAGGATGCCATCTTCAATGATTTTTCCAAAAAAGAGAAAAATACCACTCGTAAATAATAAAGTCATGTTTGTTCCCAAATAAATAGCTAATTTCTCTACACAATTTTTGATATGATTGATTCTAAGATAAAGAAAAACTAAAAAATTTACACCATAAACTAATACAGTCAAAAAAATTACTATGTTCGCAACCATTTTTACTTTTCATTTCCCTTCGCTTCCTTAGTATCCACTATCAGTGGTTCAACATTTGAGTATTTCTTTAAATGTTCCGCAAGTAGCTGTAAAACGTGTTGATTTTTTCCAACTTCATCATTTTCGATCTGAAGCACCAGTAATGGTTCATGCAAACTTGCTCGTAATAAAAACCAGCCATTCCCATATGGTTCTTTTAGATCGTAACGAATTCCTTCTTCATTTTCCGGATGAAATACCAGTCCCTCTTCGTTCAATTCGTTCGCTAGCCCTTGAATAATTGTTGCCCCTTGTTTTTTCGGATCCTCTCCACTAAGCCTTAACCTAATTTCTTGTACTTCTTGTGGCTGTTTTAAGTCGTGGATAATCTCTTCCAACGTTTGTTCTGTTTGTTTCAGTTCTGGCAAAAGCATCAAAATTTTTGCAATGACATAGGCACCATCATCTAAAAAATAATTTTCCTTGAATGCTGCATGTCCACTTGTTTCAATCGCTAACGGAACATCGATCCCTTCTTTATTGCATGCAATTGCACGATTGATGACATTACGATAACCTGAAATGTAACGATCTTGTCTGCCACCTTTTTCTTCAATAAACGTTTCTAGGTGATTAGACGTTGGTGAATTAGTTACGATCGTCGCTCCAGGGTATTCTTTTAACACGATCGTACTTAATAAGGCGATCAAATTGTTACGATTGATCACTTGACCACTTGCACTGACTACTGCCGAACGGTCAACATCCGTATCAAAGATCACTCCTAAATCGGCTTGACTTTCTAAAACAGCTTGCTTGATACTTGCCATGGCTTCAGCATTATCTGGATTCGGGATATGGTTCGGAAAATGACCATCGGGGTCTAAAAACTGCGAACCTGCCGTATCTGCTCCTAATCGTTGTAGTACTTTTTCAGCAAAAAAACCACCGGAGCCATTTCCTGCATCTACGATGATCCGCCAGCCAGCTAACGGTTTTGTGTCAGACATTCCTTTCTTTCTAATACCATTTTTGATTTTTTGAACTAAGTCTTCTGCATAAGGTGTTAACAGATCAGCTTTTTGGACTGTCCCCTTATGATTGGTTTTATTTGGTGTTGTTTCTGATAAAATAAATGCGATATCTTCTTTTTCTGCGCCGCCATTAGCTGTAAAAAACTTCATGCCGTTAAAGTAAAACGGCAAATGACTAGCTGTTAGCATCACACTTGCATCACACTGGAATTGAGAAAACTGAGTAGCCATAAACATCGCCGGTGTCGTAGCTAACTCAAAATCAAGAACATTTATGCCTTGTTCGATTAATCCGTCAATCAGCGCTTTTTCTAACGTTGGACCACTGATTCGACTATCCCGCCCCACTCCTACCGTTAATTTACCTTCTTGATATTTGCGTGGATGATCCCTTTTTAACCAATTAACCAAGCCACAACTTATTTTTTGGATTTCAGCTGGTGTCAAATTAGCTGAATGTGTTTCCGTCGTCATGGCAATCCCTCGAATATCAGATCCGTTTTGTAGCGCTTTCAACAAAGACATAAATCATTCTCCCTTCTTTTATTCCCTCATTCTTTCTAATTTTTCTGCAAAATCTTGTGCTTCTTCTTCCGAACGGCAAATCACAATGAATGTATCCACTCCAGCAATCGTTGCAACAACTTCTGGATAAGCGACTTCATCTAGCCAATTGGTTACGACATCTGCCCCATCTTTTTCTGTTAGCACCACAATCATAAATTGAACAACTTGTATTTTCAAAACTTCTCTTTTAACAGCTGCTTGTAGTCGTTCTTCATGTAACGTTTCAGCAGGCTGACTGAATAGATTGTAACGAACTTGCTTATTTTCATCCGTAGACTTCACTAACTTCAGCTCACGGATATCACGCGAAATAGTTGCTTGAGTGGCTGTAACCCCTGCGTCTTGAAGACAAAGCAATAGTTCTTCTTGTGTGCTGATTGGTTTTTCTGTAATGATTTGACGAATAAATGCTTGTCGTTGGATTTTTTTCATAGCGGACACCTCTTGTCTTTGATTATAGCAAAAAAATAATCGTTTTTCTGCCTTTTTTGGTATTTTTTACTTTTATTTTTTTAGTTGATTTTTTGGCGCAATCTTGACACGCAAAATCGTTCTCAGTTTTTCTGGGTTGGCTCTGCGCGGATCCCCTAAATAAATTTCTTTATGTTCTTTAGCTATCCGTTGATACCCTTGCTCTTCGATAAACGTTGTTAATTTTTCAAAGGTTTGTGGCTCATCCTCATATGGTCCCACATGAAGCATCTGAGCGACTAATCCTTCATCCATGCTACTAAATACTATTTGGTCGAACAAATCATTGGGAATTTTGTCCGCTACACGTAGTAGAGCCTCATGTGCAACTTCTTTCGTCACAAATTCAGGTTGTTTGATCATGATCTGATAAGCAAAATGACTCTTCTTCATTACTTTTTCTTGCAAATAAGCTTCTTGTAATCCCCAATGTCCTTCTAATGGATAAACAGTGTAAGGAAGATAGTTAGGAATCTGCCAATTTTTCTTTGGGGCCATTCGGATCGCATAACTAACAGCATATAAAGCTGCCACTCGTCGCTGAAAATCGTCTTCATTTGGATCCCCTACTCCTTTTATGCTAAAAAAATTCTGTGGGGATAACGTTAAGATCTGTGGCTTTTTTTTACTACTATAACCTGGTTCCGTTTTTTTCCAATCAATCGTAGCCATTTTTTCCTCCTGCGATGATTTATTCTCTACTATCATAACTCTTTTCAAAAGACTTGGCTAACCTGGTTGACACTTTTTTTACCTCTATGCTAGAATAAGCGATGGAAATAAATCGTACAGATAACACGTATATTACGTGTCGAGAGAGAGGCGGTTTCTATTTTTATAATAGAAATCACTCTCTTTTTTTACGAAATTTTTTGAGGTGAGGATATGACAAAACAAAAACAATTACTCTTAGTACCTGCAGTCATCGCAACCGGCATGATGTCTTTTGCGGGAGTGTTGATCGAAACAGCAATGAACGTCACATTTCCAACGTTGATCAACCAGTTTCAATTAACGACTGCACAAGTTCAATGGGTGACAACGATTTACCTGCTGATGATCTCGATCATCGTGCCATTATCAACTTATTTAACACGAAATTTCAGCCTTAGAAGTCTCTTTTTACTTTCAAACCTGCTTTTTTTAGCAGGAATCATTGTTGACTTCTTTTCTCCGACTTTCTTCATTTTATTACTTGGTCGGCTTTTACAAGGGGCAGCTACCGGGATTGCTTTACCACTAATGTTCCATATTATTTTGACCTTTGCGCCTATGAACCGCCGCGGAGCGATGATGGGGGTGGGAACACTGACCACAGCAATTGCTCCGGCTATCGGGCCAACATATGGGGGAATCTTAACTTCAAATTTCACTTGGAATCATATCTTTCTTTTCTTGATTCCTATTTTGATTCTTTCTCTTGGCATCGGCTTGGTTGCTATTCCTTCAATGCCCGTTCAAAAAAGTGGACGTTTGGATGTGTTGAGTGTATTTAGTTTGTGTTTATTATTTAGCGGTAGCTTAACGTTTTTGAGTATGCTAGGACAACCGCTTAGTTGGTTTGCGTTACTAATAGCGATTATTGGTGGGATCCTTTTTTATCAACGAACAAAAAAAGCCGATTATCCATTGATCCAACTAACCATTTTTTCTAATAAAACATTTCGTTTATTCTTATTTAGCTTTTTAATCTACCAGTTCTTATTGCTAGGCGTTTCTTTTGTCTTACCAAATTTTGTTCAGATTGTTCAAGGAAACAGCCCTTTCATCGCTGGAATCGCCATGTTGCCAGGAGCTACGATTGGCGCTGTATTATCGCCTTTTTCTGGAAAACTGCTTGATCAACACGGTCCCAAAAAACCGATTTTTGCCGGATTACTCCTTGCTCTTGTTGGTTGGTCCGCACTAGTCTTTCTTCTAGGACATGTTTCATTGCTATTGTTGATTACTTGCCACGTGATCTATATGATAGGGATTGGTTTGTCTTATAGCAATATGATGACCACTGGGATGAATGCTTTAACGGATGACTATCAAAGTGATGGCAATGCTGTTTTTAACACCTTACAACAATTTTCTGGTGCCGTTGCTACTTCATTAGTGGCAATCATTATCAACCTTATTCAAGCGCATGCTGATTTGAGCTATAAAGTCGCCACGACATTCGGTTCACAAGTTGCTTTAGGTGTATTACTTCTTCTATTAGTTATCAGCTTTATCTTATTTATTCGTTATAGTTTAACTACAAAACATTCATGATTGATTGAAACGGCAGTCGTTTGCAACTGCCGTTTTTTTGTGCAAAAATACAATTTGTAAGTAAAGGAGGAATCAAACATGGAAAAAATCGCCATTATCGGTGGTGGAATCATCGGTATGACATTAGCCAATTATGTAGATACCACAAAATACAGCATCACCTTATTTGACTATGGAATCGGTCAGGCAACCAAAGCAAGTGCGGGAATCATTTCTCCATGGTTATCCAAAAGAAGAAATAAAACATGGTATCGTTTAGCCAAAGACGGTGCGGCATTTTTCCCAAAATTAGTGCAAGATTTCGCACTTGATCCGACCATTTATGCTCGTTCCGGTACACTCTTGCTTCGACAAAAAGAACAATTAGCAGAATTACTTGATCTTGCAGAAGAACGAAAAAAAGAGGCACCTGAGATCGGAGAAATCCATTTATTAAAAGCGGATCAAACAGCTGATTTACTTCCTTTATTAAAACCGACCCCCTCTTTATTCATCACTGGTGGTGGCCGTTTAGACGGAAAAGCTTACCTTCATTATTTAACGGCACGCTTGAAAAGGGCTGGTGTAACAGTAATAAACGATAAGATTCGCCTACAAAAAAGGAGTGATGGTTGGCTGATCCTCGGAGAATTTGGTGAAGAACCGTTTGACCGTGTCATTTTGACTCCTGGACCTTCCTTGAAGTCTTTATTGGAACCATTAGGCTATCAGGTCGATCTTCGTCCTCAAAAAGGGCAGTTGATCGCTTTTACTACTCATCAGCTCCAAAGCCAAAAATGGCCTGTTGCCATGCTAGATGGAGAAGCAGACCTCATTCCCTTCAATGACGGAAAAATCTTATTGGGCGCTACACATGAAAATGAACAAGGATGGGATCTGACTCCTACTAATGAAGCATTTTTACAGTTGACTGAACAGACAAAAGCTTTTTTTGTACAACCAGAAAAATTACTTTCACAGCCTTATCAGTTACAAGTAGGAACGAGGGCATATACGTCTGATTTTGCTCCGTTTTTTGGTCCTTTATTCGATGAACCAAATCTGATCGTCGCAAGTGGACTCGGTTCTTCTGGTTTGACGACTGGTCCTTATATCGGTTATCTCTTAGCTGAATTTATAAACACTGGTACGTGGCATGGAACGGACTATCAAAAAGATCTCCATAACTACATCAAGAAAACCTAAGATGAACAAAGAGATAACTATTTCATTCATCTTTATTTTTTGTCATTACTGTCTCATCCCTAAACAGCAAAAAAACCAAGAAATCGAATGACACGATTTCTTGGTTTTGTCTTTTTATTAGTATTCAATAATCGACTTAGTACCAGCCGTTTGCTAACCAGAATGCTTGAGCAGCATCCCAAGAGCCATAACGTGATGATACATATTGATCAGCTACGCGTTCTTGGTTTGCAGCAGAGTAGTCACCATTTAAGTATGATGCATCTAATTGGTAACGTCCGATGTAACGGCCGTTAGTTGCTGTGTAAGAACCGCCTGATTCTTTATTCGCAATCCATTCTTTTGCAGAACTTGAATTGCTTGGAGCTGTTGCTGTTTGAGCAGCTGGAGCAGCAGGTGTTACTTCAACTGTTTTAACTGGAGCAACATATGTATGTTCTTCCGTTACTGTTTCAGTTGTTTTTGGTGCTTCGACTGTTTTTGCTGAAGCATCACTTGAAGTCGGGATCGTTAATTCTTCGCCAACATAGATGCGGTTGATGTCTTTGATACCATTTTTTTCAGCGATTGCATCGATCAATGAGTTATCTCCAACAAATTTTTGTGAGATTTTTGATAGTGAATCACCTGATTTAATTGTATAGACTTCGTCAGCATGAGCAGTTGTTCCTACAAACATTGCAGTTGCACCAGCAGCAAAAGTTGTTCCTAAAACGATCTTCTTAATTGAATTCATGTTTATCTCCTTTTTTTTCCATGTATTTATCAACGTCATTAACTTTATCATCTAGAAATATTTCATAGGTAAAAGAAATATGACATTTAATGACAAAATATCCCAATTTTTAACATTTGTAACATAACTCTGGACAAAAAAGTACGACTAAAGTCCTAGAACCCTTATCTCATAAGAAAGAAACCGTTTTTTAACATTTTCTTATAAAGTTTAGAAAATCTTATATTTTGTAATATTTCTAGTATTTTTTTTTAACTTTTTTGATTTTTTTGTTTAATTTATCCTTTTTTTTAGTAATTATGTGTCAAAACGACAAAAAATTGAGTAATTATTACAACCTTTACTAAAAAATTTTAGGATAAGTTTTTTAATATTTTTGAAATTTCTGGTATTTCTAGATTTTTTGCTAAAAAAAACCGATAGTATTCTATTTTTTGAACTGCTTCAATTACAAACGAGTCGAACATTCAGTGGATTATACTACTCTAAGTATTGAAATTTTCTAATACAGATTCTTTTTATTATTTAGTTATGATCCATTATTTTACTTTAATCAATAAAAAGACTAGAACAAACTAACTGTCCTAGTCTCTTTGTCGTACTACGCTTGTTTTAGCATAATACTCTATTTTTTTCTTATTATAGAAGTGAAAGGAATCTTGTACATAAAATTTTCTCTTATTCGCTCGGAGCTGACCGCTTCTTTCATGTCCTCTTTTTTCGCTTCGTTTTCTTGGCTAACATTTCTTGCGCTTCTATAATTTCTGTGATCACTTCTTGGTCTTCTTCGCGTTGTTTCATTTGCTCTAAAGTTTCCAACCATTTTTCTGGTTCTTTTCTACCTAAACGCCCAATCGACCAAGCAGCGGTTGCTCGAATAACCGGTCGAACATCACTTAAACAGCTTTCGATCTCAGGTAAAGCCGAAGTATCCCCAAGGTTTGCTAAAGCAATCAAAGCATTTCTTTGCAATGGTTTTTTCCCTCGCCATGAACCAGCTAAATGCCCAAACTGTTGTTTAAACTCTTTATTTGATAAAGAAAGCATTGGTTTTAATTTCGGATAGACTTCTTCTACTTTTGGTTCCATTTCTTCATGGAAATGGAAATCTTTCCCTTGATTATAAGGACAGACTAACTGACAGATATCGCACCCGTAAATGACATTTCGCATTTTTTTCCGATACTCATTTGGCATTAGCCCTTTGGTTTGGGTCTGATAAGATAAACATCTTTGTGCATTCATCCTGCCATCGCCTAACAAAGCTTTTGTCGGACAAGCTGTCACACAACGAGTACAATCACCACAGCCAAAAACACCTGGTTCATCAGGTTCAAATACGATATTGGTGACAATTTCTCCAAGATACACGAATGAACCGTATTCTTCTGTGATCAGCAACCCATTTCGACCAATAAATCCTAGTCCTGCTCTTTGTGCAACAGCCACATCTACTAATTCTCCAGTATCCACTTGTGGGGCAAACCGCCAAGCTTCTTCTTGTTGCCAGACACTTGCTCTGCTTTGGATAAAAGTAATCAATTGATTGAGACGGTCACGTAAAATATCATGGTAATCGATTCCCCAAGATGCCCGTGCAAATTGTCCTCTTTTTTCATCTTTTGGGACCTCTTCATGGATCTTGGTTGGATAAGCTAAAGCAATAGCGATAATCGATTGTGGGCGATCAAAAGTTTTTTCTAAATATAAACGTTCTTCAATCACTGGATGTTCAAATCCCGAAGTATGTCCAGCGGCTTTTTGTTCTTCTAAAGACTCTTTTAAATAATCAAAGGGTTCTGCCGTCGTAAAACCGATTTTATCAATACCTAAACGTTTGCTTTCTTCAATGATTTCTTCTTTTAAGGTTTTTGTCATCTTTTCCACCTATTCAAATAATTGCTAGCGACTATAAATTCCGTAATAAAGCCGATCTCTTTTTAGCTGGACAAATTGGATCTGTTGATCTGCGATCTTTCGTTCTTCCATCCATCTTTTTCTAGTAGCAAAGATTTCCCAATAGTTGAGAGACAACCATTTTCTTTGGTTATCTAGCGCTTGAAAAAAGTTGAGCGATACTGGCTTAGTATGCAACAATTCATGCAATCGAACCTGTTCTACTGCGGAAAAAGTGGATAAATCTCTGGAATATAATGTTTCTTCGTAGAGATTCTTTTGCTGCGAGTAGGTAAATGTTTGTGGAATATCTCCTGGGCGGGCAATCAAAACCAAACGATTATAGAATGTATTCATTAGTTTACTATTTGCAATAAACGAACTTTTATAATAAGCCGATTGAATTTTTTCAATGACCCCTTCTGTCCCCATTGTGGAAAATAATGCTGGCCATGCCTTGATATTGATTTCATTATTTTGTTTCACTAATACTCCTGGAATAAATCCAACAGAAGAAATCGAGACAAAATAACCAATTCCAGTCTGTTCATCTAATGGCTGAAATTCATCAAAAAGCCATTTCCCCGGATAACGTTCTTCTACATCCGATTCACTTGGACTTGCTATGAATAATTTAGCCATTTCTGTTTCAAGAAATTGAAGGTCTTGATCTTTATCAGAGCTATCCTGTTGTTCGATCACTTTAAGGATTTCTTCTTTGATTAGTTGTTTATCTTTACGCGTAAAATTCATAGCTTTACCTTCCTTTCTTATCTTTAACTATAACGGAAAACAACAAAAAAAGGTATCCGAAACTAACAAAAAGCAGACGTTTTTTTTATTTTTTTACTTGCAAAATAAGTGAGCCTTCGCTTGATTTACTTTCCACATAAATCAGGGTAAATGAATCCTCCTGCTTCTTGTTTTTTGAATCTTGATTTTTAGCATAAATAAGCCGAAGAAATCAAAATCTAACGAACTGATTTTGATCTCTTCGGCTGGCTATTTAGCACGCATTCTTTTCTAGTTTTTTTGAATGAAAGTTATTTTGTACCATTTATTTTTCTTGTGTCAACCCATCATGGATCGTTCGGATATTCCAGTCCATCATCTTATAATAAGAATCTCCTGGTTTGCCTTCCTTATCGATAGAGTCTGTATATAATCGATCATAGATAGCTACTCCCGTTTCTTTCGCTACACGTTCCATGCTTCTAGGATCAACACTTGTTTCGACAAACAAAGCGGGTACTGCAGAGTCTCTTACTTGATTGATGATCCGTTTCATTTGTTCAGGTGTTCCTTGACTTTCTGTATTGATTTCCCAGATATAACTTGCTGGGATTCCATAAGCTTTGGAAAAATATTTGAAAGCTCCTTCACTCGTTACTAATAATCTTTTGTCTTCAGGAATTGTTTGAAAGTTTGTTTTAGCTTTTTCATCCAATTCGCTCAACTTTTCAATATATTTTTTTGCGTTTTCTTCATAGACTGCTTTATTTTCAGCATCTTTTTCTGAAAAAATACGGGTAATTTCTTCTACATACTTCATCCCATTCGATAAATCTAACCAGGCATGAGGGTCAGCTTTACTCTTGGAAGTCCCACCTGATAAATAAATGGGTGTTACTTTTTTACTCACTGCAAAATAATCTTTCTCTTCTTTTTTATGTGTGGTTTCCATTAAATTTGTAAACCAGCCATTACCAGTTTCTAGATTTAGCCCATTATATAAAATCACATCGGCATCACTCGCTTTTTTGATGTCTTCTGGTAACACTTCATATTCATGAGGATCTGTTCCTACAGGCACGATACTATGAACAGCTACATGTTCCTTTCCTACTTCTTTTGCCATATCCGCTAAGATAGAGTTGGTTGCTACAACATTCAATGTTTCTTTAGTCGTTTCTTTATTAGCTTCCTGCTTTTCTTGACTGCCACAGCCCACTAACAAAAAGAAACTTGCGAACATTACCCAAAAAATCCGATAGTTATTGGTTTTCATCTCATTACTCCTTTTTTCAAATGATTTGTTTTACATGATCATTCTTTTTACTCGCTTTTTATGACCCGTTTATGAGCAAAAAAGATTCCCTTAGAAGGTGAAAAGCAAAATGCCAACAGAAAGAATAGCGCGCAAGCTAAAACGATGGTTGCACCGGAAGGCCAGTTATAGCTATAACTAAAAAATACCCCCAAGATTGCACTTAATACACCAACTGTTGATGAGATAGCAATCATTTTCACTAAACTATTCGTTAATAGATAAGCTGTAGCAGCTGGTGTGATCAACATCGCAATCACTAAGATCGTCCCTACTGTCTGTAAACTAACCACTGCGACTAACGTCAGGAAAAACATGAGCAAATAGTGGATCAAGGTAATATTTAGCCCATAAGCTTTAGCCATCATCGGATCAAAAGAAGTAATTTTGAGTTCTTTATAGAAAATGAACACAAACAATAACACAATACCGCTAACGATCGCCGTCATCTGCAGGTCGCTTTCTCTCACCGCTAACACATTTCCAAATAATATATGGTAAAGATCCGTAGCACTTTGGGCAAAAGAAATCAAAATGACTCCTAATGCAAAGAATGAACTAAAGACGATACCGATTGCTGTATCATTTTTTAATCGACTTCGTTGGGTGACAAAACCAATGAGCCCTGCCGTCAGCATGCCGAAGACCGTGGCACCTAAAATATAACTAAAGCCAAACATGTAAGAAATTGCTACTCCTGGTAAGACCGCATGTGAAATAGCATCTCCCATCAACGACATCCCTCGTAAGATGATAAAAGATCCGATCACCCCGGAAGCCAAACCAACGAGCATTGATGTGAACAATGCATATTGTAAAAACTGGTAGTTCATCATTCCTTCAATAAACGATTGGATCATTTTTCTTTTGCTCCTTTCACTAATTGCCCGATCACTTCACCATAAGCAATCTTCAGATTTTCTGAAGTAAATGTAGTTGCAACAGGTCCGGCAGCGATCAATTGCTGATTCAATAAAATCACTTCATCAAAATATTCTGTTACTTTGTGCAAGTCGTGATGAACAATGATGATCGTTTTACCTGCTGCTTTTAATTCTTTCAATATTGAAAAAATTTTTTTCTCACTTACGGCATCAATCCCTACAAATGGCTCATCAAGAAAAATCCATTCTGCTTGTTGCGCCAATGCGCGGGCAATAAAAACACGTTGTAACTGTCCACCCGACAATTCGCTTATTTGTCGCTTCCCATACGAAGCCATACCGACTTTTTCTAATGCTTGCTGTGCTCGTTCTTTTTCTTTTTTTCCCGGACGTTGTCCCAACCATAATGATGGATAAGTCCCCAATAAGACCACACCTAACACATCAATTGGAAAAGAGAGATCCAACTCATTTCGTTGTTCAACATAAGCGATTTTTTTACGTGCTTCTTTTAGCAATGAACCGCCAAAAGAAATTTCTCCAGATACTTTGGGAATCAAAGCCAGTATAGCTTTCATAAAAGTTGATTTTCCCGCACCATTTGGACCGATGATCCCAGTGATTTTTTTGGGTTGGATCATTACATCAATTTCGTTTAACGCTAACTTTCCTTGATAAGCAACGGTTAATTGCTGGATATTAATGATCGCTTCTGACACATTCTCCACTCCTTTTAGGTTTACCTAACTTTTTATTTAACTATAGTTTAACTAAAGACGAAAGCATTTTCAAGTATCCCGCATGATTTTTTTTACAAGAAAGGCTCGCAATTTGTGAGAACTTTCTGTAAAATCACATCAAGAGTTTTAAAAGCAAATTGTCTTTATTGATCATTTATTTGTTATTAATGTCTATCATTTATTCGTATTTGCTTGTTTTACTCAAAAATGAAAGGAGTTTTAGTATGGAAGAAGAAAAATTAACTCGAAGCCTTAGTGCCCGTCACATTCAGATGATTGCACTAGGAGGAACGATCGGCGTAGGATTGTTTATGGGTGCTTCCTCAACCATTCGTTGGACAGGTCCCTCAGTAATGGTTGCCTATGCTGTCGCAGGTCTCTTTCTTTATTTGATCATGCGAGCACTTGGCGAAATGCTTTATGTCGATCCTTCAACGGGTTCTTTTGCGAATTATGCTAGTAATTATCTTCATCCTGTCGCTGGTTATTTAACTGCTTGGAGTAACATCTTTCAGTTTATTGTTGTCGGGATCAGTGAAGTCATTGCAGTCGGTGAATATATGAATTATTGGTGGCCTCATCTGCCAACAATCATTCCTGGGATTGTCGTCATTCTCTTTTTGATGCTTGCCAACTTAGCTTCTGTTAAAGCTTTTGGTGAACTAGAATTTTGGTTTTCAATGATTAAAGTCGGCACGATCGTTTTGATGATTCTGGTAGGGCTAGGTGTCATCTTATTTGGCTTAGGAAATCAAGGCCAAGCAGTCGGGATCTCTAATCTTTGGAAAAACGGCGGTTTCTTTACCGGCGGAGTAAAAGGTTTCTTTTTTGCGCTATCCATTGTTGTTGCATCTTATCAAGGAATCGAGCTGATCGGAATGGCCGCTGGAGAAGCTGCAAATCCGAAAAAAACGATCGTTGAAGCTGTTCAATCAACTATTGGACGAATCTTGATTTTTTACATTGGTGCTATTTTTATTATCGTTAGTATCTATCCATGGAATCAATTAGGCACAATAGGTTCCCCATTTGTTCAAACATTTTCTAAAATCGGGATCACATTTGCTGCCGGATTGATCAATTTCGTCGTCTTGACGGCTGCCTTATCTGGGTGTAATTCGGGTATTTTCAGTGCCAGTCGAATGATCTACACCTTAGCAATCAATGGAAAAATGTCGAGGAAATTTTTAAAACTAACCCGTCATGGCGTACCTTTTTATCCAGTCGTAGCGATTTCTAGCGGGATATTGATTGGCCTAGTTTTAAATTACCTGTTACCTTTGTTTGTGAATCATGCAGAAAATATTTTCGTTTTTGTCTATAGTTCCAGTATTTTACCAGGGATGGTTCCTTGGGTAGTTATCTTACTTAGTGAGATCCAATTTAAAAAACAACACCCAGAAGAAATGAGAGATCATCCATTTAAAATGCCATTATCACCTTATACCAATTATCTTACTTTATTATTTTTAGCCATTGTCTTGATTTTTATGTTTATCAATCAAGAAACAAGAATTCCATTGATTATTGGTCTCGTGTTTTTGTGCTACATGACGATTCATTATTTTCTACGTGAACGAAGACTGAAAAGTCGCTAATCTTCATCAAAAAAGCAGGGCTTCCCATCAAATGGGACCCTGCTTTTTTATGGTCTAAAATAAAAAAATTTCTACGATTATTTATGTATCACTATCTTACTATTATCTATATCTTTTATTCAGTTCACGATGAACTTAAACAAACCATTTCAATTCAAAAAAATAAGCTAGTGTCCAATCAATTAATTGGTCGCTAGCTTATTTTTGCTGATCAAGGCATCTTGTCAGTGGCTTAATTCAATTTCAATACTTCTCCAGGACTGAAGAAATAGCTGTCCATCGTCATCCCATTCAATGATAAAAGCTTATCAACTGGTATCCCTGTACGTTCTGCAATCTGGTTTGGACCTTCTCCTTGTTGAACGACAGTAGTAGCAGCTTGTTCATTTGAAGTAGCACTTGCTGTCTGTCCTTCGGTTCCTTGGGTAGCTTGACTGGAAGATTGTGTCGTTGAGTCAGTCGTCTGAGAAACACTAGTTTCCGTTTCACTAGTTGTTTGACTGCTTGACGTTTCTGCTTGTACCGAAGCACTTGTTCGGAGATAGATATCAGAAATTTTAGCTACTTGTTCCGTATAATCTGCTGAAAGTTGGTTGATCCAATTTGCAAGATCTACACCTTCTTTGGTTGGCGCTGCTTGATACGTTGCTTGTAGTTTGCTGATCCCTTCATCAGAAATAGCTTGTAGCGCTCGAGCCTTTTGATTAGCAATCGCAGACAACCCCATCACACCGTTTTGATTGTTCTGAATCTCAGCTTGGTATTCTTCGATCAAACGAGGCGTTTGTTCTTCCAATTTCTTTGTATAATCTGTCATAATCGTTTGTAACTGATCCGTCAGTGTGCCTGTTTTCGATTCTTGAGTCGAACTTGCAGTTTCTTTATTTTTTGGTTTCGTTGTGGAAGAAGCTTTTTTTGTGGTAGTTTCGCTTGTTTTTGCGACCGAGCTTTCTGCACTCGAACTATTCTTTCCATGAAAATAAAGAGCTGTAACAGCACCTATAAGGACTAAGCAAACAGCAACAGCCGAACCAATTTTGATCAATCGGCGTTGCGTTTCTTTTTTCTGTTGTTGTCTACGAGCCATTCGGACATTGACTCTTTGCTCGTTTTCTTCGTTCATTTCTTTCACCACCCATTAGTATATAAAATAGCGTTCTCAATCCTACTTTAATCCCATTGTAGCAAATAATCATCATTCTGAACATTTTAAACTGTGTTATTTATAAACAAAACTCACCATTTTTGATGATTCCAGGATTCTCCATCGATTTCTCCTTGTAATTGGACTTTTCGTTCTGAAATTTCCAGTAAAAGTTTTTTTGTTTCATGCAACACAGCTTTTGTTTCATAATCTACCGATGTACTTAATTCTTCCAATTGTCGTACAAACCATTCTTCCGCCATTTTATTGCTCCTTTAATTCTTGTAAGATAAATGTGAGGTCTTCAATCTCTTCTTTTTCATTCTCTAAATAGTCGATTAAGAATGCTTGCTTAGTCTGATCTAGTTGTTGTAAAGAATGATTGCTGCTTAGTCGCTCAATAAACCAGTTTATTCGCTGGATCAAGGTCGGTTTGCCTACTAATGTCAGGTATTGTTGATACGCCACTAAACGCTCCCAACGCTTTTCTTCTGTTTGATACATGAATTGCGCCATCACAAATGGAGGTAAAAAAGTCATTTCAAACTTGTGGGCAATCCGCTGATACGGTCTTAATAATTCAGAAATGGTATATTCTTCTTTCCCGCCTGCTTGATATTCTTTTTCAGAAACGCCAGTTGTTACGACAATCCCTAATTCTTTGCCTTTAAGAAATTCGTCAGCGTGTTCCAATACAGTGTCCTCCCATAGTTTTAAATGAGCTGGCGCACTATACCAATACAAAGGGAATTGGAAGATGATCCGGTCATGTGTTTTTAATAATTCAAGTTCTGTATCACGATCAATCGTCCAATCTGGGTAATGTTTTTCCAAATGATGCCAAGTAACCGTTAAATTTTCAGTTGCTTCTTTGAAAAACTGTTGGTTCAATGATGTCTCAATCGTAGGATGACTAACGATAATCAAAGTTCTCATTTCTTGACTCCTCTTCATTCTTGCTATTTTCTAGTTTAGCACAGAACACAAAATGTCATTAGTCTCCTGCCTTATGGTTAGGTAGACCAGGAAACAATCTCTTGTTCTTCTAATTCTTTCTTCAAAGCACCTAATGAAAGGTTTTTGGACGCTTCATTTTTCATCCGTTTCCGATAATTTGTTGCTGTTTCTCCAGTTGTCTTTTTGAACATTCGGCTAAATACAACTAAACTATTAAAACCAACTTGATAAGCGATACTCTCTACTGAATCATCAGTCAACGATAATAAAAATGCTGCTCGGTTGATTCGCACGCCAATCAAATATTCTTTGATACTCGTTCCTAATTGATTTTTAAAGACTCTTGATAGATGACTCCGGTTGACTGACAGTTGTCGAGCAATTTCCTCTACTGTTAAATTTTCTGGATAGTGTTCTTCAATATACTTCACTGTTTCGATTGCTAGTGGCGAAGAAACCTTTTGATTTCCCAAACCGATTTTCCCGCCATCTTTTAGTAATACGGATAAAAAGCGATAAGTCAAAGCCGTCAATTCTAACTCATCTGCTAAACCGTCTTGTGAATAATGAAGACAGTCCAAAATAATATCTATATATGCCGAAATACCTGCAGAAACCATTGTATACTGATCTTCTTTGAATAAGGAACGTTCAATGATCTCTTTCGCTAATGGCCCACCAAAAGACAACCAACAGTAGACCCAAGGCTCTTCACCATCTGCTAAATAAAAAGTAGAATCCCCTGGCCGGATCAAAAACAGATCTCCTTTTTGCAATTGATATTGCTGTTCTTTCACATGGTAAGTTCCTTTACCTTCCATCACGACATGTAACACATAATCTTGTCTGATTGCTGGACCGAAAGAATGATATGGCAAAGTTTTTGAAAATCCACAAAAGTCAAAATAACACCCTTTAGCTAATTCTTGACGTTCTTTTTTTAAAAATATTGCTTGCTCCATCGCTCTCACTCCTTTGTTTTTACTTTACTCTTCTTGTTCTACAACGTGCAACAAAAAGTTAAATATTAGTCACAAAAATATATTCACCAGGAAGCGTTTTCTTGATAAAGTCAATAGTAGAAAAAGAACTTTTTTTATTTATTGTAACCGGTTAACTTTTTATTGTATATTTAACAAAGAAGGGATTAGATACTATGAAGAACAAAATGATACAACGGGTTTCTTATGCTTTAGGCGCATTCGGTCATGATACTTTTTATGTTACTCTCAGCACTTATTTTATGGTTTTTGTAACAAGCGAGATGTTTGCAGGTACAGATAAAGCAACTACTGCTCGAATGATCGCTACGGTGACCAGTTTAGTCGTTGGTATTCGTTTGATTGAAATCGTTTTCGATCCATTGATTGGCGGGATTATTGATAATACTCGGACAAAATATGGAAAATTTAAACCATGGCTGGTCATTGGTGGTTTAGTTAGTTCATTCCTTTTGATTTTTCTTTTTACTAATTTCTTTGGCCTTGCTACTCACAATACAACTTTGTTTATCATCCTTTTTACCATTGTTTTTGTATTATTAGATAGTTTCTATTCATTTAAAGATATTGCTTTTTGGTCAATGATTCCAGCTTTAAGTACTGAAACCAAAGAAAGAGAAAAATTCGCGACTTTTGCTCGATTCGGTTCTTCCTTAGGAGCAAACGGGACCACTTTGGTCGTCGTACCAATCGTCACATTTTTCACTTATTTAGTCACTGCTCATCATGTTGAAGGCGCTTCAGGTTGGTTCTGGTTCGGTGTGATTACCGCTGTGATCTCTGGAGGAACTGCAATTATTACAGCTTTAGGAACAAAAGAAGTCGACACGGCGATTCGTCAACAAAATGAAAAAGCAAGCATCAAAGATGTCTTTAAAGCAATTGCCCAAAATGACCAATTAATGTGGTTAGCACTTTCTTACATTGCTTATGCTATTGCCAATGTAGCAACAACTGCCGTTTTATTCTACTTTTTCAAATATGTCTTAGGTCAACCAACTCAATTCTGGATTGTCGGTTTAGTAGCAGCTTTACTTGGACTAGTCGCTGTGCCTTTATTCCCTGCTTTGACACGATTGATTTCTAGACGCTATGTCTATATCGGCGGTATTGCGATGATGATCAGTTCTTACTTCTTCTTCTCTATCGCAGGTACTAGCTTACCGATCGTGATCGTTGGACTTGTTTTATTTTACTTCCCACAACAGTTGATCTTTTTATCTGCCTTGATGACGATCACTGATTCTGTAGAATATGGACAATGGAAAAATGGGATTCGTAACGAAGCTGTGACTTTATCGATTCGCCCACTGCTCGATAAAATTGCAGGTGCTTTATCTAATGGGATCGTTGGGTTTGTCGCAATCGCAGCTGGTATGACTGGAAATGCTTCTGCTGCTGATATTACCAATCATGGGATCATGACTTTTAAAGCGTATGCATTTTATGTTCCTGCAGCATTGATGTTCTTTTCTGCCATCATTTTTGCTTGGAAGATCACTTTGACAGAGAAAAAACATGCGCAAATCGTCAAAGAACTAGAAAATAAATTAGCTTCACATGAAGAACTCGCATCTGAATTAGAAGATGACTTTATCATTCCACAACATTAAGAAAGGAATTATATTATGACGATTACAGAAAAAGACTTTGGTCAGGGGTACCATTTGATAACATTATCCAATACTCACGGACTTAAATTAGCCGTCACTGACTTAGGTGCACGGATCGTTCAACTAACTGCTAATGATCGGGAATTAATTTTAGGGTTTGACTCCGCACAAGAATATTTGACAAAAGATGCCTATATCGGAGCAACGATCGGACGAACAGCAGGTAGGATTGAAAAAGGCCAATTTTCTTTGAATGATCAAACCTATCAATTGAGTGTCGATCCTCAGACAGGGCATTCACTTCATGGAGGTACACCAGGATTTGAACAGAAAAAATGGACGTATCAACTAAGTGAAACAGACAAAGAAAGCTCAGTCACATTTACTACTACCAGTCCCGACGGAGAACATGGTTTTCCTGGAAATCTATCCGTAGAAGTTTGTTATACTTTGACAGAAGACAACATTTGGCGTGTTAGAACGCAAGCAATCAGTGATCAGGATACGCTTTTCAATCCGACCAACCACGTGTATTTCAATTTAAGTGGCGATGTAGAAGAATCAATTGATCAACATACGCTTTGGCTAGACAGTGAGTCTTTCGCTCCATTACGACCTGATAGTATACCAACTGGCGAAAAAGCGAGTGTTGCTCAAACACCTTTTGATTTTCAAACACCTCAAAAATTAGCCACCGTCTTTACTAGTCAATTTGAACAAAAACAACTTGTTGATGGGATCGATCATCCTTTCTTTTTAAATAACCCAGGTATGAATCATGTATCGGCTTATTTATTAAGTCCCGATGAACAAATCAAAGTAAGCATCATGACCGATTCACCTAGTGTTGTGATCTTCACTGCTAACTTTGGGCAAGACACCCCAGAAATGCATGGAAAGAAACTAGCCAACCATGGTGGTATCACGTTTGAGACTCAAATCGCTCCCGGAGCAGAACAGTATCCAGCTTTTGGAAATATTCATTTAACAGCACACACACCATTTGAAACAACTACAGAATTTAAAATCGACACAAGAGAGGGTATCTAACTATGGAAATCAAACGCAGTTTAAATACAAAATTCGCAGAAATCTTTGGACCTAAAAAAACCACACAATATTTTTCTCCAGGCAGAATCAACTTGATTGGTGAACATACAGATTATAACGGTGGTCATGTTTTCCCTGCCTCCATCACTTATGGCACACAAGGAGTTGCCGCACCTCGTGAGGATAATAAAGTATTGGTTTACTCAACAAACTTTGAAGACGACGGTGTCATCAGCTTTACTTTAGACCAACTTGATTACGACAAACAAGCAGGATGGGCAAACTATGTCAAAGGTATGATCGTTAAACTAAACGAAGCAGGCTACCCAATTGAACATGGTTTTGAACTCTTAGTTGAAGGGACGATCCCGAACGGTGCAGGACTTTCAAGTAGCGCTTCCTTAGAATTGTTAGTCGGTGTTGCCTTAGAAGACTTATTCCATTTATCCATTGATCGACTTGAATTAGTTCAAATTGGTAAAAAAGTAGAAAATGAATTTATCGGTGTCAACTCGGGGATCATGGACCAATTTGCGATTGGCTTTGGCGAATTAGACAAAGCTATTCTACTTGATACAAATACGTTAAAATATGAAATGGTTCCAGTAAAATTAGATGGCTATGCAGTAGTAATCATGAATACAAATAAACGTCGTGAATTAGCTGATTCTAAATATAATGAACGACGTAGTGAATGTGAAGAAGCACTAAAACGTCTCCAACAAAAATTAGCTATCCAAGCATTAGGTGATTTAGACGAAGAAACATTTGAAGCAAACATTGATTTGATTGGTGATGACACATTGATTCGTCGTGCTCGTCATGCAGTTACTGAAAACCAACGAACACTAGAAGCTAAAGCTGAACTGGTACAAGGAAACTTGGCTGCTTTTGGTCAATTATTAAATGCTTCACACGATTCGTTGAGACATGATTATGAAGTAACTGGTATCGAGCTTGATACATTAGTCGATGCAGCACAAAAACAAGAAGGTGTTCTAGGCGCCCGTATGACAGGAGCTGGCTTCGGTGGCTGTGCGATCGCATTAGTCAAAGAAGAAAATATCCCTAACTTTAAAAACAAGGTCTATGATGAATACTTAGACGTCGTTGGCTACGCCCCAGAATTTTATGTGGCACACATCGGCAATGGTACTACAAAGATTATGGAAGAAAGTGTTTCAGCTTAATCCAATGAAAGAAATGTAAGGTAGTTCAACGTTACGTTTCAAAAGGATAAAGCAAAAGTAAGATCGTCACTTTTCAAAAAAACAAATAATCATGAAATGCTACCTGAAAATAAGTGTCAAAATAAAGACCGACCGTCAAAAGTTCATTTAAACAACTTTTGGCGGTCGGTCTTTTTGCAGCTAATTTTCTCACCATATCCATTTCAATAAAACATCTACTATTATTGAAATAAATACGCATGATCCGTTTGATCTTCGATTCGTTTTTGCCATTCAGGATCATGTTTTGGTACAGTGGCTATTTCTTTAAATTTGTATGGTCCTAATTCAAAAAACTGTTGAAGGATCTGATTAACTTGCTCAAATAAGGCTGGACGCTCCATCCTATTTTTGACGGTCAGTTGCTGATCAGCTGTACAAAAAGTCACATTCCCTAATTCTTCAGAAACATTGATCGTCTTGCCCGCTCTACTCAACTGGCGAATTTCTCCTAACATTTCATAGATGTCCTCACCTTCATATCCTTCTAGTAGTGCTAGACTGTCAACTAACGAACCCACAGTCAAATCAGCGATGATTGCTGTTTTCGTTCCTAATTGCAGCGAATAGATCGCAGCATCTACGATACCACAGGCATTACAACCACCTTCTGTTAACTCACTTTTTCTAGTGATTTGTACTTCCATCATTTCTGGGACACCTTCTTCCTATTATAGCTCTGTTTTTTATTCTTCGCGTTCTTTGCTCTTCTTTTCTTCATTTCCAAGCGAGCAGCTTCTCGCAGACAACGTACATGACAATTGACATAAGTTAACACTACTTCATCTGACTCTTGTTCAAATCCCCAAAAAGACATATTCATCCTTCCATTTCTTTTTTGAATGTGTATGGTACAAAAATATTGTGCAACTTCTCTGACAATAAGAAAAATTTTGGCTTATTTCATAGAGTTGACACTTGAATACCATCTATGTATTTTTAGAAGTATTGATAGGCATCTCCAACATCTATCAGACAAATTATTTTCTATAGCATAAGAAAAAATAAAATTTACGTCAATATAAACAAGCAACTATAAAAAAATAAAATGCTCTTATTTATTTTAATTATGAGGTAAATAACTAAAACCCACAGAAATCCACATAGGACTTTTGTGGGTTTCAGCTATTTAGATCAGATAAAAGAAACAGAAGCTATCTGTTGATAATCAACGCATGCTTGTCTCGAACACTTATGACAATTTTTCAACTAGTTCCTCTAATTCATTTAATCGTTGTTCAAACTTAGTCATAGCTGATTCGATATAATCAGCTTTTGTCATGTCGACGCCTGCTTTTTTCATGACTTCAACTGGGTAATCACTATTTCCTGATTTCAAATAAGTAAGGTATTTTTCTAGAGCATCTGGCTCTTGACCCCAAATTTTCTGCGCCAAAGCAGAGGCAGCTGAAAAGCCTGTTGCATATTGATAAACATAATAATTATAGTAGAAATGTGGGATACGAGACCATTCATATTTGATTTCCGGATCTTTTTCTACCGCTGATCCATAATATTTGGCATTCAATTCCCCATAACTGTCGCTTAGATATTCACTGGTCAAAGGTACACCTTTGGCATCTTCTTCATGCATGAAATGCTCAAATTCTGCAAATTGTGTTTGTCTGAAAATCGTTCCTTTGAATCCATCAAGATAATGATTCAAGACATATGCGCGAACACGTGGATCTTGTTCAGTTTCAAGCAAGTATTCTGTCAAAATATTTTCATTAGTTGTTGAAGCAATCTCTGCTAAGAAAATGGAATAATCACCGTAAACAAACGGTTGATTTGAACGAGTAAAGTAACTATGCACACTATGTCCCATTTCATGTACGAGCGTAAATAATTGATCCAACGTATCATGCCAGTTCATTAAAATATAAGGATTGGTATCATAGCTTCCTGAAGAATAAGCGCCACTTCGTTTCCCTTTATTTTCGACCACATCGATCCAACGGTCAGCAAAAGCTTTTTCTACCACTGACAGATATTCTTCCCCCATTGGTGCCAAAGCTTCCAAAGCTTTCTGTTTCGCTTCTTCGTAAGTGAACTTGATAGGAGCTTCTCCTAATACTGGTGTATATAGATCATACATATGCAGTTTTTCTACATTTAAAAGACGTTTGCGTAATTCCATATAGCGATGCAATAGCGGAAGATTTTTATTGACTACTTCAATCAATGTATCATAAACGCTTTCTGGGATATGATTGTTGCTCAAAGAAGCTTCTCTAGCAGAATGATAATGGCGAATTTTTGCTTTGTAATTGTGCCCTTTGATATGGGTACTCAATGTTGAAGCAAACGTATTTTTAAATTGATCATAGACACGATAAAGCCCTTTGAATGCAGCTTCTCTAACTGTACGATCTGTGCTTTCCATCAATTGACCATAGACACCATGAGAAAGCTGGATTTTTTTCCCATCTTCTCCCACGATTGTAGGAAACTCTAGATCGGCATTGTTTAAAACAGCAAATGTATCACTGGAAGCGCCAAAAATTTCTCCTGCTCCAGCTAGTAATGATTCTTGTTCTGCAGATAATATATGCGCACGATTATCCACCATTTGTTTTACGTAATGACGATATAGTTCTAACTTCGGCTCTTGCTCAAAATACTGCCAAATCTGCTCATCCGAAAGTTGAAGGACTTCTGGTTCATACCAAGAGACTGCTTCACTTACTTTAGAAAATAAACTTCCTGCTCTCGCATATAACGCTTGATAAGTCGTATTTGCTGTATCTTGGTCATTTTTTAAATGAGCATAGACATAAATGAGTTCCACTTTTCGGTAAACATCTAAAACAAATTCAAGCGCATTCAGAAATTCTGTCGCACCCTTTGCTAATGTTCCTTTATATTGATCGGAATTTTTTAATTCTTCTGTTAATTCTTGGTATTTTTCATCAAATTCTTGATCGCTAGAAAAGATTTTGGTGAGATCCCAAGTCAGTTCTTCAGGCAATTCTTCTCGTTTTGGTAATTGGGTCGTTTCACTCATTTAATACACTCCTTTATTGTTTTCACTCTTTTTTTCTAATTCATATTGAAAATAGAAAAATGAATAAGCCTACTAAAATCAGCTACTCTTAATTAGTGTATCATAATTTATTTCTGTTTGACATCAAGAATATCTCCTCACACTCCTGGTAAAGTAATCGGAAAATCTTTTTCTTATCAACCATTGGATAAAGCCAAGTTGTTTTATTTGGTTCAATTTTTTGGAGCCAATTGAGATACTTCCATTGTTTGCTTCTGCCTGCTTGTTCACTGATGATTTCTTCAAATAAAAGACGATAAAAGAAGACTTTTTCTTGAAAATAAAAAAAAATCGACTTTCTGCGTACATCCATGGAGATAAATAAAGTAAATTTTTTTTTCTAAGATAGAATTGTTTTTGTAAATGAACGTATTTAGACTGACGATAGTATAATTTTTTTTGTAACCATTTTTGACAGCCAACATTAGTAAGAACTTTTTGCCGATTTTGATTCTCCATCTGTTTTTCTAATAGACTTACAGGAGATTCACTAAAGAAAGGCCAGCTGATTGTTTCATAGGTTACTGTTCCAGAAAATAATTCTGCCAAATGACAAAACAAATATAATCTTTTTTCTAGCCAATCGATTTTCCATAAATGAGTGCCCATAGTGTCATTGTACATACAAAAGTACTTTTCTCTCGTTTTTAAACGATCATTTTTGAAAAAAGCAGAACCTAAGATCCACCAAACACGATAGTTTTTGCTTAGATATCCTTTTGTTCGTTCTTTCATCCGTTCATAAGCGAGAACTGAACACTGAATTTCTATGGCTAGATCCCCGCAAAGGATATCTGGTCTTTGTCGAAGGGTTGGTAAATAGGCTTCTAAGACAGGCGGATGAGTAACAAATTGTCTACACCACTCAAAAAAATATTTTTTGAGTTGGAGATGCTCTATTGTTTCTTTCTCACTAAAACCAAAGCAATCCTGTAAATTTTTGTGAGCAAAATGTGCTGTTTTTTGCTGCCCAGTTTTTAATATCACTGGTTCCTTACAAGCTGGGCAGAAAAGACTTTGCCGTTTCGTACATGTTGTAGCCAGAAATCTTTTTCCATGTTTATCGATTGCAACCATCATAAATTAGCTGACCCCCTTCTAAAAGAAAATACGTCAAAAAAAGAACCTGATCATTTTCATTGATCAGATTCTTCAAATTGTTTCTTTGATTATTTGCTGCTTACGCAAAATAAAATTTTGTACGTTCCAAAGCATTTCGTTCCATAAGTAATTGCGCATATTCGTTCAATGTTTCAATGGTCCGATCGCTTCTTTCTGCAAACTCTAAAATTCGAGCTACTTCATTAGCGACATCTGTTTGGTTTAAATCTTCCATCCAAAAATGTACGGCTAAATAGTAGATACCATCTAGTAAATACAAATCTGTCCAGGCTGATTCCAACTCGACATCATTGGCTAGTTGAATCATTTGTTCAAAGTCTTCAAAAGCAAAAATCGCTTGGTGTTCTGTTTCATCGGAAATGCGTTCAGTCGTTTCTTCTTCATTATTTAAGATTTGTTGCTGGATAAATTCAGTTACATCATCAGAATCTAAAGAGTCTTCGTCTTCTTGGAGCATTTCTTCATTCGGTAAGTTTTTACTAATAAAAAGTTCTAAACCGTCTCCTTTAGGAAGCACTTGAAATGTAACAGCTTCGCTACTGCGGAACTCATCTTCAATATCAACTTCTTCTAAAATACTGTAGAAAAAATTTTCGATCTCTCTATGGTTACCAAGCAAGTCTAAAAATGAGACGCCTCGCTCTTCTAAATCTTCATGACCGATCATTACTCGGATCGTATTTTCATTAATATGTTCCATTTCCATCTGGCTACACCTCACTTTGCCACAACTATCAATATAACTTCATTGTAGCGAAATAAGCTTAAATGTAAAGAAAAAAAATTACCATTTAAAATCAAAATAAGTTTTTAATTTAACCTTGACATCATTTTTTTCACTTAGCTAAACGTAAAAAAGAGCTTAGGACAAAAAGCCACTCCTAATGCGAGAACGAATAAACGGCATTCAAAAAGTAATCCTTAACAATAAATCGAATTTTTGATACCAAGTATTTTGGTCTTCTCAAATCTTGCTATCACCCAAAGAGTAAAATTCCTTTGCATGTTACATCTAGTTATATGTACTTTCTATTCTGGTAAAAAAAAACTTAGAAAAACTACAAAAATAGTTTTTCTAAGTTAACGTTTATTTTCTATAATCCAGCCATTAATTGTGCTTGACGCAATTCCAATTGACGTACATCACGTGGTAAGAAACGACGGATTTCATCTTCATTGAAACCAACTTGTAGGCGTTTGTCATCGATCATAATCGGACGACGCAACAATCCAGGGTTATTTTGAACGAGTTCTAACAGTTCTTGCAATGGTAAATCATCAAGATCCATGTTTAGTTTTTGGAAAACTTTTGAACGTGTTGAAATAATTTCTTCTGTGCCATCTTCAGTCATTTGTAAGATTGCCTTTAATTCTGAACTATTTAATGGTTCAGAAAAGATATTTCGTTCAACAAATGGAATTTGATGTTCTTGTAACCACGCACGGGCCTTTCTACAGGAAGTACAACTTGGGGAAGTATATAGTGTTAACAACGTGCACCACTCCTTTTCATGACTAATGTCACTTTTTTGTAACAGAAGATCATTATAATCTTCCATCTGTTTCTATTATACATAATCAACTTTTAAATAGCTAGCTTTTTTCATAATATTTTATCAAAAAAATGAAAGTTATCTAAGATTTATATTCCGTAAAACCAACACTTTACGTTTAGTTAGCAATTAAAAAATGAGAGTTTTCAAATTTAATTCAAATATAACCTGCCATTGAAACAGGCTTTAAAGTTGTACTATTATTTTATTACTCACCCCGCAAAAAAACGGTTTCTTTGAAAAAATTATGTTTTTTATTTCTGTCTGCTTTATTTTGTTTGCTATTACAACAGTCCTTTTAATTGAACCTAACCCTTATTTTGTCCGCTAATTAAGCACCCTTTTATATTACAATGGTTATAAAATGAAAATCACTACAAAACGCCTTATCGTCATCATTAAGTGTTATTTTATATTTTAATCATTTTCGTTTTTCTGTATTAAAAAAAACATTCTTTATCAAGTAAAATAGGATTATTCTATTAAAATTAGTCAGAATTTCGTTTCATTGAGGATTAATTTATTCATCAGATAATCAAATGATATTCAATTTTACTATTTTAGTGAAAAAAACTGAAACTTAAAAAGCTTATTCTGTCAAGAAAAGCGAAATATAGTAATAAAAACCTTTATTTAACAACGTTTTAACCGGTATTTTTCTGATACAATAGTCGAGGATTTATGAAAAAAATGATGAAAACCGAAAGGCGTGTAGAATTTGATTAAGTCAGTTGTTTTTGACGTTGATGATACGATGTACGATCAACAACAGCCATTTAGAAATGCGGTAAAAAAAGTAGTACCGCTTGTTTCAGATATAGATATGGGACCATTATATCTCCGGTTCCGTCATCACAGTGATGAAAATTTCCCTAAAGTGATGGCAGGAAAATGGACCTTGGAGTATATGCGTGCACATCGAATCAGCCAATCACTAAAAGACTTAGATTATCCACATATTACTGAAGAAGAAGGTCTTTATTTCCAACAAGTTTATGAAGAAGAATTAGATAATATCTGTCTTCATGAGGAAGTAAAGAAAACATTGGACTTCTTGACTGAAATGAATATCCCTCTCGGAATCATTACCAATGGTCCCACCGATCATCAAACCAAAAAATTGAATCAACTTCAATTAGCAAACTGGATTCCTTCACAGCATATGATCGTTTCGCAAGCAACAGGATTTCAGAAACCAGAAAAAGAGATTTTTCAACTTGCTGAAGAACGTTTCAATCTAACTGCAGAAGAAACTCTATATGTAGGCGATAACTACGACAATGACGTATTAGGTGCTAAAAGAGCTGGTTGGCAAGCGCTTTGGTTTAACCATCGCGAACGAAAAGTTGATGGTCCATTGAACTGTGATATCGAAATCACCTCATTTGATCAATTATTAGAAACGATGAAAGTAATTTTCAGCTAAAGCATCCATGCACAGCTCCTAGCAAAACAAATAACTAAAAAACTCTCGAAACATAATCTTGTTTCGAGAGTTTTTTATTATTGAGTCTTAAGATTTAATCATTTTTTGTTTCAAAATTTTTAGTCTTCCAGGTCTCCGACACTCAGAATCATCCGGATATCATCTTCCGTTAATTTGGTTAATTGGTCTTCATTTCCTTGGATGACTTTTTGGAATAACTCTCTTTTTTCTTGTTGTAACGAATCCATCCGCTCTTCAATCGTTCCTTCTGCAATCATGCGCCAAACTTCGACCACATTTTTTTGTCCGATACGGTGCGCACGTCCTGCCGCTTGTTCTTCAATGGCTGGGTTCCACCATAAATCATACAGAATTACCGTGTCTGCTCCCGTTAAGTTGAGTCCGGTTCCGCCAGCTTTCAATGAAATCAAAAAGACATCTCGTTCTCCTTCATTGAATGCATCTACCATCGTTAAACGATCTTGCGGTTTGGTGCTTCCTCTTAAGTAAAAAGTAGAAATTCCTAATTCTGCTAGTTCTTCTTGTAAGATGGTCAACATACCTGTAAATTGAGAAAACAACAGAACCCGCCGATTGTTTTCTTTGGCTGCGACCAGTAGATCTTTGACTTGTTCTAGCTTTCCTGAGCCACCTTCATAATCCTCCAAGAATAATCTTGGATCACAGCAAATTTGGCGTAATCGTGTCAAACCAGCTAGAATACCGATGCGATTCTTTTTAAAAGCTTCTGAGTCCATAGTAGAAATCTCTTCTCGCATCTGACGTAAATAAGCCAAGTACACGGTTTTTTGCTCTTCTGTCAATGCAGAATAAAGATTCATCTCGGTTTTTTCTGGTAGATCGCTTAACACGGTTTGCTTATCCCTTCGTAACACAAACGGACGAATCATTCGGGCAATTTCTTCAGGTGCCAGCTCTCTAAAGCGGGTCTTATTCGGGAAAAATCCCGGCATAATCGTTGCAAAGAGCGACCATAGTTCTTCCAAATTATTCTCAATTGGCGTCCCGCTTAAGGCAAAACGTTGCGGTACGCTTAATTCTCGTAGCGCTTGAGCTGTTTTGGTACTACTATTTTTAACCATCTGAGCCTCATCAAGGATCAAATAATTAATCGCATGTTTTTGATAATCTGCTAAATCTTGTCTTAAACTAGCATAAGAAGTGACTCTGATATCTGCCTTACGAGCTAATAGTTCTTCTCGTTCCTTTTTATTCCCGTTGATTACTTGGATGCTCAAAGAAGGAGCAAATTTTTTCACTTCTGCTTGCCAGTTATAGATCAAACTAGCAGGAGCGACGATCAAAGCAGAGAGTTCGCCTTTTTCTTCTTTTTCTGAAAGCAAATAGGCAATTGTCTGAAGGGTTTTTCCTAGACCCATTTCATCTGCTAAAATTCCGCCAAACTGGTAATTTCCCAGCATTTTCAACCATCGAAATCCTTGTTTTTGGTAATCACGCAATTCAGCTTGTAGACCTGCTGGCAAGGATACTTGATATTGTTCAGGTTGTATTAGATCTTGGATCATTTTTTGATAGGAGTCACCAAAAGTTGCTGAACTTCCTGCTAACTTATCTTGAATGATCAATCCTTGGTTTTTAGGCACATGGATCGTTCCAGATTCTGAACGGATCGATTCACGGAATTGTTGCAAGATTTGACTTGTTTGCTGAAACTCTTCGGAATCAAAGGACAATACTTGCCCATTTTCTAACGTATAGAAAGCATCATTTCGCAACAAACTTTGTAAGACCTGATTGATTTCTTGTTCCTCAATCCCAGTCACATCAAAACGAATATCTAACCATGAACTGGTTTCTTCCACTTCGATCTTCGGTTGATGTCGATGTGCATCTAAATACAATTCCCGAAGTTTTTTCCCAAGGCGGACCTCACCAAACTGACGAAAAACGGCTAACTCCGTACGGAAAAAAGTATACAACTCTTCTCCTGTTGGCAATAAACGTTCATAGCCTGTATCATTTCGTTGGTAGCGATACATTTTGAACAAGTCTAATACACGTTGTTCTTGGGCTTTGTCTCTTAACACTTCAGAAGCATTTTCAGCAATAACTTCATGTTTTTTATCTGTTGAAAAAACGACTTCATCATAGACAAAATCAACACGAGCCTGGATCTTGCCTTTCGATTTTCTAAAGAAGAAAATAAATTCCACTGGCACGTCAGCAACTTCTGCTTTCACTTCATCCGCTATGCTCACTTGACCAATTTCAGATAGCAATGGAATGATTTCTTTGAATAATGAGGATAGTTCTTGCTTAAGAAACAATACTTCTGGTTTCTCAAATCTTCTCATAAGCTGTTTCCAAGTTAAATAGACTGCTTGTTGACGTTTTGTTAATGAATAAAAAGTTCCTTGGATCATTCCCCATTGATAATGAGTAAAGAACAACTCAAAGTCATTCAGTGCGCTTAATTGATAGGCCTCTTCTTTTTTTGTTACTTCAAATTCTAAGGAAGGCTCATTATCAGAAAATCGAACCCCTTGATAATTCACTTCTCCGATCTTCATTTGGAGTTTTGTCGTTTGGTTCATCTGTTCTAACAATGTTTTTGCTTGTTCGATCGGTAATAACAAATAACGTTTATCTAATTTCCCTTTGACTTGTAGGCCGTTTGCACCTAAAAGAAGTTGCGTTTGGGCACACTCAGCTAACGTTTTTAAGATTACTTGATCTTCTCCTTGAAAAGCTCGTTGATCTAGATGGAACTGGTATTGTTTATTCACAGTGTAGCGTTCATTTTCCATATAGGAATGTAAAAAATCAAAAATGTTTTTAACGATATACGTTTTCTTTGGCTGATCTAAATAGCCAATCCGCAAATAAACGGCTAAAATAGCTAATTCCGGATGATAGTGATTGGTCTCAATCGTTTCTACTTGATATTCCACAATCAATGGTTGCGTCCGTGGTGAATTTTTTTTGACAGTTAGTCTTGAAAAACCTTTCGTTAAAATTTCACCTTCGCTACTTTTTTTGACTGGTTCTAACGCAGGTTGATCTGCCTTGATTATTCGTGAAAGATTCTTAGAGCGCAAGTACAGTTCGACTGCCACTGTATGCTTACAATAATGATGTTCTTCCCAATAAGGGCATTGGCAGAAATCGACTTCTTTGGCTGTCCCATCTAAATCGACCATATACAATTCACTGCCTAAGACTTCCGCATGCCAAACTTTTTCTTCTTGGTCAGGGACAACCGATAATACCCGTCCTTCTTGCAGATATTGACGTCCTCTTGCAATGACTTTTTCTGGAATGCTCCATTTCATCAGTTAATCCCCCTCTTATCCAAGATGATAGCGTACTTTACTTTGTCCGCTACCTTCTGTTTCGATTCTGATTTGTTGTACTACTCGTTCTTTTAATTCTCTCACATGGCTGATGATCCCGATCATACGACCTTCACTTTCAATTGTTTCTAATGCTTCAATCGCCATTTCAAGTGCTTCTTCATCTAACGATCCAAATCCTTCATCAATGAATAACGCTTCGATCAACACACCACCGGCTTGTGTCTGGATCACTTCAGCTAAAGCCAACGCTAAGGATAAAGCTGCAATAAAACTTTCGCCACCAGATAGCGTATGAGCCCCACGTGTCAGACCTGCTTCATCATCATAGATATTGATCTCCAACCCAGTTTTCCCACGGTAACTTCCCACTTCATCTGCAAGCTCAAATTGGTAACGATTTTTCGTCAGACGTTGCAATCGCACATTTGCCACTTGTAGTACTTCTTGTAAATACACTTGTAGTACGTATCTTTCCAAACTGGTTTTTCTAGGGTTTTCCCCATTCATCGTTTGCGATAATTGTTGTAGTTGGATCAATTCATCTAATTGTTCTTGACTCGCTTGATAAATCGAAAAAAATTCTTCGATGATTTGCTGATTCTGCTGTTCTTGCTCTTGCAAGTGATAACAATGTTCCTGTTGTGTTTGAACCGCAGCTTTTAGCTCATCTAGTTGTTGCTCCAATTGTTCTAAATCAGGAAGTGTTTCAGCTAAAGCAACATAGTTCAACTGGCTTAAGCGGTCTTCAACGATTAATCGTTCTTTCTCATATTCGTTGACCAGTTGACTCTTCTCTTGGTATTCAACTGTTTGTTTAGCAAATGCCAATACCGCATCTGCTTCTTTAAAGTAAGCTTGCTCTTTTATTTTTGCTGAAATTTCCTCTTGGATACGCTGAATTTTATTTTCAATTTTTGCCTGTTGTTCATGAATATTAGCCATTTGCGCTTTTAACAAACTGATTTCTTGAGAAAAATGAAGTTCTTTTGTTTTTTCTTCTGCTAACCATTGGGCTTTCATCGCAACATTTTCTTCTAATTGGTTGACATCCTCAATCAAAGTCTGAGTATTTTGTCCTTCTAACTGTTTCGTCAAGGTAACAAGCTCCCCTTGTACTTGTTGGAGCTCTTCTTTGTTTTGGCTGATTTGTTCGGTGATCTTCTTTCGCTGATCTTCGATAAGACTTAAACGTTCAGTTAGTGTTTGAGTAGCGATTTTTGCCTGTGTGATGGCCTCTGCACGCGAATCCAAATCATGCTGGATTTTTTCTAAGGATACAAGAGGATCATCTGCTATGGCAAATTTAAACGATTGCTGGATCAAATGTTGTAATCGTTCTTTGCTTTTTTGGATCTCTACTTGTTTTTCTGTTCCGAAGTTTTCCAAGTCAGCTATTTTTTGTTCTATTTGTGCTTTTTCTGCTTCACTACGCCCTATTTCTTGATTGATTTGTTCAAGGTTTGTTTCTGCCTCGGCTAAATTTGCTTCCAGTTGGACAAATTCTTCTTGATTAGGCAATACATGCTCATTTTGTTGTTTAGGATGCTCCGTTGACCCACAAACTGGACAAGGTTGCCCTGGTAATAATAGCAATTGCAACTTCGCAATTTGTTGGCTTGCCCATTGACTCTTTAAAAGATCAACTTGATTATTTTGTTTGCTTAACATTACTTGTTGAGCTTGGAGTTTTGTGATCAGTTCGGACAACTTGGTTTGATTCATCTTTAACTGTTCTGTATTCTGGTGATTTTCTGTAAGGATAGTTTGGTACTTTTCTTGCTCATGCCGAAGTTGTTCGTAACACAATTGATCACTGTGCAAGCGATCTTGGTCAAGCAGCAGTTCTGCTAGTCTTTGTTCTTCTTCTTTTAACTGGACTTGTTCTTGAAGAATTTTTTGTTCTTTTTCTTCTGCTTTTTTCTTAGCCTTTTGTAATTCTTCACTTTCATTTTGCTTTTTTTGCCATTCTTCCGCAATTGGGATCAATGACTTCATGACTTGTAATCGATTCGCTGCATGTTCCATTTCTTGTTGGGCATTTTTTCGTTCAGGTTCATCTTTACGCCACTGTGCATACGCTTGTTCTTGTTGCACGAATGTTTCAGAACAAGTCTGTTCTTTATCAATCAGTTCTGCTTGTTCTTTCTGGTATTCTTGACTTCGTGTCAACGTATCGACCAGTCGTTCAGCAAATTCATAATGAGTGATCCATTGTTTTATTTCATTGATTTCACTTTCTTGCTGGATCAATTCTGCATATTTTTGCTCTAATTTTTGCTTTTCTTCCTGACGTGTTTGCAATGTTTGCGAATGATAATAGGTATCTTCTAATTGCTTTTGTTGTTCTTGTAAATGAACCAGTTTATTTTTTTCTTGGAGAAGTCTTTCTTGTAATGTTGTTTGCTCTGCCTGCCAATAAGTGAATAACGCATCAAAACTTAAGGTTTCAGGAACCGTTCCTGTGTCCAAAGGGATAAACCGTTTTTGCAGCAAACTCAATTCTTGCTCAAGATGATCTAATTTTTTTTGATGTTCTTTGGCTTTTTCTTTCAATTGTTCATTAAGTTGTTGGAAAAATTGCGTGCCAAACAAATTACGTAAGACAATTTCTTTCTCACTACTTGATGAAATTAAAAAATTACGAAATTCTCCTTGAGGTAGTAAAACGATCTGAGAAAACTGTTTCGCATCCAGATTCATTAATTCTTTGATTAATTGATCCACTTCACTACGTTTCGTGTATTGGCGCATTTCTTTGCCCGCTTCATCAAAGATCGTCAAAGAAACTTTTGCTGCTTGCTTTCGATTGCCTTCACCTTTACGTTTGGCCAAGAGTTGTTCTGGCTTACGTTCAATCTCATAATTCAGCCGCTGATGCTCAAATGAAAAAAAGACACACGTTTCTTCTTCAGGCGTAGCAAAAAGAGACCGCATTTCTTTACCAGTCCTGATTCTGCCAGAAGTTTCACCAAACAATGCATAAGTCATTCCATCAAAAAGAGTCGTTTTTCCTGCACCTGTTTTTCCAGTAATCAAAAATAGTGGTGCTTCGGTCAATTTCGCAAAATCAATTGTCTCGTCAATAAAAGGACCAAAATTTTTTAGTCGTAATTTCTTGGGTTTCATTACTGATCATTCCTGTCCGTGAGTTCTTGTAGCGTTTCTTTTAACCAGATTTCCTGCTTGTTCGTCAACTGTTCCTTGGTCATTTCTTTGAAAAAGCCTTGTGCGATCTTATGTGGATCCTTTGTCATCATCTTTTTTTGTTTTCCCTGTTTCAGTTCTACTCGACCGTTTGAACGTTCCACACCAAGTATCCGTGGATAGATTTTTCTTAATTGATTCATCATGTTAGGGATAATCGTTCGATCTTCCAAATAAATTTGGAGATAATTTTCACGATTGATCGTCTGATAAAAATCTGGATTCAACAGCTCTTTAAAACTTGCTGTTATTTCTTCAATATCATATAACGGGGTCAGTTCTCGAAAATCCAAAGAGACGTCCTCTTCTAAATCTACGATCCAAACACCTTTTTTTTGATTGATTTCTGACAATGAAAATTTTAAAGGCGACCCACTGTAATGGGCATTTTTTTGATTCAATGCTGCTTGATTGTGGAGGTGTCCTAATGCGACATAATCAAATGGTTCAAGTAAATCTCCTGGAACAGCATCTAATCCGCCTACTTCAATTTTGGTTTCTGAATCTGATTTCATACTCCCGGTCACAAAAAAGTGACTCACTAACACTTGTTTTTTTGTTGAGTCAAACTGCGTTTTCATTTTCTCAATGACTTTTTCCATTGCTTGTTGAATGGTGCGTATTTGCTCATCTTCAAAATATATCCTCGCTGAGATTGGTTCAAAATAAGGCAAAAGGAAAAATTGCGTATCCTTGAATATGATTGGTTGAAAGGCTTCTGGCAATCTAGTTTGTAAATAATAATCGGACTGACTGAACCAAGGTGTTCCTGTCGAAAGACGAATACCGCTATCATGATTTCCGGATATCGCAAAAATCGGAAATCCTTCCCGTAGATTCCATTCGACCATCAATTGATTGAACACTTCAATGGCATCCACTGACGGAACACTTCGATCATAAAGATCTCCCGCAATCACGATTGCATCAACATTTTCTTCTTTTGCAATTGCTAAGATCTGGGTTAAAACATGCTCTTGTTCCTTGATTCGATCGTATCCTTGTAGTTTTTTTCCAATATGCCAATCAGCTGTATGTAAAAAACGCATCTCATCACCTCAAAAAATGTCCTTCTAATTATTATAACACTTCCCCTCATTACATGATACCTAGGATCATTACGGACTAAAACAAATAGGCAATGAAAAAAAGTTGCTGATTCCGTATAAACATAGATAATCCCATGCTTAGAAAGAACCGCAACTTTTATCATTACCTTGCGCTTTGATTTTTATTGAAAAAGAATCATTTACTTTTTATTTTTGATTTCATATTTAAAGTCAGGATTGACTTCTTTGTCTAGTTGATCGAAAGCGGCTTGTGTTCTACGTTCGATTTCTGCCATTCCTTCTTTGTCTGTTTTTTTGATATCAGACAAATCGATTGGTTCACCAAAACGCACAACCACCCGTTTTCGCTTGAATAAGTCACCCAAAGTCAATGGTCCTTGGTAGACAGCAGGAACGATTTTTGCTTTTGACATTTTAGAAATCAATGCCATTCCGCCTTTTAATTCCGTTGCATGTCTTGTTCCACTTGGGAACATAATCAAACCTAAATGAGTAGATTTTAAAATTTTAACTGGCGTTTTGATGACACTAGGTCCTGGATTTTCTCTTTTTACTGGAAACGCATGGGCATGTGTCAAAATAAAGCGTAATACTGGATTTTTGAATAATTCTTCTTTTGCCATAAAGCTAAATTCTTTAGGCGAAGCTGCTACAGCAAGATATAAAGGATCCCACCAAGTTCGATGTGGCGCTACCAAAATATAATTCTCATCTTGTGGTAAAACTTCTTTATTTTCATATCGGGCATTGCCGTTGATCACTGCTAAGATCACTCGGACTAGCCCTCTCATAAATCGATAGAACATAGTCTCTTCCTTTCTAGGTGTATGGTCATAGTATGCCTAAATTTAGGAAACTTTACAAGGTACCTTGGTTCTTTTTTATAAAAATAGTATAATACAATCACTTAGTTTTTTCATTTTGGAGGGAACCCATGCTTCACGAAGATGAACGGATCGATCAATTATATGCAAATGATATTAAAATCATTCAAAGTCCTCACGTTTTTTCTTTTTCACTAGATGCTGTTTTGCTTGCTCATTTTGCACGTGTACCGAAAAAAGGACAAATCGTTGACCTCTGTGCAGGGAATGGTGCAGTCGGTCTTTTTTTGAGCAAACGAACGAATGCGTTGATTGATGGAATCGAAATTCAACCACGTTTAGCGGATATGGCAAGACGTAGTATCCAATTAAACGAGCTAACACACCAAATGACCATCCATACGCTTGATTTAAAAGAAAGTTTATCCGTTGTTCGTCATAATTCATGTGATTTAGTCGTCTGTAATCCCCCTTATTTTAAGGGATTACCAACCAATAAAAAAAATCCGAATGAGCATTTAGCGATTGCTCGACATGAAATCCATACTACTCTTGAAGATGTGATCCAAATTTCTAGTAAATTATTAAAAACCAATGGACGCTTTGCAATGGTCCATCGCCCAGACCGATTTTTAGAAATTATTCAGTTACTAGAAAAACACCGTATCGCCCCTAAAAAAATTCAATTCGTTTATCCAAAAATGGGGAAAGAGGCAAATATTTTGTTGATCGAAGGAATCAAAGAAGGCAAATTAGATGGCTTTAAAGTTGCTTCACCGTTGATCACATACATGCCTGATGGTAGCTATACAAATGAAATCCGAGAAATTCTTTATGGCCAGTGAGCATTATTTTTATGTCTTAGCTTGTAAAGATGGCACGTTTTACGGTGGCTATACGACGGATCTTTCAAGAAGATTAGCAGAACACAATCATGGGACAGGAGCTAAATATACCCGATTACAAAAAAGGCGACCCGTCAAAATGATCCATGCTGAGGTGTTTGCAACTAGGAGTGACGCAACAAAAGCCGAAGCAGCCTTTAAAAAACTCACGCGCACTCAAAAAGAACGGTATTTAAAGACACAGCCCTCTCACATGTTGCCAGAACAATAATTTGGGTCAATATTACTGGGGCTGAATCGACCTTTTAAGGGAATGTACGAGAACTAAACAAAAACACAAAAATTAGTTTTTTGGCTGTTGATTGTTACCTACTTCAAACAATTGAAAAGACATCTTGAGATCCTTTCAAATGAGTTCTGCACTCATTGTTAGAGGAAAATCGGCTCTATAATTTATGGGGCTGATGATGTATCGAGGTTGCTTACGAAAGCTTCCAGAAGAATCCCCATATAAAGACAATCAAACGTGTAGCTTACGGATTTAAATCATTTGAGAACATGAATATTAGGATCTTTTTGAGCAATCAATTAATTAACGTTAAATAACAAAAAATACGGGTCAGAATGAGGTTCATTCTGACCCGTATTTGATTTTATACCACTTATCAGTCCTTATTGACAAAGAGCCGGAAAATCAAGATGTCTTATCTCTTATTCAACTATTCCGTACTACCATTTCCATTAGCAGAACTAGCTACACTACCACTATTAGTATTCGTATCATTTTGGGTTGATTCACTTGAAACAGTTTTCTTCGTTTTATCTTTCCCTAATAAAGTTTCACTTACTAAATGGATATAGTGTTTCATTCCTTCTGGATTTGGATGTACTTGGTCATCATAAAACCAATCATTGTGGCTATTACTATAATCATACCAGTCGATCAATGTAAGATTATCGTATTTTTTAGCCATTTGTGCTAACAAGGCATTCACATCGTTTTGCCAACGTTTTGTAGGAACGCGGACATTTACCCAGTAAACTTTACGATCTCCTAAGGCACTCATGATGCTATCAAATTGCGATTCAGAAAAGGCTCCATTTGTTCCTAAGCCAATCAAAACCGTATCTTTCAATAAGTTTTGTTTTTTCAGTTCTTCAATATATGGCTCACTCGCATATAATTGTCGACCAACGTCTCCATCAACAACAACTTTAGGATATAACTCCTTCAAATCAGTCGCTGCATCTAACATGACTGAGTCCCCAAATGCTGTCAATTCTAATTTCTGCGCTTTCTTTCCTTGTTTAGCTGTTAGTCCATATTTGTCAAGAACTGCTTGATCAACGGTGTTGGAATTATTATCTTCATTTTTCTGGCTTTCCTCCGCCAATCTTTTACTTTCAGCAATTTGTGCTTGTAATTTTTTTTGATCCGCAGTCACTGAATTCTTAGGTGCTGTAACAAAACCAACAAGAGCGATCAACACCATCAATGTTCCTGGAATGACCCAAGGTTTTTGCTTGCTGATAATCGGCTTAGTGAACCAGCCTTTGACTACTTGAATCGTTTGTCCATAATCGAATCGTGCCAAAGGACGTTCAATGTAGCGATAAGAAAGTTCGCTAATGATCAGGATCAATGAAATCTCGATCAATGTATGAAGCAAAACATGATCCGCAATATTCGCAACTTTTGCTTCATAAAAAATCATGACTGGAAATTGATACAGATAGATGCCGTAACTTCGTTTACCGATCCAAGAAAACACGGGATTGGTTAACCATTTGTTCACACTTGCGCCTGGATGCGCTGTTACCGCAACTAAAACGACACAGAAGAGACTAACTAACAGCATGCCCCCATAATAGACAAAACTATAATGATCATCTAACAAGAAAAAGAAGAGGATCAATGCAATCAGTGAAATCAATCCGGCTAGATTCAACACCCGTTTTGCTTGCTTCGGAATATTTTTTTTCAATCGGGTACTTGGCCAGACAAAAGCCAAAGCACTTCCTAACCAAATTGAAAACAATCGCGTATCTGTTCCATAATATACTCGAGTTGGATCGCCGCCTGGCGTAAACAGGATCATCATGAGGATCGCAGAAATAAGTGATCCTCCTAAGACTGTATAAACGATCCACTTCTTTTTACGTACAAAAACCATTAACAAAACAAAAAGAATGGGCCAAACTAAGTAGTTTTGACCTTCCACCGCCAATGACCAAATATGGGTAAACGGTGATTCATTGGCAAATCGATCAAAATAAGACAAACCATTTTTTATTTGCCACCAGTTGTTGACATACAATAAACTACTAACGACTGTTCCTCGTAAGTTATTCAATAACCCTCGTTGAAATAACGTAATATAAGCAGATGCAGTGATTAGTAAAAATACTAATCCTGGATATAACCTTTTCATTCGTCGGACATAAAACTGCCAAATATTGATTTTGCCATTTTGTTCCCATTCTTGCCGTAATAAATCAGTGATCAAATAGCCTGATACAACAAAAAATATCGGGACGCCCAAATAACCACCCTTCAAACTTGTAGGGAGCAAATGGTACAAAATCACTCCTACTACTGCCAAAGAACGAATACCGTCAAAACCAGTAATGTAGCGACTATTTTTTAACCTTTTTTGTTTTTCCATTCAATATTCCAACTTTTCATAAACTTTTTTCATTTGTAATATACGTGTATTGTACAAAAATAGCAAGAAAAATTCATGTGATTTTCGCTATCATTTCTATCTTCCCATAAAACTTTGAAAAAAAGAATAACTTTTTCCGCAACTTTAATAAAAATTCAACTATGAACAACATATAACTAAAAATAACCTTGAAGTTTCAGTAAGATTACATCTAACTGAAAGAATCACTTTACTAAGATCGTTACGACAAATTTAGCAAAATGAAGGGTGAAAATCTCAAAACAGGATAAACTGTTTGAAGATTCTCACCCTCCAGATACAAATCAAGCTACACAATGCCCAACTTTATCAAACGATTTGTAGAATAAAGTTGTTTCCAGCCACACTGATCGATTCATTTATTTGGATATGTCACTTTTTCTGTCAATAAGTTGCACTTGCACTAAACGCCCTCTTCATAAAACCGACCAAGAATTTGGACATTTTCGGCGATACTGACAAACGCTTGTGGATCAGAAGCTTTCATCGCTTCTCTTAACAAAGGCAACTCATAGCGTGTAACGATCGTCATCAACACCGTTTGTTTATCGTGCTTGTAAGCTCCTTCTGCCTCATTGATGATCGTGATTCCACGACGCATACAGTTTTGGATTTCATTGACTACTCGTTCGGGATGCTTCGTTACGATCATCACTTGCATTTTCTTTTGTTTCGTATACATCACGTCGGTTACTTTCCCACTGACAAAGATCGAAAGTGCGCTATAAAACATGTATTGCCAGCCAAAAAGGATACCAGCTACGAAAACGATCAATGCATTGAAGTAAATCGAAATTGAACCAATCGATTTTCCTGTCTTTTTACGAATAGTGATACTGACGATATCCAAACCACCTGAGGATAAGCCATTTCTTAAGGCTAACCCGATCCCTAACCCCATCACAGCTCCCCCAAAAATCGCGCAGATGATTGGATCAGTTGAAAGAACCGTTAGAGGAAGGATATGGATACAAAGTGACGTCAATGTCACGGTGATAAATGTAAAAATCGTAAACTTCTTACCGATCTTCACCCAAGCAAGAACAAATAAAGGAATATTCAATAAGTATAAAGTCGTTGAGACGGGTACTTCGAATCCAATCAACGATTTAGATAAAGTAGTCAGTATTTGTGCCAAGCCAGTGATTCCGCTTGAATAAATATGTCCTGGTTGATAAAAAAAGTTTAGTGCTACTGATGCAATCAATGCATAAACGATAGATACCGAAAGCTTGGTCGTATAATCATGATGCGCCCAATTTTCGAAAGTTTTTTTCATTGCTTTGTATTTCCGGTTACGATCTCGTAATTTTCATATGAATTCGTATGAAGAGACAATCATTGGCTGGAAGTCAATTTCTCTCTTTTCCCGGAATTTCCTTTCTTAATTTTAATTTGGATAGTGAGTAAAGATACGTAGTATATAATGAAAGAACGAACGATTACGTTCAGTGACTACTCTATAATGATCCATCATTACACTAACCAAAAAGAAGGATTCATTCTTCGCCTATCGCATCACTAAACGTAGCATCCATTGAAAATATGGGTTAAAACTCAACTGACATTATACGCTATGGCTTAATTATAAATCGTTTTGGAATTAAATCAAGACAACATAAACAAGTACGAGAGTCTTTTTACACCTAGTCCAGACTCCCGTACTTATTATTTATAAAACGATCAATGGAATTGAGTTACTAGTCTTTTGTTCAATACGAATAAACTTAGTCCATGCTGGTTACATCAATATTCAAGTCAAATAATTGGGCATCTGATACCGTACTTGGTGCATCACTCATGACATCTGCTGCTCTACCATTTTTAGGGAAAGCAATAACTTCACGAATGTTTTCTTCACCAGCAAGTAACATCACAAAACGGTCCAAGCCAAGAGCAATACCGCCATGTGGTGGGAACCCATAATCCAATGCAGTTAATAGGAAACCAAATTGTTCCTCCATTTGTTCCTTCGTAAAGCCTAAAGTTTCTAAGACTTTTTCTTGGATTTCACGAGTATGGATCCGGATTGAGCCACCGCCTAGCTCATAGCCATTCAATACGATATCATATGCTTCTGCATAGACACTAGCTGGATCTGTACTCAAGCGTTCAAGATCTTCTTCTTTTGGCATCGTAAATGGATGATGAGCGGATACGTAGCGTCCTTCTTCTGCAGAATATTCAAATTGTGGCCATTCTGTGATCCACAAGAAATTGAATTTTGATTCATCAATTAAGCCTAATTCTTTTCCTAAGCGTGTACGGATTGCACCTAGTGTTGCAGCTACGATTTCTTTTGTATCCGCACCAAATAATAAAATGTCTCCAACTTCAGCGTTTGTCGCTTGAACGATTGCTTCTGTTGCATCTCCCATAAATTTAGCGATTGGACCTTTCAAGCCGTCCTCTTCTACTTTTAGCCAAGCTAATCCCTTCGCACCAAATTGGCTAGCGTATTGCCCAAGATTGTCTAAATCTTTACGAGAGTAGTTGCTTGAAGCATTTTTAGCATTTAAAACTTTGACGACGCCACCTTTTTCAAGAGCCATTTGGAAGACTTTGAAATCAACATCTTTGACGATTTCACTTAAGTCGGTCAACTCCATCTCAAAACGTGTATCTGGTTTATCACTACCGTAGCGATTCATTGCTTCGTCATACGTCATGCGAGGAAACGGTAAAGTAACGTCGATTCCACGAACATCTTTCATCACTTTCGCAATCAAGCCTTCGGTATAATCTTGGATTTCTTCTGCCGTCAAGAATGTCGTTTCAATATCTACTTGAGTAAATTCTGGCTGACGATCACCACGAAGATCTTCGTCACGGAAACAACGAACGATTTGGTAGTAACGATCAAACCCTGCGTTCATCAATAATTGTTTAAACAACTGAGGTGATTGAGGTAAAGCATAAAAGTGCCCTGGGTAAACACGCGAAGGAACAAGATAGTCACGAGCCCCTTCTGGCGTTGATTTTCCTAAATAAGGTGTTTCGATATCCATGAAATCATTATCATCTAAATAATGACGGATTGCTTTCGTTGTTTCATTTCTCATTTTGATATTTTTCGTCATTTTTGGACGACGCAAATCTAAATAACGATATTTCATACGGATCTCGTCTCCGACTGTTTGATCGTCTTCAATCAAAAACGGTGGTGTTTTTGCTTTGTTCAAGATAACAATTTCGTTTGCGAATACTTCATATTCACCAGTGACCATTTTAGGGTTGATGGCTAGCTCCTCACGTTTACGAACCACACCAGTGATTTCAATCACGTATTCACTCCGACATTTATCCGCGATTTCCCATGCTTCTTTATTGACTTCAGGATTGAAAACGATTTGGACGATTCCTTCTCGGTCACGTAAATCAATAAAGATTACTCCCCCTAGGTCTCTTCGCTTTTGTACCCACCCTTTTAATGTAACAGTTTGATCTAGTTCTTTTGCTGAAATCAAACCGCAATAAGTTGTTCTTTGTGCCATTTTTCTTTTTCCTCCTACTCGAATAAAGTCATTTCATCATAGACTTCATCAAAATGTTCATAAACTTCTGTTAAACTAAAGCTTTTTTCTTTTCTATTAGCCATTGATTTGACTGTGACCGTTTGGTTTTCCAGCTCATCTCCGCCAATAACTAACACTAACTTAGCATTCGCTTTATCAGCCGTTTTGAATTGTGCTTTTGCTTTACGATCCATAAAATCACGATCAGCTGAAAACCCAAAATTGCGGATCGTTTGCACCAGTTTCAATGCTTCGATATTCGTTTCTTCGCCTAAAGCCACGACATAAGCATCTAATTCATTAAATGCCGGAATCACGACTTCTTCTGCTTCCATTGTTAACAGCAAGCGTTCGATCCCCATCGCAAAACCAAAACCCGGTGTTTGAGGTCCGCCTAGTTCTTCAACCAGATTATCGTAACGTCCACCTGCACAAATCGTCGCTTGTGCGCCCATCTTTGGTGCATCACTCATAATCTCAAAGATTGTATGTGTATAGTAATCCAACCCTCGAACCATCGTGCTATCGATTTCGTAAGGTATATTAAGTGCATCCAACATAGCAACGACCATATCAAAATGTTTTTGTGCTGTTTCGCTTAAGAAATCTAAAATCGATGGTGCATCAGCAACAAACTTTTGATCACGTTTGTCTTTACTATCTAACACCCGCAACGGATTCTCATGCAAACGACGTTGTGAATCTTCACTCAACTCTTTTTCAAATGGTGAAAGATAGTCGATCAATGCTTGACGATATGCTTGACGCGTTTCTTTATCTCCTAGCGAGTTGATCACTAATCGAATTTGAGTGATTCCTAATTGTTTGAAGAAATCAAGGGCCATAACCATGCTTTCTACGTCAGTTGCTGGATTGTCAGAACCAAAAGCTTCTACTCCGATTTGATGGAATTGACGTAAACGACCTTTTTGAGGGCGTTCATAACGAAACATTGGTCCCATATAAAATGTTTTATAAGGTTTTGCATATTCTGGTCCAAATAATTTATGTTCCACAAAAGAACGAACGATCGGTGCTGTTCCTTCTGGACGTAAAGTGATGTGGCGTTCCCCTTTGTCATAGAAATCATACATTTCTTTTGACACGATATCCGTTGTATCCCCTACACTTCGAGAAATGACTTCATAGTGTTCAAAAATAGGCGTGCGGATTTCATTGTATTGATAATCTCTAAACAATAAACGCGCTGTTTCTTCCACGAACTGCCATTTTTCTGACTCACCAGGTAAAATATCATTTGTTCCTTTTGGTCTTTGGAAACTCATTTTTTTCTCCCCTTTACTTTTCTATGTAAAAAAAAATCCACCCTTATTCATTACGAACAAGGGTGAATGACTAATTCATACACGGTACCACCTATTTTTGAAAGATTGCTCTTTCCTCTAACGATTAACGCTCGTACACGGGACGGCTTTTCACTCGTCCATCTCCAGAGTGTCTTTTAGAACCTAAAACTTTAGATCATTTTCAGCCTTGATGATCCTCTCTTGTAAAGCTTCAGAAACTTACTCGCTCTTTCATTGATATTTTCAATATTACCTATAACCTACTAAAAACAAGGCGTAAAGTCAAGAAAAATCTGTAAATCAACTGAGAATTAATAAGGTGCTAACCGACTAACTGAATGAAACATCTCCTTAATTACTAGCATCCTTCATTCCAGCACACGCTCATTTTTTCAGAGCTAACTTCTTCTGTCACGACCTTCTCTGTATTTTTCTAAAAATCTTTAAAGAGTTGATCAATGGTATGGTAATCAGTGGACGATAAATGAATATCTAATGCACGAGCATTATCTCTAACTTGTTCCGGTTTTTTCGCTCCAGGTATCACGACAGAAATCCGTGGATTTTTCATATACCAAGCTAAAACGAGTTGAGCAATACTAGCTTGATTGTTTTTCGCAATCGGTGCAAGTTGTTCGACAGCCTGAATGATTTTTTCAAACCTCTCTCCTTGAAAATCCGGATTCTTCTTACGAGGGTCATCTGGAGCCATACTTTGAAGACTATTTAAATGATATTTCCCCGTTAACAAGCCGGAAGCAAGTGGAAAATAAGGGACAAAACTAATGTTATGTTGTTCAAGATAAGGCCAACGTTCTTTTTCAGCTTCACGATGGATCAAACTAAATTTATCTTCAACAACATCAACATAGCCATCTTGATTTGCTTCTTTCAGTTGAGTCATTGAAAAATTAGAGACTCCGATTGCACGGATCTTCCCTGCTTCTTTTAGTTTGTGCAACGCAGCGACTGCTTCATTTTTTGGCGTTTCTTTATCTGGAAAATGGATATAAAAAATATCAATATAATCAGTTTGTAAACGTCGGAGTGCTTCTTCTACAGAACGGGTCAAAAATTCTGGTGAATTATTGAATACCCCTTTTTGTCCAGGAACATGGGCAGCTTTAGTGGCAATGATCACCCGTGAACGATCAAATTCATTTTCTTGCAAGACTTCACCGATCAGTTCTTCTGAACGTCCATTTCCATAAGCATAAGCAGTATCAATTAAATTGATGCCGTTTTGCAAAGCGGTTCGTACAACTTCTTTCCCAGTTTCATCTTTTAAGTTAGCAAAAAGATTATGACCGCCGATCGCATTCGCTCCTAAGCCAAGTTGTTCAGCATAAACTTGTGAATGTCCAATTCTTATTTCTGCCATTCGCAATTCCTCCTTTTTTCTTTAGTCTAAAACAAAAAGAAAAAATGCTAAACTAAAAGAACTTTTGAAAAAAGAGGTTGTGAAAAGAGCGTTTTGACCTGAGCGTTAAGGAGGGAAATCTCGAAATAGCTTCTCATGTTTTGAGATTTTTTGACTTATCGCCGAAGGTCAGCTCTTTGAACACCGTGAATCAGAGGTTGTGAAAGCAACGGGAAGCTCCGATGATAATAAGAAAGAATTTTTTAAAACAGCTTCTCATGTTTTGAAAAATTCAGGCTTATTTCAAGGAGCTGTTACTTGAACACCGTTTACTTGTTTTAGAATAAAAAATAAAGCGCCCCCCAAAAGTTAGTTTTTTTAGTCTAACTTTTTTTGGGGGGCGCTACAGAATGAGATTTATATTTCAGACTTTTTATTTTCTACGCACTATTCTTTATATAAGAGTACACGACTATTAGGATAAGTTGGAAATTGATTACTAGGGATCGTCCAATCTTGTTCAGGTACTGAAAATTCATAATGGTTGACTAATTGGTCAGAAAAGACCCGTAAACTGTGTAAAGTGATCCATTCTCCTGCACAGCGATGCATTTGTCGAAAGTCTCCTCCACCTTGAGCAATCATCTCATATTCCTCTTCGTAAGAAAGATCTTTTGCTTTCCCTAAATAACGTTTGATCATGAATGAATCTGGCGCATCGATTGTACGCTCATCATGATTCGTCCCGTATAGATCCAAAATAACCCAACTATCTTTAGGAATAAGATAGCCGTCAACTGACACATCTTTTAAAGCAATGGCTGGCAACATTGGGAAAAATGGATAGTAACGACGCATTTCCTGAATAAACGGATCTTGAAGTTCTGTAAAGTCATTTTTTAACTGCTGTTTTAAGTCTGGTCGACTGAATAAAGCATGTCCCATCAAAGCTGCCCAGACTGTCAATGCTACAGTTGGTCGAATAATATTGAGCAATTCCACCGCAGCCACTTCGATTGGCAACAAATTACCATCAAGATCAGTTGCTTGGGCAAAAGCATATAAAGCGACATCTTCTTTACCTGGAACAGGGTTTGCTCGTGCATCCTCGATCAACCTTTGAGCCCATTGTTCAGATTTTTTACGATTTTCAACCCCTTTGATATGATCGATTGGCGACGTAAATGTCCCACTGATCATAGAAATTTGGTAATCAGCGAACTGATTGATTTCTTCATCGGTCAATTCTGCTAAGTTGATTCCTGACCATTCACAAATCGAAGTAAATAGTACTTGTTTACTTAAATCAAATAATTCAAATTGTCCATGTTGTTCGTTTAACGCTTGAGACAAATTTTTTTCTAAAATTTGATGGTACGTATCCATTCTTTCCGGTGTCATCAAATCCATAAAAATCGATTTGCGATGATGGTGTTGGGCACCGTCTAGTGTTTGAACACCATTTTTCCCAAACAACGTTTTTAATACTAATTTAGGCATTGCTCCTTTTCGTTTGAAATTCCTTGGATCATAAAAAATTTGAGCGGCTTCTTTTCCATAGATCACAATCGCTTCTTTATTGAAGATTTTTGCTTTCACTACTGGCGCATTTGCCTCTTTACGTAATTCCTCTAACAAGTGATAACCTTGCTCATATCGTTTTTTAATCTCGGTTATCTTTATATCGACTACTGGTACCTCTTTCATCTTTTATCTCCTCCAATAGAACACTTCATCTATTATTAGCTTATCTTTTTTTTAGATAGCTGACAAAAAAAGTGTTCTAAAACCAAAAAGACCAAATGGACTCGATTTTAGAACTATTTCTCCTCTAAAATCACTCTTTTTTCCTTAAAAAATAGGTTCCCCCATCTGTATGACACTTTTCGAGTAGGCACACAAAAAAACGATCACTCAAAGATTCATCGCTTGTGCGAATCTCTGAGGATCGGTTAAAGAAATTGACGAGTCCTGCTCATCTTATTTCAATCAATTATGAATATACTAGCATCTCTTATTTATTTTGAGAATCAATAATGATAGTAACCGGACCGTCATTGATCAAAGATACTGCCATGTCAGCTCCAAATTGGCCGGTTGCTACGGTAATCCCTCTATTTCTAATCCCTTCATTAAAAGCCTCGTATAGTGGAATAGCTGTTTCGGGACGAGCTGCTGAGATGAAACTTGGACGATTTCCTTTTTTAGTATCTGCAAACAGCGTAAATTGGGACACACTCAAAATTTGTCCTTCGACATCTTCTACACTACGGTTCATTTTTCCTTGTTCATCTTCAAAAATACGCATTTGTGCAATTTTTTTTACTAAATAATCAACATCATCTTGCGTATCTTTTTCATGAATACCTAGTAAAATAACCAGCCCTTGATCGATCTTCCCAACTTCTTGTTGATCGATCGTCACTGAAGCTTTACTTACTCGCTGGACAACAGCTCTCACGTGTTTTCCTCCTAACCATTGGTTCGTCGCACGCTATACACATCTGGTACAGCTTTGATTTTATCCACGATGCTCTTTAGGTGAGCAAGATTTTGGATCCCTACTGTTAAATGGATCGTTGCCATTTTGTCTTTGTTGGTTCTCGCTTCCACGCTGTTTAAGTTTTTAGTCATGGTATTTACCGTTTGTAAGACATCATTTAACATGCCGGAACGATTATAACCATAAATTTCCAGATCAGCATCATATTCTTTTCTGGTATTCGAGGTATCTTCCCATTCAACTTCGATCAGGCGTTCGGCCACATTCGGCTTGTCTACTTGGACATTCGGACAGTCTCTTCGGTGAATTGAGATTCCTCTTCCTTTAGTGATATAACCCACGATATCATCTCCAGGGATCGGGTTACAGCAACGACTGATCCGAATCAACAAGTTATCGACACCTTGAATCACGACACCACCTTCATGGCGAACCTTCATTTTTTCCGGTTCTTTTTTCGGTTGGTTCATGATTTCTTCAGCTTCTTGTTTTTGTTGCTCGATCTTTTGTTCTTTTCTTTCTTTTTCAGTCAAACGGTTCGCCATCGTCAATGCACTGACTTCACCATAACCCACAGCTGCATACATATCATCTTCCGTTTGATAATTCAGCTTTTCTAAAGCATCTTGCAGCTTACTTTTTGCTAAAATTTCTTTTGGTGCAAAGCCTAGATCGATAATACATTTTGTGATTGCTTCATGTCCTTTGATGATATTTTCTTCTCTGTCTTGCGCTTTGAAGAAACGTTTGATTTTATTGCGAGCTTTACTCGTAGCAACTAATTTCAACCAATCTCGACTTGGACCAAACGAATTAGGTGAAGTCAAAATCTCAATAATGTCTCCATTTTTCAACTTATAATCTAATTGAACCATTTTGCCGTTGATTTTGGCACCCGTTGTTTTATTTCCAATGTCTGTATGGATACTATAAGCAAAATCTAAAGGTCCAGAACCCTTTGGCAGTTCTGTCACGTCCCCTTTAGGAGTGAAAACATAGACCTTATCACTAAAGATATCTCCTTTGACACCTTCCATAAATTCTGAAGCATCATAACTTTCATCTTGCAGTTCAATGATTTCGTGGAACCAGCTTAATTGTTTCGTGATACCATCTGGTTCGACCTTATCATTTTTACCTTCTTTGTATGCCCAATGTGCAGCCACCCCGAACTCGGCGATTTCGTGCATTTCTTGAGTTCGTATCTGGATCTCTACCGGATTTCCAGCTGGTCCAATGACTGTTGTATGCAAGGATTGATACATATTTGCTTTAGGCATAGCAATATAATCTTTAAACCGCCCTGGCATTGGTTTCCATTTGGTATGGATTGCTCCTAAAACAGCATAACAATCCTTGATAGAGTCAACGATTACCCGTATTGCAAGTAAATCATAGATTTCATTGAATTGTTTCTTTTGGTCTTTCATTTTCCGATAAATAGAATAAATGTGTTTAGGACGTCCATAGATTTCTGCATAGATATCTAGTTCTTCTGTTGCTAGACGAATATCTTCGACTGTGGCGTTGACATATTTTTCTCGTTCTTCTCGTTTCGTTTGCATCAAATGCACGATTCGATAATATTGTTTAGGATTGAGATAGCGAAGTGCGGTATCTTCTAATTCCCATTTGATTCGACTGATCCCCAAGCGATGAGCTAATGGTGCATAAATTTCTAAAGTTTCTTGGGCGATTCGACGTTGTTTATCTTCACGAAGATGTTTTAGCGTACGCATGTTATGTAGTCGATCAGCTAATTTCACCATAATTACACGTAAATCTTGCGCCATAGCTAATAACATCTTTCGATGATTTTCTGCTAATTGTTCTTCATGTGATTTGTATTTGATTTTCCCTAGTTTCGTTACACCGTCAACTAACATTGCAACGTCTGGACCAAATTCTTCTTTCAAATCATCCAAAGTAACGTCGGTGTCTTCTACAACATCATGCAAAAAACCAGTTGCAACAGTATGGGGGTCCATTCTTAAATCAGCTAAGATCCCAGCAACTTGGATAGGATGGATAATGTATGGTTCGCCTGATTTACGAAACTGGCCATCGTGAGCAGCCGTTGCATAATCGCAAGCTTTTTGAACAAATGCTACATGATCAGGTCCCATGTATTGGCTAACCAATTTAATCACTCCAGGACCTGTCAATAATTCTTCTTTTGGCATGGAACATCCCCCTTTCAAAGGTTACGAACAACAGCTGTTGCTCCGAATAATATTAAAAACCATTCTTCTTTTGTATAACATAACTAGAAACAAACTCATGCACACCATTCATTTGATGTCATCCGTTGTTTACAATAAAATAATTGTTTTTATTATACAGATTGTTCGGAATTTTTTCAATTTTTCCTGATTTTATTCAGTTATTATCAGTGAGTGAGCTCCCACTGATAACTTGCCGCACTTAAAAGATAAAGAGGTGCCGTCTCCGTACGTAAAATCCGCGGTCCTAATCCACATAAGATTCCACCTTTTTCAACAAAGGCTTCAACTTCTTCAGGAGCAAGACCTCCTTCAGGACCAAAAACGGCTAAAATCCGACTACCATCAGTGAGTTCTTGGAATACCTTAGCTAAATTGGCTAGTTCTCCTTGTTTTGCTGACTCTTCATAAGCAATCAACAACACATCATAAGCAGATAGTCGATCAAAAAGAGCTTGCTGACTTTCCAATAATTCCACTTGGGGCGCAATCTGTCTATGAGATTGTTCAGCTGCTTCTTGAGCAATTTTGTTCAAACGTTCTTGACGTTTGTTTCTTTTTTTCGCATCCCATTTTACAATAGATGTTTTAGCTGGAAAGCCAATAAATCCATGCGCACCTAATTCTGTTCCTTTTTGAACGATCCAGTCTAGTTTATCCCCTTTTGGATAACCACTGGCAATCGTGATGTTATTGGGTAATTCCTTTTGGCTTTTTTCTTTTTCAAGCTCGCTCAAATAAACGGTATCTTCACTGATTTCTGTGATCTCCGCACGAATCGATACTTGATCGTTGAATGCTAAATAGACTTGATCTTTTGGCGCCATGCGCATGACCCGTACGATATGATGAAATGCCTCTCCCGAAAGTTCGAAGCGTGTATTTGGTTGATACGCCTCTTCTAAAAAGTAACGTTGCATTTATTCCACCTCAGGCTTTTTCAAGATAATTGCATACCAATCTTTTTGTTGGAAAATTTGATCAACGACAAAACCCTGTTCTTTCATGGCGTCAATGACCATTTGTTTTTTTTCTTCAATGATACCAGATACGATCAGGCGCCCCGTTTGTTTTAATAAGCGCCAAGCATCAGGGATCATCAACAAAATAATATCTGCTAAGATGTTCGCCACGATAACATCACTTTCGATTGTGATGCCGTTCAATAAATCATTAGCAGCTACGTGAACATCTTTGGCTACTTCATTCATATCCATATTTTCTTTCGCTGCACGAACAGCCACTTCATCCAGATCATAGGCATAAACATCTTTGGCTCCTAAGTATTTTGCTGCGATACTTAAGACGCCAGAACCAGTTCCTACATCTAAAAGTGTTTCTCCGCCACGCAATACCGTTTCTAATGCTTGCAATGTTAAAGAGGTAGTTGGATGTGTCCCTGTTCCAAATGCCATTCCAGGATCTAATGTAATGATCTTTTCTAATGGATCACTTGTTTGATACGCTTCCCAACTAGGCACGATTGTTAACATTCTGGTGATCCGTACTGGGTGATAATACTTTTTCCAAGCAGTTGCCCAGTTGCTTTCTTCCACTTCACTAACGGTGATGATATTTTTACCGATCGCCAAGCCAAATTCTGGGAGTTGAGCTACACGGTCTTTGATAAAAGGCAAAATCTCTGGTAAAAAAATCGTTTCAGGGAAATAAGCCATCACCAATGCGCCTTCTGTTAATGAAGTAAAATCTTCTTTATTCAAGATTTCCCCATATTGATCAGACTTGAAATTTTCAACGTCTAAAGCATCTTCAATCGCAACACCGCTTGCTCCTGCTTCCATTAGTATATTAGCCACAGCTTCCACTGCTTCACTGGCGGTTTCAACTTTTACTTCATTCCATTTCATGACATTCACTCCTTAATAACTTGGATAAGGCAAATAGACGTCCGTCTCATTTTGCTGTTTTTCTTCGACTAGTTTTGCTAACTGTTGATTGTCCCAATTCAACTCAAACACTGCCGTTTCATCATCTGCATCAAGAAAATCTAAGAGATCACTTTGCCCTTGCGCTAATACTTCGTTCAAATACTCAATCAATGCATCAATGACCGATTTGGCTATCCCTTTCTTCCCTTCATAAGGAATAACCGCTAAATAATCTTTTTCATCAAAATGGGATTTTTGTGGATTGAACAATAAAATACCATCTTCAAATTCAATGATTTCTTCTTCGGAAACTACACCTTGGACATCATCGATTTCCAAATGCGCTTTATTTTCTGCAAATAGTCGGACAATGATTTCAATCGTATGGTTTTTCGTATCCCAGTCTAATGCCACATCATAATCAGTGATCGTTTTTTCGATTGTTTTGTCTAAGTAGTCAAGTAAGTTTGTTTTTTTCATTTTTTCTTCCTCCAGCCCCAGTCTTCCTCCACCAGGTTCTTTCTTTGTAATGATAGATATGGATTTCCAGCCACCACAAAACGTAATGGTTTGTCCGTCCATTCTCCTTTGTTAGGAATACCGATCCTTGGCAAAGCCATGATTTTCTTAGGTATTTTTGTTTTTTCAAAAACAAAATGCAACGGACTGTCTAAAATCGATTGTCCATAAAGTTCTTGTGGTAATCCTAATGCCGCTACCAATTTTCCGGGACCGTTACTAATATCAGGACCAGTCTTCCCGCCTCTGTTAATGCTCATTTGAGCCACACCAGTTGCAGGCTCGATCGCACGGATCATTACCCCTTGTGGAATCCCTTCAGGTTGCGTAATAATATTTAAAATACGGTGGGTGTGCATCGTATAAAGATAAATCGTTCCTGGCTTTTCATACATCGCTGCCACTCGTGGGGTTCTGCGCATCCCAAAACTATGAGCCGCTTCATCTTCTGGACCAAGATATGCCTCTGCATCAACGATGTAACCACCAACGGTACCAGTTGGCGTAACATATTCTAAATACATCCCTAAAAGATCTCTGGCGACTTCGGGTGTTGTTTTATTCAATAAAAGTTCATCTAATTGCTCTTTATTTGTCATTTTATTCACCACCCTTATCATACACAATATTGAAAGCATAAGCTATGGAAACCAAGAAAAACCTACAGCAAACGACAGGCAGATAAGAATAGCCGAAAAATCCCAAAAATAGGAAGAACTATCTTCGGATTCTCCGGCTTATTTTTCAGAACTAGACACTTCTGTCACAGCCTTTTATAGGATTTTACATAGACCGTTCAAACCAGAACAAGGTTTAGCATTCATTATTTACCGATCACCAGTCGGCGAGTATAGATTCCCTGACCAGAATGCATCACTGCATCATCAATGATCGACACGAGACGATCTTCACGTGTGACAGGAGGTGTCCAGTTGGAATCAATGACTTCATCAAGTGTTCCTTCATCGACTTGTTCCAAGTACTCAATCGTCAATGAAACACTATTAGCTAAATAATCTGTAAGTAGTTTTTTGTCTGTTACGACGACTTTTTTTGCTTCCGCAGGTGTGTGTTGCCAATCTTGCGTATCATCAGGCAGATCTAATGCAAATTTTCCAGACCAGTCTTGACTAAACCACAGTGGTTCACTATTTTTCAAATCGGATATTTGAAGGTCTAATTCTCGAGCAGTATGCCAGATCAGCCAAGTTACTGATTTGATCAAAGGTGCCGGCATCGTATTTGCTTCTGCTACATCTAGCTGGTCTAACGTTTCTTCAAACCGTTCTTGTGCTCGTAACAATGTTTCACTCAATAATCGTGTCGCTTTCATTTTTCTCCTCCTCCAAGCCATCTATGTCTTCACTCCCTTTATTTTACCTCAAATCAGAATAAACGAGGAAGCTGGTGCTTTATTTTAAAAGTCCCCCAGTCCTTTCAATAAGAATCCTCCCTGTTAAACTTAGCCTGAATATGAGTAAACTCGTTTCCTTTCACTTTACGGTTTACGGCGTTCTAAATTAGCGTTACCATAAAGTGGATTGTCCTAATATATGGTATAATTAACGAACGAAAAATAAAAAAAGGAGGCCGTTTTATGCAGCAACCTTTAGCTTATCGGATGCGTCCACGAACGATCGATGAAGTCGTAGGACAAGAACATTTAGTTGGTGAAGGAAAAATTATTCGGCGAATGGTTGATGCCAAAATGCTGTCTTCCATGATTTTATATGGTCCACCAGGAACTGGTAAAACCAGTATTGCTAGTGCGATTGCTGGCTCAACCAAATTTGCCTTTCGCATGCTCAATGCAGCAACTGATTCCAAGAAAGACTTACAAGTAGTTGCCGAAGAAGCCAAGATGAGTGGCACTGTCATTCTCTTACTTGATGAAATCCATCGTCTTGATAAAACGAAACAAGATTTTTTGCTCCCTCATCTGGAAAATGGACGGATCATCATGATTGGCGCAACAACTGAAAACCCCTATATCACGATTAATCCTGCTATTCGCAGTCGAACACAGATTTTTGAAGTAAAACCCTTAAACGAATTAGATATCCAGCAAGCGGTTCGATCAGCTCTAAGTGATAAAGAGCGTGGACTTGGTCATCTAGCTATTCAACTAGACGAAAACGCCTTGCTCCATCTATCACGGGCAACGAACGGCGATCTTCGAAGCACACTTAACGGCTTGGAATTAGCGGCTCGTTCGACCGAGCCAAATGAACAGGGCATCATTCACTTGACGCTAACGATCGTTGAAGAATGTATCCAACGAAAAGCCCTCACTCATGATAAAGACGGAGATGCTCACTATGACGTGATTTCAGCATTTCAAAAATCGATCCGAGGAAGCGATGTTGATGCAGCACTTCATTATTTAGCCCGTTTGGTTGAAGCTGGTGACCTGGCAAGTATCTGTCGGCGCTTGATGGTGATTGGTTATGAAGATATTGGTCTAGGAAACCCTGCTGCCGCAGCTAGAACTGTCAATGCTGTCTTAGCTGCTGAACGTCTAGGACTTCCCGAAGCAAGGATTCCTTTAGCAGATGCCGTAGTTGATCTTTGTCTCTCTCCTAAATCAAATTCTGCTTATGCCGCTTTAGATGAAGCGATTGCTGATATCCGCTCAGGCAACGCTGGCGAAGTGCCCGATCATTTACGAGACAGTCATTACCAAGGAGCCAAGGCATTGAATCGTGGGATTGGTTATCAATACCCTCACAATTTTGATCAAGCCTGGGTGAACCAACAATATTTACCCGACAAATTAAAACAAGCGTCTTATTATCATCCGAAGACTACAGGGAAATATGAACAAGCCCTTGGGCAACAATATCAGCGAATCAAAGAATGGAAAAAATCAGGAGGCAATAAGCCAACGACATAGACTTGATTTTCCATGAGCGCTCTCATTGCTCTTTTTATTTCCATATGCTACTATAGAGGTGGGAAATCTGTGATGTTCGAATTGTCCTCTTTGTGTGTTGACCGAACATTTTTATTGATATCTTGGGACCCGTCTTGTGTCACTGCTGGTAACATGCCTTATCATTTGGTAGTTCGAGGCTACGACCGTGGGACCCACCTGCTTGAATTCGCGGGATCAATACTACAGGACGAACAACGGCATTAACGGAGATTACCATTTTTTGAAGATTAAGGGGCTATGCCAATTACTTGGTACAGCTCCTTTTTTTTCGAGTAGATCCCTTGAAAAACATTATTTGACCAATCTTTAGACTTTTGGAGGAATTTCTATGATTCAACTTTTAATGGGCATTGCCGCATTATTATTATTATTTGTTAGCTATTATTTATTAAAAAAACAACCCATCTTTTTCGTATTAATAGAAGAAACAGAAAAAAATCGTGGCTATTTACAATTCTATGGTGCCATTTACGCTTTCCTAGGGGTGTTAGGTATTTTTGTTGCCTTCTTCAATCAACGATTTATTGCTTTGGCTTACCTGCTCTTGGTCATTATTGTTGCTTCTGTCTTCAGTTTTACTTTCGCTCGGAAAATGGTCAAACCAAACAGTAAATAATTCTCTTTTTGTTCAACTTGTTTTACAATAGAATTATAAATGATTGATTTATCTGAAGGAGTGAATGCTTATGTTACAACAGTACAAAAAAATTATGGTTGCCGTAGATGGCTCTGATGAAGCTGAATTAGCTTTTAAAAAAGCCGTAAACGTTGCTATCAGAAATAATGGAGAACTTTTATTAGCACACGTGATTGATACTCGTTCTTTCCAAACCGTTTCATCATTTGATGGCATGTTGGCAGAGCAAGCAACTGAAATGGCGAAGCAAACGCTAGCTGATTATGAAGCAAATGCTAAAAAAGCGGGATTGAACAATGTTACTACCGTGATTGAATACGGCTCGCCGAAACAAATCATCGCTAAAGAAATTCCTGAGGATAACCATGTAGATTTAATCATGTTAGGTGCAACAGGATTGAATGCTGTTGAACGTCTATTTATTGGTTCTGTTTCAGAATATGTGATTCGTAACGCCACTTGTGATGTTCTAGTGGTACGTACTGATTTAGAGAATAAATTACCTGAAAAAGAATGATTAATTACTAAACAAGCGGTTGTGACAAAAGTATGTCACAACCGCTTTTATTTATTTTTACATATGCTAAAGAGCTTGGCACGTTCTTTTGTTCCAAGCTCTTTTTTAGATTATTTATCCAATCAATCATTTTTTCTAACCTAATCGATTTCATGATAAAAATATTTCTTTGTCATCAATTCGCCTATTTATTTCCTTTAGGAAGTACAATAATGTGCGCATCATTATAAGCTTTTTGTGCTTCTTGTACTTTCGCTAACAGTCTGTCTTTATAAGGTCCATCCACAAGACGGTGGACAAGATTCAATGCAGTATTAATATCATTTTGAGTATTGTTTGTACTTGGTTTACCATTAAAAAACAGACGATCCACCACTGGCGTTGCGTTTGATACAGCAATTAACTGATCGTATTTTTCATGCAATTCATTGGTCGTATAGCCTTCTAAAAATGGAATGTTTATATAAGGAAGTTCACCTAGTTTTTCTGCAAGATCGATCATTTCTTCTGTTGTAAAACTACCTTTAGGATTACCGATATCTCCATCAATAAAGTGTTTATCCATCGTCTCATTCGCAACTTGCCATTTTTGCATCAATGTATCGTATGCTTTTTGTGCTTGATTGACTTTTTCCAACAACGCTGTTTTTTGATCACTATCTGGTAAGCTTTCGACTTGTTGTTTCGCCGCATCAATTTGAGCTTTAGTATTGCCTACTTTTGCTCCATTTCCATCAAACAAATTATTTACTATCGTTAAAGCATCTTCGATTGCTGAATTCAAGATAGAAACTTGTTTGCTCAAAATTTCTTTCCCTTGTTCATCTAAGCTCACTAAAGTAATTGTTTTAGACGTTGCTGATACTTTATTTTTTGCATATACTTCAAATCGATTATTCTTTAACAACTTAAATCCTGGGAAGTACTCTTTTCCATCTACTATCAATTTGAATTTCTTGACATTGCCGGTCACGCTTCCTGTAATATAATCAGTGTTTACTTTATAATAATCTACAACTAAGCTTGGAGCGTTAAGGGTGATTTCTTGCATGCCGATTTCTATACCTTCAGCATTTAAAACTTTTAAAATCACTTTTTTAGAATCTACTGTTACTTTATTTTTTGCATACACTTCAAAATTATTATTCTCTAAAAGTTTAAATCCTGGTGTATATTCTTTGCCATCAACAATTAATTTGAATTGTTTAGCCTCACCTGCAATTTGACCTTTGATGTAATCTTTACCTACTGTATATTCTTCCACCGTTAATTTAGGTGATTGTACAGCAACTTCTCTTGTACCTGTTTCTTTTCCATTTGAATCAAAACTTTTCACTGTAACTGTTTTTGTTGTCGAAGGAATCCTTTTCCCAATATAAAGTTGAAATTTATTATTTGCTAATAATTTAAATCCTGGTGTGTATTCTTTGCCATCAACAATCAACTTGAACTTCTTGATTTTCCCACTGTATTCTCCCGTCATATGGACATTTCCATAATGATAAACATCCACTTTGAATGCATTTACTCTATCATCCAAAGCTGCTTGAGCGATTTCTAATTTTTTCAATAATTGTGCTTTAACAGGAGATATATTATTTACCGCATCTACTTTTCTTCTAGCTTCATCTATTGCTTCTTGAGTATTACTTTCTTTGGGAGTGTCTCCATTAAAGAGCTGATTTACAGCTTCTACCGCTTGTTTTTCTGCAGGATCTTGGACAATATGTGCATCATTATAAGCTTTTTGTGCTTCTTGTACTTTCGCTAATAGTCTGTCTTTATAAGGTCCATCCACAAGACGGTGGACAAGATTCAATGCAGTATTAATATCATTTTGAGTATTGTTTGTACTTGGTTTACCATTAAAAAACAGACGATCCACCACTGGCGTTGCGTTTGATACAGCAATTAACTGATCGTATTTTTCTTGCAATTCATTGGTCGTATAGCCTTCTAAAAATGGAATGTTTATATAAGGAAGTTCACCTAGTTTTTCTGCAAGATCGATCATTTCTTCTGTTGTAAAACTACCTTTAGGATTACCGATATCTCCATCAATAAAGTGTTTATCCATCGTCTCATTCGCAACTTGCCATTTTTGCATCAATGTATCGTATGCTTTTTGTGCTTGATTGACTTTTTCCAACAACGCTGTTTTTTGATCACTATCTGGTAAGCTTTCGACTTGTTGTTTCGCCGCATCAATTTGAGCTTTAGTATTGCCTACTTTTGCTCCATTTCCATCAAATAGATTATTGACTGCATCAGTAGCATGTTGAATCACTTCATCTGCAAGTGTATTCTTCTGTTCCGGTACTGGCACACTTGATGCGTTCTGTTCTTTTGTAGTGGAAGATGTTGTTGTTTCTTCTACTTTTTTATTTTCTTTTTCTTCTGAAGCGTGTGTTTGACTTGTTTCACTCGCCTGACTTGATTGATTTGATTGATTTGCTTCTTCTTTTTTCTCATTTTTTTCCGAAGTAGTAATAGTGATGCCTTCTCCCGCCCCATTTTGATCTGCATGGACCATTGGTGTCACTACTCCAGATAAACTAGATAATACTAATGCACTCGTAGTTGAAAACGACACTAAATTCTTTTTCAAGTTCCCCTTTTTCAATTAAAAACCACCCTTTTTTGTTTATTTAATTTAAGGAAATAATAACCTATTCGGGCTCGCTATTTTTTTTAATTATTTAAAAAAAAATGTCATTTTTTTAAATAGACTATTTTATAAAATAAAAAACAATGTTAAAGTTACTCACTTCGGTAAAAAAATTTTTGTTTGTGACACTGGTTGTTCTTCTATTTCTATTCAAGTAACTTTTTATACGAGTCGTTAATGCTTCAGCTATAAAAATAGTCAGTCTTTATTCGTTGAATCAATGAAAACCACTTGCTTACTAACGATTTCTTTTCCTTGTTCATCTAAACTAATCAAAGTAATAGATTTAGTTAGCGCCGATACCTTGTTTTTCGCGTAGACTTCAAATTGATTATCCTTTAACAATTTAAATCCTGGAAAATACTCTTTTCCATCCACTACTAACTTAAATTTCTTTACTGCCCCAGCATAGGTACCTGTAATATATTCATTTCCTAATTTATAGTCATTTATATCTAAGTAGGGAGATTGGACTCTAACTAAACCAGATTTTAACAAATCTCCTTCTGAATTCAGAGCAACCAAAACGACTCTTTTACTTCCACGTAATATTTTATCTTTCGCATAGACTTCAAATTGATTATTCGCTAATCGTCTAAAACCTGGAGTGTATTCTTTCGTGCTTCCTGTGGTCCCCACCCTCAATTTAAATTTAGCAACATCACCAATAAACTCACCTTTGACATAGTTTTCTCCTAATGTGTAATTGTTAATGGTGAGTTTCGGTGCTTGAACTGAAACGTTTTGAGAACTTGTCTCTTTTCCTTTTTTATCAAAGATTTTTACTGTGACTGAAAAAATTGAAGGCGGAATTTTCTTTCCAATATAAAGTTTGTACTGATTATTTGGTAACAAAGTAAAACCTGGGGTATATTCTTTATCGCCAACAATCAATTTAAATTGATTGATTTCCCCTTCATAAGCACCAGTCATATATACGTTTCCATAAATATAGGGGTCGATTGTACAGGAAGGAGTTTTTTCGTCAAATTCTTTTTGTCCATTTTTTTCTTTAGAATTTGTCATTTTAGTCTGTTTTGAATCATACATTTCTTGCGCTTGAACAATTTTTTCAAATAATTTTGTTTTTTGTACACTTTCTGTTAATTCCATTACTTGTAGCTTTACTTCATTAATTTTTGCTTGGGTATTACTTGTTTTTGCTCCTGTTTCATCAAACAGAAGTTTCACTGCCTCAGTCGCTTTCTTAACGTTTTGATCATTAGGAATGTTCGTTTGTTTCACATCTGAATGTTCACCTGAAATATTTGCCTGGCTGATTTCACTTTTCATTGTTTTCTTTCCTGAGACTTCATTTTGTTCTGCGTATACAAATGGACTGGCAGTTATAGATGAATTAGCTAATATTAGTACACTCATAATCGTTATCGTTAATCGATTTGTTTTTCTCAATTCAATCTCCTCCCTTTTTTTCATAATACTTTATTTTATTTCTATATTTTTTATTGATTTAAAAAAGAACATTTCTTTTTTTCAATCAATCACTTTTTATAGACAAAACAAAAAAAACGAAGTGAACAATGTTCACTTCGGAAAAAATTTATTCTTAAAATTATGATACGTTCGTTACACTATTTCATACCTAAAAAAGGCTAACAACTATTTCATTAGAATATTTATTTACGTAAACGTTCCACGTCACGAGCGATCATCAATTCTTCATCAGTTGGAATGACAAGTACTTTGACTTTTGAATCTTTTGTGGAGATATCTAATTCTTCCCCACGTTTTTTATTCATTTCAGGATCAATTTCACAACCAAACCATGTCATCCCTTTAATGATTTCACTACGGACGTGCCCATCATTTTCGCCAATTCCAGCAGTGAAAACAATTGCGTCAACGCCGTTCATCGTTGTCACATATCCACCAATATATTTACGGATACGGTCTACAAAGATGTCATATGCCAAATGGATATGCTCTTGTTCATAGTTTTTCTCAAGGTCACGCATGTCACTTGATAAACCTGTTAGACCTAACAAACCTGATTTTTTGTTTAAAATGTTGACCATTTCATCAATATCAATCTCTAATTTTTCCATTAGATAAGGTAAAACAGCTGGATCGATGTCCCCTGAGCGTGTTCCCATTGTTACACCTGCCAGTGGTGTGAATCCCATCGAAGTATCAACTGATTTTCCACCATCTACTGCCGTAATTGAAACACCATTCCCTAAGTGACAAGTGATCAATTTCAACTCTTCGATTGGTTTCTCTAACATCTTAGCCGCACGTTCTGCTACATAGCGATGACTTGTACCATGGAAGCCATATTTTCTTACTTTGAAATCTTCATAGTAAGAAACAGGTAAGCTATACAAATAACTGCTTTTTGGCATTGTTGCGTGGAATGACGTGTCAAACACAGCCACACTTTGGATATCAGGTAAGATTTTTTTAAATGCTTTGATACCCATTAAGTTAGCAGGGTTATGCAATGGTGCAAACTCTGCCAATTCTTCAATGCGATCCATCACAGCTTCATCCACGATTACAGAATCAGCATAAGTTTCTCCACCATGAACCACACGATGTCCTACACCAGTGATTTCATCGTAAGAGCTTAAGATTTGTAATGCAATCAGTTGATCTAACAACATTTTTACTGCTACTTCATGATCATCGATGTCCATGATTTTCTCAAATTTTTGATCTTCACCATATTTGATCGTAAAAATTGAATCTTCTAAACCGATTCTTTCGACAATTCCTTTAGCAATTACGGTTTCTTCTGGCATTTGATATAGCTGCCATTTTAAACTTGAACTTCCAGCGTTGATAGCAATTGTTTTAGACATATAATTCTCCTTCTTAGTGCGTGATTAAAGAGAAGACGATTTCCATGTTTCAAATTCTTTAAAAAATTCAGTCACCTTCTCTGGTTTCTTTAGTGAATCAAGTTTTACAAGTAATACTTCTTGTGCTTGTTTTGCCTTTGTTCCTTTTTTCTGCAAGATCAAAATACTTTTTTGTGATTGCTTGTTACGGAATAATTCATCTGGTAATTGGATCATTCCTTGAAGATATCCTTCTTCTTTAAACCATCTTTTGACTTCTTCACTTTGTTCTGTTTCTAAGAAGTTACTTGGCATCAAAAACAGACCGAATCCATCTGGTTTGACATACTTCATTGCCTGTTCTAATAGCAGATGATGGGCATAACTATGCCCTTGTGTGGTGCTTGTTAAAAACTCTTTTGCTTTTTGATCATTCGGATAATAACCAATCGGTAAATCGCTGATAGCTACATCCACTGGATCAATCAGTAATTCTTGTAAGCCATCTTGGTGAAAATATTGAACATTCGCCTGAGTCAGATCACTTGTTGAAGCAGCAACCGCTAATAACGTATCGTCAATATCTACACCCATCCCTTCCGCTTGGTATCCCGCACTTGATAGGTTTAAAAGAACTGTTAATAACAAGTTGCCCATTCCTGCTGCAATGTCCAAAATCTTGATTGGCTCTTCTTTATTTGTGAATAGCTGTTCAATTAAAAAGACAAATAAAAAACCAATACTATCTGGAGTAAGTTGATGGTTCGCTTGAAGATGTTCTGTCTGACTCCCCTTTAGTAACAGTAGTTGTGACAGACGGCGCCACTCTTCTGGTTCAAAGGAAAGTTGACTGAGTTCTTTATACAAAGCAGAAATCTGTTGCTTGATTTCTTCAGACGGTACTCCATCTACCACTCGTACTTGATAGTTGTCGATTAAGTTTTCAGCATTTTCGACATAGGCTTCTAAAAAGGAAGTTCCCAATGCATTTTGTAAAAGCTGAATCGCTTTTAGGTTTTGTTCAAACCCCTGTTCCATTTTTTCTGGTAACATGGTGCACCTCATTTCTAGATATATTATAACAATTATTTTACCTGTTTAATTTTAACGAACTATGAGCAAAATTTCAATCGTTTTCACACTTTTTTGTTTGTGAAATAAAAAACATAAATGTTATGTAAACAGCGGTAACACAGAAAAGAGTGCGTTTTCATGGATTCACTCACTTTCTGTGTTACTTTCTGTATCACTGTTAAGCATTTCCATGAACTGAAAATGCTGAGATTCGATCTGAATTTCGATCGTTAGCTGATTCGCTTTTCTTTTGTAATGAGCCTTTCCTAAATTATATTGATACATTCCCTGTTCTTTCAACTCGTTACTTTCAGATAAAACCATTTGTTTGATTATTTTTGCTACATAATAATTTTTGGTGCGTTGATTCAAATCTACTGTCGAGCGATAAGTTTGTACAATGATCGACAATAAGGAACTACAAACTAGAAACAATAGTAAGGTTGAGAATAAGATATTACTACTGAACCCCTTGTTATGCTTTTTATGATAGTGGCTTGGTCCAAATCCCCTCATACTTCTCTCCGTTTATAAATTCGATTAAAAATGTGATAGCTGCAGTAGAATCTCTCACTTCCCAATGCTTGACTTGTGTTAACACAGGTTGGTGTCCCCCTGATACTTCTCGTTTACGTATCAACGCATGATATTGCTCAAATAAATAGGTTTTCTTTTCCATCTCATAATAAATACGGTTATCTTTAATGACGACATTTTTTCCTTTTTTTATTTCTTCTTCAAACTGAGCTAAAAAAATCAGCCACTCTTTTTGATCCTTTCGTTGTAAATATTGTTCCACTTTCGTTGTTTGCCTGATTAAAAGACTGATTGAAAGTAAAACAGCACTTAAAATGGCAAGCGAAATCAAACATTCAATCAGTGTAAAGGCAGCTTTATTCTGGTATTTTGGTAATCTCAATCACTTTGTCTCCTTGTGTGAGCTTCACTTTTTCGATCTTTTTCTTTTTAGCGGTTATGGTTGTCTGACTATGTGGTCCATTTAACGTTCGATTCGGTATTTGTTCATACATTCGGTAGGTTTTTACATCTTCATATAGCCTGCGAAGTAATAAGATTTCCTGATTATTTTGCTTTTCTGCAGTTAATAAATACAAATTCCCATGGCTGACAAGAAAGATACACGATAAGGTAATGGATAAAGCCATTACTGTTTCTAATAGAACAAAAGCATGTCTATTCGATTTTTTTAATATATCGGCCACTCCCTAGCTGAAATTGATAAACGATTGTTTGTCTTTTATTTGTCCAATAGAACCGATAGGCTTGCAATGAACTTTCATTGCCGGTTCCCGAAGCGAATATGAGCTTTTCCATCTGTTGGACAGTAATTTCATCTGGCACCTCTAAAGTTGACCAACCGAGATTTGGATTAGGTACGTCAAAAATAATTTGATTCTTTGATTGATCGTAAAAGATTCTTGTAGCTTGTTGGCTGACAATGGCTATTTTCTGCGTGGCATATATCCTACTTTCAAATTGTGCAAAAAATTGCTCTATTGTCATCTGCTTTTGCCAAGCTGAGACTGAAAGTGAAGGGAATAGAAATAATCCTAAAGTGATCGTCAAAACAAATAAGGTTTCAATCAAAGTATAACCAGTAAGGCAGATTGGTTTATTTTTGGTTATAGGCATCTGCATGTTCTTGCTTTATATATCCCTCCTTTAAGAGTTCTGCGATCGTTGGGACTTTCCCATTATTTTGCAAAGAGTACAATTCTTTTTGAGCATCGACCAATTGCATCACTGCTTGTTTGCCTTCTCGATTGACATGATCTCGATAGCGGGAAATATTAGGGATGAACAAGAGAACTAATGCACTGATCACTAATAAGACGATCAGCATTTCGATCAACGTAAAACTTTCAACATTCCTTAATTGTTTTCGTCTGAAATTGACTAGATATTTCATAATAAAACCTCCTCAATGTTACCATAAACCGGCAGTAAAATTGCTGCATAAATCAATAGAATCAAGCTTGCAATTCCTAGAAAAAGGACTGGCTGTATCCATGAAAGTCCACGGTTCACCTTTTGGAAAAAATGCTGTCTTGCTAATTTACTGTAAAACAAAAGTTCTTTACCTAAGTTTCCTTTTGCTTCCCCTTGTAAAACGATTTGACTAAATTCAGCCGTTAAAAATGAATAAGTCTCAAACTGCTGTGCTAAAGAAATTCCTGATTCTAACCCTTTTGTCAGACGAAATGCTAATAGTTGGATCAAACTCCCTTGTTTTGTTTCTTTCAAACAAAAAATAATTTGGCGCAATTCTAATCCCTCGTAGAATAATTTTCCAAATTCTAAAGCGATATAAGAAGACTGGTAGAGGGAAAAAAGCGAACCAATCAATGGTTTGTTGCTGAACCATTCCCCTCGTTGAATCATATCCATTTTTAAGAGCCTGATCTTGATAAACAGACATAATAAACCAACAGACAGTAAAACAAGAAGAACATACCAATGAAAGGACTGCAAAAATCGGATTCCCCAATGCGTATCCATGACCATTTCCGAAGTTAATAACTGTGGCAAAATAAATTGGCGTAATGCAACTAAGATCCCTAATAAAAACAAACACAGTAAACACGGGTAACTGATCATCTTTTTTAATTCTTTTCGAAATTCTGCTACGAGACGAAATTGTTCTGCCATCCCATTCAATGTTTGGATCAAGTTCCCATGCGCACTGGCTAACTCGATTTGCACAAGCTTGTCTTGAGTAAAACCCAATGCTTGTAGAACCTCATAAAAAGAATGTCCTTCTTGCAATAAACGGTGTCCTTGCTGTAAATAAATATGGGGGACAGGTGCGATCTTCAACAATATTTCCGTTGCTTCTTGAATACTAAATCCATGGTCAAGTAACTCCCCCATCAGTCGAATATACTTTGCTTGATGGTTCAGTGACATTTTCTTAGAAGGCAAACGATCGCCAGCGACTATTTTTTGCTTCTTCATAGCTTTGGTCCCACCCTTTCCTCTCAAAATCATTGTAGGTAAAGTTGTATCCCCATAAAGCCGCTGCTGCTTGTGTTTGGTCTAAAAGGATTTCTTGGTAGATTACGCCAGATAAACATTCAAAAAACTCATCGCTTCTGCCAACTAATTCAAGAATTCTCGCTTCGGTTCCATCTAAATGGCGGGCATGAACCGTCGCAAATACACGGTGACCTGTCAACGCTGCTCGAATTGCTACATTCGCTGTCTTGCTATCTCTGATTTCTCCAATGATCAATAAATCTGGACGATGACGTAATGCAAGCTTCAGCAATTCCTCATACGTTTGTTCGATTTTATCGTTTACTTGTAATTGTAAAAAGGCTGTTTCTTCAATTTCTACTGGGTCCTCTATTGTAATTACTTGTACCTCTTTGTCTTGTGCCAAATAGTACATCAAAGAAGTTTTTCCTGATCCAACTGGTCCGCTGAACAAATAGAGCCCACGCTTTTTACTCCGCTCATTGATCACCTTTAAATCCTCAGGACAAAAACAGCGGAACTGTTTTTCAGACAAATCATAAAGTAATCGAATCACCAAACTTTCTCTTTGTAAGTAATCACCTACAGAAGACAGTCTCAGTCTGACCTCTTTTTCTTTTAAGACGTAAGTCATTGCACCTAATTGCGCTTTTCTTCTCTCACCGATATCCATCTCTCCTAAATATTTAAAGCGTGAGATTAATTGTTGTCCAATATCTGATGCAATACTTTTTTGGAATGTTCGTTTTTTACTATAGCGGTAATAAATATTGAAATCAGTTTGATTAGGCATTATATAGATATCTTGAACACGTTTTTTATAACTTTCATTAATGAGATCATCTGATATCTTCTTTATATCCATCTTATCCCCTCCATAAAAAACATACGTCTTTTTTCTAATACTATTTTATTTTTGTATCATTAAATGCTAAAAGATGGGCAAAATCCGAATTTATGTTATACTATTAAAAATTTATTTTGGAGGGAACATGGTGGAATCATTACGAACAAAGCATATTTTAGTCGCTGGGAAAAAAGAACCAGCTGATCTGGTAATCAAACATGCACAAATCGTCAACGTTTTTACAAAAGAAATCCTAACCGGTGATGTTGCGATTTGTGACGGTAAAATCGTGGGGATCGGTCAATACGAAGGCAAAGAAATCTATGATGCAAAAAATCAATACCTCGTACCAGGACTTATTGATGGGCATGTGCATATCGAAAGTTCACTTTTATCTCCAAGCGAGTTTGCAAAAATTTCTTTATTACATGGCGTCACCTCGGTAATTACTGATCCTCATGAAATAGGAAACGTAGCAGGGAGTATTGGGCTTGATTTTATGATTGAAGATGCCCAATCCGTACCAATGAATATTTTTATCATGCTGCCATCCTGCGTTCCTGTAACACCTTTTGAAACAAGCGGCGCAGTGCTAGACGCCCAATCATTCATTCCTTTTCTTGATCGTCCTGAAGTGTTGGGACTTGCTGAAGTGATGAACTACCAAGCTGTTGCAAATAACGAAAAAACCATCATTGATAAATTACAATTGATGCATGAGAAAAATATGAAAATCGATGGTCATGCAGCTGGTATTCAAGGAGATGAGCTAAACGTCTATTTGACGGCTGGTATAAAAACCGACCATGAAGCGACTAACGCACAAGAAGCAAAAGAACGTCTAGCTTTAGGGATGTATTTAATGATTCGAGAAGGGACAGTTGCAAAAGACCTCGAAGCACTCCTTCCCGTTGTAACACCAGAAAATTCACGACGTTGTTTATTTGTCACGGATGATAAACTGATCGATGATCTGGTTGCAGAAGGCTCTATCGATCACATCATACGCCAAGCAATCCATTTAGGAATGGAACCATTACAAGCTATTCAAATGGCCACACTAAACGCTGCCGAATGTTTTGGCTTAAGTCAGCTAGGCGCCATCGCACCTGGCTATCAAGCTGATTTCTTTTTAACCAATGATTTATCGACTCTTCCAATCAATACTGTCTTTTCTAATGGAAAAATCGTGGTAGAGAATGCACAATTGAATCTGGAACAATTTCCGAGACAAAAAAATACTTATGCTCAAAAATTACCAAAAATGGATGTGAAACCATTAACGGTCGATTCTTTTGCTTTACCACTTTGTACTGAAAAAGCCCACATGATCGAAGTCATCCCCAACAGTTTATTGACCAATGATTGTCTCGTAGAAGTAGACACAAAAAATGGTGTCTTTGTTCCTTCAATTACCAACGACCAACTAAAAATTGCTGTGATCGAACGTCACCATCGAACAGGAAATGTTGGTGTTGGGATCGTTAAGGGATTTCAACTAAAGAAAGGAGCCCTTGCAACAACTGTTGCGCATGATTCCCATAACATCGTCGTGGTGGGAACGAATGACGAAGATATGTTAATAGCAGCAAACCAATTAATCAAAAAAGGTGGCGGAATGATCGCTGTTGCAGATGGTCAAGAGTTGGCTTGTTTACCCTTACCAATCGGTGGCTTAATGTCTCAAGAACCTTTTTTAGCTGTGAATGAGCAGTTAGTTTCCTTAACTAAAGAAGCACATGCGTTAGGTGCCAGTCAATCATTCGATCCATTTTTAACACTTTCATTTTTAACATTATCTGTCATCCCCGAATTAAAGATCACAGATAAAGGCTTATTTTCATTTTCTAAATTTAACTTGATTGAACCTTCTATATAAAATAAATACGAAAATATTTTGTTCTACAATTTTTCCTTGCTCGAACAGCTGCATCTACAACCAAAAAAGCAACCGAAACAAAAATGTTTCGGTTGCTTTTGATTAAATGAAGTCATTATTTCTTCGTTTTATCTGGAAATTGAGCTTCAACACGATAGATTCTTTGACCTCTTGAAGAAAATTTTTCTTCGTATTCAGTCATGATATTTCCTTCATATTTACTTTGATGTAAATCTAACCATACTTGTTTGATGATCATGCCGTATTGAGAAAAACTAGCTAATGAATATTCAAATAGTCCTTGGTTATCTGTTTTAAAATGGATTTCTCCTTTAGGGCGTAGAATTTGTTCATCCACCGCTAAAAATGTATGATACGTTAACCGGCGTTTTTCATGTCTTTTTTTAGGCCACGGATCAGAAAAGTTCAAATAGATTTGATCAATCTCACTATCTGCAAAATATTCCGTCAACGCTGAACCATCAACATGCAATAGTTTTAAATTTGGTAATGGTTGTTCAATTAATTTATCTAAAGCAATTGATACAACGCTGACTTGCATTTCTACCCCGATATAATTGATTTCAGGATGAGCCTTAGCCATTCCTGTGATAAACTGACCTTTTCCCATACCAATTTCAATATGGATCGGCTGCTCATTGCCAAATAGTTCGTTCCACTTACCTCTCCACTTGGTTGGTTCACTTATTACTAGATCTGGATGCGCTGCTAGCATTTCAGCAGCACCTGGGCGATTACGTACACGCATGAAAACTCCATTCCTTTCTTTCCTAAAAAAATAAAGATCAGACAAGTGATGTTCTACTCTTCTGATCTTAACTCTGAATAAATAATCGACAATAAATGCTTTATTCGTACACCGTACTCATTCTTTTTGACTCTTTGCTCAACCACTAAAAATTCTCTTCAACTGTAAGATCTCTTCATTCATTCGTCGATGATCTTCACGCTGACAATATCGGGTAATCTCTTGTAAAAGATTCATCGCAGCATACCAATGTAATTTTTCTAATATCTCATCCGTTGGGCGAATCCCATAAGTAACGAGCCATTGATTCCAATTAGATAATGGAACATAATTCCCTAAAATCGTGGCAATATCCACCGCTGGATCAGCAAACATAATTGAATCCCAATCAACTAGATACAAATAATTTTTGCACACTAACCAGTTCCGATGATTGACATCTCCGTGTACAACTGCAAAGTTCTCTTTATCCATCTGTGGAATTTGTTGACGCAAAAACTGGTGAACGATTTGTAAAAATCGATTCTTTCTGAGTGTCTCAGGTAACTCCAGTTCATATTGTTGCAACATTTTTTCTGGTGTCATCACTCTACCACCGATCCGAGTCAACATCGTTTTAAGTGAAGCAGAATGATGCAAATGATACAAGACATCAATAACATCATTTCGCTGGCCGATCTCGGTCGGAGTTAATAAACGTCCTTCTAGCCATTCCTGTGCTGTTAAGGTATCGCCATTTCCTGTCCGTTTCGTCCATACCAGTTTTGGTGTAATTCCTTCTCGGGATAGTGCAGCAAGCATTGGAGTCGTATTGCGTTTAATAAAGACCTTATCTTCATCGCGCATGCCTATGTATGTTTTTCCCGTATCACCTTTGATTGGGCGTAAACGCCATTCTTGGTCTAACTGAAACTCCATCATGCATTCTCCCGTCCTCTAAACTCTATGATTTGCAGTACTTATTATTCTAGTCGCCTAAGCCCCGAACGTCAAGCACATATACGTTCTTTTTTCCTGTATTCCTCTCTAAAAAACCATCTTTTATCAAAAAAACGAGAGAAAAAGCAAATCTGCCTTATTCTCTCGTTTTTTCACCTCTTTTATTCGTTCATTTTCTTGATCCGAGTCGGTGTATAGATTTTAATAAACAAGCCGATGACGATCAAATAACTGATAATCGGTATGAGTTTGTCTAGACCATTTAATACGATCGCACCAATCAATCCAAAAAGACTAGCGGCAATCAGCAAAAGATTTAACAATAACTTTTGCAGCGCAACTTCTTTTTGCTTTTCCGTGATTGGATAAAGTTGGACAAGTGTCATGTAACGAAATTGATTGTATAAAGGAATCACTTGGAATCCGATCAAATAGATAAAAAGCGCACCAATAGCAGTTATAAAATAAACATCTTCAATACCTGCAATCAAGATACTTCCAATCAACACTAAGCGTAAGAAAAGACCACTGAAATCAGAACCTCTAATAAATCTTCTGACATAAAGATAATAATAAGTATTATCTTTCGTTTTCTTCGTATGTTGAAGCAACGGGTCTAAATACCTTCTTCTTTTGACTTTAGAAGTGATTTCCGGCACGTCAGTAAAAAGATTGATGAATTGATAGATTTGATGTAAACGTTGCTCTTCTTTTTGTATCATTTTTTCCCAATCCAACCGATACGTCATATTTTTCCATAAAAACCAAAAGTAAATATTTAATTGAATCAACATAGCTAACAATCCAAGCCAGAGCCATCCATAGACCGTAAGCAACAAGATCAGCAATGTCGAAAGATACCAAGAAGCTTTCCATACCATCAATTTTTTCTCTTCAATTCGGAAAAGCTCCACTCGTTTGATTTGTAGTTGACTACTCTTCAATCCCCAGAGAATCAGTAAATAAACGAAATAAAAAGAAAAAGGCTGCCCGGTTGTCACAACCACGAGGGGCATTGAAAAGCCACAAGCTAGTCCTAAGAACAGAAAAGGAAATAGACTGGAATAAAGAAAAGCTCGTTGGAGATACTGATGCATCTCCTTTTCTTTCGGTAGTAGAAAAACCAGATCGGCCGCTTGCGTGAAAGTGGCAAATTTACCAAAAAACAAACAAATAAACCAAAAGATCGTAAGGATAATCCCACCCATTTGAAAAGGAGTCGTTAACGTTTTTAACCAGTTTGAATAGTAAAAGCCGACTCCGCCAAATAGAAATAAGCAAACCAATACAAAATGATCATTTAGTACATAACGCAAATACTTCATCATTTTTTTCTGGTGTTTTGCTAATCGCAATTGAAAGAAATTATTCATGATCCTGCTCCTTTGTCAAGGAGATATAAATTTCATCCAGTGAAGAATCAGGTAGTCGGAATTCCTCCTGTAAGTCTTTTAAGGTTCCATCTGCATGTATTTCTCCATTGTGCAGAACTACAAAACGATCACAATATTTTTCTGCCGTAGCTAAAATATGCGTAGACATCAAGATCCCTGAACCTTCATTTTTCATTTCTACCATTAGTTCTAAAAGAGCATTGATTGCTAATGGATCTAATCCTAAAAAAGGCTCATCAATAATGTACAAAGAAGGCTCGATCAAGAAAGCACACAAGATCATCACCTTTTGTTTCATCCCTTTTGAAAAATTGGCTGGCAACCATTCCAAACGATTCTCTAAACGAAACGTATGTAACAATTTCTCAGCTCGTTGCATCGCTATATCGATTGGAATATCATAGGCCATCGCAGTCACTTCGATATGTTCTCTTAAAGTTAGTTCTTCATATAAAGAAGGCGTTTCAGGTATAAAACCGATTTGTTTTCGGTATTCTTCAGTATTTTTTTTCAAACTCAGATCATTAATCGTGATAGATCCTTTTTTTTGTTCTAAGAGGCCAATGATATGTTTGATCGTTGTACTTTTTCCAGCGCCATTTAAACCGATCAATCCTACCATTTCGCCAGGCTGTACACTAAAACTAATATCTTTTAAAACAGGTAGATGTCCATAGCCACCTGTTACATGTTCCACAATTAGACTCATAATTTTTCCTCCGTCGTTCGATTGTTTTTATTATACCATGAAGAAAACAAAGTCAATTTATTTTTTTTCATACAAATCTTTGAACATATGGTAAAGTTAACATAAATAATATTTTTGATGGAAAGGATGTTTCCTATGGAAAACTGTATCTTTTGTAAAATTATTAAGCAAGAAATCCCTAGTTATAAAATCTACGAAGACGAAAAAGTCTATGCATTTTTAGATATATCCCAAGCTACAAAAGGACACACACTAGTTATTCCAAAACAACACGTTTCTGATATTTTTGAATATGACGAAGTACTAGCAGCTGATGTCTTTTCACGTATCCCTAAAATCGCTCGTTCAATTGAAGAAGCTTTTCCTGAGATGCAAGGACTGAATATCTTGAATAATAACCGTGAATTGGCTTATCAATCTGTATTTCATTCACATGTCCATTTGGTCCCTCGCTATAGTAAAGAAGATGATTTTTCGATCCACTTTGGTAACCATCAGTCAGAATATAGTGCGGAAGAATTGCAACAAATTCAACATACCATTGTAAAGCAGGTGAAGAACATTGATTAAAAACTTTTTAAAAGGAATCGTTTTCGGAACGACCGTTGGAGCTATATCTGGATTGTTATTTGCTCCTAGAAGCGGGAACGAAACCAGAAAAAAATTGATCGCTGAACTAGACGAAGCAACGGAATTAACAAATGATTTAAATAACAGTCTTAATAATTTCAAACAAGCATTAGTTGACACAAAAGAAACAGCTAATACTTTGATCCCCGCTTTTCAAGAATCAATGAAAAAAGATATTGAAAATTTTAAATTTCAAGCAGAACCAAGAATTGCACAAATCCAAGAACAAGTTGAAAAATTAACAAATGATTTGCCACAAGACATGCAATAATGCGGAATTTTATAACACTTTTGATTTTAATTTTATTGTTTTTTTAATTTTTAGTTAGGAATGTGATCAAAATTTGAATTTTATTTGAAACTATCACGAGAACGTTTTTATTAATAAATAGATATGGTATAGTTATTATTGTAAGAATAATAATAAATCACAGGAGAGCAATTTTAATGAAAAAGAAAAAAATAATTTTAGCTGCAACTAGTGCGCTAGCTGTATTAGCATTAGCTGCTTGTTCAGGTAGTACAAATAAAGACATCGCCACAATGAAAGGCGGAACTATCACGGTTGAAGATTTTTATAATGAAGCAAAACATACGCAAAACAACCAACAATTAGTTCAAAATATGATTATTTACAAAGCCTTTGAAAATAAATATGGCGATAAAGTAACGGATAAAGATGTCAATGCTGAATACAAAAAGAATGAAGAAACTTACGGTGACACCTTTAAATCACAATTAGAAGCAGCTGGTTATACAGAAGACTCATATAAACAAGCACTTAGAAGCAGTTTAGTATTAAAAGCTGGTATAAGTGCTAACGTCAAAGTGACAGAAAAAGATTTAAAAGAAGCTTGGAAAACTTTCCATCCAGAAGTTGAAGCACAAATCATTAAAGTAAGCAGTGAAGATGAAGCAAAAGAAGTGAAAAAATCAGCAGATGATGGAACTGATTTTGCGAAACTGGCAAAAGAAAAATCAACCGATGAAGCAACTAAAAAAGATGGCGGAAAAATCAAATTTGACTCTCAAACGACAGATGTTCCAACTGAAGTGAAAGAAGCAGCCTTCAAATTAAAAGACGGTCAAGTATCTGACGTTATCTCAGCGACAAATACAACTTCATACTCAACAGATTATTATGTTGTAAAAATGGTCAAAAACCAAAATAAAGGCGATGACATGAATAAATACAAGAAACAATTAGAATCAATCGCCCGAGATACAAAAGAAAGTGATCAAGACCTACAAAAAGAAATTATCGCTAAAGTATTAAAAGAAGAAAATGTAAAAGTCACAGATGATGCCTTTAAAAATGTATTAACGCCATTTACTATGGAAACAGCTAATACCAATACATCTGAGTCTAAAACAAAATCAACAAAATCTTCTGAATCTAAAACAACTGAATCAACAAAAACTTCTGAATCATCAACAACTGAATCATCAAGCAAATAAGATGAAAAAAACAGACCTATCCTGGTCTGTTTTTTTTTGACGCTATAATTTCTAAGAAGGATCGTAATTTCCACCTTATTTTTATAAAAGATAAGCATAGATTAAAACACCAAAGTAAATGATTGATTTTGATGTTTTTTCGCTACCTATTCACTTTGACAAAGAGCTGTTTTTTAGTAACTGATTCTGGTCATCAGTGTAACGATCGTTGCAAACATAGCAAAAATACAAATAAAGACGCCCGTAGTCGTTAAAGTAATCAAAGCAATCTTGGATTTGTTTCTCAATTTATAAGCCATATACAACAAACATACTGAGAAGAAAATTCCCAATACCCAGAAAAATAGCGGATCTCTTTGAACGCCAAGAGATTGGATATAATGATTCATTAACTATTTTCCCCCTATTAGTAAAACGGTTTCTCATCTGACTACAATCTTACACTATTGTAGATTTTTATCAATAACAAAATAAATTTTCCAATAATAAAGACACGTAGGCTCACAAGTAGTTCGTGTTAGGCTACGTGCCTTTAGTTATCTATAGTTCTTTGGGAACATAGAAACTACGATTTTCCATTCCAAAAATCCGTTCAGTGTATTTTCCAGGTTCTGTTTGACGAATCGACGTCAACATCATTTGCATTGAAGCATCGAGATTATCGATCTGATGCAAGATTTCTGCTTCCATGATCCGTGGTCGAACCGGCGATCCGTATTCTAATAAGCCGTGATGTGCTAAGACCATATGTCTTAATACCAAAACATCTTCATCTGCTTCATTTATTTTCAATGCGATACATGCTCTCGTGATTTCTTCATCTACTAGTACCAAATGCCCCACTAGATTACCCGCTAAAGTATATTCCGTACTCATCGGTCCAGATAATTCAATCACTTTTCCGAGATCGTGTAAAATGATTCCTGCGTATAACAACGATCGATTCAATTCTGGATATTCATCAGCAATCGTTTTACCTAAATGCAACATAGTCAATGTGTGGTAAGCTAATCCACTCGCAAAAGCATGATGATTCCGTTTTGCTGCGGGAAATTCAAAAAATTGCTTTTGATATTTATTTAGTAAATGACGGACAATCCGATTCCAATGAGCATTTGTTATATCAAATAATAATTGATTGATTTCTTCTTCCATTTCTTCTTTTTTCAAAGGAGCCCTTTCCATATAAAAACTAGGATCACTTGGCTCTTCAAGTTTAGTCAATCTCATATGCAAAATCTTTACTTGTGGGTTTCCTTGATAGATTTCCCGCTTCCCATTTAAGAAAACAACTGTCCCAGCAGTAAACTTGTTGATTTCTTCTTCAGTAGCATCCCAATATTTGCCATCAATCGTTCCAGACGTATCTTGAAAAGTAAATGCAATAAATTTTTTTCCGTTTTTCGCAACTCTGACATCAGCATTTTTAATTAAAACAAACAATTCAAATTGTTCATCGACAACTAATTCACGAATTTTTTTCATTCTTTATACATCCTTTAATATATTCACAGATTGTTGAAGCTCCTGATAATAGCTTACCATTTCTTGGTCAGAAGAAAAACAAATAACTTGATAATTTTGACCGAAATCAGCTAACAATTTGGCTAATTGATATTTTCTTTGATGGTCATAATGCAACCAACCGTCATCAATGATAATTGGACAAATCGAACGTTTTGATTCTAACGATAGATAGGCAAAGCGCATGGCCATAATCAGTTGATCTTTCGTTCCTGTAGATAATTCATAAATGGGAAAATCAGTTACACCGTCTGTTAGCGTCAAAGTATCATTTCTCAATAATATCTCTTGGTAATGATTTTGTGTTAAGACTCCTAAATAGTGACCAGCAGCTTTTAACAATTGTGGTAATTGACGTTCACTCATTTCTGTAGACAGATCCCCTAAAAAAGTCCCAGCGACCATTAGACCGCCCCAATGTTCCATCAGTTGTTGCAGTTGTGCTCTCAATAAACTTTCTTCTTGGTACATCTCATCCAACGTACCATCTTTTTGTAATTCCTCGATTTGGATCTTTAACCGCTGACGTTGTTCGATCAATTGTTTTTCTTCAAACTGATACTGCCGTTGTTTCTCTTGATTATGATACAGTTCAGTACTTAATTGCTCCCGTGTCCGTTTTTTTGGAAAAAGTGGCGCGAGAATCTCATCCAACTCTTTTAGTCGTTGAAGTTGTGTTTTTGTTTGTTGCGCTTTTTGCAAATAAGCAGCTACTTCGGATGGATAAGCAAGTCCGACCTGTTCCATCTGTCCGCTATAGTGTTCGATCAAACTTTTTTGTTTCTTTTTCAATTGGTTGATTTCTTGTTTCAATAGTGTATTTTGTTGATAACTTCTAGCGAATTTCAATTGTTCCATTTCTTGGATGAAGTTCGTTAAAAGCACCATTTTTTCAGCGATTCCTTTATCTTGTAACGGTAACCATTCCTTAATCAATTCAAACTGACGATCAAGCTGTACCAACTTTTGTTGAATCTCATTTGCTCGTTCTTGTTTCTTGATCAAGCGGCTATACAAGTCTTGATAATCGGATACTTCATGCCCATATTCCTTCATCGCTTCTAAGGTATTCATCGTTCCTAAGTGATGGACCTTTGTAAAATCGAAAGCTTTTTGTTGGATTTTTTGTTGTTCAATCACTAGCTTGTTTTTACTTTGATTAATCTCTTCGATTTGGGCTAACGTATTGTCTAATTGTCCCAGTTTTTCTTGCCACTTACCTTTGATTTCTGATAAATCACTTTTCTGACCATTCAGTGATTTCTTCTCATAAAATGAATACCCCAATGTACCTAAGGCTAATAAAAAGACTCCTAGTTTCCAAGGCATTGGTAGGAAGATCCCCACCACAAAAAAGAATCCGCCGATAATAGCAAACGGTGTTTTGTTCTTTGAACGAACTTCTGAAGGTGCCGACTGTAATAATTCTGGATGTGTGGCTTCTAATTGGTTGATCTCCGCTTCAATCGTCCGCTGCTGCTCTAAGACGATTTCTGATCTGATTGATAATTGATTGACTTGTTCTTTCAACAAACGATTTTCAGAAAATAGTTGTTGCCACTCTTCAGTATGCAAAAATTCTTGTGGCTCTTGTGTCCGTTGCCATTGCCAGCTTTGTTCTAAAATTTTTAATTCTGAATCAATTTCTCGTTCTTCCACTTGGAGTCTTTGCCATTCATTCAGCCAATGTTCGATTTGTGTTTGCTGTTGTTGCAATTCTTTTAGTACTTGCTCTTGTTCCAAATAGAAATAATATCGTGCCGACTGTTGATCCATTCCGCTATGTTTTTCTAAAGTAGCTTCGAGCTCATCTAGGCGTTCCGTCATCTGCTGATAGCGTTTAGTGAATTCCTCTAAGTCTAAAAGCAACTGTTCTTCAGGAACTTGTGGTAAGGTATTGGCTTTAAGTGTTTGCCACTCTTCGTATAAAGAATAATTCAGCTCTTGCTGCTTGATCTGAGAAATTTTTTCGTTTATCTCTTGGAGTTTTTTTTGTAGCTCTCTTTGATCTTGACTGTAGGCTTGTTCTTGTCGAACGAGTTCACCGAAAAAAGATTCCTGCTCTTGTTTTTGATGGACTCTTTCTTGAAGGTTCTTCCACTCATTCAATTTCTGATTGATAAGCAGTTTCTGCCCTTTTTTCTTAAAAAGCTGTTGGGCTTGCTGATAATATTCTTGTCTTTTTTGAAAAACATACGAACTACCCGTAATCCCTAATGAGATCAGTGCATCATGTAATTCTTTTTCTCGTAGATGATCTAGTTCAGTTAACTGTTCTTGTTGAAAAGTAAAAACCTGCTGAAATAAATCCTTTGTTAGTGGAGAAAGTAATTTCTCTAATAATTCATCACTTCCCTGTTGCTCATTAAAAAGGACTTTGGATTTCCCACGATTTTGCTGTTTGTAACGTTCAACTAGTATTTCTCCATGAACTGGATGTTCTAACCAAATTTTCCCACCATAGGCAGCCCCATCTTTCGGCGTATAGTCTTTTTTCTTCTTTCCTTTTGAAGGGAAGCCAAATAATACAGCCTGAATAAATTGGTAAATCGTTGACTTGCCTGCTTCATTTTCACCGTAGATCAATTGATTTCCAGAAATAAAATCAAATGTTTTTTGTCTCCACTTACCAAATGCAGCTATTTCGATTCGAAGGATTCTCATATACTTTCCTCCTCAAACACAAAATCTTGCTCCAGTATTGCCTTGGCTTTAGTCAAGGTACCTTCCTGATATTCAGGTAAATCATTCATCAAGCGAACCGCATCAGGATGACTGTACATCTCACCTAAAATCTGATGGAAATCTTCACTTACCCGATAAGTTTCAAAGAGTTGGTCAACTAATGTCTGTGAGACCTTCAACGATACTCGATTCATTCTTTCATCTTCCTTAATAGATATACGCCAAATAAGTAAATTTGTAGACAGGTTGGCTATTTTTTCCATTAAATACTCAAGTAATTCGCCAGAATAGATTCGATCAATCACTTCTTGGTTCAAGTGATGATACTCTGTTACCTTTAAATCTAACAACGTCAGTTTTGGATTTCCCATAGTTAACTGCTCTTGGATCACTTGTAACACGTCTTGCGTAGTCCGAGCAGTTTTTAAAGACACGGTCTTACTCTCCCAGTATACTTCTGCGACCTCTAGCGGAATCGTCTGGCATTCACTGGAGGTCAATTCAACCAATAAAACATTTCTAGCTGTCTGCTCTTTTTGGGTATGGCCTTGAGGTGCCCCTGGATAATTCATTGTTTCTTTTTCGTTTAAAGACATTGGCACATGGATATGTCCTAATGCCCAATAATCATAGCCTTTTTCCTGCATTTTAGACGGCTGAAAAGGTGCATAGTTTCCCCTCTGATTGCTACCTATTTCGCCATGATACAGACCGATATGATAATCCACTGAGTGTCGTAAAGGAAATTCAGCAACTTTATCTCCCTGTATCCATTGGTGTAAATAACTAAACCCGCTGATGGCGACCTTTTCCCCTTTTTTAGATAAAAATGTCTTTGTTTCTACCTCTTCCGAAGTAAATAAATGGACATTTTCGGGAAAAGTAAACCAGTAGCGCTCTGATTGATAATAATCATGATTTCCAAATGTCAAATAGACAGCAATCTCTTTTTCATTCAATCGTTCGATTTGATCAAAAAAATGTTTTTGGATTTTTAATGAAGGACGATTTTGATGGAAGGTGTCTCCCGCAAGTAAAACAAAATCAACTTCATTTATTATAGCCTTGTCTACAATATTTGCTAAAACTTTTAAATTAACCTCTAATAATTTTTCCTGTACCGATTTATCTAAATTTACTAGTCCTTCAAAAGAGCGATCGATATGTAAATCAGCTGCATGGATGAATTTAACCATCGAGTGTCCTCCTTTTTACTCAAGATGAATTTATGCCTTATCCGGCTTTATTTGAATAATTTTTATAAAATAGGTACTGCTTTATAAAATTATATGCCCTTTTATCATACCATTTTCATTGCTTTTTTTCATCAAAAACCGAAAATTTGTTCGCATTCACTCGAATAGATTACTCCGACCAATTCTCCCCTTGCTTTATGCCTAACTTTTTTGTATTTTATGGTAAAAGTAGAAGCATGAGGATTATTTACTCCTTTTTCTCTAAAAGGATAGAAAAAGAAAATGGGGAATTAACACACTGTCTTTTGATATGTAGCGTAACTTGTATTTCCAGCTGTCTATCTTTAATCTGTTTGCAAATTTCAGTGCAATTTTTTTACTTGGCAGCCTCACTTCGTCAAACAACCTGTTAACTATATTTAATTTTGTCACCTTTTATCTTTTACTAAAAACCAGCTAAATAGGAGGAATGCCTCGCTTGTCCATCTTCATTGTTTTAATATACCTTTGTTTGTAAAAAAGCTAGGAACAATCCCAAATACGATTATTCCTAACTTTTTATTTTCTCTTAATTTATGCAAACAAAAAAGCAGATGAACTAAATTCATCTGCTTTTCATCATTTGCGTGGCGACGTCCTACTCTCACAAGGGGCAACCCCTCACTACAATCGGCGCTAAGAAGCTTAACTTC
>NZ_JBIOLY010000001.1:2510000-2690000 GCF_051711145.1 Enterococcus sp. DIV0691
CGGTTTCAGGTTCTATTTCACTCCCCTTCCGGGGTGCTTTTCACCTTTCCCTCACGGTACTGGTTCACTATCGGTCACTAGGGAGTATTTAGCCTTGGGAGATGGTCCTCCCGGATTCCGACGGAATTCCTCGTGTTCCGCCGTACTCAGGATCCTCCTAGGTGCCTTCCAAATTTCATCTACGGGGTTTTTACCCTCTTTGACTGACTTTTCCAAGTCATTCGACTATCTGAAAGAACTACCATATCGGAGTCCTACAACCCCAATGAGCAAGCTCATTGGTTTGGGCTTTTCCCGTTTCGCTCGCCGCTACTCAGGGAATCGAATTTTCTTTCTCTTCCTGCAGGTACTTAGATGTTTCAGTTCTCTGCGTCTACCTCGAATGCGCTATGTATTCACGCAAACGTAACATCCTATAAAAGATGCTGGGTTCCCCCATTCGGAAATCTCTGGATCATAGCTTACGTACAGCTCCCCAAAGCATATCGGTGTTAGTCCCGTCCTTCATCGGCTCCTAGTGCCAAGGCATCCACCGTGCGCCCTTATTCACTTAACCTTATCAACCTTGCGGTTGGGTTTTGATCTTTCTTCTAGCGATAGAAGTCCGATCAAGAAAATAAGCAATTGAACTTATTAAAAAACTCATTCAACGCGGTGTTCTCGGTTTGTATTACTAATTTACTTCAAATATCCAGTTTTCAATGAACAAAAATATCTCTTTGAGAGTAAACCTCTCAAAACTGAACAAAGTGAAAAACAAACAGTGTAGTCTCCGTAATATTCCTTAGAAAGGAGGTGATCCAGCCGCACCTTCCGATACGGCTACCTTGTTACGACTTCACCCCAATCATCTATCCCACCTTAGGCGGCTGGCTCCAAAAGGTTACCTCACCGACTTCGGGTGTTACAAACTCTCGTGGTGTGACGGGCGGTGTGTACAAGGCCCGGGAACGTATTCACCGCGGCGTGCTGATCCGCGATTACTAGCGATTCCGGCTTCATGTAGGCGAGTTGCAGCCTACAATCCGAACTGAGAGAAGCTTTAAGAGATTAGCTTAGCCTCGCGACTTTGCGACTCGTTGTACTTCCCATTGTAGCACGTGTGTAGCCCAGGTCATAAGGGGCATGATGATTTGACGTCATCCCCACCTTCCTCCGGTTTGTCACCGGCAGTCTTGCTAGAGTGCCCAACTAAATGATGGCAACTAACAATAAGGGTTGCGCTCGTTGCGGGACTTAACCCAACATCTCACGACACGAGCTGACGACAACCATGCACCACCTGTCACTTTGCCCCCGAAGGGGAAGCTCTATCTCTAGAGTGGTCAAAGGATGTCAAGACCTGGTAAGGTTCTTCGCGTTGCTTCGAATTAAACCACATGCTCCACCGCTTGTGCGGGCCCCCGTCAATTCCTTTGAGTTTCAACCTTGCGGTCGTACTCCCCAGGCGGAGTGCTTAATGCGTTAGCTGCAGCACTGAAGGGCGGAAACCCTCCAACACTTAGCACTCATCGTTTACGGCGTGGACTACCAGGGTATCTAATCCTGTTTGCTCCCCACGCTTTCGAGCCTCAGCGTCAGTTACAGACCAGAGAGCCGCCTTCGCCACTGGTGTTCCTCCATATATCTACGCATTTCACCGCTACACATGGAATTCCACTCTCCTCTTCTGCACTCAAGTCTCCCAGTTTCCAATGACCCTCCCCGGTTGAGCCGGGGGCTTTCACATCAGACTTAAGAAACCGCCTGCGCTCGCTTTACGCCCAATAAATCCGGACAACGCTTGCCACCTACGTATTACCGCGGCTGCTGGCACGTAGTTAGCCGTGGCTTTCTGGTTAGATACCGTCAAGGGATGAACAGTTACTCTCATCCTTGTTCTTCTCTAACAACAGAGTTTTACGATCCGAAAACCTTCTTCACTCACGCGGCGTTGCTCGGTCAGACTTTCGTCCATTGCCGAAGATTCCCTACTGCTGCCTCCCGTAGGAGTTTGGGCCGTGTCTCAGTCCCAATGTGGCCGATCACCCTCTCAGGTCGGCTATGCATCGTCGCCTTGGTGAGCCGTTACCTCACCAACTAGCTAATGCACCGCGGGTCCATCCATCAGCGACACCCGAAAGCGCCTTTCAAATCAAAACCATGCGGTTTCGATTGTTATACGGTATTAGCACCTGTTTCCAAGTGTTATCCCCTTCTGATGGGCAGGTTACCCACGTGTTACTCACCCGTTCGCCACTCCTCTTTTTCCGGTGGAGCAAGCTCCGGTGGAAAAAGAAGCGTTCGACTTGCATGTATTAGGCACGCCGCCAGCGTTCGTCCTGAGCCAGGATCAAACTCTCATAAAAAGTTCGAACAATCTTACGATTGTTAAGCTCAATTGTTTGCTAGCATATTGCTTGCTTGTTAAAAATGTTTGTTGTCTTGAATCAATCAAGACGCCCTACACATTTGGTTTGTCTTTGCTTTGTTCAGTTTTCAAAGGTCTACTTGATTAAAAGCTAATCAGTTGAGATTGCCGTAGCAACTTTTATATCATATCAGAGCGACGTTTGTTTGTCAACTCTTTTTTAAAAGTTTTTTGACTTCGTTTTTCAGAAGTGTTTCAGCAACTCATTTATCATAACTCGTCATTTGTTATTTGTCAACAACTTTTTTAAAGTTTTTTTCGATGAAATCAAGCTTCGTAAGCTATTGATTTTTTACGACTTAGTTATCTTATCACCTTAAAAAGTAAATGTCAATGAATTTTTCTAAATAAATTTCACGATCTTTTTCTCTTTTTCAGCGACGTCAATTACTTTACCATTAAAAAAAAGAATGGTCAAGCTAAAAATTAATTTTAGCAGTACCTTACTTTATTTCTCTCTATTGGTCTAACCTACTTTAGTTGCCTATCTTCTTATTTAGACTCATCGGTACTTCAGACGATTACTGCAATGACTAACTATTTTCATGCTCAAACATCAAATATCTCTCATATCTTACTTTCGATACCGCACACCTTTATAAATAGCTAATGGCAAGATCACAAAAAGAAACAAGAGAAGAATATCGATCAGATATTGGTCGCTAAAAACATTTGTTAATGGCTGATTTGTAGTTAAAGAATAAAATGCGGGTAGCAAAATAATCGTGAAAAGATACGAGCCACTGATTTCCCAAAAATCTTTCCAAGAAAATTTTTTGTGTTTCATCGCTCCACCTCCTTGCTTTATATGAGAGAAATTCACTACTTGAATAGACATTTCTACGCTTCTATAATAGACAAAATCAGCTATTATAGCTAGGTTAACAATAATTATTTATTAAACAATGAAAAATAAGCTAATTTTCTATGAGTTATCCCCGTCTGATTTCTTCATACTAAAAAAGCAACGCAAAACAATTTTGTTTTACGTTGCTTTTGCTTGTTCTGGCTAAATTATTTTCTACAACGTTAATTATTCGCTGTATAAATCTCTAACTGGTGTCATGATGATGCGATTCAAGTCATTGATGATCGTGCTGAATTGTTGTTCTTTTTGCATCAAATCATTGATCACTTCTTCTGATTGAATTTTCATTGCCATTTCTTGCGCTTTCATTGCATCTTCATCGCTAAATTCTTGCCCGCTCATTTGTTTTTCTTGCAATTCGATTTGCATCGCTTGGAAATCTTTGAATAGACGATGTGCTTCTTCATTTGCTTTAACTTTTGCATAGGCTTCTTCTAAAGCTTTGAATTCTTGCAATTCGCGAATCTCGCGTTCGATTTGATTTGCGCTATCATAAATATTTGACATAGTTAGCCTCTTTTCTATAGATCGTTTAGTTTTATTGTACCATTTGTTTATCGTTTTTCATAGGATTACTGTCCTTGATATTTCCGCCAGAGATCTTTCGCAGCTTCACCTAAACCTCTTACGCCTTCTTTTACCATATCACCGATATTTTTCAGCCCATCTTTAGCTTGTTCCCCGTATTTATTCAGATTTTCTTTCCATTGTTCTGAGTTCTCATTGGTTTGCGTATTATTATTGACTTGATCAGCAGGGACTACTTTTCCGCCAGTCGCATATGCATCTGCTACAGGGAAAGGCTCTTGCTCAGTATAAGGAAGAATGCCTTCTGCGGCCGATTTGAAGACTTTACCAACCACATTCCCACTTGTTCCTGCTAAATAATGCAATTCACTAGATTCTTCATATCCCATCCAAGTTGAAATCACGACATTAGGCGTATAGCCAACAATCCATTGGTCGTTAGCTTTGGTAGGATCAAAATTGGTTTCAGTCGTTCCTGTTTTCCCTGCGACTGTGTAACCAGCCGGTTTAGCTGCAACGGCTGTCCCATTAGAAAAAGTCCCAAGCAGCATTGAAGTCATTTGATTAGCCGTTTCTTCTGAAATGACTTGTTTAGGTTTTTCATTGGTCTTGTCAACAATTACTGCACCCGTTGAATCCACGATTTTAGTAATCAGATGTGGTTTGTACATTTTACCAGCGTTAGCAAATGCACTGTAAGCTCCAGCCATCGTTAACGGCGAAACTCCCTTAGCTAAACCACCTAATGCTAAACCATAATACTTATCTGATTTCGATAGAGGTAATCCAAATTCTTCTGCTTTATCATAACCTTTTTGAAGACCGATTTCATGAAGCAACCATACAGCAGGAAGATTCAAACTTTCAGCAACCGCCTGATACATCGGTACTTCACCACGGTACGTCCCGTCGTAATTATGAGCTTTATAATAAGATAATGGTTCATCTTTCAAAATACTTGCTGGGGTGTATCCCGCTTCTAACGCTGGCGCATACACACTTAACGGTTTGATCGTTGAGCCAGGAGAACGTTTCATTTGTGTTGCAAAACTGAATCCTCGGAAAACATGTTCGCCACGTCGCCCTACCAGCGCCTCAACTCCACCAGTTTTAGGATCTAATGCGACTGATGCGGATTGAACCATCGCCCCATCCGCAGCGTTTGCCGGAAATAGTGCATTGTTTTGATACGTTGTTTCTAATTGTTTTTGATAATTTTGATCAAGTGATGTATAGATTTTGTATCCTTTGTTCATCACATCTTCTTCATCTAAACCATAATCATTGACTGCTTCATCAATCACGGCATCAAAGTAATAAGGATAGCGATAGCCTGATTCCGAATTATCATACGTATCTTTCACGTATTGTTTGATATCCACTTTGCTTTCCGTTTGGTATTGTTGTTTCGTGATCTTGCCGTTTTCTTCCATGACACTCAATACGGTGTTTTTTCGATTGTTGGCATTTTCTGGGTGATCGATCGGATTATAGATACCCGGACCTTTAAGCATCCCAGCTAACGTTGCCGCTTCTGCTAAATTAACCTGATTAGCATCTACCCCAAAGTATTTCCTTGAAGCATCTTGTACGCCCCATACCCCATTTCCAAAATAAGCATTGTTGAGATACATGGTCAAAATCTCTTCTTTGCTGTATTTCTTTTCAATTTCAATGGCTAAAAATAATTCTTTTGCTTTACGGTCAAAAGTTTGATCAAGTGTCAAATAAGCATTTTTAGCTAATTGTTGGGTAATTGTACTCCCACCTCCACCAGAAGTGCCACCTGAAAGGACCATCCGAACTGCTGCCCGAGCGATCCCTTTGATATCAAATCCATGATGCTGATAAAAATTGCGATCTTCGGTTGAGATAACCGCATTTTGGATATCTGGAGAGATTGCATTCAATTCCACATAAGTCCCTTTTTGAGCATAAAGGGTGCCTGCTTCTTCATTCTTTTTATCATAGATAACGGTAGACTGACTTAGCCCCGATTTTAATGTGGAGACATTTGCCTGTTTTGCTAAAATAAAAAGATAGATACTGACGATCAATACACAGATCAAGCCAATCAATAGGATCAGTTTATTGATATGATACTTTTTCCATATACGTTTTCGCCATCGATGGAATCGCCCTAAATAAGGTTTAATCCAATGCCAAAAACTGATCAAAGCAGCTTTTATTTTACTTAAAATGCTTTGAAAATCCATTTATTCTTCTCCTGTCTATTTGATTGAATCGCCTTATTCTACCACAGGTACGTTCTTCATTCTTCCTGCTTGAGATGTAGGCAAACTGTTTTTTTAAGTTTTGACGATAGTTTAGCATAAGAAGCATCAGAAATTAGTCACTTTTTTCTTAAATAAGTTTTAAAAATGGTACAATAGAGCTGCATTTTTACTAAAAGGAGTATTTTTATGGAAATCACGATCACGTTACCTGACACTCAGCCAACAACCACCATTCGAGAATTATTAGAACAAGAATGGCTCGTTCCAAGAAAAGTCCGCCACTTTTTACGTATAAGAAAAAATGTGTGGATCAATCAAGAACCTGCCTTATTTCATTTTGAAGTCCACGCTGGTGACCATATTACGTTACGTTTTGAAGAAACTGATTATCAATACCAAGAAGTCCAATTGGGTAAAGCTTCCTTCGTCCAACCATTATATGAAGACGATCATTTACTCATTGTCAATAAACCCGCCGGCATGAAAACTCATCCGAATGAACCAACCGAAAATGATACTTTATTGAATCACTTAGCTGCGTATTTAAAGAAAAAAGAGCAACGTCCTTATGTCGTGCATCGATTGGACAAAGAAACAAGTGGTGCAATTTTATTTGCTAAAAATCCCTTTGTTTTACCTATCCTAGGCAGAATGTTGGAACAAAAGAAGATTTATCGACGATACCAAGCACTTGTCTGGGGAACAATCAAAAAGGATTTGATTTTGAAAGACAAAATCGGTCGTGATCGGCACGATCGCAGAAAACGGGTGGTAGATCCTCATAAAGGTCAAACGGCTCTCACACATGTTTCCGTTGATCAAGTAGTGAATGGTCAGACTCAGGTTTACTGTGTTTTGGAAACCGGACGTACCCATCAAATCAGGGTCCATCTCTCTCACATTGGTCATCCCATTGTCGGCGATCCACTTTACCAAACACGGCCTGCGAACCGTCTCATGCTCCATGCGTTAGAATTACACATGTCTCATCCTTTCACGCAAGAAACCATTGTAGCAAAAGCCCTCCCTGGTTTATGGTAAAGACACTATTGTAAGGAGCAATCCACTACTGATCACAATCAAAAAAACGGCTAGGGACACACCTCTAGCCGTTTTTTATTACTATATATAGAATATATACACCTTATTGTTTACCATGTTCTTTTTCTGCTAAAAGCAAGCTGCCAATAATTCCACTCTCATTCGGCAGACCCCAGCGTACAATGTACTCATCTACTTGTGGCGTTTCCATGTACCCACCCATTAACTCAACGAATTGTTGTCGAATTTTATGCAACAAGTGATCTTGATTCATCACTCCGCCACCTAAAATGATTTTTTCAGGAGCTAACGTCAACGTATAATTGATCAATGCTTGAGCAATATAATAGGCTTGGATGTCCCATATTGGATGATCTTGAGGAAGTTCTTGGCCTTTGATTCCAGTTCGTGCCTCAATTGAAGGTCCAGCCGCTAATCCCTCCAAACAATCTTTGTGGTAAGGACATGTTCCTTCATAGGTATCCTCTGGATGACGTTTTACCCAGATATGCCCCATTTCTGGGTGGGCAAGTCCAGAAAAGATATCTCCTTCAAGGACCACACCGGCACCGATCCCTGTACCGACAGTCAAATAAATACAACTCTTTTTCCCTTGTGCGGCTCCTTTTAGCAATTCGCCGTAAGCTGCTGCATTCACATCTGTCGTCCAAGCCATCGGAATTCCGTAACGTTCTTGGATGCTGCCTAAAAAATTGTAGTTGCCCCATCCAGGTTTAGGTGTTGCCAAAACATACCCATAATTATCGGTATTTTTATCAATACCGATCGGACCAAACGAACCGATCCCTAACGCCTCTAGTTCATATTGATCAAAAAAATCAAATACTTGCTTTAGTGTTTCTTCAGGTGTAGTTGTAGGAATACTTACTCTTTCTACGATAACGCCTTCATTTGAAACGGCACAGATGAATTTTGTTCCCCCTGCTTCTATTCCACCATACATTGCTTATTCCTCCTCGAATCCGATTGTCCGAATTTCATAAGGTCTAACGGTCGGAGCAATCGTTTGCTCAACTGTTTCTTCTAGCAGATTCAATAATTCCCCTTGTTTCCCATTTTTAGTGATTTGTAATGGTGAATCAAGACCGGACAGATTAAACCCACGCACCACTACTTTATCACTAAATTTACTTCGTTTCAAAGCAGTAATTGCAAACGTTTCCCCTTCGCAAGTTAAATAGCTGTTTTCAGCTGGCAATGTTCCTGATTGAATCGCCATTTGCGTGGTAGAAAAAGGAATCTGTGCGCTATAAGCATGATGGTAACTAGCAAATTTTTCTTCTGGCTGATGCACTTCGATACTGTAGTTAAAGCAATGTACCCCATGACATTGGGCTTCTGGTGTTGGAAAATATCCCCAATCTCCTAATTCCCCTACACAACGTAGTAAAGTCACCGCAATCACACTGTCATCGATTACTTCATATTCATTTAATCCATAATTGCCAACTGTTACGCCATAATCGTTTCCTTCTAAATGAACGAACGCCTGTTGATGCTGTGGATTTGTTGGATTTTCCCAACTACTTGATACATCATTGGGACGGGTAACCACTTCAAAAATACTATCAGCTTGATGTTGTTTCACATGTAACTTTGTTGGGAACAACACACGTAAGCGATGATCATCCATTTGATTATTCACTTTTGTTTCAAAGTCGATTTTTTTGCTGTCTTTTCTTAAAGTGATAACAGTTGTTACTTCTAACACACGCTTTTCTTTTGAACGACCTGCTTTACGGTGACGAAACTCAATGACCATCTGTTGTTCTTTTGCTAAACGTTCATCAGCAGCTACTGGGATCAATAATTCCTGGGTAACTTTTACTTGTGCTAATTCACTCGTATCAGTAATGACTTCTACAGTACTTTGATCATTTTCCTTTGATAAAATAGGTTGGTCATTTTCAGGCTGTTTGAAGATATATTCATTTCCAATATCCCCAACATCTTCGAATGTCAATAATTCATCTAGTTGTTTGCCCGTCGTTTTGTCTTTCAACGTCAAGGTGCCATTCGATTTGACCTCTAGCCGAACTTGTTGATTTTCTAATACTCGTCCATCGTTTTGGATCATCGTCTCTTTTTCTTCTTTAGCTTTTCCTTCTATTAATACATACGTGTTCCAAGAAAAAGCTGGCATTTCGCTCACTGGTAAAGTGACCGTGATTTTTCTCGCCATGTAAGGAATCCTAAACCGATCTTTTGGCAGATCATAATCAAACGTCACAAATGTTTCTGATAGTAGTGCAGGGACTTCTTCCCCATTGGATGTTTCTACATGGTAGCTTTTTGGTGGTTGCTTTTCTAATTCTTCATATAATTTCTCAGGTATTCCTTCTGCAAAACATTTTCTTTCTAACTCAATCGTTATTTCTGCTTCACCAGTCTTTGCTGATCCAGCGGTGTTCATAACTAAGAAAGGATAGCTTTTTGCTGGTAAGTTGCTAGTGTCGATCGCTTGGGCTAGTTGTTTGATCGCTTCTTCTGCTAAATACTTCCCTACTTCATCTGCTTTTTCAAACCGTGTCATCATTTCTCGATGGACAGAATCAACCGAACACCCGCAAATACTGTCATGTGGATGATTTTGCATCAACGTTTTCCACGCATAATCTAATTGATCATGGGGGTATTTACCAGTAACTTCATAAGCCATCGTTGCTAATGGCTCAGCAATATTTTCAATTTGTCTTTGAACTTTAGTATTCCATTGTTTTAAATAGACACGTGCTGAAGCAGTATTCGCTAACGTATACCAGCCATCTGTTTCCTGACTGGTCAACTCTCCCTCAACGGAACCAAGTTCTTCTGGCAAGTCCTTTTGCACCGCTGCAAGATAATCGACAAAATTGGAATGGATAAATTCATACTCTGGATATAATTCATTCGCTAATTTGATTGCTGCTGTTACATCCTTTTGAACCGGTTGATGATCCACTCCATTCATCATCAACAGATGATTGGTTGATGCGTATTGCTCTGCATCTGCCAGCTTTTGGTCCCAAAAGGCTCTTGCTTTCTCTTTTTCAGCCGGGATCTCATTTCCATTACTGTACCAATTGGCAAACAGTAACCCAAAGATTTCTGTGCTATCTGGTCCTTTCCACCACATTTCAGAATATTGAGAAGAATAATTTTCTGCTTCCAAGACTTGATTATCAAAGCCAATTGGTTTTACGCCTCGTCCAAAAGCAGCAGCTGAAAGTCCTGCTTGTTTCATCATTTGTGGTGTTTGCCCCATATTTCCAAAAGTATCCGGGAAATAACCGAGCATCACAGGCGTTCCCCACTTCTTACTTTCTTCCATTCCAATCAACATATTACGGACATTCGCTTCTGAACTGATCAAGAAATCATCTTGTAAAATATAAAAAGGACCGATCCTTAATTTACCCGCATCAATTGCTCGTTGCACCGCTTCTTTCTTTTCTGGACGTACTTGTAAATAATCATCTAAAATAATCGTTTGTCCATCTAAATGGAAACTATTGAAATCTGGATCGGTTTCAAATAATTCCAAAAGATCATCCATCAATTCGACTAAACGCATATGATGCTGTTCATAAGCCATGTACCATTCACGATCCCAATGACTGTGTGAAATGATATATACTTTCTTTTTCATTTTATTCCTCCTATTTCGCTACTCGAATATCAAAGTAATCCATCACTAATTCACAAAACATCATGTTCGCCCAAGAGAACCATTCTCTGGTGTAGTTGTTTGGATTATCGACATCAAACCCCTCGTGCATCAAATGTGTACCAGCATCTGTCGCAACTAATAAGTCTAAAATCCGCTTTTTCTCTTCTTTATCTTCAGTGGTCATCCCTTCCATCGCTAATGCAATCGGCCAGATGTAATTTTCTGGAGTGTGAGATGATCCGATCCCTTTTGCATATTTCCCTTCATAGAAGTAAGGGTTCTCTTTACTTAGTAACGTTTTTCTCGTTGCCAAATATTGTTCATCTGTGGTAGAACAGTAACCTAAATACGGAGCAGCAATCAAATTAGGTACATTACTGTCATCCATAATAGAAGCGTTTCCTAATCCATCAACTTCATAAGCATAGATGGTTTCTCCTTGTTGGTTTTTAGTCAACGCATGGTCTTCGATTCCTTTTTGGATATCTTCTTTTAAACGTTTGGCTTCTTCAAGGATTGCTTTACTACTTGTTTCTTCCGTGAGAATGTTCGTAAAGATTTCTTCAATATAACCCAGCACTACTACAGCAAACATATTTGAAGGAACGAGGTAGCCATATTGACACGCATCATCGCTTGGACGAAAACCAGACCAAGTCATTCCAGTTGGTGCAACTGCACTTCCACGTCCATCGTTGACTAAGGTATCTTCTTTCCTCGTCGTATCTCTTTCGAAAGTATAAGGAGATTGATTGTGATCTTGTTCGGTTTTGAAGACATGTAAGGCTTTTTTGATTCCTTCAACAAACGAATCATTCAATTGGTCCGTTCGACCAGTGTTCTTATATAATAAGTAAGCTAATTGGATAGGATAACATAAGGAATCGATTTCATATTTACGCTCCCAGATCCAATCATTCATTTCAGTATGGTCACTTTGATGCCCTGCTCCATTTGCTTCTTCATTGAATGCGTTTGCGTATGGATCGATGTTGATATATTCAAATTGTTTTTTGACAAGCCCACTAATCATCGAAGCTAAGTCTTCATCTTCTTTTGCAATGACTAAATATGGACGGACTTGAGCGGTGGAGTCACGCAACCACATCGCTGGAATATCACCAGTTAATAAAAAAGTCGTCCCGTCTTCATGTCTTTTGACTGTCGTTAACAATGTATTGGCAAAGGCAGCAGAGAAATTCGTTGCCCAATCTGCATGCTCTTCCCCACATTTTGCAGTAATTTCATCCATAAACTGTTGAACTGACTTTGGTATATCTTTATATGCCATTTATTTTCCTCTTTTCTTTATTGATATATCATAAAAGGATTATACCTCGTCGCTTTACAATTGTCTACGCTTTCAAAATGAGATTTTTCTTATTTACTTTTAGTGGTTTTATGCTATGATCTTTATATGATATATCTTATAAGAAGGTGCTTTTATGAATCAACCACTATACCAACAAATCTTTCATGACTTACAACAAGCAATTGCTGATGGATCGTTACCTGTTGACAGCCAGGTACCTACCGAAAAGGAATTGTCCACCAAGTATCAAGTGAGTCGAATCACTTCTAAACGTGCATTAACTGAATTAGAACAATTAGGTCTGATTTATCGCGTCAGAGGAAAAGGCAGTTTTGTCAAAGCAACGACTAGTGATCTTAATAGAAACGATGCGATTAAAAATAGTCGCATCCTGTTCCTACTTCCCTTTTTATCTGACCTTTCTGTCGGAGATTTTACAAAAGGACTAAATCCAGTGATGCAAGAAAATCAGTTAGAGGTCATGATGACGACTGTTGATTTTCTGGCAAACAAAACGGCGAAGGAAATCATGCAAGAATTTGACGGAATGATTTATTATGCGTTTGCGACCGATCAACATCTGGATCTGCTCTTTGAATTATCATTGAAACAATTCCCAGTTGTTGTTTTAGATAAAAAAATCTATGAACTTCCTTTTCCAACTGTCCTTTCAGATAATTTCCAAGGTGGTTCTTTGGCTACGGCTCATTTGATTTCAAAAGGGCATAAAAAGATTGCCTATCTTTTTGGTGAACAGGCGCATCCACAATCTGTCCGACAACGATACTTGGGTTACCTGGAAGCTTTGGACAAAGCCAATTTGTCGTTTCATACAACTTTAGATGCAAAAGGCACTACGATTGAAACGTTACTGACCTACATCAATGAACATCAGGTCACTGCGTTTGTCTGCGAAAACGATCTGGTAGCTATTCAAACGATGAATCATTTAAAACAACAAGGCTATCGTATCCCAGATGATTTTTCGATCGTTGGATTCGATGATATCCAAGCAGCCGCTTTAGTTGATCCACCATTAACAACGATTGCTCAAGATTTCCACCAACTAGGAGAACTTGCAGGAAATGCTTTGATCACTTGGCTCAAAACAAATAACATTCCCGAAGATACGAGCCAACCAGTCTCATTTATCAAACGACACTCAACAAAGGAGATTTAACATGAACATTCAACACATTGATACTCGTCACGGTACAGCCAATCAAGCGAACTTCTCAAATGGGAACTGCCAGCCTTATACTGGTGTTCCTTTTGGGATGAACTACTTTGCCCCACAGACAACTGATCAAAAAGGTAGCTGGTGGTTCCATCCTGACGATCACACCTTCCAAGGCTACCGTTTGACCCATCAGCCAAGTCCATGGATGGGTGACTTCAGCTATTTTGTCTTCACTCCGATCAATGGGTTATTACCTGAGAATACCCTGTTCCATGCACAAAGTTCGTATCGTCCAGAAGAAAGCACATTCTGTCCAACTCATTTAACGATCAACCAATTACGTGATGGTATTCGCTCCACGTTGATCCCTAGCATGTACGGTGGTGTCCTAACCATTGATTACCACAAAAATGAGAGCGGTTTACTTTTGTCGTTTCCTGGTAAACATCAATTAGTTCTAAAAGATCCCTATACGATTGAAGGACAAGTCACTCATTTTGCAGGCGCCGAAGATCCTGATTTTACCTTCTATTTTGTCTTACATTTTGAACAGCCAATCCAATCAAAGGAATTGTCACAGTTAACAGCCGATGACGCTGGGTCGGTTCCGATTTATTTTGGCGACGTAAAAAAACAAGTCATTCGTTTCGGTACTTCCTTCATCAGTTCTGAACAAGCTTCATTTAATCTAGAACAAGAGTTACATCAAACACCTGATGACTATTTGCTGAATAGTTCACAACAATGGCAAAACTATTTTGACCGAATCAAAGTCGAGCATCATGATCCGCAACAGTTACGGACGTTTTACCACAATCTCTACCGTGTATTTTTATTCCCACAAACGTTCTATGAAATCGACTCGACCGGACAAAAAATCCATTATGATACCACTAGTCAAAGTGTAAAACCGGGTGTACTTTATACCAATAATGGTTTTTGGGATACTTATAAAACAGTGTATCCACTTTACTCTTTGATTGCTGTCGAAAAATATGAAGAGATGCTTGAAGGCTTTTTGAACAGCTATCGTGAAACTGGCTTTTTACCAAAATGGCTTTCGCCAGATGAGCGTGGACTCATGCCAGGAACATTGATTGATGCAGTGATTGCTGATGCCTCGGTTAAGGGAATCCGTAAAGATTTAATGGCTGAATTTCTCGAAGCAATGAAAAAAGGTGCTACGATCCAAAGTGAAAAACAAAATTACGGACGTCAAGGAACGACTGATTATCTAAAATATGGTTATGTACCAAATACTTACCACGAATCAATCAATCACACCCTTGATTACGCTTATAGTGACTTTTGTATCAGCCAAGTAGCCACCGGTTTGAATGAAGCAGCAACCGCACAACACTATCAAAAGCAATCTTTCAATTATCAAAATGTCTTTGATCCGGAAACCGGCTTCATGCGTTCCAAAGATCCCGAAGGAAGATTCCGTACTCCGTTTTCTTCCACACGTTGGGGTCAGGATTATGCAGAAGGTAGCGCTTGGCAAAGTAGTTTTGCTGTTTACCATGATTTTGCTGGTTTGATCAATGCTCACGGTGGACCAGATCAATTTGAAGAAAAACTGATTGAATTATGTAATCAAGCACCGACTTTTGAAGTTGGCGGTTATGGTTTTGAGATCCATGAAATGAGTGAAATGGCAGCGATCGAGTTTGGACAAGTTGCCATCTCCAATCAACCAAGCTTCCACTATCCTTATTTATTTAGTTATATTGGTAAACCCGAAATGGCACAACCATTGATCAAACAATTGCTGACACAAACATTCGATGATACCCCGACTGGTTATCCAGGAGATGAAGACAATGGGAGCATGGCAGGTTGGTATATCTTTAATAGTTTAGGCTTTTATCCTGTCACGCCAGGAACAGGTGAATATGTCATCGGGATGCCTTTAGTCGACAAAGCTGTGCTTACGTTGTCTAATGGTGAACATTTAACAATCGAAACAAGCCCTAATCACCCACAACAACAATTTATCCATGAGATCACAAGAAATGAAACTAGCTATCGCAAACTCTTCTTTACACATGAAGACTTGTTGACTGGTGGCACGATTGCTTATCAGTTGGGGATCGTTCCTACTAGTAAGAAACGTTCAAAATCAGATCTACCTTACTCCTTATCGGAGGCGAATGTATAACTCTAATTTTTTCTGAAAACGAAGAATCAGTAGTCTAGTTTTCATTGGTGGGAATAAGCAGAAAAAGTGAGGTTTCAATCCTTTGTTGGATGTTAGGCAAGTATGTCCTACCTCCTACTGACAATAAAAAAACATCCTTTGAGAATAAGCATCTCTCAAAGGATGTTTTTTGTGATCGTTCTTACCCTTCATTAAAAATCTCATGACTGATTTCATTGACAGATTTAGCAACCAAGATTGCTGAATAGACATCTGAATGAACATTTAAGATCGTACGCAACATACCAACCAGCCATTCAACTCCTCCAAAAATTGCAATGCTTTCAATGGGTAAACCCATTTGTGGAACGATGATTGCTAATGATACAAGTCCAGCACCCGGTACCACAGCATTTGCCAACGAAACAAAGGTAGCGACAATTGCTAAATAAATCATCTTCGTTAAATCAAAATCTACTTGGTACATTTGAGCGATCGTCATTACCGTCACAGTCATGTGTAGTGCTGAACCATTACTATTTAATGACATCCCTAAAGGTAACACCAGATGAGTGATTCGTTTGCTTAATCCAAGTTTGTATTGTGCTTCTTCTAGTTCCACAGGCAAAGTGATCGCTGAAGAAGTGGTTGCTAAAGCCACTAGCGACATGTTTTTCATGTTACGAATGACTCGTAACGGGTTTAAATGGCAAAAAAGAGTAATGATCAACAGCCAAAAACCTAAAAACAAGATCGTGCCTACACTATAAACCAGTAAATACTTCAACAACGGTACAATCACTTGGATCCCTAGTTGACTAATACTTGACGTGACCAGTGCAAAAATCCCGATTGGAGCCAAGCGCATCACATAATTGATTACTGTAATAATTACTTCGTTAAAATCAATCACCAGTTGGAAAAGCTGTGATTCAGGGTGTTTTTGTAAATAATGATTTAACGCTAAGCCAAAAAATAGCGCAAAAACAATGAGCTGGATAATCGTTCCTTGTGCGAGTGACTCAAAAATATTTTTAGGTACAAAATTGATGAGCGTTTCTTGAAGCGAAATCTCTTGGACTTGAATTGTTTCGTGTGATTCTCTTAAGCTGATTCCTTGTCCTGGATCAAAGAAAACAGCAATTACTATCCCCCAAGCAGCTGCTAAAAAGGAAGAAACTGCAAATGCAGCCATGGTCCTTGCTCCAATGCTTGTTAATTCTTTGAGCTGAATACCTCCGAGTGCTTGAATGATCTGTCCTAAAATCAATAAGGGGATTGCCATCTGCATCAGTCTTAAAAAGATTTCCCCAATTGGCTGCAATACAACGTTACTTTCAGGGAAAATAATTCCCACAATGATCCCAATGAATAAAGCTAGACTAATTTGCGTGATCATGGATAATTTTTTCATCGTCTTCTACCTCATTTGTCGAATCACTGGCATTAAAGAACTCTCCTAGTAGCTCATTTCTCATTTACCTACTATCTATATCGTGTAATGAACTACAAATTCTCCTATTTATCTAAGAACAACCGATTCTTGATGTGACTTATCCTAAGAGCTACTTTAGAGCTATTTTAGAACTACTGTCCCATCTGCGTTGAAAACACAAATTAGTATTTTTCAACCACGACAGACTTAGCTCAACTTCTCCCTTTTTATGATTCACTAGGTAACGTTTCTTCTTTTGCTAAAAATGCAAAGAGAAACAAACCAATGGCTAACAATACACAGGATAAGTAAAAGCCAACTTGCATTGATCCTGAAGTATCTGCTAGATACCCCGTTACATAAGGTGCTAGAATCGAGCCAGACATCCCGATGAAGTTGTATGCACTAAGGGACGTTCCTAATGCCGATTTAGGTGCATGCTTCGTTACGAAAGTTACCATAATAGGATCTAAGGCTAATTTGCCAGTCAATCCATACAAGATCAAGACCGAGATCAACAACGTTCGATTGGTGACAAAAGCAATCGCAAAGACTGAAAGAATTGCCAAAGGAACTAAAAGAAAAACTAATTTTTTTGTAGCACCGGTTTTATCATTGATCCGTGCAAAAAGGAGCGCTCCAGGAATCGATGCCCAAGGTACCAAAGAAGAAATAAAACCAACACTTGCTCCAGTAAAACCACGCTCAGCGATTAAAAACTGTGGTAACCAAGTAAGAATCACAAAATTGGCATAAATACTGGTAAAACAGAGAATGAACGCAGCCACTAAATTACGATTGCTAAAAATTTGTTTTAATGAAATTTTCTCTTTAGGACCTGTTTCTTCTTCTGGTTCTTCTCCTGGACGAATCACTTTTTCTTTTAAGACTGTATAGAACAAAAGCCCCACAATCAACGTGGGTAATGCCATAATAAAGAACGGTTTACTCCAAGATTCACCATTTTCTAATACTAATTTACTGGATAACAGATAACCCCCAGAAGTACCAAAAGCCATGCCGCTATTAATAATGGCATTTCCAATCGTTCGTTTACTTTTGGGGATTGCTTCAGTAGATAACGCAAATTGTGGGCCATAGTAAGCCCCTTGTCCAATTCCTGCAATTGCTCGAATAGTTAAAAACAATACGAAAGTAGTCGCTAAACCACTAAAATAAGTAGCTACAGCTAACAAAAGAAAACCAACCGTAATAATCATTTTTCGACCGATTTTGTCCCCGATTATCCCAAAAGGAATCTGTGCGATCGCATAAGTTAAGAAAAAAATACTATTTGCTAAACCTAGTTGAGTATTACTCAGACCAAACTGCTCACCAACCACTCCCATGATCGGATTGAAAATGGTTCGTGTTGCATACATGAGAATCCAACCGATGAAAAAAATAGCGACTACTTTGATCCAGTAGCTATTTCCTACCCTGACTGCTTGCTGTTGTTTGCTATTCTCCATGTCTCTTCCCTCACTTTTCGTTTTCTATTCCTTGTAAAGCTAATAACAGCCCAAAACATAAATCTTTGCCCGATGTGTGACCAATAGCCATCAATTTTGCGATCAATTGATCTAGTTTTCCATAGTCCGTTTGGGAAAGTGCGAAAATTAGTTGATAAAAGAAAGAATTGCTATAACCTTTCATAGAACTAATGATATAGGCCTTACTGACATCAGTTGTAGCTAATTCAGTCAGCTCAAGGGAACGCATCAAAGCGTCTCCTCGAGCATCTGAACAAATTGTCAACATGAGCAGGTAGGCGATTAAAATGTCATCACCACTTGGCGTTAATCCTTGTCCTCTTCCAATTAAATAGTGAATCAACTCCTGCCATTCTTCCCAACGCCAGTAATGATTTTTTTGACTCATTTTCTCAAAAAAATGACGAGTTCGATTATCAAGCGGAAGACCGATTTTATTTGTTAAGTGTTGTTCTTCTAACCTTGTTTTCAAGGTTACCTGTTGCGCTTTCGTCAACGTTAATTGGGTAAGATCCAAGGAAACGATCGTAGAGGGGATCAAATGTATTTTTTTGACGCCTGCTCGACTATAAATCAGCAATTCCTCTTCACTGATCCTTACTTGATTTCCTTGTTGGATAAATGGTAACAACTCCTGAAATAGGGAGTGAGGTAAATTAATACCAAAGCTAGAAAGATAATCATAGTAATCCGCTATATTGATCAACTGTCCGCCAATCTCAATATTAAATGACCGATTAAAGATACTGTGGATTTTCCCGATTTTCCCAAACTGATGCAACGGAATCAAATAATCACTGATTTTACAATTTTCTCTAGTCAATGATAATCCCTAGTTTCTCAGCATAGGCTTCTAACGCTTTTTCAAAACAAGCAAGTGGGGCTCTAACTGTTCCTGCACCAATTTGACCGACTCCTGGATTTTTATGAGCGATTCCAGTATTGATGACAGGAGTGATTCCAGTTTCTACCACTTTTCGGATATCAATTCCTAAACAAGTCCCTTGAAAATCCCAAGTTGGAATAGAAAAAGTAGCATTATGGGTGGCGCAGATCTTAGCCATTTCATTAGAAGTGGCAAGTGCATCCGCAAACCCTCCAGCACCGACAAATCGTGTCACGCCAGGAGCTGCAACCATCGCCATTCCGCCAACCCCGACCGTTTCCGTGATGGCACTGTCACCAATATCAGGATTCCCGTCTGCTTCACTAAAACCTGTAAAGTACAGTCCTTTAGGGGTATTTACCGGTGCTTTATGCCATGTATCTCCTGTTTCCGCGATTCGGATACCAAAGTCAACCCCATTACGTGTCATGGTGGTTACAATTGTCCCTTTACTGCCTTGCCGTGCACCATCAACCATGGCTTTCCCTGTTGCCATCATGATATTCAAGAAAAATTGATCCGTGTCCGCCAAGAACTTGATGACTTCGTATTTTTGTTTTTCTGCAATAGTCGTTTGGATAATCAATGGTGCGAGCTCTTTCAAAAAGTTCAACGAGGCAGCAATATTGCGTTGATGAAATTCATCCCCCATCGTGATAGAACGTGCAATCAACACATTTAGATTCAACCCATTGTCGGTCAGCGCCAGCGCTTCAGCAATCGTTGGTCCTAATACCTCTTTGATCCAATCAAGGCGGTCCACTACTTCTTGCGAATAGGCACCGAAACGAAGTACCTTGCCGATTCCTTCATTCAAAATACAAAATGCTCGATTTCCTTCTAATCGATTTTCTACAACAAAAACCGGCATATTACCAGAAGTGATTCCTCCCATCGGTCCAACAGCTTGTACATGATGACAAGGTATGAAGCGGACTTCATTCGCCTCAAATAATTTTTTGGCTTCTTCTTCGTCTTCTGCCCAACGTTCAAAGAGTGCTGCTCCAAGACAAGCTCCTTTCATCGGACCGGTCATTCCTTCCCAAGTAATGGGCGGTCCAGCGTGGAGTAACGTTTTCTTTGCTGGCTCATTTAACTCTGGAATCACTGATTTTGCTGGTACTACATCAATCAAGAATGGTTGCGCATTTTTGATTTTTTCTGTTACTTGTTGATTTTCTTCTTCTATTTTTTCGTTGTATTCTTCTAAGCTATCCAAAAGTTTGATCATTTTTTGATTACCACTTGCTCTTGGTCGCCAATTAAATTGAACGGTTTGTCCACCATAAGCAAGGATCGATTCAGTAAAACTTGGCAGACCAACGTTTATGATTCTTGGTTTTGTCGTCAGTAATTCCATGACACGTTCACTCGGTTGAGGAACTTCTACCGTTCTCCCAGTATAAGGAAGTAGTTCTTTATCTACTTCAGATAACGTGACACCCTTTAATAGGAGAGCTAAATGAACAGCTTTCGCATTGCTTTCAGTCACAAATACTCCTGCCTCTTGCAACCGATCTACAGCTGATTGACGATCTTGCGGATCATTGGCCGTGCCACAAACTGTCGCCACAAAATAAAGCAATCGCCCTGCTTTTTCAGCCTGCATTTGTGCTTCTTGGATCGCTGGTAGTAGCGCACCAACCATGTCTTCATGCGCTCCGTAGCCCAAAACGACATCAAGTAAGATAACGCCCGTATCTTGTGCCGAAGCATATTCCTGAATCTTTTGAATCCGCACTTCGGGATCGATCATTGGATGAGGTTTTCCTTGAGTATAGCGATCATCGCCTAAGTCAATCACTTCATACCCTTGCGATTTTAAAACATAGCCTTCCGTTTTCACTAAGCCACCAAGATCCAACGCTTCAGAGATCAGCATTCCTGCCTCTGCAGCTAAAGTCCCACCAGAATATAATCCTTTGACCACTTTTTCTTGTGGTAAAACTGGCACATCGGGTTTTTCTATTGATTGAAAGTAGTTTTTCTTGATTGCTTGCTCATTTGCTAAATCAACAGCGATTTGAGCAGTTTCTTCTAAGGTATGGGCTAAATAAACTTTTCCTTCATGGTTTGTTGGCTTTTCCCCTAGGAAAATCGCAACAACCGGTTTTGTGATGCTCTGTAATAATTGTACGACTTCATCGCGCACAGCTTTTGCAGGTGGCTTGGAAATGACACAGATCACATCGGTAGGTTCATGATGTTCCAAAGCAATAATGGCATCTTTAACGGTAGTTGCTCCGACTTTGTCACTGAGATCTCGCCCCCCTGTACCGATGGCATGGACCACGCCGCCACCTAGTCGATCAATGATCGTCGTCACTTCTTGGATGCCGGTGCCAGATGCGCCTACGACTCCAATATTTCCAGGTGCGACCACATTGGTAAAAGCAATGGGAATGCCAGAAAGAATCCCCGTACCACAATCTGGTCCCATCATTAATAACCCTTTTTGATGCGCTAGTTTTTTCAAACGTACTTCATCTTCAATCGCAATATTATCTGTAAAAGAAAAAACGTGTAAATTATTTTTCAACGCACGTTCCATTTCTGCTGCCCCATATTCTCCTGGAATACTGAACAAAGCAACATTTGCCTCTGGTAAAAGATCCAATGCTTCTTGCCAAGAAGTCACTGTTTGGTTATCTTTCGTAGTACTTTTTGCAGACAAATCAGCTAAAAACGTGTCGACTAGCGGGAGTACTTGATCCATTATTTCTGGGTCTTCACTTGAAACCACGATCATCAGATCATTTGGAGAGGCAGTTTTTGCTTCATCTGTTAACAAATCGGTATTATTTAAAATATCTTTATTCGCATCTGTTCCCATCATGATTTGACTCATGACCACTTGTTCAAGTGAGTTGATTTTGTTTGTTAAAAGCATCAGATTGATTGAATCTTGGTAATTATTTTTTAAAATGACTGTGTTTAACATCCTTCTCCTCCTCTTTCTTTTGACACTATTATTGTAGGACATTAAGAAAGTGTTTTCATCGGACGTATTTCTAAAAAAATGCTATAATTTTTATCCATAAAGGGGAAAAAGGAGGAAACGATGAAACTAAAAGAGCTTTTGACACTAGGTGAATTAAAAAAAGGCGAGATCCTAACTAAAGACATCGGTTTAGACAATGAAGTAACAACAGCGATGATCTTAGAAGCGATCGATATTGAGAATTGGAGTAAAAAAAATCAATTGATTCTCACTTCTTTTTACGCTTTAAATGATTTAACGGAAGCAGAGTTAGAAGATTTTTTTGTTAAAATGTGCCAAATCGAAATCAGTGGGTTGATTTTAAAGACAGACCGTTTTATCAAAACGATTCCTGACCGATTTATCCATCTATGTTTCAAGTACCGTATTCCTTTGATCAAGATTAAGCAAGAGGTCAGTTATGAAAAAATCCTTTTGACGATTTATGAACCTTTGTTAAATACCCAGTCCCATATACTCCGAACGTATTATGAAGTTCGTCAACGTTTCAACCAATTAGAACGCCAGTCTTCCTCTATTGAAACGATTATGGAGGAATTTTATCGAATTATAAAATTACCCTTTTCATTAAAATTGATCGACAAAGGAATCGAAATCAGCGATGGGAAGATTCCTCGAGATGCAATTGTTTTAGCACGAGAAACTTTGCGCAACACTGATTTCACCAAAAATGATTATTCCTTGTTAACACTATATGCCCATACCAACCCTCAAAAACACTATGCGCTTGAAGTAGCGATTTTCAATAATTATTCAGCAAACTGTTTACTTTTAGTCTATCTTCCAGATGATGTCGTCAAAGAAACTGATTTAGTGATTATCGAAAATGCAATTGATGCCCTCCAAGAAAAATTCAATACCGAAAGTCTCTTAAAAAAAGAACGTTACACCCGATTGAACAATTTAGCAGATGCCATTTTACAAAATACGCCTAAAAATCCTGATGAATTAAATAGTTTACTTCATGAAGTCCATATGTTGTCAAAAGATTCTTATCAAACTATTGTATTTCCGACAAAAGATACCCAAACACAATTAATGAAAACCCGGATCATTTCACTACTGCGAACCTTAAAGAAAGAAGCAATCTTCTTTGATCAGCATCACTATTCGGCTGTCTTATATAATTTCGATCAGGCGGATGGACCGATCACAAAAGCTTATTTGCAACGGGTCGTCCAAGACTTTCTCTTAGAAAATCCCTACTTAACTTTTGCGATCAGTAGCTTGAAACCCAAACAAGGAATCAAAGAACTGTTATTTGAATGTCTTGATATTCTGAATTTCAATCGAGATTTTTACAATGGTCCGATTGTGACATTAGCAGATATCGGTATCTTCAAACATTTTATTCAAGAAGAACAACTTCAATCCATCGAAGAAAGTCTTCCTCAAAACTTAGTGGCACTCGCTCAAACAAACTTTGATCTCTTTGAAACCTTTTACTGTTTTTTACAAAATAATCGTAACTATAAACAAACTGCTGAAAAAATGTTTCTCCATTCTAAAACTATTCGCTATCGTTTGCATAAAGTAGAGCAATTGCTCGCCATTGATTTTAACAACGCTTTTCAGATGGTTAACTATGAAATCGGAGCTTATGTAATCAAAATGAGACAGCGCGCACTGGAAAAGAAAGAATAATTGATCAATGAAAATCTGGTTGGTCTTAGAAAAATATCACTTACTAAAAAAGCCTGAACTTTTAATCTCCTTCGAAAAAAGGAATTAAAAATTCAAGCTTTTTTTATTGAGATGATTTGTCTCACTATCAAAGGAGCAGACTCAGCCAAAAAATCAGCCGTTTCACTAGCCTAAGAATTCAAACACATCTGCTCGATCATATAGTTTCAATACTTTCTCACATAAAAACTGAGTGAACAATGCTGCCGCAACTGGGACGACTAACCAGCTCAAAACAACAAGAGCCGGATTTAGACCTGCATCTAAAGAAGCTAAAGGACCAACTAAACCAACGATCCCAAAACCAGCCGAGGCAGGGGTTCCTGAAATAGACAACAAAGCAACTGGAATAGCTGTAATCACTGCACTGATCAGACAAGGAACGAGAATAACCGGTCTGCGAAACAGATTAGGCATCATCATCTTCATCGCTCCTAACGTAATGGCGATCGTCACTCCTGATTTATTGACTTTCCACGAGTTCACGATCAAAACGAAAGTCGTTGCTGCGACACCCATTGCTGCCGCTCCTGCTGAAACACCATCTAGTTGGATCGCCACTCCGATTGCTACGGTGGAAATCGGTGAAATGATCAAGAAGGCAAAAGAACAGCCAATCAAGATCGACATCAGTAATGGTTGTAGTGTCGTGAAATTATTGATGACCGTCCCGATGGCTGAGGTAATATCTGCCACATAAGGATAGAGATAAAACCCGATCACCCCTGCGCCTACACCAACAACGATCGGAGTCAACACAATCGCTACCGAACCAAACCGTTCACCAATCAGATAAATCAACCCAACTGCGATAGAAGCAGTGATCATCGTATTGATGATATCGCCTGTGCCAGCACCAACATACACACCTGTTTCACCAAGCTCAGGAGTAAACTTCACCACCCCTGACCCGACAAATGCGGCACCAGCCACCACCATCATCTTCATCGGTGCAAAACCAAATTGCAAAGCAATCAATCCACCGATAATCAACGGTGTCGCTAATTGGAAGATGACCGCCATTTGAGCAACAGCCATCGCAAAAGAAGAACCACTAAAGTATCTTAAAATCGCCCCTAATACTGCGTTAGGAATCAATCCGATGATAATCCCCGTTGCTGTACCAGCTAGTACTTTGTTCAGAAAAATCTTTGGTGACATGCTTTGTGCCTGTTCCATCAATTATCCCCCTTTATTTTACCTGCAAGCTATCTTCTTTCGCATGGATCAATTCTGTTAAGAAGTCACAATAAGGTGTTGCAATACCATATTTCTTCCCTTTTCTTGAAACCGCACCGTTGATGTAGTCGATTTCCGTCAAGCGGTGATTCTTGATCAAATCTTGATACATGGATGGATAATGTAATCCGATCGTTTCTGGATCGAAACAAGATTCACAATGAGCGATCACTTCTGGGATATCTAAGTGGATATTTTCAGCTTCTGCCACTGCCGCAAATTCACGAACAATCGTTTCCACCATCTTATGCGCAGTCGAAGTTTGACCTAACCCTGCCATGTTCACATCCAAAATCGTGCATAATCCATTCATCGTGCCATTCACACAAGCTTTACGGTAAATGGAATAATGGATGTTATCAGAGAATTTCGCATGTAAGCCTGATTCTGATAATTTTTCAGCTAGTGCTTTCGCTTGTTCTTCTTTGCCTTCTCCAAGATTTTGCAGCTCAATTGAACCACTTCCAAACAGTTTGACTTTTCCAGGTCCTTCTAAGCCCGCCGTCCACATGGTGTTACCAATATAAATGTTTGCCATTGGAACAAATTTTTCAATGATATCTTCATGTCCGATTCCATTCAATAAGCATAATACTTCCGTTTCTTCTTTGATCAATGGACGGATATCTGTTAGCATTTTTTCTAATTGCATCGCTTTAGTAAATAATATGATCAAATCTACCTGATCTTCTTCGCCTACTTCTGATTGAAGAACGACTGGTAACTTCTCAACTACTTCTTTGCCATTGAAATCTGCTTTTAACCCATGCTCTTTGATTTGTTGGACATGATCTGCCCAGCCGTCGATCAATAGTACTTCGTTTCCACCTTGATGTAACATCAGACCGAAACGGCTTCCCATCGCTCCAGCTCCTGCAATTGCAATTTTCATGTTTTATTCCTCCCTTTTGCCTTACATTATACCTATCTAAGATTTATTACACAATTTTATTCTATAGCTTAGCCTTCTTTTTACACTACTTTACGTGAAATCAGCTTGCCTAAGAGAAAAACGGGCAATCCTAAACTTCTCCGTTCAATTGGAAGTTAGTAGAAATAGATTTCAAATTACTTCCTTCCATCACTGCAAGCACAAAAAAACAAAGTAACCAAAAATCACTAGAAAGCTTTCGGCTACTTTGGCAATGATCGATTAGCAGTGATCCCTAAGACAAAAGCGAGCTTTCCTCTCATGCAAGAATAAAACCAACGCCCTCAACATTCACGGATCATTCTTCCGTTTCGACCAACATCTTCATTTTTAAGATGAATTCTGTAAAATTTTCTGCACCCGCTAACAATCGCACATTGATCGGATCAGAAACGATTTCGATAAACATTTCAAAAAAATCATTAAATTCTTTGGCTTCATCTTGTGAGATGGCAACTAAAGCTACGATTTGAACAGGATATTCGTCCCATTTGAGGGTTTCTTGCAAGGTCATAATCGAAAGGGCACTTTTTTTCGCCTGTTGTTCCAGCGAGTGGGGTACTGCGATACCTGATGGGAAACTGGTCGATGACATCGCTTCTCGTTTTTCCATCCTCTGGAAAAATTCTTCCTCCACATACCCTGTCACTAACAATCGATCAAACAATTTTTCTCGAATCATTTTAGGTGTCTGATCGGTCGGATCAAATTGATTAAAATAGAGATCTTCAATAATAAACCGATCAATCAAATGAAACATCTGTTTTCGCCAATTACTTTTTCGCTTGGCAGTCACCCGTTTTTGGATCTTTGCAAAATCTTTACGTGTCAAAATAGGATGGACATATACTGCGCCATTGATTTCGGTCACTCTGTCACGATCAGAAGAGACATACACGTCATTTTCTTGTACGCTTACCTCATGATGATCAACCGCCACGATCTCCACATCTTCCCCTAGCATACTACGAATATTTTGAACGTTTGTTTCTTCAAAATCATGGTAATTGTTGTGATCAACTAGCACTCGCAACTTTGGTCTTTTTTCTTTTTTGCTTTCTAAGTAAGCCCCGATGTGTAAAGCGATAAAAGAAATCTCATCCTCATTAAACCAAATCGCTAATTTTTCCTGTACCAACATCGACAAGTAAACCGCAATGTCATACGTTAACGGATAGGCTGTTTTAATATCTAAAAGGCTGCTATTCCGGGTGAACCGTTCATATTGAGAGCGATCATAAAGATTTTGCAGATGGATAGCTAATTTATTGAAAAAAGCTTCATCTTGTAAATCAATCAAATAGGTTTCTTTGACTTTCTCTAAAACTTCATTTAGTGTTTCGATCACTCGAGCTTCAACAATTTTGGACAAGGATAGCTCTTTGCGATTCGTAAGATATTCATTTTGTAATCCAATAAAAAGTAAGGATAACTGCTTGACTTCAGCATCAGAAAAATAAATGTGATAAGTGTTCGAAAGAAGTTCAGTAATCTCCACACACAATTGAAATTCCGTTGCATCATTTCTTAATGGAAAGTCCTTCACACTTTTCAAATCATTTCCTTGGCGGATCCGTTCAATACTAATCGCAAAATGAAGCACAATATTGTTCATCGAATAGCGATTAATTTTGATTTTGTGTGAAGCTAAGACATCATGGATGGTTTGCTCTAGATCAATAAGCGAAAGCGTACCAATCATATCTTGGACATGGTACTTTAGTTTTTCCTGGTAATCGCCTTCCTCATACAGTAATGAAATCATGTAACGCCTTTTATCACTTTCTGATCCTTCTAAATAAATTTGATTCGCTTTGATCGTTAATTTCAATTGTTTATTTTGAATCTCGTTACGTAAAAGCTGGATGTCATTTTTTAACGTTGACTCAGAGAGAAACATCGTGTCTGCCAGATCATAGAGATCAATGCCATGATTGCTTTTTAACAACGTCAAAAACAACTGTGATTGCCGGTCATTCGTTGTTTGGATCACTTGCTTACCCTGGGTAGGTTGTTTGATCCGATACCCTTGATTACTAGAAATAATTTGTTGCTCTGTCTCATTGATCTTTGTGATTTGATTACGAATGGTTCGAGTCGTACAGTTACAAAATGTTGCTAGTTCCGTCGCAGTGACCCAATGCTGCTGTCGTTTTGCAAGATACGCAATAATCTCTCTTTGCCTTTTCGTTGCCACTTTCTATCTCCCCCACACATGTGTTGCTATCCATTGATTTGCCACACTATCTCAAAAAAAGGTGGATACGAAGATCCATGTCTCGCATCACACCTATTCTTTAAACTGGCGACTTTACAAATTTTCTCCATTCGATTCAATCACATTTTTGTACCAGTAAAAACTATCTTTTTTGATCCGATCACCACTACCTTTTCCTTCATTATCCAGATCCACATAGATAAATCCATAACGTTTTTCCATTTGAGCAGATGAACAGCTGATAATGTCAATCGGCCCCCATGCACAATAAGCAATCACATTGACTCCATCATACATCGCACGTTTCATTTCTTCAATGTGACTAGCCAGATAATCGATCCGATAATCATCATGAATCTTGCCGTTTTCCAACTGGTCATACATTCCAAAGCCATTTTCTGCAATAATAATCGCTTTACCATAACGATCCCAATATTGCGACAGTGAATGATACAACCCTTTAGGATCCACTGCCCACCCCCATGGATTCGCTTTCAAGTTCGGGTTAGGTGTCACCGATGCAGGGTTCAAATCGTTTTTCTTGGAGTCGACCATTTGCGAATAATAATAAGAAATAGCCAGATAATCCATCGTATTCGCTTGTAAAATGGCTTTGTCTTCTTCAGTGATCTCGAGATGGATATTATTTTCAGCAAAATAATTCAACGCATACTGAGGATATTCCCCTCGAAATTGCACATCTGTATAGAAATACTCCATCCGATTACGACGTAAAGCCAAAATGATATCATCTGGATCGCAAGAAAATGGATAGGCAGTGCAATCTGCAACCATCGTTCCGATTTGCATTTCAGGGTTGAGCTTTTTCCCATATTCATAGATTTTAGCACTGGCAACGAACTGATTATGGATCGCTTGATAACTAGCTTCTTCGTAATGATCCACCGTATCATAAGGTATAGCAGTTGAATTGAATGGTTCAAATTGGATCAAGTTGATCTGATTGATGACGATCCAGTACTTCACTTTATCTTTGTAACGATCTAAAATTGTTTTTCCATATTTTACAAATAGATCGATCACTTTCCGATTATGCCAACCACCGTAGTTTAAAGTAATGTCTACTGGTGTTTCATAATGAAGCATCGTAATAATCGGCTCCATCCCTAACTCATGGATCTTATCAATCAATGCATCATAATAAGCCAAACCCGCTTCATTCGGTTTCGTTTCATCGCCCGTAGGAAAAATCCTCGACCAATCAATCGACGTCCGAAACGTTTTAAAGCCCATCTCTGCTAATAGCGCTAAATCTTCAGGATAGGTATGATAAAAATCGATCCCATGGCGTTTAGGATAATAGCCTTGTTCATCTGTCATATTCGCCTTCAACTGAGCCAAAGACATTCCTTTATGTTGCTCTTCCGCAATTTCTGCATTTGTTTTATCCGCATGGAAAACATGTAAATCAGCGAGGCTGATGCCCTTACCATCAACTTGATACGCCCCTTCTGCTTGGTTGGCAGCAATCGCCCCTCCCCAAAGAAAATCTTTTGGCATTTTGTATTCTTTAAACATGGAATACCTCCTATTTAGTTAATTTTTTTGAAAAGTTCCGAAACAACCGCACCATATGTTCACCAATCAATATCTCACTTTGTGCTGTCATCAACGTATCTTGCGCATGACAGAACAACGTAGAATAGCGGATCTGCTCTCCTGAAGCTTCCATTTGTAACGTATCTGTTTGCAATCCGTGAGCAATCACCACTTCTTTATGTGCCGATTGAATCAATTCTTCTGCTTCATCGAACGCCATTTCCTCCAGTGCATTCAGACCTTTTACCAGTAATTCACGAGCATTACCTGCATGGATCAAAATATTCATCGATAATTCGTTTAGGCTATCTGTTTCTTCCACAAACTGTTGTGACATACTACTACCTCCAATTATTGAGCCGTTGAAGCTTGCATTGCTTTCGCTTGCGCCGCTTCTTGTTCTTCAGCAATTTTTTCTTGTTTTAATAATGAACTATCATATGCTTTAAAAAATGGTAAGAAGATAAACCATGTAATAACAAAGATCAACAGACAGACGATGACCGCACGGAAATCTTGAGTGGCTAAATAAGATGTAAATGGATATGGCATGTACCACAACAAGAATGATTGACTAGGAATATTCACGAAGCCCATATTCATCACCACATAAGAAATCGTTGGTACGATCAGTGCGTTGATCCACATAGGAATCATCAAGTAAGGATTAAAAGCAATCGGTGCCCCAAAAACCAACGGTTCATTAATATTAAAGATCGAAGGAATAAAGACCGCTTTACCAATCGCTTTTAATTGTGCTGATTTACTTAGCAGCAACATCATCACAGACAAGGCCAAGGTAGTCCCCACACCACCCATTGATGAAAAAGCATAACAAGTTTCTTGAGTAGCAATGTTCATTGCTTGTCCACCATTTGCAACAGCCTCAGCATTAGCAGCTAATCCAGCCATATATACAGGATAGATAGCCGGCATCATCACCCAACCTGAAATACCGAACGTATATAAAAAGACTGGGATAAAAACGGATAAGACAAAACCTGGGTAAGATTGCACGATTTTTGCCAATGGACTGAATGCCCAAACGACCACTTCAAAGAAGTCAACATTCATTTGTACCGTGATAAACCAACCAACGATCAAGATAAACGTAATCGGCAATAAACTATTAAACCACCCCACCACGAAATCAGGGATCGGTGTATCTTCATCGAAAAATGATCTTTTAGCAGCAAAATTCATCACACAGGCAACAAAAAGACCAGAAATAATCGCAAGAAACATGCCTGTAGCGCCAAACCGAGAAAGAATAAACGTAGCATTTCCTTCAGCAGATACTGTGGGAAATAGTAACATCATGAATAACACTAATCCGGTAGCACCTGAAATCAGCTTTTGACCGCTGTTTCCCTTTTTTTCCATGAGATAATAAGGAATCAAAAAAGAAACAATCAAACCAAACATCCCAAAAGAAAAATTACTAATCATTGAAAAATCAGGTAAACCTGAAAAAATATTTTTTAGCAGAGAAACCACTGTAACTAAAGAACCAACAAAAACTAACGGCAAAGCCGCCATGATCGAATCTTGGATCGCCGAGACCCAAGGATTCTTGACAATTTTATTTACTTTTGGCGCAAATTTGTTCGTCATGAAGTCCATAATTTTATTCATCATTCGTTAGCCCTCCATACTTAAAATCAGATCTAGTGCCTTATCTCCATTTAAAGTGCCATAGGTTGCTTGTGGAATGACTGCTACTTTCACGTTCTTTCCTTCAATTTGTGCTTTGAGGTCTGCCAACATATAAGACAAATGCGGACCAATCAACAGATAATTGATCTCATTGATCCGTTCATCCAATTGCGACTCACTAGCCGCTTTCACAGTTACTTCTTCCCCTCTTTTTTTCGCTGCTTTTCGAATAGCAGCCGCCATAAATCCACTAGAAGCACCCGAACCACAAATCAACAAAATATTTTTTGCCATCTTTACCATCTCCCCTTTTTTTCTTACACGTTTAGTTTAGCTACCGAGGTATGCGCTTTCAAACTTACTTTTTTCCTAGGTAGCGGAAATTAATTAACGTGAGGTTCTCTTTTAGCTATTATAGGGTATACTCCTCTTAGTTACTCCACCAGTTCTGTTGAAAAACGAATCCTGATAGTTAGGCTCATATCATCAGCTGGCTAACATTCCTGTGAATATCCCCACTTCACTAAAAAAGAAAAACGTTCCCACAAAAAAAGAGAGCCTACCAGATTCATTCTGATCACGGCTCCCCCTCTATGCCATTTTTTGATTTATGCTTGTTATCAATAAACTCAGCATCCACTAATCATTCCTACCGTTACCTTAACCCAATGAAATCGGTTGAATATAATCTACCTGCCATTTTTGTTCTTTGTCTGAATAATTAAAATACCAGATCTGAGAAAAATATTGTCGCTGATGCTTGTACCCTGATAAGAGCAGGTTATTTTTTCGATCAATCGTATAATCATAGCAACTAAAATCAATTCGGATCGAGAAACTGTCTTCCTCTATTTGACGATAGTTCCCCAACTGTTGCAGGACGATTTTTTTAGTATGGTTTTTAATACCTTCTGCTTGATTCTTTTGTAAGACTTGTTGATGCTCCAAAAATAATTTTTTCGTATAATAGCGCGAGGCTTTTTCCATTTTTTCATGTTCCCAAGCGTTTTGAATCGCAAAGAAGCTGGTTTCGATCTCTGAAAGCAATCTTTTCTTCGCTTTCTTTTTCCCCGGCATACGAGAAAATAGCTCTCTGGTCACACTGTGCTGTTCTTTCTTCCTTTTAAATAAAGCAAACGCCGCAAAACCACCAACAGACGCCCCCATTAATACATAGTCCTCTACGTCACCGTATGAACTCGATCGATAATACCCTCGTGATCGTCCGATAATTGGCCGATCGTCATAAAAATGATGTCCGACCGAACTACCACCAAAACTTCCACCAGATCCACCGCTTCTCGTTGAGCCACCTCCATGTCCACCCGCTACTGCAAAGCCCTGTACTGGCAAAGCCAATAAAAAGAACAGACACAACAAACAAGCCAAATAATGTTTCTTCATGTTCCCCCACCCCATTCATCTTCTGTTAGCAACAATCTAACGCTGAAATCCCTCATTACTACACTAGCTCGGCAATTTCAGAAGCTATGTTATCAGTCCATTTATTTCATACGTTACTTTACAATAAATTGACTAGCAATAACTTAGTTATGAAAAAAAATTAATAAACGAACAAATGAATGTTGAATCTGGGGTTCTGCTTGTTAAGTGTTAATCAATGCATTAAAAGCAAGACTGCTAGAAGATGATCTATTCAAATTCTGTATTAACCATTGACTGGGTGAAAAAGAATGCTTATAAGCGTAGAATCTCTGTCGAATCTGAAAGATTGCCTTATCCAATAATCATTGATGAAACAAATTAAAAAAAACTGGATTTCTCTCTAAAAATATCAAACCATTTTTTCATTAAAGAATATTCAATTTTATGAATATGATTAACGACTTATATGTCATTTATGAGACTGATAGGCACTGGCAACTGTGAAGAAATAACTGACAGTTAAATGGACGTCTCACCTGTTATCACTTGATAGCTTTTTAAAATTTATAAAAAATGAACAGAAAGCGACTCCTTTTCTGTTCACTAATATGCGTTATTCTTATTTAATACGGTTGGATAGCCAAACCAATTTATTCATTAATATTCTAATAAATAAAAGTCATTCTTGTATTTTCTATTACACATATATTCTACAAAATAGCATAAAATTTCCTAATATAGCTTATACTAATCAATAATCTCAAGTGTTTCTCTATAAGCATATATATTTCTATAATTTTTTAACTCTTGAAAACTTTTGCACTCTGTAAAATCCTTCACTTTAAATGCTATCCTATCTCCCACTTTCATTGATTCTGCTTCAGGAAAATAGTTCGTGTTTAATTGTAACCAGTGATTTTCACCTTCTTTAAAAACTTCTCCTGTAGGAATTAAATTTTCAATTTTAGCGAAAACATATCCTTTGTTCTCCGTTATTTCACTAATTCTTGATTTCCATACTTTATCTCTGGGGATTAAATCTCTTAAATTCTTACAACATATCTCCGCATTATAAGCCAGTTCTGTCTCATTAAATGATAAAAAGCTATCCCTTAGAATATTTCTTACAAAATCTGTTAAACCCTTTTGACAACGGTCATCTCCAGTTAAAAATATCCCTTTGTCTTTACTATTTATACAACAGCTTAAATAGCTATAATGCTTTAAATCAAAATCAGGTAAAAATAATTGTGTGTACTGATTTTGATTGAGCCAAATAGCTCCCATTTCATTTAAACAAGCAGTACTTTCGAAATAGTCATCAGAAAGTAAAAAAACTGCATGTTTTTTTACTTTTATAGTTTTTTCGAGATAGTCAAAAATGTTATTGCCAACTGGTATTTCATTCATTTTATGAGAAGAATACAATAACATATCATTAGGAACTCCACAGCTTACCAATAGGTCTCGGATGAGATCACCATAATTTTTATTTTTAGAACTATGACTTAATAAGACAGTCGGATTACTTAGAGAAATAGTTTTCCCTTTAAATATTTCAAACATCATATTTTCTCCTTCTTTATATACTTAAACAATAAACATCCTTCGCTAAAATCGGATTTCCAACAGCTAAATTGTTTATTTTTATCAATAAACAAAAAGCTACGTATATACTTTTTCCACGTATTTATATAATGCAACCCACTATAAAAATACTAGAAAAATACTATTAAATAACTTTAAACTCATAAAAAGTTCTTTTGCCATCATAATCGTTCAACTTTATTCTAAAAATCAATCACTCGATGTTGTCTATTTTTTCTACTGTCATTCATCATGAACTAAATAAGAATAAAAAAACACCTAGTGATCTCACTAGATGTTTCGGTGTCCCGTCTTTTACAAATAAAAACGAATCTTTCAGTTTTTTGTCCTAGTACGAATATTTATGTTACGCAATTTTTTTCGAAACGAAACATTTGCCGATCAAGAAACGAATAAAAACAAAAAGATAGCTTACTAGACTGACAATAAAAGCAAGAATCATTGTAAAGGGATACTTAGAAGAAACTTCAATTACCGTTGTTCCTGCTTTTCCTTCAAATGTTGCTAATCCTTCATTGTTTTCAATCTTGGTATTTTGCCCATTCACTTTTGCTGTAGTTCCCCAGTAATCAAACATGGGTAACGTGATTTTTTTATCTTTAGCACCTTTGACTGTATAGACTATTTTGGAATCAGAAGCTTTATATGCTGCTGTTTGCCATTTATTGTCTACTCTTATTTCATGCTTTTGCACATGCTCCTTATATTTCATGGCTTCTAGTGGTGCATAGTCAAAGACCCCTCCAACACCTACAGTGATGTAACTACCTAGAGTGTCTTTATTCACCTCTAAATGGTCACCTAGTGTTGGCACTTTGTGATTATAATTGGCTTTAGTGGCTGCCGAAACAACAAACATGAAACAAACAATTGCTGCGATACTAAGTATTCTTTTTTTCTGACCAAATATCATCCTATTAAAAACAATGGATAAAATTAATGAGCCAAAAAGTACCTGAAACCCTAATATCCGCCAAGGAAATTGAAGCAATCGAACGGGTGTATTTTGCAATAGTGCCCATGGGACCAGCTTAGTTGATAATAACCAAGTAGCTACTGCAATCAGGTAAATCACTTTTTCCTTGCTCGTTAGCTTTTTAAAATACACAAGCGGAAGAATCAAGGAAACAATCCCGATAATTCCGATTGTAAAGGAGGCCAAATCATTATTCATGGCCCCAATCAAACTATCAGATACATTGATCGCTTGATTTTGCAGATCTGTTTTTCCTGGCTGATTGATGGATTGATACATGGTTTGCTTGAACATAGGATACCAAAAATAGGCCGTTAAAAGAATCGTCATTCCCACAGCTTTTGACATCTCCAACACCAAGCGAATGGTTTCTTCCTTATTTAGTTTATTCACAATCAGTTTGCCTATGATCATCATTCCAATGAAAAACGCACACATGAAAGTAGAGAGAACATGGGTATAAACAAGCAAACTCATACTGATTGCTAACGGGATCGCAGCTGTTGCTTCCTCATAGATCATTTTGTAAGCATAATACAAAACTACAGGCATAATCGTCAGTGCAATCGCTTCTGCAATCGCTGAACGATGGTAAATATCAATCGTTCGATAACTATAGAATGTATACAGACAGCTAAATAAAAAGGCAGCATCTACTCGCTTTAAAATTTTTTGACCATAATAAAACATCAATAGGATGGTACAAACATTCAACACCCATACGTATAAAATATAACTTACGATCAAATTATTGGTAATCCAATAAAAAATTACCGATGGAAAAAGGGTCAAGTAGGGGTAAAAATAGTTCACACCGCTGCCATAACTATTAAAAGTCGTAAAATTGATTGGTCCTGAGAATATAGAGGATAATCCTTTAATTCTGGAAAGATGAAATGCGATATCTCCTGTCGTAGAAATCGTTTGTGCATGCCTAAAATAATTCACAGAATAAAGACCCGCAATAAGTATTAATATAACAAATAAGAGCAATTTTTTCTTTGTTTTCATTAGTAACTCCTTTCAAAAAATCATAATAAGTATAACGTAATTATTGGAATTTTTCATAAATTTTTCTGTTTTATTTAGCAAATTATCCTTTCAGAAACAAAAAAAAGACTGAGACATCCATCTCACTCTTTGCTCTGGAAACAGATAAATGGTGTTCAAGCATCAGCTCCTTGAAATAAGCCTGAATTTTTCAAAACATGAGGAGCTGTTTCAAAAAATTCTTTCTTATTGTCATCGGAGCTAACCGATGCTTTCACAACCTCTTTTCCAAGAAATTTTCTTTCTAAGTTTGGAAGGACGTCTCCTCTAGCTATTCACAATCCGCTCGAAACCGTTCTTCAATTCATTATTCTCAGTTTCTTTGAAATACAAATAATTGTTTGGGTTTCCTTGATTTTGCTGAGTCACCATTACCTTAGGTTGATTTTGTTGGAAACCAAAGAAATACAAATGAGCTCCAGACGGTTTTGGATGATCGATATCAGAGTAGATCGCCACTAATTCAAATCCCGCTTGTCCTCTGCCATTTTCTGACCATTCTACGGTAACCGGTGTTTGATCAATCACCATAGACCATTGCCCATCAAAAATGTATTGTGGTACTTGCAATCCATAATAATTAGCATTCACATGATCATTGTAGCTTCTATACTGTTGTCCCATTTCCTGACCCCAAGTTGACATAAACGTAGCTAATTCAGTCGCCTTACTCGCATCCCAGCTATTTTTTTCAACTGGCTGACTACTTGGCGTCGCAGACTCTGCCGTTGTAGTTTGAGTTGACTCTGATGTACTCGTCGCCGTGGACTCTGTTTTTCCCTTTGTTTCTGATGAGCTGGATGATTCAGTCTTATCAGATTCTTTCGTCGTTGTTGAACCTGTCTTACTTGTTTTTGTAACAATAGTGTCTGTCGATTTACTTGAAGCATCTTTTGCCTGATCCGTTCCACAACCAGCTAGCACAAACAACAACCCCACAGCCAACAATATCCCCTTTTTCATTAATAAAACTCCTCCTTGATTGTTTCACTCATTCTAACAAACCAAACTTGAGATTATGCCGAAAATTTGAAAAATTATTTCTAACCAATCCCTCATCTGCAAACTAGAAAATTAGTTTAACCGTTACGAAATCAGAATCAGATACTCAAAAAAAGGTTTATGTAGATTTCTAAGGAGTAGTTTGCCATAGAAAATACTGATCAACTATAAAGAGACACGGAAAAACGCAATCCCTCATTTATCAATTATGACTAGTATCAAATACATCTAACTCTTTGTGCAGATATTCTCCGTAATTGCTGTAAATATACAAAACTTAAACCATTAGGCACAAGAGAAACAGCTAAAACAAATAGACTGATACAATTAACAAAAAATCCTCAACGTCCACCTTGTTTCTAGCGGTATCGTTGAGGAATACGATCATTGGTTGCTATTTCAAAAATGGCTGAAAATGGTGTCTCTAATAGACAATTTATTCACCCATGAAATAAAAGGCAACTCTATAAATTTTCTTTCTTTTCACGTTTGTTCTGCACTGCCATTCACTTTAGATCCCTTCATCAGAGGAACATTTTACTTTTTACTAAATTTTTTCTTCTCAGCAAATATCGAATAAAAGATAAATAAAAAAGTTCCAACGCTTGTTAGTAATGCAAGAATCATCGTTGGCGGATAGGTAGAGGAAACCTCAATCGTAGTCGTTCCTTCTTTTCCTTTAACCGCTACTAACCCGTCATCATTTTCTATGCTAGTCGTTTGACCATTTACTTTCGCAACGGTTCCCCAATAATCAAACACAGGTAACGTGATTTTTTGCCCTTGCGCATCTTCCACTGTATAAATGATTTTTGAATCATACGCTTTATGAGAACTATTTTTCCATTCATCCCCAACTTTTACTTCATGTTTTTTCAACTGTTTTTTGTATTTCAGTGCATCAGACGGTGCATAATCATAAAGTCCCCCTGTCCCTGAAGTCGTGTAATGCTTAATCTCTTTTTTTGTCATAATCAGACGACCGTTATAGGATTGGATTTTTTGCGTATAATTTATTTTCGTTACTACTGTTAGTGTCAAAAGCAGGAGGACGATTCCGCCAATCCACCATATACTTTTTTTCTGATCTGGTCTGCATTTCAAAAAGACCATCACCAAGATCAATGATCCGAAAAGCACTTGAAACCCTAAGATTCTCCAAGGAAATTGAATCAATTGGATAGGTGTATTTTGGAAAAGAAACCATGGAAAAACATTCGTCGATAAAAACCACGTAGCTACTGCACAAAAATAAATGACTCTTTCTCTTCGTTCAAATCTTTTCAAAAAGAAAAGCGGAAGGACTAATGACACGACACCAATCGTTCCCATTGTAAATGTCGTCAAATCATTAGTCATCGCACCAAACAAACTTTCAAAAATGTTCACTCCCCGCTCCTGAAGGTTTGTGCGGAAAGGACGATTGATGCTTTGATGCAGGACTTGCTGCAGCATTGGGTACCAAACATACGCTGTTAAGAGAATCGTCCAGCCGACAGCTTTTGCCATTCCAACAAACAAGTCCAAAACATTTTCTTTCTTTTTTCGTTTAGCCAAAAGTGAACCGATAAACAAAAGCCCAATAACTATTACGCTCATAAACGTAAAAAGAGCATGCGTATAAATAAGCAAACTCATACTAACAGCTAAAGGAATCACACAATTCTTCTTTTCAAAAAGAAGTCTATACGTGTAGTAGAGGACTACTGGCATAATCGTCAGAGCAATTGATTCTGAAATCGCTGAACGTTGGTAAATATCGATCATTCGATACCCGTAAAAAGTATAGAAACAACTAAATAAAAATGCCGCATCTACACGTTTAAAAAATTTCCGTCCGTAATAGAAGGTGATGAGTATTGTACACACATTCAGTACCCAAACATATAACATATAACTTAAGATCAAATTATGGGTAATCCAGTAAAAGATCACAGCTGGAAATAGGGTTAGATAAGGATAAAAAAAGTTGACCCCACCACCATAACTATTGAATGTAGTAAAATTGATCGGACCCGAAAATACAGAAGCCAATCCTTTGATCCTGGAAAAATGAAAAGCAATATCTCCTGTCGTTGCGATCTTTTCTGTATTATTAAAAAAGATAAAGGAATAAGTACTTGCAATAGCTATTAGCAGAACAAACAAAATGATTTTTCGATTGAATCTCATAACAATTTTTATTTCTCCTTTCATACGTCACTCTATTTGAAATGACTCAGTGATTATTCATTGGGTGAATCACTCTCATTTTTATCATTTCATATTAAAAGAGCTTGCTAGTTATGTTTATGACATACTTATTTTTCTTAACTAACATGAAATACACTATACCTAATCAGCAAGAAAATATTTTTTCTATTCTCTCACTCATTCATTATTTTTTTCATCTTTTGAATAATGAAAAGGTGTGATTATTTTCAACATATGAGTTAGTTACCTCAAAATCCATTATTAAATCCTAAGCTATCCATTGACGAATAGATGGTTTCATTGATCCCTTCTCGCTTCTAAACGACTGACAGATTTCAATTTATAACGTATGTGATTTTATCAAAAAACAACTAGTTTTGTCATTTAATAACCTATAACATAGACATGAAAAGGCTTCATCGAGTTGATGATTCAAAATATCGTTATTTTTATTTAAAGATTTATTTGGAACCTCAATCTTATCATTCACTCTAAAGCGATATTTAAGCAGTAGTACCTTGAAATAAGCCGAAACCAACAAAAAATAGATCCCTATCTCTAGATACCCATTGATAGACTTTATCGTGCAAATTTCATTAAGTAACGTACTTTCTTTCAAAAAAACGTAAAAAACATTTATTAAGATGTTGGAATATGAGTAAAAAACCAGGTTAACTCGTTCATGAGTTAACCTGGTTTGGTGGGTGGGGTGGTTATGGTGTGGGTATCGTAAATAAATGGTATTTATAAACCACTTCGAATGTGGGAATAGATGTATTTTATCTTCCCAGTTTACTTAGCATAACTTTCTTTCTATTTTAGATAATCAGGCTCCGATCACACCTATTAAACATTTTATTGAATTTTTTGAGAAAAATTGCTCTGACTTCTACTTATTGAAAAGTAGTTTTTAATGCTGTTTCCACCTCTTTGATCTGTTTTACAAATTCAGAATAGCTTGAAACCGCTTGCGGGATAAAAAAACGGTACGTAAATACTTCCCCTCCTAATCCATGTAACATACCTATTTTTTCATATCCTTGTTTTTCAGGACGAGGATCAGAGGTAGGTTGCAGAAAGCCGCCTTTCATTATATCTGCTTGATCTGAATTCATAATATGAATATATGTGACTAACTGATTATAGTCATTTCTAGTATCAAGATGTTTTTTGTATTTTGTATCAATTAGTATATTATTAAATGTAAAATCTGGATATCGTGGGGAACGGTTGGGCTCTTGAAATAAATGCATTGTTGCTAACCCTTTATCTCTGCCATAATGTTTCCACCCAGTGACTTTCCCAATGTATTCTTCCCATAGCCAAGACACATCGATAATGATCCCATGTATCTGATTTTTATCACTTCCAAATCCTGATTTTTCTTCCGATAAAATTTGGATACAGAGTTGTTGAAGAGCCGAATACTCCTCGTAATAGCTGTGTTTGACTTTATGAATAATATTCTCTTGAAGGATATCAGAACGATTGATTTTGGCATAATCAGGTGTGGCTTGTTTGATTAGAGTTACGTTTTCTTTTGTATCCTTATTTCCACTCAGCAAAAAATCGTATTCATTTATGATTTTTTCGATGGTATGGCGAATGAGCTGGGTTAGACGATTATTGTAACTAAACTCTCGTGTTCGATAAGCAACTTTCCCAACGAAAGGGACATTCGATCGAATATGTCTTGCAATGTCAATGTTCCCCTTGATATTAGCATTATTGTATTCTCGTTTAACATATTCTTTGTATAACCCTTTACGCATTGCTTCATTCAAATAATAAGGGAAAAGAAACACTAACAAATCATAGTAGGACATCTTTTTGGATGAGCTAAAATGATAATTAATGACATTATAATTCAAAACACGTTGAAGCATATAACGTAAAAAGTAATCTTCTTGATTCGCTTGATTGCTGAATCTGGAATGAATTTTTAATTCATCCGTTGAATCACTTAAGATACCGACAATATTACAAGTCCAAATTTTTCCATTTCTGGATTGGAATATCAAGTTATCTTCGCTTAGATCCTTGGATTGTTTTAACTGTTGTGGAAAAATAATAAAGTTTTCTTTCGATAAACTATCGAGATCACGATTTACCAAATTCGCAATGATAGGATGCTTTGCAACTGAGTCATTGATTTCTTGATTATCAAGTATGGGTTTCAGCTTCATCTGAATCACCGTCATTAAAATAGACCTCTTCTATCATTACTAATTTTTCTGCAGCCTGATGTTCACCACGGAAATAGTCTTTCAACAATGGATATAACTTAGTATTCCATAATTCTTCCATTGTTTCCTTACCATTATCAACACCTAAAAAATAACTAGCACCAATTTGGTAATCAGTGGATAATCCACCTATTTCTTCGGCAATGATCGCATCATTTAAACGCTTCATAAGCTTTTTCGTTTTCTCTTGAATCAGCATATTTTTTGCTGACATCTCTGCTGATATTTCTAAGAATGTAAACCGACGACGCATAGCAAAATCAAACGTATCCACAGAACGATCAATATCATTCATCGTTCCAATAATATAAACATTGTTAGGGATATAGAACTTTTCTTCAGGATTTGCATGGAGATTCGCATACTGTGTGTAAACACCTTCTTCATATCCACGATAACTTGGATCAATTGAGAAAAATAGTTCACCAAAAATCTTGGAAATTTCACCGCGATTGATTTCGTCAATGATAAATACGTAGTTTTGATTATTCGTAGAATCATTTGTTGAAGATATAAAGTTTTTTAAGCCAAATTCTTCTTTTAAATGCTTTACAATCGCTTTTCGATACGCATCAAATCCACCTTTTGGCGTACCAGGTAATCCGCGATAAACATTATATATTTGGTCATGATTCAAATAAATAGTAGTTTTAGCAGGATAAACTCCTTGAATTGCATTTCTTTCATAAGCTAGTAGATTACGTACCGGTTTACCAGACAATGTTTCAAGTTTATTATATCCCTCTCCCTCTATACTAGCTTCCATCACCGCATCAAAAAAATTAGCCCAAGCTTCTTCAAAATTATCTTGTCCATTTACGCTCTTTGTTTTCTTTGCTTTTTCAACAAAACTTTTAAAGCTTCCATCTTTTAAAGTAAAACTGACAACGCCATCATCTGAAGTTGTGGGACGTAACCCTTCAATAAAATCCGTATAATCATAACTAGGATGAAACTGGACAAACCCAATTCGGCTCTTTTCATCTTCGGTCAATTCATTGATTTGTGTCGTTCTACCATTAGAAACAACATCAGCTGCTATTTTTTTGGCAAGAAATGTTTTTCCTGTACCAGGAGCTCCACGTAGAATAAGGTTTTTAGCCATTACCAATTGATTAGAATAATGGCTTTGATAAGTACTCATCCTTATAACACCTTCTTTAGAATGCGATGGAAGTTTAGCGTCATCCATTACTACATTTCTATAACTCCAAAGAATAGTACTTAACAAATCTCCATCTAGTTCAGGATGCTTATTTGAGATCATAGTAGTAATATCAAAGTTTCGTTTATATGCACCACCATTTTGTTCTGATGAGACAAGCTTCTCCCAAACTTCTTTCTTGTCCTTATTCATATTGATACCAGAAAAAATCGGACCCTTGGAGTAAGCACATAATAGTTTCATTACCATAGATGGTCTACTATAAAAAGAATTATTATAGGTAAACGCATCATCCTCAAAAGATCTTGCTATTCCTGCTTTTATTATTGTAATTAAATCATTTTTTAACTTGGCAAATTTATCATCAAGAACATCTGCCAAAATAATTTCCTTATTCTGGTCACAATATGCTTGATGTTTTTTACTCCAATAAATACCGAATTTCCCCGCACTTCCACCTTTTATTCCAAGGTAGAGCTTCGCATATTTTCCATGCTCTAACTCATAACATAGTGATTTGTTTTGAGGCCCTTTCCCACTTACATATTCATCAAGAGTCATCGTGCTAAGTCTTTCAAGTGGCCATTCATCGAGGAACTCATTTGCTAACACATCATTCTTTTTTTTCCATGATTCGGCGTTTTTCAATAATTCTTCTTTATTCTCAAGATACCATTTAGAGAAATTATCTAAATTTACTTCTTCAAGCAAGTTATTCTGTTGTGTCAATGCATTCACCTCATCATCAATAGCTTCGCTTTAGTTTAATTTATTATATTTTTTAGTTGAAATTTTAACAGCTTTCATCATAACATCTATTTGTTGTCATTCAGTTTCTTTTACTCTTTCCTTTTACCTCAACTCATTCTCAAGAGGAATCAATTCATCATCTAACATTTTACGCCATGCTCGCTTCATTTCTTGTGGATATTTAAAAGGCTTCGCTTCTGGGTGTTTAGCTTTGTATCCTTCGTAATCCTTACTGCTGATAATTGCTTTCATATTAGGGATTTGAGTCTCCCCAAGCATATATTGCATATTCGAAGCATGTAACTCTTTTTCTGAAACAAACCATTCATTAGAAAAAGTATGAATCAACTGATCTCTTGCTTGCGTAAAGTAGTGACGTTTGATAACAAAAATATCATCTTTACTATCTAATGTTCCTAGGTCAAACGCATTTAAAATTTGACGATAAACTTCCTTCACACCTTCAGTTTTATTCAATTTCGTCAAAGCTTTCTCAATTTCTTCCCGGGCATCGGTACTGTTTGCCGCGTAAGTCCCTAGCAATTGATCAATATAAGTAGAATCAATATCGTACAACTTAATCGTATGTTCATTATAGAATTCAATCGTAGAAAAATCTTGGCCCTTGCCATCAGGTACTACCTTTTCTTCCATTAAAGAGCCCTTTATAGTCTCGTATACACCGATTTGTTCTTCTAAGAGTTGAATCTGATTATTCAAAGTCGGGGAGGTTGCCATATCATCATTGTAATCATCATAGGTTACTAATGCTTCATAGGCCCGATTTAATTCCTGAAATGCTTTGACATATTCTACACGTGTTTCAATCGGTGAATGCTCATCAATTGATTCAATCGGCGAAAATTCTTTTAACTTACTATACGCTTTTTTAAATCTTTTTTTCGATTCTTGATAATTTGGATAAATCAAGCCTGATTCTTCTTTTGCTTCTGAATACAATTTTGTTGCACCTGCGACATTCTTCTCCATTGTTGCTGGCTTGCGGAATGTAACGATTAATCCTTTTGTTTTTTCCGGGTACGTACGGTTAGTACGCGAAAAGGCTTGAATCAATCCAGCATACTCTAAATTACGATCCACAAATAATGTTTGAATCGTTGGCGCATCAAATCCCGTCAGTAACCGATCTACCACGATCACTAAATCAATTTGTTTCCCAAATTGTTTGAACTCCGCTCTTTTTCTTGCTAAACGATTATTGATATCCCCGTTATAACGTTCAATATCCGCTAATGACCATGCGGTATGGTAATACTGATTGTATTCCTCGATAATTTTCTGCATTTCCTTTTGTTGCGCACTAGAATCTTGGTTATTTTCCTCTAAAGAATACGTAATAGCGATACGTGGAAAATCAAGATCTTCCATCGTTCGTCCTTCACGAATGGGCTGATCTGGAAATTCTTTTGTTAACCAGTCAGGTTCTTTCGTCATTTCTTTGATCGCTCGATAATATTTTTTAGCCATGTCAATGGAACTTGTGGTTAAGATCGCAGACTTTGTCGGACGACCATTTCGAAAATCGAATTTCGTATAGGCGTTATCTGGACGAAATATTTTATGGATCACTTTCTGGATATGTTCCTCTACTTCAAAAGTAGCTGGTTCCAAGTAACTTTCTTTCTTGATAGGTTCCATTTGATCAATCATCTGATTGATCTGTTCTGGTGAATAGTCCACATATTTATCTACTTCTTTTAATTTACGGTAAATTTTATTCGCTAGCGAAGTTGGCTCAACTGTATCTTCATGCTCTACTTGAAATCCTAAAACGGAACCATCTTCCAGGGCATTCTTGATGGTGTAAGTATGCAACACCTCTCCATATTGATCATGGGTCGTACGTGCCAGTTGCCCTTTTGCTTGCTTCCGATTTTCAGGAAAAATTGGCGTACCTGTAAACCCAAACCAGGTAGAGTTTGGAAACATTTTTTTGATTTCTTCCATATTTTCAGCACTTAACGCCCGATGGCATTCATCGACCACAAAAACGATGTGTTGACTCATCAATTTTTGGAAGCGATTGGTCCCTTTTTTCTCTTCTTGTTTCTTCGCATATTTCAATGCCGCATCCAGTTTTTGACGAGTGGTAATGATCACGACATTCGCATTGGCATCTGCTAATAACGTCTCACTTAATTCTTTGGCGCTCCCCGTTCCTACAATCAAGCTATTCGCTTTGGCGTTTCCTGAAGAAATCCCCGTATTAAATTCCGAAGCAAATTTTGTAAATTCCGTTGTCGTTTGATTATCTAAATCTTTTCGGTCCACTAACATAATCGTCCGATCGATCCCCGATTTTCGTGCTAAAAGCTTAGTAGATACAAAGCTAGTCAATGTCTTTCCTGAACCAGTCGCGTGCCACACATACCCTGATTGATGTTTATTTGCAGCAATAAACAATGCTTGGATCGCATGGACTTGATAAGGATGTAACACCATGAGCGTTTTATTGTCTTGATCTTCACTAACGATCGTGTAATCCGCAATCAATCGATGAGCATCTGGAATATTTAATACTTGCTTACAAAATTCATACAAGTTCTCTACTTTTTTATTATCTTTCGTTCGCCAACTAAATAAAAACTTGCGATGTAAGTCTTTCGGTAATGCGTTCGCAAAATAACGAGTCGTTTGTTCATTTGACACAACGAACAACTGTAAAGTCGAAAAGATATTGTTCCGAAACATTCCTTCTTCTGCATATTTTTTGATTTGGTTAAATGCCTGATAAACGCCATCTTTAGCGGTCACTTGCTTCAACTCAACTTGTACGATTGGCAAGCCATTGATCAGTAACGTGACATCAAAACGGCGATCCCGTGCATCTGCACTACTTCCTTGTTTCGCAATTTGATGTACCACTTCATAGGTAGAGATTCCACCACCAATATCTTGGTTCGAATAAAGAACCAGTGAGATAGAGCCTAACTGCGAATCTTCCCGTTCAATCGTGATTCGTGCCATGCCATTTTCACCTTTCAACCATTTGGCAGCATCAAAAGGTGTTTGTGTTCGTAGTAACAATTCCGTTTTGATCGTTTCAAATTCCCGATCGGTCAAAGGAGAATCATTCAACTCTGCTTGATTGTTAAAAACAATTTTTTCTCGAAGATTCTGCCACAGATCCGCTTCTGATTTTAAATCTGGACGATACGTCCACTGATTATGCCCTTCTCCAAGTACACGAATCAACTGTTCTTCGACTTCCGCTTCCTCACGGTGACTAATTTTCATTTTTCTTCCCTCCTAAACAAACATCTTTTGCAAGAAGCCTTTTTTCGTTTCTTTTAGTAAATCTAACTTGCGTTGATGAAGAGCGATAGTGTCGTCGAGTTGTTTAAAGAAAGTGCCAATTTTTTGTTGTTCTTTTACGTCGGGAATAGTAATTAGAGCTTCTCTAATATCATTTGAATTAATACTTTCAAATGTTGACCCTGTGCTATATCTATTCCAATAGCCATTCTCTTTCATTTTTCCGAGTTGTTGGAAAATAAAATCATTTCCTTTAATGGCTGCAACTCCACGTCCCAAAACTACATCATACTCAGTTTTCCCAATGTCTCCCACTGGAGCGCGAACACTTAAAATCAGATCACCTTTTTCTGCTTGTTTTGTAACTTGAGTAGTCCAAACTCTTGGAACAACTCTATTGTTTTTCATATCTGCATTTCCTTGAACTAAAATATAATCGTTTGGATTATCTGTATAATTTTCTGAATTTGGGGATTGTCCCATAACAATCTGAACAACTTCCCCCAACTTACGCTGTTCCCAATCATCCGTAAATCCAGGAAACCGAATTTCTGGCACTTTTGCTCCGTCTTTAGGGAACATTTTTTGTAGAAAGCCTTTTTTCGTTTCCTTCAGTAAATCTAATTTGCGCTGATGAAGAGCGATGGTATCGTCGAGTTGTTTGAAGAAGGATCCGATTTTTTGTTGTTCATCCGAATCTGTTACAAATAATACAGTGTTCCTAATTGTTTTCAATCCTAAATTTTTAATTGTGGTACCAGTTAGATTATTAATAAAGTGTTTTCTCATCCCCGGTGTTTGCAGGTAAAAGAATACAAAATTTTTATCAAAATCAGACACTGTTAAATATGCAACACTTTTTCCTAACATTACTTTTTCATTGTTATACCAAGCTAAGTTTCCTATAGTACCATTTATAGACATCAAAATAGTATTAGCATTAAGTGATTTATCATCTTTTGATTGATCTGATTCATTAACAAATTTAGTTTCTTTAGTTATGTTTATTTTTCCATTTACAAGATTATTCCCATTTATAAAAAAAACATCGCCATCTTCTCTATAAATAGGAGTTCCATGCAATCCGTCACCAATTTTCGAGATCCCGTCTATCAACTTACGCTGTTCCCAATCTTCCGTAAATCCAGGGAATCGAATTTCTGGTTGTTTATCCTTACTCATGCTTAAACACCTCCAGCGCACCTTGTAACCACGCTTCATTTTCAGGTGTTGTTTGCAGGGAAGAGATAGCTTCTAAAAGTTCTTTTTCTAGCACTTGCTGTTCTTGTCGTATCTTCTTGATGTCATTTCCGACATGAACCATATCAATTGGTTCTTCTTCTTCGAAGGTATCCACATAGCGTGGGATATTTAAGTTATAGCCATTTTCTTTGATTTCCTCAAAGGTCGCTAAATGGGCATATTTCTCGACATCTTTTCTATCTGCGTAGGTTTCGAGGACTTTTTGAATATTCTCTTCTGATAATTTGTTTTGATTTTTCCCTTTGACAAATTCTCGACTAGCGTCAATGAATAATACATCTCGAGTTTGTCGGTTCTTTTTCAACACAATGACTGTGGTGGGAATGGATGTACCAAAGAACAGGTTCGCAGGCATACCAATCACGGCATAAATACTGCCATCTTCTAACAACTTTTGTCGAATGGTCCCTTCTGCCGCTCCACGGAATAAGACGCCGTGTGGTAAGACGATCGCCATCGTTCCTGTTTCCTTCAAATGGTAAAAACCATGGAGAAGAAATGCAAAATCCGCTTTTGATTTTGGTGCTAATTTTCCATAACGATTAAACCGAGAATCGTCTAAAAAGGTTGCATCAGCCGACCATTTTGCCGAGTATGGGGGATTCATCACCACTGCATCAAAGGTGTAAGGTTCATTCGTTGGCCAGTCTTTGTTTAGCGTATCACCATTACGGAGATTCATATCTTCGCCATCTACTCCATGTAGAATCAAGTTCATTTTTGCTAGGTTGTAAGTTGTGGTATTTAATTCTTGTCCATGATATTTGACGTTGTTTGGATGAGTTAAGTAGTTGCGAACGTTTAACATCAATGAGCCTGACCCCATCGTTGGGTCAAAAACGCTAAAGAATGGACGATCTTTTTGATCCAACGTCACGATTTGTGCCATCATATCAGAGACCATATGAGGGGTATAAAATTCGCCGGCTTTCTTCCCTGCTTCAGAAGCAAATTGACTGATCAAAAATTCATACGCATCACCGATCACGTCTCCATCATGTCCTAAAACATCTACGTCGTTCAATTTCTTGATAACTTCGGTAATCGTGACATTTCGTTGTTGCTCATCTGTCCCAAGTTTTTTCGATTGGAGATCCACATCATCAAATAACCCATTGAATTGGTCATAGGTCGTTGAAAGTTGTACAAATGCTTTATTTAAATCATTCAATTGAAAAATTGCTTGTTTTGCTTGATCTGCTAACACATTGAAAAGATACTCTGGTGAGATCGCATAACCTAAAATATCCACGATCGTAGCGATCAAATCTTCCTTTGACTCCTCATCTGAGAGTAACTCACGGTACAACTTGGTTTGTTTGGTTACGGTGTCATATTCTTTTAAGGATTCATCTGCTAAAAGGACTACTTGCTCCAACAAACGATCGGATAAATATTTATAGAAAATCAACCCCAACAAATAATTTTTATATTCTGACGCATCCATTTTGCTACGGAGATTATCTGCCGCACTAAATAATTTTTGATTCAATTCTGCACCCAAAAAGATACACTCCTATCTCTTGATTAAAGTATCTATACTATAGCTATATACCCTCCTATTTTAGCATACTCGCTTTTAGAAAACCCAAAAACTAAAGGAATAATCTTGTTCTTGTTAATAGGACACGTGAGGGATGTCTCTAACACAAAAATAGCCCATTCATCTGTATCAAAATGATTGGGCTTTATGAATATAATCTATTAAATTCATTACTTTTATAACTAATAAATTAAAGATACCGTTCTTATTTTCTGAAATTTATTGAGTGCTAAATACTTTTCTGTGACATACAATTAATTCTATTTCGAAAGTATGTTTTGTTTAAGTGATATAAATTCTTCTTCAGTAATAATTTTTTGTTCCAATAGACTATGTGCCTTTTCTATTTGTTTGATGATAAATTCACTTTTCATGCTATTTTCTGATAAATTAGATTCATTGACGATGATGTCTTCAACGTTTAAAATTTTCAAATCTTGTTTCAAATTTTCTTCGGAATAATTGATGCCTTTTCTCAATTCATTTTTTAGTTTTGTAGCCATCGGTTTCATTGAAAAATAGTTCAAACCTCCTGATACTACCCCACCTACAACAGGCACCATTTTGGAAACACCTTTTGCAAATGTTGCTTTTGTTAGTTTGGTCCCAAATACTGCAAGTACTTTCTTTATTACTGGATAATAGATGGTTTTTGTTAATGCTTTTTGCGGGATCTTTTTCAAAGCCTGTACCGATAGTTTTCCTGATAATACCCTAACAGCAGAGCTAGCAGTGGATACGCCTAACATGATACCTAGATATAAAATCAGCGTTTCCTTAGCTTCTTTAGTCAATTCACCTTGTTGATTCCAAATATCTTCATAACCATAGATGTAAGAAACTTCTTGTGCCAATTTTAAAGAATATCCGTAAAACTGTGTGATATCTGCTGGTATTGTTGCTGCCATAGCTATTCCTCCAGGTAATCCTGTAGCAAATGACAATGTACTAGATTGGGCAACGATAGAATAGATTCGATTATTTGCAGCTCGATCTAAATCATCTATAGATAAAAATGCTTGTGGGCCCTCTTCAATTAATTGATTAACATCTTCTACCTTGTCACCAAATACTTTAACTAAAAATTCTGAACGATTCACTTTTACGATAGGCAATTTTAGCGATTCATTTACTACTCTTAATGCCAAACTTTCATTATTTTCCAAACCTATTCCTTCCTCTCATTTATAAACAGTTCTTAGATAAACATATCTTTGTATATCAGATTCAGTTTCTATTTCCGATGAACATATTATATACCTCTATCTCGAATAAATTTATGAAAATATAAGCTAATTTCACTAGTGATTTTTCCTTTTAAATATCTCCTCACTTATGATAAGGCGCACCCGCATTGATTCGAAAAGCACGGTAGATTTGTTCGACGAGGATCAAGCGCATGAGTTGGTGGGGGTAGGTCATTTTTCCAAATGAGATTTGGGCGTTGCTGCGTTTCATGACGGCTTCGCTTAAGCCGAGTGAGCCACCGATGACAAAAGTGATCTGGCTTTTCCCTTGGATTCCTAGTTGGTCGATTTCTTTGGCGAAAGCTTCACTGGTTGGATTTTTCCCTTCGATTGCTAGTGCGTAGACGTATTCTTGTTCTTTGATTTTGCTCAAGATCCGCTCGCCTTCTTTTTCTTTGACTTGGCGCATTTGAGCTTCACTCAAGTTCTCAGGTGCTTTTTCATCAGGGACTTCGATTCGTTCGATTTTAGCGTATGCTTGCAGCCTTTTGACGTATTCATTGATTCCTTGGATCAAGTATTTCTCTTTTAGTTTACCGACTGAAATGATTTTGATATTCAATTGCTTTACTCCTTCATTTTTCCTCTTCATTGTTCGTTGTTCGTATTTCCTTCTTTTCTATTATAACGAAATGTTTGCTAAAAGAAAAAGCGAGTTATTTTTTATTTATTTAAAGATTCCCACATAGTTATGCACATCATCCACAGGTTTATCCACAGAAAAGGCGATGATTCTGGCTTATTTTATAAGTATTTCTTAAGCAAACGTATGTTTTGCACCGATTTATCCACGTTGTCCACATCTTGTGGATAAAAAAGGGTATTGTTTTTCTGCGAGTTTTCCGCTGATTTCTACACAGGATTTGTGGAAAACTTTTTTCTTATTTTTTCATCTGAACGCAATGATTTTTCCTAAAGTTTTTCATAAAAAGTTCATAGTCTCCAAGTAGACTAATCTTAACAAATAAGTCTATACTTAGAGATAGAAGAAAATGATAAATGGAGGCAGATCACATGGAGAGAAAAGATGTGACACCAAAAATGAAAAAGAATAATGGAATCTGGCGTAAGCTGGGTCTAGGCTTAGTCGGTGGAATTATTGGGGGCTTGGTAACGGCTGGTATTTTTTATGCTGTCATGGGTTCTGGAAACGCAGCGTCAAATTCGGGTGGTCATCAAAATTCAGCGGGCGAAACTGTCGTTGAGAATGTCAAAGTCAATGTCGATTCAGATATCACGAATGCGGTCGATAAAGTCCAAGATGCGGTGGTATCTGTTATCAATCTTCAAAGCCAAAATCAAGGGACCAACGGCTTTGGTCAACTGTTTGGCCAACAACAACAAGAAAGTTCTGATGATAGCAATCTAGAGGCTTCTAGTGAAGGTAGTGGTGTCATCTACAAAAAAAGCGGTAATTCCGCTTATATCGTAACGAATAATCACGTAGTGGAAGGCCAACAAGGATTAGAAGTTTTATTAAAAGATGGAACAAAAGTCAAAGCTGAATTAGTCGGGACGGATGCTTATTCTGACTTAGCCGTTTTGAAAATCAGTGCAGATAAAGTGAACAAAGTTGCTTCATTTGGTGACTCTAATTCATTGAAAGTAGGTGAACCTGCGATCGCAATTGGTTCTCCTCTAGGTTCTGAATATGCCAACTCTGTGACTTCGGGGATCATCTCTTCATTGAATCGCCAAGTAACCAGCACGAACGAGTCAAATCAAACGGTCAATATCAATGCGATCCAAACAGATGCTGCGATTAACCCTGGTAATTCTGGAGGTCCATTAGTTAATATTGAAGGTCAAGTAATCGGGATCAATTCAAGTAAAATTGCAAGTACTTCTGCTTCTTCATCAGGTGTAAGCGTGGAAGGAATGGGCTTTGCGATCCCAAGTAACGATGTAGTAAATATTATCAACCAACTTGAAAAAGATGGAAAAGTAACCCGTCCTGCTCTAGGGATCACAATGGTTGACCTTTCAGCCGTTTCAACCCAACAACAAGAACAAATCTTGAAAATTCCTGAGTCTGTGACAAATGGTGTGATTGTTACCAGCGTTCAACCGGCGACACCTGCAGAAAAAGCTGGCTTGAAACAATATGATGTCATTACAAAAATCGATGATACTGATGTTTCTTCTGGTGTAGAATTACAATCTGTCTTGTATCAGAAAAAAGTCGGCGATTCAGTGAAGGTCACTTACTATCGCGGAAAAGAAAAGAAAACAACAACAATTCAATTAACAATTGATCAATCCGCATTAAAACAAAGTCAATCAGAGAACTCTGGTAACTAATAACTAATTTCCTATACAAAAACAGCACGGTTGCTCGGCAACTGTGCTGTTTTTTGCTTATTTTGGAAATGCTTCGCCAATCACTGCATCTTCTGGTAAAACAAGGATCCCTTTTTCTTTCGGTGCATCTGGTAATTGTAATTCTTTCGCCGAACAAATCATTCCGTGACTTTCAACCCCACGTAATGTTCCTGGCCAAATCATCATTCCATCAGGCATCATAGCTCCTGGTTTGGCAACAACGACTTTTTGTCCTGCTTCAATGTTCGGAGCGCCACAAACGATTTGTAAGACTTCCTCTTTACCTACTTGTGTTTCAGTGATCGATAAGTGATCAGAATCAGGATGTGGTACGCAAGTTTTGACGTAGCCAACAACGATTTTTGGTTCATTTTCTTCTGTTAACGTTTCTTCAAAACCAGCTTCTTTGATCAAGCGGTTCAACTGTGCAATTTGTTCTTCTGTTAGTTTGACCTGTCCATTACCTTCGATCGTAAGATGGTCGGAGATATGGAAAAAATTCCAGCCAACGATTTGTCCTGTTTCATCTTTGATTTGAGCAACATTCCATTTACGGATGACCGTATTTTCGGTTCCATTGTCATTTGAGACGATGACCATCAAGGTATCTCCCACGTGCGCTTTATTATAAGCAAAAATCATGTTTTTTCCTCCATTATCCTTTGCTGACATTTATCTTAACAAAAAAAAAGTTTTTGTGCATGCTTTTTTTCATTCTTCAAAAAAAGTGCGAACAACTATTTTCTTAGTTATGGAATCGCAAGAATTTACAATAGCAACGAGCCTGTGAAAGATATCTTGCCCTTCACTCTAAAAAACGAGTAAACAGCATGCAAAAAATCGCTCTATCAGAAAATTTGCCGGAGAATCCCAAAAATAGGAGGAACTATTTTCGGATTCTCCGGCTTATTTCTTAGAGCTAGGCCTATCACTATCTCTTAGTTAACGTATTTAATTGTCGGTGTTGTTCTCCACTTCATCAGAGACAATCAAGACATCACATGGTGCTCGGCGGATGACATAGCTGGAAACACTACCTGTCATAAATCGTTCAACCGCATTTAATCCTGATTGACCGACCATGATCAAATCGATCGCATATTTTTTTGGTAAGTTGACTGCCATTGATTCTCTAACAGAACCATAAGCGACGATTCCTTCGATTTTTTGATAGTCAACTGTTTTTCCATAAGCTTTGCAGTCTTCGATCATTTGTTTCGCTGCTTCTGTTTGTTGGTCAACTAGCGTTTGATCTATTGGGACATAGCCCATGAAATTATAAAATTGTTGGTCGATCACATTTGCTACATAGACGGTTCCGTCGTTTCTTCGAGCAACCTCAACTGCTTTTTTAAAGGCAGAAAGTGCTTGCTCACTTCCATCGATCCCGACCAAAATATTTTTATATTCTTGTTCCATCCTGATCCCTCCTAACAAATATCCAGATGTTAGCCGTTCGTCACACGATTTAAAAAATCCTCGATTTCTTGTTTTGTTTTCCGATCTTTATTCACTAGACGACCTAATTCTTTACCGTCTTTGATCACTACAAAACTTGGGATTCCAAAAATGTTCCACTCAGCGGCTACATCTATGTATTTGTCACGATCGACTTCAATAAAACGCCATGCGGCAAAATCATTTTCTATTTCTGGCATTTGAGGCTTGATAAAGCGACAATCGCCACACCAATCTGCGGTAAAGAAAAAGACACTGTTCCCTTTTTCAACGTAACCTGCTAATTCTTCTAAGTTTTCTGGAATAATCATTGCTGTCCCTCTTTTCTTCTTATATTTAAATTATACACCTTTCTTTAAAAGTCACCAACTCCTAACCAGTCCTCACTTTTGTATTCAAAAAATTCAGATGCATCAACCAAAAAAACGATTCACCGATTTCCCCCGTATTTACTGACTGACGACAAAACAAGAAGACCTAAAAAGGAAGCCCAATAATAGGACTTCCTCTATTTCTGAACTTCTTAACTATTTATACTATCCTTCGCTTATCTCTGTTCCACGATCCATGGTTCTCGTTTCACTTCGTTTAAAGGATGTATTCTTATTTTCCGTAAACGATCGTATTGACAGTCGATTTGTCTAATCCTTTTAATGTTTGGATCAACATCTCTCTTGCTGCTTCAAAGTCACGAATGCTAAACATTGTTTGATGTGTATGAATGTAGCGTCCTACGACTCCGATCACCGTACTTGGGATTCCTTCGTTTTGTGTATGTGCCGCACCTGCATCTGTGCCGCCTTTTGAGACAAAGTATTGATATGGAATGTTGTTTGTTTCAGCCACGTCTAATAAGTATTCACGCAAGCGTGGTAACATGATCAATCCTGGGTCTTGGATACGCATCAACGTTCCTTCACCTAGATGTCCGAATGTCCCTTTTTTCGTTACCGTATCGTCTGCTGCTGAGCAATCGACTGCAAAGAATAAATCAGGTTTGAATTTGTTGACAGAAGCTTTTGACCCACGTAAGCCAACTTCTTCTTGCACGTTTGCTCCTGCGATCAATGTATGACCTAGTTTTTCATTTTGCAGCGCTTCTAACGCTTCTAACACCATTGTACAACCATAGCGGTTATCCCATGATTTACTGATGATATTTTTGCCATTAGCCGTTTTGATAGTTTCAGCGAATGGTACGATCGTATCGCCTGGCAATACGCCAAAGCTCATTGCTTCTTCACGTGATTCAAAACCAGCATCAAATAAGATATCTGTCACTTCCACTGATTTTTGGCCGCTTGTTCCACGTAATAAATGTGGTGGAACAGAAGAAGAAATACATGGGTAATTTTTGCCAGAAGAAGTCTTCAATGTGTAGCGTTGAGCAGAAACCACATACGGATTCCAGCCACCTAAAGGTACAACTTTGAATAAACCGTTGTCCTGGATTTGGGTTAGCATAAATCCTACTTCATCCATATGAGCCGCAACCATCACGCGTGGGGCATCTGCCTCTTCATGTTGGCGTAAGCCAAAGATTCCACCTAAACCATCTAGTTGTAATTCGTCCACTAAGGGTTCCATGTGCGCTTCCATATACGCACGAATGTCTTGTTCAAAACCACTTGTTCCTTGAAGTTCTGTTAACTCTTTGATTCGTTGAAATGTTTTTTCATCCATAATAAAGTTCGCCTAAGATTCAGACTATGCTCCTCTCAAATTTATAGTTGACTGACTAATTTGTATTACTCTTAGTCAATCACTCACATTTATTATAGCTTATTTTAATTGATAGCGGTTATTTATTTCTAAGAAAAACACAGAGTATGGTAGAATAAATGAAGATAATCTTTTTGGACAAAGAAGGAGGTAAGACGTATGTATTCTGAAGAATGTGAGTCAAATAATTTTAAAAACGGTCTTGCTATAGGTATCGGACTTGGTTTAATCAGTGGCATCACTTCAATGGTTTTGTATCAACGTAAGAAAACGTTATCAGCCGATCAAGTCTTAGAACAAGTCAAAGAATCATTCTTAAAAGAAGGCTCCATTGAGGGGTCTTGGATCTCATTTGAAAAAGAACCGACTAGAAAATTTGCGATCCATTCCAAAGCTTATCGTGGAGGGATTTCCCGCCTGGAAGATGGTGAAATCATTTGCTACGAATTTTTAGCGGATGCGTATACCGGCACCGTGTTAGAGATTTCAAGAAAAAAGAATGAATTGATTTAATAAAGCGAAGCCTCAGCCATCACCATTAACATAAAAATAGTGGTTTTATACGGGGCTTTTTACAATAGAAACAAAAAGAAGTGAAAATTCTCTCTAGGTACTAGCATTTAAGAATTTGATACAGTATTCTTAATAGAGATTTTGTTTTCTATGATTTAAGGAGAGTGAAAAATGGAACAACAAGAGAAAATTGCTGTTCTGATTCCTTGTTATAATGAAGAAGCGACGATTTCAACAGTCATTGCAGACTTTAGACGAGAATTACCGGAAGCAGAGATTTACGTATATGACAACAATTCGACTGATACCACCTATGAACTTGCCGTGGCGTGTGGGGCAATCGTCAAAAAAGAACCAAGACAAGGGAAAGGAAATGTCATTCGGCAAATGTTTTTTGATATTGATGCAGATTACTATCTCATGGTGGATGGTGATGATACCTATCCTGCCGAAGCGGTGCATGGATTACTGGATAAACTTCGCTCAGGTGAAGCAGATATGGTAATTGGTGACCGACTTTCAAATGGGACTTACTTTGACGAAAACAAACGTCCGTTTCATGATTTTGGGAATAATTTAGTGAAAAATACAATCACACGATTATATAAAACAAAAATACGAGACGTCATGACAGGCTATCGAGGATTTAATCGTATTTTTGTCAAAAGTTTCCCGATCATGAGTTCCGGATTCCAAATCGAAACTGAGCTGACGATCCATGCCTTAGACAAAAAATTCAAATTGGTCGAATTGCCGATCGATTACCGAGACCGTCCAGAAGGCAGTGAATCGAAACTGAATACATTTTCTGATGGATTTAAAGTGATCATGATGATCGTTAAAATGTGGAAAGACTACAAACCATTGATGTTTTTTGGCATCTGGACCTTTTTCTTTTTTGTATTCGGCTTATTTGCCGGTGTTCCAGTGATCCGAGAGTATATGCTGACTCACTTTATCACACGGGTACCTTCTGCTATTTTAAGTACCGGATTGATGATCCTTGCCTTACTTTCATTAGTTACTGGGTTGATTTTAGATACTGTTGTAACGAATGCCAAAAAAGAATATGAACTAAATCTCTATCATGTCTATCATGAATGTCGAAAGCAAGAACAACAGAAATAACGTAGAAATAACCAAAGAAACTAGCTGGGAAGAATCTAGCTTCTTTGGTTATTTTTTTGCTTTTTGATACGCTAGTTATTTAGCTGTCCGAATCGTCACAAACTTCGCTACTACATATTCTTCCACACCGTAAGTTCCATTTTCCCGACCAAAGCCTGAATGCTTGACCCCTCCAAATGGCGTAGCTGAATTTGAAATAGCTGTATCATTGACACCGACCATCCCATATTGGAGTTTCTGGCTAACATTCGCGATCGTGTGGATATTCGTTGAGAAGAAGTAAGAAGCTAACCCAAAGATGGTATCATTGGCATCTTTGATCACTTCCTCTTCTTCCTTAAACGCAATCAACGGAATCACTGGTCCAAAGGTTTCTTGATAAAAGATGTCCATTTCCTTCGTGACACCATCCAAAACAGTGGGTTCAAAGAAATAGCCATGCGCATACTCGCCTTCTGTCAGTCGTTGCCCACCTGCTAAAATCTTGGCTCCTTTATCTACGGCATCTTTGATTTGTTCTTCTACCTTTTCCACACCTTCTTGATTAATCAATGGACCTGTCGTTGGATCATCTAAGCCATTACCAACGGATACTTGTTTGATTTTTTCGACGATCAATTTCGTAGCTTCTTCTTTGATTGCTTCATGAAGAAAAATTCGATTAGGCGACGTACATACTTGTCCGTTATTGATGAATTTTGTTTTGATCAATTGATCAGTTGCTAATTCTAAATCTGCATCTGGAAAAATAATCAACGGCGCATGTCCGCCTAGTTCCATGGAAACTTTTTTCAACGTTGATGCTGCTTGTTTATTTAAGATTTGACCTACTTCTGTCGAACCAGTGAAAGTGATTTTTTGCACGTCTTCTGATTCGGTTAGAATTTTACCGATCGTTGAGGAGTCTCCAGTCACGATATTGACGACTCCTGGAGGAAAGCCAGCTTGATCAAAAAGCTCCATTAACGCCAATGCAGAAAGCGGTGTCGCTTTTGCTGGTTTTAAGATAACCGTGCAGCCAGCCGCGATTGCTGGAGATATCTTACGGATAATCATATTGGATGGAAAGTTCCAAGGAGTGATTGCACCTACTACTCCAACTGGTTCTTTACGTACTTGCCATTCATTGGTTGCCGGAGAAGGAATGATCTCGCCTAAGATTCTTTGCCCTTCGGCAGCATTCCACCGCAAATTTTCAACATTCGTGTTGATTTCTGAAGCAGCTTGTTTGAGTGGCTTTCCTTGTTCCATCGTCATGATCGTAGCTAAACGTTCACTGTCTTCTTCCACTAGATCTGCCATCTTGTTCATTAATTTTGCCCGTTGAGCAGGAGAAGTTTTTGACCACTCTTCAAATGCTTTCTTAGCGGCTTTGATTGCTTCGTGGGTTTCACTTTCTCCACCTTTTTGAACATTCGCTAAGGTTTCACCTGTTGCAGGGTTGATCACCTCGAAGGTACCTTCTGTTCCTGTCTGCCATTTGCCATTGATATAAAGACGAGTTTCGACTTTTGGTAAATCTCTTTTTGCCATGTGTCTCTTTCCTCCTTCTTATTCGGTACAAATCTACCCTAACACGGTTAAATTTAAAGCTCAAAGCATACGCATCAGATGACTTTCCTGCTTTTTGTTTTTAGCTGATTTCTGAATCTACTGCAGGTGTCATCATAGCTGATTCCCTTTGATTCGCTGCTCCTATCGATTCAGTTAAGCTCGGGATAGTTCCAAATTTCGCCTATCCAAAACCATTATATTTTCCACACTTTTAATGATTTTATTCGAAAATATTATAAGATAATAAAATACTTTATGTTGGAGTGAAAATGTGTGAACAAAGACAGATATAAACAATTGAAACAAGCAGAATTAGGTGCAATCATCAGTATTGTCGCTTATATCGTAGTCTCGATACTGAAGTTGACTATCGGGAATCTCGCAAATTCTGAAGCGTTAAGAGCAGATGGCTTAAACAATTTTACGGATATCCTAGCTTCAGTTGCTGTATTGATCGGTTTGAGAATCTCACGCAAACCTGCAGACACTGAACATCGCTATGGTCACTGGAAAGCCGAAAATATTGCGAGTTTAATCACTTCGTTTATTATGTTATTGGTTGGTCTGGAAGTCTTGTACTCTTCGATTCTCTCGATTACTGACAAAAAAATGGAATCACCTGATATGACCGCAGCCATTGTTGGGATTGTCTCAGCGCTGATCATGTACGGGGTTTATCTCTTTAATAAAAAACTAGCCACAAAAGTCAACAGTCCTGGTTTACTAGCTGCTGCGAAAGACAATCTTAGTGACGCGTGGACAAGTATCGGTACAGCCGTGGCAGTGTTTGCGGCCTCCTTCAATTTGGGTTGGTTGGACAGTGCCGCTGCAATCGTCGTGGGTTTATTGATTTTAAAGACAGCGGTTGATATCTTTAGAGAAAGCTCCTTTTCTTTATCTGATGGCTTTGACCAACAAAAATTAGAGCGCTACAAACAAGCAGTCAATAACATCCCGGAAGTCCAAAGCGTGAAGAGTATCAAAGGACGTACTTATGGTTCAAATACCTATGTAGATATCACTGTTACCATGGACCCTAATTTGACTGTCAAAGAAAGTCATGATATTTCTGATTTGATCGAACATACTTTATTTGAACAATTCCAAGTCCACGAAACGGATGTTCATGTCGAGCCTGTGGAGAAGTCTTGAATAGCTGATAAAAAATGAAAAAAGAATCATTCGCTTTTTTTGAAAAGCGAGTGATTCTTCTTTTTTAGCTTTCTACTAAATCATCTTCCATATCAAATTCTAGTTGTTTGGCAGCATTCAGTTGGTCACTATAATAACTCGCTAGTTCTTCCGCTGATTGTGGGGTCAAATCTTCAAATGAGAAAGTGGTGTAAGCTTCCTGTGTTTCTCGACACACTGAAGTAATCTGCAACCCTTGTTGTTGATCAACAAACATATAGTTTTCTCCTGGAATGAATGATTCCCCACCAGTTCTGATCCGAAAGCCATTAAAACTCATTTGATACATCTCAAAAATTTTCGAATCATAGGATAACTGACGATTGACTGTAATACTTAATGCTTCACTGTCACTTTCGATATCTCGGTTTTTACCGATCGTGATGGCATAAAACAAGCCATAAAGATTATAGACTGACCATACTAACGTAACAATATAACCAAATTCATAGCCTTCCCCACGAATCAATCGGTAAAAAGCAATGATACAAGCAAAAAGAATCCAGCAAAAAAGAACGATATGCGGGAACACCGTACGCCAATCAAATGCGTTACTCCCGACAATTTCTTTTTTCGTTACGTTGAATTTCTTTTGTGGTTTGAAAAATTCTTTTAATAATGCTCCTGTGTGGATCGGTGCCACAAAGCAATCATAAATGTGAGAACTCGTTAGATTTCTTATTTTAGGCACGTATAACCTAAAGGATAAGGTGATCATGACAAACGGCGGTAAAAAGAATAGTAACAATTGATGGTTGTTACTTCTAACAAGAAAAATATCAAAAACCATAAACAGCGTAGGAGCTAATAAAAAAATAATTTTCTGGAAAGAAGTAAACCAATACAAATAAGAGTTGTAATAACATAACTTTTGCATCAATGACAACCCTTTTAACTTTCGTGGCTTGAAGTGGTCAAAAATCTGCTTCGTACCTTGTGCCCAACGCGAGCGTTGGGAAGCTAGTTCTTTCGCTGTATAAGGGGTAATTCCCAATGCATAAGCCTTGTTGATAAAGAGGGTCTCGTAGCCGGCATTTTGTAACAACATTCCTGTCGCCATGTCTTCTGTAATACTATTCGTTGGAACCCCACCGATTTCTTCTAAAGCACTTCTTCTAATAATTGCATTTGTCCCGATATGGATCAGGGCATTTTCTCGAGAAAGAGCTGGCTCCAAAAAGCGCATAAATAATTCTTGCTCATTATAAAAGGAATTTCTTAAAAGCTGAAATGGATCTTTATTATAGAAGGTTTGAGGATATTGAACGAGTGCCATTTTAGGATTTTTGAAATAATTAACGGCTTCAAAAATAATATTTTTTTTGACAATAAAATCTGCATCCAATAGTAGTACGAGGTCACTAGTCGTTTGTGAGAGTGCATAGTTGATGTTGCCAGCTTTCGCATGCTCATTGCCCTCTCGTGATAAATAACCGATGGAAAAACGTTCTGCCATCTCTTTTAATTCCTCACGATGACCATCATCGCAAATATATATTTTTTTATTGGGATATCGTAACGCTTTGACAGCCAAAGCCGTGGCGATCACTAATTTACTATTTTCGTTATACGTACAAATAAACGCCGCAACACTTGGTTGAAAACTCTCGTCATAGGCCTCATAGAGATGTTCATTTGACAATTTATTCGAAAATAGGTAAATAAAAAAACCGTAGACAAATAACCCGATAAATTCTGCAATGTAAAGAATGATCCCAAATATTAAAGAAACAGAACTATCTATTGGTATGGTATAAAACAAACGCCATATCAAATAAACAACTAAAAAAGTAATCGTGATCTTTGAAAAAAGTTGTTTGACAAAATCATATTTTTTTGCCAATAAATACAACAATATAATTATTAAAAACAACCCCGTCAGATAGTACAATTCCACATTATCTCCTCCTTTATGTTTATATTAAACATTATAATGGTTATTATAAAAAACAGTTAGTAAACGGTTTCTCTGAATCATTTAGCTGTTTTTTTAAGATCATTTAGTTATGCACCAAAAAAAACTGTAGTAAAAGACGACTTTCGTCTTCTGCTACAGTCACTTGTTTGCTAGTCCTTTTCAGTTGCATCATTCACTTTTTCGTTCTGGACTTTTCCATGTGCCGCTTCCGTATCCTAAAATCGTTTTGATTGCTGGGATAAAGGTCGTCATGATAGTGATCGCATTGACCATCCAGAATAACAACATATACAATGGGGCAAATAACATATATTTCAATTTTCTTCCTTGATCGTCTACCACCAAAGATGCAATCAGTTGAAGGATGCCTGAGATCATTTCGAAACAAACAAACAGAAAACTGATCGTCAATGTCCGATAGATTTGTTCAAAATTTCCTTGATAAAGATAAATGCCCATTAAAATAATAAAAACGAAAAATGAAATACAAAAGAACAACGACCAAATAATACTAAAAGTTTGATCAATAAACATGAACGTCCTGCCGATATTTTCAAAAGGATGGAAGAGGACTTTTTTAAAATTCGTCAACCAGACTTCCGTCCCCCCTTTTGCCCAACGTTTTCTCTGACGATAAAGCATCGGCAAACTTACTGGAACTTCCATAAAAAATATGATGGTTGGCGCAAACACCGAGATCCAGCCATTCAACTGATGATCCCACGCAATACTGATATCTTCTGTTGCCCGATCTTGACGAAAGCCGCCAACATCGATCAATGCGTCTTTTCGATACATGGTATTTTCCCCACTGTACGCATAAAGACCGCCAAGTACACCTGCTTGTGTTCGTTTGATGATCCCTACGATGCTCGAAAATTCAACAGTCTGGGATTTTCCAAGTAAAGACGTACGATTTTTCACGTCCATATTGGCAGTAACAGCAGAGATATTTCTACCACCAGGGCGAATAAAGTAATTCACATAATTTGACAAAGCATCTGGTTCAGGTACCGTATCCGCATCATTGCTTAAGATCAATCGACCTTTGGCAAAAGCCATCCCAATATCAAATGCGTGAGCTTTTCCCTTATTTTTATCAATGCGGATCACTCGTAATTTGGGGTATTTTTTTTGTAAACGAGCTAATATTGCCGGGGTTTCGTCAGTTGAACCATCATCTGTCACTAACACCTCATAATTCCCATAATTGATTTTTGTCATTAAATAATCGATTGTGTCTTCAATCACCACTTCTTCATTGTGGGCCGGTACCATGATCGTGATAAACGGTTCGACCTCTGTCGGAATCTCCGCCCAATCAATGTGCTTATATTTAAATAAAAACGAATAGCATAATACCCCAATAAACCATGCAAAACTGCCAAGGATTGGATAAGAAACAAGGATAAAATAAATGATCGTAGCTACAAAATCCAGTAGTTCATTACCTGTATGAATGACTCTGACCATTAGAGTTCGACCCCCTCGTTTTTGTAGAGGTTTTCGATCAAATCTTTTTCAAGATTTTGCTCTTCTGATACTACGTAATAGCAAACCGCTTCACGCTCTTCCTTAGGTCCAAAGCGCATGCTGAATTCCGTTTCTAAAATATCTCGACGCTTTTCTAATTTTTCTTCATCATACATTTTTTCACTTCTTAGCATCGTTTGGTAACGACGATTATTCCAACGAGTCATGAATAAGAATAAAAGAACAAAGCCTAAAAAAGCAACCGCTAAAAATAGCAACAAAAAGGAAAACGTTTTCCGTTGTTCCGGAAACGAATGCCATTGCAATCCTCTCCCTTTCATTGAAGCCCGAAACGAAATAGTTACCCAGACGAATGGAAAAATCACGCCACACCATCCTAGAATCGCAACAATCCATTGCTTGATTTTTAACCGTCGATTTCCTTTGGCAAAAAACTTATCCTTAATCAAAAGAGTTGCTACTTCTTCACGTTTTATTCGAGTATTCATTTTTCTCCCACCTTTAAAAAATAAATTTAGTCCCCTTTTATAAAAACCTTTACATTTTTTTGATGATGACAGCTAGACGAACAATTCATCAAAATGACCAACTAGACCTTACTTATACTTTACTTTTATTGTATTTATTTAAATTTGTTTATTTAATAGTAGCTTGTTTCTTGAAATATGTATGAGATTTGATCTTGACGTTAAGGTTTTCTTAATAAATTAAAATAACTAAAATAATAAAAATATAAAACAAGTTATCATAGTGAGTCTCACTAAAGATAACTTGTTTTTTCTCTATTAATCTGTTACCAAAGAAATAACGACAGTTTTCATTGCTCGAGATATAGCCGTGTACATTTGCCTTCTTTCACGTGGGGTATTCGGTTCAGCTGTTAGATAAATCAGTACGTGATCAAATTCGAGTCCTTTAGAAAGACTCAACGGGCGTACTTGGATGTTCAGCTGGTTGTTTTGCTCTACTTTTTGCTGTAACATCGTGGCTTGCTGTTCTTCCAACGTAATGACTGTTAATTGTTCACCTGTGTGCTGTTGTCGTTCATTGACCTGACTGAGCCACTGATCGAAAGTCGCTGCAGTCACAAATTCCGGCTCTTCCCCATAAGGACGAACGGGAACAATAGCGATCTTTTCTTTTTCCCCTGAATATTGGGTAAAGAGAGTCGTGATTGCCCCGCTTGAACGATAACTATTCAATAAATCATATCTCGTCACAGATCGTCCAGCCGTTGAAAAATAGCTTTCAATTGCTTCAAAAGAAGTCGTGGAATTAAAAATCCCCTGATTTTCATCTCCTACGAGTGTAAAGCGAGCGTTGGGGAAGATGTTTAACAAGAGCAAAAGTTGCGCACTTGTATAATCTTGCACCTCATCGATCAACACGAACTTTTTGACTTGGGTGATTTTTTCGATCAGCAGATGGCGTACATGCAAACGTGCGACGCCTTCATCTAATGTACAAGGAGTTGTTCGCTGATACTTATTCCCAGTATAACTTTGATAAATCTCCTCAAATAAAAATTGTTCATCGACCCACGCCATCTGTTTGATTTGTTTCGTTACTGTTCGATATTTTCTTTGAAGCAATTGTTTGCCATAACTGACTAATTTCTCTGGCGATTCATCGGTGATCAACTGTTGGAAATACTGTTGTTGCATCTCTTCTGGTAAGGATAATAATTGATCTTTAATGGCGTCACTACCTGCTTGTTTCAGCAATTGCTTTTCCCAGTAGCGCAACAATCGGTCTTTAGTCGCTTGAAGTTTTTCTCTTAGATTCGGGTAATCGGGCGTGCTATCATAGATTTTTTTGATCACTTCTTTTGAGATCACGATTTTTTCCTTCTTTTTGATGGCTAAAAAGAAATCAGCCTGTTCAGTAAACAAGGAAGTCACTTGCTCGATCTGCTTCATAAATGCCTGACTTCTGAGAACTGCTGTCTGGTCATCCACATCCGTCTGCGTAATCCGTTGAAAATAAGCTTTTTCTGACTCAACATTCCCTAAAAAAAGTTGATCCACCAACTGAAGTATCGTGATATTCAACGGATTTTTTTCACCTAACGAAGGTAATACCTTACCGATATAATCAATAAATTGATGATTCGGCGACAAAATCAGCAAATCATCCGCAGAAAGTTGGTTTCGGTATTGATAAAGCAAATAAGCAATTCGTTGCATGATCGTTGAGGTTTTCCCACTGCCTGCAACGCCATTGACTAAGATATTTTGGCTTGTAGTGTCTCGGATGATCGTATTTTGTTCGGATTGGATCGTAGCCGTGATTGCCTTCATCTCTGACGTCTCACTTTGTTCTAAAGCATCAAGTAAGACATCGTCTTGGATTGCTACCGAGGTGTCAAAAAAGTGGAGCAATTGATCTTTTTTGATGATAAATTGACGTCGTTCATGGATCATTACCTCAATTTGGTTTTGATTCACTAAATAAGAAGACTGACCTAAATCATTGTTATAGAAAAGAGAAGCAATCGGCGAACGCCAATCATAAACCAAGGTTTCATCCTCATCATTAGTAAAGTTAGCCGTACCAATATAAAAAGCTTCGTGACTGTTTTTTCCCTGTGCTTCTTCCTCTAAAAAATCAATTTCGATCTTCCCAAAATAGGGACTCATCAATAGCCGTTCGATTTTTTTCAAAGTCTCATTAGCTGATTGGATCTTGAGATTCAATTGATCGATTTCGCGATTTTTCATCTCAATCAATGAATACGTATCAAGATTGTCTAAATAACTATCAAAATTGATCCGAATATCTTCGGACATCGTTTGTAACGAATCCCGTCCGTACGCACTGGTTTCTTGTAATAGTTGCTGATACTCTTCCTGCTTTTCTAGTAATTGCCGATAAACTGACCCTAGATAGGCTTCTTCTAAATTTCGTGTGTTGACCATACACATTCTCCTTTGATTCGAAGTAGTAGAACTAACCAGTCTAGCGCCATTTTACTAAGAATGCAAGGCAAAGCTCTATTTTTCTGGATAAATCAAGTCTTCTGGACGAACAGCGTGATACAAAGCAAAGGCGCCATCGAGATTTTGGACATGAAAGCCTGCTTGTTTCAAGATACGTTCTGCTAAGTAACTACGCAGTCCACTATGACAGCTGACAACGTATTCTTTCTCATGGTCTAATTCCGCCAATCGACAGCGTAAATCATTTAAAGGAATATTCAGCGCATCTTTAAAAGCACCGTTTTGCAACTCGCCTTCATTACGAACATCGAGTAAGATTTTTCCTTGTGCAAGTGCTTCTGGCAATTCATGCCATTGGATCGTCTCGCTTAGCCCTTCTGCGACATTCATGGCCACATATCCCAACATATTCACTGGATCTTTCGCAGAACCAAAAGGTGGCGCATAGGTAAATTCTAATTCCGGTAAATCAAAAATCGTTAGTTGTCCTTTGATGGCTGTGGCTAAACTATCGATTCGTTTATCAACACCTTTGGCACCGACTCCTTGTGCGCCATAGATTTCACCTGTCTTAGGATGAAAGATCAGTTTTAACAAAATATCTGTAGCTTCAGGATAGTAACTAGCATGGTCTTTCCCAGAAACATGGACTACTGAGAAAGGTAAGTTGGCTTGTTGGGCCATTCTTTCTGTTAATCCAGTAGAAGCGGCAGTAAGGTCAAAGACCCGCACAATTGACGTACCAAGACTTCCTCGATTGTTACGAACGATTCCCGCTATATTATCTGCTGCTTGGCGTCCTTGACGGTTAGCAGGAGAAGCAAGAGAAATCAATGCATCGGCACCTGTAATTTGTTGTTTGACAACGATGGCATCTCCCACCGCATAGATGGAAGGATCACTTGTTTGGTAGTGTTCATTGACTACGATCCCACCACGCAGCCCTGTTTCAAGTCCAGCCATTTTTGCCAATGTACTGTCTGGCTGAACGCCTACTGAGAGGATCGTTAAATCAGAATCGATCGTTGTGCCATCATCTAATCGTAACTGCTTGCCACCATGTTCAAAAGCAGTGACAGAACGTTTTGTTTGGACATGGACGCCTTGTTTAATGAGTTCATTTTGGATATGCACCGCCATTTCTTCATCTAAAGAAGGCAGGACATGTGGTGCCAGTTCTACAATTGAAACTGCCAGTCCACGTTTTTTTAAATTCTCTGCCATTTCCAATCCGATAAAGCCTGCCCCTACTACGACAGCTTTTTTGGGTTGTTCTTCAAGAGCAGTCATTACCATATCAATATCCGGTACATTTCTAACAGTATAAACATTTTTGGCTTCTGCTAATCCTGAAATAGCTGGTCTGACTGGTTTTGCCCCTGGGGAAAGAAGCAATACATCATAACTCTCCTGCCATTTTTTCCCGTCAGATAAAACTTCAACTTTCTTTTCATCTGGATAAACGGCTGTGACTTCATAATTGGGACGCACATCTAATTGAAAACGAGCAGCCAATGATTCTGGTGTTTGTACCAAAAGATTCTCTCTCTCACTGATCTCACCAGAGAGATAATAAGGTAACCCGCAATTGGCAAATGAGACATACGGTCCTTTTTCAAACACGACGATTTCAGCATCTTCTTTTAAACGACGTAATCTAGTAGCAGCAGACATCCCCCCTGCTACCCCGCCGACAATAACAATTTTCATTTATTTCCCTCCTACTGTTGGTTCAAACCATTGATTCATTCCACCACGTACATTGATAACATCATACCCCATTTTCTTCAACTCTTTCGTAGCTTGTTTGCTCCGCATTCCCGATTGACAGATGACATAGACAGGCGCTTCTTGTTTTCCTTTGAAACTTAGAATACGTTGAAGTGGAATATTTTTCGCTTGTCTGATATGCCCCCCTTGGTATTCCGCTGGTGTTCTTACATCGAGCAACTGAATAGAACCATTCAATTTTTCTTTTAATTCCGCTGTTGAGATTGATTTTACTGTTTGAAATAGTGACATCTTGATTTCCACCTTTTTTATTTTTGTAAATACCTTATGGGGTATATTCAACACAAAAAAGAGAGAATTGTCAACTATTCAAATTCTAGTTTTTTTAAATCGTCATAATTATTTACAAAATATACCTACATAGGGTATCATCTCACTAGAAGCATAAAGGAGGTTTTCAAATGGAAATCAATGACAAGAACATCATCAATCGACTAAAACGAACAGAAGGACAAATTCGCGGCATCCAAAAGATGATTGAAGAAGAGAAAGACTGTATGGCAATTATCACACAATTAAGTGCCGTTCGTTCTAGCATTGATCGTGTCATGGGAATGATCGTGGCAGAAAACTTAAAAGACTGTTTGGAGCATCCAGAAAACAGCGCAGAAGAGCAAGCCAAAAAGATGGAACAAGCAATCAACTTGATCATCAAAAAATAAGGAGAGACTCAAATGAAAGTTGTTTTTCATATCGATGAAACGAGAAAGTGGCATGAAACGATGAATAACGTCAAGAACCTATTGAAAATCGCTCCTGAAACGACGATTGTGGTTAGTGTCAACGGTGAAGGCATCACCGGCTACCTTGATCCAGCAAATGAAGAATTTCTTGCTTTAGGGGTTACCTTCCACGCTTGTGCGAATGCGCTACGTGGCAATCACATCAGTACAGAATCCTTGCCTGAAAAAGTCATCGTGGTACCAGCTGGTATTTTAGACCTCATTGAATTACAAGAAAAAGGCTATGCTTATATCAAACCTTAAGACTACTAGCTTCGAGAGTTAAGCAAGGTTCTCCTACAGAATTTAAAACAATGAGCGGAAATCCATCCCCTCATCAAGTAAAAGAACTCAAACCACTTCCTTGGTTTGAGTTCTTTTATTTGTATTTGAGACATTACTCTCTTAATTCAATAGTTTATGATATTCACGGATATACAAAATGAAGGATTGAAGCAAGCTATAAGTGATCAATCCAAAGATCCAATTGACCCAGATCGCAGGAAGTTCGGGAAACAACAGTAAAAGCACCATGCCTGCGTAAATGACCGCAGTTGCTAATTTCCCATACCATTTTGCTCCATCTAATTTCACATTTTTTCTCAATCCAATGATACCAGCAAAAAACATGAACCCTTCTTTGATAAGAAATAAACCGAATATCCACCAAATCATCGGTCGATACCAAGCCATGGAAAGGATCAAGACCAGTTGCGTCAACTTGTCTGCCACTGGATCTAATAATTTCCCCAATTCCGTGATTTGGTTGAACTTACGAGCAATAAATCCATCTAAAAAGTCAGTGATTCCTGATAGAGCAATCAAGATACCGGCAAGCATAAACGATTGCTCTAAAACAAAGTAAAAATAAAACGGCAAAAGAACCACACGAAAAATTGATAAGAGATTAGGGATCGTTCCTATTTCTTTTCGCCAATTCGAAGTCAGTTTCATCCATGACATCTCCCTAAATAAACTTTGTTCCATTTTAACCTAAATCGGTACAAGTGCCAATTTTTTCCCGTTGTCTAAAGTCATGAGTAGACCTCCGGCCAGGCTATTCTAATACTTGGATCGTAAAAACTACTGGAACGACTGTCGAAAAAAGACGAGAGCTATTGGCTATTCCTCTTTAAAACAATGTCTTCATTTAACCCCTAGTCTCTTTTTTCTCGTCGTTCTTTAGCTTCTTTGGCTAATTTTTTATGCGCTTTTTTCGATCCTCGTGCTAGATCTCTTTGCCATTTTCTAGTTTGAAAGTCTGTAAACAAATGGTCTAATTCATAACCGACTGGATATAACTTTTCTGCTGACATCTTTAACGTGAGACGTTTTCGTGGGACATTGATTAACTCTTTATCCAAGAAAATCGTAACCGTTTCTTCTGCTGTATCTTCATAAACTAAGGCTTCTTGTTGGTGGACCGCAGAATATACCCGATCCCCTTTCGAAAATTGCTGCACTTGTGTCTTCGTCCTAGGCACGTTTACTTTCGTTGTCTGAAACACTTTTTTGGTTGTCCGATAAGCTTTATGCTGGATATAATATTGGGCTTGTTCGATTAAGGTTTGCGAGATGTTCATTTTTTGAGCGATCCATAACGCTTGGCTTTCTCCTGTTTCCCCCACTTGAAGAAGGTATTTAGGTTTCAATGCTTCTTTATCAAATGCCATTGCGGCTGGAATAAAATCTTCATGATCATTCGCAAATTTTTTGATTTCGCCATAATGAGTAGTTGCAACGATCAATGCCCCTTGTTCATACATGGCTTCCATGATAGCAACTGCTAGCGCTGCTCCTTCATTAGGTTCTGTGCCACTGCCGATCTCATCAAGTAATACAAGGGTATTTCTACTCACCTTGCGTAACATCTCGGCAATATTTTGCATATGACCAGAAAACGTACTTAACGCATTCTCGATCGTTTGCTGATCGCCAATATCCACAAAAATCTCATCGAAAACAGCTAGCTCTGTTCCTTCGGCTGCCGGAACCTGTAAACCAAACATCGCCATCAACGTCAATAACCCCACTGTTTTTAATACGACGGTCTTACCACCTGCGTTTGCTCCAGTGATCACTAATCCTCGATAGTCTTTACCAAGTTCAAAATCTAACGGAACAGCCTTTCCTTGAATCAGTGGATGCCTCCCTTGTTTGATCTTGATGTATTCTGATTGATTGATCAGTGGTGTCACACCATGGATTTCTCGACTATACTTCCCTCTGGCGAAAATGATATCTAATCTAGTAATCGTTTCGATAATCAAATCGATTGCTTGTTCTTGTTCTGCTAAAGCACCAGTCAAATAAGCTAAAACTTGATATTCTTCTGCTATTTCTTCTGCTTTTAACAATTGATAATTCATACTCGCTTTTTCCACAGCCGTTGGTTCAATAAAGACGGTCGTCCCTTTATTTGACTGTTCAATAATCGTGCCTGGCACTTTATTTTTATAACTAGCTTTGATTGGGATCGTATAGTGATCGCCTTTTTGAACAATCATTGCTTCTTGGATCATTTCTTTGTTATGCGGATGTCTTAGAAACTTTAAAAGACGATCCTGGATTTCTTTTTCTGTTAATTGTAAATGTTTTCGTACTTTTCGTAAATTTCGTGAGGCCTCATCACTTACTTTTTGGTTCTTGATTTGTTGATAAATCAATTCTTCGACCATCGACAAATCAGGCATATTCTTACTATACACATGCAACAAGGGTGTTTGATATTGATTTTTTTCAAAAAAACGACGGATCATTCGACTACTTCTTAAAAAGTCTGCATACTCGATCAATTCAGTTGGTGTCAGTAAAAAGCCTTTTTTCACTTGGGAAGTCAACGCATCAATCCGTGTCAATCCCATAAAGGGAACGTGTTGCTGACTTTCTAAGATTTGTCGCGCTTCTTTTGTTTCTTCTTGGCGATTTTTGACTGTCTGTAGATTAGTTTGTGGGGTCATTTCTTCGATACGCTTTTTGCTATATTGTCCAATAGCTCGTTTTTTCACTTCTTCTTTGATTTGATTAAATTGTAATTTATCGATTGTTTGTTTCATATTCTCTCCTTTTTTGAAGAGATACCTGTCCTAAAATAAATAAGACCTAGGAAAAATAAAAAGATGAGGAACATCTCAAATAAGACGCGCCCCATCCCTCATTAATAGAATTGTTGGTTATGAAATGACAGGTATCATCTATAAGCATGCCAAATAAGCTTACGGCTCTATTGGCTATTCAACTTACTACGTTAGATACCTGCTACACTCATCAAAATACCTCATTCATCTAGGTTTTATTTATTTTCAAGTTCACTATAGCAAGTTTAGCTGACACTGTCAATCAATAACGAAAGCCCTTTTTTCATTCTGGTTAGTTCAATCAAGACCCATGAACAAATCTAAAAAAATTTTCTGGTCATCAGCAAAGCACCCCGTTGGTTTTGCGATCTTCAATAACCCATTTTTTAAAGCGCTGCTCTTTGTCAAGTGCTAAAAAACGGTAAAATAGAAGACCTATTTTACCGTTTTTTAGATTATTTATTAAGGAATAACACACTTTATCGCTTTTTTATACCATCAACATGTACATTCCCACAGCCACGACAGCTCCGACCATTGGCGCTACTACTGGTATCCATGAATAGCCCCAGTCTGAGTTTCCTTTGTTTGCAATTGGCAGAATCGCATGGGTCAGACGTGGACCTAGGTCACGAGCTGGGTTGATCGCATAGCCAGTTGGTCCACCTAGGGAAAGACCGATTGCTAAGATCAAACCTCCGACAGCAAAGACATTTGTACCATCGGCAAATGAGTTTTGCCCAAACGCTAATAATCCTAGTACTAAAACGAAAGTACCGATCAACTCGGTGATAAAGTTCGCTGGATAATTTCGAATGGCAGGACCTGTCGCAAATGTACCTAAAATTGCGCCTTGGTCTTTCGTCACACTCCAATGTGGTAAATACGTCAACCAAACTAAAACAGCACCGACGATCGCACCTAACATTTGCGCAATAATAAACGGAATCACTAGGTTCCAGCCAATTGCACCGGTCATCGCCATCGCTAAAGATACGGCTGGATTCAAATGAGCAGGTCCCATAAATCCGGAAATATAGACAGCCATTGTAACGGCTAGTCCCCAACCAAAAGCAATCACGATCCAACCAGAAGCTTGGGCTTTACTCTTGTTCAAGTTAACCGCAGCACATACCCCATCACCAAGTAAAACTAAAATCATCGTACCAATAAATTCTCCCATGATCTGCGTCATTTCTGCACTCATCTATTTTTCCCCCTTCAATTCACGTAGATCCGACTCTGCGATCAATTCTTCTAAATGAGCTTCTTGACGCTTCTTCTCTTCTGCTGACCAAGCGAAGTAAGACGCAATGGCATCAATGATCGGTTGTTTGATTGCATCAAGTTGATCACGTTCAAACAACAAGTGATTCGTGCGACGAATCAAGTAGTCGCCTGGTGCTAATACCATTTCTTCTTCTAACCCATAACGTAAACGAGCAGATTCAGCTAAACTTAGTCCTTCATACGGTGTCATTTCTTTTGCCAAAGCAAAAATCTTTTTCGCATTGGTTCCATAAAAATCTGCAATGTATTTTGCATCAGCTTCTGCTAAACCAGATTCAACTCCGATTTTTGTCAATTCTTCCACAGTTTCTTCCAGTTTCGTTGGATCAAAATCTCCACCGGAAACGGGATAATGTTTCGAATCGATTTCTTTTACTGACATCCGGTAGTCATCTTTCAACAACTGGCGGATTAATTTTAGTGCGCCCTCTGCCATCTTACGGTAGTCTGTGATCTTCCCACCTGATAGTGTCACCAAACCATCCGATTCACGTTCTAACGAGCTGCCTCGAGAAATCGAAGAAGGGGCTTTTTCATCACGGCTGTTTTCTAAATGATTCAATACGTCCTCTACTTCTAATCGAGAAGCCTTGTTTTCTTTATATTCAGTAACCGTATCAACGACTTTACTAAAGCTTTTATCTGAAATAGAGCCGTTGTCGCCACCGTTATAGTCAGAACCAGAATTACCGATCAATAATGGGCGTAACCCTGCCCAACTTGATTCGATATCTGCGAGGGTGATGTTTGCATCTGGGTAACGATGATTGATGACATCTAATAAATAGTCCACATCTTCTTGCGTTACTTTTGGATCTGTATAGTCCCCTTGATAGTCCGTATCTGTCGTTCCAAAATACGTTTTATTTTCTCGTGGAATGGCAAAAACCATTCGGCCGTCTTGTTTGCCCGTGTCAAAATATGTTGGTTGTGGAACAGGCAGTTTTTTAGCATCTACGACTAGATGAACACCTTTGGTTGGTCGCATCTTAGGTGATACCGCACGTTTGAAATTCAAGTTACGGATTTTATCGACCCATGGACCACTTGTGTTGATCACTATTTTTGCGTGGATTTCCACGACTTGATCCGTCAGCAGATCACGTGCTTTGACACCCACGATTTGATCTCCTTCATATAAAAAGCCAATCGCTTTCATTTTACTTACTAGATAAGCACCATCTTCTGCTGCTTTTTTGATGTTATCGATCACTAAACGTGAATCATTGTTCCGAAAATCTAGATAAACACCAGCGCCCTTTAACCCTTCTTTTTTCAAAAATGGTTCTCGTTCTAACACTTCTTCTGGCGTCAACGTATAGTTTTCATATTTTGTTCCAGTCACATTTGCCAATTTATCGTAGAGATCCATTGCCACTTTGACTGAAAACATATTAAACGTCGTTGCACCCTCATCTTCATAGATCGGTAGTAACATTGGATCAGGTTTTGGAATGTGTGGCGCAATCCCTTGGACCACCGCTCGTTCGCCTACAGTATCTGCTACAACTTCGACGTCAAAAGTTTTAAGATAACGAATCCCTCCGTGTACTAATTTTGTGGAGCGTGAAGAAGTACCTTCTGCAAAGTCTTGCATTTCGATTAGCCCCGTTTTGATTCCTGATGCTGCGGCTTGAAGCGCCACACCAGCCCCTGTGATACCGCCACCAATAATCAGCAGATCCAACTTTTCGTGTTGCATTTTTTCAATACTTTCTTGTCTTGTTCCTCTTGAAAACATGACATTCCCTCCCTTTACTCAAATGCTTGTGTTGCTACTACCGCTTTTTTCCAACCGCCATATAATTTTTCTCTACGCTCTTCAGGCATCTCTACTTCAAACATCTTGCCCGCTTCATAAAATTCTCTGATTTCATCTGTATCTTTCCAAAAACCAACCGCTAAACCAGCTAGAAATGCCGCACCTAATGCCGTAGTTTCCAGATTTTCTGCTCGTTGGATCGGAATATTTAAAATATCTGTCTGAAATTGCATCAAATACTCATTATTCGCTGCGCCACCATCGACCTTCAAGACTGGTATTTTGATCCCTGTGTCTTCTTGCATCGTATCAATGATATCTCTTACTTGGTATGCAATCGATTGTAAGGTTGCTTTGATAATGTCTTCTTTGGTCGTCCCACGTGTCAACCCAAACATCGAACCTCTCGCAGCTTGATCCCAATAAGGTGCCCCTAACCCAACAAATGCTGGCACGACATAGACTTCATCCTCACTTGTGGAACGTTTTGCTGCCTCTTCGGAATCACTTGCTTTTTGTAACATTTGCAACCCATCTCGCAACCATTGGATGGAAGAACCGGCTACGAAAATGCTCCCTTCCAGTGCATAGTAAACCTTTCCATTGATTCCATAACCAATCGTCGTTAATAGATTGTTCTTGGATAGTTGGGGTTCTTCCCCAGTATTCATGACGATAAATGATCCTGTACCATACGTATTTTTGACCATTCCAGGTTCAAAAGCCATTTGTCCAAACAAAGCAGCTTGCTGGTCACCAGCCATCCCAGAAATCGGCACTTCACTTCCATAGAAATGATACCCTTGTGTATAACCATAAATTTCCGAATTAGAAGTCGGTTTTGGCAGCATTGCTCGAGGAATGTTCAAGAGATCAAGGATTTCCTGATCCCAATCAAGATCGTGAATATTAAACAACATCGTCCGACTTGCATTGGAATAATCCGTCACATGTGCTTGACCGTCTGTTAATTTCCATACCAGCCATGAATCGATCGTACCAAAAAGCAATTCGCCTTTTTCAGCACGTTCTTGCGCTCCCTCTACATGGTCAAGAATCCAACGTATTTTTGTAGCAGAAAAATAGGCATCAATCACTAAACCTGTTTTTTTATGGAAAAAGTCTTGGTAGCCTTCCTTTTTTAAATTATCAGCAATTGATGCGGATTGACGAGATTGCCATACCACAGCATGATAAATCGGACGTCCAGTATCTTTTTCCCAGATCACCGTCGTTTCACGTTGGTTAGTGATCCCGATGCCTGCGATTTGATTCGGTTTGATCCCAGATTCAATAAATGCTCCTGCAATGACCGACTGTACGGAGTTCCAGATTTCATTCGCATCATGTTCCACCCAGCTCTCTTTAGGAAAATATTGCGTGAATTCTTTTTGTGAACTACCGATATGTCTACCTTTTTTGTCATAAATAATTGCTCGTGAACTTGTCGTTCCTTGGTCAATCGCCATGATGTATGTTGATTCTGTCATTCTGATCTCCTCCATTATCTGCAAACGCTTTCTAAATTTATCTTTATCTTACACCGATTCATTTTTTAGAAACTGCCAAAAAAACATTTATTTTCTGTTTTTTTGACAGTTTTTAGTTTTTTGCTTTTTTTTCTTCTTCGATTTTTTGCTTTAACCTTGCGATATCATAGCTTGAAGCAAACTCTGATAAATAATAATAATTTTGATGAGGATCTTCTTGATTAAATGTGATCACTAAATCATACTTTTTTCCTGGTCGTCGATTTTCAATCTCAATCCCACTGATTCCTTTTAGTTCTCTTAACAAAAATTGTTGAAATGCCACTCGATAAATCGGTAATGTTTCAATATCGATTCCGATAGTGACCGATTTCGCAATATAAAAATCGATCATCATAAGAATATTGGCATACTGAATCATGAGATAACTTAAAGCAGCTTCTTCACCTTGTTTAGCAGGTAGTTGTGTCAGCGTTGTTTCTTTCAATCGTTCGAGTAATTGACTAAGGGAGCGGCCTAACATCTTTTTCTGTTGTTGCAAGAGATGTTCTGGCTCATAGATCATCATGACTCCTCGAAAAAAATAAAACTCATTATCGATTTGAGCTAATTGATAACCGACTGCTTTTTCTTCCTTGATCTTCAACTTTCGTGGACGATAGTGCCACAACATCGTTTCTCTAATGTACGTATCTAATACAGCTGTTGGTAATTTTTTGCTTCGGGTTAAATCATATTGATAAAAATGTTCTTCTGATAACACAGCAAACGAGACAAAAAAACTGTAAAACATCAAAGGCTCATAGCCACTGATCTCAGCAGCTGTCCGACTTAAATAAAGCGAAATGACTGGATCAAGTGCTTGATACAAACGATCCTTTTGATAAAGTATTTTCTTTTCTTTCAATGTAGCAAACGTCGTTTTTTCACTCAATAGCCGTTTACGAGTAATCCCTAGCCAGCAGGCGATTTTACTAGCTGACTCTTGAGAGAATGTCGTTTCTAAGGCTCGCTCCAATCCTAAAATAAGTGGCGCTTTATCAGGCGTCTGTTGTAAGAAAAGGGGACGTTGTGATTCAGAGATAAATTGGAATAATACATAGTAGAAATAACGAACTTGCAATTCCTCGCCATAGAGTTGGCCATTTTTGATTTGTAGAGAAAATTCTTGCAGTAACTGATTCAATTCTTTGATCTTACGAAAGACAGAAGATTCGCTGATATTAAAAGCTGTCGCTAGACGAACGATCGATGCTTGGTGATGTTCTAATAAATAAACAAGCAGATTGAATTTCAAGCTTTGTTGAACTAAGAATAGAATGATTTTTTCTAAGCTGACATCTTCAGCCAACTCTAATGTGACTTGAAATTCATTTCTTTTGATTGCTACTTTCTTCCCCATCATCATACCGATCATTGGGATTTCTGCTATATATTGATCAAATGATGTTTTAGAAAGATTGACTTGTTCCCTTAATTGATTCGTTCCTACAGTTCCACCATGCAACACCATTTCCCTAAGAATCAGCACTTGCAACTGCTCTTTTTTCTCTAGTAATTGTTCAATCTTCATCGAGCGTATCAACCACCTTTATCAATTGAAGCGGCAACCGATATTCTGGCTGGAAGAATAACTCCCGTTCGAATAATTTCTCTAACGTCCAGCCTTCCTCAATAGCGAGAGTGAATCGATCCAATAAATCGAATATCTCCTCTCGACTTCGCAACTGCGCACCAAGTAATTGTCCCTTTTCATTGCACATCACTTTGATTTTCGCCGTTTCACTATTGGTCGCAGCTAAGCGGGCAAGCAAATATGTTTTACGGACAGTCTGCGGATAAAAAATACTTTCTTCTTCCGTTAGCCCAACACTTCCTAGAAAATAACCAAACCAATGATTTCCAATTGCTCGGTAGGTTCCCGGATCTTTCGTACGTTTGCCACTAATCGTTTGACTGACCACTTGTGCCGTGCGTAGTGCATTATTGACCAAAGAGACATACATTTTTTCTTGAGTCGGTTGGAACGTCACTTGGATCGCATCACCGATTGCATAAATATCCTTCGCTGACGTTTGCAAATACTCATCGACCCAAATCGTACCATCTTCATTTAGCTTCAACTGATCTTGCCAGAGATGATGGTCTGGACGCGTGTGATTCGCTAGCAGAACTAAATCATAGCTTTCTGTTTTTTGATCCGTCACTACGACCACTTGCTCGTTTTCTTCGAGCGTTTGCACTTGTTCATTGAAAAACAATTGGATATGCCGTTGCAATAACTCATGTGTTAACGGCTCAACCATTTCGGGGTCGAAATAACGGAACAACAATGTTGATCGGCTTTCATAGAGATGGATTTCTTTTTGCTGATGATATAACCCTTCTGCTAATTCAAGTCCTACTTGTCCCGCACCAATCACAGCAATCTTTTGTGCCTTCGCAAGACTTTGTTCCAAAGATTCTTTTAAGTGGATATCTTTAACAGAACGGATCTGCGTACTTTTGTTTCCATTTTTGAATTGCTGACTCGAACCCGTTGCAATCACCAATGTATCAAAAGTAAGCTGTCGCCCATTTTGGATAAACACAGTCTTCGTGGCTATTTCAAGTGAAACGACTTCCGTGCGTACTTGAACATCAATTGCGTATAGCGCTCGCAATTCTTCCTTAGTCAACCAATAAAGTTGTTCTTTACTTGTGAGTTGCTTTTTTAACAGTAAATTGAGTCCACTCGGTATAAACCCAATCTTGTCTTGTTTTTCCAAAAGTATGATTTCACTGTCAGGACAACTTTTTCGCAAAGAAATTGCTGCATAGATCCCCGCAAAAGAACCACCAATGATCACGATCCTCATCCATTTCCCTCTTTTCCAATAGCCTATTTGAAGAGTATCATGTAACCGTTAATGTTTCAAAAAATGTACTCAAAAACGAAGCAAATCTTCAATCATAAGAACAGCCGTGGTGTTAGATCAAGTAGGCAACTTTTGCAGAATAAAAAAATAAGTTCGATTTTGACAATAAAAATCAAAATCGAACTTATCTTCTTTTTGAGAAAGAACTATCGTCTCAGTCTCATTAATCTATTATTAACGAAGCATCAATTACAATAAACTTTTTGTACTCCACATCATAGATTGTCCATAAATATGCTCCAAGTCCTTCTCGCCCCCCATTATAATATTGGGTAAATTCATTATTCCAAAGATAGATTTCCAACCTTTTTTTTTCTGGAAAAAGTTGCTGGTTTATTTCAATAAAATCTTCCTTTTTCCCATATAAATTTTGAGGATTATCCATAAACGCATGTTCATATGTTCCTTTTTCTTCAAAAAATTCTTCGACAGATATTTTTTGCTATTCATTAACTCTGGATTTACTTGGATAGGATAACCTTTGACTTCATCAAATGAACGCAAATTAGTGTAAATAATCTTTTCCTCTCTTGTTTCCTGATACTTCTTTTCATATTCCCTACTAGTAAACTTTCCATCTTTTGTTTTAATCGCCCAAATTCTAAGCGCCCACAGTCTATTTTTGTAATTAAGAAAAGCTAATGCAGCTTCTTGATGACTTATTATCTTTTGATAATTCTCTTCATAAAAAAAAGCATAATTCATAGCAAAACCTTTTTTTCTGAAATTCTATGTTTCTTCTTCTAATAATTCCATTTCATCACTCTCCTATACTTCCCCATACTATTTTCCTTTAATTCCATCATAAAACCTTTTTAATTATAAAATTATTTAAAACTACTTTTTCACAAAAAAAGGAAGAACGAACTTCGAAAAAATCATAAGTATTACATTGTCACTGCTTTTCCAGATCTAAAAAGATATAAAAAAGAAACAAATACTTTGCTCTATGAATAATAGTGTCGTATGGAAGAATCGAACCACAAACAAACACCTGATTTCGTTGATTTTCCCTTAAAGAAAAGAGAGCCAAGGAAGTTCTACCCTTAACTCTCCTTTTTTAAACACTTTTTACCACCTATGGAATAATTAGGGCAATATCAATCACTGTAAATCGTTTTCTTTTTTTGTCATAGATTGACCATAGATACGCTCCATCATCTCTTCTGGGTTCGTTATACAAATTGGTAAAATCCGTATTCCATTGATAAATGACTAGCTCACTTCGATCAGGGAACAGAAGTTGATTGACTCGTTGGAAATCTTCGATTGTTCGATGGGTCTGGAGATAACTACAAAAAGCGATTTGGTATTCCCCACCTTTGGCAAAAAAAGTTGTGGAACTGATTTCATCAGCTTTCATCATTTCGGGATTGACCCGTATGGGAAAGCCGTCATAAGTATCAAACGAGGTTTCTTCCATATAAGTAAGCGTTACTTCTTCAGTTCGCTCGTAGAGTTGTGGAAATCTGATCAATAATGCTTCATGCTCTTTTCTAAGCTCTTTTATCATTTGGTAACGCTCTTGTTTGCGTTCTTCATAATCAATTTGTAGCTTTTTGAGATCTACTTTTCGTCCGACGGCTTGAAGATATTTGATTTCTCCTTGTATATCTCCTTTTATTTGGGCATCTACCTCAGCTTCTATTCTTGCTTCGACTTCTGGGGTTAGTGTGACCTCAACTTTTGGCACTTCGGCAAATTTTTGAGTTAACCCAGGTACAAATTTTGGTGTCCAAATGCACCATACCCGATTAAAATACGTGAGAAAGGCCAGTACTGCTTCTTGATGACTCGTAATCCCTTGGTTATTGTCTTCTTTAAAAAAAGCACAATGGACGGGTTCAATTAAATGATCGTTATGCTTATAATAGAACGTTTCTTTTTCTAGCAACTCCATTTCATCATTCCTTTCTTCCTTAGTTACTTTCTATGTATCCGCTTTTATTTTACCATGTTTTTTTACCTCTCATACTCCATAAAAAAATCAATTTTTAGACTTACGTTGTCCATTCTTTTTATTTTTTTATAGAAATAGAGGGCAAAATCTGAAGCGACTCCAAACAGTTAGACTAAAAAATCTAAATTTTGGAGGACGTTTCAGATTCCACCCTCTACTTTATAAAGTTTTCTTCTATTGTTAAATTGGATTGTTTTTTGGCAGACTTACTATAATGCTGTAATAAGAAGGCCTACGTCGGAACTGTTTATTTTCGTTTTTTGCTTAACTTTTTCCCTTAACAACTTACTTCTTCAAAGATTCAACGACTTTGATTCCTAATTGATGCGCAGATTGAGGATTCTGTCCGGTCAACAACTGTCCATCTGCATGTACGACCGCTGTAAAAGCTGGTCCTGCTTGATAGTTTGCTCCTTTTTCTTTCAATGCATCTTCTGTTAGAAAAGGTACTTTTTCCGTTGTTCCATTCGCTGTTTCTTCTTCGTTACTAAAACCAGTGACCGTTTTTCCCGCTAAAATCGGTTGACCAGAAACGTCAACTACAGGAAGTAATCCGACTACACCATGACAAACAGCTGAAACGATTCCGTCATTTTGGTAGATCGATGAAGCAATTTTTCCTAGATCCGTTGCTTCAGGAAAGTCCCACATGGTTCCGTGTCCACCGGTATAATAAATTGCACGATACTCGTTTGGGTCGACTTCAGCTGGACTCAAGGTGCTTCCTAACGCTCGGTTACGGAAATCTTCGTCCTGATAATACGTCCAATCGATTTCATCCATCGCTTCCAGACTCTTCGGCTCCAAAGGAACATACCCACCTTTAGGACTGACAAAATCAGCTGAGATATTATTTTTAACTAAAGCATCGTAAAAATGAGTCAGCTCACTCAGCCACAGACCTGTTGGACGGTCGGTTCCTTTATATTTTTCCACATTCGTTAAGACGATCAATACTTTCATTGTTCTCTCTTCTTTCTTTACTAGTAGATCTTCACTTATCTATTAGTATTTGATTGATAACGGATCTGTAAAAAATTATACAATGGATTAGGTAAATAGAGTTCTTGATATGCTTTTGCAAATGGTTTGGACACAAGTTCTGTATCGCGATTTTCCATTAATTTGACCGCCCATTCGGGATCAACTAATAGTTGCTGCCCGACTGCGACAAGTTCTGCATCAGATAAAACGGCTTCAACATCTTGGCGATTACGGACATTCCCTACACCCACTAATGGTATTTTTCCTTGCACTGTTTCATGGAGATAGTGAAGCATCGATTGCTCATTGTATTGCTCAGAACGAGCAACACGATCATACGTACTTAATGAAACATGAAGGTAATCCAATTTTGTTTCACGTAATTTTTCCATTAACCATATGGTATCTTCAAAACGGATACCAGGCGTTTCAAATTCTTCTGGTGAAAAGCGATAACCTACGATAAAAGGCTTTGTTGCGTATGTTTCGACAGCTTGAAACACACTTTTCACTACTTCATCAATAAAGCGATAGCGATTTTCTAAGCTTCCGCCCCATTGATCTTCACGACGATTAGAATGTGGCGAAAAGAATTGTTGGATCAAATACGTATTAGCACCGTGTAATTCTACACCATCAAATCCAGCTTCGATTGCTCTTCTAGTCGCTTCACCAAAAGCCTTGATCGTTTCTAAGATTTCGTCTTCTGATAAGGCACGTGGTGTTTCCGCATTAGGTCGTTCTGCAGGGATTGCGCTAGCCGAAACAGTTTGTTCGCCTGATAACGTTGCTCGACTCGTCATACGTCCGCCATGGAAGATTTGTACGATCGCTTTTGCCCCATTTTCTTTGATTGCCTTTGCCAAGTCACTGAGCCTAGGTATCATTTCATCATGGGCTATGCTAAGTTCACCGGGCCAGCCTTTTCCTATATCTTGCACATTCGCAGCCCCTGTAATAACAGCGCCTAGTCCTTTCGAACGTTCTTGGTAATACGTGATCTCATCTTCCGTAATCACACCATTATAAAAACTTAATTGGGTGGTCATAGGTGCCATCATCAAACGGTTAGGTAATGTCACACCAGAAGGAAAAGTGATTGTTTCGTTAAAATTTGCCATGGTGATTCCTCCATTCAGTTCTCTTCGTTTATTAAAACATATAATTAGTTGTGCATACAACTAACGAGATTAAAAAAATTTATTTTTTTTGTAGTTTTTCAGTGGCTGAATTGATTGCTTTAGATAAACCTTCACTTTCCGCAGATCCTAGAATCTCTTGATATGCATGATGTAGTTCTTCCCAACTACTATCGATTTCTTTTACAAATTCCCGTCCTTGATCCGTCAGATAAACTAATGACAAGCGTCCATCACTGACTGTTTTGATATAGCCTTTGTATTCCAATTTTTCGACAAAACGAGCAATCGTTGAAGGTGCAGAACAAAGTAATTGGGCGATATCCTTTTGTGGTAACCCATCTTTTTCTTTTAAAATTAATAAAATAAACCCATATGTCGGTGTCAAACCCGTTTTCTTAAATGCTTCATCTGCCATTTTATTCAACAGGCGATCTAATTTTTTCACACTAAAAAACAGACAATCATTTAACGCTTGTTCAATCGGTTTCTCCATGTTTTCTCCCCCTAATATCCGCGTAACATATCATAGTATGATTTTTGTTATTTGTCAAAAAAGGCTGTAGTAACAAGGGAAAACAAGAGCATGTAAAATTCCTAGAAAGAATAATATAACCTGTTTTAGGGGATATAAAAACGCAGAAACAAGATTCAAGCACCTTCAAACAATGAGCTGCACCAAAAATTTGAATAAGATAAGTAGAGAACAGATACGGCAAAAAATTGTCACTAGGTACCGCCGAATAAGAAAAAAATGCGACTGATTGGTATTGTTTATGCGCTGATTGGTTTATACTTTTTTCAGATAAACTACTTTGGCACCTAATAATGAGACACCGATATGCAAAGTTTCAGCAACTGCAGGTACGCTTTCACCAAAAGGCAATACGCTGACACGATTGATAATGACCCCTATGATAAATACAAGAACGGTCAGCCAAGTTCCCTTTTTTACCCATTGCTGGTCACTTTGTCTTTGATAGATTTTTACAGTTTGGGCACGTAACACGCCAAAGATGAACCCCAGCAAAACAGACAAAACAATAAGAATAAGTGTATGGTTAGTCTTAATGATTTCTTGCCAGTTGCTTATGATTAAATAAAGTCCAACTAATACAATGATGATTTCACTTTTCATCGTGTCTTTGATTGCTCTTTCTTTAAGTAATCTCTGTAAAAAAAAGAGAATCAATACTAACACAATGAGATAATTTTGTAGATGTTCCACGTTTTATTCTTCTTTCTTTCCTGAAATTCCTGAATGCCGTGTATTGATTATTTGGATTCGTTTATTTAACAATCGGGCTCGTAAAAAGTTCCTGATGATCAAACAAAGCCACACAATGAAATAGATACTCACAAAGGTTAGCGTGTATCTCTCAAAATGAACAGAAACACTTCCATTCAACAGCACCAACAAGAAATAACTAAAGGCATACGTACTAATAAAATGCAGCAGTATAATCTGAAGATAATTAAGCTTCTCAATTCGCTCGATCAGCGATACTACGCCAATAAAAGCCGAGAGAAAGAAGACAAAAAGAATCTCATTTCTCGTGATCTCATGGGTTTGTGAAACTAATTTGAACAGCAAGAAAGCAAAGCTTCCAATACCAATACTTCTCATCATACGTTGTATCAATTTCATCGGGCTCTCCTTTTCATCTTACCAGCTATCAGGTACATTTATTCTACAAGGTTTCCTTCTTGAAGCTAGTTTGATTGTCATTTCTTGCATTTTTCTTGTCACTTGTTGCGAAAAGTCTGATCGATTTTTTCTTTTAATGCTTTGGAAAAATAACGGCTAACGAGTAACTCTTCTGTATTTTGTAATGTGACATAGAGATTTCCATTTAAAAGCGACGAATTGATTTCTTTAACCATATAGATATTTAAAATAGTCGTTTTCGATATTTGGATAAATGGTTCTGGGAGTTCTTTCATTAACTGAGCTAGTGTCAATCTTCGCTCATACACTTCATTTTCCGTATAAAAGAAACATTTGCGATCAAGGTATTCGATATAAAAAATCGAGAATAAATCTAAATAGACATCTCTTTCTTTTTTATAGTCTCTCACTAAAATAGTTTCCACTTTGTATTTCTCTAAAATATCAGCAATCGAAGTTAAAAATGGTACCTTTTCATGAACTTGAAAAAGTACCATCTCCTCTTGTTTTTTTGGAATCAAATCAAACAATACTTTCATCATGGTCCTCACACTTGTCTAAATTTCTTTTATCATACTCTTTTTTGAGGTGTTCGGACAAGTCATTTATTTGCTCGTCTTCAAAACAAAAGCTTCATAAGGACGTAAATTCAGTTTGCCAGTTGGTATCTGTTTTTGTGGATAGTTTGAAATGACCAGTGTCATCGCTTGATCAGTCAATGTGTATGGCTGATTTTTTTCAGACATATTGCAAACGACTAACCATTGTTCATTATTCAACGTCCGATAATAGGCAAATACGTCATCGGGCGTATCTGTTACCAACTGATAATCTCCCCAGACGATGAGTTCATTGTTTTTCCGTAACTCGATCAATTGCTTATACGTATAAAAAATAGAATCTTTCTTTGCTAAGGCTGTTTTCACATTGATCATTTGGTAGTTTGGATTGACGTGTAGCCAAGGAGTTCCTGTGGTAAATCCAGCATGTTCACTATTATCCCATTGCATCGGTGTACGCGCATTGTCACGCCCTTTTGCATTGATCGAACACAAGATTTCTTCCGGAGTAAATCCTAAAGTTAACCGTTCATGATACATGTTGATCGTTTCAATATCTTGCGCTTCAGAAATATCCTTGATCGGGTAGTTTGTCATCCCAATTTCTTCTCCTTGATAAATATAAGGTGTCCCTTTCATCATATGCAGCAAAATCGCAAACATTTTGCCACTTTCTTCTCGATAATCTTGATCATTCCCCCAACGCGAGATGATCCTTGGCAAATCATGGTTATTCCAAAATAGACTGTTCCACCCTTCATTCCCTAAAGAAGTTTGCCATTTTGATAATACCTGTTTCAACTCAGGAATACTTAATGGTTTTAAATCCCATTTGTCTTTTCCTGCCTGTTGATCCAAACCGACATGCTCAAATTGAAAGATCATCGATAGTTCATTTCTCTTGGGATCAGAATAAAGCTTGGCAATATCCGTGGTTGCTCCCCAAGTTTCGCCCACTGTCATCAGATCTTTGTTTCCAAAAGTAGCTTGATTCATCTCTTGTAAATAGTCATGAAGTTTGGGACCATTACTTGTTATTTCTTGATCAGGTAACTTCCCAATCGTATCGATCACGTCCATTCGGAAACCACCGATTCCCTTGTCGATCCAAAAGTTCATCATCTGATAGATTTCTTGACGTAAATGGGGATTTTCCCAGTTTAAATCTGGTTGCTTTTTACTATAAAGATGTAAATAATACTGACTAGTTGTTTCATCAAACTGCCAAGCAGAGCCACTGAATATCGACCGTAATTGATTAGGCTCATTTCCATTGATTGGGTCACGCCAAATGTAATAATCCCGATACGGATTTCCCTTACTTTGACGAGCTTCGATAAACCAAGCATGTTCATCTGATGTGTGGTTGACGACGAGATCCATAATGATTTTTATTTCACGTTTCTTTGCTTCTGCAATCAGTTCCTCCATATCAGCCATCGTGCCAAATTCGGCCATGATTGCTTGATAATCACTGATATCGTAACCATTATCGTCGTTAGGAGATTCATATACGGGAGATAACCATATCGTATCGATCCCTAAATAATGCAGATAATCCAATCGAGCGATCACTCCTTGTAAATCCCCGACTCCATCCCCATTCGTATCTTGAAAACTACGAGGATATACTTGATAGACAACTGATTGATGCCACCATTTTTTCTCCATACTTTCCTCCATTGGTTAAAGATTATTGATCCCTCGCAAAAATTGTAACGCTTTCAAAAACGAGAGTAAATAGCCATTATTCTCCTTATTTCTTTCACCACGCCTAAACCTTGATGCTATCGTCTTTTACTTTCAGTTGTTACCGATAACAATTTTTTCCAAAAAAGAACCCTGGCATTTGTTTTCTCGCTAACAATAGCGAGTCTTCCATTTGCCAAGGTTCTTTTACTTGTCACACATCAAAAAATTAATCAACTAAATCAAGTTAACTAATGTTCAGTATCCACATGAAGCCAATAAAGACAAAGAATAACAGATACATGATCGGTGATACTTCTTTTCCGCGTTTTGCTGCGATCATAGTAATTGGATAGAAGATAAATCCTAATGCGATCCCATCAGAAATACTGTAAGTTAACGGCATACCGATCAAGATCAAGAAAGCTGGAATGGCGATCTCTAACTTTCCCCATTCGATTTGACGCAACGATTGTGCCATCAATACACCGACAATGATCAGTGCTGGTGCTGTTACTTGTGAAGTCACTACTGATAGCAACGGTGAAAAGAATAATCCGAATAGGAATAAGATCCCGGTCGTCACTGCAGTGATCCCAGAACGTCCGCCAACAGCGATTCCGGCAGAAGATTCAACGAAAGCTCCAACTGGAGAAGTTCCTAATAAAGAACCTGCAAGCATAGCGGTTGAATCAGAAGCTAAAGCTTTCCCGACACGAGGCATTTTGTTATCTTTCATAAAACCAGCTTGATTAGCTAAACCAACTAACGTTCCTGCTGTATCAAAGAACGTAACTAATAAAAAGGTTAATACGACTACCCACATTTGTAGTGAGTTGATGTCTCCGATATGTTTCAATGCAACTAAGAATGTTGGCTTTAAACTTGGTGCAGCCGAAACTAATTGAGAAGGCATAGGAATAAGTCCAGTCACTAATCCAAGAATCGTGCTAGCTACCATCCCGATAAAAATACCTCCTGGAACACGTCTTATCAATAAGATCGCTGTCACAACTAAGCCAAAAATCGTCAACCATGTTGAACCTACGCTTAGTGAACCTAACCCCACTAATGTAGATTCATTTGAAACGATGACTCCTCCCTCATTTAAGCCAAGGAAAGCAATAAATAAACCAATCCCACCTGAGATCGCATATTTTAAATCAGCTGGAATTGCATCAATGATCATTTCACGTAATTTGAAAATCGTGATCAAAATAAAAATCAAAGAAGCAACAAACACGCCTGCTAAAGCTGTTTCCCAAGGAATCCCCATTCCCAAACAAACGGAATAAGCAAAAAAGGCATTAATCCCTAATGCTGGCGCAGTACCAATCGGGTAACGTGCTAAGACCCCCATTAAAATACAGCCGATCGCACTTGCTAATGCTGTAGCCGTAAACACCGCACCTTCGTCCATTCCTGATGCGCCTAAAACTGTTGGATTGACAAATAAGATATACGCCATTGAAATAAATGTTGTAAAGCCTGCAAGTATTTCTCTTCTGACGGTGGTACCTAATTTTTCAATCTCGAAGTAGGAAAGTAGTTTTTCCTTCATCTTTCATCCCCCTAAAACCGAACATTTATAAAAAAGTCCCTCAAAATTTTGAATTATTTAAAAACAACGTGTTTAATCATATACTAAATCAGAACATAAGTAAACAAAAAAGTCGGATTTTAAGCAAAATCCGAACTTTAAGTTTTTTTGATCGTTATGTACTGATTTAACAGTTTTTTTAATAGAAAAGGAGCATTTCAAACAAAATAGCGTACCAAATCGGTTTGCTTTAGCTATTTTTTAGCTGCTCTTTTCCGATGCGTTTTTGTTCTTCAGCAATGAATCCCTTGATGTCACTTTCTGCCGAAAAATATTTACTAATTTCACTAGAATGAGTCAACGAATTCAAGCCGCCATATCCTGTATCTACCATTTTCCCCCAACCTTTTGTTGGCTTTTTCCCTGTCTTCAAGTTTTTCAGACGGATTTTTTCACTTTTTTCTTCTCGTCGTCTCTGTGAATATTCTTCCATTTTTGCGATTAGATTCATGACAGTCTCTCCTTTCCTTCAAAAATTTGTTATTCATTTATTTAAATTCCTTGTCCTGTGCATCTCCTTTTCAAACACCAGGACCTCTTCTGATTTCAAACATTACAACTTACCGATCACAAAATAGTTTCCTTCTGGATCAGAAAAGTTGAACGTCTCTACGCCATTGTTCTCCATGATTTCACCAGCATTCTCTATTTTTTGATAGATCTCCTCAAATTGATCCGTAAAGAAAATGATCGAAGGAGTCGTACCTAACACTTCTGGCGAAAATCGTTGGACAAAAACTTTTGGAAAAATCCCTAATTCAAATTCTGGTGAAAGTTGCACGATCGTACTTTGAAATTCTTCTGGTAACTCAATCGTTTCACTAACTGTTGCGCCTAGAGTTTCGACAAAAAATTGACTAAGCACTTCAACATTTTCTGCATAAAGCATGACTCTGGTTTTACCGATCATCTCTGATCCTCCTTTGATGGTGTTGATCCTTTTCATTAAGTATATCATGAAAGCGGATAATCAAAGAATTCTCGGTTTAAGAATCGAAAAATCCGACAAGATTTGACAGACTGTGACGATTCTTTGTCAGTTTGTCTTGTTTTGATAAGATTTGATGGCACAACAGCGAAACGAAACCATTCAAAACTACACTCGTTAGAGAAAATAAGATCACATAGAAAAATCCCTCGTTTTTCTATGTGATCTTATTGGTGGAGCTACTTTTCATTCCTACGTTTCGTTCCTACTTCAAATGTTCATTTCTGGATGTTCCATTGTTAGCGTAAATGTTTTCCCTTCTACGCCAAATGTTTGTTCCACGCGTTTTTTCAATTCTGTCATTGCTTTTGCGCCACGTGATGCTTGCTCTTTTGTGACTGATTCAATAATCAAAATGGCTTTAGTCGTGTCTTCCGTCAACATTGTCCGTTGCGCTTCTCGCCAGTTGAAACTGCGACAGATTGCTCCTTCGTTATCGTAATAAATGATTTCTTCTGGTAAAGCTGGTGCATCAGCTTCTGCTCCTAGAGGTAAAAAACTTTCACCACCATGAGCTTTTCCTAGATGAAGATCCCCTTTGATTTTTTCTTGATCTTCTCCTCCACATGGCACACCAAATGTTAGAGAAATACTGTTATAGATATCGACTAATGGGTTGATAGGGAAAAATTCACGTTCTTGGCTGGCTCTTTTTAATAACGCTTCAATTGATGAACGGGCTCCTTTTTTGGTTTTAAAACGTGAAAAAGCTTGACGCCATTGGGCAATGACTTCATTTTGACTGAATGTTTCTTCTGTCAAATATCCTCTTGCTTCTTTCGCTGCATCATTCAATAGTTGATGGAATTGTTCTTCTTTGGCTTTATCTACATGATTATCGATACCTTCGACTACCAAAACTTCAATTGTTGCTTCTGGAAAGACTTCCCAAAAATTTTGTTCTGCGATGATTTTTTCCATGTTTCTGCTCCTTTTATTTCTGTAAATTTTTGACATATAGATAATCTGTCTGAGCATCATCTCCCATATAAAAAATATGTTGGCTATGATGTTGGAATCCATGTTTTCTATAAAAAGCTAAGGCAGGATAGTTATGTTCCCATACTCCTAACCAAATCGCCTCTTTTTGTTTTTCTTGCGCTTTTTGCACAGCAAATTCGATCAATCTAGATCCAATCCCTTTAGATTTAAATGGCGATCGGACATAAATACGTTCAATCTCTAAAAATCCTTCTCCCATTGCTTCTGTTTGTGCTTGCCCTATATTTAATTTTAGATAGCCAGCAATCCGGTCATCTAGTACTGCCCAATAAAATTCTGACTGTTCCTCTTGTAGTTCTCGCCTCAATTTATCGAGCGCATAAGCTTCATCCAAATAGGTCGTCATCAATTCTTCACTGTTGTGTTCACCAAAGGTAGCTTGATAGGTCTCGATACTAATTGCCTGTAATTTTTCTACTTCCGTTTCTTTGATCCCTACGATTTCGATTGTTTTCACCGCTCCAGTCCTTTCAATAAATTCTTTTGTTTCCTTTTTTTATATAATGCCAATCTTCACTCACATTTTTCCGAACTTTTTGCAAAAGTGTGTGTAATTGCAAAACTTCTTGCTGGGATAACCCTTTGACAGCTACTTGATTGGAATAATGATGCTCTCGAAGGATAAACGGATAGACTTTTTTTCCACGATCCGTTGGGTAAAGTTTTTTTATCTTTTTATTGTTTTTATCTGGCATGCTTTTTATCAGGTCTTTTGCTATCAATTTTTTCACCGCACGTGCCGTTGTTGTTCGGTCAACGTTGATCATCTCAGCTAACTTTTCTTGAATAATGCCAGGATGTTCACAGATTCGTACTAAATACAGGTATTGTCCTCTTGTCAAATCAACTTCTTGAAACTCAATGTTACTAATCGAGTCCAAGGCACGGGCAATTGCTCCAATCTCTCGAATGATTTCGTCCATTTTAGCCCTCCCTTACCTAGCTTTAGTATGATTTTACTCTTTTTTATTGCATTTGCAACAAAAAATCACTAAAAATAAAAAAACTACCTTCCCTGATCAATCGCAATAAGGCAAGGTAGCTTTTTCTAAAATCAATAGTTGCTCTTTGGTCGTACGTTTCAGCGAGAGTTTTGGTAAATCATTTAAATGGAAGAATTTCATATTAGAAGTTTCATGGTTTGCCACAAACGTACCTGACAAGATAGCGCAAGAAAAAACAATTTTATAGTACTGAAAGGCTTGAGGGATGTCTGTGCGCAGATTCGTATCAAATATCGCTAATAATTGACCTACTTCTACCTCTAACCCAGTTTCTTCTTTGACTTCTTTACGTATATTTTCTTTAGGAGACAAACCAACTTCTGCAAATCCTCCTGGTAATGACCATTCTTGTGTTTTTGTATCTTCGATCAATAGAATCTTCTCGTCTTGTTTGATCCATGCACGTACGTCAACTTTTGGTGTTGGATATCCTTCATGCGCTTCTATTAGGCTTGTCCATTCTTCCTTTGTTTCCAATCCCACTTCACTCAGCAGCTTCAACGAGATTTCTTGCAGCTCTTCATATCGTTCTTTGTCAAACACGTCTTTCCCATAAAGCAATCCAGCTTGAGCAATCGCTAGTAAGCGGCGATAATCGTTTAGTCTGTTTTCCATTCTACTCACTCCTCTCACATAACTATCTTTTTACTTATTTTAGTATAAGTCAAATTTTTTAGCTAACTTCTACTTTAAATAAACGACGGCTGATTGAAGTAAAAAAATCCAAAAAACTCATCCTTTATTTGATATTGTGCCTTTTTTCATTATACTAATGGTAAGCGCTATCTAAAATAATCAGGTTTCATTATGAAGATACGGCGAAACGAGTGTTTTCCTCACTTGTCATACTTAACAAAGAAAGGTTGATCCAATGTATTCTTTAATGAAAAAAATCATTACTGAAAAAGATATCAAACGCCAAGTCTCTTTAGTGGAACTATTACTGAATCACTCGCAAATAACTGTGAACGAATTGGCCGAAGCTGTCAATACCACAGAGCGTACGATTTTTTCTGATCTTCAAACAATCAAAACTCAATTACCTAAAGGCTGGCTAATCAATAGTGACCAATCAGGGATTCAACTAAAAAACGAACAGAATCTCCTGACAAATGAACTGTGGGAAATTTTTCTGACACAGTCGATCAGTGTCCAATTATTGAAAGAATTATTAACGATTAAAGAAGTCGCTACCCCCACCTTTTTAGCACGTAACGGCTTGTCTTATGAAACATTGAATCGTCATGTCAAAAAATTGAATCAACAATTAGTCGTCTACGAATTACAGATTGAACAAAACCGCCACCGTTTGTCGTTTTCAGGTGAAGAAGAAACCATTCGGCTATTTTATCATCGGTTACTTATGCCGTTTACTCATAACAACTATTTCTTCGAGGATTACTCGATCCATGAATCTCACTACTTCCGATTTCTCAAACGTTTACGACAAGCTGAGTTAGCTGTTGACACCGAAGAGGTATTTGGGATTTGTTGGTTTTTTATCAACACGATTCGGATCAAAGCTGGTTGTCGAATCCCGACTTCATTGTTTTCTACCCAGGATCAATTATTTTTACTCTATGCTCCTGAATTAGAAAAACTGTACCGAACTGAAGGGGTCTATCTTAAAGATAAAGAAGCAGCGTTTGCTTTTTCCTGTTTTCTTGACAGCTGGAACTATAACAACTCTTACCCGCCTATGATCTTGGATATTTTACACCGTCACCCTGCAGAAACAAACATTCGTGAATTTGTAAATCGTCTATCAGAAAGCTTAGCTATCAAAGAGTTAGAACAAACAAACTTACCGGAAAATTTGATTTTACTACTCCTGAAATACTATGAATCACCGTTATTGATCGAACAAACAACCAAGCAATATCACTATTATTTAAAAGAATATGAACAAGAATACCCAGAGTTATATCCTCATAAATTCGCTTTGTTGCAACAAGTTAAAGAATCGACGAGCATGGTCAAAAAGGTCACCAATGAGACTTATTTCTTTTATTTACTTTCTTTATTGATCCAACAGACACTTTTAGCCGTGCAGCCGTATCAAGCAACGATTTATTTTATTTTTCAAGGGGAACCTTCATGGAAAGCTTTTTTGCAACAAGAATTAAATGCTTATTTAGGCAAACGAGTGATCTTGGAGCCAATTGAATTGAGTCAATTGTCAGATATCACTATCAAGAAAAATGATTTATTAGTTTCAAATATTCCGATCGATACGCCGCCAATGCCTGTCATTTATCTTTCAACGATCCCGACAAAAAATGAATTGGATCGTTTAAGTGACTTATCGTTGCGATCGTATTTGTAACTCACACTTAGTTTTTTTATGCTCTGTCTTAACATCGATCAATGATCAAGTAACTAACAAAAGCTTATAAATGTCTATTTGGTAATGGCCAAAGAGTACGTTTATAAGCTTTTATTTCCTGTTTGTGGTGGTACTTTTTACGTGGGTAACTCAGCATTTCGTTTTTTTGCGATCATCTTACTGATCCGCTTTTCGATCTCAACGATTACAAAAAGTAATAGAATATTTAGTAAGATCGGTAGTTGCTCTGTCAGGGAAAGACTTGTTGTCCCAATTAGCTGTTGTGCGATCGGTAAGTAAATCACTCCTGCTTGTAAGAGAATCAACATTCCGAGTGACAAGAACAACGCTTTGTTTTCAAATAAACTTCGATTCAATGAAGGATCAAGTAACTCGCGGCAATTGATCATATACACAGCTTGAGCAGCTACGATATTTTGTAAGAGCATGGTTTGTTGGAGCGCTTGTCCTTCAAAGCTCATTGCTAGTAAATAAGCAGGAATCATGATCAGCAATGACACATAAAAGATTCGAAACACACTGTAGCGGGTGAGAATCCCTTGCTTTGGATCTCTCGGTGAGCGACTCATCGTATCCTTACCAGCTTTTTCAAATCCTAAAGCATAGGATAACGTGATCGTAGTAACCATGTTCACCCATAAAATTTGGACAGGTGTCAGTGGTAACGGCTGGTTAACGAGTAGTGCCCAAATAATGACCAGTCCTTGGGCTAAAGCTGTTGGTAAGAAAAAATTGATTGTTTTTTGAAGATTGTCGAGAATCCTCCGCCCTTCTTTGACCGCTTTAGCGATCGTATGGAAATTATCATCACCCAATACCATGTCCGCTGCCTGCTTGCTCACTTCACTCCCTTTGATTCCCATAGCGATTCCTACATCAGCACGCTTCAAAGCTGGCGCATCATTCACACCGTCACCCGTCATTCCAACGATTTCTTCATTTTTTTGAAGAGCATCCACGATCCGTAACTTGTGTTCCGGTGTCGTTCGGGCAAATACATCTACTGATTTCACTTGTTTCGCTAGTTCTTCATCTGATAAGCGATCAATGTCAATTCCTTCTAACACGTTTTTTGTGTGTTTGAGACCGATTTGTTCAGCAATTGCCTGCGCAGTGTCTTTATGGTCTCCTGTGATCATTTTCACCGAGATCCCTGCATTTTGACATTCTTTGACTGCTCGGATCGCACTCTCTTTTGGTGGATCGATAATTCCTGCAATCCCTACAAAGGTCAGTTCATTCAATTGATCATGTCCTAATTCTTGATCAGGAGCAAGTGTCTTATAAGCAAAGCCTAAGACTCGTTGTCCTTTTTGAGCGAGTTTCATCGCTTCCTCTTGCCATTTTCCGACTTGTTTCGGTGTCAAGTTCGCTTTTGCTAGTAATACTTCCGGTGCCCCTTTGACATAAACAATCGCATGTTCCTGTTTGTCATGCATTGTTGCCATGTATTTATAGCTTGAACTAAATGGGATTTTTCCTTTGACTGGCTCCAAAGGTAGTGATGCTTTTGCCGTGTAACGCAGTAAAGCAAGTTCGGTCGGGTTTCCTGTTAATTCGGCCACGTTTTGATTTGCTTTGGTTTGGATCTCTTGGCAGTTTTTCATGATTGCCAACATGGTTTCTTCTTGATCCGTCACTGTTTCGACAACACTCATTTCGTTTTTTGTCAGGGTTCCTGTTTTATCCGAACAAATCACGGTCATAGAGCCAAGGGTTTCCACAGAAGGCAAACCTTTAATAATCGCTTGCTCTTTAGCCATTTCGTTCACACCTAAAGAAAGGATCATCGTGAGTACTGCTGGTAAACCTTCCGGGATCATCGAAACGATCAAAGCAATAATCGTTGAAAATAAGAAGTTCATTTCCAAGCCATATCTAAATGTCGTGAAAAAGAGTAAGAACAAGCTAAGGAAAAGAATCCCACGAAAGATCTGCTTGTTTAGTTGGTTGATTTTTTTAACGAGTGGTGTAGTTTGTTGTTGGACTGATTGTAGTGCCTGATTGATTTTCCCGATTTCAGTGGTATCTCCCGTTTCGATGACCACACCAATCGCAGTCCCTGTTTGAACTAAGGTACCAGAAAATGCCAGATTCTTCTGATCTCCGGTTGAGACGGTTGTCGTCAATCGTTCGCTGGTCTTTTCAACTGCTTCCGACTCCCCCGTCAATGCGGCTTCTTCTACCATGAAGTCATGGACCTCAATCAAGCGAACGTCTGCAGGTACAACATCGCCTGCTTTCAACGCTAACAAATCACCTGGTACTAATTCCTTAGCTGGAACCAATTCTTTGATCCCTTCTGTGAAAATCACCGCGTTCTGTCCTAAAAGTTTTTCTAAGCCGTTTAACGCTTCCTCAGCCTTTCGCTCTTGCCAATAACCAACAAAACTATTGACGAGAACGACTGCCAGAATAATACTTCCTTCAATCACTTCTCCTGTAAAAAATTTTAACAAAGAAGCAACCAATAAGATAATCATCAATAATTCTGTCAAATGCTTCAAAAACTTTCGTAATGGACTAACTTTCTTTTTTACTTCTATATGATTATAGCCGTTTTCTTTTAAACGACTGATACGCTCATCTTGGTTTAGCCCATCTGGAGTCGTTTTGAGTGTCTTCATCACTTCTTGGGCTGTTTCTTTATACCAGACCATCGCAATCCCTCCTCTTTCGGTTGTGATACTTTTATTATAGGTAGGAGAGACTTGATTTAACGTCAATTATTTCAGAGGGCCCTGAAAAAAATAGGGGAAAAATATCGAATCATTTTGGAGCGGTCTGACGAATCCGTTGATAGATCAAGTTCAAGGCACCAAACCAAACAACGGAAACTACGGGAATCACACGAGTAGTTGGTTCAAAAAACAAACTGATTCCTACCAAACCAAAAAAACATAGAATGAGTCGATCTTTCCATTTTTTCAACTGACTTTTCGTTAATTTTAGATGGGCAAATAAAATAGCTGACCAGACAAATAAGAACGAAATCGTGGTCATGCCTGCAAGTAATTGAAATAAAATCCGACTATCTGATACAAAAAAGTGTAAACAAAGTCCTAATAAAAACATGCCTCCAGTAAATAAGATACCGTGCAAGGGCACACCTCGAGAAGATAATGTTAGAAACCATTTTGAAAGATTTTTTTCTTTTGCCGTATTATATAAGATACGACTCGTACTATAAATGGCACTATTCGTGGAAGAAAGGGAAGCAACCAAGATGATCAAGTTGATGACTCCTGCCCCTTTGCTACAATGAATGAACTGTAACATCGTGACCAACGGACTTTCTTTTAAATCTAAAGTTTGCCAAGGAACGACTAACAAAATCGCCACGATCGTTCCAATATAGAAAAAGAGGATACGTGCGGGTAAGCATTGGATCGCTTTTTTAAGGTTTTTCTGTGGATCTGCTGTTTCGCCCACCGTTAAACCGATCATTTCAACTCCGGCAAAACTAAATAAAACCATTGGAAAAGCAGCAACTAAGCCGGTTAGTCCAAATGGAAAAATGGTTTGGAGCTGATCAAAATTTTCTCTGACACCAATTCTTGGTGACTTGAAGTACAAAAAGCAAACGCCAATCCCTAAAAGAATAAATAATAAAATCCCAAAAATCTTGATAGTTGAAAACAAGGATTCCAACTCACCAAACCAACGAACCGCAACTACGTTAATGATCACTAAGGCAATAAGTGCGAAGATCCCACTGATTAAGGGAGAAAGTGCTGGTAACCAAAAGCGGATATATAAACCAATTGCTGTCAATTCGGTCAATCCAGCACCCATCCAACATAACCAATACGTCCAGTTGACTAAAAATGCCCATCGTTCGCCTAAATAGTATTGGATGAAATCGCCGATCGATTGAAACTCATTATTGGATAAAAAGAGCTCACCCATCGCATACATCAACCCATAAATAGCGAGACCGCAAACAAAATAAGTAAGCAAGACAGCAGGTCCCGCCAACTTGATTGCTTTGGCAGAACCTAAGAATAGTCCAGTCCCGATCGCACCTCCTAGCGCAATCATCTGGATATTCCGGTTCGTCAAAGTTTTCTTCATTGTGGTTCTTTCCATCTTACTCACCTTTTCTTTATTCTTGATTCAATTTTTGTTGGACTTCTTGTTCCCATGATGGTTTTCTGATTTTATCAATACATAATGGGGCAATAAATAAGATCAAACTAATCAACGTTACTGCGATAAAGTTGATCAACGTTCCAGCTTGCATCGTCAAGCCTACTGAACAGCCAATTGCTGCAAAAAGAACAAGTACAACGATCCATGCACCTAAATCACCCTTGCCACCTTTTTTACCGATTCTAAATGGTCGGGCAAGTTCAGGTTTGGCTTTTCTTAATTTCAAAATAGCAATCCCCATAATGACATATACAATACAATAAATCACTGTCGTGGAGTTCACTAACATCAGAAATGCCTGATTGACACCTGGTATCAACAAATAAAACAAAGCAAAGATCGAAATAATCGTTGATTGTGTTAAGATCACTGATTTTGACACATCAAATTGGTTCGTTTTCCAAAAATTGAATTTTGGTGGATATGCTCCTTTTCTCGCACTTGCAGTGACTGTTTTGGCTGGTCCTGAAGCCCATGCAGATAATTGGACAGCTACACCTACAAAGACTAATAGACTGAAAATATTAACGATGATATGTGGTAATCCTAGAATCTGACAATAGATTGAGATGGATTGCGCAATATTATTCAACTCCATTTGGCCTTTAGGTACCACATTTGCTACGACTAACGCATTCAACGTATTCACAAAGAAGAGAAAAATCAATGCAGCAAAGATCCCTTTAGTATAAGTTTTTACAGGATTTTTCAAACGGGTGATGTAGACAGAAGACATCTCGATCCCCGTAAAGATAAACATGATTGGTGCAAAGTAAACGAATGATTTCGCTGTTTCGGCATCAGGAATCAATTTAGCCCAAGAAAAATGACCTAATGTTGCATGTGGTTGGATACCGACTTTGATCCATGAAAAAATACCTAAAAGAAGCATAATTGCTAATGGAATATATAGACCTAACCAAACACCGATCTTCCCACCAATTTTAGCCATATCAAATTTCAAATTTAATAATGTAATGATCCAATACACGACTAGAATAACGATCAAAGTAAATTTACTGTTCAACCCTAAAGGAACGTTATCAATCATATTACCCAATAAAGGTGCTAGCGCTGAAGCGACCATTACCATCCCTGGAAACATTTGGACCCATAAAAGCCATGAGACAACAAAGCCCCATTTTCGTCCTAAAGAATTTGAGACCCAGAGTTCTGGTCCACCTTTTTGGGGAAACATCCCAGCAAATTCACCTGAGATCAACGAAATAGGAAAAGCATAAAATAATACCGCTACAAGCATATAGAAAAGCATCGTCCAACCCGTGGCTGCAACATCAGGAATGTTCCGAACACTAGCAACTAAGGCACAAGTCATACCGATGAATGTCAGTGTAGTGATTTGTGAAGTTTTCGAATCTGTCATTGTTATTTTCCTTCTTTCCATCAACACAGAATAAACTATCTAATTTGAACGTTACAGGGGGGAAAAGCTATGAACGAAAAAAATTAATGGCAGTATTTCATTTTGAAAAAGAACTGCTTGCGTTTACCCGATTACTCACTAGTCTTCAACTATCTGAGTTTGACATAATCTTGATCTCTTGAATCGGAAAAGCGTTTGAACATCCACTCTTTCTACTCTGAATACAACAATTCAACGTGCATCATCTATCTTCTTTGATCATAGCTTCCTGTAACACCGTTCTTCACTAGACAGTTTATCGGTTAATTTTTATTGTTATAAGATTTCATTGAGTGTCTTTTCCATGGCTTTGGTAATGCCTTGCGTATAGAACTCGAAAATCTTGTCATCATTAAGATATGGTGTCATAATTGCCGCTCTTAGCAATGTCACTTTTTGTTCTTTTTGCCATTCTTCTTTCGAAAGACCTATCCGTTCAATGAAAGGAAGTGGGGAATCTCCATATTCTTCTTTCATAAAGGTCGTATGTGAAGTAATGAAATGTTCACTATAAACATCCCCTTCCATATAAGAAGAACGATTGAACATTTTTTCATTCAATTCATTGATCGTTTTTAAATCCGTGCATCCTTTGACTTTAAATACCCAATTGACCATATTAAAATCTGGATGATTCAAAGGATAAACTTCAATCGTTTTCCCTTTGATGGTAAAGCTCAATTGTTCTAAAAATGCTCGGAATCGTTGAGCTGCTTCAATCGAGGCACCAATCAATTGACCATAACCAGTAATGTTCAATGGCAATACACGATGAGCAGTCCAAACAGCAGCAGCCGTTGCCCCAGCTTTTGATCCTTCTAAAATATAGGCGCCTAACATGTCCGGTGCTTTTACTGATTTTTCAAAAACATAAGGAGCAAAATAGGAAATAATGTTACGCATTTCTTTGTGTTTGATTACGATACCTCCAGCAGCATAAGGAACATAGCCCATTTTATGCGGATCGATCGTGACCGAATCTGCCTCAGAGATTGCTTTGAACCCATCGTAAACACTTTGATCAATGGAAACATCATAATTAAATACATGATGTTCTTCAAAAAAGTCTGGCAGAGATTCATAAGGTACAAACTCGCCTGCTTCATTTAAGAACAATGCACGTGCATATCCGCCATAAGCTGCGTCAACGTGAAGATAGAAATAAATTCCTTCTTTGTATAATTTTTCTCGCAATTCGACGATTTTATCTACACTATCCACTTGGCCTTCTTCCGTAGTCCCAACGACCGCTACCACACCTAGGACTGGAATTTTTTGTGCGGCTAATTCACGGATCGTTTTTTCTAAAATAGCAACATCCATACGATAATCTTCTTGAACTGGGATAGCGATCATTTGATCTAACCCAATCCCGCAAATGTCTAAAGCTTTCATCCATGAATAATGCTTCGTTTGTGGCACTAACCATTTGCCAAGTTCTTGGAGGTGTTTCCCACTACGAGATGAAGCTGCTTTGACAGCATCTAATTCTTCATCACTGAAGGTTCCAACCATTTCTAAGATTTCTTCGACAGAAAGATTCAATAGTTCCCAATCTGTTTTATCTTTGACTTTTTCAGGATAAACTTCCTTCACTGCAAGGGGAATAGATTTGATACAACGTGCATACCAAAGACCTTCAAGGTTTGCGATCGAGCCATCTGCTGTAATATGGCCCCAGCCACCGGTCATATTGAATAAATCAGCAAAATCTTGCCCTACTTCTGCCTCCATTTGTGAAGTTGCCATAGAAGATTCCAATGCCACATTATTCGGATTCCAAAGCATAGCAAAGTTATAAGCAAGCAAGGCAGGCATCAATGTCTCAGCGTTCATTTGCCCCCAATAACGCCCAGCAGAATGCCAAGGGATTGATCCTGCACGCATCCGTTGACTGACTTCATCCAAGACTTCCACCATATGCTCACGAGTGGCGATATATCGAGGTGCTTGTTTGTCGGCTTCACTAATGGCTGCAACGTCACCAGGAAGATAATTCTCTCTCCAGCCTAAATGTTCATCGACCATCTTGTTCAATTGCATTTTGTAAAATGCGCCATTTTCTGATTTGTCGCCAATAAAGACGGCTTTGATATCCATATCTTTCATGTCTATTACCTCCATATTGTTCTCGTTGGCCAACGATTTTGTAACTGCAGATGAAACCATCCATCTGTATCACACTACTGACTATAGAACAAAAAATGAGATAATTTTTTTTATAACATTGTAAAATAACCCCTTTTTTTAGAAAAAAATAAAGAAAGTCTGATTTTTCAGAATTTTCTACTCATAATAACGAATATTTTATAAAAACATGAGATAAAAAACTGTTGTTTCTTAAGTGTGTTTAAAAATAAATACGTATATTAAAAAAATAATTATTTTATTTATCCGTTTACTCATCCATTTTTTACTTTTGTTGTATTTTTTTCACAAGAATTTTTTCTCTTTATATTTTTATAAAACATCGTTTTATAACAAAAAAGCTTGTCAAAACAAGCTTTTTCATTCATATGAAAAAAAATAAAGGTGTTTTAAACTTTAAATCATGGCATAATGAATGGTACATTGTTCAACCATCTACAAAGCGGAGGAGTTTTAATGTTTGAAGACTATTTGGAAAAAAATATTTTACGCCAGTTATTTCTTTGCGGTCAATTCTATCACAAAAAAGAAATCGATTTAGACGAACTATCCCATTTATTACAAGTCTGCAAAACAACATTACTCAATGACATCAAAGCGATTCGAACTGAACTCAAGGATGAGATCATCTATAGCCACCGAGAAAAAGATACTTGTTCCTTGTATTTTGACCCTACGATCCCTCGTTTTCGCCTGATACAAAAATTAGCACGCCCTTCTTTATTTCTTAAAACTTGTCAGTTATATCTTGAAAATGAACCTAATTATCTCCAACTGACTGAAATCGAGTATATTTCTGTTAGCAAAGCGTATTCATTAAAAAAACAAGTACTTGCTTATTTTGAAGATTGTGACATTCAAATCCAACACCACTCTCCACGATTTACGGAGATCGAACGTCGTTTATTATTATTGAATGTGACTTATCGAACGGGCACCTTGAAGATCCCAACACTTCCAGCAGACTACTTCCTGGCAATAGATGAATTTATCGAATCGGTAACCTTTAATAGTAGGCGTATCTACGATAAAGACAATCGTGAGATCTTACGTATTGGATTGTTGATCAGCTATTTGTCTCAAAAAAGGCATCCCTTATCGATTGAACAAGATTTTATAGCCGAACTTCAAAAACGCCCCATTTATCAATATGTGATGGATGCATGGCATACAACTAAACTAAAACATTATTATCAAGAAAATGAAGTATACTTTGCTTTGATCTTATTTAATCTCAGTGATTATGGCTTCAATTCTTACCAAGCAATCGAAGAAGACTTCTGTCACCTCCATCAAGTTTTCATTGAAGATAGCCAATCAATCAAGCAACTGATTACCCAGTTTGAAAGCTATTTCAATCGAAAATTCATCGGTAACCGAGCATTCGAACGCGCTTTAATTCGTTTGATGCGCACCGCATGGGATAATTATCAACTCTTTGTACCTGAAAAATTTTATCTTTTGTCCCCAGAACAGCAATCCTTATTAGCCGAAATACAGCCTTTATTCAACCAATGGTTAGCCCAATTACCTTATAGACTACGACTTAAAATCAATTGTTTGGAAGCTTTCGTTATTGAATTAAGTGGCATTTTACGCATTAATAAAACAAAACTCCACGTCCGTATCGTTACCAACTCAGACGTAAAATATCTGATTTACCGAGAAGCCTTAGAGTCCGTCACTACTTTCGATATGGAAGTCGATCCCGTTGTTTATCAGCACTTAGACGAAGCAATAAAAAGTGCTGCACAACAAGAAAACACTCGGATTTTATGTGAAAAAACTCTCTATACGCCAGAAGCAGAACAGTTTCCGACAATTGTTCCCGTTTCCGTAGACACAATTGAAAAATCGATTGTCTGGGCAGTTCAAGCAGTTCGATAAGCCGTGCTGGGAAAAACCGGCGTATGCTTCACTGAAAGCCAGCTTCCAGTGAAAAAACCAAGTTGTTAGCACAACTGTTTAATAACGTTCGTTCTATAAGCTGGCCGATGTTAGGCAATTAAAAAGCAAAACAAAAAATCTCAAAACATGGAAAGTTGTTTTGAGATTTTTTCTATATTGCAAATGTTTCTATGTTGGCACACCATTATAAACTAGTTGAGTGATACTTATAACTTATTGTCGTGCATCCGAGCCGATTTCTTTATTTAAAAAGAACGAAATGATCGTTCGGATCACAACCAAAGCAGCTAACTGGAAGACATCTTCCAAGGTTGGTTTGATAATGGACTCAATGATACCAGCTGAGATCAGGACTTCTAAACTCAACAAGATATAGCCACCTAACATTTTTTTGATTGCATTGTTTTGGTTAATCCGCTCTGCTTTGATTCTTCGTTCCGTAAAAGAAAAGTAGAGAAAATCTTTGATAGCTAACCAAGCACCCCAGAGAATGATTAAAATAGCAAAAACGTCTAATACGATGACTAATTGTTCCAAATAAGGGGCAAGTTTCTCGATCAAATTAATTTCCATTATGTGTTCCTACCTTTACTTGCTTTTTATCTTGTGTTTCTAAATTCAAGAAATAGGAAATAATCGTTCGAATAATGATGATCACTGCTAATTTTAAAATATCTGTCCAAGTTGGTTTGATAACTGATTCAATGATATCTGCTACCACTAGCACCTCTAGACTCAGCAAAATATAACTAGCCAATAATTTGCGTACTTCCGCATTTCGGAAATTACGCTGTTCGTAGTCTTTTTTCAGTGGGTGCCAGTCAAAAAGATTTTTTAAGACTAAAAAAATCCCTACCAGCAAAATAATGATTGAAGCAATATTTAAAATTGCGATCAACCAGTCCAAATAAGTTATCAAATTTGTATCAAACATCTCACTGTCCCCTCTCACATTCATTTTAGTTCACGAACAAATGCCTACTGTTTGATGATAGAGAAAAAGCACGAAATTAGCAAATCATCTTTTCTTTGAGAAAATGAATTCGTTTCAATGTTGATAAGACTGAACAATTGCGTCCTGTTCCGTAAACATACCCATTCATTTTTAAAAGGCACGATTCCCCCTTTCAATGATCAAAACTTAGCAGATTCAACAACTGAAGACACTTTCCTATATATAAGTAAAAAAAGAGCCTACTTTTCATGATAAAGTAGGCATCTTCATTCATTCAAAACAACATAACTCTAAAGCTACCTCTTATCATAGTTGATGAGGTCAGCACTCAAAATAACACAAAACTAAAACAGCGATCGAGTAAAGCACAACGCTTCTACATTTTGGAAACATTCAAAACAACATAGCTCTAAAACTCTGGAGAAATTACAGAACCAACTCAAACAGTTTTGGAAGCATTCAAAACAACATAGCTCTAAAACTAACCACATTTATAATATATCATGTAATGAGTTTTGGAAGCATTCAAAACAACATAGCTCTAAAACCTCGCAGAAAAATTTTTTTCTCACAAGATCTCGTAATCGCGCTACTCGTCCATAGCAAAACTTTCGTCTTGAATGCTCATTCATGCTGTTTTTTTGTTATTTTGATTGTTCTTATTTTACCACATTTCTTCACACAAAAAATAGTCTTGATCTAAAACAGTTTGCTTCAATCCTTTTATTTTTCGTGGTTCGATAAAAAGGACAGGCATATGACACAAAGAAATGTATTCCTGTAGTTCAGCCATTTCTGTGGTTGTTAAGTACGCTCCAACATTGATAAAAACCAAGCATTTCTTTTTCACTAGATACTTATAAATCTGTAAAATCTCCATTATTTTTTGAAAAATTGATTCTGGTTGCGTCGTAATTCTTATTTTTAATGCTTTGAATAGCTCAACCATACTCATTTCTTCACAGACTAAATCTAATTCATGTTCTAAGAGTTCCTCACTAATCCATTCCTGAACCTTGGTGGTTAATTGATCAATCCTTGATTTTAGTTCGATGTTTTCATTTAATTGTTGCTCTAAGTCAGCATAGATCAGCTTCAATGTAGTCGGAGCTTGGCTATCAAAACTTAAGATATCCGTCACAACCATCAATTCTGATGGTTTGAGTAGCTGTAATTTATCATTGAAAAACTTTAACATGCTATTTTCACCATACTGGTAAACTCCATGAACGACTTTTGAAAAAACTTCCACATCTTCAATTACAAAAATCAGCGCTTTTTCAAAGCTTATCGGTTGTTCTAATAAAGAAAAGTTAAGGTTCATCCTCCACATCCTCTCCTAAAAAAATGACTCGTTCGTCTGAATTAGCTGGACTCAGGTCTTTTTCCCCACACAAATAAACCATTCGTGAAAATTGTTTTTCAGTGACCGTTAGTAAGGTAACTAAGCCCTTTTTAGGATGATGGGATTTAATCGACCGAGCATCGCTTGATTAGCAGTACCGTTCAACAACAACTTACTATATACTGAAAATTGATGCATGATAAAGCCTTCACTCAGTAAAAACTTTCTGAACCTTCGATAAACTTTTCGATCATCGCTCGTCTCTGTCGGCAGATCAAAGATTAATAACATTCTCATGTAACGATAACTCATATTCCGAAATAAGGAACTCCTTTCCCTTCATTATTCAATGTTTTAATCGTTTTATTGGTGTAATCCGTCACGATATTCGTTAAGAACATTTCTTTTTTCCCATATAAATACTTTTGTGAAAACAAATCAAACAGCCTTCTTTTGATAATTGGGAAAGGTTGATCACGATATGTATAAACAATTTGATCAACTAGCGGACGAAATGGTTCCATCAAGTCACTTGCTAGATTAAAATCATTAAATTGGTTCGCATGTTTTAAACCGAATTGTGTCATACAACCATTTTTAACGATTTCTCTTGCAAACAAACTCATTAGCAGCGTATAACCATAATCTAACCCCGCATTGATTTCATTCGACTCCTCCCGCGTGAATTGATTACCAAACAACGTTTGAAAGTAGATTCTTGCCGCATGTCCCTCACGATTTGTCGGATCAAATGTTTCCAATTCTTCTGATAACTTGGAAAGCGCAGATGCCTTTTCAACAAAATCATTTTCTTGTAAAAAACGACATTGGTTATGGATCTTTTGGGCAATGATCGTTGTCCAAACTACGCCCTTCAAGTCCGATTCCCACTGAATTTGTTTAGATAACTGCAAACTACTATCATGTCGCCCATAATAGGAGAATAATTGCGATGACGGCAATCGCTTGTCATCGCAAAATATCACTAAGATTTTTTCATCTGTTAAACGCTTCAACAACATTGTCGTGATCGTGATATCGGTTGTTTCTAAAATAAGGATATCGATCTCAGACAAATGGATTTTTTCCGTTTGTTGCGCATTTTTAAACATCAGATGATTATTTGCATAAGTCAGTTTAGAATGGGTATTGATTACTACTGTTCGCCAGCCCATAAGTCACCCATCCTTATCCTCGTTTCGTATAAACCAGTGACCGACTGGTAAATGATCGTAGCATCCCAAATCTCCGTTAAGCTGGTATAACGTTTTCGAGGGATCGTTACTCCGAAAAATTTAAAGTCTGCTGGAGCACCTATCGCATTGAACTGTAACAACTGCAAAAAGGATTGTGCGATCATCGAAATCTCTCCATATTTGTTTTCTTCATAGAGTTCTTGAATTCGCTCTATGTTTTTATCCGCAAGTGTATACTTTTCTGCAAAAGCGAGAACTTCGGTTAAGATGGCTGAGAAATCAGAAAGATGAGTATTGACGTAATCAAAACTTTCTTGATAGGTGATTTTGTCATAATGTTGCGCATGGTATAACAAGGTTACTAATTGGTCCGATAAGATGAAAGGATTCCCTTTTTGCGACTCCTTGTGACTTGCCAGGAATCTTCTGCGCCCATTATCAAACTCAAACAAGGTATATTTTGGCAATTTGATAAACTCTGTCACCTGAGGAAAGCCTTTGTCTTTTAAAAATGTAGTCGGATCTTTTTCAAAAGCCGCTTGTTCCATGATGGTAATTCCTTCAATTGCCTTGGTTTTCTTTTGTGTCTTCCCTTTGGCATAAACAAACGCAATGGCATAGGCAATGACTGGACTTCCAAAACCACCGTACTTCGTCACATCCCAATTATTTTTCCGTTCGATCAGTTTATCAGGTTTTTCTTTTGAATTGACCGTTTCCTTATAGAAACCACCTTTTTGTTGTTCGACTTTTTTCACTACATTCACTTGATGGGAGCTAAGAACTTTTTTGATCCGTGGGAGATGATGGCTTTTTTCCCAATAAATTTCCCCATTTTCATCGCAAAACGGTTCGTCTGATTCAAGGAAATTTAAAATATTGGAATAAAATTCTTTTTTAGCGGTAGCTTTATTTTCTCTTGCTAAACTATATTTGACATACTTTCCATAGACAAATTCAGGTGCTAATTTAGGGTACCGTTTTAACAAAACATTCGCAATGAAACCATTTAAATACGCATCATGCGCATGATGATGTGGATTGATCTCACGTACTTTATAAAGCCCAAAAGTTTGTCTGAATTGGCTCGTCAATGTTGCTTTTAGCGTAATAATCTGTACCCCATCACAATCTGTTCCTTCCTCTTCCTGATTAAACGATTGATGTAAAATATTCGCAACATGTTTCGTGATTTGTCTCGTTTCGACTAATTGCCGCTGAATAAAACGGGCTTTATCCTCTGGTGTCAGTTCAATTTTGGTTAAATACGCATATTTTTTTGGACTAATCAATTTGGCTTCTTTCAGTTGATTCCAAAAGATCCGTTGCTCGTTGACTATTTGTTTTTTCGGCACATCGTCTCGCTTCTTTTGATTTTGTTTCCTAGCAACTAACACCTTGTTATCAATAGAATTATCCACAATAAAACTTCTCGGTATGATATGATCCACTTCGTATTGGTGAAGATTCTCGATTTCTAGCGGTTCTCCCGTATACATATCTCTGCCATTTTGCAAATAGTACAGGTACAACCGTTCTTTTTGGAGCGCTTTGTTATCTGTTGGCTGTTCTTTTAATAACGTGCTTCCTATCTGTTTCAACCCATTTTCTAAAGCTTTAAGACGTGGTTTCGTCCGATGCGTTTTTTGGTTTTCTCTTGCCATTTCGATCACGATATTCTTTGGTTTGTATCCAATGATCGCAATCAGTTCTTCCACGATTTTAAGACTTTGCCAAATTCCTTTTTTGATCGCCGGACTTCCTGGTAAGTCTTGTATGACGTCAACTAATGATTTATGTTTAGAAAACACCGTTGCTTTTGCAATTTCTTCTTTAAAAGATAAATGCTCATCATTGATCAGCTGCATCAAATTACGGTTACGGTTAGCCGGGACGTCATCATCGTTGATTAGATAATCAAGGATCGTTTTATTCGTTTTTCGATCTCTGATGCCATGGATCAATTTAGCTGAGAATCTTCCCCAGCCAGTATAATGTTTTCTTGCAAATTCTTTGAGCAACTTTTCACCGAAGACCTCTTGATACTTACTTAATTGATGTTTAATCATTTGCCGGTCTTCAAAAATGGTGAGTATTTTTACGATATCCTCAAAAATCGGTTCCATTTCGGGTTGTTCCAACCACTCTTGCATGGCTTTTTGGTTTGTTTTTGCTAATTTCATAAAATCATGATACGTGCTATACGAAGCATTAAATGCTTTTTCAATACCAAAAATCTGGGCATTTTCAATATGGTAATGCGTATACAAAAAGTTTTGTAATTTTTTGACAGTGATTTTCCCTCGCTCTTTTTGAAACAACTGTTTAAAAATCTGCTGTTTCTCATCACCTGAAAAATACTGTTTCACACCTCGTTCATCTTTATAGCTCACTTTGGTTAGTTCATTGAAAATCATATATTTTTGATAAAGTAAGCTATTTTTAGGAAGTACTTTTTCTGTCGGTAAATACGTATCTTGCTTTGTCATTCTTTGAATAAAACGCATCGCTGATTTTTCGATATCTACGACTTCTGAAAAATTCCACGGATTGATTTTTTCAGCTGTTTTCCGCTCGATCCAAGCAAAAGAACTAGCCTCTTGTTCTTTTGCCAAAGGACCGACATAATAAGGGATTCGAAATTTGAATAACGCAATGATTTTTGGTCCTGCTTCTTCTAGAAATGGATAATGTTTTTTTTGTTGATCAATGATCGCTTTCAATTCTATTAGATGTACTTGATGAGGAATAACCCCATTGGTATAAGTACGTTGTTTCAATAAAAAGGTTTCTTGATCGATTTTTTCTAGAAAAGGCTCACTTCCTCCTACCCCACTTAGCTCTTTTTTGACGAATTTATAAAATTCTTCTTGGGTTGTTTTTCCTTTGATATAACCAGCATAACCATTTTTGGTGGTATCTTTGAAAAAAAACGTTGCTTTTTGCGGTACGTTTTCTTTCACGAATTGTTTGAATTTTGCCAAATCAGCTTTATGCCGTTCATACCGTTCGACCATCCCTGAAGACAGTTTTGCTTGCGTATGTTTGACAGTTGAAGAAATAATCTCTGATAATAAGATCGCATCATGGACTTTCTTCGCTTGCAAAAAGATATCTAGGTACTCATCACCGATTTTTTCTAACAAAGACTCCAGATCTTCTTCATAGGTTTCCTTTGAAAATTGGAGTTTTACTTCTGCTTCCAAATCAAATATACGTTTAAAGTTCGCTTGATTCCCAACGATCAATTTTAAACATTGAGCAAAAAAGCTGTTGATTTTTTCTGTAGGATAATATTTGAGGATTTCTTCCACTTTTTTCGTCTTCGATAATTTATCTGTCAAAATAGTTAAAACGGGTTGGTGAACGATCAGTGGTTGATCTGATTGTTTGCCATACTGTTCTAAAAAAACACGAAAGCTTTCTTCAATAGAGGTATTCTCCGTATCCAAGTCTCCTTCAAACAAAAAATGACCACGATATTTCAATAGATGAGCCAATGCCAGATAAACCAATCGGAGATCTTCTTTTTCCGTTGAATCGACTAACTTTTGGCGCAAATGATAGATTGTCGGATATTTTTGATAATATTCTTTTTCTTCCTCTAACGTGGGGAAAATCGATGCTGGTTTGTATTGTTTTTCTTCTGGAACTAAGAAGCTTTCTTCCAAACGTACAAAAAAGCAGTCATCTTGTTTGCAGAGTTCTTCAGCAAAAAGATCTTGTAATTTGCTGAGTCGATATTTTCTGCGAGCCAATCTTCGGCGATTCGTTCGCTTAGTTCTTCTAAACTCCGCTGTTTGACCTTCATCAAATAATCGTGCGCCCCAAAAATTTTTTTTGATTTTCTTTTTTTCAGTATTTCCGTGAACGCTCATTTTCCTTTTCATTAATTGATAATCATCTGTTAGTACCGCCCAGCCCACAGAATTGGTTCCTATATCTAAACCAATCGTATAGTCCTTTGTCATTCACTATCCATCCCTTCTTTTAACATTTACACAACTTAGCAAGTTGTCTTCTTTACAATTGCCAACCATCATGAATAGTTAGACAAAGTGATTTTCTTTTTCTACTTGTAACTCTTTGGTATTATGCTATAATCAATTTGTTGGTAGCATTCAAATCAACATAGCGAGTTAAAATAAGGCATTGTCCGTTATCAGCTTTTAAAGCAAGCACTGTCTCGGTGCTTTTTTATTTTGCCTTTTTTTGTTATATATAGGATTTTTAACAGTTTTACTATAACACAAAATTTTTATGCGATTTTTATTTTTGAAAGCATTTTATTTAGAATTTTGATTTTAAAATCAAATCTAATGAAACTTTTTTTAAAAAATAATTCTAATTACCTAATGTTTTATCAAATATAAAATAACGCAAATCTCTTACATATCTTTTCATTGCTATCTGGCAAACCATTCTTTCCAGATTTTCTGCCAATCTTGATTTCCTTCCCAAGCTTTCCATTTTTTCAGCTGACCAACTTTTCGATTCCATTGACTTACTTTTGCTCAAAATTAGACACTCTGTTCAATCTGTCCAAAGTTCGGATATTTGGTTACCCTATCATTTGGCAATTAGAATGAAAGGTTCTATCCTTTTACATAGAAGGACGAGAGAAAAAACAAAGGAGGAATATCTTATGAGTAAAAAATGGATCAAACTAGGTATTGGACTAGGCATATTAACTTTGGGTGCTGTTTATCTTGGTAAAAAGACAGGCTTGTTAGAAGATGATCGTCATTTGTATGATGAATTTGAATCGATCTAGTCAAAGAAACGACTCGTCAGACTGTTCACTTGTAAAATACTGGAGGAATCACAATGAGAAAAAGTAAAGCAATAATGATTGGCGCTGGAATCGCCAATATGGCAGCTGCTGTTTATTTGATTCAAGAAGGAAACTGGCGTGGTGATCAGATTACATTTTATTCTTTAGATGACCATGGCTCCAATGATGGTGCCCCAACGGATACCGTTGTCGATGAATATTGGAATAAAAATCATCCCTTAGAAAACAAAAAGGGCTATATCGCCCGTGGTGGACGTATGCTCAATTACCGAACATACGTGGATTTGATGGATCTCTTAAGCCGAATCCCCTCTGTCACCGAACCAGGAATGACTGCGGCTGAAGATACTAGAGATTTTGATGCAAAACACCGAACATTTGATAAAGCACGTTTGATGGAAGGCGGCAAAGGGATTATTGACGGTGGCAAACTAGGATTTAACAATAAAGATCGTTTGTTATTGACTAAGCTGATCGCCATGCCTGATTCAGAAGAAGAAAAATTAGATAATGTCACAATTGAAGAATACTTCAAAGATGATCCTCACTTCTTTGAGACAAACTTTTGGTTTATGTGGGAAACAACTTTTGCTTTTCGTACTCGTAGTTCTGCCCAAGAACTTCGTCGCTATATGCATCAAATGATTTATGAATTTACACAAATCGAACATTTGGTAGGAGTAAACCGAACTCGCTATAATCAGTATGAAAGTATCATGTTGCCATTGATCAATTATTTAAAAGACCAAGGATGTCAAATCATTTTGAACCGCCGCGTAGTCGACTGGGAATTCAAAGAAACTCCAATGCAAGATGAAATTACAGTGACTGGCTTAAAAATGATCAACACGTTAACCAATGAGGAAGAACACGTCGTGGTTGACGGTGATACGGGTGTGCTTTTCACTAACGGATCAATTACTGATTCGGCTACACTAGGTGACTACGATACACCAGCTGTTGAAAATATGGATTATGGTGCTGCTTCTAGCTTGTGGAAGAAAGCCAGTGAACGTTTCTATAATTTAGGTAACCCTGACAAATTTTTTGCCGATCGTGATGCCAGCGAATGGGTTAGTTTCACTTTAACAACTAAGGATCATTTGCTTTTAAATGAAATTACTCGGATCACGACACAAGTCCCTGGTAATGCATTGAATTCATTTATCTCCACTACACCAATCACGCCACTCGGACAAAAAGATGTCAATATGTCGATCGTCGTTCATCACCAACCACATTTTACTTCACAAAAACCAAACGAAACCGTCATTTGGGGATATTTCTTATACCCTCGACGTCGTGGAGAATTTGTGGATAAGCAATATATCAAGATGACTGGGAAAGAAATGTTAGAAGAACTGATCGGACAACTTTCGAAAGTCGATCCTGGTCCTGAAAATATTCGAACGAAGGAAACCGAGATTTTTGATAGCGTTGTGAATAATATTCCTGTATATATGCCTTATGCTTCTGCATTATTTAATAATCGAGCAAAAAGCGACCGACCAAAAGTGATTCCTCAACACTCAACGAACTTGGCATTTACTGGAGAATTTGTCGAACAACCTTATCAAATGATCTTTACGGAACAAAGTGCCGTACGCTCTGGCGAGATCGCTGCTTTCCATTTTGCTGGTATTCCAATGTCACGTCTTGTTAAAACTCCAAGATATGACAAAGATATTCCTACATTGATGCGTGCTGCTAAGAAAATGTTTGAATGATCGATGCAATAAGGTAGCAACAAGGAACAACCGCAACAAAAAATGACTGTCACTTCCTGGTAACGGGAGTGACAGTCGTTTTTTAGTATTTCATCATTCAACGAATGATTTTTATTTAGCTATTATCTTAGGCTTTTTTTAAGGTACTGCTTCCAGTTTTCAGCCACTTTTTACTTTGCCGTTTCTGCAGAAGCTTACTTCCCCCGCCGAATAATACAGCACAAAACAAAAGAATGCCCCCAATAATCGCTGGATACATCAGTAGATCTTGCACGTAATGTGTCATTAATTGTAAAGTCGCTTGTGAGTGAAAAGCTATATTATGTAAAACGTCTTGTATATAAAGCAATCCTGCTAAAACGCAAAACATACTTCCAGTTGTTCCCAAAATAAACATACCATAACGTAGGAAAGAAAAGGGTGTTTTGTTAATTAACCGATATAAATAGACTAGCCAAAAAACCAATAGACCCAGACAGATGTAAAAAAGAGGTACCACTATTTTTCGAGCAGACACGATGTTTTCGATAAAAATAGTCAAGTATCGATCACCTAATGCACTTTGGAAGTGATACATGTAAATAAAGATCATTGTCTCGATTTTATTTTTTTCCTCTTTATCGATAGTCAGTTGTTTTTTTGTTGCAATTGTAGCCACAGCCTGAGCAATTTTCTCACTCACCTCATTGCTGTCTCTTAGCTCATAATTTGTTTCTTCATATGTATGTTGGATAAATGGTCGAAGGGCTCCTTCGACAAAACTTGGTGAAAGTGCCGTTGCAACGACCTCTGAAAATTCACTTTCTTCTGTGTTTTCTTTCCGAAAATTCTGAGCAGCTTCTGCGAGGACCAATTCGCTATACTTTGTTTTTTCGATTTGACCGAGTAAATACGCCTGATCAAAAAACGTCACTTGAATGATTCCTACGGAAATAATCACAAACAAAGTCACTGAACAAGCAAATGTGACCATCAGTTTTCTGATTTGTTCTCCCTTTTTTTCTTTTATCACAAATAACCTCCCTTTTGATCTATTTTTTAATCTGTTATTTACTTAACCTAAGAAATCAACATAATTTAATTATACTTCTAACTATAAAGCTTCTCAATGTAAACCAAATAATACACTAGTTATTTTAAAGTGATTTTCCCTTTACTAAAAGCGTTTCACTACTCAAAAGCCAGCTCCTCCTTTAGAATGAAATTAGCTGTTCGTTCAAAAAATGACATGTTATAGGGTTTGAAGAAAGGAGTTTTATTTCATGAAAGCTGTTACCTGGCAAGGAAACCAAAAAATGGAAATCAGAAACGTAGATGATCCAAAAATCGTGGAACCGACAGATGCTATTATTCGAATTACCGCTACTGCGATTTGCGGCTCGGATCTTCACCTCTATCATCATGGGGAGGCTGTTTTAGAAAAAGGATATGTCGTTGGTCATGAACCAATGGGGATTGTTGAAGAAGTAGGTCCTGCAGTAAAAAAACTAAAAAAGGGACAGCGGGTCGTTATTCCTTTTAATATTAGTTGTGGGCATTGTCATTTCTGTACCCATGAGATGGAAAGTCAATGTGATCGCTCAAATCCAGATCAACTTTATGGTGGTTTATTTGGCTTTGGCCGTTTAAATGGGAATCATTGGGGTGGTCAAGCTGAGTATCTTCGGGTACCGTTTGCTGATAGCACTTCGTTTATCGTACCTGACAATGATCTTGCAGACGAAAAAGTCCTTTTCTTATCTGATATCCTTCCAACTGCTTATTGGAGCGTTCAAAATGCCAACGTAAAAAAAGGCGATACTGTAGTGGTCTTAGGGTCAGGACCAGTTGGGTTGTTTGCACAAAAATTTGCCGCTATGGCAGGAGCAGAGCGAGTGATTGCTGTCGATCCGGTCCAACATCGTATTGATAAAGCCGCTCGTTACAATCATGTAGAAACTTATTTGTTAGAAGATACTCAGTCTGCTGGGAAAGAACTTTACGAATTAGCAAAAGGTGGCGCTGATGTCATCATTGATTGTGTAGGGATGGATGGCTTGGAACCAGTGAAAGAAAAAGCTAAGAATCTCGTTAGTTTGCAAAGCGGGACGATTTCACCGATCCAAATGGCTGCGCAAGCTGTCAAAAAATTTGGAACCGTACAAATCACTGGTGTTTATATGACCCCAGCTTCTTCGTACCCACTACAAGAATTTTTCATGAGAGATATCACAGTGAAGCATGGTCAGGCACCGATCGTTCATTTGATGCCTAAAATTTACGAGATGATTGCTGCGGGTCTGTTCGATCCAACCCAAATCATCACACATGCGATGCCTTTAACTGATGCTGCCCGAGCATACGAGATTTTTGACAAAAAAGAAGATAAAAATATCAAAGTTGTTTTGAAACCTTAGCTTTGTTCACAGATAGGTGAGTGAGAGATGCCAGAAATAAAACGAAAAAGCCATGAAATAGATATTGGGAAAGAAGAAGATATCGAAATTGCTGGACAACGTTTTCGTCTTTATTTCCAGAACCGCTATACATTATTGTCTCTTGCAGTTGATTTATTAACAGGGATTTTTTATATTTTTGGAAGCGTAGCGTTGTTAACAGATATTCCAGACCGTTATAGTACCTATTGTTATCTAATAGGAGCGATCTTTTTGACTGCACGACCTATTTTGAAAATAGTACGTAATGTCTTCATCTATGACGAGAAAAAAAAACAAAAAAAGAGCGAAAAAAAGAATGAATAAGAAAGCTTCCTAATTTTTCGGTAAAAAGACGGAACGCCTATTTAGGACAGCGAGCTCATTCATGCTTTTCCAACAAATCAACCATTCTAAATTCCAGGACTGATAGAACTTTCTATTGCTCCTGGAATTTTTTTGAAGCTAAAAAATAGTACCGTCCACTAAATAATACTCGAATAACCAATATACCAACAAAAATAGCATCAAGAAACAATTTCCGATTTTTCTTGGCATTGCTCACCAGAAACAAAAGATTACTGACCAGACAAAGAACCCTTTTGAGTAATCAACTCCGATCACGTTGTAAAAATCGCTAGTTGATATAAATAAACCGGGATCCCTTCATTATCTTGTACCGTCGTCAGATATTCCCACTCATATCTTTCATAAAAACCTGTATGGTCAGTCGCTACATAGAGCTGCGAAATCCCAAGCGCCCCCATATCCTTTCGAATAAATGATAAAATCTCTTTGGCAATTCCTTGATTACGATATTCTTTTTCAACAAACAACGCACAAACATTCGGAGTCAAATCTGGACGATCATGAAAATCATTCGCGATGACCCCTGCTCCAGCGATAATTTTTTGTTCTGACGTCACGACTATATACCATTGAGGAACAGCGTTAGATGATTGAAGAGAATCTTCCATACTCTCTTGGTAAAAGGAAAGCGGAAGATGCCATTTTGACGTAAACCATTGCGCTGCCTGTTCCAACCATTCAGGTCTTTCTCTGATCTTAACCAACTCATAACCTTTCATTTCGTCCTTTCACTCCCCTATACATTTGCACTATTATAGCACGCTTGTTATCGAAATGGTTTTTTTAAACTCCAAAAAAAACTCCTTTTATCCTTCTTTTTCACTAAGAAAAAAGAAAGCTATCCTTGAGCCATTTATCCAAAAAAAAACAGTTGTCATGACTTCTGTCAGACAACTGTTTTTTTTGATCGCTCATTAAACGAAACAAGATCTTTTCACTAAAGAATAGCTACTTTTGATTGTATGTGCTGTTTCTTTCTTTTATGTGCTTTTAGCCGTTTAATGCTTCTTTTCTTTTTTCTTGAACTGTCGCTACTTTCACAAATGGTAGGTAAATCAAGACAGATAAGATTAAGTTGACAGCAGCTAAGACACCGCCAGCGATACTTTTTGTTGCTAATACCCCACCGATTACTGGTGGTGTTACCCATGGTGGCATCACCGTTGCAGCTGGAACTAGTCCGGTAGCAGTAGCAAAATAAGCAACAGATACTAAAACCATTGGGGTTAAAATAAACGGAATAAACATAATTGGGTTCAATACGATTGGTAAACCAAACATTGTTGGTTCATTGATATTGAAAACACCTGGTGCGATCGACAAGTTCGTAACAACCATATAAGGTTTATTTCTACGTCCCACTAAATAAATCGCTAGTAACAGACCTAATGTTGCCCCTGTACCACCTAAGTTGACAAAGCTATCAAAGAAAGGTTTGTTTACAATGTATGGTGCGCTATGACCAGCAGCAATCGCATTAACATTCGCTTCGATTGCTGGTGCATTGATTGTTTGCATCAAAGGGTCTACCATGTTTGCTCCGTGTAATCCAAAGAACCATAAGAATGGTGTAATGAATGCTAACAACAAAGCTGAAGGATAAGAATTGGCTAGTCCCATGAATGGTTCTTGGACAATTGTATAAAACGCGCCTACGATATCATCTACACCAAATGCAGCAAAGATCGCAGCAATCAAAGCAAAGAATGAGATCGTGATCATTGCAGGTAATAATGAAGCAAAGGCTTTAGCTACAGCTGGTGGCACGCCATCAGGCATTTTGATGATTAATTTTTCATTTCCACTTAAACGAACAAAGATTTCTGTTGAAATAATCCCAACAATAATTGCAATAAATAAACCGTTTGAGCTCATGCCCAACGCTCCGCCCAATGCGAAGAATGAACCTAAAGAAATTACTCCAGCAGAAACGCCGTCTTTACGATAACCATTTGCCAAATGATAAGCAAGTAGAAAGGCGATCAAAACTGAAAGAATCGCAAATGTACCATTCCAAGCAGCTGCGCCAAATCCTTTCCAAGCTTCGCCACCAAAAATTTTATTCATTAATTCTTGGAAACCAGGAATAGGCAAGTTATTGATCATTACTGCTAACGCACCTAAAATCATCAAAGGCATACTGACCATAAATGAATCACGAATCGCTACTAAATGACGTTGAGCACCAATTTTTGATGCCACAGGTATAAAATGTTTCTCCATAAATGCAACAAATTTATCCATGTTTCTTTCCTCTTTTCTATTTCACCAGTTTACTTTAAGCATCTAAACGTCGATATAAATCAATGATTTCTTTTGCTAGATCTGTAAATGCAATCGAAGTCATCAGATGGTCTTGGCTGTGAACCGTTAATAAAGTCACTTCCATATGATTACCTTGTGCTTCTTGTGTTAACATTTCTGTTTGAGAGTGATGAGCTTGCACTAATGATTCTTCCGCATCTTTGATTTTTGCATCAGCTAACTCAAAATCTCCTTTTTTCGCTGCAGCAATCGCTTCCATTGCATCGCTTTTTGCATTTCCGCCAAACATGATCAAACCCATGATTGCTTCAAGATTTTTTTGCTCTTGCATCGTTGGTCTCCCCCATTATTTATTGATTAATGATTCTGCTTGTTCTAATACTTTGGCACCGTTCATCATTCCGTAATCTTGCATATTGATTACATCTAAAGGAATTCCTTTTGGTGCTAATTTTTCAGCAAATTGATTTTGCATAAAACGTACTTGTGGACCTAAAAGTAAAACGTCTACATTTTTTGATTCTAATTGATTGTCTGCATCTGAAGCAGATACTGCAAAGATATCAGCCTCGATTCCTTTTTCTTCTGCCGCTTTTTGCATTTTTGTTACTAATAAACTAGTACTCATTCCAGCTGAGCATACAAGCATGATTGTTTTCTTTTCCATTTTCTACACTTCCCTTTCTTGTATCTTACACTTTTATATAAAGCAATTACCGTGCCAACTTTTAAAGCGCTTTAATCCCTTGTCGTGCTAACGCTTTCAATAGGACACTGTATAGATGCACACTTCTTTTTTCTTTGCACACTAAAATTAGTGTGCAAACGTTGATCATTTCTCTGATAACTTTATGTAGCTAATTCATGGTATCAAAAAAAATAAGCCGTCGTTTCGCAAAAATGACTCCTTTGAGCGAATTCCAGCTTATTTTCATCTGCTTATCCTACTATTCACTTTTGGTCGTTTCTTGAAATTTTTTGTTTAATTGGGTTAATAACTCAATTTGTAATTGTTGTAATTCCAGCATTTGTTGCCATTGCTGTGACATCAAATAATCGATTTTTTCATGCAACAAACTAATTTCTAACTCTGCTTTTAGGTTTGTTTGATAATCATGGTCGGCTGCTATCCGATCTCTAGCTGCTTGTCTATTTTGACTCATCATAATGATCGGTGCTTGGATAGCAGCTAAACAAGAAAGCACTAAGTTCAAAAGAATGAACGGATATCGATCAAATGATAGGCCAAAAAAATGTAACGTATTCAACAAGATCCAACTACCTAAAATCACTACAAATAGAAAGATAAACGGCCAACTACCACCAAACTTGGCAATTGCATCTGCTGATTTTTGACCAAAAGTCGCTTTTTGATTGATCGTTGTATTTAAATTTTGACTAATGATTTGCTTATTTTTCAACTGCTCTAGCATTTCTTGATTAATTTTTTTTGTTTCATTCTGGTCTTGAATGATTTTTTCTTTTATATACTCAAAATGATAATTCATAAAAGTAATAAAAGGGATTTGGGACTCTATGGTCAGTTTCTTATTTTTTTGTAAAATAAATGAACGAATATCTGTATCAATTGTTTTCAGATGAACGTAATCTTGATGAGCCATGGCAACTCCTCCTTTACGTTATTTTTCTGAGAAAAAGGAAAAAACAGCTTTCGTTAGTGTCCTAAGATTTGTTCAATTTTCTGTTCTTCTTCAGGTGAGAAGGAAAGATTATCCATCATCCGAACACTTTCTTCTAATTGACTAAGTCGACTAGCGCCTACAAGCACACTGGTAACTGACTCTTGTCGTAGATTCCATGCTAAAGCCATTTGTGCTAATGTCTGTCCACGCAAATCAGCTAAATCCTGTAATTGCTTGATCTTACCCAATGTAGGTGTCACTTGATCTTCTGATAGAAAAGGAATTTCTTTACGATGGGCTCGAGAATCTTCTGGAATCCCATGTAAATAGCGTTTAGTTAATAACCCTTGCGCTAAAGGACTAAAAGTAATAGCTCCCAGACCGGTCTCTTCTAAAACAGGTGCTAAATCTTCTTCTAATAACTCTCTTGAAAACATATTGTAACGCATTTGGTGGATAATAAATGGAGCGTTCATTTCACGTAAGATAGCAGACATTTTCTTCGTGTCTTCCCCGTTGTAGTTGGAGATCCCAATATACAGTGTTTTCCCTTGACGAACTAATTGCATAAGCGCTTCTGCCGTTTCTTCCAAAGGTGTATCTGGATCAGGACGATGATGATAGAAGATATCTACGTAATCTAACCCCATCCGTTTGAGGCTTTGATCACAACTAGCAATGATCGATTTACGGGAACCCCATTCCCCATAAGGTCCTTCCCACATGTGATAACCTGCTTTGGTTGAAATGATCATTTCATCACGATACGTTTGAAAATCTTCTTTAAAGATCCGACCAAAGTTTTTCTCTGCTGCTCCTGCTGGACCACCATAGTTATTGGCTAAATCAAAATGTGTGATCCCCATATCAAAGGCGCCACGTAAAATTTCCCGTTGATTACTTATAGGATCATAATCACCAAAGTTTTGCCATAATCCTAAAGACAGCAAAGGCAATCTCAACCCAGATTTTCCAGTTTTTCGATACGTCATTTTTTCATATCGCTGCTGATTTGCTACATACATATATTCTTCTCCTCCTAAACAAGTATACGCTTTCAAAAAATGTGACTCGTCACTTCTTTTTCCTAGTATGCGTACGTGTATTTCGTTTTTGATAACTATCGTTCTATGTGCATTATACGCTTATCGTTGGCGAATTACTAACAAAAATCCTCTTTAGCCTCAATCATCACCATGGATCATTTGGTAAATATCCCTAGGTAATCGGTGTTGATATCGAATTGTTTTTCGGTAAATTCTGGAAAGTATAAATCACTTGCCCATTGCCAAGCAGCTTTTTCTATATGTAAAAGTTCGTTTTCTTAAGGATTCTGAGGCCATTGTGCTACCCAGCAATTCTCTTTTCCTAAGACATCCAAGTCTAAAGTTCCATTCGTAAACCATGAAAGATTGGAATAATGAACCACCTGGGAAAAACCAGCTGCTTGAATGGCCTGACTAAACACTTGCGCATTTTCAGTCACTCTTGCTAGATTCATTTGAGGATTTTCACTATCGTTCACAACTACAGTAGAATAAGGTAAATTTAATTCTTTTAGATAGGCTAATAAATAGTAGGCTTCTTTTTCGGTGTCTTCTGCATAATTAAACCAAGCATAATGATAGACACTCACTTTCAACCCCGCCTGGATAGCATTCGCAACTTGTTCAGGGGCCAGTGGGTTCCTATAAGAATCCCCTTCTGTTAACTTAACTACTACACCTGTGATCCCATAGTTTTTCATTGTTTCATATGCTTCGACAGATAAATAACCATTATGTGAGGAAACATCAATAAAATCTTTTGGCGGTCTACTATTTTCAGAAGCAGAAATGCCTGACCCCGAATCCAACAAATTTACTCGATTATTACGTTGTTTTGCCACCACATTGTCTAGTAAATGCTGTTTGCTTTCAGTGATAATTGTTTGGGTGCTTTCTGATTTTTCATAAGTATGGACCACAAAAAATGTTGAAAATATTGAAAATACTGAAAATAAAAAAAGAACACTAAAAACCAATAAACGCCTTTTCTTCATCATAGGTACCTTCTTTCTTTTATTTGAGAGAGGTTTCTCAAATAAGTGTACCACTTAATCAACAGCGCTTACTTAAAAGTATTATTAGATTTTAATCGTTATTAAATCATCTAGCAATTTTAAGGGAATGACTGATTTTTACAGAACATCTTCCACTTACACGATTACTTATTCGTCTTCCCCAGACCATTTTTTCTTTGCCCGCTTAAAAAATAAAAATTGTTGATGAGACTTCTTGATCTTCTTATAACGTTTTTGTTGTTTTTTGTAAAATTGTTGATGATAATTTTCAGCAGGCCAAAAAGTTGTTGCTGGCTTGATCTGTGTGACGATTGGTTCCGCAAACTGATGCGAAGCAATCACTTGTTGCTTGGATTTTTCTGCTAGTATTTTTTGTTCTTCATTTTCTACAAAAATGATGGAGCGGTATTGATTCCCACGATCCTGAAACTGTCCAAAGGCATCTGTTGGATCGGTGACTTGCCAAAAAATCGCTAATAGTTCTTCATAGTTTATCATTCGCCGATCAAAAATAATCTCCACTGCTTCCACATGCCCAGTCGTGCCACTGCTAACTTGGTCATAGTTAGGATGTTCGACCTCCCCGCCAGTATATCCGGACAACACGGAAATAATCCCTTGCCGTGTTTCAAACGGTTCGACTAAGCACCAGAAACAGCCCCCGGCAAAGACGGATTTTTCTTGATAGCGTTCATCGGTGATCTGGTGTTTCGCAAAGTCGTAAGACACTTGTCCCATCGGATCATGGGTGATCTTCAAATAAAAGTCCATGACGTCAGGCGTCAAATTCCCCCGAAGTGCTAGTGATCGTAAAGAGACTTCAATCATTTCAAGGATTTCTTTTCTTTGTTTTCTTTCCCCTACTTGGTTTTTCGCTTGGATCAACAATGTCCGCTCCCATTCACGGGTATTAGGGTTTAAAATGAGATTGTATAATTCTGCTAGCTCTTGCTCCACCACTTTTCCCCTCACTTCTTGGTCAAATATGTAAATTCGTCCTGAATGTATCACGAAACTAGCGAAATTGCGAATAGACCGCTTAGAGGAGTCATGGGAGAGAGTAGGCTACTCAAACAAACTGAGACAGCCATTCTTTTGCCTGCTCCAGGCAATCAAACGACTCTCTCAGTTTGTTCTATTTGATATGAATGTTTATTGGTAATACACTTCGTCTAAAAATAAACCATGTGCCGGCACGGTTTCTCCTGCCTGTTGTCTTACTTTATTCTCAAAAATATCATCAATCGCCGAAACGGGTAATTTTCCTGTACCGATCTCCAAGAGTGTACCCATCAAGATCCGAACCATCTTATACAAAAAGCCATTGCCCACAAAGGTAAAGTGCAACATGCCGCCTTCTTGTTTGATTGAGAGTTCATGAATCGTACGAACTGTTGATTTTTTTGATTTTTTCAAGGCAGAAAAACCGATAAAATCATGACTTCCCATTAGTTTTTGACAAGCTTCATTCATTTTTTCCAGGTCTAGTTCTTGTGGAAAATAGAAACTATGATTTCGTTCAAAAACAGTTGGAATGGGATTATTCCAAACATAATAGCTATATTTTTTCCCTGTCGCATTGTATCGAGCATGAAAGCGTTCAGGCATTTCTTCCACTTTTTTGATCACGATATCTCTTGGTAGATAGCGGTTGAGAAAAGTTAGCATTTCATTACGACTCATTTGAGAAGTCGTTTTAAAGTTTGCCACTTGTCCTCTGGCATGTGTCCCAGAATCCGTGCGCCCCGATCCAATGATCTCAATTTTTTCTCCAGTCATCTGTGAGATGATTGCTTCGATTTTGCCTTGGATCGTTTTATCGTCATCTCCCAGACGTTGCCAGCCTGAGTAGCGTTTTCCATCATATTCGATCGTTAATTTGATATTTCTCATGTTTTTCATTAGACTCCCCTACGATATCCATTTGCACATCACGATGTGCGGTCAAGGTTTAGTCTGACACATTTATCCTGTGGTTTCAATCAGTTTTACGAATTTCCAGCATTTAGTAGGGCTACAGTCCGCTATGCCCTAATGTGTAAGATACTTAACCACACAATTGGTAAATAATTAAAGAAAAAACTGATCCGTTGACAAAAACCTAACTGATTCAAAACCGGCAATTGATTTAATCCGGGAATACGTGCTGCGCCATAAATTCCTGCAAAAACCAAACTGGCAACTAGTAAAATAAAAAACGATTGAGTTAATTGTGCATCGCCCATTTTGCGATACAATAAGAAAACAAATAAAGGGAACAAAATAAATCCACCATACCCAATCCCTGAACCAAGATTGTGAACCCAAGTCGAAAAATTCCAAGAAGTTTCGTTCGTGTCCACACTAAATAACCCGGTAAAAATACAATCTGTAACACCATATAGACCGATGGCAGCTGTCACTAATAAAGCAAGTGGTTTTGAAGTAGTAACAAAAGCTTGATATAACGCTGGCATTGCCAAAACATACAAGCAGCCAGATATGACCGACCAAATCAAAAATGCTTTTCGTACGGGACTACCAACATCCCCAAAAAGACTGATCACAGCAGTCATTTGATTAAGTTTAGGATAAAAAATTCCTAAAACATATGGTGTCAGAAAATCACTTACTACTCCTGACAATAAAAAATAAAATCCATACTTACGTAAAAAATCCATCCTGCATCCTCTTTTCACCAACCAGAAAAAAGAAAGTTTCATGCTCGCTTTCTTTCAACATTCTGGACATCATCTAGAAAAATTGTACCGAATTATACTAATTTAAACAAGCTTCAAGACATGCGGCACCTTGGCTTTACTTGATGAGGGTAATGAGCACTTTCCTCTGAACCACAGTAGCTGATTTTATACGATCATTCCATTCTTTTCACGATATTCTTTTGGTGACTTGCCGACGATTTTTTTGAACAACTTTGAAAAATAGGTTGTGTTGTTGTAGCCGATCTCACTAGAAATTTCATTGATATTTTGATTGCTATGCAGCAGCAACCATTTCGCTTGTTCCATTCTGAGATGATTTAAATAAGTTGAAAAACTTTTTTTCGTTTCTTTTTTGAATAATTGCCCCAAATACATCACATTCAAATGCAGGCTTTCTGAAACTTCTTTCAAGGTTAAAGGTTCTCGGTAGTGTTCGTGTAAGATCGTTATCACTCGTTCAACATTCTCGCTATATCGGACTTGTTTTTGCTGTTCCTTGATCAAAGATAGTAAGAGTTGATGCAGTTCTTGGACTGTTTTTGCTTGATTGATCTGTTGAATTCCTTTTAAATATTCATCGTCTTCTAGCCGAATCAATTCCCGGTGGATATCCATAAACAACAAAAAACTAAAATGACGGATATCATCCGGTGTCATCACAGCAGTTTGGAATTGGTCAAAAAATTGAGTAATCATTTGTTGGGCACTAGCCAATTGCCCGCTTTTCAACACACGATTAAACGAAGAAAAATCAATTGCCTGTTCTTTTGCTGCTTCTTGTTCGGCAAAAAAGATATGTTGGTCTTTTTCGCCGTAAAATTGATGCAGTTGTAAATTATCTTTGGCATGTTGATAACTCTCAGGGATCTTATCGGGATCTGCTGTTTCATCTCCAATACTGATCAACCAGTTTTCTTCCATACTCTTCTCTTGAATGAAGCGGCAAAATGCAGAAACTGACGCTTCTTCCAGCAACAAAGTAAAGCGTTCCATGTCTCCAAAGTTTCGTTGATAATAAAAAAGTTCTTGGTGGTTTTTCAGCCACTGATTCACTGATTTCCCGACGGATCTAGACACTTGAGCGAGTAAAACTCTTCGTTGTTTCCCTCCGATTTTGTCTAAAATCTCTTCTTCACTCACTTCATCTAATTCTTCATTGAGCCACTGACTAAAAAGGACTTCTTGATAGATTTCTTGCTGGTTTTTCTGTTCAATTTGATGATCTAATTGCTGCTTCACTTTGGTTAAACTAGCAATCAGTTCGGTTTTATTAACTGGCTTCATCAAGTAATTGATGGCCCCTAATTGCATCCCACTTTTTAAATAATCAAATTCCTGATAACCAGAAAGAATCATAAATTCAAACGCATGATGTTCCTTTTGAGCCGCCTCGATAAATTCTAAACCATTCATTTCGGGCATCGTGACATCTGTTATAACTAAATCAATGGATTGATTTTCTAAAACAGACAATCCTTGCATCGCGTTTTCTGCCGTTGCGACTACCTGAAATCCCAAACTTGCCCAATCAACAATTTTTTGCAACCCTGCCAAGATCATATATTCATCGTCGACTAATAACACTCGGTACATGTTCCTACCCCTTTTCTTTAAATGTAATAGTGACAGACAATCCTCCTTCTTGATTGGTACTTAACTTCATCTGATAACTATGTCCAAAACTAGCACGCAAACGTTCATTCACATTTTGCAGTCCAATCGATTGGTACAATTCGACTTTAGGATGCGCCAATCTTGATTCAATCTCTGCCAAGCGTTCCGGTGTGATCCCTTTGCCGTTATCCTTCACAATAATCTGGACTCGTTGCCCTTCACGAAACACTTTCACGCTTAAGGCATTATCAAAACGTGTAAAATCGACCCCATGTTTAAAATAATTTTCGATCAATGGTTGAATCACAAACTTCGGTACTTCGATACTTGCTAATGATGGATCAATGGAAAAATGATAGGCGATCCGGTTGGGGTAACGCATCTGATATAAATAGACATATTTTTCGCAAAAGTCCAGTTCTTCCTTTAAACTGATCGTCTTTTCTTGATTAGTATTGTTTCGCAACAAGGCCGAAAAAGCGTACACCACATCTGCCAATTCTTCGCTGCCTTCACTTAACGCATACATCCGAATATACTCTAACGTGTTATAGAGAAAATGAGGGTTGATTTGTGCTTGTAATGCACGCATGTGGGCATCTTGCTGTTTGATTTCCAATTTATAGATATCTTCAACATATTGGTTGATGCTATCCAACATCTCATTGATCCCTATAGAAAGATCTTTTAATTCATATTCCGTTTGGGTCGTATCGATCCGCATCTCCAAATTCCCTTTGGCCGTTTCATTCATTGCATCCATCACGAGATCTACTTGTTGCGAATAGCGCTTGAAGGTTTGGTATAAAAAGAATAGCAGACTGACATCTAATAGAAATACACCGAAAATCAATGGTGCTAAATCTTGGATAACCGCTCGTCTAACCATCGAACGATCTAAAGTAGCCAATATCCGGTAATCATCGGGTAACTGTTGGTACTGGATGAAATTATTTTTTTCAAGGTTTATCAGTGGCAAAGTGGAATTTTCTTGAAGGCTGGTTGTAATCAATTGTTCTTGGGTTGCTAGTTTATCCTTTGTCATTCCTTGATCATGGAATGTGTATAAACGGTTGGTGGTACCAGAGATCATATACAATGATAAGCCGCTAAAGGTATTCAAACTCTTTAATGCCGCATCCAATTCTGCTTTTTCAAAACCGACGAACATGCTCCCGACTTCGCTTCCACCTTGCGTGATCGACATTTTGATATAAAACGCATCTGTCAATTTAGGCGTACCACTTTTAATCACCCCACCTTTATTTGCTCTAGAAGATTCCAGATACTCAGGCAATTGACTGAAAACAACATAGACGGAGCTGACTTCCTCATAGCTGACATAAATATCTCTCATTAGATAAGGAAAAGAGACAAAATCGGTCGTTTTTTGTTGTTGATCATAAGCGTACATCAAATATTCATTGATCGGTTTTGTCAGATAAGTAGTCGCATTCTCGATTTTATCAGAGTTCCCCAACAATTGGTCTTTAATGATTTTACTTAGTGTCGTTTTATCGTTCAGTGTACGACTGGTACTTTGTAACGCCTCACTTGTCGTTCGCTTGGCTTGCTCTTGCGTTTGTACCCACGTATGAACACTAATGATAGCAGTCGCCACCGTTGTTAATAAAATCAGGACGAGCGCATATTTTCGGAAAAGACGATTCAGAAGTGTTCCTTGTGAAAATAAAATACGCCATTTATTCATAGCTTTCTAACTGCATATCCAGTTTTTCCCGCCATTGTTTGGTTACCAGCCCATTCCAAACAGTCAATAAGCCAATCACACCAAAGAGAATCAGTCCTTTATAATTCCAAGTTAGCCAAAAAATAATGCCTCCGCCAATCAACAATTTCAAAAAGGTCGAAAAACTGGAAAAGCCTGAAACAAAACTTAACTTAAGTAGGTTAGGAATCGAAATTTCGTATTCACTATCTAAAATCAAGCTATACTGATAAGTGGAGTAAATATAAAGTAAACTAAAAATCAGGATAAAATCAGTAATCAAAAAAAGAATGCCTTGAATTTGAACAGATAAGTATAAATTATAGCCAAGCAAAAATGTCCCCGCTAAAAATAAACCAAACAACACATTCCCACGGACAAATGTTTGTTTAAATGTTTCCCACCCTCGCTTAAACGTAATCTCTTTATATTCAAAACCATAAAGATAAAACAATTCGTTGACTGTTTTATAAGCAGGTCCAATCCCTAATACGATGGCTCCCATCAGTGTATAGATCCAAAAATAAAAAGTTAATTTCATGACCACCCACACTCTGATAAATAATGTTTCTAGTGCTTTACCTAACATGCGATTCCCTCCATAAAAAACATTGTATTCCCTTTCATTATACAAGAGTAGTAAAAAAGTAAAAGAACCAGTTTGATAAAAAGCCTAATGAACTTTTAGCTACTTGGTTGCTTTTCTTTCATTTCTTCGGACACTAATCAAAAAGCAGAACTCTCCAAAAATTCGACATGCAAATTTCGGAAAAAGTTCTGCTTCTTTCTAGAAACTGATTCAGTTTCTTGAATTATTTACTTTCCTTACGAAATGCATCATATTGTTTTTGCATTTCTGTTAATACTTTGTCATAACCTGCTCTGTTCAAAGCATCTTTTAGTTTTGGTAATGTTTCATCAGGATCAACTGTCCCAGTATTTAATCCATCTAGGTATTGATTCATGACATTTGAGATATTACTTAGTTCTGTTTTTACGCTATCTGTATTGAAACTAAAGCCTAAGATTGGAGAAGTTTTTGCTTCTTCAATTGATTTATCTCTTTCAGCGATCATTTCATCTGTGATCGTATCTTGTGTGTATAAGATTTCATTGTTACCGGTATTCCAAGCAGACATGTGCATGTTTGGTTGGTACCCATCTAATAATTTGATCTTGTCATCGCCATCTTTTTTCCATGCTTCGCCTTCGATACCCCAAACTAAACCATTCAATAATTCTGGATCGCTATTTAATAAACCTAAAAATTCAACTGATTTTTCTTTGTTTTTAGAGGTATTTGATACGACAAAGTTGGCCATTTGTGCTTGTCCAGTTGACTTCAATGGAACAGTGATTGCTTTTGAAACCAATTCTTGTTTCGCTGCATTAGTCAAGATCGTATCGCCATAATCGTATGGTCCTTGCGTTTCGCCACGCATTAACCAAGTATTCCCTTCAAGTGGGTAATCTTTATTACTAGTAGCAGCATCGCTAGGAATCAATCCTTGTTTATACCAGCTGTGCATCGTACGTAATAATTCGATAAACGTTTTGTTGTCGTATTGATTGATGATCTTAGTGTCATCGCCGTTCAAATCAACCGCAAATGGTAATGTATTCCCTAATGGATAATCGAAATCTCCTTGGACCTTAAATCCTTGTCCAATCGCAAAAGCAGCTGTATTTGGGTCTTTTTTATGGAATTCTTGTAACACTTTTTCCGCATCCTGATAAGATTCGATCCCATCAATCGATAAATTGTATTTATCTAATAACGGCTTGTTGAAAGTCAACACTTGTTGGGCAAACACATTGCCATTTACTGGAAAGGCATACAATTTTCCGTTAACTAAATTTCCTTTGATATACGCTTCATCTAAAGAATCATACGCTTCTTTCGCATATTTTGGTGCTAATTCTGTCAAATCAGTAAATGCACCCTTTTGCGCATTTGATACATAGTTGTTGGCAAAGGCAATATCGTAGTTTTCACCAGAAGAGATAATGACATTCATTTTCTTCTCGTAATCGCCCCAACCGATGTAGTTGATGTTGACTTTGACTCCGATTTTATCTTCGATCCGTTTATTTGCAATATCCATTAACTGATCGAAATTCTCTGGTTTATCACCGATTTGATACATTTGAAGGGTTGTTGAATCACTTGCTTCAGCTTTTTCTTTTGTCCCCGATCCGCAGGCTGCCAATGTTCCAACCATCATTGCAGAAACGCCAGTAAAGGCTAATTTCTTCCATAACTTCATTTTTCTTCCTCCTAAATTGTTTTATATTTTTATTGCATTACTCTTTTACTCCACCAATCGTTAATCCTTTAACAAAATGTTTCTGGAAGAATGGGTAGCTGATCGCAATCGGCAAAGTAGAAATCACGACGATCGCCATTCGAGCTGATTCTCCCGGAACAGAAGCAAGTCCGCCTGTCAATTGACTGCCCGCTCCTGAATTTTGTGTCAAATATTGAATATTGCTTTGGATCTTCATCAATAAATATTGCAAAGGAACCAGTTTATCATCTTGAATATAAAGCAACGCATTAAACCAATCATTCCAATACCCTAAGGCGGCAAACAAACTGATCGTTGCAATCCCTGGAATTGCTAGTGGTAAAACGATTTGCACAAAGATTCGCAGCTCACTAGCTCCATCAATTCTTGCAGATTCAATGATCGAATCTGAGACCGAGCGTTTGAAGAACGTTCGCATCACGATGATATTGAACGGACTAACCGCCATTGGCAAAATCAATGCCCAGATCGTATCTTTTAACTGCAAGAGATTTGTCATTACTAAATAGTTCGCAACCATCCCTGGTGAGAACAACATCGTGATCAAACAAAATACGGTAAAGAAGCGCCGAAATGGGAAGTTTGATCGTGAAATCGCATAAGCATATAAAGAAGTCGCTGTACTATTGATCAAAGTCCCTAGAACAGTGACAAGGATCGTCACAAATAAAGCTTGGAAAATCTTGTCTTGCATTTGACCGAATAAGTAAGTATACCCAAATGTACTAAATTCTTTTGGCCAAAAACTGTAGCCATATTGTGTCAAAGCGGATTCTTTCGTAAAAGAAATCGCAATCACGAATAGAAACGGTAAGATGCAAGAAAGAGCAAACAATGCGATCAACAAGTTAGAGAAAAAATTGGTTGTTTTGTTAAATGAACGAATCTGTACTCGTTCGACTTTCTTTTTTTTCATTTCTTTCTCCTCCCTAGAACAATGCTGATTCGCTGTCGAAACGACGAGCAATCGTATTTGTGATCATCAATAGAACAAACCCGACAACGGATTGATACAATCCCGCTGCAGCTGTCATTCCAAAGTCACCAGTAGAGGTCAAGCCATTATAAATGTAAGTATCCAATACTTGTGTGACATCATAAAGTGCTCCGGAATTTCTCGGGATATTGTAGAATAAACCAAAGTCTGCTCGGAAAATATTCCCGACAGCTAGAATCGTTAAGATCGTCATCAACGGAATCAATTGTGGAATCGTCACATGTTTGATTTGTTGCCATTTACTGGCACCATCCACCATCGCTGCTTCATAATAAGTAGGATCGATCCCCATAACAGAAGCAAAATAAATGATACTGTTATAGCCAATCCCTTTCCACGTGCCGATAAAGACAAGAATAAACGGCCAATACTTCGGTTCGTTATACCAGTTGATCGCTTCTCCACCATGCCCAGTGATCCACTGATTAAAGATTCCTTTATCAGGACTCAAGAAGGCATAAACAAAATACCCAATGATGACCCATGATAGAAAGTAAGGAAGTAACGACATTGTTTGGTAAACTTTTACCAGTCGTTTATTCCGTAATTCACTCATAATGATGGCAAAAACAACGGAAATCAATAAATTCAAAAGAATAAAAGTAACATTATATAAAATGGTGTTTTTAGTGATCAAGAAAGCTTGATCAGAAGTAAATAAGAAGCGGAAATTTTCCCAACCAACCCAAGGGCTTTCTCTTAAACTAGCTAAAAACCCGTCAGCAGAAATATGGAAGTTTTTAAATGCTACTACGTTTGCTAATACTGGGATATAAAAGAAAAAAATCATCCATAGCATCCCCGGCACAGCCATCAGTACTAAAGCTTTGTAGCGCCATAGATTAGCAAAAAAATGATTTAACCCCTTTCTTTTTTTCATCGTAAAACTCCTTTCGTGTCATTCACAAGCCAATTATAGCGCTTACAACAAAAGGAATAAATAAACAAATTATAGATAAAATGATACAAAATATAGATAACAAAAATAGGTAAAGGTTCAATTTTAACGATCAATTTTTTCAAAAAATCGTTGTCTAATGACAGTAATTTCTAAATAAACACGAATGAAATGAGCATAAAAAAAGGGTGTTAGATATAGATTAAGTCGATAAATAAGTGGAGCATGTAGAAAAATCAGCCTCTCATTAAAAGGATAGTTTGTACAACTATATGACTACATCAATCATTCTTTCCTTTTTCAATTGGTATAACTTCTCTCTGAGAGTGAACATCGATTTTCTTCTTCCACAACATATTTTTATCAGTTAGAATCTCCCGTAATAGACAAATAATAAAAGCGAGCGTATAGTTTATATATGACAGATACAAATATAAACATAAAAAACTAGTATGTCGTTTAGTATCCTCCATTCGTTACAAATTAATTATATCCTCCTCTATTTTTTCAAACTTAATTTTTTATATTTATGATCAGCTATGCTCGTAAAGAATGCTTTATAGAAAGGAACTCTGCCTAATATAATCTATCTACCATTAATAAATGTGATGCTCCAGTAATTCGTTAGTTGGCGAATTTACAACTAAATATCAAAAAATGATTGAACTAATTATGCTTAGTTTAGCAGCAAGTATTTGAGGTGGTAAGCATGTTGTACACTTTAGTTAGTGCTAGTAATTCTGGTTTATTTTTCTTATCACAACCAATTATAGAAATCTTTTTAAATTTATTAGGGGAATTTTTGCTTGGTACACTACTTATTTTTGGAAATAGCTGGTTAACGCTTCGCTATGATAGTTAGTTGTACTAAACAGGAAAGAGGTTAAATAAAATGATGTTTAAAATCACCGACAATATACCTAAAGAAATTAAACTATATGTTACAGAAATTGAATTTACAAATACTACTTTAAATCAAAAGCTATGGACAGAAAAAATCAATCCATTAATTAAACAAATCAGAGATCAAGATACTTTAGAAACCATTCGTGAGGATTCCAATATAATTGCTACAAAAAAATTATATAAAACGTTAGGAAAAGATCCTGCTCGTTTCCGTCCTTCATCTGATAGTTTATGGCGTCGAGCTGTAAAAGGAAATGATCTTTATCAAGTCAATACTTTAGTAGATTTAAATAACTACTTATCCTTGAAGTATCATTTGCCTTTTGGTAGTTATGATTTAAAACATATCCAAGAGCCAATCATTTTATCTAAAGGTGTAGAGAATGAAGAATACGCTGGTATTGGAAAAAAAATGATCAATCTAGAAAACCTTTTGCTATTAAGTGATACAAAAGGCGCTTTTGGTAGTCCGACCTCAGACTCGACTCGTGCTATGATTAGTGAGCAAACCACTCATGCAATAGTTGTCGCTTATCTATTTGATACTGATCCAAAAATCATTGAAGAAATGCAGAGAGAGAACCAGCAAACAATCTTAGCATACTTAAAAAATGCTACTATCATACAACAAATGCTAGTTGATCATAATCACTGATCCTAACATTGATGTTTTCATGACGTTATCCACAGCGCTCAAGAAGCAACTCCTCAACAATAAGCGATGATCGCTTCTTTCATGACCTCTTTACATACTTTCAATTTACTAATAGTAATCTTTTGCAGAATAAATAAATATCGTCTCATTTTCAACTCTATATATCAATCTATGTTCATCGGTAATTCTTCTTGACCATTTTCCAGATAGATCATGCTTTAATGGTTCGGGCTTTCCTAATCCAGCAAAGGGAGAACGATCGAGATCTTTTATTAACTTGTTAATTTTTTTTATGTTGCTTTTATTTCCTTGTTCATGCCAATAAAGATAATCATCCCAAGCATCACCAGACCAAGCCTTAATCATTAGATCCAACCTCGATTAAGTCATGTGTCTTAAATGCACCTTTAGAAAATTGCTCATCACCTCGACGAATTTTTTCCATAACGTAATTATTAGAAAGTGTTCTCAACGTTTCTTGCATAGAATCATAATCTCTTTTCGATAATACAACAATAGTATCTTCTACATCTTTACTTGTTACAATAAGCGTTTCGGCATCTTCAATCACTTGTTTCATATAACTACGTAAGTTTCGACGGAAATTTGAATAAGCTACTGCTTCCATTCCCTTCACTTCTTTTTTATTTCTACAAAAATATTGTACGTTATATTGTACACTAATCAAATAATTAAAGTAAAAACAAGCGCTATTTCTTGACTTCAAAGCTAGTATTAACCTGATCTCTCTATAAATAACGATTCTATACTTTTTGATGTTGGTGAATTTCACTAACATCTTTTTTATGATGTAAAAACATAGAAAAGACACCTTGAACTCCTTTAGAACTAATTGGGCGAACCAATTCATCGAAGGATTCAAGATGTCTTTTACTCAGCTTATCGAAGATACCCTAACTATCATTTTATCATTTGACAATGAGCCTAAAAACAGGCTAGCTGGCTTTTGTTTCTTCATTGTATTTCGTTTGATTACATTTCCTTTCCCTCTAACTGCTTGACTTCTTCAGCTGTCATTGGTCGGTATTCGCCGAGTGCCAAGTCTTCTGGGAGCAGAAAGTTCCCCATTCGGATTCTTTTAAGATAAGTGACTTCTTTTCCTACGGCTTTGACCATCCGTTTGACTTGATGGAATTTTCCTTCATGCAGGATCAAGCGAATCACCGATGTTTCATCTTCCGAATTGACTGAAACAATCGATAACTGAGCAGGTCTGGTTTCTTCGCCACCATCAATCGTCAATCCTTGGTTAAATGCCTGTACATCAGCTTCGGTCATGATACCGTTAACTTCAGCGAAGTACTCTTTTTCGACGTGTTTTTTGGGGGAAAGTAAACGGTGCGCCAAGCCACCATCATTTGTCACAACCAATAACCCTTCTGTATCTTTATCTAAACGCCCGACAGGAAAAAGATCTTCCCGATAAGAAGTATCATCGAATAGATCAAGCACTGTTTGATCGTAGTTGTCTTGAGTGGCTGAAATTACTCCAGCTGGTTTATTGAGGATATAATAAAAATCTTTTTGGTAAATGAACTGTTCGCCTTCATAAGTCACTTGATCCTTCCATTCATCTACTTGGAATTTGTCACTTTTAATGGTTTGATCGTTCACTTTGATGTGCCCTTTTTTGATCAGTGCCTTGACTTCTTTACGACTGCCTAATCCGACATCCGCTAAAAATTTGTCTAATCGCATGCTTTTCCTCCATTTGATTGAAAAAAGAAGTTAAGGGATAATAGGGAACATTATTCCTAACTTCTTTTTTCAAATTTTATTTACTACTTGATCCTTAATCGATGGCGTAATCGAACCATACTTGGTCCTAAAAGACGTTCTGCTAATCGAATTTTTAATGCTAAATATGCGTACACCGTACCGCCAACACCAGCTACAAATAAAATCAAGAACAATGACTGAATTTTACTATCTTGATTGAGGAATAAACCGAAAACAGACTTCGTGATCCCAGCTGCTGCCAGCATGATCAGTGTTAAAATAAAAATTAATAACGTTCTACGCCAAACAAAACTTGGTTTGAAACGTGCAACTTGACGCATCTTTTTTAAAATCAACGTGCAAGAAACAGCAAAACCGATCATCGTCGCAAATAGTGGACCATAGACTTCAAACAGACGGATCGCTGGATATTGCAAGATCACCTTCACGACAAAACCGATTGCAAGATAACGAATCGCTGCGGCATTTTCAAACATCCCTTGAAGCATATTGGAAACTAACATATATAGACCAAGGAACAGCCCCACAAAACTGGCTTGGATCAACACGTGACTTCCTAGTTTATCAGGTGCATAAAACAACGTATTTAAAGGATAGGCTAGCAGGATCACGCCAAAGGTAGCAGGAAACATAAAGAACGAAAACAATTGTAAATTACCACTCGTCAGTTTCGCTAAACCACGATGATCTTTGATCGTCACCGCTTCGGTGATCAACGGCAACCCAGTAGAAGCGATGGAAGTAGCAAGCGCAATCACGACCATCGTCAATTTATCTGGGTTTGCACTGAAAATTGAAAAGAGATCCAATAACTGATCTTTGGAATATTCAGTCGTTGCTGACATGATTTTAATAAAGGTAAACTGATCTACTAATTTAAAGACCGTCACCCCTGATCCGACAATAATAAACGGAATCGCTTCTTTGATCGTATCTAGTAACAATTCTTTTGTCGCTACATTGACTTGGTTATGGCTATACTGGACACGTGCCGCTGAATACGCCTGTTGTTTTTTCAAAAAATACAACAAAACCAAAATACTTGCTAACATTCCGATAAATGCAGCAAAAGTCGACTGAGTAACTGCTGTGACATAATCGCCTTTCATGACTTTCATAATAATAAAGGTCGCAAGCAACATGTAAAAGATCCGTGCGACTTGTTCCACGATTTGGGAAAGTGCATACGGCATCATTTCTTGGTTTCCTTGGAAATACCCTCGTATAACACTCATACAAGGAAAAACAAGTACCGCGATACTGAGTGATTGCATCGTTGGAATCAATTCTGCTCCGCCACCAGAAGCATGTGCGAGCCAAGGCGAAGCCACATACATAAATAATGAAAATAAGAGTCCTAGTACACCCATCATCTGTAATGCTCGAATAAATAAACGCCGAGAAGTCCCATATTCATTTAATGAATTGTAGCGAGCGGTTTGCTTGGCGATCGCCGCCGGAATCCCAGCTGTCGAAATCAATAGGAACAAAGCATAAATATTGTAGCCCATATTGAATAATCCATTAGCAGCTTTCGCATTCTCCCCCATCCAAGCGTACCAAGGGATAATGTAGATAGCCCCGAGTAACCGGGATATGATATTACTAGCTGTCATCCAAGCAGAGCCACGAGCCATTTTTTCTTGAGGTGTTAAATTTTCCATTGCTGGTTTTCGTTGATTAGTCATCGATCAGATTCCAACTTTCTTCAAAACATTACTAACAGTTTAATAGTAAAAAGGAAAACTGGCAATCTTTTTTGTGTGATTTTTCTGTAAATTCAACATTTTAAGATAACGTTTTCTTTCTAGCTATCATAAAGTTTCTCCTCAATAATGTTCGTTATTATTTAACATTTATAATTACTAACGAGTTGTTTTTTTCTTATGCTATACTAGTTCTATAATTAGCGAACGGAGGATGCGCTTATGCTGAAAGAATTGAAAAAAACACCGATCATTTTACTAGGTGTCGTTTTTATTGCCATTGGTTTGAATTGGTTTTTACTGCCACATGACATTGCTTCAGCAGGAGTCGGAGCGATCGGACATTTAGTTGAGACCGCCTTTTTGATTCCACGATCCATCACGGTTTGGTCAGTGAATGTCATCATGCTGCTATTAGCTATACTCTTATTAGGAAAAATGATCTTCATTAAAGCAGTATTTGGTAGTTTGCTCTTTCCACTTGTGTTAGATGTGATTCCTAAAACACCGATTTTTTATTCTCATCTTCTTTCGTTGATCATGGGAAGTCTACTTTTTAGTACGGGTGTCTATACGCTTTATACAGTTGGTGCATCAAACGGTGGCGTGACAATCCCACCAATCATCCTCCAAAAGTTCTTCCGCATCCCGGTTTCTAAAGGATTACTCTTAACGAATCTGATCATTGTTTGGTTGAATTATCTTGTGTTTGGATTACGGGAAACCCTCTATGTCTTATTTTCTATCGTTTTAAGTTCACTATTCTTAAAGCTATTGGGACGGATCTATCCGATCACAAATGATCTAGAGGCGTGATGCTCTCACTGTTGATTCAAGAATTACGTGCAAAAAAATCAAGAACTGTTCTGTTGGAACAATGTGTTATGCATTCGTTTCGGATAGGTCAGTAATGCTAGACAAGTAACAAGCAATTTTTATATAAAAAAGAGAAAAAGCTCAACACGTTCGGTCGTTTTGAGTTTTTTTCTCTTTCCTATTCTCTTTTTAGATAGCTGATTCCCTTTTTAGCAACTCTTTTGAAGTATGCTATAATAAATCAGAACCCAATGAATAATAAAGTGAGGGATGATTCAATGCGCTTCTCTTTAGAAGATATCCGTAAATTATTGATCAAAGAAAATTTATTAAAAGAATTTGTTTCTGTTCAAGGTTGGCATTTAGATGCTCCTGAGCAATTTGTATTCAAAAAGTTAAGTTATGACTCACGCCAAGTAGATCATGAAACGTTGTTTTTTTGTAAAGGTCTGAATTTCAAAGAAGAATATTTAACAAGTGCGATCTCGAATGGTTTGAGCTACTACGTTGCTGAACAGCCTTACGAAAATACAGCAACTGGTATCATCGTGACTGATATTCGCAAAGCGATGGCGATCCTTTCCATGGCTTTTTATCAGTATCCCCAAAATCAATTGCAAGTGATCGGCTACACTGGAACTAAGGGAAAAACAACGGCAGCTTATTTTACCAAAGCCGTTTTAGATCATGCGACAAACAATAAAACAGCGTTGCTTTCAACGATGAACACGACTCTAGACGGGCAAACTTTTTTTAAATCCCATCTAACAACACCTGAATCGTTAGACTTGTATCGCATGATGGCGGAAGCGGTAAAAAATGGCATGACACATTTAGTGATGGAAGTATCCTCACAGGCTTACAAAACACAACGGGTATATGGTTTAACGCTAGATGTAGGAATCTTCCTGAACATTTCTCCTGATCATATCAGCCCAATTGAACATCCAACCTTTGATGATTATTTCTATTGCAAACGTCAACTGATTTTAAATTCTAAAACTGTGATTTTAGATCATGAAAGTGATCATTTCGATCTTTTACAGGAAACGGCTGAGTTAGCAAACGTCCCTTACATCACTTATGGACGTTCTGCCGAATCTGATTATGAAGTAAAAAGTTTAACTTCAGGGAACCATGCCTTTCACTTGATCAAACACAACGGAAAACTTGATATCGAAGCTGACTATGAGATCCAATTAGCCGGTGATTTCAATCAAGAAAATGCAGCAAGTGCTATCATTGCGGCTGCGTTGACTGGCGCTTCCATCGAGGATGCCCAAAAAGGACTCAAAGCAGCACGTGTGCCTGGACGGATGGATCAGTTGATCCAAAAAAATGGCAGTCATGTTTATGTCGATTATGCCCATAATTATCTCAGTTTAAAAACATTATTAGAATTTGCCAAAAAAGAACATCCGAAGGGTCGGGTCATCGTTGTTCTAGGTAGTCCCGGAAACAAAGCAGTTTCTCGCCGTCAGGATTTCGGAAAAGTATTATCAGAAACGGCTGACGTCGTCTTTTTAACAGCGGATGATCCAGCGTTTGAAGATCCGCAAAAAATCGCTGAAGAAATCAATGCAGCCATCACTAATGCTGAGCTTGAGGTTCACTATGAAATGGATCGTCCAGAAGCGATCAGACAAGCATTAGCGATCAGCAATCCTGAAGATTCCGTTGTAGTCGCTGGAAAAGGAGTCGATCCTTATCAAAAAATCAATGGGATAGATGTTCCTTATAAAGGCGATTATGAAGTCGTCAAAGAACTGATTGAAGACTGAGTATTTCAATGAATACCACTTGTTTACAATAAAAAATACGAGATGCGAAACGTATTAAAGCGACCTCCAAAAATTAGATTTTTTGGAGGTCGCTTCATATTTATCGTAGTTTTCTATCTTTGTTTTTATTGAGTTAATTGAAGCAAATCACATGGCTTTATTCCGCAGCTAATTCGGCTGCTTTTTCTCTTTCTTCAGTCAATAGTTTATTGTCATAGTATTTGATGAATGGTAACCAAATGAAGAACGCTAAAATTGCACATAATACTGCTAAAACAGCCGCCTTCCAGTCTCCCCCACTACCGACAAATGCGCCCACACCAACTGGCGAAGGCCAAGGCATTTGCGCCAGCATTGGCTTAACGATCTCGAAGCGAATGGCAAAATAAGCTAGTGAAGCCGATGCCATCGGTGCTAGGAAAAATGGAACAGCCAGATACGGATTATAAACAATTGGCATCCCAAAAATAATTGGCTCATTGATATTAAAGATACCTGGAACTAGTGAAGCTTTCCCTAGTACTTTTAATTGATCGGATTTAGCCAAAAAGGCAATGAAGAAGATCAATCCTAATGTGGCCCCTGATCCTCCTACTGTCACATAGGAATTATTAAATTCGCCAGCAAGCGGGAAATTCGCTCCCTGTGCATTTGCTGCCATGTTCGCTAATACGATTGGTGTCAAGAAAGAAGTAATGATATTGGCGCCGTGGATACCCACGATCCATAGTGCATGGATCAAGAAATAGATCACCATGATCCCTAACCATGTGTTCGTTAATTGAGTAACAAACCCGAATGGGATCGCAATCATTTTGAAGATATCTGTTCCTAATACAACCAACAGACCATTAACAAGCATCACGACGAAGCCAATCACAAATGTAGGGATCAAAGCTGTAAAGGAACGAGAAACACCTGGGGGTACTACATCAGGCATCTTGATGACCCAATTCCGTTTGACACAGATGCAATATAATTCAACAGCTATATATGACATGATGATTGCTGTAAAGATACCGGAAGTGCCTAGCCGCTCGACAAATGAGCCCATCCGAATCCCGTTCACGACAGTTTCCGTATCTGAGATACTAGCGATCAAACTTACTTTCCCATCGGATAACACTAATTCCGGAATACACATGAAGAAAGCAAATACCGCAAGCAGCGAACCAGTTAAAGGATTGACATTCAACCCTTGTTCATCTCGTTCGATTGAAGTCAGTTCATAAGCAAAAACAATAGCAAAATAAATGGATAAAATCCCCATGGTCATCGTGTTGATGATCATGTACAAATCACTGACTTTAAAAAATGTAGCGTTGAAAAACCCTTCAAGAAATGGAAATGGTAAAGGTAAGATATTCAAAACCAAAAACATCGACCCGACAATCGTAAATGGAATCGAAGCCATCCCTGCTGCCATTACCGCCCGAACGATTTTCATTTGTGCAATTTTTCCCATCGGTCCCATCAAATACTTTTCCAAAAATTTAAACATTAGTTACTCCCCTTCCCTAATTGTGAACTCTTTTCATATTGTTTAACACGTTGATATTGACGGTCTTGATTACGTTCAATTTTTTCTAAGCGGAACCAGCAAAAGCTACAAATAAAGATACCGCTTACAAATAATGCGAGTAAAAATAGCTTGGTGCTATGATCATTAGCCATAAATGGAAAAAATGAGCGATACCATGGGGTAAGTAGTAAGCCACTGATTCCTACGTTCATCATTCCTTGAATCTTAAAATAATTGCTCGTCCAAGGTGCTCGGTTCGTGTGCGTACGATAAAGTATGACTTGTTCACCGATAGCAGGAACGATCAAACCCAGCAAGCTAAGCGGCAGTAGCCAGGCACTGCTTCTTGCGATTAATAGTAGTACTAGCCAATTAAGATTGATGAAAAAGAAAAAGGCTGTCAAATAACGAATCACAAGATAACGATTGAAGTACATGATTTTCAAACTAAATTGTTTCTTTTCTAAAGCTAATTGTTGCTTCTTAGTTTCATCCACCTTAATCTCCTCTTTCAAGCTTTTTGTTGATACAAATAACTCATTTCATTTGCAACTTCTAAAAGGGTCATTGTTGTCATTAAATGATCTTGGGCATGGACCATAATGATCTCCATCTCGATTTTTTGCCCACTAGCATATTCTTTTAGCAAGTTTGTCTGGGCTTTATGCGCTTCTAAAATAGCTTCATTTGCTTTATCTAACTGTTGACTCGCTTCCGCTTTTTCTCCTTGCCGTAGAAGTTTGAAGGCTTCATGAATCAATGTTCGGGCATTTCCACTATGCAAAATAATATCAAAAGCGATGACTTGTAATTCTTCACTCGTCATATTTCCAGTCACACGTATTCCTCCTTATTCAATCACCTCGTCAAAATGATTGCTAAAATTTTCAAACGTTGGTTCAATTAAAATTTGTTGTTGCAAATCTGTGCGATCAATTAATTGCACAATTGCTTTTGTCACTATAGTAATTTCTTCGTTTTCAATAAAAGATGGTGACACGAGAAAAACAAATTTGATCTGTTGGTAATCATCCCAAAACATCCCCTCCGGAATCACTGCGACTGCAATTTTTGTCGTGACCCCTACTGGAATAGCTGGATGTGGGACTGCAACAGTTTCACTGAAGACAATCTGTCCCATTTTCTCTCGCTTGCTGATTTGTGTCATCATTTCAAGGGTATAATCTTTTACTTCGTCTTTTTCTAAAAGCGAGAGTAGGTCTAAAATCACCGTCTCTTTAGTTGGTCTTTCAGAATAGACTTTGTACCATCTTTCAGAAAGCTGGCCATGATAATCCTGTCTTTTTTTCGGAGAATCTGTGCAAATAGTTTTTATTCTTTTTGACGGACAAGGTTGTAAGTCCGCAATCGTCTGTCGAATTTTTTGGCTATCTAGTGGATTCAAAAAGACACTCACATGTAATACGGGGATCTTAAAAATCATCGTTGATAAATCGATTGATGAAATAATCATATCTACGCCCATCAAAGTCATTTCATTGATCTCGTAATAACCTTTGACATTGGTCACTAAGAGCATTTCGCCAAACTCAGCAAGCACACGATTCTTCAACAATTGCGCACTTCCATAACCAGTTGCACAAATGATCAATACACGTATTTTTTTCGCTGTTCTGACTTTTTCTAAAGCTGCCATGATGTGTAAGGTAAGATACGCCCATTCATCTTCATTGATCGTGAATTGTCGTAACATAGGCATTTGACTAAATATTCTTTTCGTCTGTTCAAAGGCGACCATATTTTCTTTTTTTATATCCTCAGTCAACGGATTCTCTAAAGTAATCCCTTGCCGTAGACGAACCACCATTGGCGTCAAATGATTAAGCAGACCATTTTTTAATTGTTGATCCTCAATCAGTGAATCGCCAAAAAAGTCGGCAAGCTGCTCAATCACTCTTGCTAATTCCTCGTAAAGCAGCTCATCATTTATTTTTTCGATGGGATTAGACTTAGCAACCAAATGCAATGTCAGATAATGAATTTCCGCTGCTGGAAAAGGTACTTTTGTCACACGATTCATTCGTTGAACAATCTTTTTTGCTACCTGATATTCACGGCGATCCACTAACTCTTCACTAAAATCTAAAGCTTCAATGGGGAATCCTTCGTTGATTCGCTTGATCGTTAAGGCTAGGTGTAATGCTAGATTTTGCATGATAAAATCAGAAACTTTTAAATTTGCTTCTCGGATCTCATCTAAAATAATGATTAAAACCTCTTCAAAATTGAATTCATTGAAAAAGTGACTGTTCACTAAATAATCTTTTAAAGAGTTCGCTGCTTGATCACCAAAAAACGTGTCCATAATAAAATGGCGCTTGTTTTGCTCTGATCCTTCGATCCACATTCCTTGTCGCGGTTTAGAACAAATTTTTAACGCATAGGGCTCAATTTTTGCCTTTATCTCATTTAGATCATTGGATAAACTAGAACGGCTGATAAAGAGTTCCGACTCTAATTCATCCATAAAAATGGCTTCATCTTCTAGCAATAACTTATTCAACAGATATTTTTGCCTGTCTTCAGTTTCAAAAAATTCCATTTCAGACATGCCTTGATCAGCTGCGATATTTTGATGTTTTAAAAAAAATGCAAATGCCAAAGGCTTTAAGATCGCCAACTGATATCCTTGTCCTTGTTTGGCAATGATTTTTGCTCCGTTTTTTTCAATTTTCTCTTTGACATCAACCATGTATTTACGGATTGTTCGATCAGATAAAGACAATTCAGAAGCAAGCTCATGACTAGTGATATATTTTTTTTGGTAGTTGATCAATAGCCCTAACAATGCTTTTTCGATCTGTTTCATCTTTATCCACTCCTAGTTAGATATTTTCTTCAATCAAATCCGCTAATTTCTGAATACCTGTGGGAATCGGAACATACGCTTGAAAGGGAATACTAACCACAGGTTTATCAACCGTTTTTCCTAGTTTAACAAACTTATCTAAAAACATCGTGGTTTGAGGACTAATGAGAAATAAATCAAAGTCGCTTGACTTGATCATTTTATCGCCTTCTGTCGCAGATACCGCATCGACTTCGATTTCTTCCCCCTTTTGTTTGAATAGATCCGTGGTCTTAGAAGCCATCATAGAAGATGACATCCCTGCTGCACAAATAATCAATGCTTTTTTCATTTTATTTGCTCCTTCCTTTTCGTTCTATTTAAAGTATAGATTGTAAACGTTTTCTTTACAAAAGAAATACTTCCGTATCGATTAGGAAGAAAAAAACATACAAAAAAAGAAACTGAGCTAAAACTTGCCTCAGTTTCTTTTTTAGTTGGTTAAAAAATTCTTTCTGTTTGTTTTCGGAACTATCCGATGCTTTCACGATCTCTTTTGAATAGGTCTATATCTCATGGTGTTTTAAAATGCAACTGCATCAAGTAACTAGGTTTGATTGGCGCATCTAAGGTTTCCGACAAGATGTTGTCACCTGCTGTTCCAAAGAAAGAGAACTCATAAGCATTCTGTTCATTTGTTAAAGTGACAAGTTCAACGGTTTCTGATAGATTTTGACCATTTGATACTAAAACTACCTCTTGTTCATGATCCGTATTTTGCAAACCTAATGTCAGTTCAGTTAATCGTTCGGTTTCTTCAAGACTAGTCATGGCATCCACATAAACGGATACCGGACGGTTGGAATTATTTTTGATCTCATAATTTGGTGAAGCGATACCAGCTAGAATATCCTCCTGTACAAAACTCATACGTGCAGGAATGGTGACATCGATGTATTGTGCGTTAGATGTAATCGTCAATATTCCGTCTAGTTCTGTTTTATTGCCAAATTCATCAATCAATTTCAACGTAAATCGATGATCGTCTGCAGGCAACTCAGAAAATTCTAAGCCATTCTCGAAAGTTAACTCAAGTCGGATATTTTCTGGTAAGGACCAATTGTCAGTTGGATCGCCATCTAACAACTCTCGTAAATCCGGCATTTCACTTCCTTGCTCATAGACAAGTGAATCTCTTAGCTTTCCTTCTGGAGGTGTTGTATCCTCGATCAATAGATTTATAGGTGAAAAGTGTTGTTGGTTTCCTGCTTCGTCTGTTAGAACAGAGGCTACAACATACGCAGTAGATGAAGGCACTTTCCCAGCAATTTCAAACTTTCCTCCTTGAAGATCCTCCAGCCCAATCGTAATCTTTTCTGGTAAACTCCAATTATCTTGTAAAGTCCCTTCTTTGATCACACTCATTAACTCTTCTCGGCTAAGACTGCCTGTACGTCTTGCTTCAAATGAAACACTCCGTTCAAACTCTGCTGTCGGTGCCTTCGTATCTACTACTGTATATTTAGTAGTAAGTTCTTGCGTGTGATTCGTTGTTTTGTTTTTGACAGCAACTGTTACTTCTCCAGTTGCTCCAGGTGCCCATTCTTTCGGTCCATTAGTCAGACGATACTCATAATCATCGGTATCTTTTGGTCGTTTATTAAACCATGATTCTAGAATTGCCCGAGATAATTCTTGGCTTCGTTGTGCTTCAACAACCACTTCAGACTTTATTTCAAACCGTTCACCGATGTACAACTTCCCCTTAAGTTCTCTAGCATTTCCTCTTTCATCCGTTAAGGTTAACGTAAACTCGTGCGCCCCTTCAGGTAATTCTGAAAACTGCTTGCCGTCCTTGAAGCTTAACGCAAGTTTGATATTTTCTGGTAGCGACCAGTTGTCGGTGGGTTCGCCATCTAATAACTCTCGTAAATCTGGCTCTTTACTGCCTTTTTCAAAAAACAGTGACTCCTTAAGCTTGCCCTCTGGTGCTTGCGTGTCAACGACTGAAATATTTTTCAGATATCGACTCGTATTTCCTGCTTCATCTGTTAAGGTAATAAAAATATTACTGTACATACTTGGTGCCTTTCCAACAAGTTCAAACGGTTCATTTGCGGATCCGATGTTAGTCAATCCGATCGTAATCTTTTCTGGTAAACTCCAATTATCTTGCAGATCACTCTCAATCAACAGTTCTCGTAGTTCTGCTTGCGTGAGCGCACCTGTACGCCTTGCTTCAAACACGATCTCTTTTTTAAGTGTTGCGGTGGGTGCTTTAGTGTCTACGACGGAGTATTTCGTTTCATATTCTTTTGTTTCATTCGTTGCTTTATTTGTGACAGCGACTGTTGCTTGTCCGTTAGTCTCTGGTGCCCATTCTGCCGGTCCGGAGACTAGACGATAGTCATAACTGTCAGGATTGTTTGGTAATTGTTCAAACCAGCTTTTGAGAATTTCAGTTGATAGCTCTTTGGCTCTTTGTGCTTGGACAACCACTTCCGATTTGATTTTAAACGCATCACCGACGTGTAACGTACCTTTGAGCTCTTTAGGATTTCCAGCCTCATCCGTCAAGGTTAGTGTAAATTTATGCTCTCCCCTAGGTAATTCCGAGACTTGCTTGCCGCCATCAACAGCCAACGAAAGACTGATTTTTTCTGGCAAGGACCAATTGTCGGTTGGATCACCCTCTAGTAAATCTCTTAAATCTTTCAGTTCCATTCCTTGTTCAATCACGATTTTGTCTTTTAGTTTCCCATCAGGAGGCGTAGTATCAACCACTTGGATACGATAACCACTTCCCGTAGCAGCATTCCCTGCTTGGTCGGTCACACGTACCTTGACAATTTCAACACCTGGTTGAATCCCAGCAATCTCCCAAGGAACGTTGGAACCGTTATAATCAAATAACTCAATCTGGAGATCCTCCGGTTTACTCCAGTTATCTTCTAGTTTTTCAAATATACTTCTTAGTTCTTCATCAGTGAGACTCCCTTTTCGTCTAGCCTCCAATGGTGCATCCCTGATTATTGTGTATTTTGGTGCAGTAGTATCTACAACAGTATAGTTAGTCGTAAATTCTTGCGTGTTATTCGTTGTTTTATTTTTGACAACAACTGTTGCTTTTCCAGTTGCTCCAGGTGCCCATTCTGCCGGTCCGGAAGACAGACTATAGTCATAATTCCCTGAATTCTCCGATATCGTAGAAAACCACGATTTTAGGATGCTCGTAGACAGTTCTTTTCCTCTTTGTGCTTCAACGGTCACTTCATTTTTGATCTCAAATTCAGGTTGCTCTTTCTTCACTGTAATCGTTCCCAGCAAAGCATTGACATACGAAACATCTTCGATCGGGATCGAGTCTAAAACAGAGTATTGGGAGGCTACAGCCGTCGTCCCTAGTTTCACGTCTCCGTTAAGTACTAATCGATCTTCTTTTGCACTGGTCGATGCCAGCCTAGTGATCGTGACGGTAAAAGATGCGGCATAAGAAGAAATACTAGGCTTCGTAACCGTCACTTGGTACCCATTGACACTTTGATCAGATGGAATCGTTAACGTATACGTTCCGCGGTAAGATGAATGATTCCCATAATACATCGTATCGTATGGATAATCATCCGATGTGGTTAGATTACTTGCTATCCAAGAAATCCAACCATGATCTTTATCTTGAGTGACCTTCTCATAGGTAGGCACATTCACAGTAAAGGAAGTCTTCGAACCAACGGCAGCTCCCAACATAATAGTGCGATTAATCTGTGTCGCTAACGTTTTCTCAATATAACTTTTTTTCCCATTTGCTATCAGATCAGGTCGATATTTATCTAGGTTTGGTAAATTATTCTTCCTTAACTCAGCACTTTGTCGAAGGACTGGTGGTACAGGATCTTCCCATGGAGTCACAGGTTCCGTTACTTCAGTTGGCTGTTCAGTTGGTATTTCAGTTGGTACTTCTTCCACTTCTTGTTCTTCAACGATCGGTACTTCCTCAACTACAGGTGCTTCTTCTACGATTTCCTCTGTATTTTCTTCTACTGGCTCCTCTACCTCGATTGACTCTTCTGTTGAGTCGTTTGCAGCTGTTTCAGGTGAAACAGGTTCTTGCATCACTGGTTGTTCCCCTTGATTTTGTAAATCCTGTACAAACTCCGTATCTAGTTCTGGTGGTGCTTCCTCAGCAAAAACGGTTAATGGATAAAGACAATTTTGGAACAACAACAAAGAGGTTGTTATCGTTCGCAAATGCTTGCTTTTCAAATTTTCTGTCCTCCTCTCTTACTAATACACTCACTCTTTTTCCTTGCTCAAATTCTCTAAAAGGAAAGATTAAATAAACAAAATTTTTATTATTTCTTATGAACATTCCTAGTGTGAACGTTCCTAATATTTGTAAAAGGTTACTTTTTTGCTCATGAGATGATAGTTTATTTGACTATTAACATAACAAAAATCACTATGTAAAGAAAAATTTTTCATTTTAATCTTACGTATACTCACCTCCAAAAACATATGAAACACCTACACTAAAATTATCTACGATTATCCGCTTAGAACAAAACCTTTTTTTACCGATAGAATGGTAATTTTTAACAGATTTGCAGTTGTTTCATCGGCCTGTCATTTTTCTAAAATAAAAAAAAACAAAATAGCGTAATACTATAGCTTGGTATTAAAAAAAAAAAGAAAACATGCCAACTAAATAAAAATAACAATGTTTTAAAAAAATGTGTCATTTGTTTACGTTCAAAAGGTATCACGATGCAAATATTATGAGACATAAGCAATTTTAATAAAACACTTTTTGTTTTTTTCACTTTTGTAACTAACAAAAAATAACTGTTCATCTTGGATAGTCATTCACAAAAAAAAACGTCAGCAAACTTCCACTCGGTGAATGGTTCTAACTCTTCAATTGATATTTTCTTTGTTTTAGTTTCTCTTCACTTTATTTTTCTATAAAAGAGTTTGAGAGGAAGCGACCCAAGACAAATAAATAGTATTTAAGCATCTGCTCGGAGCTATCCGCCTCTTTCACGATCTTATCCACGGTGTTTCAAGCTCTAACGGAAAATAAGCCGAAGAAAGAGGTTGAGCCAACACATGGCTCAACCTCTTTTCCGGCTTATTTCTCAGAGCTAGACACTTTTGTCATAATCTCTTTTTTGTTTATTCAGTTATAAACTTGCTGAACTGATTGCGACTTATAAAACATCTTAAAATACTGAAACAGCCAAAATTGTTTTTAATGATCTGTTCTTCATTCTGAAAGTGGCTCTGGGTTTCATCGAAAGCTCCTTCAACAATCTCTTATAATTCACTTGTTCCTGCTTTTTAATTAGCCACGATATTTACTAATTTATTTGGTACAACGATCACTTTACGAACAGTTTTGCCAGCAATGTTTTCTTTGATCGTTTCATTGTTCATCGCTATTTTTTCAAGTTCATCTTTTGGTAAGTCACGTGAAACATTAGCTTTTCCTCGGACCTTACCATTGATTTGGAAGACAACTTCGATTTCATCTTCGACTAAAGCTGACTCATCATAAGTTGGCCAAGGTGCGTAAGAAATCCCTTCCTCATTTCCTAAGATTGCCCATAGTTCTTCACCCATGTGTGGTGCGATCGGTGCCAACAATTGAACAAATCCTTCGATATATTCATAAGGTAGTGCATCCACTTTATACGCTTCATTGACAAACACCATTAATTGAGAGATGGCTGTATTGAAGTGAAGATTTTCGTAATCTTCCGTAACTTTTTTGACGGTTTGATGATACACTTTATCTAATTTTCCATCATTTAAAGTGGTGATTCGATCACGCATCTTATTGTTTTCATCCACGATCAAACGCCAAACACGATCTAAGAATTTGCGGCTTCCTTCTAGTCCATTTTCACTCCAAGCAATCGATGCGTCTAATGGTCCCATAAACATTTCATATAATCGTAATGTATCTGCGCCATATTTGGCCACGACATCATCTGGATTAACGACATTGCCACGTGATTTAGACATTTTTTCGTTGTTTTCTCCCAAGATCATTCCTTGGTTGTATAATTTTTGGAATGGTTCCTTTGTAGGTACAACACCGATATCATATAAGAATTTGTGCCAGAAACGAGCGTACAGCAAGTGAAGAACGGCATGTTCTGCTCCACCAATGTAGATATCTACTGGCAACCAGCGTTCTAATTTCTCATAGTTCGCTAATTCTGCTTTATTATGTGGATCGATATAACGTAAATAATACCAAGAACTTCCTGCCCATTGTGGCATTGTATTGGTTTCACGACGACCTTTTTTGCCAGTCACAGGATCGACAACATTCACCCATTCTTCGATGTTGGCAAGTGGCGATTCTCCTGTTCCACTTGGTTTGATATTAGTCGTTTTAGGCAAACGTAATGGCAGCTCTTCTTCTGGTAAAGCTGTGACCGTACCATCTTCCCAATGAATGATCGGAATTGGTTCCCCCCAGTAACGTTGACGTGAGAATAACCAGTCACGTAAACGATAGCTGACTTCTTTTTTCCCACAACTATTTTCTTCTAACCATTCATTCATTTTAGCAATGGCTTCTGCTTTATTCATGCCATTCAAAAATTCAGAATTGATATGAGGACCATCTTCTGTATAAGCAGCCTCTTCAATATTTCCTCCTTCGATCACGGGAAGAATTTCTAAATCAAAGGTTTTTGCAAATTCATAATCACGTTCATCGTGAGCAGGAACAGCCATGATTGCTCCAGTACCATAAGAAGCTAACACATAGTCAGCGATCCAGATCGGGATCTCTTTTCCATTAACTGGATTGATTGCATAAGCTCCAGTAAAGACACCCGTTTTTTCTTTCGCTAGATCTGTACGTTTCAAATCTGATTTTTTAGCTGTCTCTTCGATGTATGCTTCAACTGCTGCTTTTTGTTCTGGCGTCGTGATTTCTTGCACCAAGTCTAATTCAGGAGCTAAAACAGAGTACGTTGCGCCAAATAGTGTATCTGGTCGTGTGGTAAAAATCGTGTACGTTTTGTCTGTTCCAGCAACTTTAAATTCAACATTTGCTCCTACTGAACGACCGATCCAGTTGCGTTGCATTTCTTTGATGCTATCTGGCCAATCTACTAAATCAAGATCATCAAGTAAACGATCTGCGTATGCAGTGATCTTCAGCATCCACTGACGCATTGGTTTGCGGACGACATCATAGCCGCCACGTTCACTTTTTCCATCGATCACTTCTTCATTAGAGATCACCGTACCAAGCTCAGGTACCCAGTTAACTGCTACTTCTGCTTCATATGCCAAACCTTTTTCGTATAATTTTGTAAAGATCCATTGTGTCCATTTGTAATATTCTGGATCAGTTGTGTTGACTTCACGATTCCAGTCATAACTAAACCCTAAAGAATTGATTTGACGACGAAATGTTTCAATGTTTTTTTGTGTAAATTCAGCTGGATCATTTCCTGTATCTAATGCGTACTGTTCGGCTGGTAGTCCAAACGCATCCCATCCCATCGGATGCAAGACATTGAATCCTTGACTGCGTTTAAAACGAGATAAGATATCTGTTGCTGTATAGCCTTCCGGATGTCCAACATGCAATCCTTGACCTGATGGGTATGGAAACATATCCAACGCATAGAACTTTGGTTTTTCAGGATCATCATGGGTATTGAAGGTATTGTTTTTTGCCCAGTATTTTTGCCATTTCTTTTCGATTTCTTTATGGTTATAACTCATTTTCTATCCCCCTGATCTATTTGTACTTCCACATTAATCTGTCGAAGTGTAGTGAGGTCTCCCTCACTTTTTTGCTTCTTCATCTGAAGAAAACAAAAAAGTCCTATAAAAAGATTGCTCTTTTTATAGGACGTAATCTACGTGGTACCACCTAATTTTGCCTTTTCACAAAGGCCTCAAACGTTGTAACGGTCGTCACCGCTCCTACTTACTCTGTTTGTGATTTCAGTAGGCGCAACTCAAAGGCGAGTTCAAAAGCGTCCGTACACATTTCCACCAACCATGTGCTCTCTAAAACTTTCGACTTTTTACTACTTCCTTTTCAGGCGTTGATTTTTATTTACTCAAAAGTGTAGATTCATAGTAACAAATAAATGCTACAAGTTCAAATATTATTTCACACATTTACTGATTTCCTGCCATGTGTCATTGCTTATTTTTTGACGATCAACTGTTGTCCCGGATAAATAAAGTTATTCTTGATATTATTCCATTCGATCAATTGATTCATGGTGATTCCATGACTATCGGCAACGCCCCATACTGATTCGCCTGCTTTGACGGTATAGGTTTTTTCATCTGATTTCGTTGGCGTTGATTGTGCAGTGCCTTTTTTAACGATGACTTCTTGTCCTGGATAAATAAAATTATTTTTGATGTTGTTCCATTCAATCAACTGATCCATCGTAATATGGTGTTTATTGGCAACGCCCCACACCGATTCGCCTGCTTTGACGGTGTACTTCGTATCACCCGTTGAAGAAGCCGTTGGAGTTGTAGAAGCTGGCGTTGAAGCTGTTGGTTTGGTTGTTGCTGTTGCGCTTGCTTTACTACTTCCACCTTTGACGATCAATTTCTGTCCTGGATAAATGAAGTTATTCTTAATATTGTTCCATTCAATCAACTGGTTCATGGAAATCCCATTTTTATTTGCAACACCCCATACTGATTCGCCTGCCTTGACAGTATAAGTCGCTTGCCCTGTCGCAGTTGAGCTGGTATTGCTTGATGCGGTGTTCTTGTTATTAGCTGTCGAAGTGGACGCATTACTTGAAGATGAACCACCTTTGACAATCAATTTTTGCCCTGGGTAAATAAAATTATTTTTAATATTGTTCCATTGAATCAGTTGGTTCATGGAAATTCCAAATTTATTCGAAACACTCCAAACCGATTCGCCTGCTTTGACAGTATAAGTACTTCCAGAAGTAGTACTTCCTGTATTTGCCGTATTACTAGATGTATTACCTGTCGATGTATTAGAAGTAGAACCGCTTGCTGAAGAACTACCTTTTGAAACAACCAACTGTTGACCTGGATAAACAAAGTTATTCTTGATGTTATTCCATTCGATCAGTTGATTCATCGAAATCCCATGATCATTCGCAATTTTCCAAACAGAATCGCCTGATTTAACCGTATATTTTGCACCAGTTGCTTGTCCCGTACTGCCAGACGTATTCGTGTTTCCAGAAGTATTTCCAGAAGAAGCATTATTACCAGTGTTAGTGGTTGAAGAACCTGCAGATTGGCCACCTTTGATCGTTAATTTTTGTCCTGGATAGATAAAATTATTTTTGATATTATTCCATTCGATTAACTGCGCCATCGTGATTCCAAATGAATGAGAGATTCCCCAAACGGAGTCTCCTGATTTGACGGTATAAGTCGTACCAGTCGTAGTTGCAGAACCGCCTGAGTTCCCACTAGTACTTCCAGAATTGGATGTATTTCCCGTATTCCCGCCATTTCCAATCGTTGCACCGCCTCCAGCGTTGCCGCTAGCTGGTGTATCGTATTTGGTCAATCCATAGGTTGTAATAATATTGTTTAGTTTTCCAGCATACCCTGGATCAGTTGCATAACGACCTGTCAAACAAGCAGTAGCATCAGTATAAGATTTAGTGTTGCTTTTCCAAGTACCTGCATAATAATAGCCATTACCAAAAGAGGTATTTCTTAAAACATAGGCATTGTCATTAAATGACTCTGCAAAAGAAGGGTACTGACGGAAAGGTTCTTTTTTAGATACCCATTTATTGTTAAGATATTCGAGTGTATCCATATAAACAGTTTGACCTTGATAACTTCCTTTAATCCCAAATAGATTATAGTAAGGTGCTTGTGACAAGGCACTACTTCCCCAACCACTTTCAACGACTGCTTGAGCAATCATGACTGAGGCATATAAATCGTTGGCTTGAGCAATTGGTTGTGCATACGTAGCAATCTCAGCAATAAACGCTGCTGTATTGATTCTGGCACCGAATTGTGTGGGGGTTTGATCAGCATCTACCTGTACAGGCTGAATCAATGGCGCTGCCACAGAACAGCCGACCATCGCCGTACCGACAAGTGCAGCACTACGTTTTACTTTACGAAAACGTTTGGTTTCATTTAAACGTCTACGTTCTTTTCTTGCAATGTTTTCCATCTTCTATCCTCCAACTTCTATCTACAATTTCTATACTATTATAATAATTATAACTTCTCTTAATCTTTATTAAAAGTTATTTAAGTGTGTGACTGCTTATTGTAATCAGACTGTAACCTTTCGTAATGTTCAACACTGAGAAAAAAATAGCACCTTTCCCCGCTTGATTTTAACGACTTTTAACAAATAATCGATTTAACCTTTCCCAGTCAAAGTATGTCAGTTATATTACTTGAAAATGTCTAGGAGATTACAAAGTGATTTACAAATAAAATACCTTTTTTATTTTTTGATTAAGTGCTCGATTCTATAAATAATTATGGATATTATTTATAGAGCGAATAATGCTATAATGAGTCATTGTTGAAAAGGAGGATATTTATGAAGCAACGTACAACTTTTCATGTAGCTGGAGCTTGTTTTTTACTGCTCTTTTTAGTCTTAGGCTACATTGTCAAATACCGTATTTCTTTACTGGCGGGATTTGATCAATCAATAACAGAAATGATCCGCGCTCCCTACCCCCATTGGAATGCTTATCAGCTGTTTATGACAAAATTTGGCAATCCACTCACGGTCATCTTAGTCTTTTTGCTGGTTTCATTTTTGTTATGGTGGAAGAAAAAAAGACCTGAAATGATTTGGTTAGCGGTTAATTTTATTGCCATTGCTGGGATCATCAATCCTGTGATCAAACTATTCGTGATGCGCGTTCGCCCAACCCTTGAACACCTTGTGGTAGAGCACAGTTACAGTTTTCCTAGTGGTCATGCAGCTGGTAGTATGATTTTATATGGTACACTGATTTTTCTAATTCCTGTCATTATTCAAAAAAAGGTCTTTCGTCCATTGATTCAAATACTTCTAGCGTTTATTATAGTAAGTGTTGGGATTAGCCGTATTTATTTAGGCGTTCATTTTCCAAGTGATATTCTAGGTGGCTTTTTACTTAGCCTCTCGTGGTTATGCTTCACGTATCCAATTTATCGAACCCAAAAAGAAAAATGGCTAAACACGCAGAAAACGTCTTGATCTCACACAAGTATTTTTTAGTGAGAACTTTTGTTACAAATCATCCAAATCAATAAAAAATTGTGTAGAGACAGTTAACTTTTTTCTTTGATGATTAGTTAATCTGTCTCTTTACTTGATTCTAAGAACGATTCTCGTTATAAAGTGCTTAGATTTTACGTCATTCATCAGGTATAATGATCTGAATCGTTCAATACGAGTAGAAGAAAGTGATGAATTTAGCACCATTAAGAAAGAAGGATAACAATGGAATTTACATATTCAGATGGAAATAAACGCTACCACTCATGGAATTATGCGTTAAGAAATGAATTTGGCGGGAAAATTTTCAAAGTGCCAATCGATGGAGGATTTGACTGCCCCAATCGTGATGGTACAGTGGCTCACGGGGGCTGTACTTTTTGTAGTGTTTCTGGATCAGGTGATATGATCGTCGCTCCCGAAGACCCATTACCTATTCAGTTCCATAAAGAAATCGATATGATGCATCAAAAATGGCCAGGGGTAACCCAATATATCGTTTATTTCCAAAATTTCACGAATACTCATGCACCTGTAGAAATCATTCGTGAGCGTTTTGAACAAGTGATCAACCTTCCTGGTGTTGTCGGGTTGTCGATTGGTACTCGCCCAGACTGCTTACCAGATGCGGTCGTGGATTATCTCGCAGAACTAAATGAACGGCTTTATCTGTGGGTCGAATTAGGATTACAAACGACTTTTGAAGAAACCTCTACACTGATCAATCGCGCACATGACTACCAAACTTACCTTGATGGTGTGAATAAATTACGAAAACATGGCATTCGTGTCTGCACTCACTTAATCAACGGCTTACCTGGTGAAACATTAGAAATGATGCGTGAAAATGTCCGACGTACGATCCTTGATTCAGATATCCAAGGAATCAAGCTTCACTTAATGCACTTGATGCGCAAAACAAGGATGCTTCGTGATTATCATGAAGGTCGTTTACAACTGATGACCCGTCCTGATTATGTCAATGTGATTTGTGATCAATTGGAAATGATCCCTCAAGAAATCATTATCCATCGGCTTACCGGTGATGCCCCTTGGGATTCGTTGATCGGACCAATGTGGAGTTTGAAAAAGTGGGAAGTCTTGAATGCGATAGATGAAGAATTGGTTCGTCGCAATAGTTATCAAGGAAAATTTGATGTTCGTAAAGGAGTGCGTTGCTAATGCTACAAACTGCTTTACACTTTAGCCATACGTTATTAACAGAAATCCTGCAACCAGGTGACCATGCTATTGATGCCACCATGGGTAATGGCTACGATACGCTTTTTATGGCTGAATTGGTCGGGAAGACCGGACATGTTTACAGTTTTGATATCCAACCTGCTGCCTTGCAATCCACGAAAGAAAAACTCGCTGAACAAGCATTGACCGATCGAGTCTCTCTTTATTTACAAGGTCATGAGACACTGGGGAATGTCGTGGCTCCAGAGCAACCAATCAAAGCAGGGATTTTCAATCTAGGTTATCTTCCTAAGAGTGACAAAGCAATCATTACTTTACCTGAAACAACAAAAATCGCAATGGAAGAGATACTGAAACGTTTAGCCCCTCGAGGACGCATGATTATCGTCGTCTACTATGGTCATGAAGGTGGGAAATCAGAACTGGATATGGTACAACAGTTTTGTCAAATGCTCCCTCAAAATCAGTATAATGTTTTAAACTATCAATTTATTAATCAAAAAAACAATCCACCGATTTTGTATTGTGTGGAGAAGAAAAAATGTTGAAATAATTGGCTTTGTTCAATTACTCCGTTCGCTTCTTTATGGCTTATCAACGTTTTTTGGACAGTTTTGTTAATTGACGAATATAAAAAAGCCCATAACTAGAAAGTTTTCACTAAGCTTTCTATGGTTATGGGCTTTTTCTCATTGTTGGTTCTCTCAAGTAATCCAACATGTCTTTTTCTATTCTATTGGCTTTTCACGTATGACTCGCAGAATGAACAGGGATAGACTTCCTACAAAGAGCAATAAAATGAGTAAGATCATGAGATTGAGCCACCATTGTCTTTGTTCTGCATTCGCTTCTTTTTGGGCTAGTTCTTCTGTATAAGGCACTCGATGTCCTCTGACTAATAATCGATGGGAATTGATCATATACGGTGTACAGGTGACTAAAGTCACGAGATCTTCCTCTGGATAAATTTTTAGAGAGCTAACGTCATCAGGGGTCACAATAGTGATGTCATTCACTTCATAGGCCAACTTTTCTTCTGCATAGGTGATAATGAAAATATCCTCCAACTCCAGTTGATCAAGATCCGTAAAAAGTTTTCTTTCGGGAATCCCACTATGGGCAGAGATCACACTATGATTATTTTTGCCGCCAGTAGGATAGGACGTTCCTTCCAAAACTCCAGCACCATATTGGAGGATCGTTGGGCTTGCATGGTCAAACAGCGGAACACTGACCCTAATCTTAGGAATTTGAATCGAACCAATCAAGTGATTTGCTAAATAATTAGCGAGGTCCGCTTCTTTCCGTCCAGTGTAGGTTGGGAGCGTGATCGCTCCCATGCCTCTTTCTGCTAGTTCTTGATTATACTTTTTGGCTCTTTCTCGTTCCTGTTGCTGTTCTGCTTTCGTTTTTTGAGACTCATTGATACGATAATGATCAACGAGTTGGTTGAAGGCATTGACATAAAAAGGATAACTCGCAATTAATCCACCTGTTAAAAAAAGGAGATACATCACGATCCGAAGCCACTTTTTTGGTCGCTGTTTTTGGGACATTGGATATTCCCTCCTTCAAAACCTGTTTACATGTGCTCTTTTTTCGTTTGTCGATAAACGACGTAGGCTGCTAAGAGAATCAGTCCCCCGATCAGCAGGAAAATATAGATGCCCATACCACCGGTTTCCGGTAAAAGCCCTTGAGGTTGGTTTTCGATCGTAACTAAAGGTGTCTCTGAAGCAGTTGGATCAATTTCAAAAGTGGTATAAGGATCTAAAATGACGTAACCACTTGGAGCCGTCACCTCTTCCAACGTGTAGGTTCCCGCTTTAAAGCCCCGAATATCAAAATAGCCATCTGGTCCTGAGGTTATTTCTGTCCCGACATCATCCCAACCAATCAAGACATTCTCTTCATTCAGACGTGCGTACAATACTTGACCATCAGAATCTTTAAAAATCCGAAAGACCGCCCCACTTAATGGATTACCATCATGACTATTGATCTTTCTAAATTGATGCTCATTCGTCTTGACTTTTGGTCCATCTAAGATCGTAGGATCCGAGCCAAAATCGATTGTGGCGGTATTATCAGATAGTTGAGTGATTGCATCACCCGTGAGCGACATGTCATAAGAAATCGTGAGCGTTTTTCCTTGTAATAATTCAACCACTTCCTCATTGTCAATGTGGAAAGTAATCGTAAACCCACCATTCGGAGTAGCTGTATCAATCGTAAAATAACTACTAGGTACCGCTACACCATCAATCAATACTTCGATTGAATCAGGGGTCGTTAGTCGCAATCCATTAGTTGGTGTATCCGTGATTTCGAAAAATGCTTTGTTACCTAAGTCACGGGGAACAGCAACCGTCAACAGATAATTTAAGATGTCATCTGTTCCAACATCATAGTAGGTTACTTGATTCCCATCTTGAGTGATTGTTACTTCATTGAATCGACCGCTATCTACTAAAGTTTTCGAATGTTCTTTCAAAATATTTTTAGGATAGAGGTGGATCTCTGTTAGTTCTCCATCACCAGCATAGACTGGCAAAGCCAAAAGTAGTGGGTATGCCATTTCATATATATTCGCTGGTGATTCTTCTTCGACAAAGAGATAAACAGCATCTCTACCTTGGGCATCTTTTCGAGGTAATTGGTCAAAGACCGCAATCCCCTGTCTGTTTGGATCGGTCTCGCCACTTGCTGTTGCTGTCACTTGAGTCTGCAAAGGGCCACTGGCATAATCAGGGGCTCTTTTATATAAAGCCGCATCAGACTGGATTCTTTCCAAGGCTTCTCGTGCTGTTTTCCCATCCTCTCTGATAGAACGAAAATATTGTTCTGTGACATCATAGACAGAAAATGTCACGCCGTCTAACGGATCGCCGCCAAAGTTTTCCATTAGTTCACCAGTATTTTGTTGATACGCTTCTTTCGGGATTTCATCCTGCCAAACACGTTTATGAAGCGTGACATTCACATGCTCTGGGGCTGCTGCTACTGGAAGACTCATTCCTAAAATACTGAATGCCGAAAACAACAACGTAGCAAGCATCACGAATATCCTGAATTTATTCTTTTTACTTTCAGTCATCTTCTTCCCTCCTAGTTTTGTTCATGTACTTCCTTAACAAGTAAGCCAGTAATAACAACGCAATGCCTAAAATAGCTAGCGCTTGTCTCATTTCTGCAGTACGTGGTAACAGACGATTGAATAGCTGTTCCGTCCCTGTCGCTGTTCCTCCTTGTTCACTCCCATCATCTGTTGGCAGATCATCGTCCTTTTGAGACTCTCTTGCTCGTGAAATATTATAGATTCTAGGTCCTTTCTCTACCGATTCGTCCTGTTCATCAGAAAAAGGTTCCGACATTTTTTGTTCATTAAGTGTCATGAATAAAAACTCACCTGATTCATTTTTCCAAGTATTTGGGATAAATAATGGAATCTGCCGATTTTCTTCACTGATCTCATACCCCGGAAGAGTTTGCAATTCTTCAAAATAGTATTCACCACCGATCAAAAAATGGTCTGCTATCTTGACACGCCCTGCAGCGTCAGAGATGAAGGTTGCGATTGCTTCATCGTTTAAGGGATCATCACTTTGTTTCCACACATCCCCTAATGCCTCCTGATTTTGCGCTAAATAGATTTTTTCCCCAGCTTCGTTATAACGAAACAGGGAAAAAATCACACCTTCGAGAGGTTCGGTCTGCTCAGTGTCTTCTTCTTTGCCATATTTGTAAAAATACGGTTGTCGAAAATACCCAGCATTTTTAGGATAAAGATGAATCTGAGTCAGCTCTACTTCATTTAATGGGTCCATTAGAGGCAAGCCAATCATTATCGGTGCAGCATTTGTCACATTGAAATAACTAGTTTGCTGGGAATGATCCTCAACGATCAGATAAATTCCATAGTGACCGTTGTGCTTTCTGGGAACATCGACCACACCCACTCCTTCGCCAAATTCAGCATGAGTCTGCGTTAGGACAGGACTACCTGTCACTTCTTCTAATTGCTGCTCTGCAATAAATTGTTCGATCTGGATCGGGTTCATCTGTCCCAAGCGTTTAGCTAAAGCTTGCGCATCTTCTTGTGATTGAAGATAATAATCCGTCAAATGATAGACATGAAACGTGGCGCCATTATAAGGAACACTCAGACCAAGGCCATTTAAGTTAGCCAATTCATTTTCTGTCAATTGTCTGCCATTTGATGGAGAGGTTTGTGGATCTGTGATCGACTCATCTACAAGGACTCTCTTGTGTAAGATGAACGTCACAGTCTCAGGATCAGTAGCATAGCCTCTATATGGGAAGAATCCGGTTACTAACAGCAGACCTAGCAGCAGCCATTGAAACATTCTTTTTTTCTGCATATCCTCTACTCCTTTCTCATTTGCTGAAATGCCATCAGACCGTCCTAATTACTATTTGCTATTTCGCTTACTTCTCAAGCGATAGAACAACCAACCTAGTAATAAAACAATGGTAGTGAGGGCTGCAATTAGAAAGAAGCGAAGTCCAGGTCCACCTGTCATTGGCAATAAGCCAGACGTTTCCGTATTCATGATTGGTACGACTTCCATTTCGTCCAAGTTTTGGACAGCTTCATGTGGTTGTAACAAAATGTAATCTGTATCAGCTAGCCTAAATCGTTCAGAAAGGTCACTACCTTCGTGATCCGTGATACTTATTTCTCTAATGTAATAATGATAAGCTTGACCATCTGGAGTAAATTTCTCCAAGCGGTTACTGATCCATTTCAACCCTTCACCTGTATCTCCTGGCGTTAAGAGAATCGTTTGGATTTTCTGCTTTTCCCATTCTTCGACACTTCTAAATAACTCAAAGGTAATGTAGTTAATGCTCGAGTAATCTAAATCGCTGAATTCAAATTGTTTCTCAAATCCCACATAGACACGTTCAGGGGTACTTTCAGGTGTCGTGCTATTTTTCAGGATGATTTGCCAATTCTGATTAGCATCTTTCACGATCTTATTGAGATTATCAACTTGATCGCCCTCTTCCCCACTACTTAAATCAAAATATGGTTGCAGGTTTTTTCCTGTTTTGGTATTGATGATGCTGGTTTCTTTTACGATATATCGATAATCCTCACCTAAATCGGCTAACTCTTCGACCAGCACTTTAAACTCATTCTCCTGATTCAAAGTGAAAGTCATGGGTGTGAATGAAGCATCCAAGCGCCACTCATCGCTTTGTTCATGCCGTTGTTCCCTTAATAAATTGACCGTAATTTCATAATCTTCTTTGATCTCCTCTGGTACTGCCGCATTAGGCGTGGTAAAATCCCAATTTTTTTCGATCATGAAAGGCTTTGGTCGGTTTTCAACAGTCAACTTGAACTGTCCATTGTCTAATTGGATCGTTGCTCGTTCTTGTGTCACTGGAATCCCTTGTTCATCGGTGAAAAAAATTTCCTCTTCTCTACTAGTCGTTCCTGATGCCTGTACCTTGAAATAAATGGGCTCTGGTAGTACAGCAAACGGACCTGCTGGTGGAGTAATCTCTGTCAGACGATAAATTCCGTTCGTCAATCCATAAGCCTCTTCTTCATGAACACCACCGATCTGAGTAGGATTATCTACCGTAAATGTCCCTAATACTCTTTCAGGAAATTGTTCTTGGAAAAAATCTTTAGATTTTTTCTCTAAACGGAATTCTGAACCTGTAAGGTCATTTCCTTCGTGATCGGCTTTATAGAATTCCACGATTCGGTGGATTCCTGAAGCATAACCTTCGCCCGTCGTGATGTCCGTAATGGATTCTTCCGTCACTTTTTGTTTTCCATTCAAGAAAACACCTGCACGATTATTGACAGAATCAGCGGTTGTTTGGGCAGTATATTCTACGATCAATGTTTTATCTGTCACTTCTGACTGACCGGTATTATCACCTACAACTAATTGGAAATGAGCAGTTTTTTGCGATAAATTGATCAAACCGTCCGCAGCTAACTGGTCAAAGGCGGTTTCTGCCTTCACACCTGGCTCACTTAAAGCTCTTCCTGTTTGCTGACTGATCCAATGAGCTTCACTTGTGTCATTTTCTGGATTTGCTTGCCATTCAAAGATTTGATAAGCACCTCGCCCATCTATGCCAATGTACTCTGGCAAATATGGGACTAAGAGTTGTTGTGGTGCCAATAGTAGAAAATCTTGTTCATCGATTAAACGGCGTATTTTTTCAAATTGCTGAGTCTGGGGATTGTATTTTCCTTCAAAAACGTTGATTCGATATTTTCCAGTATCGGAATCTAGCAGAAGCGTCGTTTCTTCTTCATGATCCATGAGATCAAAGAGATACAAATTCTGGTATTTGGCGCCACCTGGGTTCACGATCACGCGGTAGGTGATATGTTCGCCGTCGTCTGCTACTTCACCCGTCTTGATCACTAAACTTTCTGTCGGTATCGTGACTTGCGTTTCTACTTCTGTCTTGCGCCCACCAGGACTTGTCAGTGTCGCTATATTTTTATAAGAACCTGCTAGTAATGGATTATCAGCTAGTTCTTGAGTGGCAACATAATCGGCAATGAAGAAGATAACGATAGGTCGATGACTCTCTTTTAAGAGAACGATCCGCATCAATTGTGTTTGCGGATCATATTCTAGGCGATAATCCGTACCTTCCACTAGTCGTTCATTCCCTGCATAATCTCCTGCCGCTATTTTCCAGCGGTGTTGATTCGTATCAGGATCAATCGGACCAGCTAGGTTGGCGGTCCCATGAAAGACACGAACAGAGTCTGGCTTAAACTCCCAACCAGCAAGGGTCGAAAAATCATCTTCAATGACGGTTCCTGCTGGTAATGGACCACTGGAAGGATTGAATTCTAGACGAAACAGTGTTTGGTAGCGATCAACGATTCCAGTGTAGACCGGTTGTCGACTCTCATTTGAAAAACTTTCATCTGTCCAATATTCAAACGTTCCGATATTTCCAGCATCAGCTTGTTCTGCATCTTCAGCGATTGCTTCTTCATACTTTTGCCCTGGCTGTAGGAATAACCCTTTTTTATGTCCATCGTTTATGAGACTATAGTGCCAATTGCCAAATGTTCCATAACCAACTGAATCTTGAGAATACTGAACGTCTCCTTGTCGCCAAGTTGCTTTGGCGTAGTTGAAGAACGTAATATCTGGATGGATATACGTTCCACCTAACCAAGGATAGATCCCTTGGACTACTGGATCGCTCGAATAGTAATTACTTCTATTGAACTGAGAAGGGTCTTCATCCCAGATTTTTAAATACCCTCTACTAGATAACTGATGCTCTTTCGTTGAAAAATGAATCTTAATGGTTCGATCCGTTGTTTCATAATCTCCAATCAAGCGGATCGTAAACCCTGTTTGATAAGCACTATTCGCTTGATGTAAATAACTCCCATCTGGCAACATCAATCGTTCGCCTGGTTCAGAAAGATTATGCAAAACCAACTCAAAATCAACATCGTTTTCTAATGTGTTGCCTACGTCATCTGTGATGACTAATGTTGATTCTAGTAATGAGCGAGCATAATAGATCCATTTAAAAGGACGAACATTGTTCTCATAGTAGCCGTGATAGTTATTAGGATCGAACAATCGCACGAGATCCTCTTCAAAGATGATGGAAGAATCACGGATTTCTACTTGTTCAACTAATTTATTTTCCTGATTGAACAAAATCTCCCAATGTTGGATCTGCTGAGTCTGGTCACCCCCAACTCCACGTTTTACGATCCCTGGCATGCTTGGGTTAGGAATAATTCCGCCAGCGCTACCTTCACCAAAACTTCCTTGGATCGCATGGTTGGAAAACTGGATCGTATCCGCTGAAACCTGTCCATCCGTCGTTTGTATCCTCGTTTGGTAGGTGATTCGGTAGGTGCCATTCGCATCCCCTGGTGGTGTGAGCGTCATCTCTGTGTTTTCTGCATTGAAACCGACTGTAAAGCCCTCCGCATTCGTTCCAGTGATCTGCAGTGAGTCTTGTTCAAAGGTATGGCTCGCAGCATTTGCTGGAATGACGGATAATCGATCGACGATAGGGTCTTTTTCACCATCGACGTAATAATACGTGTCGATTTGCCAAGTCACGAGTACATAGTCATACGCTTCGCGATTCCCCGTTGGTTGACCAGGCTCATCTGTCGCCCGATAAAAATCAATTTTGTCTGATCCATTTGGATTTTTAGCTATTCGTTTTGAAAAATTTTGTTTTACGATATCAAATTCGACGTCATTCGTTTCTGTCCGACCTAATTCATCACTTTCGACAATGAGTTGATTATGAACAGTTGGTTGACTCAGATCTTTGACTCTGGTACGGATGATTAATCGATAAGCGGTTCGTTTAGGTGTTTCATTATTTCTGATCGTCCAAGTTATTTGGTTGTCTTGTTGCGCTTGACTATAATCACTTGCTAATAAAGGATGGAATTGTTCATCCTCCACTTCTTTCTTTTGGATACTAACTGACACAAATTCCTGGTTATCACCAAAGAAATCTGTGATTTTCACATTTGTCAACGCCCGATGTTCTTCGTTGATCAACGCTTCCCATTCAACAATTCCAGTGTCCCGATTAAAACCAATTCCCTGTTTTTCAACGATCTCTTCCCCTTTAACAATGATCGGCACTTCAACTACACCATATTCTCCCAAATCCACGATCAATTCTTCGGTAATATTATCAAAACTCGTATCAATAGAAAACGAACCCTGAATCTCACTAAAATTATAAATACGGGTATTAAATTGGATCGCTATACTACGATCCTCATTTACATAAAACGTACCAAAAGAAAATCGTCCAGTTTCATCCATCAATTCACCCGATAAACCACCTGCTGGAATCAATAACGTGTCAGGAATATTTTCAATGATCGTATAGCGTTCATTAGCCATTAGATCGCCACTAGGATAAATATCGTCATCGACCAACCACCAATTGATTTGAAGGCGGACATTCGTATCGCTTGGAACGCCTGTTTCGGGCAAATCACTCGTATACGTGCCGTCTTTTTCAGGATCGATCATCAATTGGACGCCGTTATCATTATTCCCGTAAGTCTCACCTAATTGAAAGCCTGTTGGTTGTCCAGTTACCTGGAAATGACCATTTGAGGAAGCATGGACTAGCGGCCCCATCAAAAAGAGCGGGTTGGACAAAGGAACCAAAATCGTCAAGAGCATCATCAATTGTAAGCACACCTGCCTTATTTTTACCTTCATACCCATTACCTGCCTTTTTATAGTTTTTAAGGAGCGCCTTATTTAACATGAAATATAACAGGTTTCTTGAAACAGCTTACTTCAACTTTTTCAGACAAGTCTGAAAAATAACGATTCTTATCTCACAATAGCTAAAGTCAAAGAGATCTCTATATGTAAAAAAAAGACTACTTAGAAAAGAGCCATTCCCTCTTCTAAGTAGTCTATTAGTTAGCTTATTTGTTCATCAAAAACAGATTATTCAAAGACAAACTGATTATGATAAAGTTCAGCATAGAAGCCATCTTCTGCCAACAACTGATGATGATTTCCTTCTTCGATTACTTTTCCATCACGTAAAACAACAATACGATCCGCATTTAAAATCGTTTTTAACCGGTGGGCAATCACAAAGCTGGTACGTCCTTTGATTGCTTCGTCCATGGCTTTTTGGATTTTAGCTTCTGTTACTGTGTCCACGTTACTTGTTGCTTCATCTAAAATCAACAATGAAGGATTCGTAATGATCGTTCTGGCAATACTGATCAATTGTTTCTGACCAGTACTGAACAAGTTGTTTTCTTCAGATACTTCTGTTTCATACCCTTTTTCTAGATTCATGATAAAGTCATGAATATTCGCCTGCTTAGCGGCATTGATCACTTCTTCATCTGTCGCATCAGGTTTCCCAAAGACAATATTGTCACGAATAGTACCCGAGAATAGGACGGATTCTTGTAAAACGATTCCTACATGTTTTCGTAAAGCATCTAAATCATACTCACGGATGTCTGTCCCATCAATCGTTACTGCACCACTATTCACATCATAAAAACGATTCAATAGATTCATGATCGTTGTTTTACCTGAGCCAGTCGGTCCAACTAACGCGACCATTTCGCCTTTATTTACATCAATAGATACATCATTTAACACTAATTTATCAGGGTTATAACCAAAATCAACGTGTTCCAAAGATAAGCCTTTATCGATCCCATCAAAGGATTGACCATTCGCTGGTTTCACTTCATCTTTTTCAGCAAACATCTCATTCAGTCTACGTGCCCCTGTGATCGCTAATTGGATCATGCTATAACCAGATGAAATTTGCATCAATGGTTGATAATATTGTTGGGAATACTGAACGAATGTGACTACCAATCCTAAAGCAACCGAGCGTTCCAGATCCCCATTCAGTGCTAACCATCCACCAAAGAAAATGACGATTGCGGTATTCACTAAAGACATCCCTTGCATCATTGGGAAAAGCAATCCTGAATAAGCTTGTCCTTTAAACGTTGCTTTACGAACAGTCTCATTGTGTTCCAAGAAACCATCAATTGTCTCTTCCTGTAATCCATTGGTGATGATGACACGTTGACCACTGATTTTTTCATCCATATAGCCGTTCAATTTCCCAACTTCGTCTTGTTGTAAATCAACGTATTTTCTTGCCTTTTGGATAATCAAAACAGCAATCAAAACTGCCACTGGTGTAGAAGCAATTGTTGCCCAAGCTAACTCAACATTTTGGCGGAACATCATAATCAATATCCCAAAAAGTAAAACGATATTGGTGATTACTTGGAGCAAAGCTTGGTTCAAACTATTTTGGATATTATCTAAATCACTCGTAAATCGACTAAGAATTTCCCCATCTTGATGAGAATCAAAGAAGCGGATCGTCAATTTTTCTAGTTTATTGAATAAACCAATACGCATCCGATTCGTCGATTTACCCACCACTTGCGTAAATAAGATACTGTAAATGAAGTTTGCGGCACTCGCTAAAACATAAAACATTAATAGTTTCCAAATAATGGAAACGAAGCGACTCTTATCATCGACTCCTTGCATCAAAGCCCCAACATAGTTAGCTAGTTCTTGAAAGGCTTCTCCGATATATTGTGGCGCCTTCACTTGAAGATAAGTGGCAATGATAACTGTAACAAAAATAAAGAAAAAGGAGACCTTATACCGTTTTAAATAGTGATAGAAAAACTTACTGGCTTTTATTAAATCAGTCATGGCTACTCCTCCGTTCCTTTTTGTGTTTCGAAAATTTCTTGGTACACCCGATTGGTTGCTACTAGTTCTTCGTGTGTTCCTTCACCCACTAATCTGCCTTCATCTAATACAAGAATCCGGTCTGCTTTGACAACAGAAGCGATTTTTTGAGCGATCACAATTGTAGTAGTGCCTTTTAATTCTTTTGCTAATGCTTCACGAACCAACTTTTCAGAACGTGCATCTAATGCACTGGTACTATCATCTAAGATCAAAATCTTAGGATCACCAATGACACCTCGGGTAATAGACAACCGCTGTTTCTGTCCACCTGAAAAGTTACTACTACGTTCTTCCACAGGAGCCTCATAGCGATCCGCTAATTTTTCGATAAATTCTTGTGCTTGAGCAATCGCAGAAGCATGTTCCATATCTTTTTCAGAAGCATCTTTTTTCCCTTGACGCAAGTTTTGCGCAATCGTTCCAGAGAAAAGGATCGCTTTTTGTAAAACAAAGGATACAGTGTGACGTAAGCTTTTTTCATTGACTTGTCTTAAATCTACACCGCCTACTTCCACTTTTCCTTCTGTTGGGTCAAACAATCGTGGAATCAACTGAGCGAGTGTCGATTTACCAGCTCCGGTTGCACCAACAATCCCCACCATTTCCCCTGGTTGGATCGAAAAACTGATATCTTTCAATGTGTCTGCATCATCGCCAGGATAACGGAAAGAAACATGATCAAAAGTGACTGATCCAGTTAAATCCTGTTCTGGCACATCTTGGTATGTTAAATCTGGTTCTGTGTCTAAGATTTCTTTGATCCGTTTCAATGAAACTGCAGCTCTTGATGTCATCATCATCATCATTCCACCAATAATGATTGCCATCATGATCTGCATCAAATAGTTCATGAAAGAAGCCAAACCACCGATTAAGGTTGGATCATCTTTTGCTAAATCACTAACAAAAAAGATTGCGCCAACTACTGATAAATTAGCAGCCAACATAAAGGATGGAATCATCACAGAAAACAAGGTTCCCACAATGATGTTGTGTTTCGTTAGATCTTCGCTGACTTTACTAAACTCTTTCAATTGATTGTCTTCTTGGACAAAAGATTTGACTACACGGATCCCCATAAGATTTTCTTTGGCAATACTATTGACTTTATCAATCAGTTTTTGGATGATCATAAAATGTTTACCCATTCTGGTAAATGATAAAGCTGTAATCAAGAAAACTGCTACGATCAATGCGACAATGATCCACCATAATTGCGGCATCGTCATCATTGCCAAAACAAAAGCCCCGATAAACAGAAATGGAATTCTAAAGAGCGATTGTAAAGAAATCATGACTAGGTTTTGAATTTGTGTAATATCATTTGTTAGTCGAACTACCAGATTTCCAGCAGAGAATTTTTCGATATTTCCAAATGAAAAAGTCTGGATTTTACGAAATGCTTCTTCCCGAATATCAGCACTAATCCCTTGTGCCACTTTCGCTGAAAAAATCGTATTTGAAACTCCAGCTGCTAGTCCTAACAAAGCTAAACTGATCAAGTATACACCGATCGTTTTCATCTTGTCGTTATCTTCTGTAATAATAGCTTCTAATACTTGTTGTAAAAGCTTCGGTTGCCATAATGCGGCACTTACCATAATCGCTACAGAAAACAATGAAATAAATACAGCAACTTTGTATTTTTTTGCATGTCTTAAAATTAAGCCCATTGGTTGTTACACCCCTTTTTATTAAAATTGACAGGTCTTATTTAACACTGTAAAATAAGGCCGACTAACAATTTACCATGTTTAAAAAAATATTGCAATACAAGAGGTTGATTAAATTTGGAACCAAAGCTTTCCCAAGAAATGATTATCAAATCTGCTTTTGCGATTCTGGCAGAAACGCAAGAACTATCAAAACTATCTATGCGAAACCTTGCTCAAAAAGTTCAAGTAAAAGCCCCTGCGCTTTACTGGTATTTCAAAAATAAGCAAGACTTGCTCCAAAAAATGGCTGAATTCATGGAAAATGAACTAATCATTCCCGATCCTCGTTTACCTTGGCAGGAACGCCTTGTTCAATTCATGGAAAACTACTACGACCTTTACACCCACTTTCCTTGTGGTGCAGAGCTAGAAATCAATACCGTTCCTTCTTATGCGAGTCGTTTGGAACACTTAGAAATGATGATCCAGATTCTTATCCAAGCGGGCTTTTCGATTGACCGTAGTCGTCAAGCAGTGTTTGCTCTTCATAACTTGTTGATTGGTCAACTGATGGATCAACAGCATGAACAGAATCTTCGGCACAAAATCATGACCGGTAATCACTTACTCAAAGATGCTATTCTTTCTATGAAAAGTTATGTCGAAGAAAATGCACTAGTTGGACTAAAGGCTAGTATCACCGCTCACCAGCACCAAGAAAATGAAAAACAACTCTTTCTTGATAGTGTGACGATCTATCTTCAAGGGTTGGCTGTACAAAAAGAATCGTAAACAAAAAAAGACATGAAGGCAAGTTCGCGAACTTGCCTTCATGATTTTTTGTTTACTGTTTGAGTTGACTACGTGAATAAAACTTCCTATTCCACAAGTAATAGTCAGTTTAGCTACTAGTTTAGCCATTTCACTTATCCTAGATGAAGCAGTCTAATCATCTATTCCTTCATTTTTTAACCAAGGAAGGTCTGTTGATAATTGAGCAGCAAAAGCTCGGTATTCTTCTCGTTCTTGTAAACGCTGTTTGCGCCGTTTTTCGTATCCTGCGCACACTAGTTTTTCTTCTGCCGTGTCCGGTATGACTTTAGGTACTGTAAATTCCGTTTCTTCATTCATATGAGACGGAACAGCGACAAATGTTGTAAAACAAGTTGCGGCTAAGTAACGCTCCCCAGTTGTCAGATTTTCTCCAATAATTTTAACGAATACTTCCATCGATTTATGATGAGTACCACTTACATAAGATTCTACACACACAGAATGGTTTTCATGCAATGGTTTCAAAAAATTCAAGCTGTCTAAAGAAGCGGTAACTGCACCTCTACGACAATGTCTTGTCACAGAGATCGACGCAGCATCATCGATCATCGTCATCAATTTCCCACCAAATAAAAACCCAAAAGGATTAAGATCAAATGGAAAAATCCGATGTGTTTGGATGACTATCGATTCTTTACAATGCTTTATCTCTTCCAAAAAAACACCTCTTTCAAATTATTACCTGATGATTCGTCCTATAAAAAAGCTAAGGCCAAGACAATGTCTCAGCCCTAGCGATCCTCCTAAAAATGGCCTCAAAAGCTAAGAATAACCAAGGATTCTTTATCTAGTTCTCTTCAAATAACCAATCCAAAGCACGTTGAATCCACTGATCCCAAAATACCCAGTTATGTTCACCAGGACCATGTTCGAAGGTTACGCCAATTCCATTTGCTTTCAATGAATCGGTCATTTCTTGATTTGCTTGATAAAGAAAATCTGATTCTCCACATGCCAAGTAGATACGAGGTGCTGTTTTGTCACTCTTTACTAATTCTTCTAATAAATACTGAGGATCATTAACTGAACCTTTGATCTGATCTAACGGTCCAAATACGCCCTCCCAGAATTTTGCCTTTCGAATCATCAATAAATCATCCATCCGATTGCCTACTGAAATGGCTCCTGATAAAGAAATGATTGCAGCAAAATTTTCTGGTTTTGCCAGCCCAAGTTTCAAAGCACCATAGCCACCCATTGATAATCCAGCAGCATAAGTCTTTTCTCTTTTTGTCGTTAATTGTGGAAACAGTTCATGACAGATTTCGGGAAGCTCTTCTGAAATAAACGTCCAGTATTTCATATCATAGGCCGTGTCGGTATACCAACCTAGATCAGTAGAAGGCATAATGACCGCTAATCCATGGTCTGCGACATATCTTTCAATCGACGTCCGACGCTCCCAGACACTATGATTTCCTCCCATTCCGTGCAGAAGGTATAAGACAGGAACATCTGTTGTCGCTTGTTGTGAACTCGTACCGATCACTTTATTTGTTGTTTGTGGAAGGATTACATTCAGGTTTACTTCCATCTCTAAAACATTTGAATAAATATTTGCTTGAATAAATGCCACGTTGAAACATCCTCTCTAAGGTGTGAAAAATAGTGTTTTTGACCTGACCAATAATGACAAATTTTGATAAAACAACTATTCTAACACCGGTTATCGTTGTGAAATAATTGGTCAAACGACCTCACAAAGTAACATTTAGTACTACTTTCTTGTACTAATACTCTCTTATTCTATCACTTTTTTCACGAACGACAAATGTCAATGCAAAAGCGATCACTACTAGTAATAGCCCCACAAAATAGACTTGATGCAATCCTTCATATAAAATCTTCCGTAAAGGCGTGATTAACTCTGGCGCAATATTTTTAGCTGTTTGTGGGTTGACTAGCTTATTCATGATATCTGCATCATTCGTCAAATTAGTCGCATTCAGCTCCCGTTGTGTTACTCCATTGATCAATAAGCCAAAGACTGCCACCATCACAGTTTGTCCAATCGTCCGCACCAATGTATTGAACGAGGTAGCTACCCCTAGTTGATCTCGAGACACACTATTTTGGGCACTAACAGTTGAGGTAGTCATGGTGATTCCTAGTCCTACACCAATGACCGTTGAAATAGCAAAGAACCATAAAAAATTACTTTCAAATGGCATTAACCAGAGCCAGGCACCACCTAGAGAAGCAATTAACAGACCAATTCGTAATACCCAATTCGTTGCCATTTGAGTCATCCATTTACTTGCTAAGAAAGAACCGACCATCCAAACGAGAGAAAGCGGTGCTAAGACCAATCCCCCTACTGCAGCATTTAGCCCCAATACCCCTTGCATCCACATCGGGATATACACATCGATGCCCATTAAGAACCCACTAGCTAAAGCAGCTGCTAGATTCACGACCACAAATAGTGGATTAGCAAAAAGATGCAACATGATCACAGGGTCTTTTGCTCTTCTTTCGGCTGCAATAAATAAAAATAATAGAAGAAGACTTCCGATCAAAAGCCCGATCACTACTGGAGTAAATCCTTGATCCCCTAACAATTGAAATCCAAGAAGTAAAGCAACCAACATCGCCATCAAACTAAAGCTCCCGAATAGATCCATCGGTTTTGACTCATGTTCTCTCTGTGGTTCGTTCAAATAAAGCCAGATCAAAACCATCAATAAAAGCCCGATCGGTACATTAATAAAAAAGATCCAATGCCAACTGATCGTTTCTACAATAAAACCTCCAGCTAATGGTCCAAAAACACTAGCAATTCCCCAAGCCGAACTGTTCAAACCTAAAACTTTTGCTCTTTTCTCAATCGTATATAAATCGCCAATGATCGTTAACGCCACTGGCATCATTGCTCCAGCGCCCATTCCTTGAACAGCACGAGCAGCAATCAACCCCATCATGGTTTGAGAAAGTCCACAAAATAAAGAACCAATAATAAATAATAGCGTTCCAAAGATAAAAATAGGTTTTCTCCCCACTTTATCTGCAAGTTTGCCATAGATCGGTGTCAGCATCGCATTCGTTAGTAAATAAATCGAAAATACCCAATTCATGATCTCCATACCGTGAAGAGAGCCGACGATCGTAGGCATCGCAGTGGTCACGATCGTTCCTTCAATTGCTGTCATGAAAGTTGCAATAAACACACTGATCGTTACTAATTTGACGTTTGTTTCTCTTTTCATCTTATTCCTCCTTTTTTTATTGTTGCCAAATAAATTTTAGCCAAAAAAAATAGGCTTTATCATTTATCAAAAACACGAATCAAAAACGACCATGGATTTCTCTTCAGTCGTTTGGATAAAAAAACTGGAATGATCCCATAAAGAGAACCATTCCAGCCATCAAAAAGCTATTTTGCTAAGCTTGCTTTAATTGCATCAACTTTATCTGTTTTTTCCCATGGCAATTCGATATCCGTACGACCGAAATGACCATAAGCTGCTGTTTGACGATAAATTGGACGACGTAAATCAAGCATTTCAATAATACCTGCAGGTCGTAGATCAAAGTTTTCTCTCACAGCGGCAATCAAGTCTTCTTCTGGAACAGTTGACGTACCAAAAGTATTGATTGAAATAGATACAGGTTGTGCAACACCGATCGCATAGGCTAACTGAACTTCAGCTTTTCTTGCCAAACCAGCTGCTACAATGTTTTTCGCAATGTAACGAGCGGCATAACTTGCTGAACGGTCAACCTTAGTAGCATCTTTCCCAGAAAATGCTCCACCACCATGACGAGCATAGCCGCCATATGTGTCAACGATGATTTTTCTTCCCGTCAACCCAGCATCTCCTTGAGGTCCCCCAATAACAAAGCGACCAGTAGGATTGATGTAGTATTTTGTGTTGTCATCAAGTAATTCAGCTGGAATAACTTCTTTTATTACTTTTTCAATGACGTCATGACGAATTGTTTCATTGTCCACTGCATCATCATGTTGTGTTGAAATAACGATGGTATCCACTCGTTCTGGCTGACCATTGTCATCATATTCAACTGTTACTTGTGATTTTGCATCTGGACGTAGATAAGTTAATTCATTGGATTTACGTAAATCAGCTAAACGACGAACTAGACGATGGCTTAATGCAATTGGTAAAGGCATTAATTCAGGTGTTTCATCGACTGCAAAACCAAACATCAATCCTTGGTCCCCAGCTCCGATCTCATCCAATACATCTCTCTTCGCTTCGTCACGAATCTCAAGTGCTTCATCAACACCTTGAGCGATATCTGGTGATTGTTCATCAATTGCAGCTAATACAGCTACTGTATCTCCATCAAAGCCAAATTTTGCTCGTGTGTAGCCAATCTCTTTGATCGTTTGACGTACCACTTTTTGAATATCCACGTAGGCAGTGGTTGAGATTTCTCCAAATACCAATACAAGACCAGTGGTAACAGATGTTTCACAAGCCACGCGTGCATTTGGATCCTTTGCTAAAATTGCATCCAAGATCGCATCACTGATTTGATCAGCAACTTTATCTGGATGTCCTTCAGAAACAGATTCTGAGGTAAATAAATGTCTTTCTCCCATAGTGATTCCCCCTAGTTAAATTCGGTTACAAGGCATCTCCGTCGATGACGGATCCTCTCGGGAACTTGCAACGAACCAAGTATAGCAGATATTTGAAATTTACGCTTGTTTTTTTAACGTAATTACTTAAAAATTTGAATAGTTCACTGATAATGCTATTTATTTCCTTTATCCCAGGTAATCATTTCGCTTCACTATGCTACATGTTTAAAGAATAGCAAATAAAAAAGGTTCAAAGTTTAGGAGCATAAGTATACAACAAATCCTTTGCAGCAGAATCAAATTTTTTTCATTCAATTTCTGATCACCTATAGAATCAAATAAAAAGACCTAAAACAATCATCGCCTACGATAACTATCTTAAGTCTTTTGAAATCATTCTTACAAATAAAAAAAGATACTTTAGAAAGTATCTTTAATGACCCGTACGGGATTCGAACCCGTGTTACCGCCGTGAAAGGGCGGTGTCTTAACCGCTTGACCAACGGGCCAGGTGAAACTAATGGGCCTAAATGGACTCGAACCATCGACCTCACGCTTATCAGGCGTGCGCTCTAACCAGCTGAGCTATAGGCCCATAAAAAAAACTAAAAGCGGGTGACGAGAATCGAACTCGCGACAACAGCTTGGAAGGCTGTGGTTTTACCACTAAACTACACCCGCATTATGGCGCGGGACAGAATCGAACTGCCGACACATGGAGCTTCAATCCATTGCTCTACCAACTGAGCTACCGAGCCAAACGGTCTGGACGGGACTCGAACCCGCGACCTCCTGCGTGACAGGCAGGCATTCTAACCAGCTGAACTACCAGACCATATTTAGTTTCTTATTTGGTGACTTTGAAAAATAAAAGTCAATTGCGGGAGCAGGATTTGAACCTACGACCTTCGGGTTATGAGCCCGACGAGCTACCAGACTGCTCCATCCCGCGATAATATAATTTGCGAATCAACTACTTTGTAGTAACTCTCAAAGAAAGGAGGATAAGGGATTCGAACCCTTGCACGGTTTTACCCGCCTGACGGTTTTCAAGACCGTTCCCTTCAGCCGGACTTGGGTAATCCTCCAATATAAAACTATAATCATGACCCGTACGGGATTCGAACCCGTGTTACCGCCGTGAAAGGGCGGTGTCTTAACCGCTTGACCAACGGGCCAGGTAAAATATTGAAACGGAGAAGGAGGGATTTGAACCCTCGCGCCGGTTTCCCGACCTACACCCTTAGCAGGGGCGCCTCTTCAGCCACTTGAGTACTTCCCCAAAACCAATAAGATTTTGTACTAATGGGCCTAAATGGACTCGAACCATCGACCTCACGCTTATCAGGCGTGCGCTCTAACCAGCTGAGCTATAGGCCCATAAAAAAACTAAAAGCGGGTGACGAGAATCGAACTCGCGACAACAGCTTGGAAGGCTGTGGTTTTACCACTAAACTACACCCGCATGGCGGTCTGGACGGGACTCGAACCCGCGACCTCCTGCGTGACAGGCAGGCATTCTAACCAACTGAACTACCAAACCATGATTTTAGTTTTTTTAATTGTCGACTTTGAAAATTCAAAGTCAATTGCGGGAGCAGGATTTGAACCTACGACCTTCGGGTTATGAGCCCGACGAGCTACCAGACTGCTCCATCCCGCGATAATATGATTTGCGAATCAACTACTTTATAGTAACTCACAAAGTAAGGAGGATAAGGGATTCGAACCCTTGCACGGTTTTACCCGCCTGACGGTTTTCAAGACCGTTCCCTTCAGCCGGACTTGGGTAATCCTCCAATATGGAACTTACAACGTCACTATGGACCTTGTAGGACTCGAACCTACGACCGGACGGTTATGAGCCGTCTGCTCTAACCAACTGAGCTAAAGGTCCAGGCTCTTTAAAAATCGCGGCGGAGGGGATCGAACCCCCGACCTCCCGGGTATGAACCGGACGCTCTAGCCAGCTGAGCTACACCGCGAAAAAAGATATTCATTATTCAAATGAAATGGAGCCTAGCGGGATCGAACCGCTGACCTCCTGCGTGCAAAGCAGGCGCTCTCCCAGCTGAGCTAAGGCCCCGTGTGAAAATTATTATCTATCGGGAAGACAGGATTCGAACCTGCGACCCCTTGGTCCCAAACCAAGTGCTCTACCAAGCTGAGCTACTTCCCGTTGATATAAACGCGCCCAAGAGGAGTCGAACCCCTAACCTTTTGATCCGTAGTCAAACACTCTATCCAGTTGAGCTATGGGCGCATATTTGTAATGCCGAGGACCGGAATCGAACCGGTACGGTGATCACTCACCGCAGGATTTTAAGTCCTGTGCGTCTGCCAGTTCCGCCACCCCGGCGTTGTTACTTTGGCAAAGCGGAAAACGGGGTTCGAACCCGCGACCCCCACCTTGGCAAGGTGGTGCTCTACCACTGAGCTATTTCCGCGTGTTTATGATGCCGGCTAAAGGACTTGAACCCTCGACCCTCTGATTACAAATCAGATGCTCTACCAACTGAGCTAAGCCGGCATGTCACTAAAAAAATCATATTATGCGGGTGAAGGGACTTGAACCCCCACGCCGTAAGGCGCTAGATCCTAAATCTAGTGCGTCTGCCAATTCCGCCACACCCGCAAAAAATATGAGCCGTACAGGGCTCGAACCTGTGACCCTCTGATTAAAAGTCAGATGCTCTACCAACTGAGCTAACGGCTCATATGGAGGTTAACGGGATCGAACCGCTGACCCTCTGCTTGTAAGGCAGATGCTCTCCCAGCTGAGCTAAACCTCCATGGATAACTTAAGCGTGGCAACGTCCTACTCTCACAAGGGGCAACCCCTCACTACAATCGGCGCTAAGAAGCTTAACTTCTGTGTTCGGCATGGTTACAGGTGTATCCTTCTCGCTATCGCCACCACACTGTGGTGTTATCATTATTGAGTTTGCTTTTGCTCACTCAAAACTGGATTTGAAGTATTTCGTAAACTCTACCGAGTTTTTTTTCTTTACCAATGTGGTTAAGTCCTCGATCGATTAGTATCAGTCCGCTCCATACATCACTGTACTTCCACTCCTGACCTATCTACCTGATCATCTCTCAGGGATCTTACTTTCTTAAAGAAATGGGAAATCTCATCTTGAGGTGGGCTTCACACTTAGATGCTTTCAGCGTTTATCCCTTCCCTACATA
>NZ_JBIOLY010000001.1:2692500-2865000 GCF_051711145.1 Enterococcus sp. DIV0691
AATCGAATTTTCTTTCTCTTCCTGCAGGTACTTAGATGTTTCAGTTCTCTGCGTCTACCTCGAATGCGCTATGTATTCACGCAAACGTAACATCCTATAAAAGATGCTGGGTTCCCCCATTCGGAAATCTCTGGATCATAGCTTACGTACAGCTCCCCAAAGCATATCGGTGTTAGTCCCGTCCTTCATCGGCTCCTAGTGCCAAGGCATCCACCGTGCGCCCTTATTCACTTAACCTTATCAACCTTGCGGTTGGGTTTTGATCTTTCTTCTAGCGATAGAAGTCCGATCAAGAAAATAAGCAATTGAACTTATTAAAAAACTCATTCAACGCGGTGTTCTCGGTTTGTATTACTAATTTACTTCAAATATCCAGTTTTCAATGAACAAAATGTTTTAACAACTAATGTTGTTAATGGAGCCTAGCGGGATCGAACCGCTGACCTCCTGCGTGCAAAGCAGGCGCTCTCCCAGCTGAGCTAAGGCCCCGATTAAATTTTGAGAGTAGACCTCTCAAAACTGAACAAAGTGAAAAACAAACAGTGTAGTCTCCGTAATATTCCTTAGAAAGGAGGTGATCCAGCCGCACCTTCCGATACGGCTACCTTGTTACGACTTCACCCCAATCATCTATCCCACCTTAGGCGGCTGGCTCCAAAAGGTTACCTCACCGACTTCGGGTGTTACAAACTCTCGTGGTGTGACGGGCGGTGTGTACAAGGCCCGGGAACGTATTCACCGCGGCGTGCTGATCCGCGATTACTAGCGATTCCGGCTTCATGTAGGCGAGTTGCAGCCTACAATCCGAACTGAGAGAAGCTTTAAGAGATTAGCTTAGCCTCGCGACTTTGCGACTCGTTGTACTTCCCATTGTAGCACGTGTGTAGCCCAGGTCATAAGGGGCATGATGATTTGACGTCATCCCCACCTTCCTCCGGTTTGTCACCGGCAGTCTTGCTAGAGTGCCCAACTAAATGATGGCAACTAACAATAAGGGTTGCGCTCGTTGCGGGACTTAACCCAACATCTCACGACACGAGCTGACGACAACCATGCACCACCTGTCACTTTGCCCCCGAAGGGGAAGCTCTATCTCTAGAGTGGTCAAAGGATGTCAAGACCTGGTAAGGTTCTTCGCGTTGCTTCGAATTAAACCACATGCTCCACCGCTTGTGCGGGCCCCCGTCAATTCCTTTGAGTTTCAACCTTGCGGTCGTACTCCCCAGGCGGAGTGCTTAATGCGTTAGCTGCAGCACTGAAGGGCGGAAACCCTCCAACACTTAGCACTCATCGTTTACGGCGTGGACTACCAGGGTATCTAATCCTGTTTGCTCCCCACGCTTTCGAGCCTCAGCGTCAGTTACAGACCAGAGAGCCGCCTTCGCCACTGGTGTTCCTCCATATATCTACGCATTTCACCGCTACACATGGAATTCCACTCTCCTCTTCTGCACTCAAGTCTCCCAGTTTCCAATGACCCTCCCCGGTTGAGCCGGGGGCTTTCACATCAGACTTAAGAAACCGCCTGCGCTCGCTTTACGCCCAATAAATCCGGACAACGCTTGCCACCTACGTATTACCGCGGCTGCTGGCACGTAGTTAGCCGTGGCTTTCTGGTTAGATACCGTCAAGGGATGAACAGTTACTCTCATCCTTGTTCTTCTCTAACAACAGAGTTTTACGATCCGAAAACCTTCTTCACTCACGCGGCGTTGCTCGGTCAGACTTTCGTCCATTGCCGAAGATTCCCTACTGCTGCCTCCCGTAGGAGTTTGGGCCGTGTCTCAGTCCCAATGTGGCCGATCACCCTCTCAGGTCGGCTATGCATCGTCGCCTTGGTGAGCCGTTACCTCACCAACTAGCTAATGCACCGCGGGTCCATCCATCAGCGACACCCGAAAGCGCCTTTCAAATCAAAACCATGCGGTTTCGATTGTTATACGGTATTAGCACCTGTTTCCAAGTGTTATCCCCTTCTGATGGGCAGGTTACCCACGTGTTACTCACCCGTTCGCCACTCCTCTTTTTCCGGTGGAGCAAGCTCCGGTGGAAAAAGAAGCGTTCGACTTGCATGTATTAGGCACGCCGCCAGCGTTCGTCCTGAGCCAGGATCAAACTCTCATAAAAAGTTCGAACAATCTTGCGATTGTTAAGCTCAATTGTTTGCTAGCATATTGCTTGCTTGTTAAAAATGTTTGTTGTCTTGAATCAATCAAGACGCCCTACACATTTGGTTTGTCTTTGCTTTGTTCAGTTTTCAAAGGTCTACTTGATTAAATGCTAATCAGTTGAGATTGCCGTAGCAACTTTTATATCATATCAGAGTGACGTTTGTTTGTCAACTCTTTTTTAAAAGTTTTTTAACTTCATTTTTCAGAAGTGTTTCAGCAACTCATTTATCATAACTCATCGTTTGTTATTTGTCAACAACTTTTTTGAAGTTTTTTTCGATAGAATCAAGCTTCGTAAGCTATTGTTTTTTAACGACTCAGTTATCTTATCATGTGATCTCTCACACGTCAAGAACTTTTTGAAGTTATTTTTTATTTTTGTCAGAAGTTATTTAGTGATAACTTTTGAACAAATAATAATATACCAACTAAACCTTTAACGGTCAACGAATTTTTTGTATTTTTTCAAGTTTTTTTCATTAGACGATCATTTCTGTAACTTTAAAAATAATCATTCGTATTTTTATAGTTTTCCTGCGATATTACTCATCCCTTATTCTTTAATTTTCGTTATAAATGAGAAGATAGTTTAATCAATCTACTCAAACACAAGCAAGCAATTCCTTTATCTATGCCTCCACATAATAAATTTCTCGATTATCCTCGCCTTGCATTTTTTTACCGTACCTCATTATTTCAAAAAAGAAACTGACAAAAAGTGGTGTAAGTTTTACGCTATCTACTAGAAATAGAGTGATCCTTTGACTTCTCTCTTTTACTAGATTATAAAAAAAGAAGCCAACAGTTCTTGGCTTCTTTTTTATTCATATTCACCATATCTAACGCATCGTTGGGAATAGTAAAACATCACGGATCGACTGTGCATCCGTCAATAACATAACTAAACGGTCAATTCCGATACCTAGACCGCCAGTTGGTGGCATACCATATTCTAAAGCTTCCAAGAAGTCTTCATCGACACCGTGTGCTTCATCGTTTCCTAGCTCACGTTCTTTTTCTTGGGCTTCAAAACGTTCTCTTTGATCAATTGGATCATTTAATTCGGTAAAGGCATTCGCAAATTCCCGACCAACGATAAACAATTCAAAACGATCGGTAAAGCGTGGATCTTCTGGATTCTTTTTCGCCAATGGAGATACTTCTACTGGATGTCCGTAAACAAAAGTTGGTTGTGTCAATGTTTCTTCCACAAAAGTTTCAAAGAACTCATTGATGACATGTCCTACGCCCATTGCTTCGGTCACTTCTACGTGATGCTCTTCAGCAAGTGCTAATGCTTCTTCTAATGTCATTTCTTTCCAGAAATCGACACCTGTTTGCTCTTTGATCGCATCTACCATATGGATACGTTTAAAGTCACTTTCCAAATCAACTGCTTGGCCATCATAAGTGATTTCTGCTGTACCAAGAACTTTTTGGGCTGCATTACGAATGATTCCTTCAGTCAAGTTCATGACATCCTGGAAATCTGTATAAGCGGTGTAAGCTTCTAACATCGTAAATTCTGGATTATGAGTTGTATCGATTCCTTCATTACGGAAAACGCGACCGATTTCGTAAACTTTTTCCATTCCACCCACAATTAGGCGTTTTAAATGAAGTTCTAACGCAATACGTAAGTATAAATCAATATCTAGTGCGTTATGGTGTGTAATAAATGGACGAGCTGCAGCACCACCGGCTTCATTGTGTAAGACTGGTGTTTCTACTTCAATATAGCCATTACCATCTAAGTAACGACGGATTTCGCTAATAATTTGGCTACGTTTCATGAAGCGATCAAAACTTTCACGGTTACTGATCAAATCAAGATAACGTTGACGATAACGTTGTTCGATATTAGTCAATCCATGGTATTTATCTGGTAGCGGACGTAAAGCTTTTGATAAAATAGTGATTTCTGATGCCTTGATTGAAACTTCGCCAGTATCAGTCTTCATGATTTCACCTGTTACGCCAAAGAAGTCTCCTAAATCAGCATGTTTGAATACATCATAGGCTTCATCACCTACTTGATCTTTACGTACATAAATTTGGATTTGGCCTTCACGATCTTGTAAGTGAGCAAATCCAGCTTTTCCTTTACCACGACGAGTGATCATTCGACCGGCTACACTTGCAGTTAGCCCCATCTCTGCTAATTCTTCTTTTGTTCTTGGATCAAACAATTCATGTAATTCTTCTGAATTGTGCGTACGTTCAAATCGTTTACCAAAAGGATCAATCCCATTTTCTCTTAATTGCTCCATTTTTTGACGGCGAACAAGCATTTGATCGTTTAAATCTTCTACTTGATGTTGTTGTTCCTGTGTCACAAAAGTTCCTCCATTCTCATGTTATTCTCTTTCCTATAATGCCAATGAAACACAAAAAAAGCAAGCCGAACTTAAAGTTCGACTTGAAAATTCACGAAAAACTTAGAAAATCACTGGATTATTTCACAGATACTTTTTCTGTTTTCTCTAAAAAGCGGTCAAGCAGTTCATTGATTTCTACTTGTTTTTCTGCTTGATTGATTGCAACTTTTACTTTTGCTGCTCGAGAGATTCCTTTTAAATAATAGGAAGCATGTGTCCGAAATTCTCGGCACGCAACAACCTCTCCTTTTAAATCGACTAAACGTTTCAAATGTAATTTAGCGGTCTCGATTTTTTCTCTTGGTGTTGGTTCAGGGATTAACTCCCCGGTTTCTAAGTAATGCTGGGTGCGATGGATCATCCAAGGATTGCCTAACGCTGCACGCCCGATCATTACACCATCCGCTCCTACGTATTCTAACATTCTTTTAGCATCTTCCGGAGTTTTGACATCTCCATTGCCCATAAATGGGATCTTGAGCTGACTTTTAACTTCTTTCAATACTTCCCAGTTTGCTTTACCTTCATACATTTGTACTCTCGTACGTCCGTGCATGGCGATTGCACTGGCGCCAGCTGCTTCAGCCGCTAAAGCATTTTGCACAGCAAAGACATGTTGTTCATCCCAACCGATTCTCATTTTCACAGTAACTGGTACATCAACAGCAGAAGAGACAGCTTGTACCATCTCATAAACTTTATCTGGATCCAATAACCATTTAGCGCCTGCTTCTGCTTTGATGATTTTGTTCACTGGGCAACCCATATTGATATCAATGATGTCAGCCGCTGTATTTTCTTGAACGAATTGGGCAGCCTCGACCAAAGTCTCTTTGTTTCCACCAAAAATTTGCAAACTTAGTGGATGTTCTGTTTCTTCGATATGCAGCATCTCTAATGTTTTCTTGTTTCTAAAATGGATTCCTTGGTCACTGATCATCTCACAGACGACTAATCCAGCACCGAACTCTTTGACGGTCACACGAAAAGCTGAATTAGTGATTCCAGCCATCGGTGCGACAACTACTCGATTGGGAATTTCAACATGTCCGATTTTCCATGTATGTTCCACTTATTTTCCTCCCAGCGCTTCTGCTTTTAGCTTGGATAATTCTGCTTCACTGTATTCATACTTGTTGTTGCAGAATGAACAAACGGCTTCTGCTCCGTGATCTTCATCAATCATCGCTTGGATTTCTTCTGCCCCTAAAGCAATAATTGCTTCCCCAAATTTTTCTTTTGAGCAATCACATTTGAATTGTACCGGCATTTTCTCTAAAATATTCAACTCACTAGTTCCTAGTAAACCTTCAAGAATTTTTTCAGGTGTTAATCCTTCGTCTAATAAAGTAGAAATACGTGGTGTCGTTTTTAATTGTTCTTCAATTTTACTGATAGTTTCTTCATCTGCACCAGGCATGATTTGGATCATAAATCCACCAGCTGTTTTGATACTGTCATCCGTGTTAACTAATACGCTCAATCCAACTGCTGAAGGAATCTGTTCTGAGATTGCAAGATAATAGGTAAAGTCTTCCGCAATTTCTCCAGAAACAATAGGTGTTTGTCCCGAAAATGGTTCTTTCAAACCGAGGTCTTTAGTAACACTGAACATCCCTTGCGTTCCCACAGCACCACGCACATCAATTTTTCCTGCTTCATTCAAAGGTAGGCTCAAATGAGGGTTTTGGATATAGCCTTTGACTTCTCCTTTACCATTCGCATCTACCACAATCCCATTAGCCGGACCATTCCCTTGAATCCGCACAGTTAACTTGTCTTCGCCTTTTAGCGTCGAACCTAGTAAAAGTCCGCCAACAAGCGTACGACCTAATGCAGCCGATGATGTATGCCAAGTGTCGTGTCGTTTTTGGGCTTCTGCAACAGTATTTGTTGCTTGAACTGCATAAGCACGTACATAGCCATCATAGGCCAGTGCCTTGATCAAATAATCTTCCATTTATTTATGTACCTCTTTTCCGATTTTTAAATTCATAGTGAATCATACTAGTTACGCTGATAATTTTCAACTTATGAATGTTATCTTTTCTTTTATTTGCCTATTCTATAATAAAAAATAAAACAACTACTAAAATGAGAGCCACGACTTTTGTCGTAGCTCTCATTTTTTTAGCGATTATTTCGGTTGATCATCCGAATCATCTGTTGAAGAAGTTTGATGTTCTTCTTCATTTAATTCTTTTTTCTCTTCTTCAAATTCTTTCTTATCGTGCTCAAAATCTTGCTTTTCTTCCGCTTGTTTTTCTGCGTCTTTTTCTTCCAAAGCACGTTTTGCTTCTTCAAAAGTTTGCGCTTCTTTTTCACTAGGATAGTTAGCAGATTCTGAACCTTCAGGCATAACACCTTTTTCAAATAAAGATTTGATTGCTTTCGCATCGAGTGTTTCAAATTCTAACAGTTTTTCAGCGATCAATTTATGTTGTGCTCGATGTGCTTCGATGATCTCATGCGCTTTTTGATGAGCTTCCATCAAAATCTTACGCACTTCTTGGTCAATTTCAAAGGCCACTTGTTCAGAGTAAGCTTTCGTTTGACCATAGTCACGACCAACGAATACTTGATGATTTCCTTCATATTGAACTGGACCTAAACGATCACTCATTCCATATTCAGTTACCATGCTTCGTGCTAAAGCTGTTGCTTGTTCAAAGTCATTAGAAGCCCCAGTTGATTGAACGTTGAAGATGATTTCTTCTGCTGTTCGACCACCAAGCAAACCAACGATTTGTTCAAACATATCTTCTTTTGTCATCAAGAATTGATCTTCTTTTGGTAAGGCGATCATATAACCACCTGCACGTCCACGTGGAATAATGGTTACTTTATGAACCACACGTGCCCGACTCAAGACTAAACCAACGATCGTATGACCTGCTTCGTGATAAGCCACCATTTCTCGTTCTTTTTTGCTGATTACGCGATCTTTCTTAGCTGGACCTGCAATCACGCGATCTTCTGCTTCATCAATATCTGAAGCATCGATTTTCTTCTTGTTACGACGAGCCGCAACTAAAGCTGCTTCGTTTAAGACATTTTCTAAATCTGCACCAGCAAAACCTGGTGTTTGTTGTGCCACGACTTTCAAATCAACGTCATCTGCCATCGGTTTGTTTCGTGCGTGAACACGTAAGATTGCTTCACGGCCTTTCACATCTGGACGACCAACTAAAATTTGACGGTCAAAACGTCCTGGACGTAAAAGTGCAGGGTCAAGTACATCTGAACGGTTTGTTGCAGCAATGACGATGACACCTTCATTCCCATCAAATCCGTCCATTTCAACTAGCAATTGGTTCAGTGTTTGTTCACGTTCATCATGTCCACCGCCCATGCCTGCGCCACGTTGACGACCAACAGCATCAATTTCATCGATGAAGATGATTGCTGGAGCATTTTTCTTCGCTGTTTCAAATAAGTCACGAACACGACTTGCCCCAACACCCACAAACATTTCTACAAAGTCAGAACCTGAAATAGAGTAAAACGGTACACCCGCTTCTCCAGCTACAGCTTTTGCTAACAATGTTTTACCAGTTCCTGGAGGTCCTTCTAAAAGAACACCAGCTGGGATACGTGCGCCTAACTCAACAAAACGTCGCGGATCTCTTAAGAATTCAACAACTTCAACCAACTCTTGTTTCTCTTCTTCTGCACCAGCGACATCCGAGAAGCGTACACGGTTAGCTTTTTTGTCTGCTTCTTTGGCTTTTGATTTACCAAAGTTCATGACACGGCCACCGCCGCCTCCGCCACCACCTTGTTGCCCCATCATCATATAGAAGAAGAACACAAGGATGATAATTGGTAAGAAGCTTAGCAATAAGGATACCCATACGCCACTGCTTGATTCTTCTTTGACTGTTGTAGCTACGTTATGTTCTTTCGCTAAATCAGTCACTTGGCTAAGTGTGGTATCGTTTGGCAAAATAATCGTTGTAAAGTGTGTCGTTTTTGTATCTGTCGATCCTAAGATAGCAAGTCCACCACTGTTAGAGACGGTTTGCTGTTCTTTATACTCTCCAGAAATTTTATATACACCATTTGCAGGTTGCACTTCAAATTCTTTGATTTTCCCTGCTTGTAATTGTTCTGTAAATTTTGTGTACTCGATATCTGACGATCGTTGGCCGTTATTACCAAAGATAAAATATACGACCATAACCATCGCTAAGATTACGAGGACATAATACAAGGCATTTTTCATCATGCCATTGTTTTTTTTGTTCATAGTTGCCCTCCCTATGCGTTATTTTAATTTAGCATTTTTTTTATCAATCCTGACCATTCTATTGTAACACAATTTATAGTAGATACAGCACTAATTTGATTGATAAACGCTAGGCTTCAATACACCGATGTATGGTAAATTACGGTAAGCTTCTGCATAATCTAATCCGTAACCCACTACAAATTCATTAGGAACATTGAATCCAACATAGTCTGCTTCAATATCAACTACTCTACCTTCTGGTTTATCAAGCAATGTGACAATTTTCACTGATTTTGCTTTACGGTATTTAAATAGATCAACCAAATAAGCGAGTGTTCTTCCACTATCGATGATATCTTCAACGATCAGTAAGTCACGGCCTTCAACATTGGTATCTAAATCTTTGACGATTTTGACTTCTCCTGATGAAACCGTTGCATTTCCATAACTTGAAACATCCATAAAGTCTATTTCCAAGTGAGCATCAATCGAACGTATGATATCTGCCATGAATGGAACAGCGCCTTTTAGAACACCAACAACGAGTGGATTATTATGCTTATAAGTTTCTGCCAATTCTTTGCCTAGTTCTTCACAACGAACTTGTATTTCTTCTCTTGTAATCAAAACTTTTTCAATATCCTTTTCTAACATCAGGTTCTCCTTCCAATTGCTTCTTTGTGATATTTGTAAAGAAGTATGTAGTGTATTTTATCAGTTTCTACACCAATACTCAAATAGGAATAGGTAAATGGGACCAAACTATAAATATTTTCATTTTGATCCCTCACGACCCATGCCTCTTTTCTTTGTGAATCAGGTACTTTGTTATCAATCAAATATCTGGATATTTTCTTTTTTAGTTTGCTATTTAGCTGGATACGCTCTCCTGCTTGTCTCTTTCCTACAAACAGTTCTTGATGTGAAGATAGCCAAAGATCATGAGAAAACTCGTCCCAATCATCTGCTTTTCTAGCTTCTTCGGCTGCTTCAGGTGTAAACAAGCCGATCCAGCAGCTTTCATCTAACCTGATGCGTTGATTCAACTCCAACTTATACGCCTCTGTTCGTTCTTGTATTGTTTTTGAGGGATCAGCTTTCTCTTGGATAAGATAGATTTTTTCATAGCTACGTTGCAGAACCCACCCTCGTTCAAGAGTAATTTTCCATTGGCCTTTTTTCTGTTGACACTGTTGTAAAATCAGTTGGATTTGTTTTTCTTTGATCACGATCGCTGTTTTTTCAAAAAAATGATCAAAGAATGCGTATAAGAAATAATAGCTTTCTTCTTCTGGCATCTCCGCTAATAGTTTCCAAGGAAAATGCACCCATTCGTTTTCTTCTACGACATTTTCCATCAAGACTTTCTTCATGTGTGTTTGAATCAATCGATCTGCCCATTGGATCTGCTGCGAAAAACGTTGAAAATGAACCATTGCTTGTGGATTTTCTTGTTTTAGTTGAGGCAGAACCAAATGACGAAGGCGATTACGTTGAACATCCAACTCTTGATTCGTATGGTCTTCAAAATAAACCAGCTCTCGCTCTGAAGCATATTGATATAATTGCGCCTTACTAAATCCTAGTAACGGACGAATCAATCGACCATTGGAGAAGGGTTGGGCTTCTTTGATCCCAGCATAGGTACTAAGTTGCCCCCCACGCAACAACTTCATTAAAACCGTTTCCATTTGGTCATCCCCATGATGTGCCGTCATTAGGCAGTCATAGCTGCCGCTTTGCATCTGCTTCGCAAACACTTGATAACGAAACTCTCGAGCCGCTGTTTCAATGCCCTTTTTTGTTGGCTTTTCCCAAACTTCCACTTGTAATGGGAGTTGATGTTGTTGACAATACTTCTTTAAATACGCAACTTCATGAACAGATTCTTCTCTTAATTGATGATTGATATGGGTCACTGCCAAAAAGAAACCCCATTTTTTTTGCGCTTCCATCATTAAATCCAGAAGAACCATAGAATCTACTCCCCCAGAAACCGCCAGTAGCGCTCTTGTTTTTTCATTCAAATAACCATTGATTTCACAATTTGTCAAAAAACGTTGTCTGATCTTCCTTGCGTCTTGTTCTTCTTCCATCGAATCACTTCCTTGTTCCTTCTCGGCTTCGATCAACCTACCATCAAAGATTCCAATGAAAAAAAGAGCGGACAAAAGTCTGCGACAATTGCCTGCTCTTAAGTTTTTGGTTAGCTGCGACGTCCGCCGCGTCCGCCACGTTTACCTTCTGTATTGCGCTTCAAGGAAGTCAATCGATCATCACTATCCTTTAAAAATGAACTCATTAATGAATCGAAGTCTTCTTTATGGTTATTAGAAGATTGACTGCGAGAAAAAGGTTTTTTCTGTGTTGAACGACCTCGATTATCGCGAGGATCTCTTTGTTGGTATTTTTTTGGACGCTTATCATCATCTGATTCTGTTGATTCCGCTGGTCTTGGTTGTGTTTGACGGATTGATAATCCAATTTTACCATCATCATTAACTGAGATAACTTTAACAGTTACTTCATCACTGACACTTAAAACATCATGAATATCTTTGATATAGCCATTTGAGACTTCACTGATATGAACTAGACCAGTTTTTCCAGCTCCTAAATCAATAAACGCGCCAAAATTTGTAATTCCTGATACTTTTCCTTGCAGTTTTGCTCCTACCTCGATTGACATAAAAAAAATGTTCCTCCTAATTATTAACCTATTTATAATACTGCTTATTTTGCAGTTGTTGAACTAGTTGTTTGGTCTGTGTCATCCGTATTTGATTCTAATACTGGATAAACCTGCTCGCCTTCTTTTGAATAAAAGTATTTGCTTCTCGCAAGTTTCGCCACATAGTCATCATCTTTCAATAATGAGACATCCTGTGTTAGCTGATCCACATCAGCATTGACTTGGCTTAATTCCGTATTTGCTTCAACTTTCAATTCGTTTAATTGATTCATTCTTTGCATATCACGAAAAATTTGAAAACCTAAAATTGCGAAAATGACCAAAGCACCTATAAAAATAACTGCTAATCGACGTCTACGAAAAATCAACTGGCGTTGTTGTTCTTGAAATTCGACATATTTTTTCTTTGCATACTCTGTATCTAAAGCAGCAATTTTGTTGCTTTTTTTTGTCACTTCTCTTCGCTCCAATCTTTTTTGATTGTCGTTTTCATTATACCAATATCATTGAGGGTTGTCTAATCTATTTCGTCAGTGTTTTGCTTGCGAATCTCCGAAATGATCTCATACATTTTTTGAGCATCTTCTTTTTTCGTTGACTCATGTAATTCATTGACTTTTACTTCCATTGTTTTGTTTCCAAATTGGATCTTCAATTGATCGCCTACCTTGACATCACTAGAAGATTTAGCCAATTTTCCGTTGATTTGAATTCTTCCTTTATCTGCCACTTCTTTTGCTACAGAGCGGCGTTTGATAATTCGGGAAATTTTAAGAAATTTATCTAATCGCATTAGGATTCCTCACTTTTATTTTTTATAAGTTTATTAAATCGTAAAATCTTTTTTCCAAACGGTAACATCAACCATTCTCTAACCGTAAATAATTTTGTCCAGATCACTGCATTCACAAAGACGAACGCCCCGATTCCTACACCTGCTAAACTGGCAAAGAACGCAGAAGACCGATGAGCAACCGGTCCAAAAATCATCGTCAGTCCGCCATAATAAATCAGTAAGGCTAAGATCATCCATCCCAAACATTGAAGCAATTTACTTCCAAAGCGACGTTCTTTCCAGAACTGATTGATTTCACTAGTCTCCGTGTGGACAAAATACCATAGAGTGACAGCCAATCCTAGCAAGGTCGACAAACTAGCACCTACTGTCCCTAGATAACCAGTTAGAAACGGGGTTGCCAAAGCTTTGGCTAACAGCCCCCAGCCTGCACCTTTCAAAGAGGGACGAAAAGAATTTTTACTTTGGGCAATACTTTGATAGGTTTGGATGATTGCTGTTAAAGCAATTGCAAAGACGAATAGCACCAACGCTGCATTCCCAGCGTAATCTTTAAATAGCGCATAGTTGATATACGGTAAAAGCATAGCTAGACCTACAGAAGCAGCTAATGCTAAAGTCGTTGTTAACCGTAAATAGATTTTGGCAGTCTTTAGAAATTGACTATGCACAGCCGTTATCAAGTATTTCGTCAATGCAGGTAAGAAAGTCGCACTTAATGCAGTTGCAATCACTAGTCCTAATTGAACTAACGGTTGCCCACGATCATAGACCCCTTTTGCAATTTTTGCACTTTGTTCAGATAGTCCATAAACTTGAAGCGCATTTTTTACAAAAAATGAGTCGATCAGCTGAAAGAAAATCAGCAGACCACTATAGATTGACACTAAGCCCCCTTCAACTAAAAAACGCCGGATCAATCGTTTGTCAGGTCGTTTCGTGACCGAAAAATGTCGAAAACTTAACGCCCCACCATGGATCTTTTGTTCATAATAGCGCAACACACCATAGGCACAAAGTCCCCCGATGACTGCACCACTCATAGCAGCAGTTCCTGTTTGGTAAACTGACCAGCCAAATAGTCGAAAAGCAAAGGCACTGAAAACGATGATCGCCACTCTCACAAATTGTTCAACGACTTGTGAAACAGCTGTCGGTTCCATCAAAAATCTGCCTTGGAAATTCCCTCGATAAAAAGATAGTCCTGGCATCAGTAAGAAAGTAAATGAAACGATTTGGATCAGCGGTCGTAATTGCTGATCCCCCATCATCCAAGCAATCCAACGGCTAAAGAGAAAAGTAAACAGCCACAGAACAATCCCTGTCCAAAAAACTAATGGATAAAGCCGTTGCAGTGCTTCTTTTCGCTGAATTGGATCTTTTCGTTCAGCGACATATTTTGAAATGAATTGCGGTAAACCAGACAACGCTAAAGTCATGGCAATCCCATAGATTGGGTATACTTGTTGGTATACATAAAATCCTTCATCACCAACTAAGTTTTGGAGCGGAATGCGGTACAGCGCACTTAGGACTTTTGCTATGAAAGAAGCAATCGTCAATATAAATGCGCCATGCATCACGCGACGCATCTCTTTATGGTCCAAAGTATTCGCTCCTTCCTAAGCAGACAGATATTTTTGTTCACGTAAAGCTTTGACAAAACGTTGGATTTCTTGCAACCAAACTGCTTCATCGGTCTTGTTAGGAACCGTTAGTCGAATCACCATTTTTTCTTTTTCTACACCTAAACTTGCTTTTAGTTTTGTTGCAGTCAAAGCTTCAAATAACTGTTCTACAGTGTAGCGTTTTGTTCCTGCTTTACTTAGATTAAAGACGATAGTCTGCTGTTGCTTGCGAATTGTTTCAATCAAGGCGCGATCGCCATCCATTTTGATTTGGCCAATCGTTAAGAGATGTGCCACCTCTTCAGGGTATTCCCCAAAACGGTCTAAAAGATCATCTTCTAATTCATCAAGCATTTCTTGTGAATCAAGTTCCCTGATCCGTTTATAAATTTCAATTTTCTGTCTTTGGTCCGAAACATATTCTTCTGGCAAGTAAGCATCGACCCCAAGATCGATTTCAACTGCTGTTTTTTCCACTTGGTTGTTCTTTCCTTGTTTACGTAAAACAGCATCACTTAACATTTGCGAATACATGTCGAATCCGACAGCATCAATAAAGCCGTGCTGCTGCGCACCTAGCAGATTTCCTGCTCCTCGGATCGATAAATCCCGCATAGCGATTTTAAAACCAGAGCCTAGTTCGGTGAAATCTTTAATGGCTTGAAGACGTTTTTCGCTGACTTCATTCAAGATTTTTTGTTGTTCATACATGAAGTAGGCGTACGCCACTCGGTTGCTTCGTCCCACACGACCTCGTAATTGATAAAGAGTCGATAGCCCCATGTAATCAGCATTTTCAACAAAGAGCGTATTCGCATTTGGAATATCGACACCCGTTTCAATGATCGTCGTTGTGACTAACACATCATATTGTCCTTCAATAAAATCAAACAATGTATTTTCTAATTGTGCTTCAGTCATTTGACCATGCGCATAACCGATTCGTGCTTCTGGTACAAGTTCTTGGATTTCTTCCACTTTTTGTTCGATCGTCTCTACTCGATTATAGAGATAGAACACTTGACCGCCACGCCCCATTTCTCGATGGATAGCTTCACGAATCGCTCCAGGATTTTTTTCCATCACGTAAGTTTGAATCGGATAACGATTGGCAGGCGGTGTTTCGATCACTGATAAATCACGAACCCCGAGCATTGACATGTGGAGTGTCCGTGGGATCGGTGTCGCTGTCAACGTCAAGACATCCACTTGGGCACGTAGTTGTTTCAAACGTTCTTTATGTTTTACACCAAAACGCTGTTCTTCGTCAACGATCAATAACCCTAAGTCACTAAATTCAATGTCTTTAGATAAGATACGATGCGTTCCGACTACGATATCGATTTGTCCAGTACGTAATTGTTCAATCGTTTCTTTTTGTTGTTTTTTCGTTCGGAAACGACTCAATAGACCTACATTTACTGGAAATCCTTCAAAACGTTCCAACATCGTTTCATAATGTTGTTGGGCGAGAATGGTCGTAGGAACTAAAAAGGCAACTTGTTTACTTTCCTTGACGGCTTTAAAAGCAGCTCGTAAAGCCACTTCCGTTTTACCGTAGCCAACATCACCAACGAGCAAACGATCCATCGGTTTTTCTTTTTCCATATCTCGTTTGATCTCTGCGGCACTCCGTAATTGGTCATCCGTTTCAGAGTATGGGAAGGCATTTTCAAATTCTTTTTGATACCCATCATCCGGTCCAAACGCATACCCTTTTTCTGATTCTCTGGCAGCATATAGTTTGATCAGATCATCTGCGATATCTTCAATTTTAGACGAAACCTTTCTTTTGGTTTTCGTCCATTCACTACTGCCTAATTTATTGATACGAGGTGCTTTTGATTCAGAAGCAACATATTTTTGGATCAAATTCAGCTGGGTAACCGGAATAAATAATTTATCGTCATTTTGATAAAGGATCGTCATATAGTCTTGATGGACACCATCCACTTCTAACGTTTCCATCCCAATATATTTACCGATCCCGTGATTTGCGTGAACGACATAGTCGCCTGCTTTTAGTTCATTATAGCTTTTTAAACGTTCCGCATTCGTTACGGTTTGTCGCCGTGTTTGTTTCTTCGTCGTTTTTTGGAAAATTTCTTTTTCCGTAATTGCGACTATTTTCTCTTGAGGAAGTTCGAACCCTGTTTGCAGCGCCCCTTCCACTAGTTGCACTTGTCCTCTGATCAGTTTTTCTTTTTCGGTTTCCACGACTAGGATCTCTTCATCACGTAACATCTGCTCCGCTTTTCTAATCCGTTCTTTCGTAGGAATAAAGATGACTACTGTTTGTTCTTGCTTACGCCATCGGTCCATTTCTGTTTTCAATAATGGCATTTGACCGAAAAATTGTTGCATCGTACGATATTGAAAATTGTGAATCGCTTGAAAACGTAAATTCCCCATACCCTTTTGAAAAAGCGCAAAAAAAGTCGTCACAAATTTTTCTTTTTGAACTAATTTATGCACATCATTGACAAAGACTTGCTCTGAGAAGACACGTAATTCACTAATTTTTTGTGTTTGCCATTCAGCTGCTTCTCTTTCGATCTCCCGATTTGTTTCCATGATTCGTTGATAATCATCCACAATGAATAAACTACTTGTTGGAAAATAATCAAGGATCGTCGTTTCTTCTTGATAAAGAAGATCAGCATAAAGTTTCGCGTCTTCTGTCGGATTTCCTGCTTGCCATTGCGCGATCACTTGTCCAAAATAATCCTGCACGAATTGGCGGTCTGTTTCTTCTGAAATCGTCGCTAGTTTCTTTTCTAACAACTTTTCCAGTCGGTCGATCCCATGAAGTAAATCAGCTTGGTCGTAGACCTGTTCACTTGTTGGTGCGATCCAAATTTCTGTTACTTTTTCGATCGAGCGTTGAGTTTCTACTTCAAAATATCGCATGGAGTCAATCTCTACATCAAATAATTCGATACGTACGGGATGTTCGAGATTGATCGGATAGATATCAATGATGCTGCCACGAATACTATACTCTCCTGTTTTTGCCACCATCTCAACTCGTTCGTAGCCTAATAAAGTCAATAGACGAGGCAGATCGTCAACGGCTATTTCCTCTCCCGTTCGCCAAGTCAATTGGGCTTGTTTCCAAACTTTTGGACTGGGTAATCGTTTATGCAATGCTGCTACTGGTAATAAATAGACCCCTGGTTGTTTTTGTTGCAGGGCATTTAGTGTAGCAACTCGTTCTCTTCTTGCTTCTGGAGAAGAAAAAGCCATTTCCGCAGAAAGAACTTCATCTACTGGAAAAGAATGTATTTGTTCTGCTGGCAAAACATGTTGCAAATCTTCTGCTAGTTGATTCGCATAATACAGATTAGGCATTAATACGACTAAGTTTTTCTTTGTTTTTTTGAACGCTCGAGCAAAGAGAAGAGTTTTGGCTGAACCAGCTAAACCAGTGATCAATTGTCTTGGTGATTTTTCTTCTATCTGGTTGAGCCATTCCTTTACCTGTGGATCTTTACCAATTAATTGAACGATATCCATTTTTTTCCTCCTTCGCTAATTGAATTTGTTCATCGTATCGATAAACGAATGACCATCCAGCATAAACTCGAGTGCTGCCACTGACTGATCGATACTTGCTTCAATCAATGGTTGAACTTCTTTACTAAATGGGCTTAGCACGTGTTGAACAACAGTTTTGTTTCCTTCTGGTCGACCAATGCCTACTTTGATACGGTCAAATACATTTGTATTCAAGTGAGAAATGATACTTTTTATTCCATTATGCCCTCCAGCACTCCCTTTTTGGCGCAAGCGGATCTTGCCAGTTACAAGATCTAAATCATCATAAACAACAACTAATTCTTCCGGATAAATACCGAAATAAGTCATTAATGGTCCTACAGCACGACCAGATTCGTTCATAAAAGTTTGCGGCTTCACTAATAAGATTTTTTCTCCTTGATAGAAAAACTCTGCAACTTCCGCTTCAAATGTATTTTTTTTAAACACAGCTTGTTGCTTTTCAGCCATGCGATCAACGACCATAAAGCCGATATTATGTTTGGTTTGTGCATATTTGGTTCCTGGGTTTCCAAGCCCTACGATCATTTTCATTTGTTCTACCACCTAATTGAAAAAAGCAGCACAAAAGGCTGGAGCGCCCTAAAGCAATCCAGTCTTTGACTCATTTTTTCATTTTTTTACTTTCTACTATATAAGTATAACACACAAGTACCTGTTTCAACAAAAAGAGAATGTTTAACAAATGATAAAGAAATTAAAATTTTCTTCAAAGTCTAATAAATTAATAACCTTTTAAAAATAGTGAAATCACGCACATGTAAGCTTTTACATATAATACAACCTTGTTATCTGTTATATTTTATAGCCAAATAGCGTGACAGCGGGCTTGATAAATGTTAGCATAGGCATGGGAAAAAACAAAATCAATGGAAGGATTGATATATAATGACTGCAGCTGCAGAAAAAAAAGATCATCAAAAAGTAATTCTTGTTGGAGATGGCGCCGTAGGTTCTAGCTATGCCTTTGCTCTAGTTACTCAAAACATTGCACAAGAAGTAGGTATCGTAGATATCAACACAGCAAAAACTGAAGGAGATGCTATTGATTTATCACATGCTCTAGCATTTACTTCACCTAAAAAAATCTACTCTGCTACTTATGCAGATGCACATGATGCTGACTTAGTAGTTATCACTGCTGGTGCACCACAAAAACCAGGTGAAACTCGTTTAGACTTAGTAAATAAAAACTTAAAAATCAACCGCGATGTAGTAACACAAATTGTTGAATCAGGATTCAATGGTATTTTCTTAGTTGCTGCTAACCCAGTAGATATTTTAACTTACTCAACTTGGAAATTCTCAGGCTTCCCTAAAGAACGCGTAATCGGTTCAGGTACTTCACTTGACTCAGCTCGCTTCCGTCAAGCACTTGCAGAATTAGTTGATGTTGATGCACGTAACGTCCATGCTTATATCTTAGGTGAACACGGTGACTCAGAATTTCCTGTTTGGTCACATGCTAACGTTGCTGGTTTACAAATTTATGAATGGGTTAAAAACAATCCAGACGTTGATGAAGAAGCAATGGTTAACTTATTCTTTGGTGTACGTGATGCTGCTTACACAATCATTGAAAAGAAAGGCGCTACTTTCTATGGTATCGCTGTAGCCTTAGCACGTATCACTCGTGCCATCTTAGATGATGAAAATGCTGTACTTCCACTATCTGTATTTATGAATGGTGAATACGGCTTGAACGATATCTACATTGGTGCCCCTGCAGTAATCAACCGTCAAGGTATCCAAAAAGTTATCGAAATCCCTCTAAGTGACAGCGAACAAGATCGTATGGCTGCTTCAGCTAAACAATTAAAAGAAATCTTAGATGAAGCTTTTTCTAAATTAGACGCTGAATAATTAGAACAAATTTAACCACTTAATCAAGCAGAATGTCAGCATTCTGCTTGTTTTTTTTACTTAACGATCGTTAAATTTTTGCTAAATCATTTGTCCCTTTCGTCTTTTTTCTCAAAATATGCTATGATTAGTTCGTTATACGCTAAACTATCAAATAAGGAGCTGCCCGCATGACAAGATCTTCTCATCATAAAAAATCGAAATCGCTACACATTGGTCTATTAACTACGCTAGGCGTATTCCTCGCATTAATCGGCTTTTACGCTTACCGCAGTACATATTACACCAATCATTTTTTACCTAACACGGAAATTAATTCCATCAATGTAAGTAACCTGACCGTGCAACAGGCAAATGACAAATTAAAAGACACCTTTTCCAATAAAAAGCTGACGATTGAAGAAAATGGGAAAGTTTGGGAAGAGATCGCAAAATCTGAGCTTGGTTATAAAGATGACTTTTCAGCAGATTTATCTCGATTGTTAAACCAACAAAATGCTTGGTCATGGGGCATGAACTATGTTTCCGCTAGTGAAAAACAAGAAATTGATCCACAAGATACTGATCATCAAAAACTAGATGAAACGCTGGCTTCCACGACGAATAAGCTAACCGAATTAAATAAAGATCGGACACAGACACAAGATGCGACGATTGAAAAATCTGGTGACTCTTTCAAAATAAAACCAGAAGTAACTGGCGATACGATTGATGTGACAGCAGCTATCAACGCGCTGAAAACCAGTGTGAAGGATGGCAAAAACAAAATTGATTTAACTAAATTTCAAACAAAACCAAAAGTGACAGCGACCGATAAAAATTTAACAAAACAAGTCGATGAAATGAATGCCATTGCTAATATCAAAGGAACCTATAGTATCAACGGCAATACTTTCCAGATACCTCGTTCTGAAATTGCTAACTGGCTAACTTACACAGATGGTAAAGTTGATTTAGATACAACACAAGTTAAAAACTATGTAACAGGTTTAGGAGAAAAATATAACACGAGTACGAATGACACGAAATTTAAAAGTACAAAACGTGGTGAAGTAACGGTTCCTGTGGGTACCTATAGTTGGTCAATCAAAACTGATGCAGAAACAGAAGCTTTAAAGTCAGCCATTTTGGCAGGTAAAGACTTTACCCGATCACCAATTGTTCAAGGTGCCACAACAGCTGATCATCCTTTAATAGAAGATACCTATATCGAAGTTGATTTAAAAAACCAGCATATGTGGTATTACAAAGATGGTAAAGTTGCGCTAGAAACTGACATCGTGTCTGGAAAACCTAAAACCCCTACTCCAGCTGGTGTTTTCTATGTTTGGAACAAAGAGGAAAATGCTACATTAAAAGGAACGAATGATGATGGAACCCCTTATGCAAGTCCTGTAAACTACTGGATGCCAGTTGACTGGACCGGTGTTGGTATCCATGATTCCGACTGGCAACCTGAATATGGTGGCGATCTTTGGAAAACTCGTGGATCTCATGGATGTGTCAATACGCCGCCAAGTGTCATGAAAGAATTGTTTGGCATGGTAGAAAAAGGTACACCAGTAATCATTTTCTGATAGCTTCAATAAAAAATGAATTCGTAAAAAAACTGGTTTCTCAACAAAGTTTATCTTCAACTTTAGAGAGACCAGTTTTTTTACGTCTATCACTATCAAAGGGGGAATAAAATGGACGATAAGTTACAAGCTAAAAAAACTTATTATCAACAGTTTCTTGATTACACTGAGCAACAGATCTTAGAATTATCCGCCAGTATCGCAGACTAGCAAAAACTACTCGTCAAACCAGAGAATAATGAATTTGAACAAAAGATTTTAGTCAAAAAACTAGCTAGTGACAAGAGAAAAATGCAATCATTTTTAAATGGTAAGGGCCTCCTCTGTTCAATCCTTCAGCAACTGGATAATATTCATACTACGATCGCGAATCAAGATCAAAATAATTCGCTATGGAATAGGTTTTTTCGCTCATCATCAAATGAGTTGGCTAATCACCAGAAATTATTACATACATATGAACTTCTGTTTGAAGAAATAATGAAAGGATTATACAGCGATACACAAAAGGCGTCACCGTATAAAAAACTAGTGCCCAAAGAGAGGTACAGATAATGATTCAAGGATAAAATCAACTACTCCTAAAATAAATTCCAATCCAATCTATCAATAAATAAACAACAGCTGGCTTTGAACCACAAGTTCTATTTTATAAAAATGAATCACAAGTATACTACGAAATGAAGGGACTGGGACAAAAGTTGTCTCAGTTTCTTCTAGTATCTCAAAAAACGAATAAACGGTGAGACAAAAGTAGCATCTTCGGAAATAAGCCGAAATTTACCAAAAATTTGAGAAGCAATTTTCGGAAATTCCTTCTTATTTCTTGATGCTGAACACTTTTGTCTCAACCTCTTCATACTCAATTTTAATTACTTCTATAACTCATTTTTTCATGTACACTAATTGATACTTCTACCTAAAATTTTTTTCTCACAAAACCAACGATCAAGCATAAGACAATCGCTGTCAATGCCCCCATTGAATCGAGCATGACATCTTGGAAAGACGGTGTTCGATCCCCTGTAAGCATCTGATGAAATTCATCTAACCCAGCATAACCGGTCGCCGATAACCAAGCTAAGACACTTGTTAACCACCAGATTTTCATTTTAGGAAAGACCCCTAAAAACAAACTACCACCTAAAATAAAATAAGACCCAAAATGAGCACCTTTTCGTAAGAAAAATTCAACGAATTTACCATAACCTAAATGATCTACACTCACTACACCATCGCCATAAGTAAAACGAATATTATCAAATACTTGTTTAAACGGATGATTGGGAAACCACTCTTCGATCCTGGAGACTTGGGATTGTTGTCCGTAAGTTTGCGATGAACTGTAAAATAAGAGAGCCATGATGAGTACTGCAATAACTAAATAAAAGTTGCCATTTTTCATTTGTTTTTTTATTGAATTCATAAGTCACCTCTGCCATTTATAATAGCTCTTTTTTTGCGAAACAACAAACTTTTCTTAGAGACTTAAATAAGAAAATAATGCTATACTAATTGTATTATAAATTGAAGGGAGCTTTTTCATGACATATTCACTAAATTGGGATCTTGATTCAATTTTTTCAGGTGGAAGTGATTCCCCAGCCTTAAATGAACGCTTAGAACAATTAGAAAAACAAATCAATACCTATTATCAATCCGTTAATCAATGGGATCATTCAATCAGTACAAATGATGAACTTACGACACTGATCAAACAACAAGAAACAATTACAGAAGGTTTTTCTCAATGTAATAGTTATATTACGGCTTTGTTATCTGCGAATGTCAAAGATACCCAAGCAAAGCTTTTATCAGGAAAATTATATGCATTATTACCACGTTGGCAATCAGCCGATACGATTTTATCGAAAAAATTTGCAGAAATATCTGACAATAATTGGCAAACATTGCTCCAAACAGATGAATTTTCTTTGATTGCTTTTCGTATGAATGAGATTCGCAGAGACGGTCATCGTTTATTGTCCGAAGCAGAAGAAAACATCATCAATACACTCTCATTAGACGGGCTGAATGCGTGGAGCAGTCATTACGACACAATTGTGGGAACAATCGTGATTCCATTTGAAGAAAATGGCAAGGTAACTGACTTGTCAGCAGGTCAAGCCTTCAATAAAATGATGGGTGATCCAGATCCACTCGTACGTGAAAAGTTATTTATTGCCTGGGAAAAAGCTTGGCAAGAAAAAACGTCTTTACTATCGGACACATTAAATCACTTAGATGGTTTCCGTTTATCAACCTATAAACTACATGGTATGAACGACTATTTACAAAAACCATTAGAATACAATCGTTTGAAAAAAGAAACACTTGATGTGATGTGGGCAACTATCCAAAAAAATAAACAACCGTTAGTTGATTACTTAACAAGAAAAGCCAATCTTTTCGGTAAAGAAAAAATGGAGTGGCAAGATCAAGATGCACCAATTATTTTAGGAGATCTAAAGGAAAAGACGTTTACCTTTGACGAAGCTGCCTCTTTTATCATTGAGAATTTCCAAAAATTCAGTCCCAAAATGGCAACCTTTGCACAATCTGCATTTGAAAAAAGTTGGATTGAAGCAGAGGATCGTCCGGGAAAACGACCTGGCGGGTATTGTACTGAGCTGCCAGAAACCCAAGAATCCAGAATTTTTATGACCTATAGTAACTCAGTCAATGAAGTAGCTACGCTAGCCCACGAATTAGGTCATGCCTTTCATAGTAGTGTCATGTGGGATCTGCCAGCATTGAACCGTGATTACGCAATGAATGTTGCAGAAACTGCTAGCACGTTTGCTGAATTGATTGTCGCTGATGCTACCTTAAAAGCAGCCAAAACGAAAGAAGAAAAAATCAATTTATTAGATACTAAATTACAAAATGCTTTGGCCATGTTTATGAATATCCATTCTCGTTTCATTTTCGAAAATCGTTTCTATTCTGCGCGACAAGAAGGACTTGTTTCAGAAGAAGAAATCACTCAAATGATGGTTGAAGCTCAAAAAGAAGGTTATCATGATGCCTTAGCTACTTACCACCCACACTTCTGGGCAGCTAAATTACATTTCTTTATTGATGATGTTCCTTTTTATAACTTCCCTTACACGTTTGGCTATTTGTTTAGTTTAGGTATTTATGCTTATGCAAACAAAAAAGGGACAAGTTTTGAGCAAGAATACATTGAGTTATTAAGAGATACAGCTTCAATGACGACCGAAGAACTTGCTCAAAAACATTTAGGTGTTGACTTAACGAAACCAGATTTCTGGCAAGCTGGCATCGATATGGTTTTAGAGGATATCAATAGTTTCATGACACTTTCTGAAGAATATGTACATTAATTGATCAAGCTAAATCATTACTAGATAAAATGATCGATTCATAAACAGTAAAAATAGCAGTTTTTTCATTCATTGGAAATCCTATTTTGACTAATAAGTCCAAATGAGCTAGAAAGAATAGCGGTTGGTTTACACCAACCTCCTTCACTCTAGCTCATTTATTTTGGTTGCTTCGTCTCTCATTCCAAACATCCATGATCATTTTTTGTGAAAATCACCAATGTCTTCTATTATTTTATAGCTACATATAAACTTCATTCTTTACTCACTGATTGCATTACAGACTAAAAAAAGACACGTTGTCAAAGGATATTGGTAAAAAGAAATCTTAGAATCATAGGATGTCATTTTTATACTTTTTAAACCATAAAAAAGATGTTGGTGAATTTCACCAACATCAAAAAGAATAGAGCCACAAAAAAATGAACAGGAAGATTTCTCCTCCTGTTCATTCTATTTATTATTACATACTTACTGCAAAATCAGGTGTGTACCATTGAACTGAACCAACTTTAACATTTTCACCTGGTTGAGGTGCATGGATATATTGTCCGCCACCTAATGAAATAGCTACGTGATAAGTTCCGCCAGCAGAACCCCAGAATAACAAGTCTCCAGCTTTTGCTTGAGAAACTGGAATTTTTGTTCCAGCTGATTCTTGAGGTACTGTCCAACCACCGATGTCACGGCCAGTTACTTGTAAATATACATAGCGTGTAAATCCAGAACAGTCAAAGCCACTTGGATCTTTACCACCCCATACATATGGAGTACCAATATATTTGTAAGCTTCTGCTACAATCGCAGCGCCGTTCACACTACCAGAAGGATTTGGTGCTGGTGTTGGAGCAGGCGTTGGTGTAGGTGTTGGAGCTGGTGTTACAGTATTATTGTTATTGTTGTTATTTGTTGTACTGTTATTAGTGCTATTATTAGTGCTGTTATTAGTACTATTGTTTGTATTATTATTTACATTTGTATTAGAGCTGCTTGAACTGCTTTCTGTATTCGCAGGTGTTGACTCTTGTGTAGAAGATTCAGGAACTGTTGATTCTTCTGTTGAAGATGATTCAGTAGAAGAAGAGCCAGTTGATGAATTTTCTGTTGTTGTAGAAGATTCAGTAGATGTTGATTCTTCTGTTGTTGAAGACTCAGGAGCTTTTGATTCTTCACTTGAAGATTGTGCAGCTGATGAGCTTTCTGTTGTAGTTGATGCTGATGATGAAGCTTGTGTTTGTGCAGCTTGTGCAGCAGCTTGTTCACGTGCTTCTTTTTCAGCTTTTTCTTGAGCTGCTTGTTGACGAGCTTGTTCTGCTAAGCGAGCTTGTTCACGGATACGTGCTTGCTCTGCTTCAGCTTCAGCTTTCTTACGGTTCAAGTCAGCTTTCTTATCTTCTGCTGTTGCTTGTTCAGCAGCCAATGAAGTTTTCAAGACATTTAAGTCAGCTTGTTTTGCTAATAAATCGCCTTTTTGTGACTCTAAAGCAGCTTGGTTGTCAGCAAGTTCTTTTTGTTTTGCTTCATTTTCAGCTTTTTTCGCTTCTACTGCTTGTTTGTCTTCTTTTTGTTGTTGTACTAAGTCTTGGTTTGCTTTAACGATTGTAGACATTGCTTGGATACGACCAACAGCATCTGCTAATGAATCTGCATTTAACACAGCGTCAATATAGTTTGAACTAGTATTTTTTACTTGTGTTTCACGTGCTTGTTTTTGGATTGTTGCTTCACGTTTTTCAATACGTTCTTGTAAATCTTTGATTTCTTGTTTTAATTGAGCAGATTCTTTACGCAATGTATCTTGTTTAGTTAATAAATCTTGCGCTTTTGTGTTAATAGCAGAAACTTGACCTTCTAATGCTTCAATTTGTGATTGTGCACTTGCTTGTTGGTTTTGTAAGTCTGCAATTTTTTTGTCTTGTTGTTGTATCTGAGAATCAAAATCGTCCGCCGCGGCAGCGATCGGTGATCCTACGGCAGTTAAAGCGATTGAACTTAGCATTACCGCTGATAATAAACTCTTTTTCACTCTTCATTCCTCCGACTGGCTTAATTTAATAAATATCTAAATATATTTAAGTCTTTCTTAACGATATAAAAATTGTACCATAGCAGTATGTCAACGATATAATAGTTATGTTACAAAAACATTTCAAAATAAAATCTTAAAATGACAAACATGTAAGTTTCAATGATTATTCACAAAATATGACATTTATTTCAGAAATCAGTACAAAAAAAAGAAATTATTCATCACTGAATAATTTCTTGAATGGAAAAACAAAAACTGCGAATAGAATCATCGTTAATAATAAAGTTGGCCCAAGATATCTAGTAATAAAGTAAGTGTTATTTACAGATACTAATTTGAAAATCAATTGTACAGCTAAAGTGAACAACTCATACCCCGTAACAAAAATAATCATACTAAAAAATTCTGTAAAGATATTAAAGTGGATATAAGAACTCATCGAATACATAATAAAGACCATCAGTGGTAATGCCACCGCATAGATCCCGATTACACCGATATAGTAGGTATCAAAGATTGCTCCAAGGACGACCGTTGTAATCAATAAATACCTTTTAGGAAATTTCATACTGCAAAACAGCAAAGCCAAAATGAGAAAATGGGCACTAGCCATGTATTGCCCATTTGACCACTCGACAAACATTCTAGTCAAATGCCCATCGATCAACATCAATAAGAACAATACAACTGGCAAGTAATATTTCATTGTATCTTTTTTCAGCATAGGTTAATCCTCCACCAGTCGTTGCACGATCGTCACAACTGGCAGATCATACATTCCAGCGTAAGGCTTCACATATACTTCACGATCCAAGCCATAACTATCTGGTTTGGTCTTGATGACTGTTCCGATCGGCAGATCTGCTGGTGAGTTCCCACCTAAGCCAGAAGTTTGAACGACGTCGCCTTCTTTGATATTCGTATCTCCAGTTAATTGTGTCACGACTAACGCTTGCAGTTTTTCGTCATAGTTTTTCAATAATCCAAACGCTTCTCCACTAGAAGAAGATACCCGAACTGGGAAATGATTCGAACTTTCATTTGACGAAGTCAGCAGCTCGATCTTAGAAGAAGTGCGATTGACTTCAACTACTCGACCAATTAATCCTTTTTGTGCCATTACCGCCATGTTCACTTCAATGCCATCTTTTGATCCTTTATCAACGATCAACATATCTTGCCAAGTATCTGGTGAGCGTGTAATCACATTCGCCGTTACTTTTTCATAGTTAGTCAATGTTTGATTTAAGTTAAGTTCTTTCTTTAATGCTTCGATTTCTTTTTGGTCATTTTTATTTTTTAATGCTAATTCATCATAACTATCGATTTTCTCTTTTAATCGCTCATTTTCAGAATAAGTCGTGAAAAGATTATGGACTGAATCCACTCCATTTTCGACCCATCTTACGGGCGCAGAGATTGCACGGTCAACAAATGAAACACTGTCATTGACAAAAGACTGGAAGAAATTAGGTTTTCCTTCATTCGCTCGTTGCGCGGCAGTCACACTTAAGATTGTCACCACAATGATAACAATGATTAAGGTAATAATAATATTTTTATTAGGATTGAACTTCTTCACAAAGACACCTCGAATTAATTAGACTCTTATGGTCAATTTTATCACTAATTGAGGCGAAACAAAAGGTATGACACCTCTCTTAAGCTTTTTTTTAGTAAATAATTTGACTTGTCATTTTTAACTATTTCTGTTGTATTTACTCGGTTAGAGCAAACTTAATCTTTACTTTGAATCACTGCGACCATCCCAGTTGAAAAGGAAAAATCAGCCGTATCTGAAACAAATTCATTGCTTGCATAAGAAGTTGCTTGGCTCACATCAGTTGTTTCCAGTTCATACTTGCTCTTTTGGATGGACAGCTCTGTTACAGGCGTCAAACAACAATAGGCCAAATAACGCATTTTATCTATTTTGGTAATCACATGTTTGCCAGGTAAATAGTAGGTGACATGATTTTGACGATCCCAAATAATGATCTTTTGAGCATGTGGTTTAAATCTTGGTTCTAACGGTAGCCAAAGGTTAGCAAGCAGGTGATCCAATCGACCACCAGTTGCGCCAATGATCGTGATTGTTGCTTCTGGATATCGTTCAATGGCTTGACACAACCCCAACTGCGTATCTGTATCATCTTTTTCTGCTGGTGCTTGGATCAGTTCATTCGTTGCTTGTTCAACTTGTTTTTTTTCATCTACCGATAACGAATCAAAGTCACCGATTGCTAAATCCAAGGGGAAATTGTTTTGAAGAAGATACCATGCACCACGATCAATGCCTACATAACAGTCATAACTGTTTTGTAGTTCTGGCCAATTTTCAGGAGAACCTCCTGCCACTAATAAAACCTGCATTTATTTCAATGCCTCTTTTAACTGGTTGATTTGACCCACTGGATCTTCTGAGTTATAGATATAAGAACCGGCAACGAAAACATCTGCTCCAGCTTTTTGACAAATTTGTGCGGTTTCAGGAACGATACCGCCATCTACTTCAATGGAATAATGCCAATTATTTTGCTCGCGTAATTCTGATAATTCAGCAATTTTCTCTACCGTTTCTTCAATGAAACTTTGTCCGCCAAATCCTGGGTTAACAGTCATCACTAAGACCTGATCTGCTATCGGTAAAACATGTTTGATCATCGTTATAGGTGTTCCTGGATTAATCACGACTCCTGATTTCACGCCTAGATCTTTCATCATTTGCAATGCTCGATGAATGTGTGGAGTGGCTTCCACATGCACCGTGATGATATCTGCTCCAGCCTTCGCAAACGCCGGAATATATTTTTCCGGGTCAACAATCATCAAATGCACGTCTAGTGGTAACTTAGTAATTGGTCGAATAGCTTGTACGATATTGGGACCAAATGTAATATTTGGAACAAATTGTCCATCCATTACATCTACATGGATGTAATCTGCCCCTCCTTTTTCTACTAGTTCGATGTCTCTTTGTAAATTAGAAAAATCTGCGCTTAAGATAGATGGTGCTATTTTCATTAATGCTTCCTCCTATTTTCGTTTACCTTCTTTTTTAGAATAGATTGGTTTTCGATTTTCGACTTCCTGTAAAAATTGCAAATAGTTCTCATAACGTGTTTGGGCAATCTTACCTGTTTCGACCTGGCGTTTCACCTCGCACCCAGGCTCTTTAGCATGCATGCATTCTCTAAAACGGCAATGGTTCGATGCACTGACAAATTCAGGAAATTGTTTTGGTAATTCAGTCGTTTCGATCGTCAAAAAATCGATCGAGCTGAATCCTGGTGTATCTGCTACTAAACCATCATACAATGGGAGTAATTCCACATGTCTAGTTGTATGTCTCCCACGTCCTAAAGAATCAGAGATTTCCCCCGTTTCTAAGTTTAGATCAGGCGAAATTTGGTTTAAGAGTGTAGATTTTCCAGCACCAGATTGGCCCATAAAAACGGTCAATCGTTCTGGGAAGTAACGAATTAATTCTGCAGTATCTCCAGGATATTTCGGAACAATCACTGGATAACCGATCGTTTCATACGTTTGCTTGATCTCATCGATTTGCTGTTCGTTTGAAGCAAGATCTGTTTTTGTCAAAAATATGACAGGTTCAATGGATTCATATTCTAAAGTCACTAGAAAGCGATCCAATAAATTATAAGAAAAATTTGGTTCTACCAAGCTTGTAACTACGACACCTAAATCGACATTTGCTACCGGTGGACGCACCAGTTGATTTTTACGAGGCATCACTTCTAACAAATAACCGTCCGTCTTGTTTTCGCTTTCAAATAGTACTTGGTCACCCACTAACGGAGTGATTTTTCGATTACGAAAGTTTCCTCGTCCTCTCGTTTGATAGGTCTCACCGTCTGAGTGTACATAATAAAACCCACTAATTGCTTTTCTGATTTGTCCTTTGATGTATGCCACCTCCAGTTTTCCTTATTTTACCACAGGAAAGAAAAATCATGTGGCGTTCCTGACAAGAAACTTAGCGAAACTCAATAAAAAATAGCAGAGCACGTTTAGAAACGCTCTGCTATTTTTTATTGTTATTACTATTTGGATGAAGACGACGTGCTTTCTTCTTTAGACGTAGTAGTACTTGAACTTTCTTTGCTGCTTGACGATTCTTTGGTTGAACTTGATGATTCTTCTGATTCTTTGGTTGGTTCTGGTCCTTTTGAATAAATGACATTGACGATCGTTCCTGGAGTGATCGATGCCCCCACGCCAGGAGCTGTTCGGATCACTTTATCTTTTTCTACGGTATCAGAATATTCATAAGACTCATGTCCGATGTATTCTGCGCCAATACTTGATAAATAACTTTGTGCATCACTTTTCGTATAGCCTGAAATATCATTTAATGTTTTCGCATTTGGTCCTTGACTAACGACAAAACTGATATAGCTATTTTCAGTCAATGGTTCACCGTAACTAGGTAATTGGCTAATGATTGAACCAGCTGGAACCGTATCGCTGTAATCATACGTCTCACTGATCCTTTTATAACCATTTGAGCTCAATATCCCACGAACGGTGTCATAATTTTGACCAGTATAATCCCCCATCGTTGGTTGCGCACCTTGGCTCACAACAAATGTGATCTTATCTGTCGTTGGATCGACTTCCGTTCCTTCTTCATCCGACTGGGAAATGATTCGTCCATTTTCTACTTCATCACTGAACTCGTCTTTTTTCTCGATACTATCAGCTGGAAAACCAAGCTTCTTCAATCGGCTACTTACTTCGTCAAAATTCATCCCAGTATAATCATCTAACTTGACTTTTTTCTTACCTGTGCTGACGTAAAGGGTAACTTCACGGTTTTGTTTCACTGTAGTTCCCGCTGCTGGGTCCGTTTTGACAACGTCTCCTTCTTCGATTTGTTCATCAGGGATCTCTTCGGTTTTTGTTGCTACTTCTAATTTAGCTTTTGCTAAAGTATCTCTGGCAGACGCTTCTGATAATCCCGAAACGTCAGGAATTTCGACTTCTCCACGACCTCCAGAAGCAAAAAAGACGGCTGTTCCGATTCCTAATAAGGCTAAGATCACCAATAAAATAATCCACCATTTTTTATGCTTTTTACTCTTTGGATCAGGAACTGTCTCTTCTGCCATCACAGGAGTTTCTTCTGATTTTTCTTTAGGTAATGGCATGGATTTAAATGACTCTGGCATTGGTGTATCTTCTTCTAATGGTGTGATCACTTGAGTTTCTTTGGTCATTGCTTGTGGCACCCATTTGGCTTCATTTGCCCGAGCAGGAGACAGCGCTGTTGCTAAGTCTTCTGACATTTCTTCTGCTGTTTTATATCGATCTGCCGGTTCTTTTGCAGTAGCTTTCAATACCACATTTTCTAAAGCTTGCGGCGTTGTTGGGTCTAGATCCTTGATTGAAGGTAACTCATCTTGGAAATGCTTCAAGGCAATCGTTACTGCAGACTCACCATCAAAAGGAACACTGCCAGTTAATAATTCGTAAAGAATGATCCCTAAGGCATAGATATCTGATTGTTTCGTAGCCATACTTCCTCTAGCTTGTTCAGGAGATAAGTAATGGACAGAGCCTAACATCGTATTCGTTTGTGTGATCGATGTTTCAGATAATGCGATTGCTATACCAAAATCAGTGATTTTGACCACGCCCTCATTATCGATCAAGACATTTTGTGGTTTCAAATCACGATGAATGATTTGGTGCGTATGTGCTAAAGAAATAGCTGATAAAATTTGTTGCATAATATTGACTGCTGTATCATAAGGAACAGGATAATGGGTTTGAATATAGCGTTTCAGGTCCATTCCTTTTACATATTCCATCACGAGATACTGCATGTTGTCTTCTTCTCCAACATCATACACACTAACAATATTAGGATGAACTAGTTCAGTCGCAGCTAGTGCTTCTCGTTGGAATCGTCTAATTGCCGTTTGATCATTTTGGAAATCGAATCGTAACACTTTGACTGCGACATCACGATCTAAAATAAGGTCATGGGCTAGAAAAACATTTGCCATGCCCCCACTACCAATATTTCCAGTGATTTGATAACGACCATTCAACTTTTTGCCTAACTCAATCATGCTACGTCCTCCTTGTATTCGATCAGAAGAACGGTAATATTATCTGCTCCGCCTGCTTCATTTGCACGTTCGATTAATTCTGTTACCTTGTCGAACAAAGCCCCTTCTTGATTGATAATCGTTCCAATCGTTTCTTCAGATAACATGTTCGTTAACCCATCCGAACACAACAACAAACGATCTTTTAATTGCCAAATATAAGTCGATACATCGACTTCTACAGATCCTGGCATTCCTACAGAACGAGTTAAAATATTTTTTCGTGGGTGGTTCGCTGCCATTTCTTCACTGATTTCTCCAGATTTTACTAGTTCATTCACTAAAGAATGATCTTCTGTCAGTTGAATGATTTTATCTTCACGGATCAAGTAGGCACGGCTATCCCCCACATGAGCAATAGTAAACTGATCTTCTGATAAAGCTGCTGCTACGATCGTCGTTCCCATCCCATTGTATTCTGGTTGCTCTTGGCCACGTTGATAAATACGAGTATTTTCTTCTTGGATCGTTTGGATGAACCATTGCGCTACTTTTTCGTCATCACTTAAACTTAGATTTTCCCAAGCAGTTCCTAAGTTTGTCACTGCCATCTGGCTCGCGATATCACCTGCACGATGACCGCCCATTCCATCTGCCAATACTGCTAGTTTAATTCCAGCTTGATTCGTAAAAACACTCGCATAGTCTTGATTTGTATTACGTCGTCTTCCTACATCTGATTGATATTCAATCTGCATTCTTTCACCTCATTACTTTTTACGCAAACAACAAATGAAAAACCCATCTGTATAGAACTGATGTGGGTATAAAGTCAACATTTTATCTTCGATTGATGATTGTAGCACAGGATCAACTAAAACATCAATCCTTTCAAAATCAGTATGTCGCTGTAAAAATGTTTCAATGACTTCTTGGTTTTCCTCTTTAAGAATCGTACAAGTACTATAAGTTAATATTCCAGAAGATTTTAACACAGATGCACAACTTTCCAAAATCGCCAATTGGATCGCTGGTAAATTAGCTAACTCGCTGGCATTTTTTTTATAACGAATATCCGGTTTTCTTCTCAATAGTCCTAATCCTGAGCAAGGGGCATCAACTAAGATACGATCAAATGTTTCAGCTGAAAATTCCTCTTTCACTTCACGTGCATCCATTTTTTGTGCATAAACAGTTGTAAAAACACCTAAGCGTTCCGCATTTTCTTCGATGAGTTTTACTTTATGTTCATGAACATCCAGTGCTGTAACTTCGCCACCACATGTTGGATCTAAAAACGTGGCAATATGCGTTGTTTTTCCTCCTGGTGCCGCACAAGCATCTAAAACATGATGTTCTGGCTCGATTTGCATAGCGGGTGCGACCAGCATCGAACTTTCATCTTGGATCGTCATGACCCCGTCATGGAATAAGGAACTAGATGCTAAATGTCCTTTTTCAGCAATTACCCCATAAGGACTAAGTTTACTTGCTGTCGCTGAAATTTCTTCTGCTTGGAGTGTCTCGATTGCTTGTTCTCTGGAGTATTTTCTGATATCTACTCGACCACTGACGTGACTTGGCTGGTAGAGGGAAAGTCCTAATTTTTCCGTTTCTTCATAACCGATTTGATCAGTCAATCGCTTGGTTAACCAGATCGGTAAACTGATTTTTACGGATAAGCGTTCAATCGGATCACTGATTTGTTCAACATCTGGTTTACCTTGTCGTTGATAATTTCTTAAAACACCATTTACAAATTTCCCAGTACCAGGATTTCCCTTGATCTTAGCAATTTCGACCGCTTCATTTAAAATCGCATGAGCTGGAACTTTATCTAGAAATTCCAACTGATAAACTGACAAATAAAGTAATGTTTTAACCCAATCATCCACTTTTTTTGCTTTTGCTATCAATGGAGCGACATAAAATTCCAGTAAAAGTTGACGACTGATCGTTCCATAGACCAATTCAGTAAACAAGCCAACATCTTTTTGATTTAAATCCCCTTGATTGATCATTTCGTTCAATAATAAATTAGAATAAGCACCGCCCTTGTTTACTCTTTCAAGGGTGATCAGTGCCATATAACGAACAGATTTTTTCATTTTTTTTGGTATTTTTGCCATTATTTCACCTGCTGCCCAATCATTACCTGTTGTCCACTACCATTCAAAAACTCATTGATCGCTTGTTTTCCTTTACCTGCTGGCTGTAGTTCTTTGATTGCCAACACCGTTTGTTTACCACAAGCAATCCACAGATTTTTCTTATCTTTTTTGATGATGGTCCCTGGCTCAGCCGTAGTTTTCTCAGCTAACGCTTCTACATTTAAAAGTTTCCAACGGGTTTGTTCGTATGTCGTAAATGCAATCGGCCATGGTCGCATCCCACGGACTTGGTTGTCGATCTCTTCTGCTGTCTTGTTCCAATCAATTGCTTCTTGCTCCCGTGTGATATTTGGCGAAAAAGTTACCTTTGATTCATCTTGTGGACGTGGACTCAAATTTCCATTCAAAATATCAGGTAATGTTTTAAGTAATAGTTGTTTCCCTAATGCACTTAACTTTTCAAACATGGTTCCCACATCGTCTTGTTTAGTGATTGGTAAACTTTCTTGAGCATAAATGCCCCCTGCATCCATCTTTTTGATCATTTCCATGATCGTTACACCGGTTTCTTTTTCCCCGTTGATAATCGAGTAATGAACTGGCGCCCCTCCTCGATATTTTGGCAATAAAGATGCATGTACATTTATAGCTCCGTGAACAGGTGCCTGTAATAATTTTTCTGGTAAAAATTGACCAAATGCAGCTGTGATAATCACATCTGGTTGTAGGGCAATGATTTTTTCCATTTCTTCTGAACCAGAGATTTTTTCAGGTTGTAAAACCAATAAACCGTGTTTCACGGCTGCTTCTTTTACTGGGGTAGGGGTGATGATTTTTTTACGTCCCACAGGGCGATCAGGTTGTGTCACGACTGCGACTACTTCATACCCTTCTTCTAACAAGCCTTCAAGGATCGGTACTGAAAAAGCTGGCGTTCCCATAAATACTAATTTAGTCATCAAGATGTTCCTCCATATACTCTTCTAATTCGGCTTCTGGAATTTGCTCAATCATTTTTTCAACGAATAATATACCGTCTAAATGGTCGATCTCATGCTGAAAGGCACGAGCTAAGTAACCAAAGGCTACTACTTCGATTTCTTCACCTTCACGATCATAATAGCGAACCGTTACTTCGTCAAACCGTTTGACGGTCCCATAAACATGAGGGATGCTTAAGCAACCTTCTACATCAATGCTTTCTCCCTTTGCATCAATAATTTCTGGATTGATTAATTCAAACTTTTCACCTTCATCTACTTCTACGATTGCAACTCGCTTGTTTTGACCAACTTGTGGAGCGGCAATGCCAATACCGTCGTTAGCAACCATCGTTTCATATAGGTTATCTAGTAAAGTAATTGTTTCATCTGTGATCACATCGATTGGTTGTGCGACACGTTTCAATTTATCATTGGGGTGGATCAATATAGGATAGCGCATGTAAATTCCCTTCTTAAATAAAGTGTAATGGTTCATTATCAATCGCGACAAATAATCCTTGTCGTTGTTCTTTTTGGCTCTGGTCTAAAATATTTTTTAAGATATTCGCTAAATTAGGCTCCTGTTTATATTTAATGATCAACTGGTAATAGTACCGATTTTTCACCCGATTCACTGTACTAGGGGTCGGTCCTAATAACAAGCTTTGATTTCCTAACACTTGCCGTAACTGATTCGCAACCTCAAAAATCTTCTTAGCAGCAACCTGTTCTTCCTCATGGCTGGTCGTGATTTTGACAGTAAAATAATAAGGTGGGTATCCACTACGATGTCGGACGGCCATTTCTTGTTGATAGAATCGCTCATAATTTTGTTCTTTTGCTAATTCAATTGCATAATGTTTCGGATTAAAGGTTTGGATAATCACTTCGCCTGCTTTTTCGGCTCGGCCTGCCCTTCCCGAAACTTGCGTAAGCAATTGGAACGTATGCTCGCTTGAACGAAAATCAGGCAAGTTAAGGGAAGTATCAGCATTCAAAACGCCGACCAACGTCACATCAGGAAAATCCAACCCTTTGGCAATCATTTGCGTCCCCAGTAAGATATTCGCCTTTTTTTGACCGAATTGTTGCAAGATACGTTCATGCGCACCTTTCTTTCTGGTCGTATCAACATCCATACGTAAAACACCAGCTTCTGGGAAAAGGGTCTTTAATTCTTCTTCGACTTTTTGGGTCCCTGTTCCATAGTAACGAATTTTATTCCCTCCACAGTTAGGACAACGGTGTGGGATTGGTTCTTCATGTCCACAGTAATGACAACGCATGGAGTGGGTGTCCATATGAAGGGTCAGAGAAATATCACAATTGGGACAAGGTAAAACAAAACCACAATCCCGACACATCACAAAGGAAGAATATCCTCGCCGATTTAGTAACAGCACAATCTGTTCTTTTTTCGCCAAACGGTCTTGGATTTTTGCTTGTAACTGTTTGGAAAATGTGGACGTATTATGTTGTTGCAATTCTTGTCGCATGTCAACAACTTCAATTGTTGGAAGTTGAGCAGACAAGTTGGCTCTTTGACTCAAATGGAGTAATTCATACAGCCCTTTTTGTGCTCGAGCACGTGATTCAAGTGATGGTGTCGCACTTCCTAGTACTACTGGACAATGATGATAATTTCCACGCCAAATCGCTAGATCTCTAGCATGATAACGTGGCGTTTCATCTTGTTTATAGCTTGATTCATGTTCTTCATCAATGATGATCAATCCGATATTTTCTAAAGGGGCAAAAATTGCCGAGCGGGCGCCAACAACAACCTGGGCTTCATTTCTTTCGATTTTACGCCACTCATCGTATTTTTCTCCCTGAGATAGCCCGCTATGTAAGACAGCTACCGCCTCTCCAAAACGCCCTTTAAAACGCTCTACCATTTGTGGTGTCAAAGCAATTTCCGGAACAAGCATAATCGCTGTTTTATTTTGAGCTAATACCTCAGCAATGGCCTGTAGATAAACTTCTGTTTTTCCACTTCCAGTAATTCCTTCTAATAAAAAAGTGTGACTCTTCTCTTGTTGCCCTGCTTCAACGATACGTTCTACTGCATGTTGTTGTTCTTTATTTAGCTGGAATGCTTGTGTTTGTTCAAACGTGCGATTTTTATAAGGATCACGATAACTTTCTACTTCTTCAAAAGTTAACCAGCCTTTGTCTTTTCCTTGATTCAAAGTTGCCGTGCTGATACCTTTTTCTTTGTAATAGCTAATTGGTTCAGCCTTTTTTTGCTCAGATAAGCAAAGCAGAAGTTCTTTTTGTTTCTTCGCATTCGCTCTTAACTTTCCCCACTCTTCCTCAAGCTGGACACTATTCAAATTTGAGCGGATCAAACGAATCGTTTTGACTTTGTTCTTCGTGTGTACTTCATATCTGATATCTACTAACTTGTCCTGACGCCAACGGATCAATTGGGATAAAATGCCCTCTTCTTGCGCTTCTTTCCAGGAGATTTCTGTTCGTCCTTTAAAGAATGCCTGGACGTCCGCCGCTTCACTTACAGGATAGATTTGTTTGTCATAGGATGCTTTCATGACAGCAGGAAGCATCGTTTGTAAGCAAGTGATCTTAAACGCATAAGTGATCGTCTTCATATAATCAGCCAATTGAAGTAGTTCTTGATTAACCACAGGTGCTAAATCTAATACTTGGACAATCGCTTTTAAATTTTTTTGTTCGATGCTATCTTGTACTCGCAAACCTACAACGAACCCTTGAACATGACGGTTGCCGTTACCAAAAGGAACTTCTACCCGCATCCCGACTTGAATCGCCGTTTCTACTTCAGAAGGAACCAGATAGGTGAAAGGCTGATCGGTTTGCATAGTGGGTACATCGACGATAACATCAGCTGTGATTGGCATGGTTTCCTTCCTCCTTTAGTTACTCTATCAAATAGACAAAATCGTTCTTGCCTATTTTACTAGAGATTGCTTGGTTTGTCTTATTTTCTGATGAATCCTTACAAAAAATTAACGGCGCAGCAGCATTCCGCAGAAAAGTCATTCTTATATGCTAAAACGTGATCCTAAAAAGAAGCCGAAATTCCACAAAAATTTGAGAATACAAATTTCGGAAATTTCGGCTTATCCAAAGAATCTAGCACTTTTTATTGGTTTTGCTCTTCACGGATACGTGACTCTAACTCTTGTTGTTCACGATCTTTTTTGGCTTTACGCTCTTCATCTTCCATTCTCAAGCGTTCCCGTTTTAATTCAGGATGAGGATCATTGATCACATTTCCTGCTTCGATTTCTTCTAATGCCTGTCCAACACTTTTTACTGATTCAAATGAATCCATCGTAGGTTGTGCTTTTGCATCTAGCTCGTGTGCACGTTTGCTTGCTAAGATAACTAGAGAATATTTTGAATTTACGCGATCTAACAATGAGTCGATTGAAGGTTTTAACATCATAAGACTACATCTCCTTTAACATTTTGATATATTTGCCGATCACACGGTCGACACGAAAGTGTTCACTGGCAATGATATTTTTGATTCGTTCTACCGCCAGGGGTACCTGGTCATTGACTACGGCATAATCATATAGTGCCATCATTTCAATTTCTTCTTTGGCAACTTTCATTCGTTCTTCGATTACTTCATCTGCATCTGTCCCACGGCCAACGATTCTTGATTTTAATTCGGCTAAATCGGGAGGAGTTAGGAAGATAAATACGCCATCTGGTACTTTTTCTTTGACTTGTTGAGCACCTTGGACTTCGATTTCTAAAAATACATCTTTTCCTTCGTCCAATGTTTTATTGACATAAGACAAAGGTGTTCCATAATAATTCCCTACATATTCAGCATATTCCAGCATTTCTCCGGCTTCGATCATTGCTTCGAATTCTTCTTTGCTTCTAAAGTAGTAATCGACTCCTTCGACTTCTCCTTCACGCATCTTACGAGTAGTCATTGAAATCGAATATTGGAAATCATTATCCTCACTCTCAAAAATTGCTTTTCGCACTGTGCCTTTTCCTACACCTGATGGTCCAGACAACACGATTAATAATCCACGCTCTGACATGACGACGTCCTTTCAACTAGTCTTTTTATACTAACGTTTATTTTGCACTTTTTTTCGACAACTTTCAAGGGCATCTTTGATTATAGCAAAAAAAAGCGCCTTTGACTGGCAAAACCTTTGCTTTTCACTCGGGCTTTTGATGATAGTGATTAACTATCAAGTTCATCCTTCGTTCAAAAGTTCAAAAAAAGGTCCCTCTCACCTTACAGGTTCTAACTGAGCAGCATTCTTTTTCAAAAAAATAGTGAGAAGCGCAACATATGGTTGCAGCTCTTCTCACTAACATGCCGATTACCGTCGTTTTTAAAAACCCATGTTTGACAAGGTATTGACAACACCCATGATCTCATCTTTTCGAGAGAGTGCTTTTTCAGTTGGGTCTTTCACTTCTTCTGCATCGATTCTCACAATAAATTGACGATTCATCGTCACATAAGTCCCATCGTTAACTAACAATTGGATTTCTTTCTCCGTCACTTGCGCACAGGCATCTTGCCAAGCTTCAAATCCTGCTTTTTCAGAAGGAACATTTCTTTTGATGACCGTTTTCCCACTTAATTCATGAAACGTGATATCATAATAGTTCATTTTTTTCGTCTCCTTGCTATTCAATATTTTGGATCTGTTCTCGGATTTTTTCTAAAATCGTTTTTAACTGGATCACTTGGTTTTTGATTTCAATCGCACTTGATTTTGAACCAATCGTATTGATTTCTCGATTCATTTCTTGGATCAAAAAGTCAAGTTCTCTGCCAACTGGCTGTTTTACTTGAAGTAATTCATCCAATTTGCCGATATGGATCACTAAGCGATCCAATTCTTCATGAATATCTCCTCGCTCTAATAAAATAGCGAGTTCAGTCAGCAATCTTTGTTGATCGACCGTTGCTCCCAAGTAATCTTCTAGTTTCTTTTGATATTTTTCCTGATACTCTTGTTCGTATAACTCAACAAATTGTTGTAAGTCATTTAATACTTGTTTCAGTTCATCACTGTTTTTCTGAATGATCGCCTCTAAGGCTGTCCCTTCTTTTTGGCGACTTTTTTCAATTTCAGCTAGTGCTTCATGGACCGTTTCTAAAACCAAAGCTGTCAGTTCATCCATATTGTTTTCATTTTTTTCTTCAATCACGACAAAAGATTCATTCGTTGTCAAAGTTTCTAATAGACGTCCAATCTGTAATTGCTGTTTCTCTCCATAACGTTGGGTTATTCCTTCAGTTAAGTTCGTCATCAGCTCGTCAATCAAATTCCAATCAACAAAAACTTGTTTTTGATTTTGTCCCAAATACGTCAGATTGATAAAAACTTCGACTCGACCTCGACTTAAATGTTGTTTCATCAATTGGCGAATATCATTTTCAAGATAATTTAACAATTTAGGACTACGTATTTGCATATCTAAAAAGCGTTGATTGACACTTTTGATCTCAACTTCTATTTGATACTCTGCGGTTTCACGGGTGGCTTTACCAAAACCAGTCATACTTTTCATTCAACAGGGTCCTTTCTGTTACATATTTTCGATAGCTTTTTGTAATGCCTCAAATTCTTCATTGGTTAGAGTAAGCCCTTTACCCATTTTCTCATGTTCGGGCGCCCAGTCACGAAGATCGAATTTAGGTGGGCGGCCATTCCAGCTGACTAGGTTCAGTTCTTTTCGCCATCCTTTATTATTTTCGGATAAAACAGCGATCTCTTCTATGATTTCGTAGGAAAATTCTTGTGCCATGGTTGTTCCTCCTTTAGATAAAGTAAATATAAATTCAATAGGGTGTCAAATAACTGCGTATGAAGCTTAGATTGAAGTTGCTCGTTCTTTTTTTGTTTAACTAAATGAGCAATTTCATTGATTTGTTCCTGTTCACTCTTTTGCTTTTTTTGGTATTTTTGGACTCTGCGCCACTCATTACTATTTAATTGTCCGACCTCTCGAATCATTTGATCGAAAAATGAACTTGATTCTTTTTGAATGATCTGTTCGATCAATTCATCTACATCATAAACTTTATTCGGTAAAACGAGCTTTTTTTTGGCTAATAGTTCAAGCATCGCCACCCCGCATGTTTCAATTACTACCCTGTCTTTATATATATTACGCAGAGTTTGCCAAAATTTTGGTTGTTGAACAAAAGTTGTTTCTAGCTGAAGATCATTCACTAGATAGCTTAAAAATTTACGCCAATATTGTTCTGCAAGTTTCGTTGAATAGAACGTATACCAATTCCCCTCAAAATCACCTAACTTTTTTTTCATTTCCAGATAGCCTAATTGGAGATTGAATTGGTTTCTCTGCCGATCAAAAATTAAGAAGGTTCCCAATGACCAATTAGAGCGGCAGAGCCATGGAACAGTCTCTTCTGGTAACGTAATCTTCTTAGTCACTCCGGGACCATCCACATCTACTATTAAGCACTCCGTTGCCCCTTCTTTAATTGCTACATCCACAGGCAAATTATTTCGATAACCACCATCAATATATTTTTGTCCAGCAATGTTTCGATAACTCATAGCGGGATAAAACGAGGCCGAAGCTAGGATCCAATCAGCAATTTCATTGCTTGCCAATTGCTGGATCGGTGTCACCACTTCTTTAAAATCAGGAAGTCGAGTCGAAACGGTAAATAAACGAGGACTTTTCATTTTTAAAATCTTCTCAGCATCTAATTTACTTTTGAGTAACTTTTCCAAAGGGGTGATTGAGGCTCCCCCCTTGATAATTGCTGCTCTCGTCATTTGCCGTGTTTCTTGGATAAACCTTTTCCGTAGATCTTCTGATAATGCAGTTTCTGGTAGCTGTAATACTTGATTCGTTGCGAGGGATTGCCATAAAGAAAGAGCTTGCGATAAATCATCTTGCAAGATCAATACACCGTTTAACGCACCAACTGAAGTTCCCGTAATTACTTCAAAATGAATCTGATGTTCTTTTAACGTTTGCCAAACACCGATTTGATAGGCACCATGAGCGCCACCGCCACCTAATACTAAACCAATATGATAGGTCAGTTTTTTTTGCCAGATTGTCTGAGCCAACTGATTGTCTTGCGTATAACCATGATGAGATAGGAGTGTCTGCCAATATGTCGACAGTGGTTCAATCCATTGAAAAGAACAATATTTTTTGAAATAAAAACGGGAACACCACTCTATCTCTTTAAAAAAAAGCGTCCAACCAGGCATGTCACCCACCACTAGCACATTTTTAATCAGCCATTGTTCACTGGTTCGTTCGGCAATAAAATAAAGGGTATGTTTGTTACCGATCATCCGCCAAGCTTGCCTTTTCTTTGTTGCCAACCAAAAGGCATCACGGCTTTCCTGATGGGTAGCATAAAAGGGTAGCAATTGTTTGGCTCGTTGAAGTGTAGAGTAGAGGACTGTTTTTTCTGAACCGTACACTTGTTGAATCAGCATAATCTTCTCCTTTTTTATTATAACAAGACAAATATATTCTTTTAAAGTATACTATTTTTTTGAGAAATACTAAAATGAATACATTGTTCTTGTAAAAGCTATAACAAAATCCATTCCATCCATTTATACAAAAACAATGAAAATGTCCATGTTTATCACAAAAAAAGTGATTTTGTAATGGAATTTTAAAATAAAAGAAACAAGCTTTTTTTTAATAAATGTTGTAAAATGAAAGTGATAATGAGTGAGAGGAGGAGCATGATGTCTGAGTCAGTTTATGTACATATTGATACTACTAGCAATGCGGTTGTGACTAAGGGGCTGACTATTAGTGATTTTTCAAACAACATCGTGCATTTCCCACAAAATTTATTGTTATTAGATCCTTCAGAAAATGCTGGTGAATACGAATCCCATACTGGGTTGAAAGTGATTCGTGGAACAGAAAATATCCAACGCTTTTTCTCTTCTGCACGTAATCGTAATCATTCGAGTGATTTAAAATGGATCGATTTTAACGACTTAACGATGCTGAAAGAATTAACGCCATTAGAAATTTCAGAATTGTTATATTTTGGACACATGAAGACCCATCTTCACTCACCATTTTTTTATAAATTACAAAATAATTTCGTCTACTTCGATCTTAACGATCAATTAGAACGAATCTATTACCGCTATTTAGATGAATTTTATCGGATCTTTGCCAATAAACTAAGTATCATCTTGTCAAAAAAAATCAATGAGAAAAAATCGTTTTTCAAACGAGATATTCCGGTCGAAAAAATTAGTGTGGAATTACTGAAGAATATGCGTAATTTGATGCAAGAAGGAATCATTTTTTCTTTTGAACAAGGTGGATTGATCGATAACGATTATCATATCCCGATCTATGTCATTGAAGATTATATTTGGAAGCTAAAAGGAACAAGATACCTTGATGAAGAAGCAATTGGCACCTTAGTTTATCATGCAGAAGAAAAACGCTGGGAGCTTGTAGGAGAAGCTGCGGAACTCAACTATACTCCTTTAAGCTGATGCTTGGATGTTCCATCATTTTATACTTATAAAAAAAGAGCCTAGACACTTTTATAGTGACTGAGGCTCTTTTCGTTTATTTTTTCCCGATGAACAAAGCTGGAACTGTCCGACCGATCCCAAGCAAAACAACCATTGTAACAATTCCTGTAGCCAAGGCACTTGCACCATTCATGACTAAAGAAAAGAGCCATGGATTCATTCCCCACAAAGCATAACTTCCCCAAAAAACGACGCCTGCGACAAAATGCCAGAAATATCTAGCACCAACACCAACTAAAGTTCCTAATATAATAGTGGTTGTCATCCCTTTTTTATTGCCCATCGTTAGACTGTTTTGCAGCCTTTTAGCGAACACTCCTGCAAATCCTGCAAAGGTAAAAGCAATCGGATACTCGATCAATACTTGAATGACACTGAGATAATACACTTGTCCTGTTGGAAAATGTAAAATCCCCCAAATAAATCCTGATAAAATCCCTGCCTTCCAGCCTCTTCTTAACGCAAACAATGTCAGTGGAATCTGTCCTAATGAAATCTCAAAGCTACTACCTATTTGAAGAGGAATAAAGGATAACACCATCGCTAGTGCAGCTACAAGTGTCCCCTCAATCCATACTTTATATTTTTTCTCCATAAAAAAACTTCCTCCGTTCATTTGAAATCACAAAGGAGGAAGTAAATACAACATACTTCTACAACCAACGTTACATGACTAACGTCAATTGATCGTCACAATTCCTACGCTCGCATAACCGATACAGGTACGAAGGGTTTAGAAAAACTTCAATCTCAGCCTCATAAGGCTCCCCTTTGTGATACTATTCAATTTTTTAATTCTTATTTTTTTGTTTCAAACAATGGACTAACAGGTTTGTTTTCGTGGATACGTTTAATTGCATCACCCATCAAACCACCGACACTTACTTCATCGATTTTTTCGATCTTACGGTCATCTGGCAGATAGATCGAATCTGTTACAACTAAGCGTTCAATCGCAGAATCTTCAATACGCTGTAAAGCTGGTCCAGATAATACTGGATGTGTACATGATGCATAGACACTTACTGCGCCTGCTTCTTTTAGTGCATTAGCCGCTAAGGTAATCGTCCCTGCTGTATCGATCATATCATCAATCAATACACAAGTTTTTCCTTCTACTTGCCCAATAATATTCATTACTTCTGCTACGTTTGCTTTTGGACGGCGTTTATCAATGATCGCAATTGGTGCTTTTAAAAATTCAGCCAATTTACGCGCACGAGTTACACCACCATGGTCAGGTGATACAACTACTACATCGTCCCCTTTAATCCCTTTTTCTAAGAAATAATTTGCAATCAATGGTGCACCCATCAAGTGATCAACAGGAATATCAAAGAATCCTTGGATTTGGACAGCATGCAAATCAAGCGTCAACATTCTAGTTGCTCCAGCTTTTTGAATCATGTTCGCCACAAGTTTTGCAGTGATTGGTTCTCTGGCACGAGCTTTACGATCTTGACGTGCATATCCATAGTAAGGCATTACTACGTTAATCGTTTTTGCACTGGCACGTTTCAAGGCATCAATCATGATCAGCAATTCCATTAAATTATCATTTACAGGACTACTCGTTGACTGAATAACATAAACATGTGATCCGCGAATACTTTCTTCAATATTCACTTGGATTTCTCCATCACTAAATTGAGTAACCGATGATTTACCCAATTCGACACCGACAGCTGCAGCAATTTTTTCTGCTAACGGGCGATTTGAATTTAACGCAAAAATTTTTAATCTTGGGTCAAAGTAATGTTTTGACATGGGGACCTCCACTTTCTTTTTCACAACTCTAGAATTCTACCTATTAAATACTAGTCATATTTTCTGAATAAATCAAGGGGTTTTACAAAAGTCTTAGTTTAAATAAGGGAGTTTTTTAGCATACTCTTCTTTATTGACCTGTCTTGCACGGGCAATTGCCATAGCATATTCAGGGATATCCTCTGTGATTGTTGACCCTGCAGCTACTGATGTATTTTTAGCAATTTCCACTGGGGCAATGATATTTGCATTAGAACCGATAAAACTATGATCCCCAATTGTTGTGCGGTGCTTGTTTTTCCCATCGTAATTCACAAAGACCACGCCACAACCAACATTGATTTCTTCACCTAATGTAGCATCACCGACATAAGTCAAATGACCAACTTTGGTATTTTTACCAATTTCAGCATTTTTGACTTCCACAAAATTACCAATATGGACACCTTCACCAATTTCTGCTTTTGGTCGTAAATGAGCAAATGGTCCCACGTCCGCATGACTTTTCACAAGACTTTTTTCGATCACAGAATGTTCAACTACCACATGATCTTCAATCACACTATCTACGATTCGAGAATGGGCACCGATCACGCAATCTGATCCAATGACGGTTTTACCTTGAAGTTGGACGCCTGCTTCGATCACTGTATCAGAACCAATCTCTACCCCGGCATCAATATAAGTCGTTGCTGGATCAACAAAACTTACACCATTGACCATATGCATTTTGTTGATTCTTTGGCGCATCAATTCATTAGCTTTAGCTAATGCAATACGATCATTGACTCCCATTGATTCGTCAAAGTCTTCTGTCTGATAAGCTGCTACTGTTTTTCCAGCATCTTTGAGGATTTCAATGATATCGGTCAAGTAGTACTCCCCTTGTGCATTGTCTGTTCCTACTTTGTTCAATGCTTCAAACAGAGCTTGATTGTCAAAACAATAAGTTCCTGTATTGATTTCTTGGACCAATGCTTCTTCTGGTGTAGTATCTTTTTGCTCAACGATTTTTTCAACGATCCCAATATGGTCACGAATGATACGGCCATATCCAGTTGGATCTTCGGCTTGTGCGGTTAGAATTGTGGCACTCGCATTTTTTCCTTGGTGATACTCAAATAAATTGTTCAATGTTTCAGTGGTTAAAAGCGGTGTGTCGCCACTGATCACCAGTGTCGTGCCTTCTTTCCCTTGTAAAAAAGATGCGGCTTGTAATACTGCATGACCTGTACCAAGTTGTTCTGCTTGCAGAGCGTATTCACTACGTTCACCCAACTGTGCCTTTACTTGCTCAGCGCCATGCCCGACGATCGTGATGATTTGATCTGGGTTGGTTTCACTTACTCGATTGATAATATGTTCCACCATCGGCTGTCCTGAAACTGGATGTAAAACTTTATATAATTTTGACTTCATGCGAGTTCCTTTTCCCGCTGCCAAAATGATTGCATAACGTGCGTCCAACTGCGTCACTCCTAATTGTATTTGATGGTTTTAAGTTTAGCCCACTCTACTCAATTTTTCAACCAAGCAGACTATATTTGTAACTAGACCATTTTTATCTTTGGGGTTAAAAAATCAATTAGTCAATCAACAATAGTGAGAGAAAAATAGGGTTATATGAAAAAGGAGAACGAATTTCTCTCATCTGACAGATAACAGCTGGATATCTGATTTGTTGTTGCTGGTTGCTGTAGTGTTTCTATCGAAAATAAGCCAAAGAATTCCCAAAATAGGTGAAACTATTTTCGGATTCTCCGGCTTATTTCTCAGAGCTGGACACTTCTGTCACAATCTCTTCCAGCTATTATTGATCGGCAAATAAATAAATTTTCAATCTCTAATCTTTGAAATAATTTCCTGGTACAACTGTAATGTTTTTGGTCTTCGTGTCGACATCTTTCACGTATAGTAATGAAGTATAATCGTCAATTGCACGATGACCATTAAATTTGGATTCTGCAAAAACGGTGATTCCTACAAGTTCAGATTCAAACTCTTCGATCAAGCTCTTCATTCCATTGACTGTGCCGCCGCCTTTCATAAAATCATCAACGACTAGGACACGAGAACCCCGTTTAAGACTTCTTTTTGACAATTCCATCTTTTCGATTCGTTCAGAAGAACCAGAAACATAATTCACACTAACTGTCGATCCTTCTGTGATCTTTGAATCACGGCGTACGATAACAAACGGTGCATTTAAATAATAGGACACAGCTTGCGCGATCGGCACGCCTTTCGTAGCAACTGTCATCACTGCATCGATTTTTTCACCTAAATACTTAGAAGCAATGATTTTTCCAACTTGGCGCAATAATTCGGGCTCACCTAGTAAATCGGATAGATAAACATAACCTCCAGGCAACAAACGATCTTGTTCAGACAATCGTTCAGCTAACGACTCAATGTATTTTTTGGCTTCTTCGTAAGAAATCTCTGGTATAAATAAAACCCCACCAGCGGCACCTGGAATTGTTTCTAGGGTACCATACCCTCGTTCCTTAAATGTTTTTTTGATAATTGCCAAGTCTTCACTGATCGAAGATTTAGCAGATTCATAACGTTCGGCAAAACTTGTCAATGAAATTAATTCGTGAGGATGATCTAATAAATACTGAGTCATATCAACAAGACGTTCACTGCGACGTACTTTCACATATTTCAGCTCCTTTTAAGAAATTATATCGTTTTACATTATATAAGTTTTCATTTAAAAATTCGAGCATTTTGTAAGAAAATAAGTTAAATAGTTCGGTATTTATCTAAATATAAGAAAAAGCAATGAAAATTTTTCGTTTTCATCACTTTTCTTTTTGATTTTTTATTTATTTTTTCGCTTAATGGAAACAAGCACCCGCTTGAACAAATTGACCACAAGAAACAACACGATAAAGACTAGCGTGATCGTCGCACCCGGTGGCGTATCTAGATAAAAGGAACTTGTTAGTCCCGATAACATGCCGATAAAGCCAACACCGATACTAATGGCAATCACCACATTGAAACTTTTGCCTAAGCGCATACCGATCGCTGCAGGCAGGACCATAATTGCTGAAATCAATAATGCCCCGGCAATTGGAATCATGACAGCAATCGCAACACCCGTGATCACGTTGAACAGCATTGACATACGGTGAACAGGCAGACCATCAACATGGGCGGTATCTTCATCAAAAGTCAGCACGTACATTGGTCGCTTGAACAAAAAGAATAAGAAACCAATAATAACAAATAATACACCCAAAAAGATAACTTGATCCCAAGTAATCGTCACAATCGAGCCAAAGAGGTACGATTGGATACTTGTGGCTGAGTTTCCACCACTAAGATTCATCAAAACTAATGCCAGCGCCAGTCCGCCAGCCATTAAGATCGCAATTGAAATTTCTGAGTAAGTACGATAAATCGTACGTAAATATTCTAAAATCACCGCAGCTAATATTACTACGAACATCGTAGTCAACGTTGGATTGATATTCAAAAAGAAACCAAATGCCACCCCTGCCAGCGAAACGTGTGACAATGTATCTGCCATCAATGATTGTCTTCGGATCACTAAAAAGACACCTAACATTGGAGCAATCCCCGCAATAAAAATGGCTGCTAAAAAAGCTCGTCTCATGAATTCATATGAAAGCAACGCCATGGAGAATCCTCCTTTCTTACCAAACGAATTTGTCGATCTGCATATTGCTTGATATCCTCATGATCATGAGTAATCATCAAAATTGCCTTGCCATGTTCATGGGCACTATGACGCAATAGTCGATAAAATTCATTACGAGATTCTTCATCCATTCCCGTTGTCGGTTCATCCAATATAAATAAATCTGGGTCAGTCGCAAAAATACGGGCTAAGCTAATCCGTTGTTTCTGTCCACCGGATAATTCTCCGATCCGTCGATGACGCATCTCCCACATTCCAACAGATTCTAAAGCTCGTTTAACATGCTGATGATCTTTTTCAGAAAGTCGTTTGAACCAACGTCCTCTCGGATAGCGACCGGAACGAACCAATTCTAAGACTGTACTTGGAAAGCCAGCATTAAAAGATGCCACTTGTTGGGGAATGTAACCAATACTTAATTTTTGTCCTTCTTGATTTTTGGGGGCGATTTTCACTGTTCCCTTAGAAGGTTTTAACAAGCCTAAGGAAGCTTTGATCAATGTTGATTTTGCTGCACCGTTTTCTCCTGTTAGAATAACGAACTCTCCTGCATCAACGTGATAAGACACATCTTCTAATACAGGTTCTTCATCATAATAAAAAGTCAAATCGGATATTTCGATATAATGCACGCGAAATGCCTCCGTTCTTAATTAATACTTTCTTTTAACGCTTTTAAGTTCTCTTCCATTACCGAAATATAATTTTCGCCGGCTTTGATTTGTTCACTTGTCAGACTCTCTAATGGATTCAATACTTCTAATTTAACACCCGTTTCTTTCGACAATGTTTCCGCCACTTTGGATGATGCATTTTCTTCAAAGTAAATCACTTTGATCTTATTTTTGTTCACAAAATCTTTTAGTTCAGCTAAGCGGCTTGGTGTGGGTTCTTGATCAGGCGTTACCCCTGCAATCGCTTGTTGGTGTAAATCATACTGATTCGCTAAATACGCAAATGCGGCATGTTGCGTCACAAACGTGCGGTTTTTGGCATCTTTGAGTGCATCCGTATATTTTTGGTTCAGGTTTTCTAATTTTTTGATATAAGCATCCGCATTTTTATCAAAAGTTGCCTTTTTATCAGGATACTTTTTCCCAAGCTCTGAAGCAATTGTTTTGACCTCTTTGATTGCTAACACAGGATCTAACCAAATATGTGGATCATACTCATGCGAATGACTTTCAGAAGAAGCTTCTTCATGTTCATGATCATGGTCATGGTCTTCTTCTGCTGATTTCAGACGATCAATTCCTTTAGCTGCTTCAATCATCAATGTTTTATTCGTATCGACAGAATCTTTCAATGAGTCAACAAAAAATTCCATATCTGGACTATTATAAACAAACACATCCGCATCAGCGATTTCTGCTTGTTGTTTTGCACTAGGTTCAAAATCATGCGGTTCAGTCCCAGACGGGATCAACAACTTGACGTTTCCTTCATTTCCAACTACTTCTTTCGTAAATTCATACATCGGATAAAAGGTCGTAACAATCGTTAACTCATTTTTCTTTGAATCCTTTTGGTTCGTACCACCACAAGCCGCTAATAAAAACATCCCTACAGCTAGTGTTATACCAATCATATATTTTTTCATAAGACTCTCCTTTCGAACAAATCGTAAAATTACGATTTATCAACGGAACTTAATGTATCAGAATAAAAAAATAGAGTCAATAGAAATCCTTCAATTTCTGATTTATACGAACAAATTCAATGTAAACCGTAAAATGAATGATAGTTTGTTCATGTTACTGAGAGCAAAACAAGCTTTCTAGTCCATTTTTTCCAATTTCTAAATAGAATAAATAACGTTTAGAGTAGCTAAGCTGCAACCAACTCAAAAAAATCTCAAAACAGCTTCTTCTGTTTTGAGATTTTTTATTCTTCATCTCTTAGCAACAACTAGTTCTGGCCTATTTTACAACGTGCGTACTAAATATACTTCATCACAGAAACCTTTCAGCCCGTTATAGACTCTTTGTGCTCTTGAATAATGTTGACATAAGGCAAAGACTGTCGGTCCGCTTCCGCTCATCAAAGCGGCATCTGCCCCATACTTTAACATGCGTTCTTTGATTTGATGGATAATTGGATGACGTTTGCCGGTAACATCTTCTAAACTATTTCCCATGTATTGAATCATCGTATGGTAATCTTGTTGCTGGATTGCCTCCACTAGTCTAGGAATGTTCTGATGCTGGATTTTTTGCGCATCTACTTCTTTGAAGACGGTCCTAGTCGAAACACTCATTTTAGGTTTCACCAAGATTACCCAACACTGAGGCATTGAAGGGAGAACTTGGACCACTTCTCCTTTGCCGCCAACAAACGCAGTATTACCATAAACACAATAAGGCACATCCGTACCAACTTCCAAACCAATCTCAGCTAATTCTTCCAGAGAACAACCGAGATTCCATAGTTGATTGATCCCTCTCAGTGCAGCTGCACAATCTGTGCTGCCCCCACCCAGTCCAGCTGCAACTGGAATATTTTTTTTCACAAATATTTTTACGCCTTTTTTGATATGATACTTATTCTTAAGCAATGTTGCTGCTTGATAAACGTTATTTCGTTGATCTACTGGCAAAAATGCCTTATTCGTTTCTACGATGATTCGATCCTCAGGTATCTCTTCAAAGAATAAGTGATCTGCTAAATCTACACTCGACATTACCATTTCCAGCTCGTGATACTCATCGGGACGCTTGTACAAGACATCTAATCCCAAATTGATCTTAGCTGGTGCTTTTTCTATCAGTTCCATCCTCTCACCCATTCAAAAAGTCTAAGTCGCAAGTATTCTATCACAGAGAAAAATAAAAGTATAGCTCATACGAGTGACGTGTTTACGATCTTAGCGGTTTTCTCAGACCTTTTCTGTCTACAGATAAAACAAACCATCCTTCGACCACATTCATTTTCTCTAGCTACCGTCAATCGCTTTTTCACGTTTTAAACTATAGGTAGCTAAAACACGTCACCAGTTATTCCTCTATTTACGCAATTTACAATTCCGTTAATACTTCTTCTGCAAAACTGATACTTTTTTCTTTTCCCTTCCCAATTAGTATAAACAACTGTAATGTGGCAAATGTAAAACTGCTTCCCTTCATGTAAGCAAAATAGCGACCTTCCCAGCGAGTGACATAGCGCAGTTTTTCTTCATAGGTCGATTGAAAGGAGTAAAAGAAACTACCATAATTATAAACAATATGCATGATGCGCTCTTGAAAGAATGCAAAGTCTGTTTCCCCTACATTTGCTAACGGAGCTAAACCAAGATTTGTCTCAAGATAGCCCTTTTCTTGGTAGACAACAAATAGATTGACTAATAAATAATCGGATAGTTCAGCAGGTTCATCTGGCAATACACGTAATAGATCATAGCCTGCTTGACTTTCAGATATTGGTTGCTCTGTAATAAATCCGACCACTTTTTGTTCTTTGCGTACCACTCCAACACCGCTGGCTAACAGATAAGATTTGTCAAAACGCCCAACAGAAAAATGCTTTTCTCTCGCACCATGTAACCACTGATCCGAAACCTCACTCACCGCAGCTAATAATTCCTCAGGTAATTGTTCGTACCAAGTGAAATGATAGCCTTCATTAGTTAGACGTTGGTACTCTAGCTGTTGATTGACCCAAGGCATTTCTTCTGTAGTCAAATCTGCCATTCCTACCTCGCCGACTTTTGTAAAATGAAAACCTAATTCATGCAACATTACCACATATTTTTCTGAGATCTTGTAAAAAGCAATTTGATACCCTAAGCAATCAGCTTTTTGCATAAATTCTGTAATAGCAGGACGAATCATTTTAGGGTTGCCAATCGGGTCTCCCAAAACAAAGCATTTATTTCCTTTGATCTGGTAACCAAAGACGACTTGATCCTCTCCATTTTGTTGATAGTAATAATATTTATATCCTGGTAAACGAAGATAATGACTAGCAGATGTCCCCTGATAGACGGTCAACATCTGTTTGAATCTTTCGATTTGTAAATCTGACCCTAACTCATTCGTTTCAGAAGCAAGGTACTGATACAATGCTACTAATGCCAACAGCGAGATCCCTAGACCAATCAAGCCTGAAAACCAAACTTCATCGGATGGGAACAGGAGAAAGCGATCAGCTGTCAATCGATTTACCCAAAAACGTCCACTATGATACCCTGCAATTGCATAGACGATAAATAGAAACCCAAACAAACATAGATCAAAAAGAATGGCACCCCATGAATAAACAAATTTCTTACGGTAAAATTCTTTCCGAGCTAGCCAGACAGCCAGAAGAATCAAGATATACACTAAAATCAATTGCCAAGATAATGTTCGGGTAACTGTATTAATGATTCCAAAAGCTAATAAAGCAATAGTTGGTAAAAAAGCCTTCTTCACTTTCATTGCTAACGCTCTTCCCAACCCAAGCAATAAGAAGCCAATCAATAGATTCAACGTTTGGTCTAAAAAATTAAACGAGAAAGGTAATAAAATCTGAAACAATCGACTGATCGCAGAAAGATTCGTAATCGTAGATAGTAACACCATCATGATCCCTGCAAAATAAACGGCTGTGACCAAAATAAAATGCGCGATTTTTTGAAAGAGCAGTCGTGGTATATTGTCTAAAAAACGATTCACTTTTACTCCAGTATGTGATAGAAATAAAAATAAGCCAACCGCAAAAGGAACCACATAATAAAACAAACGGTAATAAAGTAACCAAACCACTGCAATATCTTGTCGAACAGCTAACTGACTCATACCTAAGATCATCAACACATCAAATGTCCCGACACCCCCAGGAACCATTGTCAACATACCGATTAACGTAGCGATAATAAACATTGGATAAATCGAAAATAAGGAAATATCTACATCCATCAAATAACCAATCGCTAAAAAAACGACCAATGCTCCAGTCCATTGCCCCACAGAAGCTAACAGTAACCCGACTAGACCCTTAGGATAGAATTCCGCAAATAATGTTCTTCTTTTTAAATAAGCAAAGAAAAAAATAGCCGGTGCTATCACACTACCGCCAAGTAACCAAATCCAATAACTTCTAAAAATACTAGTAGTTTGTAGAAAAAAAACATCAATGAACGTTAGAAATGACCATAATGATAAACCAGTCAACATAAATAATGCAACTTTAGAAACGGTAGCAAGTACCATTTTCCGATTTGTTTCTTTTCCATAAAAATTTGCTCTAAGACTGGCTCCAACAATTCCTCCAAAGCCCGCTAAGTTGTTAATTGTATTCGTAATAAAAGCAGCTAAGATAAAATCGTGACGCTTCATTTTAGGCTTCCCTTGTTTTTCCAACACGCGAATCGTCACCCAGTCATACAACAACATTGGCAAAACACCGATCAACCCCACTAAAACCATTAAACACAGCGTAACATAACTTTGTTGTCGCATAGTTTGCCAAATATCTTGCCAACTCATTCCATTTGCAATATTTACGACTTGATTGGCAACGAAAACTATAATAGATCCAAAAAAAATCATTTTTAAAATCAAGCTATGATTTTTCAACCACTGAAATGCCGTATGACTTTTATTTTTCACACTTTACCATCCTTACTTGAAAACTTTCAATTTATAAATCAATGTTAGCTTATTTACCTTATTTTTACCACTTATGCACTAGTTTCACCTGTTTATGTATCTATCCACACGCTTTATTCTTTGCTTGCCCTTCATTGAAAAGAAAGCTATGCTAAAACAAAAGGAGAGGATAACATGAAAATTGGATTCATTGGAACAGGTAATATGGCGCAAGCAATCATTAACGGCTTGATTGAACACGAAACAGTGGCTAAAGAAGATATTTTTGTCTCAAGTGGTCATTTCGAAAATGCACAACGTTTTGCAGAAGCAACTGGTGTAACCGCCTGTCAAACAAATCAAGAAGTCGCAAAACAAGTAGATGTCATTTTACTGGCAGTCAAACCTAAAATCATTGACCAAGTACTGAAGGATTTAAGAAAATATAGTCAGAAATGTCTCTTTATTTCAATTGCTTCAGGAAAATCATTACATGATCTGGAAAAAGCCCTAAATGACCCCGAAGCGAAAATCATTCGTGTCATGCCAAACGTAAACGTTAGTGTGGGTGCAGGTGTCTCTGCTATCTGTAAAAATCATCATGTCACATATGAGGAATTCAAAGAAGCAACGCAAATCTTTGAAGCGATCGGCAGTGTCTATCCACTGGCAGAAGGTGATTTCAGTACGTTTATTGGGTTAGCCGGTAGTTCACCAGCATTTATTTATATGTTGATCGATGCCATGGGTCGTGCGGGTGTCTTTAATGGCTTACCTAAAAAAATGGCAACCGAGATCGCTGCCAAAGCTATTATGGGATCTTGTCAAAAATTCCTAGCAAGTGATGAAAACCCTTGGGAGCTAGTTGACCAGGTTTCTTCCCCTGGCGGAACAACGGTTGCAGGTGTTGTGGCTTTAGAAGAAGCTGGCTTCATTCCTGCTATTATCAAAGGGATCAATACAACGATCGAAAAAGATCGAGAAATGCTGGATAAGAAATAAAACGAATGAGTCTGAAGGAATCTTTTTACTAAAAAAAGTAGGACATTAATCAGATTTTTTCTGATTAATGTCCCAGATTCAGACTCTTCATTCTGAATTATTATTTTTCAATATTCACAATAAAACCTCTGAAACCTTTCATCCGTATATATTTTAGCAACAGCTAGATAAAGAGCCACAACCAAAACTACCACAACCAAGGCTACCCATTGTTCCGCAGATGGTATCTAGCGAAGCATTCAAACTATGTTCGTTGTTTAATACTGCTAATTCTTCAGAAACATTGCCTGCTTTCATTAATAGTCCTACTGCCATTTTCTTCACCTCCTTTCAAGTTGATCAATCATTTTTTATTGTCATCAACTGTTTGTTACACTTATCAATCTATTATTCAATCAGATCCTATCTCTTCATTCGTATTTTCGATTGAAGGATTTATCTATAAATCGAATAAAAGTATGTTTGGTATGTTAGGGTTCTCCAACGCTAACAATCCCAAAATCACCCCGGAAAGACCGGTCATCAAACCAACATCTAGAAACTCGTCTTCTAAACAACTTTCATTAATTGTTCGTTTGTCTAAGTATGCATTCCAATCATCGAGTAAGAACGCATATGACTTTATATTATGATGAATGAAGAAATGACGGTAAAGCCACATATTTCCTAAAAAGCCATGACATAAGCAACTATCTACACGTTCTTTGTTTAATTCTTCTTTTAATCGAGCAAAATATAATAGCTCCTCTGGGCTTTCTCCTTCCATAAGATATCGATGAGTAAGCATTCCTACAAGACCATTACAATAAAAAGTATTTTGCTCAATCCATTTTTCTCCTCTTGTATCAAACCACACACCGTTTTTACGATGTTGGTTTTCAAATAAGGTAACTGCGCCAATCGTTTCTTTTATTTTGGTTACCGAAAATAACTCTTCATAAATCGCTAAAGCATAAAGAATACCTGATGTTCCGTGAGAAAAACCTAAAATAAGTTTCTTTTCTACAGAGGATTCCCAATAACTTCCTTTTCCCTCTGATTCTATTAAATTATTTAATAAATTCTCCACACAAAGTCCAATTAATTTTTTTAATTCTTTATTAGGGCTCTTTTTATAAATATTACAAAAAAGTAGTAATAACCCCGCCGTACCACTCATAATATCCAGAATTTTGTCTTTTTTTATTTTTTGTCCCAGATATTGAAGGATATCTTGCTCAATTGCGATCAGTTTTGATGTTCGCAAGGATGGAGCAATCAAATTAAATAAATAGATATAACCACCTAATCCAGAAAAAACCCCTATATCATAATTTTTTTGATTAGATAAATCAAAATGATCAAGTAAATCATTCAATATTAATAGAAATCTGTTTTTGTAATCAAAATCATTTTTTGTTTTCCATAAATAATAGTAAGTGATTGCTACACCAATTTTCCCATTATACAAACTGTTATTCATTGGCTGCAGTTTTAAACGAATTTTAAAATCTTTGTCTTTTGTTAAATCTTCATAACCGGTATGAAGCCACGTCACCTGCTTATTGTGTACTATCCTTTTACTATGGATGTAAGATTCTAAAGTCTTAATCTCATCATTTTTTTCTCCAATTATAAAAAGATTTTCTAACGTAATATTTTTATCTCCAAAGCTTTTTTGCAAAATATTTAATTGGTAGTTTAAATCTTTCTCACTAAGAGAATGGATCTTTTTTTTCCATAGTGTTAAGAAATCTATACGACTGTTATTCGTAAATGTCATTTTTTTTGAAATGTTAAGTGTATTTGAGTTAAGTTTTGAAAAAACATAAGGGATATCCCCCTCTAGTATGTCCTCAATTTCATAGGTAAGAAATGGTGTAGAACCAAATCTTACCATTTGAGAATAGACAAATAACAAGCGATCAAACGGTGCTGTCAAGAACCTAGGATGATAACTTAAAGTCGCTATTTTACTGTAAGTTGCTGTTGGTTTTATTAAATGTCGGATAGTAATATCATTTTTATAGCGCTCAACAATATCAATCAGCTCTGATTTTTTATCCAAAAATAGGTGAAATGTTTCTGTAAATCCTTGATAGATCTGTTGCTTATAGTCTAAAAAACGATAATTTTGTCCATGATACATCGGAACATTAGAATATGAATATTTAAATTCATCAGAATTTTCAGTGAATTTAATTTCTAAATCATCTTCTGAAACAATCAATTGTGGTACTGAAAAACGTTGGAATAAGTTTTCATGGCTTCCTAAAGCCGAAATATCATCTTTAAAAAATTCGTTGTACATAGGTACAATTCCAGAATTAAGAACAGAATTAGTCAAAATTTCATGTATCTTATCATTTACAGATAATGCTTCCATACGATCTAAATTGTTAAACAAGCATTCTAAATCAATGAGCATGGGTGAACCACCACTTGCAATTAGATTTTCAAGATGAATATCCGAAGCATTTAAATAGAAAAGAATTGCAATAATTGCCCCCATTTTATAATAGAAATCTTGAACTTCTTCTTCTGATTGACAAGGATCACTTACAATAAATTCTGACCAAGAATACGTTTTACGATTCAATAATTTTATTTGTGCTAGTTGTTTGTTAAAATTATTTTTATTAAATAAAGCAACGCATTCTCCAAATAATAAATCATTGTAATTACTTCGTGGTTTATAAATAATTTTATTCTTTTTACCTGTTATCACGAGTGGAAATTTTCCTGACAGATGCGGATCACCCAAAGAAAATTCAACTCCTATTTCTTGATCAAGTTGAATACTAAACAATTCGTTAATTTCCTTTGAATCATACTCTACATGTTGGATAACTTCAGAAATGTAACAGATTGTTTCTTTGATTTTTTTATCTATTAAATTGAATAAAACAGGAAATCTTTGAAACAAACCTGTGACGTATTTCTCATTAGATAAATAATTTCTAATATAACTTTTCACAGAGAGTTTTTGTAACTGTGACTTTAATAGATTAAAGTCATAAACAATCGTTCGCAAAAGAATCTCATGAATATCTTTGCAAAGGTTTTTATTAATGTTATTGCTAACATTTTTGTATTTTATTAGATTTGGGTACTTCATAAAATATTGCTCAGTTAGCTTTATTGTTACTTGTTGCGAGAATTTTTCAATTGAATCAACTTGTCTCCATTCTTTTAGTTCATTCAACATCTCTTCGTTCTGATCTTTTAGCAGTTTTTTTGAATGAACATACTGTTCCTTAAATTCATTAATATTCTGAAAATGAAAAAATTGTAAAAATTCCTCTTGCATATCTGAAGTCATAAATTCTGCTAAATTGTATTCCAACAACTCATAATTATCCATCTGCTTACCCCACCTCATCTATATTTAGATCATATAGAATCAATTACTTGTGTTTTCAAGAACAAAAACTATATCTTTCTACCCAATAAATCCTAGTAAAAAATTGTACATAAAATTGATTTCAAACTCATAGATCAATATATTACTAGTTTATACAACTTTTATTTCTCGTTAACAAAATGTACACTAATGCAACAAATTTTATTTCCTAACTATTCTTCATCCTAGTTTGATTTTCTAGTAGTCATTAAGAATAATTTTGATCTACTTTAATGATAGAATAATCGTCTCTAGTTAGATTATGCCTACTTCTTATTAAGAAGCTAATTTAGAACTCAAAGTTAACACACCATGTTTATAGCTGCTCAACCTCTTATCAAAATAATGTTAAAACGATCAAGCTTGATTAAATAGTGGTTTAAAACAAAAAAGACGCTACGATTATCCTAACTAATCGTAACGTTCTTTTATTTTTTACTTAGCGTAGTCTGTCGCACGCGTTTCACGAATAACGATGACTTTGATATGCCCTGGATAATCTAATTCTTCTTCAATTCGTTTACGAATATCTCGTACTAAACGAACTGCATCTAAATCAGAGATCTCTTCTGGTTTTACCATAACCCGAACTTCTCGTCCAGCTTGAACAGCAAAACTAGATTCTACTCCGGCAAAGCTATTTGAAATGTTTTCTAAGCTTCTTAAGCGACGGATATAATTTTCCAAGGATTCACTTCTAGCTCCTGGTCGTGCAGCGGATAAGGCATCTGCAGCAGCTACCAAGACAGAAATAACTGACGTTGCTTCAACATCTCCATGATGAGATGCAATCGCATTGATCACTACAGGATTTTCTTTGTATTTAGCAGCTAACTCTGCGCCGATCTCTACGTGAGAACCTTCGATTTCATGATCTAATGCTTTCCCGATATCATGAAGCAAACCAGCTCGTTTAGCTAATTGGATATCTTCGCCTAACTCAGCGGCTAGTATACCTGACAATTTAGCAACCTCTACTGAATGTTTCAAAACATTTTGTCCATAGCTAGTTCTAAAATGAAGACGACCCATGATTTTGATCAAATCTGGATGAAGGGTATGCGCACCAACTTCAAACGCCGCTTCTTCCCCGTACTCACGGATTCGTTCATCCATTTCTTTACGCGATTTTTCGACCATTTCTTCGATTCGTGCAGGATGGATCCGTCCATCTTGGATCAGTTTTTCTAAAGTCATCCGAGCGATTTCTCTACGAATTGGATCAAAACCTGAAAGGACCACTGCTTCTGGTGTATCATCAATGATCAAGTCAATTCCAGTCAATGTTTCTAGTGTACGGATATTTCGTCCTTCTCGACCAATGATGCGTCCTTTCATTTCATCATTTGGTAAAGTTACTACGGATACAGTTGTTTCAGATACTTGGTCTGCCGCACAGCGCTGAATCGCTAACGATAAAAGATTTTTGGCTTTACGATCTGCTTCTTCTTTTGCACGTTGTTCCGATTCTTTGACCATTAACGTCAATTCATGATTCAATTCTTCTTCAGTTGATTTCATGATGACATCTTTTGCATCTTCTTTAGATAAACCAGCAATTTTTTCTAATTCTCTTTGTTGTTCTTCAATCAACTTTTCAACGTCTTTTTCTCGCTCTTCAATCAATTGCTGTTTTGAACTAAGTGCTTCTTCTTTGCTTTCAAGTGAGGTCTCACGTTTTTCCAATGAGTCATCCTTACGATTCAACGTTTGTTCACGCTGAATTAAACGATTTTCTTGAGATTTTAATTCTAACTTGCTTTCTCTCAACTCACTCTCCACTTCAGAACGATATTTCTGGTTTTCCTCCTTAGCTTCTAACAATGCTTCTTTTTTTAGAGTTTCTGCTTCTTTCTTTGCACTATCAATAATTCCAGCTGCTGATGATTGAGCACCTGCAATTTCTTTTTCATGACGTGACTTTGCAACCATAAACCCTAAACCAAGACCGACAATTAAACCGATGATAGCGAGGAGAATATTGAATACCATAAAATCCACCTCCATACTATCTTTTTCATTTTTATCATCTATATAACTTTTATGATAAAGTACTCTAAACTTGTTAATATGCTTTATGCATAGGTGTACAAAAACATGCACAAGTTTATTCTAATGTTTGTACCCCGTAGTGTCAACTTTAAATACATAAGAAACGGCTTTCTCGATTTTCATTTAAAGGTCATTTTATGAATAGAAGATAATATTAAATAATAACCAAAACATATTAAGAACAAATAATTTTGCATTAATGAAAATTAAGAACAAAAAATGACTTTTAAGTAACATGTTATCCTTTCATTTAAGTAGATTAGTCCCTTTCTGTCGATGTAGTCAGTCACTGCTTAAACATCCCCCATTTTCCATTATGTTTTAGGAGAAAGTATAGTCAAATGACTACTTAAAAGACAAAAAATAAGCCGAAATTTTAAAAAATTTCGGCTTATTAGATTCAATCGACAACATATCAAAGGAAAACACTTTCTCTGAACGACGCGAGTTCTCTCGATGCTCAAACATCCTTTGAATAGTTATTCGATTATTTCTATTCTTACTTCGTCTTATTCCTCTAAAGGAAGTTCTGCTTGCGTTTCTTCGGGTATTTCTACATCTTCACCGATCCCATAAGCCGCCCGGACTAAAGCAGAAACTTCTGCCATCATTTCAGGATGAGTGGACATGTAATTTTTTGCATTCTCACGACCTTGTCCAATACGATCTTCTTTGTAAGAATACCAAGCACCACTTTTATCAACGATATCTTTTTCAACCGCCATATCAAGTAATTCTCCTTCTTGAGAAATTCCTTGCCCATACATCACATCGACTTCAGCAATTTTGAATGGTGGCGCTACTTTATTTTTAACTACTTTGATCTTCGTACGGTTACCAACAATGTCTGTTCCTTGTTTCAATTGTTCCGCACGGCGCACTTCTAAACGAATCGTTGCATAGAATTTTAATGCACGTCCACCAGGTGTGATTTCAGGATTACCGAACATCACTCCAACTTTTTCACGAATTTGGTTAATGAAAATAGCGATCGTTTTTGTTTTATTGATCGACCCAGATAGTTTACGCAATGCTTGTGACATTAATCGAGCTTGTAACCCTACGTGAGAGTCACCCATTTCTCCATCGATTTCAGCACGTGGAACTAAAGCTGCAACCGAATCGACTACTACGATATCTACTGCACCACTTGATACAAGCGCATCAGCGATTTCTAGTCCTTGTTCCCCAGTATCTGGTTGTGAAAGAAGTAATTCGTCAATGTTTACCCCTAATTTTTGAGCATATTGTGGGTCTAAGGCATGCTCAGCATCGATAAAAGCGGCTGTTCCGCCATTTTTTTGTACTTCAGCGATTGCATGCAAGGCAACGGTTGTCTTACCTGAACTTTCAGGACCATATACTTCAATGATACGTCCTCGTGGGTAACCACCAACACCTAAAGCAACATCTAATGCAAGAGAACCACTTGGGATAGTCGAAACTTGTTGGTCGATTTTTTCGCCAAGTTTCATGATCGAGCCTTTCCCATAGTTCTTTTCAATTTTTTTCAACGCAGCATCTAAGGCTGCTTTACGATCATCTGCCAATACGATAATCCTCCTTATATTCACAAATCAGTGCGACATTTCATTGTACTAATCATATCGTTTTTAATGACAAAAAGCAAGAAAAAACCGAACAAATATTCGCATTTATTTTTTTCTTAATAGTTGTCTTCTAATGAGATCAAATCCTTGCATTACTGCGCTATTCCTTATATGAGAACGGTCTCTGGTAAATTGGTATTTCTGCGAAATGACCTCCCCTTCACTTGTTGCAACCGCGATCCAAACTGTTCCAGCTGGCTGTCCTTCTAAGGTATCTGGTCCAGCCACTCCAGTAAACGAAATCGCATAATCTGTTTTTGCTAAATTACGTGCTTGGATAGCCATTTGTTCTGCACATTCTTGGCTGACGGTTCCATGCTGCTTCAATAGTGCATCATCGATGTGTAAAAATTCTGCTTTAGTTTCTAAAGAATAGGTAATGAAGCCACCTGGGAAGACTTGAGAAACACCAGAGATCTCTCCCAAAGCTGATTGAAAGGCTCCAGCAGTCAAACTTTCTGCTGCAGTTATTGTTTGGTTTCTTTCCTTTAATAATTCTACGACCACTTTAGGCAATGAATTATCATCACCATATCCATAGAAGTACTCTCCTACTCTCGCCAATACTTTTTCTTCCAAAGCAAGTAAGGCTTGGTTTCCTGCATGTTTGTCTTTGGTCTTCACAGTTAATCGTAAAGTGACTTCGTTAGGTTTTGCGTAAGGGGCAATCGTTGGGTTGATCTGTGTTTCAATCAAGTCTTTTAATTCTGTGACTAGTTGGGATTCCCCGATACCGTAAAAACGTAAAACTTTTGAGATCAGCATTTCTTCAGATGGAAAGTTTTGCTCCAATAATGGGCGAGCTTGTTCAATGAACATTGGCTTTAATTCACTCGGTGGTCCAGGTAACAAGAGATAGACATGGTCCGCTGTTTGATAGAACGTACCTAATGCTAAGCCTGTGCGATTAGGTAAAGCAATCCCCCCATCGATGATTTGTGATTGTTGTAAATTGTTTTCAGTCATTTTACGCTTGGTCGTTTCAAAAAATGCTAACAATTTTTTATAGCCTTCGGTGTTTTGGATCAATTCTTCCCCTAGATGTTTCGCAGTAACTTCTTTCGTCAGGTCGTCTTCTGTCGGTCCCAACCCTCCACATAAAATGATCAAGTCACTTCTGGTTTCTGCTAATTGGAGTAATGATTCTAAGCGGTCGGGATTATCACCAACCACCGTTTGATAATACACATCAATCCCGAGGTCTGCTAACTGTTCGGATAAAAACGTGGCATTCGTGTTGACTACTTGTCCTAGTAAAAGTTCTGTCCCTACTGCTATGATTTCTGATTTCATTTTTTCGCTTCCTTCATTACAACAGACGAATTCTCGTTGGCCTGTTTTGGTCTCTTCTCAATCTCTTTTTATCTACTAATAGTATACGCCATTTGCTAAACGTTTCATTTATCATTTGCTCATTTTCTGATAAAGAGTTTCATCATTTTCATCTTCATCATAAGATAGCTATGCATCTAGCTAGTTTAGAAAAATGGCGATCAAATAAATGATTGAAACGTGAATCAGCATAAATAAATTCGTCTTACCCCAAAATATAAAATGTTATTTTGGGGTAAGACGAATTATCGAAATGGCACATCTTTGTAAAGAATCTTACATCGAACCTTTGAACACACCACTATTTTTCATAAAATAATCAACACCTGAATAAATCGTGAAGATCAAACAAGCGTACAACATAATTTGATCCATTGGTAAATTGATCAAATTAAATGGAATATTATTGATGAATAACAAAATAATCGCAACCATTTGCGTAGCCGTTTTTACTTTTCCTGGCCAAGCGGCTGCCATGACTTCCCCATCTTCGACTAACAATAGTCGCAGACCGGTAACAGCTAGTTCTCGACAAACGATGATCGCAACTACCCATCCTGGTGCCTTACCTTGCCCTACCAACATGATAAAAGCGGTCATCACTAACATTTTATCTGCTAACGGATCAGCAAACTTCCCAAAATTGGTGACTAATCCTCTGGCACGAGCAATTTTGCCATCGAGCCAATCGGTAATACTTGCTAAAGCAAAAATAATTGCTCCTACTAATTGTGTCACAGCAAGAGATGTTGCTCCTACAGTTACTTGTCCCCAATCTAATGGTAATCCGACAACTAAAATAAAAATCGGGATCATACAAATTCTAAGTACAGTTAATTTATTTGGTAAATTCACACTATCGACTCCTTTCTTCCCTATTCTACGTGACTCGTTCTAAACTTTCCACCGATAATGATCAGTTTTTATCAGCAGTCGTGAAAAAAGATAAGTACCTAAGATGAATCTGCCTTCCCAGGTACTTATCTTGTTTTCTTTTTTCACATCATTCTACTTATGAGCGATTTACTCTGCATACTGTAGTGTCAGCGTGACATTTTTAGGATTTTGATTGTTCGCTCCTGGATTAACAGGAATCTCTTCCCCATTTACTTTAACCGTTGCATTACTTGCAGCTCCTAATCGAATCGTTGCATTAGTTGCCGTTTCTGGTAATTGCGTGCTTTGTGTTTCATTGGCTGCTAATGTCCCTTGATAAACATAGGCATTATCCACTAATACACCGATCCAAATTCGGTTAGTCGCTGCAAATTCAAGTGTAACAGGTTTTTTCGCATCCGTAACATTCACTGCGATCGTACTACCTGTGTCTTCACCAGCCGTAATCGCCATCTTTTTCTCTTCTTGTGTTGTTGAAGTGGTTGTCGTACTTGTTGAAGAAGAGGATTCACGCTCTTTCTTAGTGCTAGATGTCGTTTGTGTAATTGCACCGTCAACCGAAACTGAAGTTGCCGTTGTATCAATAATCGGGTCAGATTTTCGATCCTGCCAAGTCATATAACCCACAACAGTAATAATTGCTAAAGCGACTAAACCAAGTAAAATAACCGGTAGACTTGTCCAAAACTTACTTGGATTGGCTTCTTCCTGATGCATCGCTTTTCTCGAACCACTCACTGTTTCTGGTTCAGGACGTGCGACAACTTCTCCAGCTGATAATTTGCTTTTCCCATCAAATACATCAACTAAATGATCGCCATCTTCACCGACAGCTTCTGCATATTGACGAATAAATGCCCGAACATAAAATTTTCCAGGTAGTTGATCAAAATCATCATTATCGATTGCTTCTAGATAACGTTTTTGAATTTTCGTAATCTGCTGTAATTCATCTAAAGATATTTTCTTATTTAGGCGAGCTTGCCTTAATGTTTCTCCGATGGTTTCAAAAGCCACTCGTTCATCTTCTCCAGTCTTTTTATTCTAACCAGCAATTGTATAAACGCTAGTCGTCTAATTGTTCCTTTTCGTTAAGAATGTAACACGCCATACACCAACGCCCATTTTTTATTCTTTATCTTCTTAAGAATACCATAAACGAAGTTATCTTAGGGTAACATTAAATGCACTCTATAACGAAATTTAAGAGTTTAACTACTTTCCCATTCGTCATCTCTACTTCTATATCAGACATTTGGCTGCATATAAAACTCACTGAACGCTTCTTCTTTGATAAAAGAACGACCTACTTTTAATACATCTGCTAATTGAATGGATTCAATAATTTCTGGTAAATCAAATAATGTTTGATCCCCAAATAGGCTTTGCGTGAATTGGTTTGCAATGTATTCCAGTGAATTTAATGTTTGGAAATATTGTCCTAACATCTTTTTCTTCAACAATGTTAGATTTTCTTCAGACAGTTCTTGATCCTCTTCAAAATGCAGAAGAATTTCTTTCACTTTTTCAGCTGCTTTTTCTGGCTGATCCGTGTCTCCGCTAAAGTCAGCAAAATGAAATTCTCGATCTAAACTAAATTCAAAACCGAAGCTGTCATCAATTAAACCATCATTGTACATTTTCAAATAATTTTGAGAAGTATTCCCTAATAACAATTGGAATAAAAGATTGAGAGCGGTCTTGTATCTCAATAATTCCTTCCCTTCTGCTGGTAAAACATCTAGCCCTTTGATCCCCAAGACAAACTTATCTCTAGTGATTGCTGAGCGCATTGAGCTTTTCGCAATAATATCACCATTATTGTCAGGGAAATAACGTTCGATTTTTTGAGCTGGTGGAAAATCCTTAGCATTTTGATTGGTTCGAATCAATTCCATCAACTTTTCCGGCTCTAATTTTCCTACTACGAACAAGACCATATTACTTGGCTGATAAAATGTCCGATAGCACGTGTATAAATCATCAGCAGTGATTGCTTCAATACTTTCAACTGTGCCAGCTATATCGATATGCAAAGGATGTTCAGGGTATAAATTATTCAAAATGCCAAAAAACATCCGCCAATTTGGATCATCTTCATACATTTGTATTTCTTGTCCAATGATCCCTTTTTCTTTATTAACAGTTTCTTCCGTAAAATAAGGTGCTTGGACAAAATCAAGTAAAGTCGTCAAATTTTTTTCAACTTGATCTGTCGTTGAAAATAAATAACTTGTTTTGGTAAAACTGGTAAACGCGTTAGCTGAGGCCCCTTGTTGTCCAAATAATTGAAAGACATCGCCATCCTCTTTTTCAAACAATTTATGTTCCAAGAAATGGGCAATACCATCTGGAACTTTTATCTTTTTATCTGAACCATATGGAATAAATTCATTATCGATCGAACCGTAATTTGTACTAAATAAACCATATGTCTTATGGTAATCATTTTTAGGTAATAAATAAACAGTCAAACCATTTGGTAATACTTCATGGTACAGTGTTTCGTTGATTTGATCATATTCTGTTTTATTCATTTGTTGTACCTCCGTCTAAAAAGAAAATTGCCTGCAACTCGATTTGTCGAGCTATTTTTTGGATGTCTTCGACCGTTACTTTTTCCATCCGTTTTAACCATTCGTCAGCTGTTAATTTCGTTTCTGGCAACCAATTCTCTAAATAGGCAGTCTCGACAGCTACTTGCGGGGCATCTAATGATAATAGATATTGGTTTCGTAACATGGCCTTAGTTTGTGTCAATTCAAGTTCTGTGACTTCCCCATTTCGTAGACTTTCTAATTGTTCATGGATCAGATGCAATACTTGGTTACGTTTACGTCCATCAATTCCTGTTTGTACACTTAGGAACCCACGAAAAGTATCAATGCTGCTGGAAGCATAGTAAGCTAGGCTCTCTTTTTCACGAACATTCATAAATAATTTAGAGTGTGGGAAACCGCCAAATAATCCATTGAAGACCATCAATGAAAAACGATCCGGTTGGTCATAATAGACATTGGTTTGATAAGCCAAATTTAATTTCGCCTGAGTCACTGGTTCTTCGATCTGTCGTTCTTTGATGATATTTTCTTGCGGTTGGCTATAAAAAATTTCCGGGTGTAATCTTTCTCGCTCTGGAAATGCCCATTCACTAAAAGCTGCTTGGACTTCTGCAGGAGAGACATCTCCCACTACGAAGATATCGATCTGATCTTCTGTGATCATCTGATGATAATAGTCAGCTAACACTTCAGCTGTGAGTTCATCTAGATCTTCGATTGTTCCAAAACTTGGTATTTTCTGCGCCTCCGACTGATCAAAATACAACTCTTGAAGCGCCAGTGAAGCCATCGTTTGCTTGTCTTCATTTAAGCTCTCTAAATAAAGTTTCAAATTGTTTTTTTCTAAAGCAAAAGTGGCTGGATCAAATTTTTCCCCCGTAATGTTTGGATAAAAGAGAACTTCTTTCAAAAAAGCAACAGCTTGGTTTAAAATGCTGGTATCATTGATATACTTGCCATTGACAAAGTTGATGCTAGCATCCAACCAGTGAAGATTGCCTTTTTTTCTCACGGACGTTCCAAAACTAGCACCATAAAGATCCGCCAATTTTGCACTTAACTGAGTCTGGTCAGGATAATTTAAACTGTTCGTTTCTAACAAGCTACTTAAAAGGGAACGTTTCGTGATGACTTCTTTTTTTAAACGCGTAGTAAAGCGAACAAAGATACGAACCGTTTTATATTGTTTTGTTTGCAAGACGTGGAGGTTTACACCCTCTGCCAGTTGATATGTCATAGTACATGCTCCTTTATTAGCAGTTCGTTCTCCGACATGGTTGATTTTATCTTGGAGGATAAAAGAATATGTGGCTACTATTTTTTACTGCTTTAATTCTCTCTTGCATCACTTAAGAGTCACCTTCTAGTATAGCATATAAGTACTTGAACGACAGACCTTAGCCATAAATGCATGTCGTTTTTATATTTTTTTATTCTTCGTTATACTAAGGATAAGTGAGAGGAGGAGAAAAATGATTAAAGAATTTAAAGAGTTTATTATGCGTGGCGACGTATTAGATTTAGCCGTTGGGGTTGTTATCGGGAGTGCATTTACTAGCATTGTCAATCAGATCGTTCAAGGTTTGATCACACCTCTTGTAGGCTGGGTTGTAGCGATGATTACTGGCACGTCTGATTTGGAAGGCGCCCTTTCTATCTTGGACTGGTCACCTACTAAAGGAGTTACGTTTGCTTTCGGCAATGTTATTAGTGCAATCATAACATTTATTATTACAGGGTTTGTCTTATTCTTAGTTGTGAAAGCAGCCAACCACGCTAAAAGATTACGTCCTGAAAAAGAAACAGAAGAAGCACCTGCCAAACCAACTGCTGAAGATTATTTGAGCGACATTCGTGATCTACTTGCACAACAAACAGCAGAAAACAACGGACGACCAACTACACAAGCAACCGTTGATCAGACAACTGAAAAATAAAGAAAACTAAATGATACAAAAAGGGACTGGGACAAAAGTTGTCTCAGTCTCTTCTAGTATCTCTAAAAACGAATAAACGGTGAGACAAAAGTAGCATCTTCGGAAATAAGCCGAAATTTACCAAAAATTTGAGAAGCAATTTTCGGAAATTCCTTCTTATTTCTTGATGCTGAACACTTTTGTCTCAACCTCTTTTTGTATTGCGCTACTTAATCTTCATGATCACTTTAGCTCGATTTTTTCATATCGATATGGGGAATGTCATCTTCTAAATAAACATCTGAAATGGCCTCGAATCCAAATGACTCATAAAAAGATTGAAGATAGACTTGCGCCCCAATGACGATCGGTCGTTGCGGGTAACTGGCTTCAATCACTTCCATCGTACGTTGCACGATCTTACGTCCCAGCCCTTCTTTACGATGCTCACTATTGACCAACACTCGTCCAAAATGAATCGTTCCATCCTCTTCAAAAATACGTGTATAAGCAGAAATTTTCCCTGCTTCATCTTTGAAATACGTATGCCAAGCTTGGCTATCAATTTCATCCACTTCTTGGTAGGGACAATTTTGTTCTACGACAAAAACAGCAATGCGTTCTTTGACAATCTCATAAAATTCTTGAGTGGTCAAATCTGCAAATTTTTTTACATAATGTTCCATTTGAAAGTGCCTCCAATTCTCTTTTTTTCAGCATACCTATTTCCAAACAAAAAAGCAAACGAACCTTATAAAAAACTAGGCTCGCTTGCTTTTTAAACTGCTTCAGTTAAAAATTCAATCTCGACTGTTCGAGTAAGTACATCTGAATAGCTATACGATACTCGTTCAAAAGAATTTTCTTCAGGATCCAAATCAACAACGAATACTGAAGGATAGGTTTCTGTTAAAACGCCTCGGCGTTCTGTTTGACGCTTTCTTCCTGTCTGAGCAACCAGCATGATTGGGCTGCCGATACGACCTTCTAAATCTTTTTTGATTGTAGCTAAAGTTGTTGGCATACAGTTCACCTCATTACCCAATATACCACACTTTCTAAAAATTTTCAAGTTTACCATATAAAAAAAAGAAATGCAATAAAAACAAATAAGAAAAACATTAATAATTTTATAAATTATTCCTCATGATAATTTTTGAGATGTTGTTTTATTTTAAATTTCACACGGCTATACGCACTCTTGACTTGTTTGACATCCATTGAAAGTTCCTCTGCCATCCTCTTGAAATCGGTTCCTTGCATATAATAATAAAATATTTTTGCTTCCTTTTTTGAAAATTTGATTTCACAATCTTCAATGGCTTCATTTAACAGTAATCGTTGCATCGCAAGTGGTTCTTGAGTAGTGATTTCTGCTAAAAAGTCCGGACCTTCTGTTTCAACCTTCTGATCAATCGATAATTCATCTTTTTGGTCTCTGCGTTTCAAGGCATTTTGTTTTCTTAATAATGAATAAATTTGATTACTGATAATGCTTTTATAATAGCTGCCAAAGCTAACGCCTTTGTTATTTTCATAAGTCTTTAAAGCCTGGTATAAGGCGATCCTTGCTTCTTGTTCCCAATCTTCATACACATAATTTCTTAGGTAGTACATATTTTTTAAACGTAATAAAAGTGGAAAATATTTTTGATATAGGATAGCGAATGCTTCTTCATCACCGTCACGTGCGGCGCGCAATAACTCCTCAGACATAAAATAATTCCTCCATCTCTTTCGATTATGGAGGAATCTTACCATCAATCATCCGATTGACTAATCATATAACTGTGTTATCTATCTTTTCGCATTAAATCGTCTAACTTTTGGGACAATTTTTCTAATTGTTCTTTACTCCAAGGCGAATTACGACGAAAATTATCAAATTGCATATTTATATTATCTTGTGCAATGTTTTTCTCTGTTTTCTGGATCGTTTTATATAATTCATAGGCAGAAGTCCGCAAAGCCCCTTGTGAAAAGATCATCCATTGCTCGGCTAAGTCACTCGTGGCAACAGTTACTTGCGTTAAACGATCATTCAATTGGCCAGCAATACGTTCAATATAACTATCTGCCGTTTCATCTTCTTTTGTAAAGACGACTTCTAATTGGTATTTCTTGTAGTTTTGCTGAATGCCTGGAACCAATTGTGCATCAAAAACAACTATCACTTCAATTCCTTCGTATTTGGCATAATTTGACAAACGATGCAACAAAGCTTCTCTAGCATCCGCCATCTTTTCTTGTTTTTTCAACAAAACGAGTTCTGGCCAAGAACCGATCATGTTATAACCATCAACAATTAGGAGCTGCTTTTTCATCTGATCACTCTCCTTGACGTTGAGAAAAAGCTTGATACATCAACAATCCAGCAGCAACACTCGCATTCAAACTTTGAACGTGACCGACCATTGGAATGGTCAAAAGTTCGTCCATTTCTTTTTTCAATCCAGGACTCATTCCTCGTCCTTCATTACCAATCACTAAAGCAATAGCGCCTTTTGCATTCCATTTTTGGAAATTTGTACCATCCATATCTGTCCCAAAAACCCAAAAACCGGCCTCTTTTAGTTGTTGGACTGCTTGAACAAGATTGGTCACTCGTGCTACAGGTACATGTTCGACTGCTCCAGTAGAGGTTTTTGTGACGATTGGCGTAATGCCTACCGCCCGATGCTTAGGAATGATTACGCCGTCTACCCCACTTGCATCCGCTGTTCGTAGGATCGAACCAAAATTGTGAGGATCTTCAATACTATCTAAAATGACAAAGAAAGGTGTTTCTGTTTTTTCTTTGGTTTGCTGAAGAAGCTGGTCTAAGGATAAATATTCATACGGGGTAATCGCTAAGACTACTCCTTGGTGTACACCATGATCACTTAATGTATCTAATTTTTGTTTTGGTACCCATTTAACTGGTACAGCTTGATCTCTAGCAATGTTCTTTAACTCTTCGGTTTTTTCTCCCCGTGAGTCCTCTTGTAAAAATAATTTATTCCCTCTACCTTGTTGTAAGGCTTCTACTGTTGCATGATGACCAAAGACAAAATTATCTTCGATTGCTTCCTCTTTTTTCTCCCCAACTACAGGTTCATAGGAAGTGTCATAATGGTTTCGCTTTTTTTGCGATTTTTTCTGTGATGAAGCGTTCATTGGCTGTTTCGTTGCTTTTTTACGTTTGTTATAATGACGTTCTTTTTGTTCTCTACCCATTTTTTTCACCGACTTTCTGGATACACCATTCAATTAATTCTTCTAACCGTTCTGTTTGTTTCGTCAAATGCAGATACCCCATCAAAGCTTCAAAACCTGTGGCAATTCGATAAGTTGTGACATCTGCATTTTTTGCACTTGTATGACTTTTGGCATTTCTACCACGACGATAAAAAGTTTCTTCTTCTGGTGTCATCAATTTTTCTTCTAGCATCTCTTTAATCAGATAAGCTTGTGCTTTTGCTGAAACATAATTCGTGGCTGCTTTATGAAGTTTATTCGGTTTAGTCGCCCCTTGTTCGATCAAATAGTCACGAATATAGATCTCATAGATGGCATCTCCTACATAAGCTAAAGCTAGTCCGTTTAATTGTGTATAGTCTTTCATGCTTCTCTTCTCCAACGAGTTCCTTGCGGTGTGTCATCAAGCAAGATCCCTTTTTCTTTTAATTGGTCACGGATTTCGTCACTACGGGCAAAATCACGATTTTTTCTTGCTTGCGTACGTTCTTCGATCAACTGCTCGATCTCTTCATCAAGTAATTCCTCAGATGTAAATAAAATACCAAAAATAGCCAACCATTGGGTAAATAATGCTTCCCCTTTTGCTAGAACATCCGCTGAAACAGTTGTTTTCTCCAAATACGTGTTTAACCATTTTGCCAATTCATAAACGACGGTAATTCCATTCGCAGCATTAAAATCGTCGTCCATTTCTTCAATAAAGCGTTGTTCGATTTGTTCAAGCTCAGCTAAATACTTTGTGTCATCTGCCAGAGATTTTTCTGCTGTTGCTAGGCGGAATTTAAGATTATCAAATGTATTTCTTAAGCGTTGCAAGTTTGTCGCTGCTTCCTTCATCGTTGCCTCACTATAACGAATCGGTCGGCGATATTGAGTTGTTGCCATGAAGAAGCGTAACACTTGTGGATCTACCGTTTGGATCATTTCATGGACAGTAATAAAGTTACCTAATGATTTACTCATTTTCTGATCATCATCGCCAATCGTGACGTAACCATTGTGCATCCAATAATTGGCAAATTTCTTTCCCGTTTTTGCTTCGCTTTGGGCAATCTCATTTTCATGGTGTGGAAACTCTAAATCTTGCCCACCACCATGGATATCAATTGTTTCCCCTAAATGTTTCGTTGCCATAACGGAACATTCGATGTGCCATCCTGGACGTCCGGGTCCCCATGGAGAATCCCAAGAGATCTCATTAGGTTTTGCTTTTTTCCATAGTGCAAAATCAAGCGGATCTTCTTTCTGACTTTGTTCTGCTCCCGTCCGTTGACTCGCGCCCACTTCTAACTCATCAATCGATTGATCACTAAGTTGTCCATAGGTTGAAAATTTTCTTGTACGGTAGTAGACATCGCCATTCGATTCATATCCATAACCTTTTTCGATCAATACTTGGATGAAAGAAATAATATCTGGCATATGATCCATCACACGAGGATGCGCTGTAGCTGGCTCCACATTCAACGCCTTGGTATCTTCTTCAAATGCTTGGATAAAACGGTTGGCTACTTCTGGCGCCGTGATCCCTAATTCATTAGCAGCACGAATGATTTTATCATCTACATCAGTGAAATTGGAAACATAATCGACTTGATATCCCCGATATTCAAAGTAGCGTCGAATCGTGTCAAAAGCAATCGTGCTGCGGGCATTTCCAATATGAATATAGTTATAAACAGTCGGACCACACACGTACATACCGACTTTTCCTGCTTGAATCGGTACAAATTCCTCTTTTTGTCTAGTCAATGTATTGTAAATTTTTATCATTCTGATTTCCTCACTTTTTCTCCATTAATCCGTACTACTTTTGCAGGAACCCCCACGGCTGTAGCATAATCTGGAATGTCTTTTAAAACGACTGCACCGGCACCAATCTTCGTATGTTTCCCAATCGTGACCGGTCCTAATATTTGAGCATTGGCAGAAAGCATTGCCCCTTGTTTCACTGTGGGATGCCTTTTGCCCGTTTCTTTACCTGTACCACCTAACGTAACTCCATGAAAAAGAACTACATCATCAGCGACCTCTGCGGTTTCTCCAATCACGATCCCCATCCCATGATCGATAAAAACACCTTGTCCGATCTGGGCTCCAGGATGTATCTCGATTCCTGTTATAAATCGCCAAAATTGTGCATTGATTTTTGCCAGCAAGTAAAGTTTATGCTGATATAAGTAATGTGACACCCGATGCCAAAATAAGGCATGAAACCCTGGATATGTCAAAACGATTTCTAATGTTGAACGAGCAGCCGGGTCATTTTTTTTAGCTGCCTCTACCGCTCGGGCAAACCACCCCATCGTCATCGCTCCTTCCTCTCAATAATTTATGTAGTTCTCTGACAAATAAAGAAGCGCCTTTAACAAGTTTCCTTATTAAAAGACGCTAATTGGCGTGGTTCCACTTTTATTTATAATCAGATATGATTACCTCTAGCTGTTAACGTAAGCTTATACGTTCTCGACTACCTGAAATTCGTCACAAAGAGATGTGTCTATTTCACTCGCCGAAACCACTCCCAGAGGCATTTCAGTAAACATCGATCAGTGACTTCCACCGCCCGTCACCTCTCTTGAGATCAATGATTACTTACTTCTTTCTGTTCATCGTGTTTAGTTGATGACTTGATTTAAATGTGCTAATGATTTTTCACGACCAAGCAATTCGATCGTATCTGGTAATTCTGGTCCGTGCATTTGTCCTGAAACAGCTACTCGGATTGGCATGAAAAGATTTTTACCTTTAACACCAGTTTCTTTTTGGACAGCTTTGATTGCTGCTTTTACGGTTGGGGCATCCACGACTTCCATTTGTTCTAGTTGTGCTTTAAACGCATTAAGAACAAGTGGGACAGTTTCGCCTGCTAATACTTCTTTAGCCGCATCGTTCAATACAGGATGTTCATTGAAGAATAAGGAAGAAGCTTCTACGATTTCAGCTGCGTAACTCATTTGTGGTTGATACAGACTAACGATTCTTTTGACCCATTCGATCGTTTTTTCATCAGGATTTTCTTGTACTCGACCATCAGCGATCAAGTAAGGCAAGCACATGTCTGTTAACTTATCTAAATCCATTTCTTTCATGTAATGGTTATTCACCCATTGTAATTTCTTCGCATCGAAGGCTGCAGGTGATTTACTCAAACGATTTGGATCAAACATGTTGATCAATTCTTCTTGGTTGAAAATTTCGTCTTCGCCTACTGGTGACCAACCTAATAATGCAATAAAGTTGAACATTGCTTCTGGTAAGTAACCTAATTCACGATACTGTTCGATAAATTGTAAAATCGATTCATCACGTTTACTTAGTTTTTTCCCAGTTTCTGTATTGATGATCAATGTCATGTGACCGAATGTTGGTGGTGTCCAACCAAAAGCTTCATAGATCATCAATTGTTTAGGTGTATTTGCAATATGGTCATCCCCACGTAAGACATGAGTAATCTTCATCATATGATCATCTACAGCTACAGCAAAGTTATATGTTGGCATACCATCACGTTTTTGAATGACATAGTCGCCACCAATATTATCTGATTCAAAGGTGATATCCCCTTTGACCATATCTTTGAACGCATATTCCGTATTACGTGGTACACGGAATCGGATCACTGGTTCAATCCCTTGTGCTTCTTTTTCTGCTTGTTCTTCTGGTGTTAGATTTGCACAAGTACCCGCATAATGAGGCATTTCTCCACGTGCACGTTGTTCTTCACGAGTTGCTTCTAACTCTTCTTCTGTACAGTAACATTTGTATGCCCGATTACTTGCAAGAAGTTGATCAATCAAAGGCTGATAAATTTCTTTTCTTTCAGATTGACGATAAGGACCATATTCTCCAGGATTTTCAGGAGATTCATCCCAATCGATACCTAACCAAGCCAAATTTTCCAATTGGCTCTTTTCACCATCTTCAATGTTTCGTTTTTGGTCTGTGTCCTCAATACGAATAATAAAGTCTCCATCGTTGTGGCGAGCAAATAGATAATTGAACAATGCTGTTCGAGCATTCCCAATATGTAAGTGCCCAGTTGGACTTGGTGCATAGCGTACGCGTACTTTCGTCATTTTCTTCCTCTTCTTTCAAACTAGACTTTAAAATATGAGACAAAACACGAAAAACATGTTCTGTTTTACATCCTCATATTTCTTAAAGGCTTTTCCATTAAAATGAAAGCCACTCAGCACAAATTTTACCTTTAATATGGGAAATAGTAAAGCCAACTGGTTGAATTTCCTTACCAGTTGGCTACTTTTTATACTCATATTCCGATTTTTCTTTCGTTAAGCATGTTTACTTTTTTCAGTTTCTTTTTTATTGTCTTTATTATCGATCCCACGACCTGCATGGGCTGGTTTTGCAAAAATCATCCGCCCGGCAGCTGTTTGTAAGGCACTTGTAACAACCACTTCGATATGTTCGTTCATATAATGCTGTCCATCTTCCACGACCACCATGGTGCCATCATCGAGATAAGCAACCCCTTGTTGACGTTCTGTTCCTGCTTTTACGACTAAAACATTCATGTTTTCACCTGGAATAACTACCGGTTTTACTGCATTCGCTAAAGCATTGATATTCAACACTGGTACATTTTGAAACTCTGAGACTTTATTTAAGTTATAATCATTTGTCACGATGACACCATCTAAAAGTTTCGCTAATTTGATCAATTTGCTGTCCACTTCAGTGATATCTTCAAAATCACCGTCATACATTTCAACAGAGATTCCTTCTTCTTTTTGCAAAGCATTGAGGATATCCAGCCCGCGGCGTCCGCGAACACGTTTTAGGCTATCGCCAGAATCAGCAATATACTGTAATTCATAAAGCACAAAATTCGGAATCATCAGTGTGCCTTCTAAAAAACCAGTTTTGGTGATGTCATAGATTCGTCCGTCAATGATCACGCTAGTATCTAAGATTTTGTATTTATGAAAGTTCTCGCCTAATTTTCGTTCCAGTATTTGGCTCTCCACTTGACTAGGTGTTTCTTGTTCCACTTTCTTGTTTCTTGAACCAAAGATTTTTTTCCATTCATCGATTCGAGTGGTTCCCATCCTGAATCCTAAATAGCCTAAAATAACCATTAATAAGATGGGAAGAACACTATTTACAAACGGAATTTTCAAATTATATAGTGGCGTTGAAATAATTACACCTAAAGTTAGCCCGATAATCCCACCAATTGCACCAAACAATAGGTAAGTTAAACTAACCTCACTTAATTTTTCCTCAATTTGCTTGATAACAGCTGAGATATGTTTTGCCAATAGCAAAGACAATAAAAAGAAAATAAGTGCACCTAACAGGCTATTGGTAAATGTATTATTCAGCCATCCATTTGTTTGCTGACCAATTGTCTGCCAAGCCATTGGTAAAAAAGAAATACCTAAGCTGGCACCGACAATAATCATCAGCAAGGTGATGACACGTTTTTGCATACTCTTTCCTCCATTTCTTTAATTTTACTATTTTTAACGAAAGACACGTTTTAACGTTTCCGCCAAGGTAGCGACACCTACGACTTCAATGCCAGTCGGAGGATTCCACCCCCCTAGATTGTTCTTTGGCAAATAAACTTTTGTGAAACCCAGCTTTTGTACTTCTTTGACACGCTGTTCAATATGACTGACACGGCGAATTTCGCCCGTCAACCCGATTTCGCCAATAAAACATTCTGTCGGTTGTGTCCCTTTTTCTTTGTAACTGGAAGCAATACTCACAGCAATCGCTAAATCAATGGCTGGTTCATTTAATTTTACCCCACCTGCTGCTTTTAAGTAAGCATCTTGATTCTGCAACAGTAAGCCTGCTCGTTTTTCGAGAACTGCCATGATCAATGATACTCGGTTAAAATCTAAGCCAGTAGTGGTTCGTTTAGCATTTCCATACATTGTTGGTGTTACCAGTGCTTGGATTTCCACTAAAATTGGGCGGGTACCTTCCATCGCCACAACAATCGCTGAGCCTGTTGCTCCTTCTAATCGTTCTTCCAAAAAGATTTGGGAAGGATTCGCAACTTCTTCTAATCCATGTTCATGCATTTCAAATATACCAATTTCATTTGTTGAACCAAATCGATTCTTTACTGCTCTCAAAATTCGAAAACTATGATGCTGTTCTCCTTCAAAATACAAAACAGTATCAACCATATGTTCAAGCATACGTGGACCCGCAATCGATCCCTCTTTCGTTACATGTCCTACGATAAAAATCGCAATCCCATTTGTTTTCGCTATTTTCAACAACTCAGCAGTCGTTTCTCTCACTTGACTGACACTCCCTGCTACACTCGTAATATCAGGTTGTGTCATCGTTTGAATCGAATCAATGATCACATAATCTGGTGAAATCTGTTCGATGGCACGGCTAATTTCATTCATATCAGTTTCAGCATATAAGTAAAATTCTGTATTGATTGAGCCCAAACGCTCGGCACGTAATTTAATTTGTTCTGCACTTTCTTCTCCAGAAACATATAATACTTTTCCGCCGATATCAGCTAATTGTTGGGATACTTGTAAAAGTAATGTGGATTTACCGATGCCTGGATCGCCACCAATCAAAATCATTGACCCCGGAACTACGCCCCCACCCAAAACACGATTCAATTCATCTAATTTTGTTTTGACTCGTGGTTCCTTTTTAGGAATCACTTCTGCAATTTTCGTTGGTTTGGCTTTTTCTCCAGTCAAACTTGTTCGTGTTCTACGGTCAGTCGTATCTTGTTCGATTTCCTCGACCATCGTGTTCCATTTCCCGCAATTTGGGCAACGCCCTAAGAATTTAGGCGAAACATAGCCACAATTTTGGCAAACAAACTGGACTTTCGCTTTTTTTGCCATTGTCCCGCCTCCTTTAAATAATTATTTTTGAATTAAATAAACCTTGAATGGTTATACATCTGATGAACCAAAGCCGCCTTTACGGGCCTGTTCTGTTTGGTCTTGATCTGCTTTTAAGAATGGCAAGAAAATTCCCTGTCCAATTCGCTCACCTTTTTTGATGACAACATCCTTCAAACCAAAATTAGTAAATTGGAACATGATATGCCCTTCATTTGCATCATTATTATAGTAATCACTATCAATGACACCTACTCCATTACTTAAAACTAAAAAACGCTTCAACGGATTGCTTGAACGATTGGCTAATTGTAAAAATTCATCTTCTCCCATATAGGCTTTGATCCCAGTAGGAACAAGAACTGGTTTTAATGTTTTCTCGTCGACTGTTGTTTCTTCATTTTTCAATACCTCTGAAAGAGCTGTTATCCCTTGTTTTAATCCAGCTTTCCAAATACTTGGAATAACAATATCTTCTGCCGCTTCAAAATCATATCCAGCAGCATGATGAGTTGCTCGTTGAGGTAATTGTATCTTTTGTTGTGCATATGTTGAAATAACTTCAAATCCTCTTTTTCTCACCGAATTTCCTCCCAAAATAGACTATATTTATTTTACCATATTCATGATACCAAAAGGACGACTTAAAAAATTCTTCATTAATTTATGTTAAGATGAATAAAATACTGCTGTCATAAAAAAATAAATTTTATACATGACTTTATGGTGTAAAACAAGTAGAATAGAACGAAATCAAAACGTGTATTTAGTTAGAGGTGTCACATGCGAAAAGAAGTTACAAAAGCCAAACGAATTGTTATTAAAGTGGGAACGAGTACTTTAATCTATCCCAATGGAAACATCAACCTCGCTGCGATTGATCAGCTTGCCTTTGTCTTGTCTGATCTTCGGAATCAAGGGAAAGAAGTCGTATTAGTTTCATCCGGCGCTGTTGGTGTCGGGATGCACAAAATGAATCAAGCTACACGCCCCACAACGATCCCGGAACAACAAGCAATCGCTGCGATCGGACAGGCAGAATTGATGAACATTTATAATCAACGTTTCAGTGTTTACAATCAGCAAACAGCTCAGATCCTCGTTACTCGGGATGTGATCGATTTTCCTCAAAGTCGAGTCAATGTGATCAACACACTTGAACAGTTATTAGCAATGGGAACCATCCCGATCGTTAATGAAAATGATACTGTAGCAGTCGATGAACTTGAACATACAACGAAATTTGGTGATAATGATCAACTATCTGCGATCGTTACAAAATTGATCACAGCAGATTTATTAATTGTTTTATCGGATATTGACGGATTTTATTCCGCCGATCCTTCAAAAAATCCAGATGCAAAGATGTATCAAACTGTTTCGGTCATTGACGAGTGTTTAATGGCACAAGCGGGTGGTGCTGGCAGCACCTTTGGAACAGGAGGAATGTCTAGTAAGTTACAAGCAGCATTACGTATTTTTGAAGCCAACAGTACAATGATCCTGGCAAACGGAAAAAATCCTACCATTATCTTCGATCTTTTAGCCGGTAAAGAACTTGGAACCTTATTTAAGGAGGAACACGTATGACTGATTTAAATCAACTTGGAAAAAATGCAAAACAAAGCGCCCAAACTCTTGCCTTGATGAGTACAGAACAGAAAAATGACCTTCTCAAACAGATGGCATTGATGCTCAAAAAAAATCAAGGAGCGATACTTGAAGCCAATCAGAAAGATTTAGAGCAAGCAACCGAAAATCAGATGAGCGAAACGATGCTTGACCGCTTACGCTTAACGCCTGAGCGTATCCATGATATGGCTGAAGAAATCAGTAAAATCGCTTCATTAGAGGATCCAATTGGAAAAGTAGACCAAATGTGGAAGAATGCTGATGGGTTACTGATTGGAAAAAAACGTGTCCCACTTGGTGTCATCGGAATCATTTATGAATCTAGACCGAATGTGACGACTGATGCAGCCAGCTTGGCTTTTAAATCAGGAAATGCCGTTATTCTTAGAGGCGGAAAGGAAGCTTTCTTTTCCAATCAATTATTAGTGAAGCTTCTGCAACAAACGTTAACTGATGCTGGCCTGTCTCCTTACGCTGTTCAATTTGTGGACGATACATCTCATGAAATGGCTGCTGAATTAATGAAATTAACAGAGTACTTAGATGTGTTGATTCCTCGAGGCGGCGCAAATTTGATCAGAAGAGTGAAGGAACAAGCCACAGTCCCAATCATTGAGACTGGCACTGGTAACAACCATATTTATATCGATAAAGATGCTCAGTTGACCATGGCAACGAATATCATCGTCAATGCAAAAGCTTCTCGTCCATCTGTTTGTAATGCTGCAGAAACATTGTTGATCCATTCAGAGATCGCCCCTTTCTTTTTACCTGTTATTGAAAAAGCATTAGTAGAACATGGGGTTTCTCTACGTGCAGATATGCGTGCCATGGAATATTTAGAAACTGCAACCCTTGCAGAAAAAGCTGATTGGGATACGGAATATCTAGACTATATTCTGGCTGTGAAAGTCGTTGATTCTTTAGATGAAGCGATCGACCATATCAATCGCCATAATACAAAACATTCTGAAGCCATCGTTACGGATAGTTACCAAGCAAGCCAACGTTTCTTGAACGAAGTGGACGCCGCTGCGGTTTATGTGAATGCCTCAACTCGTTTTACTGACGGAGCTGTTTTTGGTTTTGGTGCTGAAATCGGTATTTCTACTCAGAAATTACATGCTCGAGGTCCGATGGGATTGAATGAACTGACCTCTACGAAATATATCATTTACGGCGAAGGTCAAATCCGCTAAAATGTTTCACACGAAACATTTTAGTCTTCACAATAAAAATATGACAAAATTTTTCTTTATTTTTTGATTCTTGAAAAGTTTTTTAGTTAGAAAGGTTACTTTTATGTTCGAAATTTTCACGATATTTTTAGTATACTTGATTTCTTTAAACATCGCTGCCTTTATAGGAGTGATGATTTTAGCCACTTTTTTCCAAATAAAAAAAAGAAATTTTAATCCCACTCAGGAAAAATGGCAAGTTTATCTTCAAAAAATTGGTCCTAAAGGCATTGTTCAAAGGCTACATGTTAGTTATATGCTCGCTTTAGGCATTTTAGCTGTGATCAATTACAATCTAGCGTTCCACCATTCGATTGCTTATACGATCACTTTATTGATTGCCGGGATTTTCCATTTGTCTTTCAAATATCAATTAAACAAAAATAACTTACCCAAGCGCTTTAACTAGAATGCCTCATAACTACAATGATTGAAATAAGCTATTATCGACTAAAAGAAACGCATTTAGCGTAACTTTAAGTCGATAATAGCTTATTTTAGCCAAGATGATCTTCATTATCGTTAGAAAAAATAGCAAACCCATCGAATGTCTCACCATCATAATATCTTAACAATTCTTCTGTCGACAGATTCATTGTTTTTTCTTTTTCTATTTCCATATCTGTAAGTAGTTGTTCACGATAGGCTTGATACATACTCGCTAGTTTCTGGTGCATGATTTTTCGAGATTCTCCTGTCGCATTGATTACAGGCAGCTCTTTTAGATAACCACCATAAACGGGTCGATCATCCACCAACTCGATGGGAAGTTCAACCAACGTGATACCTACTTCTTTGAAATATTCTTCAATCATCGCTTTTCCTCACTTTTTACTGGCTGTGTCTTATTCTCATCATAACATGATTTATGACAAAAACAGTGTATTCATTGACCTTTTTCGTTGAAACACATGTTAAAAATAAACCCTCTCACGATACCAGTTACCAGAACTGTAGATCAAACGTCACAAATAACAGAAAAAAACCTTGAAACACAGTATGTGAAATTCAAGGTTTTATTGATTCATCATTAACTATTTTTTCGGTTTTTATTCTTTCTTTCAAAACCTCATTTTTATTGATCTTCATCTGTTACAAAATAATTTTGATGATGAATAATACAAAAGACACTAATTACGACAATGATCGCAGCAAAATAAAAAGCATAACTTTCACCTAGTTTTTCGCCAATGATCCCTGCAATAAATGGCGCTAATGCCCCACCAAAGAAACGAACAAAGCTATAACTTGAAGAAGCCACATTTCTTGGTAAACCTGGTATCTCCATAGCAATCGTTGTCAATAATGTATTGATGATCCCCTGGAAAAAACCTGAAAGTACAATGCTGATTGGCACTAAAATTTGGATAGTTGAACCGGCACCTAGTAACGCCAAACAAATAATAAAGAAAACAAAAGCTGCTAAAATCGTTCGGTAAGTAGTGAATTTTTGTTCTAGTACTGGTGCGACAAAAATCGAAGCAATTGCTAATAAAACGCCCCAACCAAAGAAAACAAAACCTACCTCTAACTCACTATACCCCACTAATAAGAATGGTGCATAGGCAAGTAACGTAAAGAAACCAAAATTATATAATAAAGCAATCAAACCAATTGAACGCAATTTGTGATTACTTAACGCCTTGACCCCTTCCCAAAAACCAACCTTCCTTTGTGGTTTTCCTGCCTCTGGAAGAAGGATCGCCAATGCTAAAAAGCCAATAAACATCAACGTAGCTACCCCATAAAAAGGATAACGCCACGAGCCACTTCCTAGTATGCCGCCAACTAATGGTCCAACAGCCATCCCACAGCCTAGTGCTGCTTCATACATCATAATAGCTTTTTCAGTGTTCCCCACTAAAATACTTACAATAGTCGCAAGTGCTGTTGAAACAAATAAAGCATTCCCTACACCCCAACCAGCACGCAATCCGATCAATGTACCAATATCATTGGACAATCCACCTAAGCCAGCAAATACAACAATAATGACCAAACCTGCCATCAATGTTTTTTTCAAACCAATTCGACTCGATAAAAAACCTGTAAACAACATCACTACTCCCGTTACCAACATGTAGCTCGTAAATAATAATGTCGTTTGGGCAGGTGTTGCATCTAATTGAGCAGCAATCGTTTTTAAAATGGGATCTACTAAGCCGACTCCCATAAATGCAAACATACAAGTCGCAGCGACTACTAACGCTGAATTCTTTCCTTTACTTTGTTCCTGTCCTTTCTCTGTTAGTTCTTCTTTGATTTCTATTTGATTCTCCAAATTCCCCATTCCTTTCTCTATCTAGCATCATACATGATTTATTTTACATGTCAATATGCACATGTAAAAACAAAAATAAAAAATATGCTATAATAAGAGAAAATCAGTCAGGAGGTATCGTATGAATACTTTAGCCTATATCTTATTATGCGTTCTTTTGTCTAAACCTCGTTCCGGTTATGAACTAAAACAATTAATCACCATTTTCTGGGAAGCTCACCACAGTCAGATTTACACGACACTGGCTAAATTAGACCAGAAAGGTTATATTTCTGTCCTGGAAATCGAAGAACATTCGCAGAAAAAAATTTATACCCTCACCAATGAAGGAAAAGCGATCGTAGAAGAATGGATCAAAGAAGAGACCCCTGCTCCTACTCAAAAAGATGAATTTTTAGCCAAACTGTACGCTTTTTCTACCTTAGATAAAACAACAGCGACAGGTCTTTTATTTACAAGAGAACAACAATTAAACAAAATCATGCAAAAAAACCAAGCAAAACTAGCAGATCTTTCAGTAAATAAAAAAGAGGAATTTGGACGTTATGTCGTTATTCAACGAAGAATTTTACTTTGTCAGCAAGAACTACAATGGTGTACACAGGTTCGTGAAATGATGCAAACATTTTTTGATTAATCGTTCTTAAAAAAAAAGAGCATGTGACTGAAGTAGCTCATTCAAAAAATAAACGAAACTTCCTAATAAGCGTGTACGCAATTTTAGGCAAGTTCTTTTATCTCTTGATGCTAAACAAGTCGCATCCTCTTTTTTTATAATCTAAAAGATCTTTTTAGTTTTGGATCGTGCTTAATACCAATCGAGAGATGGGACCTACGATTAGTAATTGCAAAGGCAATGCAACAATCACATTCATTTTCCATGCAGTAAGGTACGCTGAAAGTAATTGGTCAGGTATTCCCTGCTCAATCACAACACCAAACAACGACATACAGGTAACCATTCCTAAGACCATCAGACAAGAAATCGTTACGATCATTTGAAATTTACTTTCTGAATTTACTGGCAACTTGAAAGCTATTTTTTTCGCAATCACACCAACAATAAAGACATCTAGAATAAAAGCCACGATGAATCCTGGAACTAAACCAATCAATAGATTTGAAAAATATAAATCCCCATGAAGCCAGAGATTATACACACTCATTCCTAAGACCATGAGAAAACACATTAGTGATGTAAAAATAATTCCTTCTTTTTTGTTTGTAGGCAACTATACCACTCCTTTAAATTTGTCACGAAAAGTATCGTAGCATATTTCTCATTTTCTCGTAAGTGTTTTTTTTTATTACATTCAAAAAAGTCAATCTTCTACTTATCACTTAAATGCAAAAAAAAGAGCCTGATCCCAGACTCTTTAAATAGGTGTGAAAACGAATAAACAGTGTTCAACCAGCTACTCTTTGAAATAAGTCCGAATTTTTCAAAACAAAAAAACTGGTTCCAAAAAATCTTTCTTAAGGTTATCAGAGCTAAACGATGCTTCACGACCTTTTGTTCACGGTTTTCACTGACTAAATTTTCAGCAATAAACTCAATAAGAAACAGTAAGCAGGTAAGTTTCAACCGTAAAAACCTTATTTTATACTTCTTGTCACTTGCGAGAATTTACCCTTGTTTTATAAAATTAAAAACGTTCTCTCAACCGCTTTTTACAACTATTGATTCAACAATTCTTCTAGTCCATCTTTTAAAGAGACAAGTGGATGTCCCAAAGCTTGTTCAAAATCTTTTGAGGAAACATCGAGTTGATTATTCTTGATATCTTTTTGAATAGCTGCAAACATTTGTGCAGCAGATTCAGGATAACCAGCCTCCTCTAAATTTTTGATGAACTCATGGTCATTGGTAGCCACGATATCAATAGGTTTGCCTGTCACTTCTTTTAATTCTTTAGCTAGTTCTTTATACGTAATCGGTTGACCCGATAATTCAAGAACTTCTGGAAAGTTCAAGTTCGCTAGTGCTTTTGCTGCAACTTCGGCATATTCTCGTTTTAATGCCCAGCCAGTTTTACCTTCACCTGCTGAATAAATAAAGCGCCCATTCTTTAAGGCAAGTTCAATGAGTGGCCATTCATTTTCTAAGTACCAATTATTACGTAAAAAAGTATGTGCAATTCCAGAATCAGCAATTACTTTCTCTGTAAACTGATGATCTGGCGCTAGAATACTGGTCGAGTGATTGGCATCAGCAAAACTAGTATAAGCAATGTAAGAAACACCAGTTGCTTTTGCGGCCTTCACAACATTTTCATGCTCAGCTTGCCGATTACCAGGTGCACCAGACACAAACAACAAGCGATCAATTCCCTGTAAGGCATTTTTCATAGAAGAATAATCAGCATAATCTCCGAAACGGACATTCCAACCCTTTTCTTCAAGTGTTTTCCCCTTTACTTCATTCCGCGCCAACACATAGATATTTTCCTGAGGAACGAGCTGTTTTAAGTACTCCATAGCATAGTTACCAAAACCACCAGTTGCTCCAGTAATGAGATAATTCATTCTAACCACTCCTTTTTTCACATTGATAAATTTTTTAAATAAAACCTGTACATTTTTAAGTTACACCATTATCTTAAAGAGTATGTTAAAATAAGTCAAGAATAAACGTCGAAAGGAATGGGATAGTATGAAATATTCTTTACAATTGAGCGATGCGATCCACATCTTAGCCTACATAGCAATTTTTCAAGATAGCGATATGTTATCTAGTGAGATGATTGCGAAAAGTATTGAAACCAGTGCAGCTAATGTCCGTAAAATCATGAGCCGACTAAAAAAAGCGAATTTGATTATTACGCAAGTCGGAAAAGCTGCACCTTCTTTAGCTCGTTCTCCTGAAAAAATTTCACTTTTAGATATTTATAAAAGTATTGAAGGAAATACTAATCTCATTCAAGTGGATCCGAAAACAAACCCAAATTGTATCGTTGGTGCGAATATTCAAGAAACATTGACGGCAAGCTATACCCAACTCCAAGCAAAAGTAGAGGAAGAAATGTCACATATCACGTTAGACTCTTTGCTACACAAAATTGCTGTATTAGAAATTGAAAAACGCCCTCACAATCACGAAAGAATAAAAAAATTTCTTTAAACAACAATTGGTAATTATTTTACTATAAAAAATATACCTAAAAATAGCCATTTATATTAAAATTAAATAACTTACGTATCAACAAAAAAATACTGTTTTTCATTCATTTATCCGTTAAACTTATTAAGTAAGAATTAATATAAAGGAGGAGATTAGGTGAACAACTGGAAAGAATATTTTTTAGAAACTACAATAGATTTAGGATACTCCTATTTTATTGGGGAACAGGTAAAAAACTTTAAGGTTAAGCAAAAACAGATTACTGCCAACATTACTAGTAATGAAAACTATCATGCAATCATTGACCTCGTTGACCACTTTTATTTAGAAAAAATGGTTTGTAGCTGCCCCTGCTTATCGAATGATCATTGTCCCCATTTAGTAGCCGTTTTATTCGAATACAATAAATACTTACAAAAGAAAGATGCAAATAACAGCGCATATTTGGTTTCCTACGCGGAAGATTCACAAATCCGTCCTTTTTTAAAGATGATTTTAAAGGAAAATGACCACTTAGCAAAACGTTTTCAACAATATATTTATTCAGATGCTTCTTTTGATATCAATAAATATCAAGCATACTATGAGAAACAATCTGCTTCCTCGTTGAAGAAAGAACCCGCAGACAAAAAAAGAGGATTGAAAAAAAAGAAACAAATTTTATCTGTTAAACAAATGGAGTACTTAAACTATTCCAAGCAAAAAATTCAACATACTATCCAAGAAAACTGGCACTCCCCTACTATCAGGACACAATATGTTAATTACTTACTTAAAAACAGAATATACAAAGAAGCAGAAAAAGTATTACAGGAGAGTCTGCTTTTGGATCGTCAATCTCCTGATCTCGTTCAACTTCATCGTTATTCTCTAAAAAAACTCTATTATAAATTAGGAAAAAAAGAAGCATACATAAATCAAGTTTTTAAGTTATTGATTGAGAATGATGCATTAGATATGAATCTAGTTCACCAATTGAAAAAAACTTGTTCAAAAGACGAATGGATATCGTTGCGAAACCGTTTGTTCCAAGAATTACATAATCATCAAGACATTGGCTTACTTTATTCACAGGAAAAATGCTATGATCTATTATTGAATCGTGTGTTAGAGACCTCTGGAATCAAAGAAGCTAATCGTTATTTCAATATTTTAAAAAAACAGACTCCCGAAGCACTATTACAGAAATATGAATATGAATTGCGGAAAATAGCCCACACTATGACTACTCGGAATCATTATCATAAACTGGTGAGATATATTGAAGAAATGGCTACTTTACCAAACAGCATGATCTCGGTTCAATTGTTGATCAAAGAATTAAAAGAAAAATACCCGCGAAAAAAAGCAATGATCCAAGAATTAAAATTACTCGAAAAAAAAATGTAACTATTTATTATGCCAACGTTATTTACGAGTGATCCTGAGTTTTTTGCCAAAGACAGAAAAAAACGCTTTAAACTTCAATAATAAGAAGAAGTTTTCAAAAAAATTACCGTTAAGAGTCTGGGACAAAAAAGGACTTCCCAGACTCTTTTAGGTGTAAAAATGAATAAATGGTGAGCATACCTTCTTACCAAATAGACATTCCAGAATTAATTCCTCGAAATCGCATGAATTTTCGAACACTTGAGAAGCTATTACAAAAAATTCTTCCTTCTGTTGTTGGAGCTAACCCTTGCACCCGTGCCCTCTTGTTCGGGTACATTATTTTTAGTGCGGTATCATTTTTACCCTCACTCTTCTTCGACAGGAACTACTATGATTTCCAACTTTCCATCCTTTAAACTGTAAAAACTATTTTTATTATTTGGGTTATTTTCTCTCGTAAATGTAAAATCATCAACAAATCCTTGAGTTTGGAGACTCCCATCAAAAAGGATCTGAGAAACATTTTCTTTTACTATTTGAGTCATTCCACCATAAAAGTTGCCAGTTTTCGCTAACAGATCAATAAAAATGAATTGAAAACACGAATTTCCTCTATTTAATAACTTGCTTACTTCTCCCGAGAGTAACCCCATTTCTTCCACGAAATCATCCAGTCCATTAAGAACCACGATTTTTCTCGTTTTTGGCGTGAACCACAGTTCATCCCAGAAATGAGTAAATTTCTCACTTCGTTTTGCGACATCATGCAAGCTAAAATACGAAGTCACTTCGTTTTTTATTTGCTCCAATGTTCCAGAAACATCGATTAAAATAACATTTTCTTCCACATCCATCATTTGTGACAGCCACCATGAAAACATCCTCTGCAATTGTACATTGGAAGTAAAAAATAAACCTAGCTGCTTTCCAAGAAAAAATGCAAATGATTCCACCTCAACTGTTTGCTTATTCAAACCTAGATACACCAAGTCTTTTTCTTTATTGCGCACAAACTGACTGAAAATTTTTGGCGTTAACCGTTCGGGCACCATCAGGATTTTTTCAGGACGTTTTCCTACCCAGTTTTGATCTATATTTGTTATTTCTTCTGCCATTTTTTCGAATATTTCTGATTCATTTTGACCATTAGTGGGTAAATAAAATTGTAATATCGTTGGTCGGTCAAGCATCACTTGCCCTCTTCCTTTAATAGGTAACGCAACAATCGCTTCTCTTCCCAGCACTTGTTTGATTTCACTTTCATCATGTAAATACATAAACAGCTTTGTTGCAAATTGACTCATCATATTTAGGCGAATACTCCCGACACGATTGGCAGATAGAATAAGATAAATCCCTAAACTTGCACCATCTCTTAGTAAATGCACGATTGTTTCATCGATGGAATCTTTTCGTTTATCCTCTATCCCCAAACTCTCGTAGCTATCTAATATAATAAAAATGATCGGTAATTGGATGCTCGTTTTTTCTTGGTATTGGTAGAGATTTGTGGCACCCTTTTCTTTAAACAGTTGTTTTCTCTCCGCCAATGATCGATTGATTCTCACAAACATTTTTTGTCTTTTTTCTTCTTCTTCTAAAGTGACGATGTCAACGACATGTGGCAACTTCTTCAACGGTAAAAGGCCATTAGTACCAAAATCAACTAGATGAAACCATACTTGATTTGGAGTATTTTGTCTTGCAAGACTTAAAACAATTGTTTGTAATAACGTAGATTTTCCATATCCAGAACTAGCGAATACAACGGTATGACTACTTTTCTCGCAATCATAGTAATAATGACTTTGCTTTTGCTCATGAGGTACATCTAACAAGCCTATGGGAACCTTTAATGTATTCCGTTCATTTCCTTTAAAGACAGGCATTACTAACCATGTTGGTAATTCTGGTAACCAAGGTTGTGATGGTTGGCTGAATGTTGATTGTTGAAAAGTTTGTACAATCAACCTTCTGACTGCCTCATATTGCGTAACTATACTGCCCGCTGCTTTCCTCGAATCTTTTTCTGTAGGAGCAAAGAGGACTTCCTTTTGACCAAATTCATTCACAACAACGATCCGTTCATCTTCAAGAGATTGGTTTGGTGCGTAGGGTGCTTTTGTATAACCACTTTGGAACAATTCATAGACGTCATTTTCTCCTACCTTAAGATAACCCCTCCCTGGTCTTGACACATAAGCTGCATCTGTTGTTTGTAAAAGTTCCTTTGAGTCTTGAACACTTGCCATTTTCAATGCCACTTTACTTTTACTATTCGCCTCGATTTGGTCGTTGACTACTCCGGCTGGTTTTTGGGTAGCTAAAATTAAATGGACGCCAAGTGAACGACCAATCCGCGCTACTGAAGTCAGCTCCTCCAAAAATTCTGGCACATTGACTTTTAATTCGGCAAACTCATCGGATACTAGAAAAAGATGAGGCAGCGGCTGATCAGGGTACGCAGAAACGTTCCTTTGTTTTCGTTGTTTGTATAACTGCATATACTCATTGATGTTGTTTACTTCATAGGTCGCAAGTAACCTTTGTCGCTTTTCCAGCTCCGCTTTGATACTGATCAATGCACGGGACGTACCAACTCGGTCTAAATTAGTGATTGCACCCATAAAATGTGGCAACTTACTTACTGTTTGTGCGAGGCCACCACCTTTCCAATCAATCACTAGAATCCCTACATCTTCAGGAGAAAAATTGATGGCTAATCCCATTAAATAAGTACTCAGAAATTCTGACTTCCCTGAACCAGTCGTGCCACCAATTAAAGCATGAGGTCCATGTGCCTGTTCATGGAGATCCCAGTAGATCCCCTGATTTTTTCTCTGCCAGCCGATCAATGAACGCAATGTCTTACTTGGCTCTGCGTTCAACCAGCGCTTAGAAATCATTAACTCCTCAACAGTCTGAACTTGATATTGCTCTAATAAATTGATTTTTTCTGGCAGATTTTGATTTTCAATTTCTTCATGGAATAAGTTAGCTAAGCGAAAAATTGCTTGTTCAAGTGGATAACTAGTTGGTAAACGATTAGGTGTAAATGGTTGATTAATGTGTTGTTCTTTATGATTGATCAACATAGCAATATCTTGACTTTGATACGCTATTAACGTCGTTACAGTTTCAGGCAACTGATCGATAGATTCCTTCGCCCAAATAACTACGACACCATACCGATTTAATTCTTCCGTTAAAAACTCACTGATTTCATGCTCCCACAAGCCTTCTTCTGTAATAATTGAAAAAACATAAGTTGGTTTAAAAGCTATCTTCTGATAATCAGCATGTTGTAGTTGTTGCTTCCTTTTAGAAAGGATCTTATAAAATGCACTTAAAACCAACTCTCGATTTTTTAAATTGAATAGGAGCCCTCTTTGTTTAAGTGGAAAGGATCGCAACGTATGATGTGGTAACCAACGCCAATTTTTCCATGTTTTTTCATATTCTTTTTCTTGAAGAAGCGTGATAAACTCAACCTCTTGGTAAGAGTGCAAGACAGAAATTTGAAATAGTAAAGATTGAAGAGCTTCCTGCAAAACATTCGATGGACCGACAAGCCCCACTGACTGAGTTGCTAACGAAATCGCAATAGGTGCGTTCTTTAATTTCTGATAAGGACGAATAAAATCGGATAGAACTTCATCGTTCCATTGATCCTCATCCAAATAAGAACTAACAATTTTAAAACTGGATGGACGTTCGCCTATTCCTAAGCGAACGGTTAAAAAATCTTTATCCTTTGGTCGACGTTCATAGATTCTTGGATGACATTCCTTTGTCATTCGTGCTAATTGATCATTAGAAGGATACATGTACTGTAAAACTTCTTTTTGTCTTTGCTGTAACCTGTTTAATTCAAAAGCTTTTTTGATTCTATATTGTTGGATAGTTATTTTTTGTTCACTTTTTTTTCGTTTTATTTTCTTTTTATTTAATAAATAATTGATAGTAGAGATACTGGACGTCAATAAATTAAGTCCATACATACCTAGTATCAGAAACAGGTTTCGATTGCTAAAAAATAGAAACATTCCGCTTAAGATAAATATACCTAAAGACGGGAGAACCAATTTAAAAAAGGATTGTTTCTCCTGAGCTGCTTCGTGTCTCGGTAATCGAACCTCCACTTGTACTTTTGGCTCTTCCAGATAGATTCTAGGGCTTCTTCTAAAAAAGGGGAAGTGCTTAGGATATTCAGGTATATAAGGGACTTCAGAAAGTACCCATGGATTTAATTGGATCGCTTGACCTAAACCGATGATCTGCCACTGCTTTTCCCGCCTTTCGATAATCCACTGATCCACTACGATCTGATCACCTACTTGGAAAGTAAATACACCTTTTGTTACAAGTTGCTGGTTATAATAAACGGGTGCTTTACTAGGATATATACTCAATTGATAGTTATTATCCTGATAATCTATCGCAATCATTGCATCTGATTCAATCATCAAAGCAGAGGTCGTTGCACATGAAATATCAATCAATTGATTCGGTGGATCGATCCACTTTCTCTGCAATGTTTCATGCTTTAATATCAGAAACCTCGGATCATCTTTGATCGAAGAGTCTGAAAAATTTATATGCTGTTTGATATAACAGATTTTTTTGCCGGCGATCACCAGCTCTTTATCATTTTGAGTAAATACTTCATGAATAAACATCTCCCCAAAATAAAAGAGATCAAAAAGGATGGAAAGACTGATATTCATCTGATTTTCGGTGCATAGTGTCTTATTTTGTGGGATTTTCAGATTTATTCTCTCCTGGCTTTTTGCTATATTGACTAATTTTTTCTTGATAGTTTTTTAGTAATTTTTGCTTTTTTTCACCACTCATTTGATCGTTCATTTTTACTGTCAGATATAACTTAGTATAGACATGCAAAAGATACTGCTCATCTCCAATGTTTTGAGCGATATCCAATGCCTGTTGGAGATTATTTCTGTCAATGTAAATCCAATAAAGCAAACGATTCTCACTTGACTCTTGAGATAATTGATTTAAAATAGCTGTTTTTTCTAATGAAGTTAAATGATCTAATTGAATGACACTAACAGCCACTATATATTTGATACTTTGAGAAAACAAACTGGGGGATACATCTGCTAAAGCCGTTAAAACACCTGCATAATCCTTGGCTATATATTTTGCTTGTGCATCCACGCTCCGTTCTATCTGTGGTAATTGATAAAACGCATAATTTCCTGTTAATAAAGCAAAAAGGATGGTTGACAAGCTGAATAAAAGGCTACCCCATTTAAAAATAAAGTAATTTTTCCTACTGACCACACGTAATTCTGTCGTTCGAATCTCCTTTTGTGTTTCGATTTGGTCGCTAATAATCTGATTGATTTCTGTTACATTTTTTGCTCCATGGAGCAATTTCGACAAGTCATCTGTTAATCCTTCACTTCCTCCATTTAAACTCTCATAACTCAAATTAGGATATAAGATAGCCAACACCAGTGCCCGATATTGCTTCAGAAAATCATTTTCAGTGACCGTATATGGAGCGATAACTTGCATAAACCCTCGATGTGCAAGAAAAATCTCTTCTCCAAACAGAAACAAATTATCGGGATGAAACAATGGTTGGATCGGTCCATTCATAAAATCACACAATTGATTGACTTTTTGGGCAAGCAATAATCGTTGGTAAAAATCTAATTTAATCAAAACCTGTGAGAAACACTTCATTTGATTTGTTTTTTTGTATTGAATGATTAATTTTTCTGTAGATAAATGGCTAACGTCACCTGCCAGTAAATTTCTTTTAGGTTTTAAAAAAAATGTATATTGTTCGATCTGATCCAACGCATATTGATTCGCTTGTAGCTGAATTTCCACTCGTTCATCGGTTATTTTAATACCTTCTTTTTTAAATACATCCTTTTCGCTCTTCAATTACTTGTTGTCACCACCATTAAGGATACGTGGCTTGATTAACAGTTGGTCACCATGACTAATTGGATAATCTGATAAAAGAAATTCTTCATTCAATCGTATTGATTTATTTGTCACTTCTAAATCGAACGCAGCCGGTAGCACGATCGAAGAAACCTGAAGCGCGTTCACAAATAATTCCTTTAAGCGCCTAATGGTTATTTCCCTAGGTATTTGCAAGTCGATCGTTTGCTGTTCGATTTGCAAACAAATATCAATGTCTATTCCCTGTTTCATTGAGTTACCCCTTTTTTCATGTATGGCTTATTTTTTACATTCAAAGTCAAGGAATCAAAACAAAAACCAAATGAAAATAGCTAAAAAACAACTGACATTTGCTGCTTTAATGGGTACAAGTCAAACGAAGATTGGTTTTTACTGATAAACGCTATAGCAACCCAAAATTCCGAGCATCTTGACGATCCCGTTCTGAAACGGTATTCGCATAGTTGTTGAGTTGCTCATAAATACTTTCAAATAATTGTGTCATTTGTTTAACGCTACCTTCTAACTGGTGATACTGATCAAGATATGCTTGAAAAGCTTGTCCTTTCCAATTATGAGCAATTTGCTGGTTCATCGTATTTACTTTTCGGATAGCCTCTTGTATTTGGAGCGCTGATTGCTGATAGATCTTCGCTTGTGATTTTAATTGATCAGGCGTAACTGCAATTGGTCCCATTCTTCCATCCTCCTAGCATTTAGTTGGTAAAACTATTACCTTGGTCATGAATAATATACGACAAGTTCTAAAATATTCCGCTAAATCTTTATTTTTATCTGAAAATTTTTCTCGCATAGAAAGACCTATGTAACAAAACAGTGATAAAAAGCCCGACAACCTTTTTGGTCTCGGGCTCATTGCTTTCAATTTTTTCAACTAATAATCGTTTGAAAACAACAATATTGAATTTATATTCGGTTCTTTAATAATCAGACGGTTCAATAGCTTTTGAGATAACTTTTGACCTCTTTTAAAAGCTGTACTTTTCGATAATGACTAACTTTATTCTTATTATCAAATAAAGAATAATGCTGTTTTCTCACGATATTTAATTGCTCACGATAAATAAACGCAGCACTGGCAAGTGCTTGACGACAATCTTCTGTAATAAGAGGAAACATTTCAAATGATTCTTCATATAAGTTTTCAGCCTGCTGAGCCAGTGACTCCCATAAAGCGACTAATTGTGTTTGGGCTTGCTTTTCTTTTAACATGGTAGTTGCTACCCCAAATCTAGTCATGTCTTCTTTTGTCAGGTAGATTCGCCCCATTTGATAATCTTCTCCAACATCTCGTAAAATATTCGTTAACTGCATCGCTTCTCCTAATTTTTTAGCTGGTACAACGAGGTCAGCTGGGCGCTCAGTTAAAAGCGGAAGCAACATCAAACCTACACTACCTGCAACGTAATAACAATATTCTTCAAGATCTTTTCTTGTTTCTGGTTGCTTAAAATCAGCATCTTTTCGTTGACCAGTCAGCATATCAAAAAAAGGAGCGGTTACCATGGGGAAATTGTCAAAGACCACTGATAGCGCACGCCAGACTGGATCGTTGGGAACCTTTCCCTCATTAAAATCTAGCAATTGCCGTTCTAACTGTCTCAATCCCGCTTGATTGTTGTCGCGATCAATCAAATCATCTGCACGTCGGCAAAACGCATACACGGCATAGACACTTTGAGCTTTTCGTTTAGGCAACTGTGAGAAAGCCAGGTAAAACGATTTTGAATTTTTCTTGATGATTGATTCACAATAGGCAAAATCTTTTTGGTATTCTTGAAAAGGATCATTGTTAATGGTTATCATCTCTCAACAGCTCCTCTACCGCTAATTTTGCGCTTTGCATAACAATTGGTACCCCTGCGCCAGGATGGGTACTACTCCCACAAAAATATAAATTTTCTGCTGCAGAAAATTTGTTATGCGGGCGGTAATAATTACTTTGTATCAATGTCGGTTTTAAGCCAAAAGTCGCTCCATTATAAGCATTGAAACGTTCAGAAAAATCTTTGGGCGTGATCAATGTTTCGGATACGATATGCTCATCGATATCCTTAAAAATCGTCTTTTCTTTGAGCAATCGGATGATTTTTTGGCGATAGGCTTGCATCGTTTGTTCCGTCCACTTCTCATATTTTGACAATTCTGGCACTGGTACTAAGACATATAAGCCTTCCTGACCCTCAGGTGCAAGCGAATCATCCATCAATGACGGTCGGTACAAATAAAAAGATGGATCATCTGGTAACTTTCCTCGTTCAAAGAGATCATCAACATTTTGTTTAAAGTCTTCTGCAAAATAAATACTATGCAAGTGTTCCTCTGGGTATTTCTTGTCTAAGCCAAGATACATCAAAAAACAAGAACATGAATATTCAAATTTAGCGATTTTTTTATTTGTATACTTTCCCCGTTTTCTTTCATCAGGAATTAATTCCTTCATCGCATAAGGAAAATCAGCGCCACATACAATAGCATCAGCCATCACTTGTTCTGTCCCGATTCGGATCCCTTTAGCAATCTTATTGTCAATTAGGATTTCATCTACTGATGTTTCGTAAACGATCTTTCCACCTAATTCTTCAAACAATCGCGCCAATGAAGTCGCTAACGTATACATTCCACCTTCAATAAAATAAACACCATAAAATAATTCGATCATTGGAATAATCGTATATAAAGAGGGTCCTTGATAAGGCGATACCCCGATATAAAGTGTTTGAAAAGCCAATGATTTACGCAAACGGTCATCCTTCACAAATTTAGAAATAGACGTATACGCATCGCTGAATGTCCGCAAGCGGATCCCTGCCCATAATGATTTAGGATTATAAAAATCCCAAAAACCACGAAATGATTTCGTGATAAAGGCTTCTTTTGCGATCGTATATCGCTGATAGATATCTGCTAAAAATGCGAAATAACCTTGTGTATCTTCTGGCGAAATGTTTTCCAACGTCTTTGTCAATTCAATTAAATCATTGGAAAACTCGATTGGTTCCTCTTTGTTGAAATACAGTTTTAACATTGGATCAACTTTTTTCATTGGAATGTAGTCATCGGGGTCTTTCCCACAAAATTCAAATACTTCCCGATAAATTTCTGGCATCATCACAATCGTTGGTCCTAAATCAAAGGTAAATCCTGCCGTTTTGATTTGATTCATTTTCCCGCCAACTTGACGATCTTTTTCGTACAGTGTGACTTCATATCCTAGCTTTTGCAACCGAACTGCGGCACTTAATCCAGCTACTCCCGCCCCAATGACAATAATTTTTTTCATGGGATCACCTACTTACCTTTTTTATCACTTGATAAATTTAATGATAACGCAAAATTTATCAAGTGATAAACTAATATGCTCAAAGAGGTTGAGACAAAAGTGTTTAGCATCAAGAAATAAGAAGGAATTTCCGAAAATTGACAAGAAACACAAAAACTAGTTTTTGATGTTGATTGTTACCTACTTGGTGCTTCTCAAATTTTTGGTAAATTTCAGCTTATTTCCGAAGATGCTACTTTTGTCTCACCGTGAACAAGAGGTCGTGAAAAGAGTGTTTTGACCTGAGCGCTCACCAAGTAAAAACTGCGACGAGTAATCGCAGGAGTATTAAGGATGGAAATCTCGAAACAGCTTCCCATGTTTTGAGATTTTTTGACTTATCGCCGAAGGTCAGCTCTTTGAACACCGTGAATCAGAGGTCGTGAAAACATCGGGTAGCTCTGATGACAATAAGAAAGAATTTTTTGAAACAGCTCCTCATGTTTTGAAAAATTCAGGCTTATTTCAAGGAGCTGATGTTTGAACACCGTTTAGCAAGAGGCTGTGAAAGAAGCGTTTAGCCCCGAGCGAATAAGAGAGGATTTTTTTAAATAGCTCCTCATATTTTAGAAAATCATCGCTTATTCTTGAGGAGTTGCTTCTTGAACGCCGTTTATTCGTTTTTAGAGATACTAGAAGAGACTGTGACAAGTTTTGTCTCATTTGCCATTCAATTTTCTCATTAAATAACTACTTTTACAAAAAAAAGCCCAATGATCACGAAAATTCATTCGGATCATTCGGCGTTTTATCTACCTCTGATTTCTTTTATAAGATTCAAAAATACAAACAGAATACAGTATTCTTGAAATTTTCATCGGTTACTCTTGATTAGAAAAAGCATTTAAAAGCGCTCTGACTTCGTCGGTCGATTTAGTATTCATTAATTGAACACGTAAGTCACTTGCGCCCGGAAATCCTTTGACATAGATTTTAAAGAAACGATGTAGCCCAGTCATTGAACGGGGGATTTCTTTGGCATATTGGTCTTGGAGATCTAATTGCAGACGTAAAAGATCAATCAATTCAGTTGCTGAATGTTCCCTTGGTTCTTTTTCAAAAGCAAAAGGATTTTTAAAGATCCCACGACCGATCATAATCCCGTCTACACCATATTTTTCAACTAATTCCAAGCCCGTTTGCCGATCAGGAATGTCGCCATTGATCGTAAGCAACGTTTGTGGCGCAAGTTGATCTCTTAATGCTACGATTTGAGGGATAAACTCCCAATGAGCATCTACTTTACTCATTTCTTTTCTCGTACGTAAATGAACAGAAAGATTGGCGATATCTTGTTTCAATAAATGACTCAACCAACCTTCCAACTCTTCTTGTTCTGTATAGCCGATCCTTGTCTTGACGCTTACAGGTAATCCTCCTGCTTTCGCTGCTTCAATCAGTTCCGCTGCAACTTCCGGACGAAGAATCAAGCCACTCCCTTTCCCACGTTCAGCAACGTTAGGAACCGGACATCCCATATTCAAATCGATCCCTTTAAAACCCATTTCTGCTAGTTCGATACTCATTTGTCTAAAAAATTCTGGTTTATCCCCCCAGATATGAGCAACCATCGGCTGTTCATCTTCGGTAAATGTCAAGCGACCTCTGACACTTTCTTTACCATCAGGATGGCAGAAACTATCGGAATTTGTAAATTCTGTAAAAAACACATCGGGCGCTCCTGCCGCCTGCACAACATGTCGAAACACCACATCTGTGACATCCTCCATTGGTGCTAATATAAAAAAGGGCTTCGGTAATTCTGCCCAAAAATTTTCTTTCACTGATAACTCTCCATTTCATTGTAGTTTCGCCATGTAATACTCTTCGTTCACTATTCTAAAAAACAGAGTCATTATACTAGGAATCAACAAAAGAAGCAAAACCACTGCTTCCTTTACTAAAGCAATTTTTGATACGCCAATCGTTCATTGTCTATCTCATCGTCGACATAGACGATACCACGTAACTCAAACCCACAATGAGCCATGATACGTTGCATACTAGTATTCTTTTTGTGCGTATCAACTCTTACTTGTGCCATTCCTAAGGCCTTTGTTTCTGCTTCTGCATACTCAACGAGTCGGTAAGCCAGCTTTTGTCCGCGAAATGCATCAGCTAGTGCAATGCGATGGATTGTTGTATAGGGCGCATCAGCTTTTTCCCAACTTCCTTCAAAGATTTCTTGATAATTTTTATCAGGTGTTTTTTGTAAGGCTAATGTTCCAGCAATGATTCCATCGACTACCAAAACATAAGACCATGTTTTATCGATATCTTGCCTGATCGTTTCTTCATTTGGATAACCATTTTGCCATTGCGGACTATCAGCGGAAGCTAATAACCGTTTTGCTTCATTAATGATTTTCATGACGGCTGGCACATCAGTTAACGTCGTTTCGCGAAATTCAATTGTCATTCCATATCCCCTTTTTATTTTTCTATACTAAATAAAACACTAAAAACTAAAGTTTAGTTATCATTTTAACATATTATATTTAGTTAATTTAAGAGTAGATCGTCTAAATTTGTATGAGGAAGTCCTTTAATCGAACAAAAAAAGTCTAGGATAAGCATCTATCCTAGACTCAACTATTTCTTGTCTATTACCAAAAATTTGATCAAATCAATCCGTTTCTGTAGAAAATAGAATAAGTTTTTTTGATCATTCCACAAACTCTAGCTTCTTAACCCTCTACCTTTATTGATTAAATACCAGCATAGTGAATAAAGCACTAAACTAAATAACACAAGAATCGTGATCGAAACCATGATGGGTACATCTGTCGTTCCAAGGAACCCATAACGAAATCCTGAAATCATGTAAACGATCGGATTAACTTTAGAAATTGCCTGCCAGATTGGTGGCAACATAGAGATCGAATAAAAGACACCACCGAGGTATGTCAATGGCTGAAGGACAAAGGTCGGCACGATCGACACATCATCATACGACTGTGCGAAAATCCCATTGATCAAACCCGCTAGTGAAAATAAAATCGATGTCATCAGCAAAGTAACAATCACGATGCCCCAAGAGAAGACATTTAGCGGAACGAAGAATAGCGAAATCATCGTTACCAACGCCCCGACCAAGATACTACGTCCCAGTCCACCAATCACAAATCCCCAAATAATCACATGTGTGGGAACGGGCGCAACTAAAATTTCTTCAATATTTTTCTGGAATTTTTGAGAAAAAAATGAGGACGAAACATTGGAATAAGAACTAGTGATAACGGACATCATGATCAACCCTGGAACAATAAATTCCATGTAGGAAAATCCACCCATATCACCAATACGTCCGCCAATCATTTTCCCAAAGATCACAAAATAAAGTGAGGTGGTAATCACTGGTGGAACCAGTGTTTGGACCCAAATCCGCAAGTAGCGATTGGTTTCCTTGATGGCTAAACTTTTTAAAGCTGTAAAATAAAGACTAAACATTTTTTTCCTCCACATGACCATTTTCTTCCGTGATTTTCAAGAATAATTCTTCTAAGCGATTCGATTTATTTCTCATCGAAAGCACTTTTATCCCTTGTTCACTTAATTGATCAAAGATTCCGTTGACCCCTTGATCCCGTTCTACTTCAACAGCAAGGGTCCGCTCATCTTCAAACGTACTAGTGTACCCTTGTAGAACTGGCGCTTGTTCATACGGTGCTAAGTCAAAAATAAACGTTTCAAATTGTAATTTAGAAAGTAATGATTTCATACTTGTATTTTCAATCAATTCACCTGATTGGATAATCCCGATATTCCGACACAACATTTCGGCTTCTTCCAAATAATGAGTCGTTAGAATAATCGTGGTACCTTGTTCATTTAATTCTCGCAAGAACTCCCACATTTCACGTCTTAGTTCAATATCTACACCTGCAGTAGGTTCATCTAAAATCAATAGTTTCGGTTCATGCATCAATGCTCTAGCAATCATCAGTCGCCGTTTCATCCCACCAGAAAGCATGCGTGCACGAACATTTCTTTTTTCCCATAGATTGGATTGCTTAAGGTATTTTTCACTACGCTTGATTGCTTCTTGTCGTGAAACACCATAATATCCTGCTTGATTCACTACGATCTGTTGAACTGTTTCAAAAGGATTAAAATTGAATTCTTGCGGTACTAATCCGATTTGTTGTTTGGCACGAACCAAATCAGTATCCAAGTCATAACCAAACACTTTTACTTCACCAGAAGTTTTATTCACAAGTGAAGTGATGATCCCAATTGTCGTAGATTTCCCCGCACCATTAGGACCAAGCAAGGCATAAAAATCGCCCTCTTCCACCGTTAAATCAATTCCTCGCAACGCTTCAACTCCCGTTGCGTATACTTTTTTTAAATTCTTTATTTCAAGAGCCTGTGTCATTTTTTTAACGATCTCCTTTTTTCCATCTGATTCTCTATTGTAACATGGAATGATTGAAAGAAAATGAATAAAGTTTTCAAAATAAAAATAGAATTTTATGTATTCGAGCATCCAATATAAAATCAATCATTTCATCTTCTTTCGATCAGTTGTTCTACTAAAATAAATGAATCCTTTTATCCATGTCCAAAAAGGAAGAAAGCATGATTTCTCCATCAGGAAAAGGCACGCTTTCTTCCTTTTTTGATATAAATAAGTTTGCGACAAACCATTCAAGCCTGACATATTAAGTCCGTACGTTTTAGTCAAAAATCTCCCATTTTCGATGTTGATCAAAAAATGTTGCTGCTTCTTTTGCATCCGCAACTAGTTTTTCCGGATAATTTAAGACTTTCAATAATGCAATCGCATTTCTGGTTTTTGCTGGACCTTGCTTTAATTTAAAATCAAAACTGATTCCTTTTTCTGCTGTGACCTGTTCCTCAAAATGGACATTCTCACATTCATTTTTCAAGATCTCAGTCAATTCAATATCGTGAGTTGCCACAAAAGCTAGTGAAGGGTAATCTGCCAACCATCTTACTACTGCTGCAGAAGAAGCAATCCGTTCGATCGTATTGGTTCCCTTTAAAATCTCATCCACAAAACAATAACATCTTTCCCCTTTTTCCACTTGATCTAGTAGACGTTTAATTGATTTGATTTCTGAAACAAAATAACTATCTCCTGCAAACAAGTCATCTTCGATCGCCATAGAAGTCAGTACGTGACCGTGCTGCAAGGTGAATTTTTCTGCGAGGGCTGTTTGGATCGTCTGTGCTAAGATACAATTGATCGCAATACTTTTCACATAAGTAGATTTACCTGAAGCATTCGAGCCCGTCACTAAAATGTTCTGGTGCCAATCTACTGGGTTCACTACCGCTTCCTTCAAGAGAGGATGATAGAGATCTTCTGCCTCTACGCCATTATCCGTAAATTCTGGCTGACAGGTAATAGGCATGTAGGTACGGTAGTTGAGAACCGCAGCCGCTACTTCCATTTCTCCCAATAATTCCCAAACCTTCATTGCCTCTTTCGTTTTTTTCTCTAACCTACTAATAACAAAGTGATAAGAAATAAACGGCAACATGAACATCATATTGACATAATCAAATAAAATTTCTGCTTCCGACCCACTCTTAACTCGAAAAGAAAAACCAAATTTAGGAATATCTTTTAACGGTTTAACATTTTGCCGTAATTCATCTTGAACCGGTGTAGCAATCTTTGCTACTTGATTCGCTGTTGAGATCGTTGAGACTAGGTAACCCATACTATTAATCTCAGTTTCTAATGTCTGTTTCTTGACTTGATAATAAAGTGTGTTAAAAATCAAACTACCAATCGCTAGATAGATACCTAAGACTTGTCCAAATAATAATAAAATTAAACCAATGATCGGTAAGAGACCTAAAAAAGTATAAAAGCCGACATGTCCGATCTGTTTACTTTGGCCATCCGCTAAATATTGCTTTGTAAAATTACCATCTTTTTTCCCTAGTCGTGCAAATTGATATTGGATTTTTTCTCTTGTTTGAGGGTTTTCTTGGTAAAAAGCAATTAACTTTTCTAATCGTTGATCTTCCCCAAAGTTAAAGCTCCTCAGCCGTTGATATAAAGCTTCCGAACCAATACTAGAGTATGTCAGGTTGATGCCTTCAAAAACTTCAAACATATCCAAATCGTACCACGTCAAGTCATCCACTTCACTTGACCATGAACGAAATTCTTTTTCTGTGAGCCACGCTTCCTTTAAACTTTTTTCTTTATCAAATCGAGGTTGATAAGGCACTCTTCCCCACTTCTGATGGACACTTTCTTTTAATTTTCGACGCGCATTGAAATCTAGAGCAATGAGCAAAACGATCACGCCACAAATCAATAGCATAATAAATGTTTTTTGATCCATACATTTTTCTCCTATTCTGTTTTCCATTGGATAAAGTATAGCATTGTTTGACCCCTTTTATGAGCTGAATAATGAAAGTTCAACATAAAATAGCTGTTTATTCATATTTATTCAATTTATTCACTATGTAGCTATATGAAATGAAATTAAAAGAAAAAGCACACTTATTTCCACCAACTTAAAATAGCGCTTACAAAATAATTGTCGTATACTAGAGATAACGAATAGGTGAAACGAAAGGAAGAAAACAAATGGCTACTACTTCGATGAACAATCCTCAAAAACATGCGGAACAAAAAATGAAAACTATTGTCATTTTTGATCTGTCTTTTAATTTTATTTCTACCAATGGTAGTTTGCAAACCCAGTTCTTAGAAATGAAATTAGCGAAGTTTTTAAGAGAAAAAAATCAATCTTGGGCTCTTAAAATATATGAAGCAAGTCAGATAGACGAACACGCCTCGGAAGCAGATATTATTTTACTAACCCCAACGTTTGCCTATGCCAAAGAAGAAATTGAAAAGAAATTCCCTCAGATACCAGTGATAGCTATTTCTAAAGCAGAGTACGGAACAATGGATCTGGATCACTTATGGGAAAAAATAAAAACGGTTCTATAAATAAGGTTGGTCAACTTGCATAAACTTTTTACTCTCTTTCAATTTAATACAAATAAATAGTAAATCAGCTGATTTGAAAACAACCAGCTGATTTTTTGTGGTCTATTTACATGTTTGCTCGTCTAAAGCTCTGTTCCATTAGAGGTTGTTACCCGCTTATACCAATCATAGGAGTCTTTTTTATACCTTTCTAGCGTACCAGAACCATCATTGTTCCGATCAACATAGATAAAACCGTAACGCTTTTTCATCTCCCCTGTTGTAAATGACACGCAATCAATACAACCCCACGGCGTGTAACCCAAAAGCACGACACCATCTTCATTGATCGCCTTTTCCATCTCTTGGATATGACTACGTAAATATTCGATACGGTAAGGATCATGAATCGTGTGATCCGCCTCCAGAACATCAATGGCACCAAACCCATTTTCAACAATAAATAATGGGAGTTCATAACGCTCATAAAAAGCATTCAATGAATAGCGGAGACCTTCTGGATCGATCGCCCACCCCCAGTCAGATTCCTTAATAAATGGATTCGTTACGGAGTACGTACTTCCACCACTAACATTCGTTGAAACATCTTGATGGACTTGCGAATCGACCGTATTACTCATGTAGTATGAAAAACCGATATAATCCACTGTACCTTCAGCGAGTGCTTGTCGATCTGCTTCTGTTATATCGATCTGGTACCCTTTACGCTCAAACATTTTAAGGGCATAATTTGGATAGTGTCCACGAACTTGTACATCACAGAAAAACCAACGATTATGCATCATCTGTTGCGCTAAGATTTGATCCGCTGGTCGAGAAGAAAATGGATAAATAGGCACCATCGCAATCATATTCCCAATCTCGAAATCTGGATTGATTGATTTTCCTAGTTTAACCGCCTTAGCAGAAGCAACTAACGTATGATGGCCACAAATGTACATCGCCTCCTCTGGATTTTCATAATCGCCAAAATGAACACCTGAGTTGGTCCAACCAAAAATATCATTTGAATAGTTCATTTGGTTGTTGATCTCGTTGAATGTCATCCAGTATTTCACCTTATTTTGATAGCGCTCAAATACCACTTCTGCAAACTTAAGAAAGAAATCGATCGTTTGACGATTCATAAATCCACCATATTCTTTGGCAATATGATAGGGCATTTCAAAATGGGACAATGTAATAACCGGTTCGATTCCATATTTCAACAGCTCGTCAAAGACATCGTCATAAAATTGAAGACCTTCTTCATTAGGTTCCAGCTCATCTCCATTTGGAAAAATACGTGACCAAGCAATCGATGTACGAAAACATTTGAACCCAAGATCAGCAAACAGTGCAATATCTTCTTTATAGCGATGGTAAAAATCAATCCCTACATGATTGGGATAATAATTACCTTCCACAACTCCATCCGTGATCACTCGAGGTACACCATGTGAGCCAGCTGTCATCACGTCAGCCACCGAAAGCCCTTTTGACGTTCCAATTACACCACCTTCAAATTGATGGGCTGCTAATGCACCGCCCCATAAAAAATTCTCTGGAAAAGCCATCCTATCCGCTCCTTTTTCATCTCAAATTTATTTCAATTACTTTAGTAAACGAAGTTAGAACACCACCAAATGCACACTTGTCAGGAAAAACTTTAGTGACAAACGCATCAGGTATCATTTTCCAATCAATGATATCAACGAAAGTATACTCCAAGCATCTAAGAATCTTTCTTGAAGCAAAAATACAAACGCTTTCAATTGGTTGTAAGAGGAAAATGAATGAAACATGTCCGTCATTTATTATACCGTAGAACGTCTGATAAAAGTAATTTACGTGCCCCATGAATCACAAACTTCCAAAAAAAATCAGTTGGTTGCCAAGTAACAAAAGTCCTCCCCCACATCAAAATTAGCGAAATTTAATAGTAGATATAAGTGAAAAGAGTTTCCATAATGAACAATCAACAAGGTAGTTTAGCTTTTCTCCACTTCTTTAATTAATAATAACAACTTTTTGACTATTCAGTCAGCAGTCTACATTTCTGTGTTCTTTAGACATGACAATTGTCATGTCTAACTGATGACATCCATGACTGTTTTACAACTCAAAAAATAGCTAAGATAACATCAGTAGGAGGAAAGAATATGAATCCAATAATCGATGTACAAAACTTATCGAAGGTGTATAACCGGACAACCGTTTTAGATAATATCTCATTTCAGATTGCACCCGGAGAGACTGTCGCACTATTAGGAGAAAATGGTGCAGGAAAATCCACTCTGATCAATCTACTTAACCAATTGATTCAACCAAATTCAGGAACTACTTATGTGATGGGAACCCAAGATATCAGGAAAGTCCGTGACAAAGTCGGTGTAATGTTGCAACAAAACTTATCACTCGAACGAGTCACCGTCCACCTGGATCAGGTATCATAACGTATACACCACTGTACATAATACTCACCTCCGTCCTCTAATACATTCAGAATAAACAAAAATAAAAGACTTTGTTGATTATGTGAATAAATGTACCAAAATTAATGCTTACATTTCCTAATTGTTACTATCTGTTAGTCTAGCATAAACTGTTTTGCTTTTTATCAACATGCTTAGTGCTATTTATTCTCTATTACACTACTAAACATTCTTTATAGGCTGACACCGACAGATATTTAAAATAACACCTATTTCCCACCCATTAATAGAACACATTTGCTGATTACTTTTTATTTTTAAATAAATATTGATGATCAAACCAACTTACTAAAAAACACTTCTCGGGTGACCGAGAAGTGCCTGAAAAGTCATAATTACAGTAAATACTCAGTATACAATTCCCATAACTCGTAAATGCTAACGATACATGGAATGGTACTTGATTTATTGAGGAATCTCCGTCCTATACTGATCCAGTATAGGACGATTTGAAAACTAGGATGCTTCACGAGCTTTTTTAATACCTAAATAAACAAACTTCAATTGTAGTGTTTGAAAGAGGTGTAAAGCACGAGAAATCAATCTTTCCTTATTCATAAAGTTTTAACTATATAATATTATAAGCTGTCATCACATCAAAACGTACCACAACTTAACAAGTTGACTAAATCATTGTAGCTTATAATAATGGATCAAGCAGTTGATATATTGCTCCTACAGAAGCCACTAGCTCCGTACTCCACTTAAGTTTTTCTAGACTGTCTAGTGCAAATCTTAGCACCTTTTTTTTAGGTTTCTCTTTGGTCGCTTCGTCCTTAATAGTTTCGATGTATTCTTGAGCATCGGCGATCTCTCCTTCTGGTAAGGAATCCTTCAAATTATTCAAAAGCATATCAAGCTTTGATAATAATTCTGACATATCATTAGTTAAAACACTCATATTCATATTCTGTCCTTGCTGTATATTAGTATTGTAACTATTTCCATATATATTTACGCTATTCGATATTGAATTATTACTCATATAATCCTCCAGACGTACTGCTGCATTACTTGCGTCTTGTAATGTCACAAAAAAATCTCTCCCATGTTGATAAATTGATTCAGCAATCTTAACTTCTGAATTTTCATAGTCACGCCATTCGTATTCTTCTTTAAAGTACTTTCCGTAATTGAGGTTAAATTCAAAAGAATTTTTGCCAATTTTTTTCAGAAGTTTTACTTCTCTTTCAGAAATAAAATTACACTCAAATGCTGACTCTATTATCTGAAAATCACTGAGAAATGTTTTAAAACAAAAGATTGATTCATTAACAATTTGTTGAAAATTCCAAGGTATCTTATTCCAGAAACCACTCTTAACTAAAGCCTCTTTTTCTTCATTAATCTGTGAGGCTATATTTTCTGTGTATCTCTTCCAACACTTGACATCTTGTTGAATATCTGAAATCGATTGACCTTCATAAGATGTTCCTCCACCAAAAATACCTTGAACCATTGTATCTCATCCTCTCTACACTAATTATTTTTATTATAAGTTACATACTTACAATAAATAAAAATTCTTTATACTTATTTTTTTCTATTTAGTACGTTCATAAACTTCTGCAACTCTTCCTGCGCTTCATCCGTCGTCCCGCTCAATTCACCCAGCATTTCAAATAATTTGTTTGTTGATTCTTCGATTTCTTGCTTCACATCAGCCAATTCTTGTGCGAGTTGTGGTAACGGTGTTACTTCCTCTTCTTCAAACGTGTCTACATATCTTGGAATATTTAAGTTGTAATCATTCTCCTTGATTTCATCTAATGTCGCTACATGTGCATATTTCTCAACATCTTCACGTTTTTCATAGGTTTCAATAATTTTATCAATGTTTTCTGGTGATAATTTATTTTGATTTTTCCCCTTAACAAAATCACTAGAAGCATCAATAAATAGAATGTCCTTCGTTTTCCGAGCTTCTCTTCCTTTGAATACTAAAACCGTAGTCGGAATACTTGTCCCATAAAACAAATTTGCGGGTAACCCGATAACAGTGTCTAACAAGTTATTAGCAATGATATTTTTGCGGATTTTCCCTTCAGATGCTCCTCGGAATAATACACCATGAGGCAATACAATTGCCATCGTTCCAGATTTATCTAGATGATATAAACCATGTAGAACAAACGCATAGTCTGCTTTAGAAGCAGGTGCTACTCCATAACCTTTAAAACGTGTGTCTTTTTCTCGATCAATACCTTTTATATCCCACTTCGCAGAATAAGGAGGATTAGCGACTACGGCATCAAATTTTAATGGGATTTGCATGCCATCTTTTTCAGCGAATGGCCAATCTGCATCAAGGGTATCGCCACGTTTCAAATTCATATTTCGATAATTAATGCCGTGCATCATTAAATTCATGCGAGCTAAGTTATAGGTCGTCGTATTCAACTCTTGTCCATAGAAATCCACACTGCCTGATTTATCTCCATCGGGTAATTCATTTTTTACGGTCAATAACAATGAACCTGATCCCATTGCTGGGTCATACACTCGAAACTGAGTATCATCAGCTACGGCATCTTTGGTTACAATTTTTGACAAAACTTGACTCACTTCATGAGGAGTATAAAATTCTCCACCTTTTTTTCCAGCGTTAGCAGCAAATTGACCAATTAAGTATTCATAGACATCACCAAGAATATCGTGACCAGAATCATCTTTAAAATCAAAGTCATTCACCATCAAAACAACATCATTCAAGGCTCTTGCTCGCTCATTCGTATTTGATCCCAATCGGGTATCTCCAAGATTAATGTCCGAAAAAACATTTGCAAAATCATCTTCAGCGACTGGATTACGTTTCGCATTTAAATTGAACGAGTCAAGCATATCCTGAAAGTCACTTGCTTTAATTTGGTGGTTTTCAATTTTTGATACCAACTGGTGCCAAGTATATTCAGGTGCAATTGCATACCCAATCCCACGACTGATCTCTTCTAAGTAGTCTTCTTTTTCTTCAGAATCAGTGACTTCGTAGTACTCTTCTAACCCATTTTTCTTTAGATATTCATCTTGATTTTCTGACAAATAGCGGTAGAACATAAACGGCAAAATATAATTTTTATATTCACTTGCATCCATTGTCCCACGTAATTTATTGGCCATCGCCCATAATTTTGCTGTAATTTCATTTGCATTACTCATTTTATTTTCTCTCCTTTTAAGCAAACATTTTTTGTAGTAATGATTTTTTCATTTCTTTTAGTGAATCCAATTCACGCTGATGAAGAGCGATAGTGTCGTCGAGTTGTTTGAAGAATGCGCCGATTTTTTGTTGTTCTTCGAAGCTTGGCGTAGCAATTGGCATTTCTAAAAACGTATCGACATGAATTCTTTTAGCTCTCCTCGAACCGTTAGCTAAGTTTCCTTGATATTTATAAAAACGTTCTAATGAGACATACTCTAATAAAAATATTGGATTCATATTTTCCTCAATATCAAAAGCTGGGGAATCTAGAGTTGACTCATATCCATTTAACTCAAGTGGTACTAATCCAAATGCTTGGTTCAAAAAATCTAATTTACCATACATAAACTGTCCAGACTTACGGATGTAATACTGAGTTGCAGAACTTCCCGAATAAATTTCCTCTTTTGGAATTACACCTTTTCTCCAAAGTTTTACAGTCAGTTTTTTTGCGACGCTACCATCTGACCCCTTAATTTTACTCTCTTTTAGAAAACATCCCAACTTACGCTGTTCCCAAGCGTCAGTAAATCCAGCAAAACGAATTTCTGGTTTATCTTCACCTGTTTTAGGAAACATTTTTTGTAAATAAGTTTGTTTTAATTGCTCTAACAGATCAAGCTCACGCTGATGAAGATCGATAGCATTTGATAGAACCTCAAAAAATTGTCCTATTTTTTCTTGTTCTTCACGTGAAGGATAAGGAATTGGCATTTTAACAAATACAGAATCCCTTATAGCAAACCTATCCGCACGAGCACCTGAATCACCATTTAATTTCATAAATTTGTGCCAGTATGAAGTAGCAAAATAGGTTTCTAAATACTGATTGTCCATATTGTTTGTTGAAAAAACATAATAAAGTGGTGACATTACACCAGTTCTACCTAATTTATTTCTTTTAATTGGACCAACAGGAGCAAAATTGGAGATTCGTGGGTTATAAACAAAGTCATTTGGTTTGACCACATAATATCCATCAATATTATTCTTATTTGATATTTCTTTATCAAAAAAATCATTTTGGGATATAATTCCAAATTCTGCCGAGTTGGTTAGGGTTTCTGTAAATTCTCTATCTTTATTTTTGGTTTGTACTTTTGTCGATATATCACTTAACTCTCGCTCTTCCCAATCTCCCGCATATCCTTTAAATCGAATTTCAGGTTCATTTGTTATTTCATTACTCATTTTAGCTCTCCTTCAATCTTCATTATTTCCTTGTCAAAGTCGGAAATAATATGCTGATGCTTATTGAACTCCTTGTACTCATCAACTGCTTTTCTCTTAGCTGCTTTACTGCTAATTTTTCCGTTTCCATCAAGGATTTGATAGCGATTAAATGCTAGAAATTCATCTATACTTTTGGCAAAATCTTCCATACCTAGAAGTGTTTCATCTTCCAATAATCGCTCAACATAATCAAAATAAGAAGATACGTTCCGTTCAAGGCTGCGAATTTGTTTTTCAGACAAATAATTTTTAGCAACCGATACATCTGACTGTAAGATTCTTCCATCTGGAGAGTTTTTCCAAGTCGTCAGTCCCATGTTCTTTTTTGTTTTGTCTGCACCATTAAAAACAATCTCTGCTGCTGTTTTTCCAGTAATCGCGTAATGAAATTTATTTTGTACAGTTGCATAAAACTGCTTCGTAATTTCAGAATTTTTATCATAATCATAAGAGATTTCTGCAAAAACGTCGGTTATTTGTTGCCAAATTCTCCGTTCACTGGCACGAATCGAGCGAACTGTTTCTAGTAACTCTCGAAAGTAATCCTTTCCAAAAGCATTCTCACCTTGTTTCATTCGTTCTACATCAATTTTGAAACCCTTTTGAATATAGTCTTTCAAAATATCTGTTGCCCAAATTCGAAATTTCGTTGCTTTTTGAGAATTTACTCGATAACCAATAGAAATAATCGCATCGAGATTATAATATTTGACCTTATTTGTTTGTGTTTTCCCGTCTATCGCACCATGTTGAGTGGTATTTTCCAAAATGGAAACAACCACTTGTTCATCCAATTCGCCAGACTCAAATATATTTTTTAAATGCTTGCTGATTGCTGGCACTCCAACATCAAAAAGTTGTGAAATAGTCTTTTGCGTTGCCCAGATTGTCTCTTCTCGAATAAGCACTTCGACTTTGTCACTATCTTCATAAATTAAAAACTGAATTTCATTCAATGGATCTTACTCTCCCTTCTTAATTTCATCTGCCATCTGATAGAAGGCTTTCCGAAACTCAATTCGATACTTGACCCACGAAAGACTTGCAACTTCCACTGCTGCAATTTCTTTATAATCTGTTCGTGCCTCATTCATAATGGTTGTTAATTCTCCTTGCTTATCCATATCCTCTTGGCCAAGTCGATGCCGTGAAATTAACTTAGCTAAATCTTTCGGTTTTGCACTATTATCTAATCCCCACATACGAACAAACTCCGTCAATAATTTAATGTTGCTATCTTTTTGAGATTGTTCCATCGCCTGGTTCATTTCTTCAATATCTCTAGGAGCGGGATACTGATCAAAGATGAATTCTTTCGTGAAAATTTTAGAAACAAAATTACGGACTTTCGTAATTTCCTTATCACTATCCGATTTGGCAATTTCAACATCGATCTCATTTTTTGTCAGTACAGCTTGATCCATCTTGTCTTCATGAACCTCATCTGCCATTCGTGCAATCAATTCAATTAGATAATCATAATTGATAGTCACATCATGAATATGCACCATTTCTAAATTGACTTGTGAAATATCAATATCTTCAATTTGGGCTCGTCGCTCACGCAGTTCATTCGCAAGTACAGTTGTCAGCATCACTTCTTGATCCTCTGTAATTCCTAAGCGATCATAAAAAATTTCAGGTGCATCATAAACAGAAACAGGATTTTTTTCATCGTCTTCGGTGAATTGCTTCAACTGATTCAATAGTCGATTGTAATCCTTTAAACCTTTAAAAACTTCTTCTTGCGCTTTTTCACTTGGGGGCAACTGAATAAAGTTATCTGTTAATTCAGCTAATTTCTGAATGACTTCTTTTGTTTCTTCTTCAATTTTACTAAAGGATTTTGAAAGAATCCCTGATTCTTCATTGTCTTTTTTTAATTCATCTAGTGACAGTTGTTCCGCTGCGGAATCTCGATTTGAATAAATGGCAAAAGACTTGTTCATCTCGTATTCATTTTGGACTGGCCACCGATAATTAACAATATTTCCTTGAGGTTTTGCATCCCTATCATGAATCCGATTCGTACGGGAATAGGCCTGAATCAGGTTACCACCTTTCAGCGTGCGATCAATGTATAATGTATTCAGCTCAGGAGCATCAAAGCCCGTAAGCAATTGATCCACAACAATGACCAAATCCAAATAATTTCCATCATCAGCTGTTTTATTCAATCTTCTTGCTAAATCTTCTGTGTACGATTTAACCGTCGTCATATCAAATGTTGTACCAAATAGTGCATTATAGGATTGAATTGCTCGATGCAGGTTTTCATTTGTTTTTAACTGATGACTGCTATTTGAAGTATCCATCGAAAAACTAATGGCAACTTTTATCTGTTCTTCAACTGATCGCTTACTGTTTTCTTCCATGAATTTATCAAAATACTCCATCGCGCGAGGAGTGCTGGCACGATTTCCCCCTACATGTACAGTAAATAACGCATTGTATTTCCGATTATTGGAACGTTCTTTCCAGTTATTAAAAATATCTTCAACCACAAGTTCTACATGCTCAGGACTATGGTCATACACACTGCCACGAATAGTATCATCGATATCTTCTTCCGTAGGATCTTCCGGAGCTTCAATCGTTTCTTTAAACTCCACTTTAAATCCCAGAACATTTTTATCAGCAATAGCTTCTTTAATCGTATAGGCATGCAATAAATCACCAAAGATTTCTCGTGTTTCTGGAAATTTTGGCGTACCTGTATAACCAACCCAAGCAGAATTAGGAAGAGCATTCCGAATGGATTCCAACATTCCTTCATTCTTACTCCCATCTCCAGTTGAACGATGTGCTTCATCAACAATGAATAAAATATTTTCAGTTAGTGGTTTAAAGCCATCTCTTGTTACATAGCGAGACATTTTTTGAATACTCGTCACAATGATATTTTTATCACTTTTCTTTGTTAATTTACAGTGCAAATCAGAAATATTGGCCGTATCACTCACAACACCGGTTTTTCCTTCAAACCCAGCTATTGGATCATACGCTCTATACGCATCTGCTGTTTGGTTCGTCAATGCAATTCGATCTACCAAAAAAATTACTTTATCTATATTCGATAAACGACTTGCTAACCACGCTGTTTTAAAACTTGTAATCGTTTTTCCAGAACCTGTCGTGTGCCAAATGTAGCCTAGCTTGCCTTCATCATATTTAAAATCGAATTTTCTAATTTTATCAAGCACTCGCTTTGTTGCATAGACTTGATATGGACGCATGACTTTGATACTTTCTTTGTTTTTTGTCCCATCTAAAACCATATATCGAGTAGACAAATCGTGTGCCATAGGAATAGACAAAACTTTATCCGCAAATAATTTCCAAGAGCGCACAGGGTGTGCTGTTTCTTCATCTTGCCAATTGAAAGCAAAAGCACGATTAAAATTTTGCAGAGTAGTATTTGCCATATAGCGAATATCAAATGGTGTCATTGCAATGAGTATTTGTAAGGTAGAAAAAATCCCACTAAATTGTTTTTCAGCAATATATTGTTCCATTTGATTTAAAGCTTCTGTCGCATTATGTAACGCTTTTTTCAATTCAATTTGAATAATTGGTAGCCCGTTAATCAAGAGCGTAATATCAAATCGACGATTGGGTTTACCATCTACGACTTTAGGACGTTGAATTTGATTGACAATTTGATAAACTGTATTTCCACCACCGACTTGTGCTTGATCAAAAACAGTTAAAAACACATGTTTTCCGTCATCAAGATCAACTTCAATTTCTGATACACCATTTACTCCATATAAAAACTGTCCAGCTAGATAAGGAGAATTAATATTGGTAATGACTTTTTTTACTTGATTAAACTCCGTTGTAGATAGTGGTTCATCTAAGCGTGCTTGATTATTTTGTTCTAGAATTTTTTTGAAATTATCCCACAGTTGTTCTGTTGTTTTAATTTCTTCTTTGTATTCCCATTGTTTTACGCCACCAATTCTCGTTAAATAATCAACGACTTCTTGTTCGAACTTCAATTCAGACTGACTTTTGATTCCAGATTGGTTTGTCATTTCCCTATTCCTCCATATTTTTTTCTAGCATAGAACTTATAAATTGCTCTAACAAGAAAGTGTATATACTTAACTTACTTTGTAATTTTAGTGATTCAATATAAATATCCCCTATTTTTCTTTGTTCTTCTAACGGAACTACTGGAATAACCAGCTGCTCCAAAGACTGTTTTGTTAGCCTCAAAACAGGACCAGAGCCTTGAAGCTCTCGTTCTTTTTGACGTTGGATATCTTTATGGTTATTAAACAAGTAAAGAAAATATCGCTTGTCTAATAAATCACTTCTAAATTGTACCTTTGTAAAATTTAGAGACAGAACTTTACCAACATTCTGTTCACTGACCATTGTTGCTCGTTGAAGTGAGTTACTAATAACAACATCGCATTTATCTAACGATACATCTTGATCAAATAGATAGTTTTTCTTTCCATCTTGAGTTACTTCATTATAATGTTTATAATCTTCATCAAATGAAGCTTGGTCGTAATAATTAATCTCTTGATTGACAAACTGTTTTTCAGCTCTTGATTGATTGATTCCTTGAGTAAAACTCACAAATTCAGCCAATTTTCTCTTTTCCATTTAGATTGCCTCCTTAGATTTTAACTATTTTTTGAAATATATAAATATAACAGTGATTACACTTTATAATATTCCTTATAAAAAGATAAGTCAAGAAATATATTGATATTACAAAAAATTATCTATAGTGAGATTTCAAGAAGCACCATTTTAATTTAGAATACATGTGAATAATAATCACTAATAAGAATTCCTTTTTCAAACAAATACTTTTCCCTTTCATGCTCAATATCCCTCTTGATAATGTTAAGGCTTTATACTTTTTGATGTTGGTGAAATCATGACATCTTTTTTATGATTCAAAATGAAAAAAGACACTCTCCAAAAATAGAAAGTGTCTAAAACATTGATATAATAGTATTCTTAATATTTTGAGAACTGTGAAGCTTTAACCTGGTTCTGTGACGGAGATTTGGAAAGGGATGGATAACCCTTTAATAACAATTCCTCACCCATAAAATTTAAAGTCACTTTCTAATACACAATATGCTGTACTCACTTTGGCAACTTGCCCTCAAAGGGGGTATGCTTTATTGGAAAAAATAGTATCCTTGGTCATTGCGCCTATTTTTGTAGGTAACGTTATCAAACTTTTTTCTTACTGGTTAGATGAGACAGACAATGACTAATAGTAAGTTGCTTCTAGCCCACTCATTCGTAGTCGCAACGGATGAAAAAGAAAACCACTCTATTCGCAGTAGAGTGGTTTTTGTGCTTTATTGATAAAAATAGTATTGCTTCGCATAATTAACATATCAAAAAGAATGTAAAAAATCAAATTGTCTATATTAAAGGATTCGGTACTCATAAGTAGTAGCCTATTAACGCTTCAAAAAAAGATAATTTTTTTTACAGGGTTCAACTTGTATAATTATTGAAAGATCAAATAATACACCAGTCAATATAACTTGTCCTGGCGCTAAATTAGGAATACTCTCTTTGGAAACACGATCTAATGAAGACATTGTTTTATCCAATAAATGCAAATCATTGTCGTTCCCAAAAGTACAAAAAAAGACACCTTCCAAAAATGGAAAGTGTCTGAAACGTTGATATAATAGTAGTCTTAACGTTTTGAGAACTGTGAAGCTTTACGAGCTTTCTTAAGACCTGGTTTTTTACGTTCAACCATACGTGCGTCACGAGTAAGTAAGCCAGCACGTTTAAGAGCTAGACGGAAGTCAGGATCAACTTCTAGCAATGCACGAGCGATACCATGACGGATAGCTCCTGATTGTCCAGCGTAGCCTCCACCGTTTACGTTAACAAATACGTCATAAGCGCCTTTTGTTTCAGTAACAGCGAAAGGTTGATTGATTACTTCACGCAAGTCAGCATGTGGAATGTATTCTTCAACATCTTTTTTGTTTACAGTAATTTTACCAGTTCCTGGTACTAAACGTACACGAGCAACTGCATTTTTACGACGGCCTGTGCCGATATATTGAACTTGTGCCAATGAAATTCCCTCCTATTAGATTAAGTTTGTAATGTCTAAAACTTCTGGTTGTTGTGCTGCATGTGGATGCTCAGCTCCAGCGTATACATTCAATTTTGTAAATTGTTTGCGGCCTAAAGTATTTTTAGGAAGCATTCCTTTTACAGAAGTTTCGATCAAACGACGAGAATTTTTAGCACGCAATTCACCAGCAGTGATTGATTTCAATCCTCCTGGGTAGTTGCTGTGACGGTAATAAATTTTATCAGTCGCTTTTTTACCTGTTAATTTCACTTTATCTGCATTGATTACGATGACGAAATCGCCAGTGTCCAAATGAGGTGTGAAAGTTGGTTTATTTTTACCACGTAGTACAGATGCAACAACTGTTGAAAGACGTCCCAATGGAACATCAGTTGCGTCTACTACATACCATTTACGTTCTACTTCGCCTGGTTTGGCCATATATGTTGTACGCACGTTAGTTTCCTCCAATTTAAGTTCTGATGTTTGACATACACTTCGAGTTTCCGGGGCTCTTTGTGGGGCAAACAATACCATTTAACATATTACCTGCTAATCCCCTTAATGTCAACGTTTTTTCTTAGCAATCCAAAACTTTCGTTTTTATTGCCCGTATCCTTGTGATGCACTCATTCTTTTTTAGAACGAAGAACGTTTCTTTCTCTTCTAAAATAAAAACTGCAAGGAAAATAACTTCCCTCGCAGTTTTTCTACTATTATATAATATCATCAGCTGATGATCATTTTACGCATCGATTTCTGGAGCTTTTCCTAAATGAGCTTGAATCATCCAGATTCGTTTTTCAGTCGCTGTTTTAAATTCGATAAAAATATCTTGTGTTGGGTCGTCGCCTTCCTCGCCAGCTACTTCAATTCCTTTTTGGTAAAGGTCTGCCAAATAGCGGTAGCCTTTCACAAGAATTTCCAAGCGTTCTGGAATAGTCCGATCCCAATTGCCTACTTCGTCAGGAATATTGGTGTTGTCTGCAAATTCACGTAAGGTTGAATAAGGAGAACCATCTAGTGTGATCAAACGCTCTGAGATTTCATCTAATTGTTCATTCAAGTCATCCATAAATTCATCCATCATTGGGTGCAATGTCAAGAAACCTGGTCCACGCATATACCAATGTGTTTGGTGAACAACAACAGACATTTGACTCAAGTCTGCAACTAATTGATTTAATACTTCTTTTGTTTGTGGAAATTTCATTTTCTTTTCTCCTCCTAACTTTTGTCTACAATAAAAGCATAGTAAACTTTGAGACAAAAGTACAATAAAACCAATTAGTTGAGAACGATTTTCATCCTATCATTTCTTAGAAAAGACTTTCTATTGCTTTAGTCGTTTTTTCTAGTTCTTACACTATTCCTCTCTTATTCCGTCACTCTACTTTTTCATCCTATTTTTCATTCATAGTACTTAAAGTTTGACGTAAATGCGCTAAAGGCTGATAAGTCGCCGCTACTTGTTTTTGCGTTTCAACAAAAATGGGAAAGATTTTTTGATATGTCTCTTTGACCGTTTGTTGAACTGGTACTTGTGAAGCAAGCTGTACTTTTTCTATAGCTTCGCTTAAGTCAGCGATCTTCCCGATACTTTGCCACCCTAAGAAAACGGCTCCTAAAGCGGAGGCTTCAGACACCGCCGGGAAAATGAGCGGATACCCCAAAACGTCAGCCATTAATTGGCGAAAGACAGGCGATTGTGAGAATCCGCCTGTAGCTCTGATTTCTGTTAATTGATCTTCTGAACAAACTCCTGTCAAAATCCTTTTTAAATTGAAACAAATTCCTTCTAGAATAGCTCGCATCATTTCTTTTTCCGTGTGGTCTCTTTGCAAACCTAAAAAACTCCCAGAAGCTTCTGCCTCCCATAGAGGAGCTCGTTCTCCTAATAAATAGGGCTGAAAGAGTAATCCGTTCGCTCCTGGTGGGACAAACGTAATTGCTGAGAAAAGAGCATCGTAAGGATTTTCGCCTTGATCAATAGCCGCTTGAGTTACTTCTTGCATCAAAGTTTGACTTGCCCAATCAAAAATTCCCGCACCATTACTTGTTGCGCCACCGACCACCCAGTGTGTACGATCCAGTACATAACAGAAGGTTTCCATCTCGGGATGTAGTTGTGGTTTGTCTGTAATAAATCTTAATGCCCCACTGGTACCGACTGTTAACGCAGCTATCTTTTCGCCAAAAGCTCCCATCCCTAAATTAGATAGCGGGCCATCAGCACCACCTAAAACAAATGATATATCATTTTCTAATCCTAAAATTTCTTGTTTTTCTTTTGATAATCCATTGAGTATCGTGGTTGACGGCATCACTGCTGGTAGTTGTTCTTGAGTGATTGATAAGTAATTTAACGCTTCTTCTGCCCATTTGAATTGATGGATATCAAAATAACCTGTGCCTGAGGCTGTACTGTAGTCACAGACTAGTTGCCCAAACAAACGGTAAAAGATATATTCTTTTATGCTAACATAGTATGCCACTTGCTTCGTTAGTTCTGGTTGGGTTTCGTTTAACCAATGGATTTTAACTAGTGGCGTCATTGGGTGGATTGGCGTGCCTGTCTGTTGATAAAAGTGAAACCCTAGTTGGCTGTTTTTTAGTTTTTCAGCCTGTACCTTCGCACGATTATCTGCCCAAGTGATCATACGGGTCAAAGGGTGTTTATTATCATCTAACAGAATCAAACTGTGCATCGCTGATGAAAATGCAATCACTTCTATAGTTGTCGACTTCGGTAACTGTTTGACGACTTCTTTGATTACTGTACATACACCGTGGAAGACCAATTCTGGGTCTTGTTCTGCCATTCCTGGTGCTTCTTGGATCATCGGATTAAGGAAATAAGCTGAAGCGATGACTTCAGCTTGCTCGTTGAATGCCACTGCTTTTGTTTGTGTCGTACCGATATCGACTCCGATCGAAATCTTCATTTTGTCACCTCTACTAAAAATAAATAAAATGGTTGTTATTGGCGTATCTTTCTTTAAAAGGAGGCCCTCGCTATGTTTCTCTATTTTATCATTGGTTGTTGCATTGGTTCGTTCTTATGCTTAATGGCACAACGCCTGCCACAAGGACACTCTATTATTTACCCACGGTCTCATTGTGTCAACTGTCAGCATGTATTGGCTTGGTATGAACTGGTCCCATTGCTTTCCATCTGTTACCTACGTTTTCGTTGTCGAAACTGTCGTAGCAAGCTTTCACCGATTTATTTTATAGCAGAATGTATCGGTGGTTGTTTATCTGTTTGGCTATTTTATTTTTCACAGCGACCAGACTGGTTACTTATTTTTTGGTTTTTGTCAGCCTTTTTACTCTCGTTAATGGATAGTTTTTATTTGATGATCGAGGGAAGAACACTTTATTTTATCTGGTTTATCTTATGGATGACTTGGTTGATCAAAGGAGAGTTTCAATGGCTTAGTTTTGCTGTTTTATTCTTGATCAGTTTTTTCCTTACTCGTTACGGGAGTGAATTTTTAGGTTTAGGTGATGTTTTATTACTTTTAAGCTGGAGTGGCGGTCTAACTCTCAATCAACTGATGCAGCTCCTCTTTCTTGCTAGTTTATTGGGATTACTTTTTTTCTTTATTTTTCTCTCTCACGATAAAAAATCTAAAAGAGTACCTTTTGTGCCTTTTTTGAGTGTCGCACTTTTTCTCCTTCATGTGTGGTAAATTAGTTGTCTACTTATTGGTTAACAACAGTCTTGATGCAAGCCTTTTAACTGATGATGATTAATGATTTGACGGACTTCGCTTATTTGCCTCATTACGTACGCTTTTGATAGCTTAGTGTCTTTTCTGCTTGCTGTCATTCAACAAACGATAATGAACCTTGATTTATAAAAAAATGGATCAACCAGATGGCCGATCCATTGACACTTAGATAACTTTACCTAAAAATTATAAAAACCACTAAATTCACAGCAAGCCAAAGCATGACCAGCTTTTATCCCTAACTGAAATTCTTCAAAATGCATTGTGTCTTATTTTCCAGACCAATGTTTGCGTAAAAAACTCCCTCGTCCAGAGCCTTCTCGGTAAAGATTATAGTGGATTTTATTCTTCTTATAATAGTCTTGATGATACTCCTCAGCGGGATAAAACTCACTTCGGGGTTCGATTTTTGTGACAATCGGACGATCGAATCGACCACTTTCTTGTAGTTGTTTCTTTGATGCTTCAGCGATTTCACGTTCTTCTTCATTGCTATAATAAATGACCGGTCGATAAGAGTCTCCGCGATCAGCAAATTGACCGAAAGCATCCGTTGGGTCTGTTTGTTGCCAGTAGATTTCGACTAACTGTTCATAAGAAACCAGAGACGGATCATACTCGATTTCTACCGCTTCCGTATGACCTGTCGTTCCTGTGGTTACTTGTTCATAGGTAGGATTTGGGACATGTCCTCCCGTATAGCCAGAGGTTACTGCTATGATTCCTGGCTGTGTTTCAAAAGGTTTGACCATGCACCAAAAACAACCACCTGCAAAAACTGCTTTTTTCGTCATATAAAATCCCCCTTTGTCTTTCATCATACCTTGATTTATAAAAGGGTGATACTGTTTTGCTTACCTTCGAAACGAATAAACAAAGAATCGATACTCCTATACTTACCTGCTTGCTTTATTAAGATAGAGTATTGCAGCATTTTCTTTTTTACTAATCTTTTCATTGATTTGATTTTTTTATCCATCTATTTAAAAGTATATACAATACTCCTAAGACTTAAACCTAAACATCATTTATTGTTCTCACATTTTTTACATTTATTGAAAGAAATACTCATTTTACCCCCTCCCGGTATTTTTATCAATTTTTCCTATTTCCATTCTCTTTTGTGGATAACTTTCTTTTCCTTCTCAACTATTTTTTCCACAGGGGAGAATAAACGGTTTTTCTTTTTCCTTGTGGATAGTTCTTTTATGTTATACTTTTCCACAGCTTTTGAATTAACAACCGCTAAAATTTTTAACTTCAGAAGGACACGTTATGCCAAAAAAACTAATTTCACTGATAAAATTCAACAAATTTTACAAAGTAAGTCAGTAAAGAATTCAGATACGCTAGTAGATCAAGACAACCCAAAAAATCTACTTGAAAAATTGATTCTCAATACCACACATCCTTCGTCCTCACATTCCCAATTACAAGAAGAAGTTTTTATACTTCAAGCTCAACAAGCACTCGCATCACTTACTGAAACGTTTGGTTCAAACTCGATCATGTATCGTTTATTATCTGAAAAAATCTCAACCCATCCGCTCCTACATAGCAGTTTTACCTGAACGATGAACAAACCTGATCTAGCATAGCAACCTTTAGCAAGTTTTGCTAAGCAATTCAATGATTCATGGACCTATTTTTCTAAAAGTACAAAAATATGAAAAAATGCTCGTCTTTAATGAACAAATTCTCAATTTCGTTTGTTTCTATCAACTTTAGCACGACAAAAAAAACAGAGCTAAGATGTTCATCTTAGCTCTGTTTGGTGTCACATTATTTTGTTTGTTCATTCATTGCATCTTCTGCAGCCATTTGTGCTTCGATGTCTGAAATGCTATAAACATTTTCACTTGCAACACCGACTTCTTTTGGTTCCATGTTACGGTAACGAGCCATACCAGTACCAGCTGGGATGATTTTACCGATGATAACATTTTCTTTCAAACCAAGAAGAGGATCTTTTTTGCCTCGGATCGCAGCATCAGTCAAGACACGAGTTGTTTCTTGGAAGGATGCAGCAGATAAGAAGCTGTTTGTTTCTAATGATGCTTTTGTAATACCTAGTAGGACTGGGCGAGATGTTGCAGGTACGCCTCCAGCTACCAATGTATTGTAGTTTTGGTCTTTGAAGTCAGCAATATCCATCAATGTACCTGGTAAGATATCCGTATCACCTGGATCCATTACACGGACTTTACGTAACATTTGTCGAACCATTACTTCGATATGTTTATCGCCGATTTCTACCCCTTGCATACGGTATACACGTTGTACTTCACGCAGCAAGTAGTTTTCAACTGATAATACATCACGAACTTGTAACAATTGTTTAGGATCGATTGAACCTTCCGTTAATGGCGCACCACGGTGGATCATATCGCCTTCAGCGACTTTCATACGTGCTGTATAAGGAACAGTATACGTACGTGTGTCGGTTTTCCCTTTGATTGTTACTTCTTTTGTACGAGTTGAAGCATCTTCTGAGATATCGATGACGTCACCAGTTACTTCGGTGATCACTGCTTGCCCTTTAGGATTACGTGCTTCAAAAATTTCTTGGACACGAGGAAGACCTTGAGTGATATCGTCTCCGGCTACCCCACCGGTATGGAAGGTACGCATTGTCAACTGAGTACCTGGTTCTCCGATTGATTGAGCGGCGATCGTACCAACTGCTTCACCAACTTCAACGTCAGATCCAGTTGCCAAGTTACGTCCATAACAGTGTTTGCAGACACCATGTTTTGTGTTACATGTGAAGACAGAACGGATCGTTACAGTTTCCACACCTGCATCCACGATTTGTTTTGCAATATCTTCTGAAATCAATTGGTTACCAGCGATGATCAATTCGTTCGTTTCTGGATCACGTACCTCTTTACGTGTGTAACGACCGATCAAACGATCTTCTAATGATTCAATGATTTCGTTTCCTTCACGAATCGCTTGGATTTCAAGACCGCGGTCTGTTCCACAATCTTCTTCACGAATAATAACGTCTTGGGCAACGTCAACTAAACGACGAGTCAAGTAACCTGAATCGGCAGTCTTCAAGGCAGTATCGGTCATCCCTTTACGAGCCCCGTGAGTAGAGATAAACATTTCTAAGACAGAAAGTCCTTCACGGAAGTTTGAGATGATCGGTAATTCCATGATTCGACCATTCGGAGCAGCCATCAGTCCACGCATACCAGCAAGCTGAGTAAAGTTGGAGATGTTACCACGGGCTCCAGAGTCAGACATCATGAAGATTGGGTTTTTCGCTTCTAACCCTTCCATCAGTTTTTGTTGGATGCTATCTTTAGCAGCATTCCAAACAGCGATTACTCGTTCATAACGTTCGTCATCAGTAATCAATCCACGACGGAATTGTTTTGTAATTGTTTCAACTTGTTTATGGGCATTTTCAATGATTCCTTGTTTTTCATTCAGTACACTGATATCTGCGATACCTACTGTGATACCAGCATGTGTAGAATGTTTATACCCTAAGTCTTTCATTCGGTCAAGCATCTTAGAAGTTTCAGTTACTTTGAAACGTTTGAAGACTTCCGCAATGATATTTCCTAGATTTTTCTTCTTGAATGGTAAGACTAATTCTTGCTCTTTGATATGCGCAGGAATATCTGTACCTGCTTCAACAAAATATTTATCCGGTGTTTGTACCGTTAAGTTGAAGTCTGTTGGTTCATTCAAGTAAGGGAACTCTGGAGGCATGATCTCATTAAAGATGATCTTACCAACGGTTGTAATCATCGTACGTTCTTTTTGCCAGTCAGTAAATGGTTTTTCACCTAATGAATTAGGGTTCACACCGATACGTGAGTGTAAATGAACGTAGCCGTTACGCCATGCGATCACAGCTTCGTTTTGGTCACGGAAGACCATTCCTTCGCCTTCACGACCTTCTTCTTCCATTGTTAGGTAGTAGTTACCTAAAACCATATCTTGGGAAGGTGTTACAACTGGTTTACCGTCTTTTGGATTCAAGATGTTTTGAGCAGCTAGCATCAACATACGAGCTTCCGCTTGTGCTTCTTCGTTCAATGGTACGTGAACGGCCATTTGGTCTCCATCAAAGTCGGCATTATAAGCTTCACATACAAGTGGGTGCAAACGAATCGCACGACCTTGTACTAAAACAGGTTCAAATGCTTGGATACCAAGTCTGTGTAGCGTAGGTGCTCGGTTAAGTAGTACTGGGTGTTCTTTGATTACGTCTTCCAAGACATCCCAAACTTCGTCTTCTTGACGTTCGATTTTACGTTTCGCATTTTTGATGTTAGAAGCTAGTTCACGTTGAACCAATTCACGCATCACAAATGGTTTAAATAGTTCGATCGCCATTTCTTTTGGCAACCCACATTGATACATTTTCAAGAAAGGTCCTACAACGATAACGGAACGTCCTGAATAGTCAACACGTTTACCAAGTAAGTTTTGACGGAAACGACCTTGTTTCCCTTTCAACATGTGAGAAAGAGATTTCAATGGACGGTTACCTGGTCCAGTAACTGGACGGCCACGACGACCATTATCGATCAACGCATCAACAGCTTCTTGTAACATCCGTTTTTCGTTTTGGACGATGATTCCTGGAGCATTCAAATCTAACAAGCGTTTCAAACGATTATTACGGTTGATTACTCGACGATAAAGATCATTTAAGTCACTTGTTGCAAAACGTCCACCTTCTAATTGCACCATTGGTCGTAAATCTGGTGGAATAACTGGAATAACGTCCATAACCATCCAACTTGGTTCATTTCCTGAAGCACGGAAAGCTTCTAAAATGTCCAAACGGCGGATCGCACGAGTCCGTTTTTGCCCTTGAGCAGATTTCAATTCTTCTTTCAATTCAGCTGCTTCAGCATCTAAATCAACACTGTCTAGTAATTGTTTGATTGCTTCTGCACCCATTGCTGCTTGGAATTCTTGTCCATATTGTTCACGTTTTTCGCGGTATTCACGTTCTGTCAACAATTGTTTTTTCTCTAAGTTGGTGTTTCCTGGTTCGATAACCACATATGAAGCAAAATAAATGATTTCTTCTAAGGCACGAGGACTCATGTCTAAAACAAGTCCCATACGAGAAGGAATTCCTTTAAAGTACCAGATATGTGAAACAGGTGCTGCTAATTCAATGTGACCCATACGTTCACGACGAACTTTTGAACGTGTCACTTCAACACCGCATCGGTCACAAACGATTCCTTTATAACGGATACGTTTATATTTTCCGCAGGCACATTCCCAGTCTTTCGTAGGACCAAAAATCCGCTCACAGAACAACCCTTCGCGTTCAGGTTTTAAGGTACGATAGTTAATCGTCTCAGGTTTTTTTACTTCACCATAAGACCAGCTTCTGATTTTTTCGGGAGAAGCCAAACCTATTTGCATACTTTCGAATTTATTTACATCGATCAAAAGGGGTTCCCTCCATTTCGTTTAATGGCAAAACCGCAAGGCGGCTGATCATCGACCGCCTTACAGCTCATAGACCGGATTAGTCTAAGTTATCTTCTGCGGTTTCAAAGTTTTGGATGATATCTTGTCTTTCATCTTCCACTTGTTCAGCAGCTTTCTTTTCTAATTCTTTGGCTGTTTGCTGTTCAGCAAATTTTGTCAAAGCATCTACAGTGATCAAATCATCATCTTCGTCATCCATATCACGGAGTTCGATTTCAGAATCTTTGATATCCAAGACACGCATGTCTAATCCTAGTGATTGTAATTCTTTTACTAATACTCGGAATGATTCTGGTACACCTGGTTTTGGAATTGGTTCGCCTTTGACGATCGCTTCATAAGTTTTCACACGACCAACTACATCATCTGATTTGTATGTCAAGATTTCTTGTAAGGTATAAGCGGCACCGTAAGCTTCCAAAGCCCAAACTTCCATTTCACCAAAACGTTGTCCACCAAATTGTGCTTTACCACCCAATGGTTGTTGTGTAACCAATGAGTAAGGTCCGATTGAACGAGCATGCAATTTATCATCGACCATGTGAGCAAGTTTGATCATGTACATGACACCGACAGACACACGGCCGTCAAATGGTTCACCTGTACGTCCGTCATAAAGGATGGTTTTCGCATCGCTGGCCATACCAGCTTCACGAACCGTTTCCCAAACGTCCTCATCACTTGCACCATCAAATACTGGTGTTGCAACATGGATACCTAACTGACGAGCAGCCATCCCTAAATGCAATTCCAATACTTGTCCGATATTCATCCGTGATGGCACCCCTAAAGGATTCAACATGATATCGATTGGTGTTCCATCTGGTAAGAATGGCATATCTTCTTCCGGCATGATACGGGATACAACCCCTTTATTACCATGACGTCCGGCCATCTTATCTCCTTCATGGATTTTACGTTTTTGAACGATATACACACGTACAAGCATGTTTACGCCTGGTGATAATTCATCGCCGGCTTCACGAGTAAAGATTTTTACGTCGTGGACGATCCCGCCACCACCGTGTGGTACACGTAATGAAGTATCACGGACTTCACGAGCTTTTTCACCAAAGATCGCATGTAAAAGACGTTCTTCAGCTGATAATTCGGTTACCCCTTTTGGTGTTACTTTACCAACTAGTAAGTCACCATCTTGGACTTCCGCACCGATACGGATAATACCCATCTCGTCTAGATCTTTCAAAGCATCTTCCCCAACGTTAGGGATTTCACGAGTGATTTCTTCAGGTCCTAATTTTGTATCACGAGCTTCTGATTCATATTCTTCGATGTGGATTGAAGTATAGACATCGTCTTTCACAAGACGACGGCTCATGATGATCGCATCTTCATAGTTGTAACCTTCCCAAGTCATGAAACCTACTAAAACGTTTTGTCCTAGCGCCATTTCACCTTGTTCCATTGAAGGTCCATCTGCTAAAGTATCGCCTTTTTCAACTTTTTCGCCTAAATGAACGATTGGGCGTTGGTTGTAGCTTGTTCCTGAGTTTGAACGACGGAATTTTGTTACAGCGTATTTATCTAATGCACCGTTGTCACGACGAACACGAATCTCAGAGGCGTCCACAAATTCAACGACACCATCATGTTTACATAGCAAAGCAGCTCCTGAGTCATGAGCTGATTTATATTCCATACCAGTACCAACCCATGGTGCTTGTGGATTGATCAATGGCACTGCTTGACGCTGCATGTTGGCACCCATCAAGGCACGGTTGGAGTCATCGTTTTCCAAGAAAGGAATACATGCTGTCGCTACCGCAACTACTTGTTTAGGTGATACGTCCATATAATCGACTTTATCGATTGAAACTTCTAAGTTTTCACTTTGCGCACGAGCCATAACAACGTCTTGTGCAAAAGTACCATCTTCATTTAATGGGCTATTTGCTTGGGCAACGATGTAGTGGTCTTCGATGTCAGCTGTTAGATAGTCGATTTGATCCGTTACACGACCAGTTTCACGATCAACACGACGGTAAGGAGTTTCGATAAATCCAAATTTATTAACTTTCGCATAGCTAGATAAACTATTGATCAACCCGATATTTGGTCCTTCAGGCGTTTCAATCGGACACATACGGCCATAGTGAGAATAGTGAACGTCACGAACTTCATAACCAGCTCGGTCACGAGTCAAACCACCAGGTCCTAAGGCTGAAAGACGACGTTTGTGTGTCAATTCCCCAAGTGGGTTCGTTTGATCCATGAACTGAGACAACTGAGAAGAACCAAAGAATTCTTTGATACTTGCAACCACTGGACGGATGTTGATCAATTGTTGTGGTGTCAATGTTTCTGTATCTTGGATCGACATTCTTTCACGTACGACACGTTCCATCCGAGCTAAACCGATACGGAATTGGTTTTGCAGTAATTCACCGACTGAACGGATACGACGGTTTCCTAAGTGGTCGATATCGTCCACGTTGCCGATCCCTTCCATCAAGTTTAAGAAATAACTCATTGATGCGATGATGTCTGCCGGACGAACAGTTTTCACAGCTGATTCAGGATAACCGTTACCGATCACATTCACTTCACGTTCTGGATCTTTTGGTGAAAAGACTTTGATCACTTGAACAGTCATTGGATCAGTCACAACACCATCTTCTGATGGATAGTAAGTCACTGAATTCAATCCATTATCAATGAAAGGTGCTAATGTTTCCATCACTTGGTGAGTCAACACGGTTCCTTTTTCAACGATGATTTCACCAGTTTCTGGATCAACCAATGTTTCTGCTAATGTTAAGTTCAATAGACGTGTTTTCAAGTCTAATTTTTTATTTACTTTATAACGACCAACGTTGGCTAAGTCGTAGCGTTTTGGATCGAAGAAACGAGCATTCAATAAGTTCCGAGAACTATCGGCTGTCTTAGGCTCGCCTGGACGTAGACGTTCGTAAACGTCTTTTAATCCTTCTTCTGTTCTTGAATCACTTGCATTTTTGTGCAAGTCTTTTTCAACTGTATTGCGTAACGTTTCACTGTCACCAAAGATTTCAAAGATGGTATCATCTGATCCAAATCCTAGGGCACGAACTAACACAGTCAAAGGAATCTTACGAGTACGATCAATACGTACGTAAGAAATATCTTTTGCATCAGTTTCCATTTCTAACCATGCACCACGGTTCGGGATCACAGTTGAACCGAAACCTTCTTTTCCGTTTTTGTCTACTTTTCCATGGAAGTACACACCAGGTGAACGCACTAACTGAGAAACGATTACTCGTTCTGCTCCGTTGATAATGAATGTTCCTTGTTCAGTCATTAATGGGAAATCACCGAAGAAGACTTCTTGCGCTTTGATTTCACCTGTCTCACGGTTTGTTAGACGTAACGTTACATGTAATGGTGCAGAGTAATTTGCATCATGTGCACGTGCTTCTGCTACCGTATACTTAGGTTCTTTCAATTCATAATCCACAAATTCCAAAGATAGATTGCCATTGAAGTCATCAATTGGCAAAATGTCTTCAAACATTTCTCTTAGTCCTTCATCTAGGAACCATTGGTAAGAGTCTGTTTGAATTTCGATCAAATTTGGTAATTCCAACACTTCACTGATTCGTGCGAAACTTCTACGTTCGCGATGTTTTCCGTACTTTACTACGTGTCCAGCCAAGCTCTTCACCCCTCTAAAATGTCATTCAAAAAGACTACCCGATCAATTGTTACAATAATATTAAAAATATTATATTTAGATAACAATAGACATTTTTTGCGGCTTTTAGGCAAAAAAAAACCAAAAATAGAGCATTCTTTTGAAACCATTTCTTCATGCGCTTCTATTTTTGTTTCCTTATTATAAAGCCGAAACGGACAATATTTCGTTTCTGCCTTTACTTCATCAGATAGTTTTTGCAACTTCATATATTACACTCTTTTTTCATAAAAGTCAACACTTCCTGGCGTTTCCCTCCCCTTTTCATCATTTTTTCTTAAACTTTTCTTACTATAATATATCGAATAAACATTCACGGATTTTGAGAATTTTCTGAATGTTCGTCTTGACAATCCCCTTACATCTCCGCTATACTTAGGAAAATTTATTATTTGTGGAGGATTTATTTATGCAAAAACCGAATATACAACTTATCCCGACACAATTGAATAACTTTTACTTTAGCTACTTTAGATAGGTTTGTATTCATGAATTATGGATACAAACACCAAACAACTGGTTTGTATCTATGATGGCTAAAGAACTTTGTATTACGCAAAAGCCACGTAGACATTACGTTAAGTGGCTAAGCGAAAAGTACAAAGTAATCACGATTTCTTACTTACATACTCTTTCGATACTCAATCCATTTAGACGTTTTGTCTAAATGGATTTTTTGTTTTCAAAATTGAAGGAGGAAAAAGAAATGAAAAAAAATTTATTGATCGGATTAGGCGCAACATTATTACTAGTACTTGGTGGATGTGGAACTGCAAATAGTTCCTCAGCAAAATCGGATGACTCGAAAACAATCGGTGTTTTACAACTGGTTCAACACAATTCATTAGATGCTACATATAAAGGGTTCAAAGAAGGGCTAGCAGAAAATGGCTATAAAGAAGGCGACAATTTAACAATCAACTATCAAAATGCGCAAAACAATCAAGACAATCTAAAAAGCATGAGTGAAAAATTAGTGAAAGACCAACCCGACTTATTATTAGGGATTGCAACTCCAGCTGCGCAATCGCTCCTTAATGAAACAACCACGATTCCTATTACAGTGACAGCAGTTACCGACTTAGAAAAAGCACACTTAGTTTCTTCTAATGACAAACCTGGTGGAAATGTGACTGGTACAACGGATATGGTACCGATCGAAAAACAAATTGAGCTATTATTACAGATCGTGCCAAAAGCAAAAACGATCGGGATCATGTACAACAACGGGGAAGCAAATTCCAAAATCCAAGGAGACTTAGCCGAGAAAACATTGAAAAAAGCCGGAGTGAAAGTCAAAGTATTGACGGCAAACTCCACCAATGATGTTCAACAAGTGACAAAAAGTTTAGCCAAAGATGTCGACGGTATCTATATCCCAACGGATAATACATTCGCCAGTGCTGCTAGCGTTATCGGTGAAGTAGCCAAAGAAACAAAAACACCGATCGTTGCTGGTTCCGTGGATCAAGTCAAAGAAGGTGGCTTAGCGACTGTTGGGATTGATTATGAAGAATTAGGGCGACAAACAGGTGAAATGGCTGCCAAGATCTTAGCTGGCAAAAAACCGAGTGAATTACCGGTTGAATCAGCAGATGATCTTTCCTTATATGTCAATAAAGACATGGCAAAAGCCCTTGGGATCGATCCAACAACAATCAAAGAGACTGAATAATTTTACAGGAGGACAATCATGACTAATTTAATAAGTATCTTTTTATCTTCTGCTTCACAAGGCGTGCTTTGGGCACTGCTGGCAATCGGTGTCTTCCTGACTTTTCGTATCCTGGATATCGCTGATTTAACAGCTGAAGGCAGTTTCCCTTTAGGTGCTGGGATTGCTGCCGTCAGTATCACTAATGGACTTTCCCCAATCGTTGCTTGCCTCTTAGGATTTTTAGGAGGCGCAGCAGCTGGCTTAGTTTCAGGACTGCTCCATACCAAACTTAAAATTCCGGCACTTCTAGCTGGAATCATCACGATGACTGGCTTATATTCCGTTACCTCACGGATCATGGGCGCACCTAATCTTTCATTATTAGGACAAAAAACCGTCTTTACATGGGCAGAATCACTCGGTGTTTCAAAAGAAAATGCTGTATTGATTGCTGGCTTACTTGTCGCATTGATCGTTGTCACGTTGCTTGTTTTATTTTTACGGACAGAAACGGGGTTGGCGATTCGAGCGACTGGCGATAATTTAGCAATGAGTGAAGCAAATGGCATCAACACCGATACGATGAAAATCATTGGGTATATGATCTCAAATGGCTGTATTGCTCTATCTGGTTCGTTGCTTGCACAAAACAATGGCTTTGCTGATTTAAACTCTGGGATCGGTACGATCGTGATTGGCTTGGCTTCGATCATCATCGCTGAAGTCCTCTTTCGAAACCAACCATTGCTTCTTCGATTATTGACAATTATTTTAGGCGCCGTGATCTATCGTTTTATCTTAGCGTTAGTTTTTGAGTTGAACGTTCAACCAAGCGATTCAAAATTAGCTTCTGCACTTGTTCTGGTTATCTGTTTATCTTTTCCACAAATCCAACAAAAATTAAAGTTACCTAAGCGTACGAAAGCAAAAGGAGGATCTATCAATGACTGATGTTTTAACACTTCAATCTATCCACCATACGTTTGAAAAAGGAACCATCAATGAAAACCATGTGCTAAAAGGAGTCAATCTCTCGTTGAAACAAGGCGATTTCGTAACAATTATTGGCGGAAATGGTGCAGGTAAATCGACACTATTGAACAGTATTGCTGGTTCTTTTCCAGTGGATCAAGGGAAGATTTTATTGAATGGCAAAGATATCACCAAAAAGTCAGTGGTTGCTCGCTCCAAAGAAATCAGTCGTGTCTTTCAAGACCCTAAATTAGGCACTGCTGTCCGATTGACGGTTGAAGAAAATTTAGCACTAGCAATGAAACGTGGTAAAAAACGTGGCTTTTTCCGAGGAGTCAAGCCGCAAGATCGTTCCTTCTTCAAGGAACATCTCGCACGCTTGAATCTTGGGTTAGAAAATCGTTTGACCACTGAAATCGGCTTGCTTTCTGGAGGACAGCGTCAAGCGATCACTTTATTAATGGCTACTTTACAACGTCCTGAATTGATTTTATTAGACGAACATACTGCAGCCCTCGACCCGGCAACTTCAAAAACAGTGATGGAACTCACGGACAAATTAATTAACGAACAGCACTTGACGGCTTTCATGGTCACCCATGATATGGAAGATGCCATCCGCTACGGAAATCGATTGATCATGCTACACCAAGGGCAAATCGTCGTGGATATCCAACAGGCAGAAAAACAACATTTGACTGTCCCTCAGCTACTAGAAATGTTCAAACAAAATAGTGGCGCTGCATTGAAAGACGACCAAGTACTTTTAAGTTAGCAATCATCTGTTGTCACTTCCATAACAACTGACAAATTTCTCATTTGTTTTCTGCTTTCTTATTGATACAATACTACATGAAAGGAGTTGCAATGGATGACGACAAAAGATAAAGTACTCCAACTATTAAAAGAATCTCCTGATTTTTTATCAGGTGAAAAAATGGCCCAGCAATTACAAGTGTCACGTACCAGTATTTGGAAAGCAATCAAAGAATTAGAAAAAACAGGTTATCATTTTGAGCATCAAGCTAAGGGATACCGTTATCTTCCTTCTGATGTGTTAGATGCCCAAGAAATTCGCCAAGCATTAGAACCTTGGATACCAGATTTGATGGTGTCGGTACAAGAACGATCAGAATCTACGATGAAAGATGCTAAGCTTGCGGCAACCAAAGAAATCGGACCCGCTCTTTTTATCGCCGATACCCAAGAACAGGCACACGGCCGATTTGGACGTCCTTTTTTTGCAGCCCCTGGACAAGGCATCTATATGAGCTTATTGATCCATCCCAATCAACGATTTGATGAATTGCCCCAATATACAGTTATTGCAGCAAGTGCATGCGTGAAAGCCATTCAAGAATTGACTAAAAAAGATCCTTCGATCAAATGGGTCAATGATCTTTATTTAAATGGAAAAAAAATTAGCGGGATTTTATCTGAAGCAATCAGTGACATGGAAACTGGCGGGATCAGTTCGATCATTATTGGCATTGGTCTAAATTTTTCCATCCCGCAAAAACAGTTTCCTGAAGCCATTCAACAGAAAGCAACGTCTCTTTTCCCTGATGGTCAGAAATCCATCACACGGAATCAATTGATTAGTCAAATTTGGAAAAATTTCTTTCACTATCTTTCAGAACCCACAGACGAATACTTAACACTTTATCGTGAAAAGTCTTTCGTTCTTGGAAAAAAAGTACAATTTACCCAAAAAGGGCAGCATTATACTGGGATTGCTAAAGAAATCGGAGAACATGGAGAGTTGATCGTGCAAGTAGGGGATCAAGCCCTCACTCTTTTTTCTGGCGAAATTAGTTTAACCTCCATTGAGTAAGTCAAAAAGAAAGGGATGGGCAAAAATGCCCATCCCTTTCTTCATCAATGGTGGTTCCTTTTTTATGTGATCTCGCAGAATACTTCATAGCCCCTTCATTTAGCGAGTTGTAAAATGAAGTTGTTATTCTATGTGCTATTGCTGTTCATAACAAAAATGCTACACAATTTTTAAACCTCTATGTGCTTTTTTATACAACTGCAATATCATTGATCTGATGTATCGAATGCTTCAATCAAAAGCCACAGACAAACTTCCACCTATAAAAGGTCTGTTTTTCTGATGCTATTCTGTCATATAAGTATGACTTCTACTTACTATTTGTCGCTTCCCCAATATATAATGTTTCATTAAACGGATTTCCCCAAAATCTTGTTCAATCAAACATGCTACTTCTTGATCCATACACAACAACACTTTTTCTTTCCCAGCTCTCCTCCTTTTCTCTTTCTGGTTCTATCTTACCTTATTCTTTAAGGTCTGTGTTATTTTGTATGGTATTGCAACATTTTTGATTTTATTATGTACAAAAAGGACTTACAAACACGCTTCTTTGTTTACACGATAAAATTTTAACTGATTAGATGAAAGATATTCTACATTCAGCTTAAATTTTTTGACAACAAGTGTCCTAATTAGAAATTTATCCGCCGTGGTTAACGGTTTTTGACATTCTTTTTCAATATCTTCAAATGAGAAATGATTTTTTTTACTGATCATTCGGGTTAAAATCTTATTTACATCTACTCTGGTTAAATCCGTTGTTAATCGTTTTTTCACTCAACATCTTCCTTTCTAATTGTATTTCTTCACTAGTGAATATAACATATTTTTAGTCTTGGTCCAGAACAATTATTTTCAAAATTAGGAAAGATTGTTTCGCAAAATAGTTGTTTTAATGAATAATACACGTTAAAATTTCTTTTTTCCACTCTTATCTTTTGGATTTATCATCCAGTTATAAAAAAACCGATTTCCTAAATAGAAAACCGGCTGAATGTTATTTAAAATCTATTCGTCGTTTCCCCCAAAACTACGAATAGTCAGTTAAAGATTGTAACCTATAGTCTGATCCCTCCTTTTATACAGATAGCGACTTTCTGTGTATACAAAGTCTCACTTATAAGTACATGCCTAAAGTTAAGTAAATTTCAGACTGCAACAGCAAAGTCCTCTGATTTCACTGGCATCTATTATTAGCATACTTTCTTCTCAATACTCTTTGACAACTATTTTTTCTAAAAATAAAAAAAATTGGTAAAATTAAAGAATAAACTTTAGACCGATCTTCCAAATAAAGAAGTAAAGTGATTGAAATAGATCCAATATTTTTCTAAAATAAAAAAGAGACTGAGCCAAAACTTTCCTCAATCTCTTCTGGTATATCTAAAAACGAATAAACGGCGTTCAAGAAGCAACTCCTCAACAATAAGGTTCTCAAGTTCAACCATCACATGCCTACTCTTTTTACTTCTTGATTCTTGAAATAGAATATGCCATTGTAGCGGCTGATTTCCGATATTTTTCTTTAATTTTCCCTATCTAAAATCAACTCAGTAACTGACAAAAGAATCTCACGTGTATCAAAGGCTGTATCAGGGAGCTTACTAATTTCCTTTAAGGCTTTTTTTGTGTAATCTTCCGCTAATTTTTTGGCTTTTGTCACACCATTGACTTCTCTGACAATCTGACGAACACTTTCTGCTTCCTCTTGTGTCAACTCAGTTTTTTTATCCAAGTATGCAATCAATTCTGCTTTTTTATCTGTTTGTAATGCGTAAATCAATGGTAGAGAATACACGCCTTGACGCATATCTTCTAATACTGGTTTACCGATATCGACCGCATCTTTCGTGTAATCCAGGATATCGTCAATGATCTGAAACGCCATCCCGACAGCTAAACCGATTGAACCTGCTTTTCGAGCAAACCGTTCATTCATTCCACTTTCATAAGCTCCGACTGAACAACTTAATTGAAAGAGTTCGGCCGTTTTCCCTGAGATGTTTTCTAAATACTCCGGCACAGTTAAATGATAATTGTAACGGTCGTCCATTTGTCCAAGCTCACCATCTAATACTTTTTCCATACTCCGAGAATTAGATTGTAAGCTCTTTAGCGAATTAGAATAATTTGAAAGTAATTTGAAACAGCAAACAAATAAATAGTCTCCTGCATAAACAGCTACCGTATTCCCAAATCGACCACGTAAATTAGGCTGACCACGTCGAACATCTGCCTCATCAACGATATCATCATGGATCAATGTAGCGGTATGAAGCATTTCGATCGAAGAAGCTAGCGCAATCGCCTTTTCACGATCTTGTTCTGGACCAAATTGAGAAAAGAGCAATTGATAGGCAGGTCTTAGCAGTTTACCTCCCGCATGAATCGTCTCTTTGATTGCTTGTTCGACTGGCTTGTTCTTTAAGCGGACAACATCTTCCATCTTTTTCAACGTCTCGTTTAATTCGTTTTTCAAAGTTGGATACTCACTCCACATTGGATGTAGCTTCATAAAAAAACTCCTTGTATAACCATTATTTTTTCAAAAAAAGCGGTTGCCATTTCTCTTTTTGTTCTTTCTCATAGTCTCTTTGAAAAAGTTGTAATGTACGTACATGTTGCAACAAATAATTGGCTGCAATCCCGATCGCAATTCCAGACAGAATACCTAAGAAAGATAGAATCGGCAGATATAACATGACTGTCCATGATTGAGCAATGAACGAAGCCATCACTAGTTGTCCGACATTATGCATAAAGCCACCTGTTGCACTGATTCCAATAATGCTGACTCGCTTAGGACCTAACTGTTTCACTAACAGCATTCCTACATAGCTGAGTAACGCGCCGCTCATACTATAAAGAAAGGTAGAGATCGTCCCACCTAACAAAGTTGTTAAAAATAGGCGAAGCCATAACAATAAAAAACTATCCCGTTTTTTCATCGTAAAAATCGCTACAATGGTAATCAAATTAGCAAGTCCTAACTTTGCTCCAGGAGCAAATGAAAAAGGATATGGGATCATGTTCTCAATTAATCCAATGATGACTCCTTGCGCCACTAGTAAAGATATATAAATCATTTTTTGTAATTTTGTCATGGTGTGGATAGCCTAATAGATCAGGCCATCTTTGTCACTCCCATCTGTTGACCGAACCTCGATCACTAATTTATGAGGCAAGCAAACAATCGTTTCGCCATTCTTAGAAGCCCACCCTCGTCTCACACAAATCTGATCGCCACAATCTGCTTCTTTTATGCGTATCTTGTCGCCATCAACTTCGATTAAATTATAATCACCATGTGGATCTTCATAAGTATACGTATATTTTTTACTCCCAGCTACTAATGGGAAGGTTTTGATTTCATCACCATCAACGCGGAGTACAGCTTCTTTATCAGGAGCTACATTGTCTTGTTGATAACTAAATACGATGATGGGTAAAAAAGAAAGAGCAATCAAAAGAACGATAATGAAAATATCCCAAGGTTTAAGCAAACTTTTCTTGATAAATTCTTTCATCTTTTCGCACGCCTCCTCTTGCTGAACTGTTCTCCAATTTTAGCATGAAACAAAAGAAAGTCCTAGGTTTCCCTAGAACTTTCTTCAATCAGCCATTATTCTCAAATTGTTCAGTTTAAGCTCTAGGCTAATTTTTTATTTTGATCCATATCGGGATTTAGGTCTCCCATACCACCAATTGCCTAGTGTTTTTTGTAACCATGGAATCACCCAGCGATCAAGACCAATTGCACGACCTGAACCGTTCATCAATGCAAAAGCAACAAAGATAAACCAGATGTTTACCCAGTAGAACATTCCAGATAGACAGAAAGTAATCACTAAAACAATGGTCGTTGCACTACATAACCAGGTAAATAAACCAGCAATCAAAGCGAGTGCTAAAGCAATTTCAAAGAATACCATGAATTTTTGGAAAAACATTGCTACATCATTGTTTGGCATGATCACTTGCATCATTTTTGTGAACCAGTCTGGTGATTTTTCAATCACGGCCATAGGCTGTTCACCATAAGCATAACTTAGACCAAAGTGAGTAGCTTGTGTCGCTGCTTCTCCTGCACCACTTGTTGCTGCACCAGTAGCTGCTGTTGTTGCATCGCCAGCAGCGGAAGCCCCACTTGCTACATCGGTCACATTGTATTCCCAAGTCCAAGGGAACACGCTGTTACCTGTAAACCATGAACCTTCACCAAACCAAGTACCTGGTTTCAACACTTGCCCATCACCAACAATTTTTTTGAAGGCTTCGATAAACCAAACCAGACCATAGAACACTCGTAAAGGCACACTCCATAAGACATTTCCATAACGGGAAGAATGGCCACGTGTCACATTACGATCGTCTTTGATATGGAAGAATTCGTGCATCATGTATTGGAACATATAATAGCCAGAACGAATATCAAAGAAATATTTCAAATTGACGATGTGTTTCATCACAATTGCTAAGAAACCACTTAAATGGATCTTATCAAATAAATTGGCAACGCCCCATTTGGCACCGATCGATACCATGAAACCTTGATAGTTTCCTTTAAACTTATGCTTTTCGCCGCCTTTGATGGCAGCTACGATATTGGCTGCTGCTGTATGACCTGTTTGTTCAGCCGCTTGAACGATTTGTGGCGTTGGTGTTCCAGGAAATTCTTCATAGAAAACCAAGTCTCCGATAATATAGATGTTTTTATCTTCATATCCTTTTGCCTGCATATATTCATTCGCTACCAAACGTTGACCACGAGCGGACTCTAAGCCGAAATCAGCAGCATCAGAAGTTCCTTTGACACCAGCTGTCCAGATCAATGTGTGGGTAGGAATCTGACGACCATCTTTTAACTTGATATGGTCTTTCGCTACTTCCACGATTGGTGCATTCAATAGTAGTTCTACTTTATGTTTCTTTAAATAGCGCTCTGCTTTGGCTGCATCATTACGATCCAGCATATTTAAAATCGTCGGCATTGCTTCTACAACCATCAGTGTAATTTCACTTGGGTCTAATTTGTAGTCTTTTGCCAAACGGTTTTTCCAATCAATCAATTCACCAATCATTTCGATTCCGGTGAATCCTGAACCACAGACCACAAACGTCAGCATTGCTTTACGTAACGCATCGTTAGGTTCTAAAGCTGCTTTTGCCACGGTACGTTCAATGTGTTCACGTATTTTAACTGAATCTTCAAATGACCATAAGGTAAAGCCGTTTTCTTTTACTCCAGGAGTCCCAAAGTCATTTGGTTCTCCCCCCATTCCCAAGATCAACTGATCGAATGGGTAAGTGCCTAATTTTGTTTTCACAACTTTTTGTTCTTTATCGATACCAGTGACCGTATCTGTCACTAATTGAACATTTTTTTGTCGAGCAAACAAGTGCTGTAGATCATATTGGATTGCTTCTGGTTCAACCCGTCCACCTGCAACTTCGTGTAATTCTGTCATCATCGTGTGGTACGAATGACGATCAATCAAAGTGATTGTCACATCTTCTTTTTTAAGTTTTTTTGCCAAGTATTTTGTTGCTGATACCCCGGCATAACCTGCACCCACAACGACAATATTTTGCTTTGTCATTGTTCATCCGCTCCTTATTGGTAATCCTTTATTTGAAATGATTAACATTTGTATTAGTTTGCTACCTATTACACAATCTTTATACATTATATAGATGTTATTCCCTTTTGTCTAACTCATTTTCATTATTTTTAAAAATTTGTGGTTAAGCTCTTTTTCACGAAATTTACAGAAAGAAAACGGTTTAAAGATTACACTAGTTATTTGACGAAAACGGTTGACTTATGGCTGATTTTCATTAGAATGTATAATGAATCACAAAGAATATTGTGTACTAAAAAAGGAAACGGTGGGAGTAAAATGAAGAAAAAACGTTTTATTACTGGATTTGCTGTATTAGCTTTTTCAGCTTTAATGTTAGGTGCTTGTGGTGCGGATGATAACGGAAGCTCTAACAGCTCAACAGAAGCTTCAACTGCTAAGACATCAGAAACAAAAACAACTGAAAGCTCAGCACAAATCGTTGCTGGCGGCGAGTTACAAGATGGTACTTATAAATTAGAAGAAAAAAATTACTCTAACGGTTATCGTGCAGTCTTCGAAATGGTTGTCAAAGATGGCAAAATCACTGAATCTAAATATGACAACATCAACGAAAATGGCGAGTCTAAAACCAAAGATACAGAATACAACAAAAACATGGAAGCAAAAGCTGGTACTAGCCCAGAAAAATTCATTCCACAATTGAATGAACAATTAGTCGAAGCACAAAGCGCAAGTGGAGTTGAAGTTGTTACTGGTGCAACTCATTCTTCAGAAAGTTTCCAAAACTATGCACAACAATTGATCCAAGCTGCTCAAGCTGGTAATACTGATACAATTGAAATCAATAACGGTGCAGATCTTCAAGATGGCACATACAAATTAGAAGAGAAAAACTATTCTAATGGTTACCGTGTCCAATTTGAAATGACAGTCGCTGATGGTAAAGTATCTGAATCTAAATTTGACTATGTCGACAAAGACGGCAACTCAAAACAAGACGATGCAGACTACAACAAAAATATGAAAGCAAAAAGTGGTACTTCTCCAGAGACATACATCCCTGAATTGAACGATGAACTTGTCAAAGCGATGGGCGAAGAAGATGGTTCACCTGCAGATGTTGAAGTTGTCACTGGTGCGACTCACAGCTCACATTCATTTGTAATGTATGCACAACAATTAGTGAATGCTGCTGAAAAAGGCGACACTCAAACCATTCAAGTTGACAATATCGTAACAAAATAAATTTTCTATAATTATCCGTGGAAGAGACGATTGCACAAGTTGTTTCTTTGAGATCCAAGCCGAGATGTCCAAAATTTTTCTTTGAAAAATTTTTGTGATGTTTCGGCTTATTTCTCAAAGTACACTTTTTGATTTCTCAGCAACCGTCCCTTCCACTAATGAAATGAGGAAACACATGTTAAAGAAACGATTACTCTCTTTCGTAGCCTTTTTAAGTTTGTTCACGTTAGCAGCTTGCAGCACAGCGACGAAACAAACGACCTCTGAGAGCAAAACGACCACCAAAATTTTACAAGAACCTTATTCTGATGAACAGTTCTTATTAGGCACTTATGTTCGGATTCGAATCTATGATGAAGGCAAAGAAGCAGCATTAAAACCGGCCTTTGCTCGGGTCAAAGAACTAGGTGATAAAATCACGATCAATCAGGAGGGTTCCGAAATCGACGCAGTGAACCAACAAGCGGGTATCAAGCCAGTAAAGGTTTCTGATGATATCTACACGTTACTAAAACGTGCTTATGAATATAGTCAAGATTCACAAGGTGGTTTTGACATGGCAATCGGTGCTATTACTCAATTATGGCGTATTGGGTTTGACGATGCGAGAAAACCGGCCCAAGAAGAAATCGATCAAGCATTAAAGCTGGTTGATTACCATAAAATTGAGCTGAACGATAAAGACAAAACTGTTTATCTGAAAGAAAAAGGCATGATCATCGATCTTGGAGCCATTGCTAAAGGCTATATCACAGATGAAGTTGTCAAAGTGTTAAAACAGCAAGGTGTAACGACTGCTATCGTTGACTTAGGTGGAAATGTCTATGTTTTAGGTCATAGCCCACGTGGTGAAGATCAAGACTGGACAGTTGGTATCCAAGATCCGAATCTAGCACGTGGTTCTGTTTTGGGGACGATCAAAGAACGGAACAAAACATTAGTGACTTCTGGCATCTATGAGCGTTATTTAGAAGTAGATGGTAAAAAATATCATCATCTATTTGATCCAGATACTGGTTATCCTTTTGATAATGATATTGCTAGTGTTACAATCATCACAGATAAATCAATTGATGGTGATGGCTTGTCGACAGCTGTCTTCTCAATGGGTGTGAAAAAAGGATTGGAATACGTCGAAAGTGAACTGAATGACGGAACGGAAGCCATTTTTGTTACCAAAGAAAACAAAGTATACGTGACCGATCCGATCAAAGATACTTTCGTTTTGGACAAAGATTCTAAATATACGATGGGCGATCGTTCTGAATTGAAATAAGGAGTATGAACTATGACACTAAAGATCTTTTTAGAAGTAGTAGAACTACGAACAAAGGTGGCTAGTGTATTTCCTTTTGCGATAGGGGTTTTATTCTCTATCGCTTTTTTTCATGAAATACATTGGCTTAATACAGGGTTGTTTTTTATTGGTATGTTGGTTTTTGATTTAGCAACTACCGCAATCAACAACTATATGGACTACCAAAAAGCCCATTCGAAAACTTATAAATATCAAGAAAACGTAATTGGACGAACTGGCATCTCACCAAAACTGATCCAAAAAATGATCCTAGGAATGATTTTCTTTGTCTTACTGATTGGTGTAATCCTAACCGCTAGAACTGGGATTTTATTATTATTGATGGGCGCTACTTGTTGCTTCATTGGCATTTTTTATACCTTTGGGCCCATTCCCTTATCACGAATGCCTTTAGGGGAAATTTTCAGCGGTGTAACAATGGGGTTGGGAATTTTTGCCATGGTCATTTACATCAATACTTACAGTACGAAAGTATTTGATCTGATTCTTTCTTTTCAGACAGGAACCTTCCGTTTAGAAGGAAACATTTGGAGTATCCTGACGATCATCCTAGCTTCACTCCCCTTGGTTTTTACGATTGCCAATATCATGTTAGCTAATAACCTACGGGACTTAGAAAGAGATATCGAAAATCATCGCTATACTTTAGTTTTTTATATTGGGCGTCCCATTGGACAATTGTTGTTCCAGTTATTGATGTATGCTTGTTATCTGGTCGTCTTGATTGGACTATTGAGCCATGTCTACCAGTGGCCAATCTTGTTGACTTTTCTCACATTACCAACGATCTATCGTAACTTGCAACAATTCAAACAATCCTTGCCTCACCCCATCAGTTTTAGCTATGCCATCAAAAATATGATCTTGTTCAACAGTAGTTATGCATTGGGCTTACTTTGCAGTATTCTGTTGTCTTATGTTTAGAGATCCATTGATTTTTCAAATAAAAATAAGACCCATGAAGTCAATGAAAAGCTGTGACTTCATGGGTTAATTTTAAGTTATCTTAGAATGCTAATCTTTTACCTTACAGGTGCTTGCAAAAGCTGTCCCTGTAAACCTTTCGTTAGTGTATTGCCGCCGATTGTTCGTTGGTTTTCTGCAGTTAGTCTTGCAGCCTTTGGTATTGCATGTTTCGTAAGATCAGTAAGCTTACTTAGTTCTCCTTTACGAGACATGGTATTACCGACGTCAAGTGCGTTCACTCTCTTTTTAGCATTTTGAGCCTGTATCTTTGCATCTATTAAATTAGTTTTATACTTTACTCTTGCAACTGGATCAATCGAACTCTTGAATTTGATATGACTATTGACTCGATCTTCAATTACCTTAGTATCATCTCTAGTTATGAGGTCTTCTAATGCTAACTTATTAAATGTTTTTAGTGGTCGTTGGAGCAATTCTCTTTGCCTAGCTTCTGGCGTAATACCTCTCACTTTATCAATTATTCGCCCAAGCCAGCCTCTTTTTTTCGGACCGTTTAATTTAAGTAATGGTGAGTTTTGTTTTTCCAGTGCCTTTACTACCTCTGGATTCCCTGCACATAGTTGCGTAACGAAAGCTCTCTGATTAGTTGTATCTTTTAGAGTGGCTTGATAAACTTTTCTTGCATTTGGATCAATCGAACCCAAGAATCTGTTCTCACTTAGGACTTTATCGCGAATGACCTCATGATCATTCATGAGTGGTTTTAATAGGTTCTTATCAAATTTATGAAGTGGTTGTTGGAGTAGTTTATTCTTCCTATCTTCTGGGGTGATCCCTCTCCATTTATCAATCGTTCGTCCAATCAAACCTCTCTTTTCCGGTTCGATTAATTTAGCTAGTTTAGGATCTGCTTTTATTATTTTTTCTATTTCACTACCGTTTTTTCCTTCACATAGTTGAGTAAGAAAAGCTCGTTGTTGATTCTCTTTCCGTTTATTCCATAATTTTTTCCCAGCTCGACCTACGCGTATTAGCGTTCTTCCAATAAAAAGTGTCGCAGTAACAGCCCATCCTGGCATCTTTTTAAAGAGTCTTTCGGTATAATCTAGCTCTCTTTCCGTTCCCGGTTCCATCATATATTTTCACCTCCTTCTTATTTTTCATCTGAATCAGACATTCTTTTTCGTTGCTTCTTCACGTGTGGTCCCATCTTGAGTGGGAGATACCGCTTCGTATTCTTTCTCGTATATCGTAATCCAATTAAATGAACCAGGGTCGCCTCTTAGGGCATATTTCGAGCCTTTTTCTCCAATAGAGAAAGAAACTTCTTCTTTTCTACCGTTATCGTCGATTTTCGTGATGACAAATACTGCACCGTCTTGATCTGGGTTGACGGTGACCACACGATAATCATAAGTGAGCTCATTGACCGTTTTGTCTTCTTCGATTTTTTTCTGGATTAACTTACCGTCTTTAAATTCTAATGTAAATGCTCGATCGGTATTCGTATTTTCCCATGCGCCTTGTTGTAAGACGTCTAACCAAGCTTGTGAAATCACTTGTTGTGCTGCTTCTGCTTGTTCGGTGATTTCTTCTTCCATTTTGACTTTAACTTCTTCATTTGGATAGAAGTAGATTTCTTCTTTATCTTCTTTTAAATAAAAGATTGTACTTCCCATACGTGATTGTAATTTGAGTTTTTTCATGGTTCCTTCTTTGTCTTCTAGCACTAAATACCCGTTATCGACTAAGTAATATTTACCAGCTGCTAGCCAAGAAGAAGCACGATAGGTCCCGTCGGTTTTTAATTCTAGTACCATTTCGTCACTTCGATTGGAGTACCATTTACCACTATAAGTAGTGGCACTGTATTCTCCTAGTCGTTCCTTACTTTCCGCTGTTTCTTCTGTCTGACCTTTTTTGTTCGTCTCTTCCTGATTGGCTGTGTTTGAGAACAATGAATAGCTTGTCAAACCCAAGACCACAACGAAAAAAACTGTTACCCCTATTAAAAAATTTCTGCCTGTTTTGGTTTCTAAAAAATTTTTGATCATATTTTTTCCTAAAAATAAAGATTTTCGTTATTTTTAGGAATTACTCACCACCTTTACTTTTCACGAATTGACTGATGAATCATTAACTAGCTAGTCGAAAGATTAAGGCACCCCATATCCAGAGATTGCTGAATGATCGAGTGTATAGGTTCTTCTTCGAACCATATTTTCTGAATTACCTTCAATTACTTGAATCGTATTTCCACCTGTAAATTCGACGATCCCCACCTGGTCTTTCCCCGTTTTATTACCTTTCCAATCAAAGAAAATCAAATCCCCTGGTTGCGGGATATAGCCTATATCAGTGGCTTTGAATTTATTATTCTTTTTGTACCAATTGAACATATCTAACGGTCTTACAGTATTCGGTACACGACCTTGACTGAGATACCCTGCTTGTTCTGCTACCCAAGTAACAAAGATCGCAGACCATTCCATTCGGCTCTCATAGCCAGCCCACTCCCAATATTTATTGCCATTTAACGTACCGATTTCTTTAGTTGCTACCTCTACCAACTTTCCAGTAGAGTTTGAGAGGTTGTAAGAAATTAAGCGTGCATAGAACATATCACCAAATGCGTAACGCCAGTTATAGCCAAGATCTAAAGCCACGCCCTTATTATAAGAAACAACTTCCCCATTACTTCTTTCTTGCGCATAAGCTTTGCTATGCTCAAATGTATATTTACTATCTGTACGGATCAACTCGTCCAAATAGTCTTCCCCATAATTGTAAGCTTGGATCGCTGCTAAGTTACCTAATTGATACATTTGTGCTTTTCTTATTAAATTTGCAAAATAAGCTACACCTAATTCAATTGACTTTTCTGGGTTGATCGTTTGATTCAAATTTTGTGCTTTAGCAATTCCCATAATATCCGGAACGGTTTCACCATCCCCACCACTTTCTACCCAGATTATGGATAGTATGACATTGGTAAATGATTCAATGTTCTGTTTTTTTGCTTCTGTTACTACTTTTTCTCGCCATTGAACCACTTTTTCAGGTGGATAAATAAGCTCACCTTGCGATTGTTCTCGATCATACTGACTTAATTTCGTACGATTTCCATAAACCAAATTTTCAATAAAAATTGTCGGATTGATTTCTGGATTGCGGTAGAGGAAGATTCGTTTTTCTTTCATGATCATCAATAAATTACCGTCAAATTTGTCACTTGTGTAACCAATCAAATCTCCGCTTTCTAAAGAAGCTCCTTCACGTATGATCGGCGTCACATTAATATAATAAGCTTGGTATTTCCCTGTTTCCGTTTTGATACTTGTTGTCGTTTGCTTTTTCCCATTTAGATCTCGAGCCGTACGCGTACTGATCTCTGTTACCTTCTCGTTTGATGTGGCATAGACAGGCGTTTGTGGTTTCGCATCAATGATTATTTCATCATTCATATTGGCATCGTCCCGACCGCGATAACCATAATTACCAATAACAGAAGCATACGAAACTTTCCCTAAAGGATTATCCATAAAAATCTTATCCTGAAAACGATCGATTTCTAACACAGGATAATATTTATCGATTTCATCTTGTGAGAATGCTGAGATCGTTCCTATCACTTTATTGTTTGAATAGAGTTCGATTTGAGGATCTAAATCAAGAAATTCAGCAATCGTTTGTACTTTGACATTCAGCGTGACGCTGTCTTTGTCTTTTTCTTCTTTGTCTTCTTCTTCTTTGTCTTTGTCTTTGTCTTTAACTTTTTCTTCTGTATCTTTATCTTCTTCATATTCGACTTTGTATGTAAAAGTGCCATCATGGATTGCGCGAAGTTCATCTTCTACTTTTGCAATCTTAACTGGCTCTTCCTCCATTGGTGAATACTTATCTTTAAACTGGGCATAAAAAGACATATATAATGGAGGACTCATGGATGTTTGGTCTTTTAGTCGTTTCAGATAATTAGGAAGCGCACTATTTTTAATATTATAATTTTCATATTTGGCATTTAAGTAATAGATATAGTTATCCCCATTTGAAGCAAACGAAAATTGTTCCGGATCGGCAACCATTCCATTCACTTCAAAATAAACTTCATCATGTTCTTCAACTAATTGATTGTAACGATTATAAACATCTCTATTTTTAGAGGCATCCAAATAGGAAATATACTCAAATGCTTCAGCGATCGCCATATCTTCTGTTTTCAATGTGAACAAGGCGACAATAAAAGTCCAAATCGCTAAAACGACCGAGATTACCACGAGAATGATCGCCAGTATAACGATAACTATCGCGATGATCAATAGCGCCTTGATTGTAATCACTAAAAAAATCAGCGTAATGAGGATCCCGATAATCGTTAAATCTCCCTTTTCATCTCGCCCACCAAGCATTTTCATAGCCGCTTCTTTTGCTTGCCCTTTTGGTGACAGCTTTTGAGCCATATCTAAAAATTTTGACGCTGATTTTTTTTTACCTAGAAATTTCTTGAAGAACCCACCCTTTTTGCCGACGCCTTTTGTAGGATTTACATAGACAACTTTCGTGTTTTTACCCTTACCAAAAATATTGTACCATTTTTTTTTGGTGGATTTCACTGAATCTTGAGGTGCAAATCCTTTTTGATCTTTGTAAGCAGTGTAGCTGTAAGGGGTACTATCCTTAGAAGAACGAGCAACCAAATTGCCTTTTTTTGTTTCTTCTGCTACTTTTTTTAACTGTTCTTTTTTTAGCTGTTTCTTTTGCACATTCACTTTTGGTTGATCTGTCGACTGTTTTGTTCCCTGGATGTTATTCTGACTTTTTGAATCAGATCGTAATTCCTGTCGCACTTTTTTTTGATCATTTTTGCGTTTTAGGCCTAAAACTTTACGGAACCTATTTTTAGCTAATACGACGGTTTTATTACCAAATTCTTCAACGTCTCGTTTTATTTTTGAAATTTGTTTCTTAGTCAGTTTAATCTTTTGTTTCCCTTGTTTAATGACTCTTTTTAAACGAGATTTTTTTTTAATGATTGGTAGTTTATCATTTTTATGGACGATTATCGTTACTTTAATTGTCTGATTGTTTTTAAGGATCGCTTTTGTTAGTTCTGAACTTTTTTTTTGGTCTTTAATGAGACCTTTGGTTTTTTCTAATCCTGTGCTGATAATACTATTTTGTGATTCCTGCTGTTCGTTATTGGGTTCATTCAAATCGGGCACTGTGACGTATCCTTTCTGATTCCATTTTCGTTTTAGTCTTCACCAGGTTTGGTTGACATCATCTTATACAACTGCGTATCTTTCGGAAAATGATCATAAAAAGGTAAAGTTGTATCGCCAAATACCATCAGTCCATAACCTTCTGGTGAATTCACAACAAATTTTTCTTGTTCTTCTGAGATATCAAATAACCGGACTAATTGTGAACGGTCAGATTTTGCTTGATTGAGCATCATGACGAAATCACTATTTGAAAGCATCCGCCGTGCAAGGTCCGAAAGTAAAAGTGTCTCCACATTCTGTGTAATCCCAGTTGGAATTGCCCCCCACTTTCTGGCACGACTCCATAATTCAAAGAAATAATTTTCAGAATACTCATTTGTAAACAGTAATTGCATTTCGTCGATATACAACCAGGTCCGAACGCCTCTTTCCCGGTTGGTGGTGATCCGATTCCAGACTTGGTCCAACACGATCAACATCCCCATTGTTTTAAGCTGTTTCCCTAAATCTTTGATATCATAGACAACGAGCCGTTTGGTAATATCGACATTTGTTTCAGAGGAGAATACTGACAAACTTCCTTCGATATAAATTTCCAAGTCCGTCCTCAATTGGTGCGCTTCTTCTTCCTCTTGCTCTTGTAAGATGTGGTAGAAATCTACAAAAGTTGGCATCCGATCGCTAACTGTTTCATACGTTCGACGACATACACGGTCGATCAACGTTTTCTGGGTAGAGGTTAGCCCCAATGCACCGCCAATAATCAAGTCGAACAATGAAATCAAAAACTCCGACTTTAAAACAACCGGGTCACTGTCATCTCCATAGTTTTCGTTGATATCCATTGGATTGATCGTGGTAGCGGAATCACTAGCGATCTTGATAATCTCACCATTGAAATTTTTACCGATAACGGAATACTCACGTTCAGGATCAATGATGATGACTTCATCTTCGGCATCACGCAATAGTACATTTACGATCTCACGCTTCACCGAGAAACTTTTACCAGAACCAGGAGTTCCTAGAACAAATCCATTGGGTGCTTTTAATAATTTCCGGTCAAGAGATAAAATATTCTTTGAAATAGCATTTACGCCATAATATTTCCCATTTTCTTGAATTAGATCTGAAATAGTAAACGGCACAAATATCGCAGTGCTGGCAGTCGTTAGTGTTCGATCCAATGGCAATATATTATTTCCTAAAGGTAAGGTTGCGTTCAGCCCAGCCTCTTGCATAAATTCTAACTCGATGATCTTAAATCCAAATTGTCGACCAATAGAAGATACCTCGTCATGTACTTCTGTTAATTTTTCAACTGTTGGGGCATGGAAATGGATACTTCCAGTCATCGAATAAAGCTTTTGACCCTTGTTCTGTAAATCATCAACTAAATTTTTCGCTTCTGTTAACGAATAAGTCAAATCATAGGAAAGCATTTCAAAATCGTAGCCATTTTGTAGGGCTTTTTTCTGTTCATCCACTTTTTGTTGTTCCATAAAAGCTAATTTGGTCTTCACTAAGTCAAATGCTTCATCTTGTTCAAGTGGCTTAATATGTAATGTAATCACCAACTCTTGAGGGATTTCTAACAGTTCAAAAATAAAGGTATCTGCTAGTTCCGATGGATATTCTTGCAAATAAACGGTTTTGGCATAATGATCATCCATTTTCAAGTAGTTTTTGTTTTGTTTCAGTTCAATCACTTCTGGTAGGATATCCTCAATCTCTGGTTCTTCCTTATCGCTTTTTGTTAATAAGATATCAGACAAAATTGTCAACATCTGTTTTTTCTCAAGACGGTTGATCCCACTACCTAATCGACTCGCAAACATTGCAAAGCGATCTACAACCATTTCCAGCTCTTTATGAGCAAGTTTTTCTGTTTGATGTTGCTGGATGAAGGTAAACAAAATCCGTTTCTTATAGCCATTTTTTTCTTCATCCAGTTTTCTGGAAATAACATCATTCATTTCTACGCGATAAGGGTCTAAAAAATCATTCTTTTCTTGGTAGTAAAGAATTGATTGCAATTCACTCAACGGTCGTTTCTTTTTGTAGACAGTTAACTGTAGCTGGGTTTTACTACTTAAAGAATTAAGGAAATCACAATATTGCGAGAAAATCTCAATCTGATTCTCTTCTGATGAAAGCTGATAGTTGATATCTTCTAATTCGACTGTGATGGAGTACGTATTATCATCCAGTTGACAAACACCGCTGGGAAAAATTGTTTTAAAGTAAAAAGTATCGCGCAAAAAATCCACATCTTGTGGATTTTTTTTCTGTTGTTTCTTTATATTTTTAGAAGTCTTCTTTAAATTTTTATGATTATTCTTTATTTTTGACTTTAATTTCATCATCGTTCTTGTCCGCCTAATTCTTTACTTTCTGACATATCTTGTTGACCATCATTCTTTTTTCGTTTCTTTTTTCTAGTTCCTGTCGAAATATGGTATTTAAAAAATTGCTTAACATAAACTTCAAATGATAAGCCATTTCGTTTGAACCATCCAAAAGACACGATTGGAATAGAGGCAATGATCATCAACCAACTGATGATTTCGATTGGCATTTTTAACCATGCAATGAATATCAGTGCGATCGCGACATTTACCCCGCCAGCAATACAAAGACACAATAATTGTTTTAGATTCATTCCTGCTATTACTTTTTCTTTGTATTCTTTGATATCTTTTGGAACTTTTACTTCTATTGCCATATCTCCCCTCCTTATGATGCAGATATTAGTGTTTTGGCCCATCCTTTAGTTTTATTGATAGCTAGTAAGATTCCAATCATATAGATCGTTAATCCTAAAATAATCCCAAACATATGGGTGCCAACGTCTTCCATTATTCTCATGAATAGCATTGGATATGTAACTAAAACCAGGGCGATAAAGGTTGACTGCAACCCCGTAGCGGCAAAATTTTTAAAGAAGCCTTTGGTCATAGCAGAAAATTCTTGGCTTGGTAGAGCCCCCATCGGAATTGGTGCCATCGCGCTAAAAATATAAAGCTCCATAAATCGTAAATAAATTGTTACCTGAATCAACGTCCGTACAACAAGTGACACTAAAAATAGAATGAACATAATTAATAGCACAGCGATTTGTGACCAGAAATCTAGATCATTTACCGCCTGTTCTACTCTTGCTGCTACATTCGCTACAGTTTTTTCGTCACCTACTTGTAAAATTTTATACGTCAAATTAGAAGTAATCACTATGATTCCGTCTAACAAAACTTGGATTTTTAAAATAACCACATAACAAATCGCAAATTTAATAAATGATTTGATGATCATTTCAAACCCAAGCATTGGTGCTCCTCCAGCTCCCTCAACCTTAAGTGAAATTTTTTGAAATTCCAAAAGAATAAAGATGGCTAAAATAGACAATGAAAGCGGAATAACAACTAGTTCCTGTAAATCTACTACTAATTTATATGCATCATACATGTATCCTGATAGATTCTTACTCAGAGTGTATTTTAAATCATCTCCATTCAAATAAAACATGATTTGATTAAAGAGCCACATTATCGCTGATGTCATAAATTAAATCCTGCTTTCAGTGTATTATTGTAAAAGTGAAGAGAAATCAAATTGAGTTGCGAACCAGCCTGCAGCAACTAAAATCAATCCACCACCGACAATTTGCCAAATTCCTTGCTGTAATTGCGGACCATTTTTATCTTTTAATGCACCAGCTAAAATGACCGTTCCCCAAATTAGCCAAAGACCTCCACCTACTAAAGTGAAGTTTGATACTAAACTAAAAACTTTTTCTAATAAAGCTGCATCTTTCATTTAAACATTTCCCCTTTTTTGAGTTATTTATTATTTGTTACTACTTTTAGTATATGGTAATTTTTCAACCGATGTTTGCCAGTTATTTCTAAGTTGAGAAATTTTAGAAACTCCCTCTCTCAAATTTTATAATTGACTAATTTAGTCAATATATGTAAGAGGTCTTTATCAAAAAGCAGACTAGCTGAGAAGAATAGTTACTCTAAAAAATTTTAAAATTCGTTATTTTGGACACAATAAATTGATTCATCTATAAAACTTGGAACATCTATCCATTTTTTTCAAACAAATGCACAGCGCTTAAGAATTGATTCCTGAAAATAAGTCAAAAAATCAAAAATGCTCAAAATAACAAGAAGTCAATTTTGGATTTCCCATGATTTTCGAGTGCCAGACAGTCCTTATATCATCTTCTACTAGTTTCACTCAGCATCATTGACAAGGATTAAATTCCTATTACATATGTATGTTACGTAGTGGAAGGTGTAGAGAGATTACGTTCATACATATATGAGTCTGTCACATCCCCTAATTTTTTATAGTTTTTATGTTTGACAATGTCATATTTTTCAGACAGGAAAGGATTTGCTCCACGTATTTTTAAAATACATTGTTGCCCTTTCAAACTGGCTACTTCATCGGGGTCCATCAAATTACGCCCCAACTTTTGGAAACTTTCATTGAATGATCCATTTGAGCCTTTAGTGACACTGATATTTCTTTGTTCGATCGTTTCTTTACCTAAAAGTTTAGAAATATATTCATGCGTACTTTGTTCCATCCCACCTAAATATAAAAAGACGTCACTCGTACCGATGATGGTTTCCCAAGTGTCTTTATACAACGTTTTTAACTGACTAATATTTTGTAAGATCACATTTGTTGAGATTTCTCGACTTCGAATAACCGAAATAACTTTCTCAAAATCCGGAATTTGACCAATATTGGCAAATTCATCTAGAATACAGCGAACATGACATGGTAAGCGTCCTTTATAAATATTATCTGCTTTGTAGACCAGCATATCAAAGAGCTGTTGGTACATCATACTGGCTAAGAAGTTAAAACTGGTATCTGTATCTGGCAGTAAGATGTACAAAATCGTTTTCCGATCCCCAATGGTGTCCAATTCTAATGTATCTTTAGAGACCAAGTCTTTGATACTAGGAATATCAAACGGAGACAACCTTACCCCTAAACTAACTAAAATACTCTTGGTCGTCTTATCCCCTGATAGTTTGAAAATTTTATATTGCGCAACCGCGAAGTTTGTTGGATCTTTCTCTTCTAACTCATTGAACAGCACGTCTAAAGGACTGACGAATCCAGGAACATTTTCGTCAATATCTGCTAGACGTACCAATTCAATCACATTTCCTAATGTGCGATCTTCTTCAACGACTTCTTGGATCAAATAGCTAAAAATTGCCATTAATAAAGCAGTCTCTGCCTTTTCCCAGAAATCATCGCCACCTTTTTTATCAGGATTTGAAGTGTTTTTAATCAAATTATTTACGATTTTTAGAATATCGTCTTCCGTTCTTATGTATTTAAATGGATTGTAGTGATGGGTGTCACGCCGATTGATCAAATCAAAGACTTTGATATTGTAACCCGCTTCCTCAAACATTTTTCCTGTTTCCATCAATAACAATCCTTTGGAATCACTGACGACATAGGAAGAATGCATTTGCATCAGATTCGGTTTTACATAAAATCGCGTCTTACCACTACCGGCTCCTCCAACCACAACGACATTTTTGTTACGGTTAAAATTATCTTTACCAGTAATTTTCATTCGTCCTGACAGGGATAAACTCTCTGTTTTAGTCAATATGATATTAAAACTCTTTTTCTTCGCCAAAAATGGTTTGATATCTCGAAATTTCCCCCATTTTGCACTTCCATATTCTTCATTTGGGCGTACTTTTTTTTCATCAAACGTTTTGTATAATACTAGTAATCCATAAGAAAGAACAAAAGCGAGCCCTCCCAGTAATGACTTTACGTTAAATGAGAATTGGAAGGAAAAACTAGCTATTTCATCAACTGCGTGAAGAAAAGATCTAGCTATTTTTTCCACAAATGTTACGGTTGTATTTTGATCAATCGTAAATAAAAAAAATGTACGATTCCCTATATACATTAATGTACTCACCACAACTACGTGGACTACCCATAAAACATATTGAGACTTTTTCAAGTGGTTGTTCATCCCTTTCGTTACTTAATTTGAATATAGCGTTTATGTGATATTATCACTAACGTCCGTAGCCCTCCGAGCGCTGGTGATCATTTTTACTGCTCACTGATGCTCGTCCACTAGATTGTTTTTCATTAGTTGGATTATTCAGCACTCTACTAACAGAATCCCTTAATCTTACTTTGTCAGTTTCTGTCTGTTTATTCAAAGTAGAAATGGAAGATATACTCGTCCGATTTAATTCTTGTTCTTTCGTTTTTTGGCTCGTCTGCGTTTTCTGTTTTTCAGCTGTTTGCTTTTCATTGTCTATCTGAGCCACTCGTGCTACTCGCGTATTAAAATCAGGGGTAAGAGAGTGGTGCTGTCCTAGTTCTTGCACTTTAGCTGAGCGTTCGGTAAATAACTGTTCACGCTTCGCATTTTCTCGATTAGCTAATCGATTTTGCAGGGGTTTCAATAAGTATTTATCAGCAACCCACACACCTAGCAACGTAAAAAGGGCAGGAACTGCTATAGCTGCTACTGAAGCAATAAGTGTACCAGAAATCGCTGGAAGAGCTGCGGTTAACAGTAAAGGTAAGCCGAAAGTAGCTAACCCAACAAATAGGGCGACTCCAATTAACGTTTTCACTTTATTTCTCCATAAACGTTTGGCGAAATTGGTTGTCGTCATCAATGCCGCATTTTTTACTCGAGTAGCAAACGGCAACCGCTGTCCGTTAGCATCCAACCCTTTTTTCAGATTTTGGTTTTCTTCTGATGAACGCTTTTCAGAATGGGCAATATCGAATGTTTCTTTTATTTTCTTTCCGATTGGAACAAAGGTTTTAGCGTTAAGATTACTTAATTTTTCCTTACCAAATTTATATGGTATAGCCACTACTTTACCGACTGGTTTTAAAGGTCGACCAATTGTTCTAGCTGTCGAGCGCACAGATTTTCCGATGGATTTAAAAGGTCTAGCAATTGTTTTTGATCCTTTTTCTAGCGCTGCCACTGTCTTAGGAAATCTTTCCTTAGCAAATCGCTGAACTCTCTTGGAAGTACGTGGAATGATTTTAGGTACGGCATTTACTAAACGTTGACCGACATAACTACCAATAATCACGCCTCTTAACCAGTTGACTACAGCGGATCCGTGTAATATTTGTGTGCCAGTAGGCATTAGCGGAAGAGCGCCAGCCATCGCACTAAAAAACGCCATCGGTGCAACCCACAGTGCTTGTCTTGCTAAAAACAAATAAAATGAAGGGCGGGTCAGCACCTGATACCATTTCTTTTTAAGATCTTTATAGGTAACTTCTTTTAACTCTTCGGCTTTTTCTTTCAACTCTGCCGTATCTTGCTTAACATTTTCGAGTTCCTTAGCTAGCCCCTGAGGATCCTTTGGTTGTATCTCTTCTAAAAATTCAGCTAATTTTTTTTCATCGCCAAGAATTGTCTTTAAACCTTCACATAGTGTTTTATTTTTAGTAAGATCGATTTCTATCTTAGATCTTGCTGCTTTAGACTTCTTCGATTGATCAAGGAAAAAATTATTGTACGGTCCATATTTTTTTAATTCTTCATCGTGCTTTATCTTTTGTTCGACAAACGCGACCTGAGATCGTAATCTTTCTACATATGCTAACTTTAGATCCTCAACCGAAACTGATTTTTTCACACTATCTGTTTCATCTAATGTACTGTTGACGTTTTCCGGCATAGAAGTTTGGTTCATGTCACCTTCTGATACTGAACGTAAATCTGAAGAATCCTTTGGTAGTGGAACTTGATTTGTAAGATTATTTATTTCTGAATCGCTATTGGGTGTAGACGGTTGGTTTAAGGAATCTCCTGGTGTTAGAACTTGGTTTGTAAAACTGCTTAATTCTGGAAATTTATTGAGTTCAGCAGTTTGAGTTGTAAATTCCTTTGATAAACTAACTTGACCATTAACATAACGCAATTTAACTCTTGGTATAAGAATTCGGTCAAATTGGTCAAAACTGTGACTTGGTATAGACTGTTCCGTCATTACTCCGGGAGCCGAATTTCTACGAACTAACTTGTCATGAGTCTTTAAATCTTGAGTTGTAGATAATGATGATAGTACACGTTCTGAATTGGTTAAATTCCGTAACTTTCCAATGTAACGCAATGGAATATCATTTTCAAACCTTTGAAATTTGTCAAATTGTGTATCATCAAATGGTTTTTTCTCTGGATCTAACTCAAAATCTGATAATTTTAAATGCCGTTCATGAAGACTGTCATCATACATGGGTGAAGATGTTTCTCGATCTTCTGAACGTAATGGAGATTCAGATGGCATAGTGAGTTCTGGTGCACTATTTCGGCGACCTTTATCTGTTTGTTCTCTATGTACTTCATGTAATGTGTGACTAACTGATCTAGATCTTGCTATTCTATTTGGTCTACGCTCCTCTTGTTGGCTAAGTCCATGAATAAAATTTGCTTTAGGACCTTTCCGGAGCACGAGGGAGTCTTTTTCTTCTATATTAAATTTATTGATTAGATTTTTCACATGGCCAGGGACAGGTCTATCATTTGCCGAATCCTTTTCTGATACACTATTTGCGAGACTATTAGTAGCTTGAATTTCAGGCTTAGCTTGCTTTCGCAAATCGTCTTCTGATCGATTGAAAGAATTATTCGTTTGCTGCTTGTTTCCTTGTGGTAGATTACTTCCATTTTTATTAGGTGTTTTTACTGATACTGTTTGGTCGGGTTTTGACTCTCCATTCTTTTCAAACGTCGAAACTATTTCTGATACATTACTTAGGCGATTGATAGATTTAGATTTAGTTTCAGGTTTTGCTTGATCTCGCAAAACGACTTCTGATCGATTGAAAGAATTATTCGTTTGCTGCTTATTTCCGTTTGGGTTAGACACTTCTTGTTGGTCTTGTTGGCTATGTCCTTGATTGAATTTTATTCTAGGACCTTTCTGAAGCTCGTGAGAGTCTTTTTTTTCGCTATTAAATTTATCGATTAGCCCTCGCACATCGCCACTGTAAGGTCTAGCATTTGCCGAATCCTTTTCTGATGCACCATTTGGGAGACTATTAGTAGCTTGAATTTCAGGCTTAGCTTGTTTTCGCAAAACGACTTCTGATTCATCGAGAGAATGATTCGTTTGCTGCTTATTTCCGTTTGGTTTAGACACTTCTTGTTGGTCTTGTTGGCTATGTCCTTGATTGAATTTTATTCTAGGACCTTTCTGAAGCTCGTGAGAGTCTTTTTTTTCGCTATTAAATTTATCGATTAGCCCTCGCACATCGCCACTGTAAGGTCTAGCATTTGCCGAATCCTTTTCTGATGCACCATTTGGGAGACTATTAGTAGCTTGAATTTCAGGCTTAGCTTGTTTTCGCAAAACGACTTCTGATTCATCGAGAGAATGATTCGTTTGCTGCTCGTTCTCTTTTGAGAGATTACTATTACTTAGGCGATTGATAGGTTCAGTTTCAGGTTTTACTTGATCTCGCAAATCGTCTTCTGATCGATTGAAAGAATTATTCGTTTGCTGCTTGTTTCCTTTTGATAGATTACTTCCATTTTTATTAGGTGTTTTTACTGATACTGTTTGGTCGGGTTTTGACTCTCCATTCTTTTCAAACGCTGCAACCCTTTCTGATACATTCATTTGGTCTTGATTTTGTTCTAATACACTCCCCCTATCCTGTCTTTTTTTCCTCCTTATAGTGGCTGTCTCTACGAGAACTTTTTTCGCCTTGTCTTTTCTGTTCTCTACTTCCTCCCTCGTAATATCAACTGCAGTAGCTTTTGCATACCTCTCTTCCAAAGTATCCGTTTTTATTATTTCAAAATTCTCAGTTCTCATGAATTCTTTAACAAGCTTCTTAATTTTATCAACAATCTTAGCGTCTGTTATTGTTTGATCTGTTATTGTTTGGTCTCTTACCTTATCTGACGCATTTGGCGGATCTAGCGTATTTGACGTATTTGACATCTCTTGCATCATTTTTTTATTTTTCTGACTAACATTATTTAATTCATTTAATTTTTTGTTACAATCTGCTACTTCGTTTCGTTTGTGCTGCTTAAGCCCAGTAAGTTTTTGTTTCGATTGACTGATCTCACTAGCTAATATTTCGGCCAGATCTTTATTCTCAAAGTACTTCGTTTTTTCATCTTTTGCGATGGCTCCAAGATAATCATTACTTTCATGACTATTATTAGATAAAAAAACGTCCTTTGTTTCTAATTCTTCTATTGTGGCCTTATCCCTTTCATGCTTTACGATCTTCGTTTCTTGTTCCTTTTCTAATACATTAATTTTTTGTTGAAGTTGCTCCCCGCTGATTTTTCCCTCGGCGTGTTCGATTCTTGCTTCATACTCAGTTTTTTCACTTTGTAATTCAAACACTTTACGATCCCCAGCCATCCGTCGAAGTACTTCAAATTTAAAGTCATCTAACATATCTTGCACTTTTAAAAGTGCAGTCTTTTCTCCATGATTCTCTTGGATTGACTTTTCACAAAGAGTAAAGACATTTTCTTTTTTGACAGAAAACGACGATGCTTCTTTGATAAACTCGGACTTTAAATTAGATTTATTTTGCCATTCACCGGTTTCATTCTCCAATATATTCTTTCTTACCAAGTAGTTCATTCCTCCTTCATCCTTCTTGGATCATTCTACTAGATCTATACTAATTGCGTAATAGCGCAATTTGATTAAAGCTGATGTGCAATTGCACTATGACCGTTGTTTATTTGGAAACCACTTGTTAGACTATTTTTAGTATTTATACTGGTTCTTACTGCTCCCGTAGTGACATCTTTCATACTCTTTTTGTCATCTACTTGTTTAATTGGTACTGGTACTCTCTCAGGATTTTGTTGTTGCGCTACTACCCAAATTGGTTGTAATTTTGGAACTTGTTTATCAATTGGTTGTAATTCTGGAACTTGTTCATCTTTAAGTAATGGGACCTTATCTGTTTCTTGGCTTAGGTCTTGTTTTTCTTTGGCCAATGCCTTTCTTGCTTGCCGTTCATCCCATTTGTTCTTAAGAACTTTATATCCTTCTCGAAGTTTAACCCCAGTCCATTTTGCTCCGTTCCAAAGCTTAGCTCCAGTCCACTTCGCTACTTCCCAAATAACCTTTGAGATTTCCCAAGTCCATTTTAATAATTTCACAGTCAAAAATCCCAAGCCCCCAAATAGACAACATAAAAGAAACAACATACTACGATCTTCAGAATCCATCACTTTTTCCTCCTTTAAATTTTTTTATTTTTTTGTTTATTTTAATCATACCTGACTTTCTTGCTAGCTCTATCCTATTTTTTCCAAAAAATAAAAAAAGATGGCACTCGTAAAAGTTGTCCTTAGGAAGAATATAAACACGCCTCAAAATTCGACCAAAAAATTGGCGTTGGCACTTTTGAAATTTTTAAAATATTCGCATTGATTCGTTCAAAATTCAGGGAGAGATCTGTTAGTATCAAGTCATATTGATTCAACACCTGGTAATCAATTGAAAAGACATCTTGTTCATAAATATCAATCTGCTTAAAAAAAGGATACTTGTTTAAAATAATATTTTTATAAAGTAAAGCGACACCAATTTCCTGTGTACTTAAAACCAAAATTGACTTTTCTTTCACTTGTGGTTCGATCATATGTACTAATTGATTGGAAGAAATAAGTAATTCCAAAAATAAGTCTTTATGTAATAATTCACTTTTTTCAATAAAGCTCAGTTCTGCAACTTCTAGCGAATGATGATACGCTTGCCAAATCTTAGGATTGTTTTGCATCACTTTTTGATAAAATATATCCGCATAACTGACTTTAAAGATCATTAATTCTTTATAAAAATTGATAAAGTCAGATAAGTAGTCGATTGTCCTTTTACTGATCGATCCTTCAATATTAAGTAAATAATAAAAATGAGTAAGAAAAGTTTCAATTTTCTTAGGCATGATTGTCTGGCGATTAGTATCTGTTGTAAAGAGCAAACCGAAATAGGAACTTAAGACATTTGCTACATTATTTCTAGTTACATTAAACTTATATTTTTGACTCATCAACGTTGTAAAGACCGTATCTTTTTGAATTACTGTTAAAAGTTCAGTGACAACCATTTCTTTATTCTCCAACTCATCTTCCGGTACAAAGTGTTTGTGACCTATACGAATGATCGAAAGAAAAATGTAATACACCGAATAAATAATTTTAGGAGCACTAGCCGTTTTATTTTGTGCTTTGAGACACCTACGTATTAATTGATAGATAGAATCAAAATAAGCAAACTCTTGTATTCGATACATCTCTTTAAACATACATGCAAATAAACGTCTAATTTCCGTTTCATTGCCAACTACCATTAATTTTGCTTGTAAATCGATCTGAATATTTATGGTCTCTGTATAAAAATAATTGTTTATTTTTGACACAATCCTGCGAATACTTGTTTTACTCAAAAATAAAGATTGAGAAATTTCAGTTAGTGTTGGTTCGTATATGACTATGTATTTTAGTATTTTGACATTAATTGAATTATTCAGTATTTTTACAAAAATATCATCTAAATTGACATTGTTAGGTATCGTCAAACTCACTTCTTTGTGATTATTTACCTCAATATGAACAGGAAAATAGGAATCATTGAAGTGTTCAATATCAGCAATTAGTGTTTTATCGGTAATTGTCAGCTTCCTTGCTAGTTTGTTAAGATTGGAAGACCTAGTATTTAACAAATAAAGTAAGGTAACTTGCCTTTCTAATTGCTTTTCAAGTAACCCCATAAGTACAAAACTCCCTTCTATTAAACATCATGTAAGAGTATCGTACAGTCAATTCCTTTAATTTCCCGTATATTTTTTTCTAGTTTTAGAAATTTAAGTTCTCAAAAATATTTGAATTGTGTTAAAATATAAAATTTAAAAATCCAATCATATAGAATATATCTATTCCATTTTTTAAATAACAATAGCTAAATACAATAATAACCAATGTAACAAATAACCATTAACGATTTACTATAAAGTTAATAAAAAACAAGTATAGAAATTTATAAAAAAAACACTAACATAACAAAAATATATGATAAAATAATTTATATACCATAAGAGAAAGGTGGGAGGAAGCGATTTCTAAGATTTTGAAATCCAAAATGATGATGAAAGAACTTAATATACTGGAAAAAACTTCAGAAAGACAAGTCAAGTTAGCATTACTTCTGGGTATGTCATCAATTGAGTGCAACACGCTAACAAAGCAATTAAATGTGACAAAAAAAACATTATTAAGTGACATTGTTTTTTTTAACCACACCTATTCACCTGTTGTCGTTAAAATTGATCAGTATCAAATCATAACATTAAAAATGCCTAATGATATGAATCTGGAAGACTTAATCAAAAAAATACTAAATCATTCTACGAACGTTCAAATCTTAAAAACGATTTTTATCAATGAACCTGTTTTGTCAAAACTCGCTGAAACATTATTTTTAAGTGAAACCAGTATTCGGCGAATTATTTTTAAAATCAATGAATATTTTTCTGAAAGAAACTGGCCAATCATGATCAAAGTTGCTTCTCAGTTACAAATTACAGGTGACGAAAGTTTTATACGGCATTTTTTTTGTAGCATGTTTCGTGAAATTTATACCCCGCAGCAACTACCACATTTTGACTATATATTTGACTTGTTACAACGTTATCATAATAAAAACCATACGTTTTCTTCAGTAAGTACATATAAGTTAATTTTAAATAGTTACTATTTTTATACGTCCATTATTCGTATCGGACAACGACACATAATTGATTACCCTTTAAAAAAAGAAACCGAAAGTGAACGATTATTTTTTGACTTATTGACAAAAAGTACCGTTCTTTGTTCGATCATTGAAAAGAAATATAATTTTAGTATTACAAAGTCAAATGTCCATAACCTATTAAGTTCATATAGTCATTTATATTTTTTTAATTCAAAAAATGATGAATTAATGGAGCAAAAGAAATTACAAAATTTAGTTCATAGTTTTTATCGTTATATGGGCATAGATATTACCTTATCTCCTAATGACATACAAAGACTAAATGACTTTATCCATTTTAATGAACGATTGCAATCCTTTAAGACGACATACATAGATCTTTTATCACAAACATTTATCAAAGAATCAGAAAAACTATTATCAGCTTATGAAAAGTCAATCGAACAAGCCGGTTTGACTGAAATCAAAGAAAACCAATTGCTTTATGAAGAATTATTTTTAGAACTGATTACATTATCTCCACAATTATTATCAACACTCCTTCCTTATAAAAAACATTTATCCATAGTCATTGTTTCTTATCAGGAAGAACGGATTTTGTCTTTCTATAAACAACTGCTGTTAAAAAAATTTCCGTCGTTATATAAAATTGATATGTATCAAGAAAATATTTTCTCTGTTGATTATGTGAAAATCAATCAATATGACCTAATTTTAACTGATATCGAGCTAAATCAAACGAAGATCTCGACTAATATGTTAAAAATATCAAAAATTCCCACTTCTGCTTTTTGGAGCAACCTAAAAGAACTTCTTTATGCATAAGGGAGTTACATCATTGCTCGTTTAACATCGGTATCACAGCATAAAACTATAGTGCGACCTGAAGTTAGTCTAAAAACTAACTTTGGACTCGCACTATAGTTATACTTTCTATCGCATAGTAACAAACTCTTCTGCACCAGTTGGATGGATAGCGACCGTATCATCAAAATCTGCTTTTGTCGCGCCCATTTTAATTGCAACAGCAAAACCTTGTAACATTTCATCGACACCAATACCAATTGCATGTAAGCCAATGATTTTTTCTTCTTCTCCTACGCAAATCAATTTCATCTCACATTTTTGACGATAGTCATTCAATGCAAAATACATAGGTGTAAATCGTGAACGATAAACTTTGATCTGATCACTTCCATAGGTAGCCAATGCTTCATCTTCTGTTACACCGATCGTTGCAATTGGTGGATGGGTAAATACAACTGTTGGTACTAAGTGATAGTCTAGATAAGAATTTTCTTTCCCATTAAATAGACGTTCAGATAAACGGCGACCTGCAGCAATTGCCACTGGGGTCAAATCAATTTTACCGATCACATCTCCCACCGCAAAAATATGTGGATCTGTGGTATTTTGATATTTATCAACTTTTATAAAACCACGTTCATCTAATTTTACTTGGGTATTTTCTAATCCTAATTGATCGGTATTAGGCACTCGACCTCCTGCAAACAATACACAATCACCAGAGAGTCGTTCACCATTTTCAAATACAACTGTATACTCATTGTCGTTTTTGATGATTTCTTTAGCTATATGTCCAGCGTAAGTTTTGATCCCAGCTTCTTGATACATCTCAACTAAGTTATCAGATAGCATTTTGTCAAAAGTTCGTAATGGACGTTCTTTTCGATACGCCCACATTACCTCACTACCTAGCCCGTGTAAAACACCAGAAAGTTCTGCGGCAATATAACCTGCTCCTAAAACAATTGTCCGTTTTGGCAATTCTGTCATCTCAAAGAAGCCATTTGAATCAATTGCATATTCGCCACCAGGGATCGTCATTTTGCTAGGCTTACCACCAGTTGCAATCAGAATTTTTGTTGCTTGATAGGTTTCCCCATTTACTTCCACGGTTTGACTGTCTATAAAGGTAGCATATCCTTTAATTGCATCCACTTGATTACTATCCAAGCCACGTTGATACGCACCATGTAAAAAGTCAATATATTTCTCACGCTTTTCAACTAACTCTTTAAAATCTACTTTTTTTACATCTGCTTGGATCCCATAACTTGAAGCATCTCGTTCCATTGTTTCTAGGATCGTGCTGGCTTGCCACATTACCTTTTTGGGTACACAACCAACATTCACACAAGTCCCACCAAGTTCATTTCCTTCAATTAATAAAACTTTTGCACCGTGCATTCCGGCACGATTCGCAGAGGCGATCCCTCCAGAACCACCACCGACAACTATATAATCATACGTTTTCATGCTATGCCTCCTAATTTAAGAAGATGCTTGCTTTTCTTCTTACTTTGGATAAATTTTCAAGAAAAATATCTTCTCTACTCTTTTTATCCTTACAAAAAATAAGTTTAACACGTTTAAACAGATAATATAACTTTGATGCTTTATTTTTATTCGATTGATTAGCGTATGCTTTTATTTTCTTTTCCGAATCATATCTCCTGGTTTTACAGGTTGTGTCACTGGCATAGTTAAAATCATCATCGGATTTGGTGCCCGATCAATGGATTCATCTTCTTCATTGTACATTACCTCAACCGTTTGGCTAAAATGAGTGAATCCTGGACCATAAAATTCGATCTCATCTCCCACAGAAAATAGATTTCGTTGACGGATCGTTGCAATTTTGGTTTTTTCATCATAAGACATTACTTCACCTACAAATTTATAAACAGGGATCTTACGACGTTCCCCAAATAATTGTTCATTTTCTGTTGGTGTATTGTAATAAAATCCTGTAGCAAGTTCCCGTTGTGCCACTTTCCATAACTCATCAATCCACTCTTGCTTGCAGACATAATTCTCAGGGTCTTCCATATAACTGTCGACCGCAGCTTTATAAACATTAGAAACTGTAGAGACATAGTGGATTGATTTCATTCTTCCTTCAATCTTAAAGCTATCTACCCCATTTTCAATCAATTCCGGGATATGCTCGATCATCGACATATCTACTGCACTCATTGAAAATTCTTCTTCTATTTCGCCGTTTTCTGTCAGATGATTTCTTTCTTGGCCAAAAGGCATATCAAATAATCCATATTTCCAACGACAAGATTGTGAACAGCCCCCACGATTAGCATCACGCATTGACATGTGATTAGATAAGGTACAACGGCCAGAATAAGAAATACACATCGCACCATGGATAAAGGCTTCAATTTCCACATCCGTATTTTTACGAATCTCAGCCACTTCTTCCATAGAAACTTCACGAGCTAAAACGACACGCTCTAATCCTTCTTCTTTCCAAAATTCAAGAGTTTCAAAGTTAGTGGCAGATGCTTGTGTCGATAAATGGATCGGTAAGCCCGGTGCTTCTGTCGCACATATTTCAATCAGCGCTGGATCTGAAACAATTACGGCAGAAATTCCGACATCACGTAATTGACGGAAAAATTCTCCAGCACCTTCTTCATTTCCTTCATGTGTCACCATATTTGCAGCAACATATACTTTTGCGTTATGTGCTTTTGCAAAAGCTACGCCTTCAGCCATCTCTTCATAGGTAAAGTTACCTGCGCGACTTCTTAGACCATAAGCATTTCCGCCAATATAGACTGCATCTGCGCCATAATGAATCGCTGTCTTTAATTTTTCAAGTGTCCCAGCTGGAGCTAAGACTTCGGGTCGTTTCAATTTTCTTTTTGTTGTCATTTTTTCTCGTCATACTCCTTACTTGATGGCTTCAGGATCAATATAGAAGAAGCCAGTATCTAATTCACGATTTTGAGGATGTAATTCACTTATCTTTTTGCTTAATATTTCAGCACTTTCTTCATTCCAAGTACCTGCAAGGATTTGTTCTTTCGCTTCCACAAATGCTTTGGTAATTTTTACAAAATTTTCTCCTGGGGTAAATAAACCATCAAGTTTCCATGTACGGAACTGATGTTGATACAATAACCCTAATTCTTTTGACAGGTTGATGTCATTGCTGGCAAAAATATGGGTCCCATGAGTGTCTTCATAGATGGAATAATGTGTGTCGTCTTTCTTAGGTTCTGAAATAAACAATCCCCGATCACGATCTACTCGCTCTTCTTGTTTGGTAAAATGATAATAATTTTGCAATAAAGGACGTTTTGATTGATGAATGCAAGTAGCACCATACACTAGAATTTCTACAGGAACATTTAGTTTTTCTTCCATCGCTTTCATTTCTTCAAAAGGAACTTCTCTAGCCAAAACGGCTCCAACAGCTCCTCTTTTCGCCCAAAAATTGATTTGTCTAGCACTAGTAACTAACGTTTCTGCATCAAAAATGTAGGGAATACGCCATTCTGGATGTTTCTTCATGGTGTATATGATACCTGTATCACCTACTGTCAGTTGATCTACCCCAATTTCTTTCAGGAATTGTAGATATTCAGGTACTTTTTTCATTTTTTCAGGATGAATAATCCCATTCATCGCAATATTTACTTTTTTACCATATGTGTGCGCCAATTCAACTAATTGATGTTGTTCTTCTCTTGTAAACGACGCAGGTAATCGCAAACCAAATAGTTCCTCGCCAAAATACAAAGTATCTGTTCCTGCTTCAAGTAATTCTTTTGCTTGTTCAAAAGTTTCTACCGTAGTTATGATTTCGATCATCATTTCCTCCTCCTACAACTCCATAATAGTAGCATAGCTTAAAAAAGTTGCCAACACTTCTTACATTTATTGGTGGATTTTTGAATTTAAATTCACAAGAAAAAAAGTAAAAAAAATAAAAAAGTGAGAGCCTTTTGCCCATAACCTTCAATCGTTATGTGGAACAAAATTCTCTCACTTCTTTTTTAACTCCTATGATTCAACTACATACTTTTTTGGAAGACGTACATTCAAAGTGATTTTTCCTTTGGAGGCTCCCACTGTCACTTGATCGCCTAAATGGATTTCTCCACCTAATAATGCTTCACTTAAGCGATCTTCTATTTCTTTTTGCAACGCTCTTCGTATTGGACGAGCGCCATATTCAGGATCAAAACCAGCTTTTCCGATCACATCTATTGCTGCCGGAGTAATCTTCACTTGGATATCCTGTTCTTTCAAACGTTTGACGATTGCTCGACTCATAATTTGAACAATGGAGTGGATTTCATCCTTGCTTAATGAATGGAAGACAACTGTTTCATCTATCCGGTTCAAGAACTCTGGACGGAATGTTTTCTTTAATTCTTCTAAAATACGCTTTTGCATGGCTTTATGATCTTTGGTAATGTCTTGGACATTGAAGCCAACGTTTTTTTCTTCTCGAATTTGGGTTGCACCAATATTGGAAGTCATAATCATGATCGTATTTCTAAAATCAACTTTCCGACCTTTAGAGTCTGTTAAATGGCCATCGTCTAGTACTTGTAATAACAGATTAAATACATCTGGATGGGCTTTTTCTACTTCATCTAATAAGATGACAGAGTAGGGCTTTTGTCGAATTTTTTCTGTTAATTGTCCACCTTCATCATACCCAACATAGCCCGGAGGTGACCCAATCAACCGACTCGTGCTGTATTTTTCCATAAATTCAGACATATCAACCCGAATCAAGGAATTCTCGTCCCCAAACATCACTTCCGATAAAGCTTTGGCAAGTTCCGTTTTACCAACTCCTGTAGGTCCTAAGAACATAAAGGAGCCAATTGGTCGATTTGGATCTTTTAACCCACTACGAGCCCGACGAATTGCTCTTGATACTGCTTTGACTGCTTCATCTTGTCCAACAACACGTTCATGTAAAAGTGCTTCTAATTCCAATAAACGCTGACTTTCTTTCTTTTCCAGTTGTTGTAATGGAACACCTGTCCATTCAGAAACGACTGTGGCTACATCTTCTTCAGTCACACGATCAGCATAACCATTTTCCTGCTTTTCTTCTAGTATCAATAGTTTTACTAATTTTTTGTGTAATGCTTTTTCTTGTCTTCGCAATTGTGCTGCTATTTCAAAGTCTTGTTTTTGGATTGCTCGTTCTTTTTCTTTGACTAATTGTTCGATTTCCAACTTAATTACTGTAGATTCCGAAAGATCATCTGTTTGATCTAAGCGTACCTTAGCAGCTGACTCATCAATCAAATCGATTGCTTTGTCAGGTAATTGACGAGAAGTGATATAGCGTACAGAAAGATGAACCGCAGCTCTTATCGCATCATCAGTGATTTCTACACCATGATGCTCTTCATATCTTGAACGAAGACCACGTAAAATCTCTTCTGCTTCTTCAGGTGTCGGTTCATCTACTTGAATTCGAGCAAAGCGTCGTTCAAGGGCAGAATCTTTTTCAATATACTTTTGATATTCATCTAACGTTGTAGCACCAATTGTCTGTAATTCTCCACGAGCTAAAGCAGGTTTCAAAATATTAGATGCATCAATTGCCCCTTCTGCACCACCGGCACCGATCAAGGTATGCAACTCATCAATAAATAAAATGACTTGACCGTCGTTATAGATTTCGTCAATCACCTTTTTCATACGGTCTTCAAATTCTCCACGGTATTTTGTTCCCGCTACTAAAGACCCCATGTCTAACATCATCAAGCGTTTTTCTTGCATCTCTTCAGGAACTTCACCCATCACGATTTTTTGGGCTAAACCTTCAGCAATCGCTGTCTTACCAACACCAGGTTCCCCTACTAATACAGGATTGTTTTTAGTTCGGCGACTAAGTATTTGAATCAAGCGTTTTACTTCTCTTGAACGCCCAACAACTGGGTCAAGTTTTCCGTCTCTCGCTAACTTCGTCAAATCTCTTGCTAAAGAATCTAACGTTGGAGTACCTTTTACCATTTGACGCTTTTCTTGTGGGTTTTTACGACGGATACTATTATTACGACTATCATTTTTTATGCCCATTTTTTGTTTCAAAGATTGTCGGACTTTCGTTAAACTGATTCCCAAATTGATCATCATCCGAGTAGCCATGATACTTTCATCTCTTAGCATACTCAACAAGATATGTTCCGTTCCCACTTTTTGAGCACCCATTTTTCTTACTTCACTATTTGCCAATGCAAAAATTTGTTTCATGCGTGGCGAATAAGGTAAAAAGGTTCCTTGAGGATATGAAGTCATTGTACCGTAGCCAATCAAATGCTCAATCTCTTCGTAGATGTCTGTTTCAGTTAATCCAACTTCACGTAGTACTTTCCCAGCAATTCCATTCGGTTCAATAACCAATGACAACAAAATATGCTCAGAACTAACAGACTGATGCTTAAACTTTTTTGCTTCATCTTGTGCAATTTCTAATACTAATTGTGCTCTTTGCGTAAAAAGTTCTTCCATTCATCTTCACTTCCCATCTTCATAGCTTAATCGTTCAAGAAATGCTCGAAGAATTCGAGCACGAACATAATCTTCTAGCCCACCATCTACATTCAGTGTATTTTTGGCAATTGCGCTCAGCATTAAATTGCCTTCTTTTTTAGTAACAATTTGATCCTCATATAATTTTTGGATGATTGCAAAAGCATTTTTTTCACTAATCGTTTCATTGAATAGCTGATTCACTTGTTCCAACATATGCCTTTTATCAGAAATTCTTACTTTGGCAATCCGTATGTAGCCACCACCGCCACGTTTACTCTCAACCAAATAACCTCGCTGAATCGTAAAACGAGTATTAATCACATAATTAATTTGAGAAGGTACACAATTAAAGAGGTCGGCCAGTTCAATCCTGCGAATCTCAATCATTTCATTCTTTTCTAAAAACTTTTTTATATATGATTCAATTAAATCCGAGGTATTCTGATGCGCCATCTTACTCATTCCTTTGACTAATATTGACCTTAATTATAGCGAATTTAATATCAGAAAGAAAGAAGAAAGACTTTTCCCTTAGAAATCATTAAAAATATAAAAAAATACGGAATGCAGGATTCCGTATTAACGCGCCCAAGAGGAGTCGAACCCCTAACCTTTTGATCCGTAGTCAAACACTCTATCCAGTTGAGCTATGGGCGCATATTCAGTTCATTTAAATTATAAAATACATTTCTAGAAAAATCAATAAAAATAAAAAATCGGGAAGACAGGATTCGAACCTGCGACCCCTTGGTCCCAAACCAAGTGCTCTACCAAGCTGAGCTACTTCCCGAAAATATAAAAAAGACTACGCGCCCAAGAGGAGTCGAACCCCTAACCTTTTGATCCGTAGTCAAACACTCTATCCAGTTGAGCTATGGGCGCATATTTGTAATGCCGAGGACCGGAATCGAACCGGTACGGTGATCACTCACCGCAGGATTTTAAGTCCTGTGCGTCTGCCAGTTCCGCCACCCCGGCGTTGTTACTTTGGCAA
>NZ_JBIOLY010000001.1:2867500-2893119 GCF_051711145.1 Enterococcus sp. DIV0691
TATATTTTGGGACCTTAGCTGGTGGTCTGGGCTGTTTCCCTTTCGACTATGGATCTTATCACTCACAGTCTGACTCCCGGATATGAATGAATGGCATTCGGAGTTTATCTGAATTCGGTAACCCGAGATGGGCCCCTAGTCCAAACAGTGCTCTACCTCCATCATTCTCAATTCCGAGGCTAGCCCTAAAGCTATTTCGGAGAGAACCAGCTATCTCCAAGTTCGTTTGGAATTTCTCCGCTACCCACACCTCATCCCCGCACTTTTCAACGTACGTGGGTTCGGTCCTCCAGTGCGTTTTACCGCACCTTCAACCTGGACATGGGTAGATCACATGGTTTCGGGTCTACGACTACATACTCAAACGCCCTATTCAGACTCGCTTTCGCTGCGGCTCCGTCTCTTCAACTTAACCTCGCATGCAATCGTAACTCGCCGGTTCATTCTACAAAAGGCACGCCATCACCCATTAACGGGCTTTGACTTGTTGTAGGCACACGGTTTCAGGTTCTATTTCACTCCCCTTCCGGGGTGCTTTTCACCTTTCCCTCACGGTACTGGTTCACTATCGGTCACTAGGGAGTATTTAGCCTTGGGAGATGGTCCTCCCGGATTCCGACGGAATTCCTCGTGTTCCGCCGTACTCAGGATCCTCCTAGGTGCCTTCCAAATTTCATCTACGGGGTTTTTACCCTCTTTGACTGACTTTTCCAAGTCATTCGACTATCTGAAAGAACTACCATATTGGAGTCCTACAACCCCAATGAGCAAGCTCATTGGTTTGGGCTTTTCCCGTTTCGCTCGCCGCTACTCAGGGAATCGAATTTTCTTTCTCTTCCTGCAGGTACTTAGATGTTTCAGTTCTCTGCGTCTACCTCGAATGCGCTATGTATTCACGCAAACGTAACATCCTATAAAAGATGCTGGGTTCCCCCATTCGGAAATCTCTGGATCATAGCTTACGTACAGCTCCCCAAAGCATATCGGTGTTAGTCCCGTCCTTCATCGGCTCCTAGTGCCAAGGCATCCACCGTGCGCCCTTATTCACTTAACCTTATCAACCTTGCGGTTGGGTTTTGATCTTTCTTCTAGCGATAGAAGTCCGATCAAGAAAATAAGCAATTGAACTTATTAAAAAACTCATTCAACGCGGTGTTCTCGGTTTGTATTACTAATTTACTTCAAATATCCAGTTTTCAATGAACAAAAATATATCTTTGAGAGTAAACCTCTCAAAACTGAACAAAGTGAAAAACAAACAGTGTAGTCTCCGTAATATTCCTTAGAAAGGAGGTGATCCAGCCGCACCTTCCGATACGGCTACCTTGTTACGACTTCACCCCAATCATCTATCCCACCTTAGGCGGCTGGCTCCAAAAGGTTACCTCACCGACTTCGGGTGTTACAAACTCTCGTGGTGTGACGGGCGGTGTGTACAAGGCCCGGGAACGTATTCACCGCGGCGTGCTGATCCGCGATTACTAGCGATTCCGGCTTCATGTAGGCGAGTTGCAGCCTACAATCCGAACTGAGAGAAGCTTTAAGAGATTAGCTTAGCCTCGCGACTTTGCGACTCGTTGTACTTCCCATTGTAGCACGTGTGTAGCCCAGGTCATAAGGGGCATGATGATTTGACGTCATCCCCACCTTCCTCCGGTTTGTCACCGGCAGTCTTGCTAGAGTGCCCAACTAAATGATGGCAACTAACAATAAGGGTTGCGCTCGTTGCGGGACTTAACCCAACATCTCACGACACGAGCTGACGACAACCATGCACCACCTGTCACTTTGCCCCCGAAGGGGAAGCTCTATCTCTAGAGTGGTCAAAGGATGTCAAGACCTGGTAAGGTTCTTCGCGTTGCTTCGAATTAAACCACATGCTCCACCGCTTGTGCGGGCCCCCGTCAATTCCTTTGAGTTTCAACCTTGCGGTCGTACTCCCCAGGCGGAGTGCTTAATGCGTTAGCTGCAGCACTGAAGGGCGGAAACCCTCCAACACTTAGCACTCATCGTTTACGGCGTGGACTACCAGGGTATCTAATCCTGTTTGCTCCCCACGCTTTCGAGCCTCAGCGTCAGTTACAGACCAGAGAGCCGCCTTCGCCACTGGTGTTCCTCCATATATCTACGCATTTCACCGCTACACATGGAATTCCACTCTCCTCTTCTGCACTCAAGTCTCCCAGTTTCCAATGACCCTCCCCGGTTGAGCCGGGGGCTTTCACATCAGACTTAAGAAACCGCCTGCGCTCGCTTTACGCCCAATAAATCCGGACAACGCTTGCCACCTACGTATTACCGCGGCTGCTGGCACGTAGTTAGCCGTGGCTTTCTGGTTAGATACCGTCAAGGGATGAACAGTTACTCTCATCCTTGTTCTTCTCTAACAACAGAGTTTTACGATCCGAAAACCTTCTTCACTCACGCGGCGTTGCTCGGTCAGACTTTCGTCCATTGCCGAAGATTCCCTACTGCTGCCTCCCGTAGGAGTTTGGGCCGTGTCTCAGTCCCAATGTGGCCGATCACCCTCTCAGGTCGGCTATGCATCGTCGCCTTGGTGAGCCGTTACCTCACCAACTAGCTAATGCACCGCGGGTCCATCCATCAGCGACACCCGAAAGCGCCTTTCAAATCAAAACCATGCGGTTTCGATTGTTATACGGTATTAGCACCTGTTTCCAAGTGTTATCCCCTTCTGATGGGTAGGTTACCCACGTGTTACTCACCCGTTCGCCACTCCTCTTTTTCCGGTGGAGCAAGCTCCGGTGGAAAAAGAAGCGTTCGACTTGCATGTATTAGGCACGCCGCCAGCGTTCGTCCTGAGCCAGGATCAAACTCTCATAAAAAGTTCGAACAATCTTGCGATTGTTAAGCTCAATTGTTTGCTAGCATATTGCTTGCTTGTTAAAAATGTTTGTTGTCTTGAATCAATCAAGACGCCCTACACATTTGGTTTGTCTTTGCTTTGTTCAGTTTTCAAAGGTCTACTTGATTAAAAGCTAATCAATTGAGATTGCCGTAGCAACTTTTATATCATATCAGAGCGACGTTTGTTTGTCAACTCTTTTTTTAAAAGTTTTTTTGACTTCGTTTTTTAGAAGTGTTTCAGCAACTCATTTATCATAACTCGTCGTTTGTTATTTGTCAACAACTTTTTTGAAGTTTTTTTCGATAGAATCAAGCTTCGTAAGCTGTCGTTTTTTTACGACTCAGTTATCTTATCATGGTGTGATCCCTCTGTCAACAGTTTATTTTAACTATTTTCACTAGCGATCTTTGCTCTTTCGAACAAATAATAATATACCAACAGCAAAAATAAAAGTCAATAAGAAAAAAGCTGTTTTATCAACATTTTTAGCGTAATCGATCGTTCTAATCCTATAAGTGAAAAACGTTCGCTTTTAACCTGCTTTTCATTAATGATAGCCTTCTCGGCACTGTGATTGTTCAGTTTTCTATTAATGAGCCACTTCACTTAGCTCTTACCTTCTAAAATTTTCCTTAACAAAGTGTTGCTTTTATCTATTTAGACATTTTTTTGCTAGAATGAATAGTAAATAGTATCATTCTAACTCTGGAGGAACAATCTATGAAAATATTAATTGCTGATGATGATAAAGAAATTGTTGAATTACTAAGTATTTATGTTCACAATGAAGGATATGAAGCTGTTAAGGCTTATGATGGGAAAGAAGCATTATCAAAGATTCGAACGATACCTGATATTGAGTTATTGATTTTGGATATTATGATGCCTGAAATGGATGGCATGCAGGTCGTTAAAGAATTACGAAAGGAATCGCAAATACCGATTATCATGTTGACAGCAAAAACAACCGATATGGATAAAATTAAAGGGCTTGTTGCTGGTGCTGATGATTATGTTACAAAACCATTTAATCCTTTAGAAGTTATGGCACGCGTAAAATCTTTGCTTCGTCGAACAAAAATGCAAATCACACCGGATCAACCGGATATATTAGAAGTAAACTCTTTGATTATTAACAAAGATTCCCATGAAGTAAAAACAATTGATGGGAAAGAGATTCAGCTTACAGCATTAGAATTTGGGATTCTATACTTATTAGCAAGTCATCCTAATCGTGTGTTCAGTGCAGATGAAATCTTTGAGCGTGTATGGAAACAAGAAAGTATTGTTTCCGCAAAAACTGTTATGGTCCATGTTAGTCATTTGAGAGATAAGATCGAAGAAGCAACTGGTGGAGAAAAAGTCATTCAAACCGTTTGGGGAGTGGGCTATAAAATTGATGCAAGATAAAAAAAGAGGAACAGAAAAACGGCGGCGAATCAATCTAACTTCTAAGGAAATCAGTGAGTTATTAGCAGAAGGTATTATCACCGTGATTCTCCTTCTACTATTAAATGTTGCGATTTTGGTTGTCCTTACTTCAATAATTAGTAGTTCCCCTTCATTGACTAATGCGATTTGGGATTCAAAAAATATTTTTGCTCAACGATTGAATAGTGATTTATTTTGGAACGGCCGAAATTTTCTGATTCCCCTTTTCTTTCTTTTAGATATCGGCGTATTATACTGGCGGTTGATCCGTCGCTACCGACAAATGCAACTACGTCATATCATTAGCGAGCTTCACTATATCGCTAATGGTAATTATGACCATCGGATCCCTTTTGAATTAACAGGTGATCTTAGTCGTGTAGTAACAAGCATTAATGGTTTAGTCGATAGTACAGTAGCTGCGATCGAAGATGAACGGAAAATTGAAAAATCAAAAGATGAATTGATTACTAATGTGAGTCACGATATCCGTACCCCTTTAACCTCTATTATTGGTTACTTAGGATTAATCGAAGATGGCCAGTATCAAACAAAAGAGGATCTTTTGAAGTATACCCATACAGCTTATATCAAAGCAAAACAAATGAAATTACTAGTGGATGATCTTTTTGAGTATACTAAAGTCAGACAACCAGCTGTTCCGGTCAATTTTTCGGCTTTTGATCTGATCCAGCTAATTGAACAACTAGCTGCTGATTTTGAATTAGAAGCATCAAAAAAGCATATCCAAATCCTTGTATCATCACAGGTTCCATCATTAACTATGGATGGGGACACCGAAAAACTAGTTCGTGTCTTTAATAATTTACTGACGAATGCTTTAAAATACGGCAAAGGCGCTACAAAAATTGTCATTGAAGTCGAAAAAGTTGGCTCAGAAGTCGTTGCGACAGTAAAAAACAATGGAGCTATGATTCCTCGAGAATCAATTGATAATCTTTTTGACCGCTTTTACCGAGTAGAAGAGTCTCGTTCACAAGAAACCGGTGGGACAGGTTTAGGTTTAGCCATTGCTCAAAGTATCGTTGCTTTACATGGTGGTTATATTTATGCTAAATCTGATAAACACTGGACTTCATTCATCATGCATCTTCCAATAAAAAGAAATGAAAAATTACCAATCAAAAGTCAGGAACATATTGACGAAAATTAAAATATCCGATATTCTTATTACAATCATTTCTATATATCATATCTATATAGCACAGAACCCAGTACATTTTATTTTTTTCAAGAGAGCTGATGGATGGTGTAAATCAGCAAAAAATAAGTTGGAAGTTCCAGTTCTTTGATGTGTACCTTTCGAAATAAGAAAGGTCGGTAAAACAGCCGTTATCTGTTAACAAGAGCAGCATATTTATATGTTGAACTCGGGTGGTACCGCGAATGTTAGACCGATTCGTCCCAAGATAATTGAGGGATGGATTGGTCTTTTTTTTATTATATTTAAGGAGGAATTGCAATGTTAGATGTAAAAATGATGCGTCAAAATTTTGATTATGTCCAAGAAAAATTAATGACTCGTGGGGTCAAAAAAGAAACCTTAGCTGAATTTATGGAATTAGATGAAAGTCGTCGAAAATTACTTGTTAAAACGGAAGAATTAAAAAAATATCGTAATGATGTTTCAGCAGAAATTGCACAATTAAAACGGAACAAAGAAGATGCAACAGCTAAAATCAATGAAATGAAAGAAGTTGGAGGCAACATTAAAGCCCTTGATGAAGAAGTAGCGCAAGTAGATGAAAAGTTACATCAAATTGCGACTACCTTACCAAATTTACCAGATGATTCTGTACCTGTTGGAAAAGACGAAGAGGACAACGTGGAAGTTCGTCGTTGGAACACGCCTCGTAATTTTTCATTTGAACCGAAACCACATTGGGAAATCGCTGAAAACTTAGGTATCTTAGACTTTGAAAGAGGGGCAAAAGTTTCTGGAAGTCGTTTTGTTTACTATAAAGGATTAGGCGCTCGCTTAGAACGTGCCGTTTATAACTTTATGCTAGATCAACACATCTATGAACATGACTATACAGAAATGATTACTCCTTATATCGTAAATAGTCGGGCTATGTTCGGAACTGGGCAATTTCCTAAGTTTAAAGAAGATGTTTTCCAATTAGAAGATACAGATTTGACATTGATCCCAACAGCGGAAGTTCCATTAACAAACTATTACAACGATGAGATCTTAGATGCGCAAGATTTACCGATTTATTTCACTGCTCTTAGTCCCGCATTTCGTTCGGAAGCAGGGAGTGCCGGCCGTGATACCCGAGGATTGATTCGTTTACACCAATTTAATAAAGTAGAAATGGTCAAATTCTCTGATGCAGAACATTCTTATGATGAGCTAGAAAAAATGACAGCCGATGCTGAAGATATTCTACAAAAATTACATTTACCTTACCGTGTAGTAGCATTATCTACTGGAGATATGGGCTTCTCTGCTGCCAAAACATATGACTTAGAAGTATGGATCCCTGCACAAGAAACATATCGTGAAATCAGCTCATGTTCAAACTGTGAAGATTTCCAAGCAAGACGCGCAATGATCCGTTACCGTGATGAAGACGGAAAAATCCACTATGCTCATACACTGAATGGTTCAGGACTTGCAGTCGGCCGAACTGTCGCAGCGATCCTTGAAAACTACCAAAATGAAGATGGATCAGTGACTGTTCCAGAAGTATTAGTTCCTTACATGGGAAATTTAAAAGTGATAAAGTAGACCACCTTGTCTTATTTATATAAAGATGTCATGAAATAAGCGGTCAGCTCCTCGCTTATTGTTGAGGAGTTGCTTCTTGAACGCCGTTTATTCGTTTTTAGAGATACTAGAAGAGCCTGAGACAAGTTTTGTCCCAGGCTCACTAATCTTAATATGTTTATTTTCTTTTTAAAAAGGACTATTACCCCACTCTCTTCTTGTTCAGAAGTTCTGTAATTTACCGGCTTTTTTATAATTTTCTTATAATTATAGAGGTATTATGCCCACCAAAGCCAAAACCATTTGAAAGAATAATATTTGCTTGATGATGAATTTTATTATTGGGAATATAATTCAAATCACAATCTTCATCAGGTTCTGTCAGGTTAATAGTTGGTGGTAAAATATTATACTCCATCGCTTTCAAGCTAATCACTGCTTCAATGCCTCCTGCTGCACCTAATAGATGTCCTGTTGAGGACTTTGTAGAGCTAATCAATAATTGTTCAGCATGCTTTCCAAAAACCTTTTTGATTGCTCGACTTTCACTAATATCTCCAACTTTAGTACCTGTTGCATGCGCATTTATATAATCAATTTCATTTGCACTAATTTTCCCCATTTCAAGTGCTTTTTGGATGGCACGACTGGCTCCTTCTGAATGAGGTGTAGTCATATGATAAGCATCTGAAGTCATCCCGTATCCGATAATTTCACCTAAAATTTTCGCTCCGCGTGATCTTGCATGTTCGAATTCTTCTAAAAAAACGATCCCAGCTCCTTCTGACATGACAAAGCCATCCCTATTTTTGTCAAAAGGTTTCGAAGCTAAATTCGGTTGCTCATTCCTCGTAGATAAAGCTTGCATTTGGTTGTACCCAGCAAAAGCAATAGGTACAATCGAAGCTTCTGCTCCACCTGCAAGTATTGCTTCACTTAGCCCATATTTAATTCTAAGAAATGCTTCTCCTATCGCTTGATTTCCCGAAGCACAAGCTGAAATAGGACACAAAGTCACATCTTTAAATCCAGTCTTAATTGATACGAAACCTCCCGCTATATTGCCTATTGACTTAGGAACTACTAAAGGAGAAACACGATTACTTCCTTTCTTTTCCATAATGTTTTGATTTTCAATTAAAGAGTGAATACCACCTATTCCTGTACCAATCATAACGCCACATTTTTCCAAATCAAAATCCTTATGATCAAAACTCGCTTCAGATAGCGCTTGCATAGAACTGATTACTGAAAAATGAGTGAAACGATCTGTCCTCTTGATCTCTTTTTGATTAAGATACTGGTCAATCGCATAATCAGAAATAACTCCACCAATCCTTGTTTCTAAATTACTAAATTCCTCTGCTTCTATCTTTTTTATCCCAGAAATACCATTACTCACATTTGTCCATAACTCTTCTGCATTTTTTCCAGAAGAAGAGATAGTTCCCCTTCCAGTTATAACTACTCTTTTTATCATCTTATAAACTCCTTACTATCATAAAATAACAAAATATAAATATAACTCAGATATATTCTAACATATTAAAAAATCTTAACTATATAGTAATTTAACTAAAAAAAACAAAAATTTGTTATTAAAACATAATTTTTTTAATAAATTTATCGTAAAAAATGCTTATTAGCTCCTTAACCGCTCAACTTCACAGTGGTTTAAATTTATACAACAGCGGCTTAGTGGTCACTCTTATTTGGATATTGAGCAAAAACAACATAGTCAGACGAAAAAAAGTCATCAATCTTAAAATTTAGAAAAACAAATTTTAAGATTGACGACTTTTTTACTTTAAAAACAATGCTCTAAGTATTCTACTTATTTCGAATATTCACTTGACTCCTAAAGCGGAATATGTTGAGTCTTTTTCCCTTAATTGATTAAGATTCTACTGAATAGTTAGGTGCTTCTTTTGTGATTTGGACATCATGTGGATGGGATTCTTTCAGCCCATTGCCACTCATTTGGATGAATTGTGCTTCGTCACGCAATTGTTTCAAGTTGCCTGCCCCAACATAACCCATACCAGATTTTAATCCACCGATCATTTGGAAGATAATATCCGCAACGCTTCCTTTGTAGGCCACACGTCCTTCGATTCCTTCTGGTACTAATTTATTCGCTTCATTGACGCTACCTTGGAAATAACGATCTTTTGAACCTTTTTCCATTGCGCCCAATGAACCCATACCACGATAAGTTTTAAAACGTCGTCCTTGGAAAATCTCAAATTCACCTGGAGATTCATCTGTACCGGCCAACATACTACCTAACATGACGGCATGTCCTCCAGCAGCTAATGCTTTGACGATATCACCTGAATATTTGATTCCGCCATCAGCAATAATTGCTTTGCCATATTGTCGTGCGACAGAAGCAGCATCATAAATCGCTGTTAATTGTGGTACACCTACACCGGCAACCACACGTGTTGTACAAATTGATCCTGGTCCGATACCGACTTTTACGACATCCACACCAGCATCATATAATGCTTTTGTTGCTTCCGCTGTCGCTACGTTACCGGCAATCAAAGTAGCATCTTTAAAGGTAGAACGAATTTCTTGGATTTTACGAATCACTCCAGCACTATGACCATGTGCTGTATCAATAACGATCGCATCTGCTCCTGCTTCCAACAAGGCACCTGCACGCTCAAATGTATCACTTGTTACACCAACAGCAGCAGCTACAAGTAGACGTCCATGTTCATCTTTGGCAGCATTGGGAAATTCAATCACTTTTTCAATATCTTTGATTGTGATCAATCCGCTTAAACAACCATCGTTGTCAACGATTGGTAATTTTTCAATTTTATGTTTTTGCAATATTTTTTCTGCGTCTTTTAGAGAAGTACCGACTGGGGCTGTTACTAAGTTTTCTTTGGTCATCACATCATTGATTTCCATATGATAATCAGTTACAAAGCGCATGTCACGGTTCGTAATAATACCAACAAGTTTTCTGTTTTCTAAAGTCTCAACGATTGGTACACCGCTAATTCGATATTTGCTCATCAATTCTTCTGCATCTGCTACAAGATGTTGCGGTGTTAAGAAAAATGGATCAATGATCACACCACTTTCAGAACGTTTGACTTTGCGCACTTCGTCTGCTTGTTGACTAATTGTCATATTTTTATGAATAACACCTAATCCACCTTGTCTAGCCATCGCAATAGCCATCTTACTATCAGTTACAGTGTCCATACTTGCACTGATGATCGGGATATTCAACTTAATATTTTTTGCTAATTGTACACTCATATCCACTTCGTTTGGTAACACGTGACTTTCTGCTGGTATCAGTAAGACATCATCGAAAGTAAACCCTTTTTTCGTGAACTTTGTTTCCCAGTTGGACATTTTTAGTACCACTCCTCTAGTTTTTAGTTTATCTATTAAAATAATCGATTTTTTCTATTAAGTCAACCGTCTTCCCATAATCCGCACTGTTTCTAAGAATATCCTTATTCTAAGCGTTTCCATTACAAGTTATATATGGTTGATAACGAGAAACTCTTTTAAGAGAAGCTACTGATTAAATTTACCAAGTTTCTCAAATTTTTGTTCTATCTGTTTTAACCATTTCTCCATAAAAAATGAGAGACCACTATTCAAAACAAACAACTGTTTCAAATAATGATCTCTCATCATTGATATACATCGAATCGTACTTTAACGAATTATCTTCTAGGTACAGATAAACTTCCAACGATTCCATATTTTTTCTTCATGTAATAACGCAAAGCTAGTGCAGCAGCCCCAATAATGATGATAACTACTGGATCTAACAACGGATTCAGTACTGGAGGAAGAAGTGTGGTAGCGGAAAAGGCAACCACCCAGACCAATGTAGTTCCAGTTAAGATCAACAATGTTTTACCCATACCTGGTTTTTTACTACGATCTGCTCCCGGATACTCATATTGATAAATGTATTTATACATCAGGTAAAATACCCAACCACCAACAGCTGATCCAAAGACCAAAGTTGTGATTCCATAAGCTGGCGTTGTTCCACGTGAAAACAATCCGGTAATAGCAATCATGATACTCAACAAACCTAATAACAGGAATGTATTGTCTAGCCACATCAATAATGGTTTAGAATTTACCTTTGCTTCAACTGGTTTGTTGATAATTGCTTCAGTTCTTTCAGAGACAGTTCCAAATAATTGTCTGGCTGTTTTTCCACCTTTTTGTTCAGACACTAAGGTTGGAAGGATGTCATGAAGTGCTTTTACCTTTTCCTCTTCGGATAGATTAGCTGCTTCTAAAGATTTTTTTAAGTCAAAAATATATTGTTGGTTTCTTTTAGTTAATTTTTCTTCTAATTGATTGTTTTCTTTTACAATTTCACGTAATTGTTCTGATTCCATGATCTAAATAGTCCTCCTTAGCCGCTACTTTAACGGTTGTCACAAAAGACATTCTAACATACTATACGTATCGTTTGATAGCCCTTTTATACATTAAAACGGAATAACATAACGTCGCCATCTTGGACTACATAGTCTTTACCTTCTAGACGAACACGGCCAGCTTCTTTGGCAGCATGCATATTTCCATAATGATCTAGATCTTCAAAAGAAACAGTTTCCGCACGGATAAATCCACGCTCAAAGTCTGAATGGATAATCCCAGCTGCTTGAGGTGCTTTGATGCCTTTTTTAAATGTCCAAGCCCGAACTTCTTGTTCTCCTGCTGTAAAGTACGTAGCTAATCCTAGCAAATCATAAGCTGCACGAATTAATTGATCTAATCCAGACTCTTCAATTCCTAAAGCTTCTAAGAATTCTGCTTTATCTTCTTCGTCTAGTTCAGCAATTTCTTCCTCTGCACGTGCGCTGACTACGATAACTTCTGCATTTTCTTCGGCAGCAAAATTACGTACAGCTTGAACGTAGTGATTCGTATCGCTATCTGCTACTTCATCTTCTGCAACGTTTGCTACATATAAGATTGGTTTGGTAGTCAATAAAAACAATGATTTAACGATTTTTTGTTCTTCGTCCGTAAATTCGATAGAGCGAGCTGAACGTCCTTCTTCCAGGACTGGCTTGATTTTATCTAAAACAGCTAATTCAGCAACTGCATCTTTGTCTTTCGTTTTTGCGATTTTTGCTACTCGAGTATAGCGTTTAGTGATCGATTCCAGATCTGCCAATACTAATTCTAGATTGATCGTATCAATATCCGCTAATGGGTCCACTCGTCCTTCAACATGTGTGATGTTGTCATCATCGAAACAACGGACCACATGACAAATCGCATCAACTTGGCGGATATGACTTAGAAATTGATTTCCCAAGCCTTCCCCTTTACTTGCACCTTTAACGATTCCTGCAATATCCGTAAATTCAAATGTTGTTGGCACGGTTTTTTTAGGATGAACAAGTTCAGTTAAGCGTTGTAAACGCCAATCGGGAACTTCTACCATTCCTACATTCGGATCAATGGTTGCAAAAGGATAGTTCGCTGCTTCTGCTCCAGCTTTGGTGATTGCGTTAAATAAAGTTGATTTACCGACATTGGGTAATCCAACAATTCCAGCAGTTAATGCCATAGATTTATTCACTCTTTCTCTGCATTTTTTTCAAGTACTTTTTTTAATTTTTTCTCAAATTCTCGACGAGTCATCATAACGATGTGCCCGCAATTGACGCATTTGATTTTGATGTCCGCTCCCATGCGGATGATTTCCCAACGGTTGGTCTGACAAGCATGAGGTTTTTTCATTTCAACAATATCATGTAAGTCGTACATAAAAGTCCCCTCCTTTAGTCAATTCTCTTAAGAACGGTTCCCACGTCTTTTTGATATTCATATAGTGATCGTAAAAATTAAGGTTGATTGGTCTGAATTGAACGCTTCTTTTCTATTACTTATTCTTCATCGAATTGAATATTAAGGATATCAAGGATTCTTGTCAAATCATTTTGCGAAAGGTACTCAATTTCAATCTTTCCTTTACCGTCTTTTTCTTGGATAGCGACACTTGTACCAAACTTATCCATCAAGCGGTCTTCACTTTCACGTATATAATAAGGCTTTTCTTTTGCTAGTCGAGGGATTTTCTTTTTTTCTTTCCCATCGTTTTGATTTAATTGTGAAACAATTTGTTCCAACTGACGAACCGTTAGATTCTCCATAACTGCTCGATTCGCTAATTTTAGAATCAAACTTTTGTTTTTTAGACCTAATAAGGTACGAGCTTGTCCCATCGATAATCGTTGATCTTGGACCATTTCCTTCACTAAATCAGGTAACGTTAACAGACGGAGATAGTTTGCGATATATGGACGACTTTTACCTAAGCGTTTCGCCACTTCTGCTTGCGTAAGTTTAAGATTTTTCATCAGCATATCATAGGCTTCAGCTTCTTCTAATGGATTCAAGTCTTCACGTTGCAAGTTTTCCAAAACAGCGACTTGCATCATTGCTTCTTCATCAAAGTCACGAACAATTGCAGGGATGGTCGCTTTTTCTGCTAACTTAGAAGCTCGGAAACGACGTTCACCAGCAATGATTTCATATCCTTTTACTGCCGAACGACGGACGATAATCGGTTGAAACACGCCTGATTGCTCAATGGAGTTTGCCAATTCTTGAAGCGAGACTTCTTCAAATGTTTTACGTGGTTGATAAGGGTTAGGGCGTAATTCGTTTAGTGGTAATTGCACAACTGTTTCATCTTCAACATCCACAGTTTCTAAATTCTCTAAATCTTGAAATAACGCATCGATCCCTCGTCCTAATCCTTTACTTTTCTTCACGGTTAACCACTTCCTTTGCCAATGCTTGGTAAACTTCAGCTCCTCTAGAACGTGGATCATAATCAATGATCGGCATTCCATGACTTGGTGCTTCTGAAAGACGAATATTTCTTGGAATAATCGTTTCATAGACCTTCTCACGGAAATACTTTCGGACTTCTTCCACGACTTCATTTCCTAAGTTCGTACGTGCATCATACATTGTAAGTAAGACGCCTTCAATCTCCAATTCTGGATTGAAATGCTTTTGAACTAAACGAACTGTATTGAGTAATTGACTCAATCCTTCTAATGCATAATATTCACATTGCACTGGGATCAGAATAGAATCGCTAGCTGTAAATGAATTAATAGTCAAATGACCTAATGAAGGTGGGCAATCAATCAGAATATAATCATATTGATCGTTCACTTCGGCTAAAGAACCTTTCAAGCGAGACTCTCTGGCCATCATTGAAGTTAATTCGATTTCTGCTCCTGCTAATTGAAGAGTGGCAGGCACAATACTCAAATTTTCATGTTCGGTAACAAGAGTTGCTTCGGCAATCGGTAGCTCATTGACTAAGACATCATAAATATCTTGAGTAACATCTGGTTTTCGAATACCGACACCACTTGTGGCATTGCCTTGTGCATCCATATCCACTAACAAGACTCTTTTACCAAGACTAGCTAAGCAAGCACCTAAGTTAACAGTGGTCGTCGTTTTACCTACGCCACCTTTTTGGTTTGCAACAGATATTATTTGTGCCATCTCTTCTCCTCCTACTTGATTGGTTGCTTATTTGGCATACCAGGTTTTCTTGGGTATTTTTTCGGGGTGACTTTCTTCTTTTGGATTACCAAAATATGTCGCTTGTCAGATATTTTCGGTAATTCTATCGCATCTTCTTTGATAAACTTTCCCCCTAAGATTGCGATCGCATGCTTGGCTTCTATTAGTTCTTCTTCGCTTTTTGCAGCTTTCAGCGCATAAAAGTATCCTTCTTGTTTCACTAGAGGCAAACATAGTTCTGCTAAAACATTCAATCTTGCTACAGCGCGAGCAGTTACTAAGTCAAATGAAGCTCGGAATTGAGGATTTTGACCAAATGTCTCGGCACGATCGTGATGAAGTGCCGCTGTGATACCAAGTTCTTTTGTTAATTCCGTTAAGAAGTTGATTCGTTTATTCAGTGAATCAACGATCGTGATCTGTAAGTTAGGAAACGCAATTTTCAGTGGGATACTCGGAAAACCTGCGCCTGAACCTACGTCGCAAAGTGAAAGAGGCTGAGAAAAGTCCACCTCAAAAGCTAACGTTAATGAATCATAGAAATGCTTCAAATAAACGTCATTTTTTTCCGTGATGGCTGTTAAATTCATTTTTTCGTTCCACTCAACTAACCACTGATAGTAACGTTCAAATTGACTCATTTGTTGATCAGATAAATGGATGTCTTTATCTGCCAATGCTTGACGAAATTCTTCTGGTGTCATAATTAATCCTTTCATTGTGAAACAGCAATTGTTTCACGAAATCTCTTTTTACTTTAACGCAAAATGAATCGAGTTGCAATCTTTCTACCGGTAAATTTATAGGAGGTTTTAAAAAATTAAAAAGGAAGCACTAGGAAGTACACATCCTTCTATATGTAAGTAATTAAAAAAAATAAATGCCTTAACTAGGTTATCTCTAATTTTTAACGCTAGTTGATTTTTTATTCAAATTTAAACAAAAAATGAACACATATCAAATGTATGGATTAAAAAAATCAGCTCGTCTTTGATCCTCACTTCAAAAACGAACTGGTTTTTTTTATTGTATATACTTTTATTTATTATTTTGTCTCTAATTTTCTCCGCACAACATTGAGATAGTGCTGTAACCCAACAGTCATGACCCATGCAGCACCTAAACCAATAAAACTTCCGATCACGATTCCCAAAAAGCGATATTCGATCAAGGATATCAAGTAGGCCCCACGAATTAGTGTCGATAACATCAGTGCCATCGGATTAAGAAAAATGTTGGCAACCGCATAATTTCTAGCAACCAAAAATTGTGAGATACCGTAAAGAAAAGTGATCAGAAAAATCGTTTGTAACTGAGTAAATGGTACAAAGGATAAAACAGCCGACACACATAAGCCCCCCATGGAACCAATCAAATATTGTACTTGCCGATGTTTCATTGCATCCAAATTCTCAGCTAAAAGAATAGAAGCACAAGAAAGAGTTAACCAGTAAGGATTGTGCAACTGCAATCCGTGACTAATATAGACGGAAAGAAATAAAGCAACACTGTAGAAAACAGAATCAATAATCACTAACGGTTCTTCTTGGAATCTCTCTTTTAAAGAGATTTGTTCAATGGCTTGTTCTGGACGTGAATCAAGTAACTTGGTGATAACTGCAGCGATCAATGAAAACATGACCCCCATGAAAAAATAAAGAGAAACCATTGGCAAATGATCAATCGGTAACTGCATACTTGTTCCCATCGCCGAAAGCATCGCAAAAAATAAGCCACCTGGTTTTGAAATATGGAACAACCGCAAAATAAACCGGCTGGCAAAAGCCACTACAGCTACAGCAAAAGGTTCCAACCATAAAACATAGGTTGATAACATTCCTAATACAAAAGCAAATAAAAGTCCACAGCCAATGAAAAACATGCGCTTAATTAAATGTTTCATGGGTATATTTTGATAATAGAAAAAAGTAAAAATCCCTAATGAAGAAAAACTTGAAATCAAGAAATTCTGGTTTATGTATCCTAACCATAGTACGATAAAAATCAATAGCATAAGGTTCATGATACGAAATGGGTTATCTTGAATCTTATTAAAACGAAAATAAGTTTTGAACAACCAATCGCTCCTTTCTTCTATCTTTATTTAGATGTTGAGGCTCCAATGTTTCGCTCTCGTTTCTATCAACATCATTTAGTATAACAACAATTTCTTTATTTTTCATAAAAAATAAGTGGGGGTTGAGACAAAAGTGTTTAGCATCAAGAAAGAAGAAAGAATTTCCAGAAATTGACAGAAAACACAAACACTAGTTTCTGCTGTTGATTGTTACCTACTTGATGCTTCTCAAATTTTTGGCTCAATCTATAAATAGGAGGGACTCGAGAATTACGAGGTAATTTCCCATCAATTCTAGCTCAACCTACCCAATTGAATTGTGTCCTGAAAAAAGGAGATTTACGCCATCAAAAAATGGACAAAAAGCAAAATACTTCCTGTCCATTGATGGTGCTAAGATTTCTCTTTACTGGTATCGTTGCTAAAAAGACGAAAAAACTATCTTCTAGAGATTCCAACAGGAGTATCTAGCTCTAAGAAATAAGCCGGAGAATCCAAAAATAGTTCCTCCTATTTTTTGAAATCTTCGGCTAATTTTCCAATGGAGCTACTTATGGAAAACCGTAAATCAGAGGTTTTCCACTTTCGCAATCTTCCCTTGTTCGATGTAGACCATCAAAATACTTAGATCAGCAGGGTTTACACCACTGATACGGCTAGCTTGAGCAATGGTTTCTGGTTGGATTTTTTGTAGTTTTTGTTTTGCTTCTGTAGCCAATCCATTAATTGCTGCGTAGTCGATATTTTCTGGTATTTTTTTGGCTTCCATTCGTTTTAATTTTTCTACTTTTTCAAGTGCTTTTTTAATGTATCCTTCGTACTTGATCTGAATTTCAACTTGTTCAATTTCTTTCGCTGTCAATGCTTCATTTTCCGGAATAAACAACATTAAATCGCTGTAGCTAATTTCAGGTCGCTTCAAAAAGTCACTCGCTAAAACCCCGTCTTTTAATGGCGCAGCATTGATAGTTGCCAAAAATGCTTGGACTTCTTCTGTCGGTTTGATCCGGACAGTCATCAAACGTTTAATTTCTGCTTCAACAGCAGCTTTCTTTTTCAGATAAGCTTGGTATTGGTCTTCTTTGACTAAACCTACTTGGTGTCCCATCTCCGTCAAACGTAGATCTGCATTGTCATGACGCAATAATAAACGATATTCAGCACGTGAAGTGAGCAAGCGATAAGGTTCATTGGTTCCTTTAGTCACTAGGTCATCAATCATAACACCAATATAACCGTCACTGCGTTTGATGATCAAAGGCTCTTTTCCTTGGACTTTGAGCGCTGCATTGATTCCAGCAATCAGCCCTTGGCCCGCTGCTTCTTCATAACCACTAGTCCCATTCGTTTGACCTGCAGTATAAAGGTTTTCGATGACTTTCGTTTCGAGCGTTGGACGTAATTGATGGGGTTCGACAACGTCATATTCGATCGCATATCCCGTACGCATCATTTCAACTTTTTCCAGTCCTGCGATAGAGTGTAGCATATCCACTTGGACATCTTCTGGTAATGAAGTCGATAATCCTTGAACGTATACTTCTTCCGTATGCAAGCCTTCTGGTTCTAAAAACAATTGATGTCTTGGTTTATCTGCAAAACGTACGATCTTATCTTCAATCGATGGACAATAGCGAGCGCCCACACCTTCAACGATTCCAGTAAACATCGGTGCACGATGCAAGTTATCACGTATGATTTTATGAGTCGTTTCACCGGTATAAGTCAACCAGCAAGATTCTTGTTCTAAGTTGTACGCACTATCTGGCGTGCTAAAACTAAAATGATTTGGTTCTTTATCGCCAGGTTGCTCTTCAGTCACTGAATAATCAATCGTACTTGATTTAACCCGAGGAGGTGTTCCTGTTTTGAAACGATCAATCGCAAAACCTAATTCTTTTAGATTATTAGCTAATCCAACAGAAGGTTGTGAATTGTTGGGTCCAGATGAATACTTCAATTCTCCGATGATGATTTCACCTCGTAAAGCTGTGCCAGCAGTAATGACGACAGCTTTCGCTTGGTAGCAAGCGCCAGTTGATGTCACCACACCTCGACAAACACCCTCTTCGACGATTAATTCTTCGACGATTCCTTGACGCAACGTCAAATTAGGTTCTTTTTCTATCGTATGCTTCATTTCTGCGGAATAAGCATGCTTGTCTGCTTGCGCTCTTAAAGCACGCACAGCAGGACCTTTTCCTGTGTTTAACATTCTCATTTGAATGTACGTTTTATCGATATTTTTACCCATTTCGCCACCAAGAGCATCGATTTCTCTCACTACGACACCTTTTGCTGGTCCTCCGACTGAAGGGTTACATGGCATGAACGCTACCATGTCTAGATTGATAGTTAGTAATAACGTTTTTGAGCCCATTCTGGCTGCAGCCAACGCTGCTTCTGAACCAGCATGTCCTGCCCCTACAACGATGACGTCATAAGTATCTGCTTGATAATGATTCAAGTACATTTCCTCCTTTTATTTTCCTAAACAGAATTGACTGAATAATTGAGTGATTAATTCATCTTGTACACTGTCTCCAACGACTTCCCCTAAGTAGTCCCAACAGCGTGTCATATCGATTTGAACAAGATCTACAGGCATACCTGCTTCAATCCCAGCAACTACTTCTGCTAATGAAATTGATGCTTTTTCAAGTAGAGCAATATGTCTGGTATTTGATACATACGTAGCATCTCTTTCACCGGTTTGCCCACCAAAGAATAAATCAGCGATAGCTGTTTCTAATTGATCTAAACCATCATTTTTAGCCACAGAAACGGCAAACACCGGTTCATCTTCTAACCATTGATCAAGTTCTTCTTTTTCTAACTTTTGCGGCAAATCTGTTTTATTTAAAAGTACAATCCGTTTCAAACCCTTAGTAGCTTCTAAAAGCTGCTCGTCTTCTCTGGTCAGTGGCTCACTTTGATTCAAAACCAATAAAATCAAATCCGATTCAGATAATGCTTTTCGACTTCTTTCTACCCCGATCTGTTCAACGAGATCTTCTGTTTCGCGGATTCCAGCTGTATCAATTAATTTCAATGGTACACCACGAACGTTCACGTATTCTTCGATGACATCTCGTGTCGTTCCCGCAATATCTGTTACAATTGCTTTTTCTTCTCGCAATAAGTGATTCAACAAGCTTGATTTTCCGACATTTGGACGACCGATGATAGCTGTACTTAATCCTTCACGCAAGACTTTTCCTTGTTTCGATGTAGCAAGTAAAGCTTGGATCCTTTGTTGGATCATCGTCGCTTTTTCAAGCAATAATCGTGTAGTCAATTCTTCCACATCATCGTATTCAGGATAATCGATATTGACTTCTACTTGTGCTAATGTTTCTAAGATCTCTTGTCTTAATGAACGAATCAACGAAGAAAGATTGCCATCTAATTGATTTAAAGCTAAGCCCATTGCTTTGTCCGTTTTCGCCCGAATTAAATCCATCACGGCTTCTGCTTGAGAAAGATCTACACGACCATTTAAGAAAGCTCTTTTTGTAAATTCTCCAGGTTCAGCTAGTCTTGCTCCTTCTCGTAATAGCAGTTGTAAAATTTGATTTACGACTACGATCCCACCATGACAATTGATTTCAACGACATCTTCACGAGTAAATGTTTTAGGTGCTAACATAACAGAAACCATAACTTCATCAATGATCTGTTCATTCTTCGGATCAGTAATATGCCCATAATGAATCGTATGACTAGGTACTTCCAATAAGCTTTTCTTGCCACAACGATAGACTTTATCTGCTAACGCTACCGCTTGGTCTCCACTAAGTCGAACAATACTGATCGCTCCTTCTCCTGGTGGGGTAGAAATTGCAGCAATCGTATCAAATTCTAAAGTAATTTCAGCCATTTTTTCACTCCCTTTTTAATTTTACGCACAAAAAAAGTGCCCACTTCACCCTTTACAATAAATGGTGAACTTCGCACTTTGACTGCTTGTCCATGATTAAATTCTGAACATAGGTTATCATATTTAGTTACAAGACACAAGTATTGAAAATAGAGAACTCTGACAACTTCTTCTTTTTTACAATATCGTAAAAATTTTTTTCATTTATACATTCATTCTGATTTGAGGATATTGTACATTCTTTTTATTTCATCCTTTGTATCGTCGCGTTCCTTTTCACGACTATTCAACATAAAAAATAGCCATTCAAAACAAATCGCTATCTCATCTCAGTTCTACAAAAAAACACACGAAGGCTAACCTCCATGTGCTTTTTCTATCAAAGTAAGACTACTTAAGCATCGTATACTCCGATAAGAATGATTTCTAATAAAATATACTTTGTTTAAAAAAGTTTGTCAATGTGATTCCTAAAAACAACCACGCATATCAACCTTTAAATTTTGCTTTTTCCTCAATATAACCGATCTTCTATGAATGATTAAATGAATTTTCAACTATAGGATAAAACGACATTTATTTTATCCCTATTCAGGAGGGTTTACCTCTATCTTTCTAATCCAGAACTTGATATTTCCAATCCAGAGTTTGGTCTTTCTGTTTTTTTCTTTTTTGAAACTTTTTTATTTATAGTATTAATTCTTTTCTTAGCTTCAGGACTAGATTTTGATTCATTTTTATTTACAGCAGCAACTTTTCTCAGGTATTCTTCACCCGTTTTTCTATTATGTAACTCGTTTTTAACATCTTTCTGATTTATAAGAAACTGGTTTGTAAGCACGTCTCCAACTTTTTCTCCAGCTTCATTTACAACATCTATTAACAATTCTTTTTTTACTATTTTCATGCTTGGCGTCTCTTGCACCAATTCTTTTTTATTTTTAAGAAAAAACGCGTAATTCTGATCAAGTAAATCACTATAACTCTGGTTCTTGACCTCATCTTTAGCAACTTTTAGCAGCATTTCATCCATACCCTCAATTTGTTTACATTGATCATACTCTTTGTCTTTAATAATTGCCTTAGTTTTATAACCTAGTGTATATTTGAATGCTAATCCTATATTTTTTACGATACATGCCCCTGTCATTTGTGACCTTGCAACATAATTTTCAAACTTACATTCTGATGCATGATGATGAAGCTCTTTTAACGGAAATTCTGTTGTCTTATGAAAAAACAAATTATATTTATCTTGAAAAAAGCTTCCAAAGCTCACACCTTCTTTTCGGGACAAACTTAAAAAATCTCGCCATGTAGGAGCATATCTTCCTATACGAACAGCTTTTGAAATGGCTTCTATGTTTTCTTTTGATTCTTCAAACTCATATACATAGATTGATTTTAATTGTTTGGTATCCAGATCTACCCACAATTTTTCTACTGCTGCGAAACTCTCTACAAATTCTGCTTTATCCTCCTTACTAACGCCTTTCCAAAGGTCTAATTTCTCTTTATCGGAAAAATCATTCCAGTTTTCCCATTGATAAAACGACGCTATTTTATTTAAATGCTCAAGAGAAATTTTTCCATCAACATTTGGCGCTTCATTAGGTACAAGTTGACCTCCTTTATTACAAACGCGCACTTTAATTTTATTGTCTTCTTTTTGAATAAGCAGGCTGACACTATGAACATCGCCTGCTCTTCGTTTATACATGATTGGTATAACTAAAAAACTATCCGGATCATTATTTACCAAGTCTTTCATGCATGGCTTAAAATATTTGTTATCGTAACTACATCCTATACTACCGTTTAAAGAGTTTATTAAGTTCTTTCGTTCTCTACCATTTTCTGTAAACTGTTCAGGATTTTTTTCAACTACCTTTTTATACAAATACATATACTCTATAAGGTTATCATATTTTACTCCAGCCTCATTATCCAGCATATTGGAAGTCCAATTCCATTTTTGATTAAAGACATGCGACATTTCTGCAATATACTTTTGTTCATTTTTTACATATTTTTCACGAGCTTTTTCGATATCTTTTATCATTTTTTTTCTTTTTTTCTCTTCCATTTTTCCCTTCCTTTTCCCCCAGTCGTATTCACAGTAACATAGATTATTTTGGAGAAAGAAACTTTTTTTTAGAAAACAGAGAAAAAAAGATTTCTTGCAAAACACAACAAAAATAAAGTAGCGAAAAAGTAATCAGTTTACTTTTTCGCTACTTCATTGATTTAAACTTCTCTTATTTATCAAGCATTATTTCATTAACAAGCATTTGTTAATGAAGCAAACTCTTTTAGTGTTTATAATCGTTTTTTTACAGGTTCTACTACTAGATAACGATAAGGCTCGTCTCCTTCAGAATGAGTTTTCACATATTCATTCTTGCTTAATGCCGCATGGATTTGTTTTCTCTCAAATGCCGGCATTGGTTCTAAGAAGACTGGTTGACCGGATTTAATTGCTTTTTCGGCAGTACGATCTGCTAAGCGTTGAATGATTTCTTGTCTTTTTTCACGATAATTACCAACGTTTACTACTACAGATAGTTTATTTTTAGCAACACGGTGAATGAAAACTTGTGCTAAATACTGTAAAGCATTTAATGTTTTGCCGTGTTTGCCAATTAAAATCCCTTGTTTTTGTGTATCTAATTGAAAAACGACGGTATTTGCTTCGCGGGTCATTTTTACTAAAGCTGGCGCATCTAATTGCTTGGTAATATCCGTGAGATAGACTGCTAATTCCGTTAAAGCTGCTTCATCGCCTAATTCACTGGTTTCTACTTCTTCTGGTTGGTCTTCTGTGAAGACTTCAATGGTTTCAGTTTCTTCTATCGTTTTTTCTAAAGGTTCTTCTAAAACTTCTTCTACCGTTTCTTCAATTGCTTCTGAAACAGTTTCACTAATTGAAGGTTCAATCTTAAGACGAGCATTCTTACGCCCGATCCCAAGAAATCCTTTCTTACCTTCATCTAGTATCTCAATTTCAACTTGCTCTTTATCCAATCCTAAATCGTTTAAACCAAGTTGGATTGCTTCATCAATTGTCGCAGCTTCATAAATCGGCATTAGCATTCCCTCCCTTATTTTTTACGTTTTTTCTTCGGACTCATGGCTTTTTTCAACGCACGTTCTTTTTCACGAATACGTTGAGCTTCTTCTTCTCGCTCTTTTCTAATCTTAAATGGATTATTGATTAGTAATGTTTGAACGACTTGGAAAGCATTAGATATTACCCAATATAATGAAAGACCACTTGCTAAGTTGACCCCCATAACTAAGATCATCACAGGCATCACAAAATTCATGATCTTCATTGATGCATTTGATTCAATTTGACTCATGCTACTTAGATACGTACTTGCAAAAGTAAATACCGCAGCAAGGATCGGTAAAATAAAGGTTGGATCTGCTGTTCCTAGATTTAACCATAAAAAGTTTCCTTGTTTTAATTCAGGCACACGTGAAATCGATTGCCATAACGCCATCAAAATCGGCATCTGTACTAACAACGGTAAACAACCAGCATATGGGTTCACATTATTTTCCGCATATAAACGTTGTTGCGCTTCACGTAACTTACTTTGTGTCTCAGGATCTTTTGAACTATATTCTTGTTGTAGTGCTTTTAATTTTGGTTGAAGTTCTTGGGTTTTTCGCATACTCTTGGTTTGAAAATGCATCAACGGCATCAAGATCACACGAATGATCAAAGTGAATAAAATAATCCCAATCCCTGCATTTCCAAATGACAATGCCTTGATCGCTTCTGCAAAATAATAAACGATGTAGCGATCCCAAATTCCTGTGCTTTGTGCACTTACTTCTCCAGTTCCACAACCGGATAAGACAACGACTAGACTGATAATGCCTGCCATCAAAAGTAAACGTTTGTATTTCTTCACTTACTCTTTTCCTCTCTATCGATTATTTTTGCAAGTTTTAAGACATGGACTAGATTGGAACGAATCTCATCGTAAGTTAGTCCCTTGACACTTGGTCTTGCAATCACGATAAAATCCAATTCCGGATCGATCTGTTCTTTTACAGAATAGACCGCCGCACGAATCTTACGTTTTACCTCATTGCGACATACTGCATTGCCCACTTTTTTACCTACTGAAAGCCCGACACGAAAATGTGGCTGGTCTTTTTTTTCTAAGCGGTAAACGACAAATTTACGATTAGCAAATGACGTTCCTGTATGGAATACGTTTTGAAACTCTCGTTCTTTTTTGACTCGATACGCTTTTCTCATTCGTTTTCTTTCCTTTTCTATCTTTCACTTACGTCCATAATCATAACATATTTCTCTTTATTCTTTCAGCTTTTCCCTAAAAAAGGGCATAAAAAAAACCACTGAAACCCCAGTGGCTTAAGCTGAAAGAACTTTTCTTCCTTTACGGCGACGGCTTGCTAAAACACGACGGCCATTTTTAGTACTCATACGTTTACGGAATCCGTGAACTTTTTGACGTTTACGTTTATTTGGTTGGTATGTTCTTTTCATGTATTCCACCTCCAAAATTTCTTATCTACTGTTAAAACACAGACATACTTTGATAGTATAACGACAATCAAGGTAATTTGTCAATATAAAATGAAAGGAAACTTCTGGATTTATGCATTCTATTTTTCCACAGTTTAGTTTTTTTTCGTGTGATTCGTTTGTGGAAAAAGTTATACACAAGATTTATCCACAATTATTTTTTAGGGTTTTTTACACAGAATAAACACCTGTAAAAAAAGTAATCCACAAACAGTCATTTATCTGTGAATTGAATGCTTAACTCCTTGATAAACAAAGATTTTTTATCCACAACCTACCTGGGATTTCTGTCTTTAAAACACACTTATCCACCTGTTGATTAGTGATGTGGATAAGTATTTTTCCTCGTTGTGATTTTTTTGTTTTTTTCTCTCTTAATTTTGTGGATAATCTCAAATAAAAAATTTTTTCTGCTCTTTCTGTGGAAAACTATATGAAAAAATGATAAATTAGTACTAGTTATTCACTTTTTAATGAAGGAGGAAGCCTTAT
>NZ_JBIOLY010000002.1:0-101752 GCF_051711145.1 Enterococcus sp. DIV0691
GTCAATCGCCAAAATGAATTATCCTTTTCTGCTCTTTTTAGAAGATAAGAACAGACAAGATACACGAATACAAGAAATAGTGATCCTTTCGCAATTTTATTTACCAAAGGATTTTCAGTGATACCCAAAGAAATACCGTCTATAAATGCAATAACGGGTATCAATAGATCCATCGTCAGACTAATATTTTTTGCCATGCTTACTCCTTCTTCCTCGAACTAAAACGGTAGATCATCATCGCTAATATCAATTATTTGTCCATCAAATGGATTTTTTGAATCATTAAAATCGCTATTATTATTAAGTGTTTCACGTTGTTCAATAGTGTTTGCTCCTGGTTTAAATTGAGATTGGTCCTGGTGCGCACGGGTTTCTGTCGCTGCTTTGCTTTCTAACAATTGGAAATTATCGACCACAACTTCAGTCACGTAAACACGCTGCCCTTGCTGGTTGTCATAAGTCCGCGTTTGAATTCGTCCCACAACGCCGATCAAGCTACCTTTTTTAGCTAATGTCGTCATCGTTTCTGCTGGTTTGCGCCAAATCACACAGTTAATAAAATCAGCTTCTCGATTGCCACTTTGATTGGTAAAATTACGGTTAACGGCTAGGGTAAATGTAGCCACTGCTGTACCACTTGCGGTATAACGTAAATCGGGATCTTTGGTTAACCGTCCTACTAAAGTTACATTATTGATCATTTTTATCCCTCCATTTCTTGATCCAGATGTTGGTGTTTTTGATAAGCTAGTTTTCGCTCTTTTTCTTCGACGTGAATCACTTTTTTCATCAAATTACTGATCGAATTCATTGTCTCTTCGTACGTGATCGATGTAGCATAAGGATTGCTTTTTTGATATTTCTTCCAAGTATCTTTTAATTCGTGACTATTTTTCAGTACATCCATATCCTTTTCGTAGTAAGTCTTTAACGGATCAGTTTTTCCGCGACGTGTAAATGTATTTCTCACACTATCTTTCAAGGTCTTCTCATCGATCTTCTCCATTTTAGGAATGGTATAGAGATCATAAAAATCTTTTCCTCTCGAATTATCTGTTAAAAAATCAAAGGTTGCACTTAATTTTTCGGCAATAATTTGTTCTGTAGGATAAGATTCCAAGGGAATCGTTCGATCTTCAAACATCAATTTATGACTGTGAGTGATCGTTGCAGGATAGATCGAGTCACCTGTAGTCACATCTACCTTAAAATCTGGCCGCATGTTTTCCAAATGTGCTAGCACACGTAAACTAAACCCTGGATAGTAATCGGCTTCTCTTGTTTCTTTCATTCCTTAAATCTCAAATTGAATGCCTTCTTTCGTCGGTGTAGAGAAAATATCGTTTAGAACCGTTGTCAATGTTTCTTTGGTTACTTTCATTTCCCGTAAAGTCGTATCAATATCTTTAGTCGTCCGATTTTCAATGCCATACTTTGAGCCAATTAAGAAGCCGCCTTTTAACACAAAATGTTCACGATAGGGAGACTCTGAGATTTTTTCCAAGAATTTTTCCATCATAAAATGTCTTAAAACGAGCTGCGGATCAACTTCTTTTTCTCTCGAAATATTCTTCACTTTTGCTTTTAACTGCGTAGGTGTCATGTTTCTTCTCCTTTAATTTAAAGCCATAATATAAGAGCGCATCGTTTTGTCTGTTGGCAAAATTCGTCGATACTCATTCAATTTTCTAAGATTTTTTCTGTCCGACTCCATGTAGTTTTTGATTGCCTTTACTTTGATTTCATCCTCAACGTTATACCAAGGATTCCAAATATCACACAAGGTTCTTTCTGGATCATAGGCTATAACAGGATTCCCATAACAACTTTTTATTTCAACCTTACCTAGTTCATACCATTCCGTTTTTGTATAGTGTAGTTCAACTGCAAATTCCTTCAACCCTTTTTCAGAAACGTGATAACCGTAAGGTGCGGTTAAATCAATCTGTCTAGGGATCATATATGTTAAATCATACAAATCTAACGCGGTAATATGTGAAATAATGCCGCGCTCATATTTCTTTTGTGCCATAAACAATTCATCAGGAAATTGACCAGGCAAGGTGAAAAAACCTGGATACTCCCGATCCAGCTCCCCTTGATCTACCATACGTTTGATCGTTACAGGAGAAATGCCCACTTTTTTGGCATCCTTTAAAGCCAATGTTCCGTGGAATTCTTCTAGCAGCTTATAAACCATTGCTTTTGTCATTTTCTCCCTCCTTTGTATACGTATAAACTTATAAATACAGTGTAACATAAGTTTATACGTATACAACAGACAGAAAGATTTTATCGATCTAATTCAAGTTCTTTTTGAATCCGTTGTTGGTTCTTTAATTGTTGCAGTCTTCGTTTACTGGCACGCATTTTCTCCTGTTCTGAACGGATTTTTGCCTTTTGATTTTCGATTTCTTGTTCTTTATACGTCGTATTTCTCATCGTTCTTCCCCCCGTCAATTCTAACTAGTTTTACGCTTTGCTTTTCTTTTGTAGTTGGCCTTTTCTTTTTTAGAAAACTCAAAGCCTGTTGTGAAGTCTTCTTTTAAAACAATCGTTGCTTCAAACGAACCCTTATGACCTTTTAACCCTTTCACTGGTTGGCTTGTTCGACCATTTTGAATGATTTCCTTCAGCTGTGTCGCTGTGAGTTTCTTTTTGGCAATTGTTGTCCATAATTTAAAATCACAGGCTTCAGACGTGCAAGTCGCCACCTTTTGATAAAGTATGACTTCTTGTTCCTGGCATTTTGGACAAATTCCTAAATGACGCGCCGCTTCTTGCTTTTCACTGGCTGCTTTCACCTCTTGTAACGTTGCTCCAAAATCAGTGGCTTGGATTTGTCCTGGGACGACTTCCAACAAGTGAGAGACAAATTTTTGGATATTAGCTAGAAAAGTAGCTTGTGTCCCTTTTTGCTCGCCAATCTTTAATAGGTAACTTTCCCATTTTGCGGTCATCTCGGCGCTCGTAAGCAGCGGCTCTTTTTCTACGGCCTGACAAAGCAAAATTCCTTTATTCGACACCACAAGCTTATTTTTCTCTACCTTGATATATTCCTTTTGTTTCAAAGTTTCAATAATATTGGCACGTGTCGCTTCTGTACCGATTCCTTCTACTTCTTTCAATATGCTTTGTGCTTCTTCGCTATCCACGGTTTTCCCAGCTGTTTTCATCGCAGTGATCAACGTGCCCTCCGTATAAGGTTGTGGTGGCTTCGTTTCTTTTTCAATGACTTGTAAATCTACTGTCACCGTTTCTCCTTTTGTCACTTTAGGAAGGAGTGGCTCTTCATCCTTCTCTTTTCTGTCGTTCTCTTTGCTAAATAATTTCTTCCAACCTAGATCGATCGGTACTTTTCCGACTGCCTTTAGCTGAAGCTGTTGAACTTGTGTTAAGATTGTTGTTTCTTCATAGGTATATTTTTCCGCAAACATCGCCACGGTCGTTTTTAAAACTTGTTCATAAATAGCCTGCTGCAGTGGACTTAGTTGTTCAAAATCCACTGCTGTCATAACCGTTTTTGTAGGAATGATCGCGTAATGTTCCTGGACTTTCTTGTTGTTCACATACCGACTATTCGGTGTATGAATAGGAATAGGAATCGCTTCGGCTTTTAAAAAATGCTTGTATTCATCTAAGTGATCCAACAGATACGCATATTCTCCTTCTGTAATATAAGGGGTATCCGTTCGCGGATAGCTTAGATATTTTCCTTCATACAACCCTTGCATGGCTTCTAAAGTATCTTTGGCACTAACTTTCATGAGTTGATTCATTTTAGACTGAAGGCTCGATAAAGAAAAAAGACGTGGGCTAGCCGCACTTTTTTTCTCTGTTTCAACTTGAAGGATCGTACCTGGTTGCTTTCCTAATTGAACACCTTTTTCTTTTAAATAGGCTTCAAATGCTTCTTGCGTCGCTTGAGTTTCATTCGGATCAAGCTTCGCATCAAATAAGCCATTTTGAGCGATTACTTGGGCTTTTCCTTCAAAATAAGGTTCTTTCTTGAAATTTCTAATCTTTTCCTGCAACTGATAAATCATGTAAAGCGTTGGAGTTTGGACTCTACCTAAGGAAAAACTTCCTGGTATGCCTTTTTGCCGCAAGAGTAAACTATACAGTGGGCTGCCGTTCATCCCAATTAACCAATCGGCGATCTGACGTGCTTGTGCTTCTTCAAATTTGTGATAGGTCTCTTCTGCGTTTCTTAATTGCTGGAATCCTTGATAAATAGCTTCTTTTTCTAAGGAGTTGATCCAAAGTCTTTTAAAGGTTTTTCCTTGATTGGCGCCTGCTTGTCGAATGATCGTCCAAGCTATCAGTTCCCCTTCACGATCGCTATCTGTCGCAATAATAATGGTGTCGGCCGATTGAAGTTGCTGCTTCACTACGTTAAATTGCTTTTTCTTATCTTTAGGAACATGATAGCGATAATGTGTAGGGAAAATAGGCAAATGTTCTAATGACCATTGTTTCCAATTTTCATCGTACATATCTGGCGAATCTAACTCGACTAAATGACCAAAGCCATAGGTGATCACAGTTTCACCAGGAAACAATCGATCATGAATCTCAAAATACCCGTCTTTTCGGGTGGCTTTAGAGAAGCTATCGGCATAAGCCTTAGCTTGTGACGGCTTTTCTGCTAAAATGACAGTTTTCATCGTACTTCCTTCACTCCCTTTCTTGTTGCCTGCTTTGCTGAAACAACATGGCACGTTTTTGCTTTCTGATTTCTTGTTGCTGGATCTCATGCTTCAATTGATCGTTCCAATCTTTTTTCACTTCAGGTACAAATTCATGTTCATGATTTTTATAACCTTTATAGTATTTTTCTGCTTTATAAGAGAAAAGAATCTGAGCATTAATATCTCCTTTTTTTTGATAAAAACGATCAAAATCGTACGTACCATCCACGCGTTCACAAGCTTTTAATTCTTTTGCGACTTTTCTACAAATATCTTTTAAGTTAATGGCTTCTATTGAATCGTTAACAGAAAGCTGCTGACCAAAAGACGCCTTTACTTTGTGAGCGGAAACCAGTTGGTTCGTTAATTGTAGATTGTTTTCTGTCTTGTGTATGGCCATAATCGCTTCTGGTGTAACCTTTTCTTCTTTTGCTACTTCTTCATAAATGACTTTGTATTCTTTAGGCACTTGCCAATCATTAGCGATTCCTCTTTCACAACGTACTTTCTGATTTGTAAATGGATCAACCGCTCCCATTAATTGTTCTTTTTCGTAGAAAATATGTCCTGCACGGTCATTATCCACACAAATCTCGATGGATTGAGGAAAGGCTTGTTTCTGACTAAGTTCAGAAACAGCTTCTCCAAAATAATGACTTATTACGTTGTGTTTTAAGCCTTCCATAGAAACTAACCAGGTATTTTGCAACTTCTCACGATTTAACGCTGCATAACTAAGCATATCAATACTACTTTCAAAGAATTTTAAGTTTTTCGGATCACCAATTTTTAAATTGAATCCATGATTCGCTGTTGAGTTCTTATCAATATGTTTATACGTTCCTCTTTCACCGAACCGCTCAAAGTCTATCTTCGTTCCTTGATAACTTGCTCCAACCGTTTCTTTTGTTTGTGGGTCTTTCCATAAAAAAGCAACCGCATGATCTAAACGATCGTCTCGAACTAAGAAATTTTGCCGTTCATGTTTTGGTTTTAATTCAGCAATCAATCCTGCTTTTTCTGCATAATCAATGAGCCAATCTGGCAGTTTTCGTTCTTCCTTCAGATAATTTCTTCCTTTTTCTGTAAGTGGCTGATAATCAACGGGGTGATCTTTGTACTTTTCTGTCTCAAAATGAAGATTGTCTACTCGTTCGAACTTATCTTCATTTTTCAGAATAAATCTTGTTGCTGCTTTAAAACGTTCTTTTTTATCTGTGATTGATGAATCAACAAAAAATAGATCTGCTAGTTTAATAATATCTCCATGAATATTACGACTATTCCAGTTAAAAAATTGCTTTTTCCGATCAAAAACAAAAGAAGAGTGATCTTCTAACCGATAGTCTCGTCCTTTATTAACCACAGCTAAACCATTGTTACGAGCAAAATCCACGATATCGATTTGTTTACATCGATCAATGAGACTCATTTTTTTCTTGGTCATTTCCAAACCTCCTGAAAGAAAAAAAGACTATCTGATTTTTCAGATAGTCTTTCTTGTTTTATACGCGTTCTTTTTGTGACAATTGTTGTTCATGATAAATGGCGTTTTTTCGTTGAGCTACTTCTGACACCATTTCAATCGGAAAACGAAATTGAGTTCCTAATGCAAATTCTTCTGAAGGTAATGCGGTTTGAATCTCTTTCCCATAACTTTTTCCTTTTAAAATCACTTGATTATTTCTGGTGTCTTCCATAAATTCTGCTTCTTTTAAGCATAGAGAGTTACTGCTTTTTGTTTCGTTCACTTCCCCATTATTAACATCAATCCATAATTTATCAGAAGTGATAAATGGTTTTAAATCTAATTGTTGCTCTTTATTTATTTCTATTACTTCTTTTTCCCATTCTGCTTTTAACTCTGACATTGATTGATCATTATCATCTAATGGTTTCCACTCTTGATCAACGGGATCTTTATACTCTAATCCAAATGGATTTAGAGAATATTGATAGAAATGTTCTCCTGTTGGAGATTTTAAATATCCGTCTCCATTTTCTTCATTACTGTACCATTCCCAGCCTTCTAATTCTTTTGCTTGTGCTGGTGTAACTTTTATTAAATCTGTTTCATTCAATTCCATTTTATTCAATTCCTTCCTATCATTTAAACTATTCTTGTATTTGTTGATGCATACATCATTAAACTCTTTCTACATTTTTCAATTCTTGAACATGGTACATTTTGTTTTTTCTTTGTTCGACATCTGCTAAAGTTTCTTGTGAGAAACGAAATTGTGTACCTAACGCAAATTCTTCTGAAGATAATGCGGTTTGGATCTCTTTTCCGTAACTTTTTCCTTTCAAAATCACTTGATTATGCTGCGGATCTTCAATAAACGCTGCGTCCTTCAAGTGTAACGTTCGACCCGTATCTTCTTCCATGACTTTCCCGTCTTTCTTATCGATCCAAAGTGAACCAACAGACACAATATTTTTTGGTTCTACTGGTTCTACAGTATTTTTATGACCCTGCTTTACTTCTGTTAGTTGGATCTCTGGTTCTCTTTCTCTGTATTGATTGATTTCAGTAGAAATAGTTTGAATGAATTCATTTGCGACACGACTGACATCATTCATGATTTTCCCACGTTCCGCGGCTTCCTTATCATCCAAAGTCTGACCATTCTTCGTCCATGTCGCAATATAAGGAATAGCTTTCTCAGACGTGTCCATTCCAAAGTGCTTGCACACAATATAAGAAGTCATTTCCGCCTGCAGTTCTTTGGTTGCGGTATCTAATTCTGAAAATTTGTGCATTCTGACATGCGCTAATTCGTGAATACTTGTAGCTAAATGCTGCGTAGGAGTATTTCTAGTATTCATGACAATTTCTTCTTGGCCAGTAAATTCGTTATGAACATACGCTCCATGCGCTTGTCCTAATTCTCTTTGATAGACTTCACTCTCTGTCATATCTCGAATTTGTATCCCAATATTGTTGGCTACCGCTTGAATCCCAGCTTGAAGTTCTGACTGCCCTTGTTTATCCAATTGAAAATCAAAGACACGGTTCGGGAAGATTTTCGGATAGTCTTCAGGTTTCAACTGTGTTTGTGTGATATCAAACACTTTTTCAATCGTGTAGTAAGGTTTTTTGATCACTTCGATTTGACCACTTTCGATTCGTTTTTTGTCTTCTGGTGTAGCCTCTGTTTCTCGAACAAAGCCACGTCCTTTATCATAAAATCCTTTGACCGTTTTTCTGACAAAGATCTTGTTACCTTGTTCCCCTTTTTTGATATAGATTCCTTCTTTTTTCAACGCGGCACGACCTAAACAAGCCGTTGCTCCTGGAAATTGTTCCTCGATCAATAATTGATTTCTAAAGGATCGTTCTGGAAAGCGGGACATAAAGTTCAAAAGTTCTTTAACGTCTTCAGGAGAATGGGTATGCTTTTTCACTGCATCCAGCGCCTGTTGTGAAAGTGATTTGACTTCTTTCTTAATCTCTTCTGCCGATCGTTTTTGATATCCCTTTTGTTTTGTTTTTGTTTCTTTCAACTGCATTTGTTCTTTCGAAACAGGTTCATTTTTAACCGATTGTTTTTGTTCTTTCTCAGGTGCTTGTTCGCACAATTTTGCTAACTCTAAATAGATGGGTTGATTACTGTTGACGCCATCCCCTAGATCCATTCGGATCTGATCTACTACTTCTCCGTTCTTCACTTCTTCAAAATAGAATTTATAATAACCTGCTTCTGCGGCGTATTGGTTATCCAATGTTTTGAGTTGATCGATCAATTCTAATGTGACGATTTCCCCACCATAACTTTTCAATCCTTTTTCTGGATCATTTTCGTTGAATTCTACTCGATAAAAATGATCGTTTTCTTTCTCCTTCAAAGAATCAGTTGGTGCAGCCTCTTCAAGTAATTCACGAACAGCTGCTTTTTCCTCTTCCGACGTGGCTTGGTATTTTTTAGATTCCTCAAATCCCCCATTTTCATTCAGTTCTAAAGCGACTTTTCGATAGCCTTTCAGAAAATATATGGTGGGATTCTTTTTCCATTGCGTCACTCGTCCACTATCAATGATCGCTTGTACTTCAGGGAGAATGTTTTCTTTTCCTTTTTCTGATTTTTCTTTCAGCTGTTCTAATGTTTCCAATTTCCGTTGATATTTTCGGATCGTAGCGGCTGAAAAAGTCGATTCACCTTTTTCAAAGCGTTCGATCTCTTCTTTGATTCTTGGAATATTATCGATCGTCATATCCAGTCCGCCATACTTGTTATAGCCCATTTCCTTTAGCTCTTCTTGTCTTTCAAGTTTCTCTACCTGTTTTTCTTGTTGCTTGATCTCTTCTCTAAGACTTTGGACTTTATTTTCGATTCGTTCTTGCTGGTTAAACCATGAACGGCCATTCCTCTTGTCGTTCATTGGTTGACCATTAGTCTTTCTTTGGTGTTCAAACATCTTTTCAATTTGTTCGTTTAATTCATTTTGTAACCGTACTAATTTTCTTTTGGATTTTCCCAAACGACTATTGTCTAGTGGTTCTTTTTCTTCTGCCATGTTCGTTTCCTCCTAAACAAATGGATAATCTTCTGCCGCATCGACGAACGTCTTCGTAGTCAGATTTAACGTTAAAATATCGCCATTTTGATAAGCTTTTGCAGCTTTGTCTGTGACTACAAAAGCTTTACCTGTTTGAATTTCTGTCACAAAAGCGAGATTGTCTCTGCTTTTTTCAACAACGACACCAATCATTGAATGAGCCATTTCTTCTTCCTCCTTTCCCTTTGGAATCTCACTTTCTTTTGATATAATAAATTTGGAAATCGCATCACTCAGTGAACTGTCGGAAAACAATTCACTGAAAAAAGAGTCTTGAACAAATTATGTTCAGGACTCTTTACTTCTTTTATTCAATTAACATTCAGTGAGTGAGATGGACGCTTTAATGCTTTTACATGGGAAGTTGTTGATTCCCTCTTCATTCATTTCCCAAGTAGTATAATAAGGAACTAAATTCCCTTCATACTCTTGAATAATAAAATATTTTTCACCGTTCACATGATTACAACAGTACACGCCAGTAGCTGGGTACTCAACGACTAAAAATTGATCTGGATCAAACTGTTCGTTTCTCAACATTTCTCTTATTTGAAACAAATGTTCTTTTTCTAAACAATCGGGAAGTTGTTCGATTTGGTCTTCTTTTAGTGATCCTTCTATGACTTTCCATTGATCTAAATATTGTTTCATTTCTCTTCCTCCTACTGTCTTTCTTGTTCCATTTGAATTCTTCGTTGTTGCTCTTCGTATGCTTTACTTGCATGGTATTTTTCTTCATGTGCATTAATTGTTCGATTTAATTGACGCAAGCTTCGCTGCGTGACAACTCTTTGTTGGAATTGTTTCCTACGCTTTACGAATTCTTCGTAACTATACTTGTATTCATTTGTTGGCAACTGTTTGAGTGTTCGAAAGGATCGTTCGTTGTAAATAGATTGCATCTGATCGACACTTTCTATTAATGGTTTTATTTGACTATCCTGTCTCTTCAGTTCTGTTAAAATCGCATTTCCTGTGCGCTTTTTTAAATCAAAGAGGGTATTTTTTTCTGCATCCTTTGATTCTCTCTTACTTTCCCCATAAAGACTTTTTGCTTCCTCTTTCAATGCTTTTGAAATCTGTATATATTCTTGATATTCAGGTTCTTTTGTTAATACATATTGGGTGAACTCATCGAGTTTCTCTCTTGTGTATGGTGAAAGTTTGGTTCGATTTTCATCCCCATAATTCCATTCAGAACGTTTGTCAGGTAAAGTTTTATATACTTCACTTAATAAGTTCATTGCGTGTCGATCATACCGTGCTGGCTCTTTTATCACTTTGGTTAAGGTGTTACGCAAATCACTTTTCCGCGTCAATAAATTTCGTTTCTCCATACCAATCATTCGATCCTTTTCATAAGAGAAACGTTCTAATTCATGAACATAATTGGTCTTCATTGCGTCTAATGTTGCTTGCCTTCTCTTACCTTTCGGTACGATATAACTCACACCATTTTCAATCTCAGTGTAAGGTTTACGCGTATTTTCTTTTTCAACAACTGCAAAATGAGTATGGATATGCTTCGTGTTCCGATGAATTGTTGCCATCCAGTAACCTGTTTCATTCAATTGCTCTTTCTCGAATAATGTCTCCATCATTTTTCTTCCTGCTACTTTCAAACCTTCTTCATCTAAGGTATCTGTTTTGGGATCGTACAAGCCCATTTTTTCAAGATATGAATTGTCGTGAGAGACAACATCTTGATAAATGATTGAGCCTTTTTGTTGCCCTCTTTGAAAGATTTGCTTGATCTCTTTAAGATCATTTCCTTTTACTTCGTCTGAAGCTATAGAAAAAACTCCAGGAAGTTTTCCTGAAGCTTTTTGGTGGGGTTCTGTTTGATATTTTTTCATTGCTTGGTTCAAGCGTTGGTATTCTTTTTGTTCACTATGCGTCAGTTCTTTCTTTTGTTCTAACGCATAGTGACGGGTCATATAAGAAAGATATTTGGTAAAATCTTGTTCCTCTAACTTGTCAAAATTGATTCCATGTTCCATCAACGATTGAGCTTCATTCGACGTTTCACTGAATTCTTTACCCATCTTACTCTCCGAAAAAGTTTCTCCTTCAGGGATATAAAAATCCTCTAAAGCATTCTTGATTCGACGCAGTTCCTGTTCTTCTTCGGGCGTACGTCTTTCCATTTCTTCTAATGCTTTTTCTCTTGTCATATAATCAATGTACGTTGAAAAAGATTTTTTATTGGGCAAGGTAAATTGACAAGTAAGAATGACTGCAGGCGATTTATTCATCATATTCCCCTTCTACTTTTTATCTTTTTAAAATTTTCGTTGGATCAAATGGATCTACTCTGGCATGAACAGATTCATCCACGGGTTTCTTTAACTTAGGAGAATATTTTTTGGTTTGATTGGATTTAATTTTCCCTTCCACACGTTCTTTTGCTTCTTGATAAACCGTTGAATTTGTACCAATTAAAATCCCTGTATCTTTCAAATGAAGATCTGCAAATTCTGCCATAATTTCAGTCATAGTAGATATTTCTTTACTCATACTATTTAATTTTGCTTGATTTGCATTTACTTTTTTATTTATTTCTGGATCATAATTCATACATAAAAATCGAACAGCTTCACTATAGTTTTTAACCTCTGCATGAGTAGAAATAATTTCATCCAGTACATCGATTTGTGTTTGGTAAAAGTAAATGTGTTTATCTATAACCTTTGCCATATCAAAATTCACTTCCTCTATTTTATTCTATTAAGATTTCTAAAATACGATTATTTTGGTCAACATATTCTTCTAATATCTTTGTGTTGTAGCTTTGAATTTTTGAAAACTTTTCTAATAATTGGTCAAATTTTTCTTGTTTATATTCCATCAAAGGACGATCAAAATCGTTTTCGACGAGCAACTTTAGATAATCATTACGACTCCATTTATTTCCTGTTCGATTGCTTAGTTCTTTACACCTTTGATCAATTTCTGTTATATATTTTGGATCAATGTTTCTTAAAATTAAATCCATCATTCATTAGGATAGCGAAAAGGAGCCTATCCTTTTCGCTATCCTATTACCCTCCTTTTACTATCCTAAGCTATCCTTTTACTATCCCAAATTAGATAATTTTGATATCAGATTTTTTTCTTAGAAACGTGGTAGGCACAGCCTACCTATCACCTTTTTTTAAAAGGTGATATCACGTTTCCTTATGCTCTTTAAAAAATAAGAAAAAACTTACTGTTAAATTATTTTTAAGGAATAGCTTCAACAATTTTTTTGATTACATCAAGTTCTTGTTTATCTGGTAATGAATCATATTTTCCGTAGCATTGTACCACTTCATAAATTCCATACTTTCGTTTCTCTATTTCAACTGTATAGGTGATATAGCTGAATCATAATATTTTTTGACATACTTTTTTCATACGGCATCCTCCTTAATTTTTATTTATCGTCAGCTATAAAATATTTTTTTGCTGCTAAATAGAGTGCTTCAAAAGATCTGAATTTTAAGGTGTCCAAATTCTTTCTACCATTCTTCAATTCAGATATTGTCGTATTAGATAAATTCACTTCTCGACATACTTCTTTGGCTTTTACAACTTTGAGATAGGCTTTAATTAATACTTTCTGCTCAGCGAAAGTATCTTTGCCGACCAAGTTCGTTCGCTTCATTTCTTTCCACCCGTTTTTCTAAATATTTTCTTTTTTAATACGATCAATTTTTTCTTGAAGTTTTTGAATGTTCTCTTCTTGATCTTTCATTTGCGTTTTCGATGTTTCAATTTCTTGCTGGTAACCATTAATTTTGTTCTCGGTATTTTCCTGATCATCTGTGACTTGATAAGGCAATTGATCTTTTAGTTTCTTCACTAATTCTTCATTCAAATCGATGGTTGCTTGTAAGGATTCAATCTGTTGTTGTGCTGCTTTTTGTTCTTTCTTGTATCCTTTCACTTTGTAATTGATCGCATGTTGTTCATAATCATTATCTTTCACTCGATCTTTGACCTTATCTTCGTGAATATAATAGATCAGATCTTGTGGTTCTTGCATATCCACCTTTGGATCAATTTTTTCGGGAATAATGGTTAAGCGCATAGCGATATATTCTTCTGGTACATTCGTTAACTTCACTACAAAATAATCATCGGACACCTTGATCACTTTTGCTTTTATTGCTTGATAATCGCCTTTTGCTGTCTTTACTTCTACCCGATAATTAAAATTAGCGAGTTCTTTTAACAAGCTTTGATCCTCATCGTCGATCGCAAATTCAAAAACTAATTGTTGATTCGCTCCTTTTTCTTTTGAAACCATTGTCAATTCTTTCGTATTTAAAAATACGTTCGTACTTACTTCATCTGGTACATCTAATTTCTTATGCGTATAAATCGGACTAGCAAGGATTAAAAAGCCGAGAATCATAAAGATTCCCAGCCATTGAAGATAACTTTTTCGTCTTCTAAAACGTTCTCTTGACTTTTTTTTCTTACTCATTTTTCTCCTCCTATCTAGTGAAATAACTAAAGTCTGTGACTTTCCATTGCCCATCGACCTGTTTTTCAGTGACAGTCAGCCCACCTTTTATTTTTTGTGGTTTAACATCTTTAAATTGAGGATTAGCGATCGTATAGTCAACAAAAATCACAAAATTTTGTTCACCGTTTTCGCTGCTTGTTTGAGCGTAAGTTTGTACGTCACCTAATGTAAAGGAGTAACTTCCGTAATCATCATGTTGGTGATCATCGTCTTCAGGACTTAATTTGTCGATCACTTCTTGGGTTGCGACATCTTTTAGTTTTTCCGTCAATTCATTTCTGCTTAATGATTTATCAATGGCCAATTGCCCAAACGTTTCAGCTGTTTTTCTTTGCGCTTCAGTTACTTCCTCTTTTACTTTTATGCCATCTTGTTGCTTCAGCTGATCGATTTCTTGGGTTTTCTCATGAATGGTTTGATTTAACTTGTCAATCTTCGCCTGTGCCTCAGAGGAATTTTTTTTGAGCCTCTCAGACGCGTTTTTAGCTACTTCTTCCATTTTATAGGTATTTGTTGTCTGTTCTTCTTTCAGCTGCCAAAACAATGCGATATTGCCGATTAAACTAATACTAATTGCACTTGTTAAGATGATTTTTAACGTTTTATTTTCCATTTTTTTCTCCTGATCTATTTTTTGCTGCTATTCAAAAATGGTAATGGATCGATCCACGTACCATCATCAATGAATGCGTGACCTTGTGCTTGACGCCAATCCATTCGCGTAAATCCTAAATGTAAGTGTTCCGTATCTCTAATTGCAATTACTTGACCAACTTTCACTTGATCTCCAACCTTTACACGAGAATTTCCTGTACTATTCGCAAATTCTTGGTACACCATGTTCAAACCGTCGTAATTAATCACAATCACACACGTACCTAAACCTGAAATACCAGGATTACCAACGTACACCACTTTTCCTCCATGCACCGCGTGAATTTCACTTCCTGGATGATCAACTGAACCAAAATCTAATCCGTCATGGAAACCATTTGGTCGGAACTCTCCCCCTGGATTCGTTCCAAATAATTGCCCACCACTAAAGGAATTTTTATCTAAACTGCTACCAGGGAATGGGTTCGTCCACTCACCAGTTATTGTTCCGTTATTATTACCACCTTCACCCCAATGTTTGATCGCAAATTCATCATATTCTGTTAATTTATTTTTATTAATAATAGACATACAATTTTTATAATACGCACTATCTTCAGTAATCCCTGCAGCTGCATAACCACCTCGTCCTAAGATCAACAAGCTTGCGCCAGGGCTTTTATTTCCTACACAAGCATTGAAATTTGATTGTGTGGCTACCATAAATCCGTAATATGAGAAGGCTGCTTTAGAGTTAGGAAACTTCATGTACCAACCACCTTCAATACCACCAATTCCTCGTGCAGTTCCTTTTGGAAATAAACAGCCATCGAACCAAGTAATCCCAAAATAATTGAGATCGTTTCTTGCGGACACCGATGTGCCAAACGCTGATTCATAACCGTATTGAGAGAGGATTACACTTGGTAATAATTTATATTTCACGGCTGCACCTACAGCGTATTGTGCGATTTCATCTGAAAATTGACCTCTTCCTTTGATTTCTTTATAAATGGGTAATCCTTCCGAATATTCTCCTGTAAAAGCTTCGCCACCGCTACTTGAATCAGAATTATCAATAGAACCCGCCGCAAGTATTAGAAAAAGGGTCACAAACACTGTGATCAAAATAGTAATCAAACCTGCAGAAGTACCAAACAGCCATAAAAATAAGCGCCGCTTCGCACGACGCTTCAAATGTTCCATAACTATATTTGTATCGTTTTCCATATAGTCAGTACTCCTAACTTTTTAATTTTAAACAACAAAAAAGCGAAGAAATGATACTTATTCTTCGCTCTTTTAATAAAATAATTTAATTTTTTCAATACATTCTTCTAAAATTTCTTTTGGTGCAGCTTCCACGAACTGAAATCCTCTACTCTCAATGTCAATCATTCGATGGTGTTCCAAAAGAATTTGTCCTTTAATTTTTTGCGTGCCATTCAAATCAACATGTACAGGAAAAGGTTTCGCTTTTGTTGTTATCGGTGCCACACCAATCATATAGTTCAAATATTTATTAGGTTTAGACAAAATAATACACGGTCGCTTTCCTCGTTGTTCATGTCCTTTGGTAGGATTTAAATCAATATACACAAGATCTCCTTGCGATAAATCTTGATAATTCTTTTTCATTAAATGATCTCCCTACCTTGCAGATGTCCCCATTCATATTTGTCTTCTTTTCCTAAGGGTTCTCCTTCATAATTGGCGAACAATTCATCTAAAGTTTCTGGCTTTTTATTTTTAGGAGTTAAAACGATTTTCCCTTCTGTTACTACCATTTCGAATTTTAAATTTTCAGGATTAGATTCTCCTAGCACTGACAATTCTTCTCTTCCAAAACGAATACCTTGTGAATTTCCCCATTTTTTCATTTCGATTTCTTTTACTAACATGGAATCCCTCCTTTTATCACATACAAGTATATACTTGTATAAACAAAAATACAAGAAGTTACTTTCCTCCATCAAACAATTTTAATTGACGTTTATTCGGACTAAAATGAACACGAATGGTTTCATTTGAGCCAAAATTGATCACAGCGTCTCCTTGATTTTGTTGAGGAATGGATTCTAGTTCTGAATTCGTCATTGATTTCCCCACTAACCCTTCTATATGACGTAAAATAGATTCGTCCATACGCATAAAGATTTTCGTAGAAGAAAATTCAAAGACTTTCTTCAGTTTCGAGAAATTATCAGAAGACATATTTTCTGGTACCATTTCTTGTGGGGATTGTGTAGCTAAAACAGTCATTGCTTCTACTTTACGCATTTCTCGTTGAAAATTTGTGACATAGTTTACTGTTTCAATAAAATCTGGATTAATCGCATTATGACACTCATCAATCATGGCCAAAAAGCGTTTGAAGTCTTGTTCTTCCATTTGTTTTTCTTTAATTAAGCGTCGCTGTCTTCTTCCTTGAATCAATGCCTGATTCCAAATCAATGTCATAGCCATGTACATTTGGCATTGTTGTACCCCGCGATCCAAACCTGTAATAGAGTCAATATCAAAGAAGACCAACTGTTGTTGGTCAAGATGTCGAATCGTACTATGACCATCAAAGATCATGCCATACGTCTCACATAAGGATTCCACAATGGATTCCATTTCTTCTTTACGATTCTTTTTCTCTTGGGAAGCACCTGGTAGTTCCAATTGTTCCAAAAAGGCTAAAAATTCTTTGAACGTCGGATAAGCTTCTGGATCTTTCCCTGTCACTTGTGCCTCAGTATTTGAACGCGCATTCGAGGAAGTAAAGCCACGTGGTACTGTTCCGTATTCTTCATAAAAACGGTTCAAGTAAGTCTTAAATTCTGCTTTCATCGTTCCTTTCAACTGAGGACTCACTAACTGTACCTGATAGACCACTTTATCTAAGTGTGTTTGATAGGACGCTGCTTCATTGATCTTCAAATCTTTGACTGAGCCATTATCATACAGACTAGAAGCTTCATCATACGTCCGTGTGGCAAATATTTCTAAAGGATTGATCATTCCGTCAGACCCATCTAAACGCACCATAATGCCGTTATATTCCTTTAAGAAAGGAATAAAATCTTTCCCCTTTTCAAAGCCCCAAATAAAGTCTCCTGCAGCTAAATGGGCTTCCGCAATCATTTTAAGAACCGTCGATTTACCAGCCCCCATCATTCCTAGAAGCAACGTATTGGTAGACAGACGTATACTATTTTTATAGGTGGCATTCCAAACAAACGGACCACCTGTCATGGTTTCACCATATTGTGTACCTCCTGGATCTTTTAGCGTCTGATGGTGGAAAGGGAATCCACCACCAATATTTAACGCTGGCAGTGATTGGCCTTTGATATTTCCAAACCATTCGGCTTGTTCATCGAACATGGTGAACATCGATTGCCAATCTCTTTTGGTTTTATGCAAATAAGTCACTGCACGGTAATCCATTCCTTTTAAATTTTCTATCAACTCCTGCGCTCGTTCATCTACTTCCTGAATTGTATTTCCGTAAACATGTACTCTCACTTTGACTTGTTTAGAAATTTCACCATTTGAGGTCAATTTTCGAGCATACTCTGATAATTCTAGGTATTCTTCCGCACTTTTATTTCGGTCAGTTGCTTTTCGTTCATTATCTGATCGATCATTTAACTCATCTAATGCACGATTGATTTGATCAATCACTTTTTGCTTTTCATCTGTAATAACATCGAGTGTTGATACAGTGTGAGGATTGTTCATCAGGTTGGCTAACCAAAAAAGAGTTGGATTTTTTGTGTAATGGTAAACGGTCACGCATCGTGAGTAACCATTGCCATAAGTCACATATTCTTCATCAAAATTTAACCCACCTTGTGGCATCACTCGCTTTAAAAAATCTAAATCATAACCTTTGGATTTTAAAATCTCTATTTCACGATTGCCAAGTTGTTTTAATGGATCAATCACCTTTTGGTTACTTTGCGGTGAAAGAACTGTTTTTATCACATCTAGCATGAATCATTTCCTCCATCTTTTTTATTCGTCATTCATGTTGTTCATTCGATAAAGAATTTTGATTAATTCTTTTTTGTAGAGTGGTTTTAACCCTAATATGCCACTGGATCGCATTAACTGACGGTTTCTAGTTTGTAAATCCTTGATTGTCTTTCCTTCAATAACGAAAAAGAAGCTTAAGTCAGGACGTTCTTGTTCTGCCCGTTTCAATTCCTGGATTTCTTCGACTAATTTCTTTTCATATTTTCTTAACCGTTGTAGATTTCTTCCTAAGGACTGTTCCATACGATTTTTATCTAATAATTGCCGCTTTTGCACGATTTGTTCCGTTAGATCCGTCTCTGTGGTCAAACTAACTAACTTAATTGTTGGCACATACGTACGCATGACGGTGGTCAACTGATTCATTCGTTCCAGTTTCTCTTGTTCATTTAATCCTTCCACGTCGGTTGAAACTACACGATAATAACGTTGATAATGATCTTCTTTGGTAATTAAGACGCCCTCTTCTGTACAAGATTTATAAGGAAATAAATCCAAGATTGATCGTTCTTCGGGTTTTCCAAACTGCAAGATGGATTTCTTATCAACTGAATTTTGTCCTTTGACTCGCATTTATTCGTCCTCCTTATACGTACCATGATAATTTCGATTAGGGTCTAACGCATGATAGTGATTCTTATCCGTAAAGAAAATAGACTCGATAATCGCAAAAATTTGTCGTTGACCTGGATTATTATAGGGTCGCCAAACAATCACTAGAGCTATCGCAATCCATAAGCCATAATTCAAGATTGCAAAAAGGAGCGGTAGTTGGACAAGATTATTGACCATTTTCGCCCAAAAAAAGCAGCCACCAAGCGTTAATAGATCTAAAAAGAAAAAAGCGAAGAACTTCCATTCTCCACTAAATCTTGGAGGATTTTTCATGTTAATATATTTATCCATAAATAGTTTCTCCTTTTCATATAAAGAAAAAGGCCTAACTCGTAGGCCTTTTATGGTTTGATATCCTTCAATAGTTGTTCTTTCAATTCATTATTCCTATTTTTGGTTTCTCTTGTCACATTTATTTTTGTTGGTGCAGTAAATGCCACGTTTGCTGGTTTGTAACCTGTATGAACTTTTTGAATAGGTTGTGGAGCGGCTTCTCCTGAAACGATATTTTGAACGGACGGATTCCCTGTCTCACCACTTTCAGATAAATTATAAGAAACAGTTGTTAGATTCCCGTTTTCAGGTAATCGACTTGGCTTCATTTGAACAGTACCTGCAGTTGATTGATGAACAAAGCTTTGATCATTCTCCTTGAATTGATTCAAACGACTATCTTTCATTGGTAAATTTTGTGTCTTAGGCAAACCAATTTTCTTTGATTTTTCAGTTCCAACTTCGATTCCATTATCATTTGGCAGATCGATGGAATCATCATCCGTTTGTACTTCTTGATTTCGTTTTGGTAAATCTGAAATACGCTTTTCATTTTCAGAATTAATGTTAGATTTATAACGATATTGTTCTGGATCTGTTTTTGGTAATTGACCATTTTGTTCTTCTTCTGAACTTTCGTTAGATTGCAACCCATCTTGGTGATCTTTGGCTGAAGGAATCGCTACGCCTTCTTTGTTTTCTGTTGTATTTGCCTTGACTGCTGCATTGACTTGTCCTTCACCATACGCATCTTTTAGTCCTTCTTTGACTTCTGAAGCTTTTTCTTTTTGTTTTTCTAGTGCTTCGGATGGATTCTTCACAGTTTCAGCCAATTCTTTAGCTCTCGTGCCGTCTAATTTCTCTTCTAAGGTATCTTTGGCTTTTTCTGTAAGATCTTCAGCTGTTCCTTTTAACCCACGTTCATTAACGTAACCAAGACCTTCTGCGGCTTTAGAAACACCATTTTTCGCTTTCCCGAACATTTCGGAAACTGTTTTCTTACTATTAGGTACAGTTGTAGCTTTATCATCTGATTGTTCTTCCCCGTTATCAGGGTTAACATCTTTTCGATTGCCAAATCCATTTTTCCGAATATCATTTAAATTGCTTAAACCACTCTTACCAGCACTTGCAAGGTTTTTAGCTCCGCTACCCACATTTTTCGCAATATTTCCTAAGGCAAACATGCTAAGAAGAGAATTGCTACCGTTTTTCAGGCTCGTATCAACGCCGAAAATCTTCGTAACAGATTGAGATCCTTTGAATAATGCAATGGTTAACACAATTAAAGCAACAACATACAAAAATCCGTTGATCTTTCCTGCCGCATGTAAATCACCGATACCCGAAAGCATCAATGTATAGATTCTTAATTCTAAAATCGTAAACGCCAATAACAAGAAGGACTGAGAAATATCTTCTATCGCACTTTTCATCCGTTGTCCTGTTTCAAAGTCCGTTGACGCGGCAATCACTAAATAGAATTTTTTAAATACCAGCTCAATAATGCAAGTAACAATCGTAAATAATATAAATAAATAGGCCACCGCCAAAGAAGATTCACCAGCTAAAATAATTCCTGGTTTACTAATGTATCGACGATAACCTGAAGTATAGACATATTTTGCTAAGCCTTCATCATTAATTTTAACAGGAATTTCTTTTCCATTATCATCCAATTCCAGTCGGTATTGTAACGCTCTTAACCGATCCTTTTGTATATCTGATAACCCACTTTTATCGTTATCCGCCATCTCAGCGGCTTGATCAGGAGTAATAATCCCATTGATATTCGCTGTTTTAAAATTTTTCGCTGTTAAAGCATTTCTTTTATCTGTTGGTAGGGATTCTACTTTATTCGGATCAGTTGCTAGTAATGTACTTACATCGATCACATTATTTTGAATAATTTGAAAAGCGGGTGAGCTAGTTTTATCTGCTTTATTTGCTGCAGTTACGTCCCCATAGAAGTTTTTACTGATATTTAGCCCTTCATCGATTAAAGAACTACCACCAAAAATCAAAATCATGGCCATAAATAAATTGACCAAGATATTTTTTGGTTTTGGTGGGTGCTTACTCATGAAAAATTTTAAACCTAAATAGATTAACGTGACGACACAGAAAAGACCTAAAACTTTACTAATTAAGCTCTGAAACAATTCATTAACACCAGCGGCTTTCAATATGTCCTTTAAGTCAAAACTCTGATAAATTGTTTTTTCTAGCAATGTATTAAGATTATATAATCCTTTAATCAATCCCCATAAAAAAGTATTACAAATCCAACTGAACACATCTTGATATTGCAGATAATGACTATACTCTTGTAATACTTTCGTTACGACTTTTGGATTTGCATCACCTTCTCCAAACAAGCCAGACCACCAGTCGGTAATACCAGAAAAAATTCCTCCAATAATCATTCTTTCACCACCTTTTCAGCTTCTAACAAAAGTCGTTTCCTTATAACCTCTGTAATTTCTTCATTTTGACGCAATTTTTCAAGGTATTCTTGCAAACGATCTATTTGCTTCTCTTCATAAAATTGAATAAGTAACTTTTGTGCTGTTGAGTTGTCTAAAGATTGAACGATTTTAATAAAAATGTTTTCTTTAGCTTCCTCTTCTATTTGATCGTGCATATTGTGATAGAGTCGACGTGCATAGATATCAGGTAAAAAATAATCGTAATCAATTTGCAAGGCCTTAAGATCCAAGTCCGCATGTGTACAATGTATGTCTATATCATTGATATCCCACGATGGATTGAAATCTTCAATATATTGATAAGCATAAGGAAGATTCGTTTCCCCATGATTAAAAATAGGATACGGACGTATTTTATGACCTTTTAAATCTTGTCGTTTTAAAGGGGCAAGTACAATCGTTTCACCTTCTAAAAATGTAGATATTCTTTCAGGCGTTAAGATACGATCTGAATCAACATTGCGATTGATATGAGTATTCATACCTAATGAATTGATGGTACTGTTCTCTTGTTCAACCGTCTTATTCCCCACTTTTTTAGAAAATTCTTCAATCGTATTATCGTCTGTGGACATAATATAGATATGTGTTTGGCAATTTTCTTTGATAATCGCTGCATTTTGTTCCCCATACTTCGCATAAAGTTGCTGATAGGACTGAATAAACAGATCCCACAACATGTTTCGACCAGCTGTGACTGTCATGATTCCTTCCATATTATCCATGGGGGGCATATTCCCAAATTCATCTAAAATAAAATGAATTCTGCGGTGGCATTTATCTCCTTTAGTTTTGACACATTGTGTAGATAATTCTTTATATAGCTGACTAAGAAAGATGCTAACAATGATATGGTTAGATGGATCATAATCAGGCGTTAACATAAAAATAGCCATGGGTTTATCGGTATAGTGCATCCGAATAGATTCTACTAATAAGTTACTTTTATCTTCATCTAATGTTAGAACTGCTTCTTTTTCTAATTCTGGCAAATGGGTCTCTCCTCGTTTTTTTCGATAAACAATATTTCCCTCTTCGTCTTTCAATACTCTTTGAGAAAACTCATACCAGGACACATATTCTTTTCCTTGATGGTCATATTTTAAACAAACACAATCACCTTGTTTTAAATGACAATCAAAGTTGATTTCACAAAAACCTCTATAACCAACTTTTACTCGTTCTTCATGAAATTTTTTGCCTTTATGATAAAATTCCACTACGATTCGTTGATTTAAAAGACTTTCATGTAATTTCAAATCCAAATATTTGGGAAAACCAATGGACTTGTAATCAATCGTTGATTGAGAAGTCATTTTGGCTATTTTCGTCAGTGTAAATGGATTTAGTCCTGTGATCGCTGTTGATAGAATATTGCCTTTTGCTTTATCAGAACCAATTTTTGTTGCCCCATATTGTTTCTTTGCTATGTTTCCAGGTGGTAACTGATTCATGAATTCATCTAAAGCATTGAGTTGCTTGAATTCATTCTCAGGATCTTGATAATTAAAACCACCAATCTCAGAAAGAAGCTCAACGAGATTATTAGGTGTTAATTTGGAGTAATCCCCTGTTTGATCTGCTTGTTCTAACAATGCAAAAATAAGCGCATTGACAGCTTTCTGCGCATTTTCGTTAAAGTATTTGTTGTCTGAAGCATTGGCATCATAATAAATCGTATTCGTGAAAGTATTGGTTAACTGTGTTGCTGTGTCTATGTCTCCTCGTTTCCAGTATTTCACAATGAGTGCCAATGGATTATCACTCATTGACTGTAACGGATCAGTGATATTAAAAGCATAAACATCATAACCTCTGGCTTCTAGCTCATCTTTGCTAGCTACATACAATTCAGTTTTTGGATCGTTAACAACCATTGAACTTTGTCTTTCTGCACGCGACAAATTGTCAATGGTTGCTAAAACTTCTATCTGTCCTTTCCCTGAACGGGAAGTACCAACAATACAAGTATTTACTGTATCCGTCTGAATATACCAGTACTTTTTATAATGAGTAATTGGTATTCCGCCATAACCAGGAAAACCTCCCTTTGATTCTGGTATTTGTGGATAAATTTGTTGGATTTCCTTTAACGTTTTTAATCGGTTATCTCCTTTTTGCCCGTCTGCCAATGGACGAAACCACATGTCCATTTTTAGCCCCAACAATACTGCTGGAACCACACAAACTGTTGAAATTACTAAACGTGTACCCAAACTAGTTGTAGAAGTAAACGGATTCCAAAAACCTGTAGAATCGAATTGAAAAACCTTTGGTACTTCATCTAGTTGGAATATATTTATACCTTGTAAGCTTCCCTTAACAATTTCCAAACGGTTAAAAACTTCTGGTACTCTTGTTACTAGATACTCTAAAGGAAGATATACAAGCCCACTATAAAAAAATTTCTGTGTTACTCGTTTATCATGTTTTTCTGGTAGTTCTTCTCCTGAAGGAGTGTAGCGATAAAAATGTGATAAATATTTCTTTTTTTCTAAATTAAAATGTTTGTCTTTTCGTCTCGTTTTTTCTCGAACACGCATTATTTCACCTCATTTGATTTTGAACTTTCGGAGGAGTTTGATTGTGTCGTTAAATCGCTTGATCCTTCTTTACTTTTACTAGAATCACTATCTTTATTGCTTTCCTTACTTGAATCTAGTGTTGACTGATTGGTACGATTCAATAATTCTTCTAATTGTTGTTCATACTCTTTTCTTGCTTGTTCCTGGGCTTCTTCCTTGATTGACGCCGTTGTGGCTACAGAATCATCCTGTGAAGATCGATTGATATGATTAAAAGCAAATACTGTTCCTCCACCTAGAAGCAAGCTTAAACTTGCAATACATCCCACCATCCATCCGTTAAAGGAACGCTGTGGTGAAGGAGTTAGATTTGTTTGATTGTTCACTGGCGTTTGAATAGCAGCTACTGAAGGCGTTGGTTGAGGTTGTGCTAGATAATTTAACTGTGCTTGTCGCAATGTATCCATTTGTTCTTGACGTTCCTTACGAGCAGCTGCTTCTTTTTCCTTTTCTTGCTCTAACCGTTGTTTTTCTATCACCATTTTTTGTTCAGCAAGATCCTGTTCCCGTTTTTTTAGCTCTAATTGTTCGCGCTCTTTTTCTTTTTGTCGTTGTTTTTCTTCTTTTTCTTTCAATTCTTGTTGTTGAATTGCATACTCTTTTTTCCATTTTGGAATTTGTGCTTGTAACTCTTGCTGAATCTGCTCGTGCTTTTCCATAAGAACTTCAGCCGTTGTTTGATAAAGTTTAGTCAGTTGTTCATTTAATTCTTTGCTAATTTTTAGCTTATCTGTACGTAAACCTTGATAAAATTCTTCTTTTCTTTCTCTTATACGTTCTTTTAACAAGTTTTCTTTTTCTTTCGATAACGCTTCTTGATTCGTCTTAGTAAAATTATTGATCTTTTCGACACATAAAGAATACGCATTTTCCCGTTTCTTTTCATACCGCTCTTTAATTTTTTGTACTTCTTCTTCGACCACTCGCTCTTCTTCTTTAGTTAATTCCTCTTTGGATTTTTCCCAATTAGACGACTGTTCCGTCGCATACTCATTAATTTCTTGATCTGTTTCCTGTTGACGTTCTTCAAAAGTGGCTAATAAATCTTCTTGTGCAAGCTCATGCCAATTTGTTGATTGAACAGACTCTAACTGTTCTAAAAGTGTACCTTTACCCTGTGAGATTAATTCTTCTTTACTCTCTAAAAATGCTTGATAGGTTTGAGGTAATTGATATTTCGAATAAAGTTCATTTAAAAATAATTTGTTTTTTTCTTTCATCCATTCATGTTCTGGAGGATATTGATCCAAAATATAATCAAATCCAGTTGCCCTTTGTATCTCTGTTTCGTTTTTCTCTACTTCTTCACTAATAACTGGTTTAATATACTCATGAGAATCCACTTCAGTCCATGTTGGTTCTTCTTTAGCTTCACCTGGGTCAACTTCTACTTCAGCCGTCTCTTCATCCTCCATTGTTTCCTCAAAGAGATCTCCATCCAATTGATCCATCACCTCGTTTTCCTCCTCAAATATCGATTCCTGAGTCGGAATGCCAGCCTGTTCGCCAACATTCACTGTCTCTTTTTCTTTTGGTTCATCTTTTGGAAAAATTGGCCGTTCCCATGGTACTTCTTCGTTTACTTCGACTTCACTCACTTGATTCACTTTTCTTTGATCGTTCTCTAGCTCTTCTTCTAACACTTGTAGCAGTTTTTCGTTTCGATAAGACTCTTCCACACTCATGTTTTCATCCGTTTCTTTAAACACATCAAGACGGATTAAATCCATTAATGTAGGATAGAAACCTTCTGATATTTGATAATCCAGCGGGCCAAAAACATATTCTGTACCAGCTTTCTCTATTTTTCCTTCTGTGTCATGTAACGTAAGGATCAAATTAACAGAAGACTGATTGTCTTGTTCCAGTACTTCCCCTAACACATGTAACTGTTCTTCCGTTTCAATGACAGAATATTTAATTGCTTTTGGTAAAAAAGAAGTACGCTTTCCTACTTCCCTCGTTGCTTTTTTTATTAACTCTTTATCTTTTTTGGTATTGCCTGCAATCGTAAAGTACATGAATATTCTCCTTTCATAAAAAAAGAGTAAAAAGTAGATTTGTACTTTTTACTCCTTCATTTTGTTTTTTACAGACCTTGCGGAGTTTGTCCAAACATGCCAAATAATGAAACCACAATAGAAGCAGCAGCTAAAATAACTCCTACCCCCATCAATACATAACCGACGTGCATCTTCCCGTTTTCAGCTCCTCTTCGCCCAAAGAAGAAGAAAATACCTCCAAGAACAATAGAGGCAACGGCCGCAACAGCAGCAAAAATCATCAGATTGTTTTTTAAACTAGTGGCTGCACCTTGTAATGCTCTAAAAATATCAACCGCAGCTACTACTTTCGGTTGTGTTAAAAAATTCATTGTAATTGATTCAAACATAAGATTGTTCGCTCCTTTTAATTTTAATGTTTAATAATTTCATCGAATACAAGTTTTTCACGTTCACGTTGATAGATATATCCTTCTAGTTCCTTATCTTTTCCTCGCAACAGATCAAATTGTGCTTTTTCAAGAACTTCTTGTTTCCACTGTGTTTCAGAAACACCACGACGTTCTAAGATTTTAGACGCAGCTTTTTCAAATGGCGTTTTCGCTTTTGCCACTGTGATTCCTCCTTTAGGACAAATAAAAAGACTAGTAATCACTCACTAGTCTTTTGTAATTTGTATTTATTTGATTGTGATCCATCATGAATTAATTTCTCTTTTGTTCGTTTTTCATCCTTACTAGATCCAAGAAAAACAATTTTTTTTACGCCATCCTTCTCATAAGGAACAACAATAAATAAAGAATCAGGTTTATTTATAAATTGTCTTATGTCTGCAGAATCTATTATTTTGTATCTTTCTAAACCTTCATAGTCTTTTTGTCTCTTAACTGTTATTTGTACAGGATCTGGATGCCATACACTTTCAGAATATTCCCAAGTAGTATCGTCTATAATTTTTAAATTATGAACAAGCCCACCTACTTCTTCTTTCCAAACAGTACCTGGTTGCAATAAACTATTATCTTCTTTAGCTTCAGATTTCTTGTTACTTGAACATCCACTTAAAATAATAAAAAAAATTGCAAATATAGCGACAAACCATAGTTGCTTTTTCTTCATTTTATTCCTTCTTTCGTTGTTTATTTTTAGTATATCAAATAACGAAAGTAGCAACAAACCACATTTTGATACACGGAGAACGGATACTCATAATATTCCACCTTTCTATAGAGTCTTTTTCTCTTGATATTGTGATTTATTACAAAAAAGAGCTATAATAAAGAAAAACTCAAGAGGGAGCATTTCAATGTACGCTGATAAAAAGAAAATCGAATGGTTGCTGTTTGATAGTGGTAAATCAGTTCGTTCTATATCTATAGAATCTGGCGTACCTTTAACTACGGTCAGTGATCTCGCAAATAAGCGCTCTAGTATAGACAATATGAGATTCATCAATGCTATAAAATTAAATAAATTAGCTGAAGAAACCATCGATACTAACGCTTCAACTAAGTAACAAATTAAGAAAAGCCTCATGTACTTCTGGCTTTTCTTAATTTTTTTATTGACTATATCGGTTTACCGATATATAATGGTTTTGTAATCGATTTTAACTAATTTTTAGGAGTTGAAAACATGAAATTATTAAACCAAAAAACTGTTATAGCTATTGGAACATTTGCTGCCACACTTGCTCTTGCTGGATCTGTTGACGCTGCTTCAACTAACGTCATGTATCGCCTTTATAATCCAAATAACCATGAACATTTCTACACCTCTAGCAAAAAAGAACGCGATCACCTAGTAAAAATCAAGTGGGGTAATTATGAAGGCCCCGCTTGGGAAGCACCGACTAGCGGTGGCTACCTTGTCTATCGTTTATACAATAAAGGCCTTCGTGATCATCACTACACAGCTAGTTGGGATGAAGTGAAATGGTTGACCAAAAATTACGGTTGGACTTATGAGGGACCTGCATGGCGTTCTGCCGAAAAAAATAATAAACCGATCTACCGCCTTTTCCTTCCTGGTGTAAAATCTGGTTCACATCATTACACAGCCAGTTGGAAAGAAGTAAAATGGTTAACCAAAGACTACGGTTGGAAATACGAAGGAATCGGTTGGTATGGCGCTGACAACTCTACACCCAAAGTGAATAAATCAGCTTTAGAAGCCCTTTATACGAGCGTTAAAGGAACTAAAAAAGGTGACTATACCGACAATACCTGGAACGCATTTCAAACTGCTTTAAACAATGCTAATAAAGTATTAAATGACTCTAAAGCGACTCAAAAACAAGTGGATAGTGCCAAAAATACATTAGATTCTGCTTACAAGGGATTAAAGAAAAAACCAGCTCATACTGTGAACAAAACAGAATTACAAGCCTTGTACAACCAAGTAAAATCAACTGCTAAAGGAGATTTTACAGAAGGATCTTGGAATAATTTTCAGACTGCTTTATCCAATGCCAAAAAAATACTAGACAATTCTAAGGCTTCTCAAACACAAGTGAACAATGCTAAAAATAATCTTGATTCTGCATTTAAAGACTTGCAACACAAACCTAAACCTTCAGACTATGCCGTAACAGTTCGTCATATGAATCGACAAACTGGAACGCTGCTAAAAGAAGAACATCTCTCAGTAAAAGCTGGTACAAGTTACACTGCAAAAGCTAGAACCGACTTGACTAACTTTGAAGCACCACAGTACCAAGTAAACGGGAATGAAACACAAACACAAACGATTAACACAAATACCACGTTTACTTTTTACTATGATGAAGTCTTTCTAGTTGAAGTGAAAGCTCGTCCAAATAAAGTCTCTGATGCTGATCCAAATATCCAGGAACTCTATAATTACAGTAAGAGTTATCCTGTCGTTTATGGACAAAGCATCACAATTGAAGCACCTACTTTCACTGATTTTGTTCTTGATCCTAGAGAAAGTTCCAGCAACACTGTGACTTTAAAAAACGTTACAAGAAATCAAGGAATCAATTTTGCCTATACTCATCAATACAACGTAACTGTGAACCATATAAACGTTGACACAAACACTGTTTTATCTACTGAAACACAAACGGTTTACGAGGGAGATAGTTTCTCTACTTCTTGGAAAAATATGACCGATCAAAACTACTTCTTGTGTAGAAATGACGATTCATCTGTTACCGTTGATAAAAATGGACAACGTGTAATCAATAATGTTGACCAAAATCGAACGATCACTTTTAAATACAAAAATATCTCATTAAGCGATTTAAACAACTATGTGCGTCAAAAAGAACTTGTTTGGTTAAATAACTACCGTCAACAAAATGGCGTTACCCCAATGCAATTCAATAATATCGTTCAACAAGCTGCAGATATTCGTGCAAAAGAATTACAAGTAAGCTTCAGTCATTATCGTCCTGGCGGCGGTACTTTCCAAGATCTCTTAGAAAGTTTAGGCTGCTACGGTGCCAAAGGAGAAAATATCAATAGTTTCTACCTTTACGTTGACGATATCCTTTCAGATACAGGAGCAGTGAATGCCATGATTATGTGGAAAGATAGTCCTGCTCATAACGCAAACTTGCTTTACAACAATCAAAGCATCGTTGGTCTATCCCATGCTTATAAAGTTTCTGCAGACGGATCACTTTCTTCAGACAACGTATTTATTAGTGCTAATCCAATTTTCAAATAGAAAAACAAGGCTGAAAATCAGCCTTGTTTTTTTGCTTAATTGATCTTAAGAATTACATAACTAAAAGTAGCTAACACAAGTAATAGTAAGCTGACCACTAAAGTTGTTACTAAATGTGTAGAACCTGTTTTAGGAACAATGACTTGTGGCAAGTTAGGATCAACACCAATTGTCACTACATTCGTTTTATTTGAAACATTATCTACTGATACTAACGCTTGGTTATCAATATTTTTTTCTGATTGTAATGGGGTTTTAGCTGTAAATATCAGTTGAATTTCTCGTCCATCTAAAAGATTATTACTTAAGAAGTCAGCGGAAGCTTCCCACTTCAGCGTTCTTGAATTGCTATCATAGGTTAGTGTGCCTTCAGAAGTAATATCTTTTCCTGTACTCTTATCGATCACTTGCGCAGAACCTTCTTTATACGACAAACGAGCTTCAATTGGATCTTGAATACTAAATTGCTTGTAGTGTTCTGACGCAGAGTCTACGCCTTTTGTGTGCCATTTTTGTGTAACTAGATATTGTACTTCAGAGCCCGCGTTTAAAGGAGCTGTCGGCGTACCCTTCTTACCGTCATTTCGTCCGTTTACATCCTTTCCATTTTGTTGTACTTCTTTCACTGGAATTTTAGGGAAATAAACAGTAATAATATTTGTATCCTTTTCTACTTTATTAATGATCGACGTTCCCTGATTTTTGGCTACACTATTTTGATTGGCCAATTCATTGACTTTTACATTGATCACTAATTCGTAAGTTTCGCCGTTATACTTCATTCGATTTTTTAATGTATCAGTTTTCGCTACATATTTTACCTGGTGTTTTGTTTTGTCATAGGTCACTTCACCAGAGATATCGAACTTTTTATTTGAACCACATTCTACATGTGCATCGATGTAATCTACTTCTTTTGGTAAATTATCAATTAATTCAAATCGATCATAAACTGCTAGTAAGTCCACTCCCAATCGGTTTACCTTTTGCTTGATTCGATATTGAATCGTTTCTCCTACTTGCAACATTTTGTCGTTCACATTATTTCCATTTTTATCTATCCCTGTTTTTTCAGGTTGATCAGGAACAACACTAAAGATTGTTGCAGATGATAAACTTGACCATGTAGCAAAATTTCCACCTACAACAAATAAAGGATTCGATCCTTTTATTCGGAAAGATACTGTCGCTTGATTGAACTTTTCACTTCCTAATTCATCATAATGATCATTCCAATAAAGCCCTTTATCAAATGGAGCCTTGTTATTTCCACCAACTACAGTCAAATTATTGTAATAGGATTTCTGTTCAGTTAACACGGTATCTTTCGTTACATACCAATCAGAATTATTCATACCATGATAGTAAGCGTATTCCCCTCTTTGGGTATTATTTGAATTCTTCGCAATTGGATTTAAAGAATTAAAGCTAATAAACGTATCTCCATCAAATATTACTGGTGAACCGTCATCATGTGTAACTACTAGTTGTACGTTCATTTGTGAAGCATGATAATGAAACCCACTATATAGATTATCTGAGATATAAAATAGTAGTCTTTTTTTGCTTTTACTAATTGAACTATTCGCATTATTAAACGCTGCTTTATAAGGATTACCTAAAGTAGCAAAAGGAAATTCATCAGATAACAGTTTAATATCAGAAAAAACAAGCTTTACATTAACTTTTTCTCCTTTATAGGTTGCAATTTTTCCGTAATCTGCTTCAATTCGAGTTTTTGAGGTCACATTATCAATAATTAATGAAGTTTGTCCATAATTCTTTTGAAAAGAAGGATAACGCGTGTTTAGAGCAACATTATTATCAGTTAAATAGTTGATATTACCCCAAGCACTGCCCTGATTTGCTGCTAAATGCTTTTTCTGAACAGATCCTGAATCATAGACTTTGATTGTTGTGTTAGCATTCGGTACATCTTTTGGAATAATAAAATTATTCTTTACGTTCTGGATTGGATTTGACGGATCGACAATAACTTTTTCAGCAAAGGTATTGGTTGTTTTTAACCCAAACAATACACTTAACATCATCATTACGGGAAAAACATATTTTAACCGTCTTGTCCACGAATGTTTAAAATTCATCCCTTCATCCCTTCTTTTTTATAAATGACTAGTGAAATTCCGACAATAACGATCAAGTTGATCGTAAAAAATAATGGACGCCTAATGAGTTTTTCCATGATATCTAGTGGCATAGAAGCAGCTGGTATGCTTAAGATCTTCATTAGGTATGGTTGATATGTTGGCAAAATAGATAGTTGAGAAAATAATAAACCGCAGTACAAAAAGACTGTGGTTAAACAAGAAAGATTGAATAATAATAGTTTGATCAGTTTCATCTTATGTCTTCCTTAATCTCTAGAAAATATGTGAGTAATAAAATCCACACAATTCTCAAAGAAATTTTTCTTTATGCCAGTAGAAACAATTTTTTTCACCTCTTCTTTAGGTTGTGAAGCTTCTGATTTGGGATAGATCCACACATCCTTTAAGAATTCACCATTTTTATCAGAAACAGGTGTTAATAGCAAAATACCCTCACTATTAGAAATATTTTTAGGACTGGATTCATTGACAATATAATAAGCTTGTTTCTGATTGGCCTGTACTTCTACCGAGAATTCAAACACACCTGTTTGTTGATCAATTGTCTTTGTTTCTCCATTAGAAACTAGCTTCAATTGATCACTGGATAACTTTTTTACTCGATCTCTCAATTGAGATTCAATTTGATCCGTTGAGAGATCCTTAACATCCATCTTTTGTAAAATGTCCGATACATCATAAACAGAAAACTTCGCACCATTTATTCCTTCTTGTTTTTCAAGCTTTTGTCCCTGGTTGTCTAATTGTTCGGAAGAAATAATCTTTTGAACGTGAATGGTCTGTTTGACTACTTGACCGTCTTCAGCAATTTTCGGTTCTTCTGAAGAATCAACTGTTGACGAATCGACGGCTTCATCGCTGCTTTGATTTGTGCTACTATCTGACATTCGCACCGTTTGTTCTGTGCTATCTGTACTTTCTTGTTTGTCTGCAAACGTCAAGTGTGTATAGGCAGTAAAAGAAAAAAGAGCAGCTGCACAAACAAATAACCATTTTCTATTCCTCATGCTGGTTAACCTCCTTTTATTTTTTCTTATGGTAGACGAAAATTGAACCACTAATTACAAGTAAAATAAAAATAGCCCCACCAAAGAGCCATTTACTAGAAAGAATTTTCTTTTTCTCATGCTTCAATTCAGATTGATTGAAAGTTACTCGTTTACCATAAACAAGAAAACGGTGGGTGTTGATTCCTTTAGGCGTACATGTCATTAGCGTTACTCGATCTTCATTGGGATTTGGTTCTAAATAAGTGACAAAATTTCTTTGTAGTTCATCTTTTTGCACTTCCTCAATCCGATCGATTTGATAAGCGTGTTGCTCACCATCAACTTTTATATAAAACTTTTCTCCTTTTTTTACTAAAGGTAAATCATCAAAAAGGCTGTCTTTATACAGTCCGCTATGTCCTGCAATTAAAGGATTCTTACCCTTTCCTCCTGTAATATCACCAGTTCCTTCCGTAATCCCTACACCATTTTCTAAAATTTTGTTAGACGTCCCATTATAAATTGGTAATTTCAGAGAAATACTAGGTATAGAGAGTATTCCAATTGGATCACCTAGCTCTAGTTTAGCAACGTCTAAAGAAGAATCAGCTTCTGCTGCCGTTCCTGTTCGATCGATTGCGGCAATCTGCTGATTTTGCTGGTATCTTGCTACGCTCGCCTCAGCAGGTATCAAAAGTAAGACACCTGCAGCTGATAGTAACCAGAAAGCAATGATCCACTTCCCCATGATTCGCCTTTTTTTAGGCTTCCTGATAATCATTGGTTTTGATCCTTTTAAGCTTTCTTCTTAAAGTAAACAACTGCAGAAAGTGCCCCTACTCCTAGCAACAAGCAAGAGATCAATATATACATATGGAAACCATTGCTACCAGTCATTGGTACGGAAGCTTTTTGATTGTTTTTGATCGTGATTCGGTTTTCTTCTTTGTATGAATCTTTGTCTACTTTGAAAGAGATCTCTTTCGTTAATTTTTGATAGTTTTCAGGCGCTTTTGTTTCTTCCAGTGAATATTCACCTGCAGCTAAACCTTTGATTTCAAATTGACCTTCTTTGTCTGATTTTAGGATCGTTGCATTTGCTACATCGTCTACCCATATTACTTCTTTGATACCGTCTTTATCCGTATCAACTAATCCGCCATAATATTTTCCTTCTGCGTTTTTAGCAGCAAATTCTGCGCCTTCAAGCGGGGTTGATTTGATACCAGTTCCAAACAATCCGCTATCGACTTTTAAGAATTTTGCGCCATAAGTTACAACGTCTGCTTTTGTTTTCTCATGGTGTTCTTCCTGGTTAAATGGATTATTGTTATAGACAAAATCAACGCTATTGGTTAATGGATTGGCAACAGCTGCGCTGTCATTTACATACATGTTATAAGTCATTTGAAGATCTTGGCCGTGTAAACTTGCGACAGTATCACTTACTTGACCATTATTCACGATAAAATCGATCACAAAGCCGTTTTCTGAATTTTGGATCTTATAATCTGTATTTTCTTTTAATACCACTGATCCATCTTTGTTTGTTACTTTGATATTTGCTTTAGCAGCAACATAAGAAAGTCCTTTTCCTGCTGTATCCCTCCATTTAAATACACTGTAAGGAGAAGTTTCACTTTTTACACCGTTTACTGTGATACCGTCTACTCCACCTGCAATGTCTGTTGGAATGTGAATCGTTCCTTGATAATTTACTGCGTCACCAATTTGGAAAGAATGTTCTTGTCCTGTTCCATTTGTTACTGTTTTATCGATCACTGGTGCTTTATAGTTTACGTAGGAAGCTTTTAAATCACTTATCACACCGTCATTTGTAATCTCAAAGGTTAACTTATTGTGTTCGTCGTTTCGAGCATCAGCGCCCAATAAATACTGATTAGCAGTAGGTTCTTTATCTGACCCAACTACAACTTCCGAAGGAACTTCCACAAAATAGTATTTTCCTAACGTCAAATCAGTCGCAGTCAATTTTCCTTGATCATCCGATACAAGATCTCCTAATTTTGTTCCTTTTCCAGGTTCACCCTTGTATAACTCAAATTTTGCCCCTTTTAAAGGTGTTTGTTTGCTTTGAGCTGTGCCATCGTCACCAAATTTCGTTAATTCAAAACTCAACTTAGAGACAATGTTCTTAGGATACAAATGAATATCCTTTAAATATCCTGATCCTGTATTGTCTGTCATTGGTGCAAGCACAACCATTGGTTTTGCTTTCTGTGTAACTAATCCAGCAGCAGATTTACTTTCATAAATCACATAAACATTTCCCTTAGAATTGACATAGGCTGGTTGATCAGCAAAAGTAATCTCGCCATTTTCATCTACAGCTGAAGTAATTTTGTTGGTTGCATTCTTGACGTACTCACTGTTAGATCCCTTGTTTTCTACATCTTTAACGATTTCGTCCACTTTCGCGTTGGTTAGATCAGAATCTTCAGTCGGTAATACTTGATCCGTAATATTTCCTAACGTAAACTCAACATCACCATAATCTACTTTATTGTATTTCGTTACACCTGTAGGATATTGATCACGCGTATAACCATCGTTTTTGATCCCGTCAATATCAACATTCAATTGCGTTCCTTGATCGTACATTAATTTATGAACCGTGATATTGACCTTCTCTGGTGGCGTTTTTTGCGTGACATCTTCTGCATGTGCTTGATACCCCTGAAAGCAGCTTGCAATGATTCCTAACATTCCAACAAGCATTCCAGCTTTTTTTACATACCGATTTATTGCCATTTTTTACTCTCCTTATTTCATATTTCAACGACTCGCGCTGATTAAAACCTTGTTATTGTAGCTCTCCCTGTACCACGTATCTTTCTTTTCCTTGTGACGTATAAACACAAGTAAACAACGTTAATAAAGGGTTCTCTCCTTTCTTCGGTAAAGACAAGAAAGAGTTTTCTTCAGGAATACCATCAATTAATTTAAAGTACTCAGGTACGATAAATTTACGCGTTACCTTGTAACGATAGATGCCATCGTTACTAACTAAGTTCATCACCTCCCCTAATGACAACTTTTGAATATCAGAAAACAAAACACCTGGCATTTCCATGTTATGACCTGCTAGAACATAGTTTCCTTTGCCCATTTCAGCATCTTCATAAAAATAAGTAGCTGCTCCAAGACTCAAAGTATATTGATTTGCCCCTTTAAAAATCGGCAATACTAAACCAAGTGCAGGGATATGAATTTTTGCAAATACTTGTTTATTGATACCCATTTCAATTGCTCCTTTTTGTATGGACAATATTTGCTCCAAAGACATATCATTATTGACGTTCGTTTCATCGTCCTTATAACTCTTCGCATGTGCATTGATTTGATCTACGGGTATCTTTTTTTCTATATTTTGCTTAAACACCTCTCCTTCATGTTTTTGATAGCTAACATAGCCACACACACTGCAAAAGACGATTAAAGTAACTCCTAAAAAAACAAATAACCATTTTTTCATCCATCTACCTCCTTTCGAACAGAAAAACTTTTCCTCACTTCCGTAGAAAAAGTTTTAAAAATGAAGTTTATTAATTAATGTTATGAAACTTCTAATAATAGTTGGCAACTAGAACCTTTTTTTACATAAGTTCGTCTCAACTGTTCAAAGTTTTTCATTGAACCTAATAAACAGGCTTTCTCTTTTCCTATTATCTGCATATCATTGATATATTGCATGACAGATAGTCTTCTAAGGTATTTTTGTTTCATCGTTTTTAGCAACTTTTCTTCCATTTCTTTCGACACTTTTTTTCTATCTTCGATTTCTTTATCATTCATGAGTTTTCCTACTTTCCTTGTTTTTTACAAAAATAAAAAAGCCTATGACAACATACGCTTTATACCTCACTCTTATACTTTCATTTCACTACTGATCGAACAGGTTTCAATTCTTTAATTCCATTTTGTATTTGCCAATAATCCAAGTCTTTTCTCAACGTTGATTATTGAATTGATTCAGTGTCTTCATTTTTTCTCTCCTTATGAATTGCTTCACACAATCATTCGTTCTTTCCTTGTTTTTTGTTGATATATATGGATAACTGCATTTGCTAACTCGAATTGTCGTTGTTTCCAATTTTTTGAATCTCGGCACCAGTTCACGAATTCACTACTCATATAAAAATAGGAGCTATCAAAAATTTCTTCAAACATTGTTGCCAGTTCAGCTTCATCTAACTCAGCTGTAACAAATACAAATCTGAAAATATCATTCCTTTTGAAAGATATTTTGCAAAATAATCGATTCTTTCTTGTACAAAACTCGGCATTTCAGCTTCAGTTAATTCCTTTTCATACTCTTTACTCAACCGAAATTTAGTTAGAGAAACTGTCCTACTTGTATTTATTTTCATATCTTCATATCTCCAATCCAATTAAAATAGTTTTCTTTTACTTTTCGTATTATTTTCCATCTTGTACAAAATATTTTTTCAATGTTTCAACTAAACTTTCGTATAGCGATTTAAATGATTCATTCGCTATTAAGTCAATATTTTCTAAATTAGTGAAGTGCTCTTTGAGTTCTTCATTTAGTCTACAGTGAATATTTTTATCGCTTTTCGTTCACTCAAAAATATATAAAATAAATCAACTCGTTTATGGCGTCCGAAACGAGAAACCCTAGTAGAAAACGGTAAATGCTCGATTGATCCAAATATCAACGTCCTCGCAAGTATCTACATGTGCTGCAGCACACGACACAATTCCTTGTGCATCCTCTCCATTACGAGAAGACCTACTCCTTATTCCATGAGTTTGCGTCAAAGCCTAAACCCCTTAGTAGCTGCTCTGATTAGTTTAGGCGCTATTCAAACTTGTCTAACTTCTAAATTCCCTTTTGTTTACTCTGCGCATCTAATTTACACAAATTCATTTCACCACTATCCAAACAAAAGCATTTACTCGACTGACCAATTTTTTACGTTATCAATCGCAAAAACCTACCCCGTCACTTCCCAAAGAAGTTGTTGATAGATAAAGTCTACTCATTGTTTTTTTAGTGATTCTAAGTTCGTCTAGAAGTCTCGACAATATTTTCAAGCAAGCGAAAAACGATAAAATACAAGTTATGAGAATGGGCAAGTCAGCTGATCAAACGCCCCATCCCTTTTGCGGTACACCGCAAGACCCCATTTTTCCTTCGACCAATCAATACACCATTTTGGTCATAAACATGTTTGATTCTTGGATATAGCTCTTTTAAAGCAATAGGATCTTTTAAGATTACTTGTTTTCGTTTCCCAATGTAATAAATCATTTCTTCTGAGACTTTGTCTTTCTGAATTACATATTTCTTACACTGCACTACAGTTTTGCTTTGACCTGTTGATAGTTTCTTAGTGATTTTTTCTGTAGCGGTACACCGTTTACCGTAGTGACAAATATCTTCGATACTCAAAATTCCTGTATATGCCATAATTTAATCCTTCCACTTTCTTAAATTTTTTCTGTTATTTTAAAAAAACAAAGAATTGATTTTCGTTCTTGACAAACAAAAAAGAGGGAACGCATCCAAACATGCGTTCCCTCTAAATTCAGCGTTTATCATACAGCAAAGAGACCCTTGGACTTTTTTCTAACCTATGACCTGACATAGATCCATCGTAATATCACGTATTTTTAACCTTAATGCTGCCAAAAAAAGTGGTATCACTTTTGAATATCTGTTATACTAAGTCCGTTGCGGATCATACCGTAACACTGAAAGGTAAACGCATTAAGATGACGACTTAATGCCACCTGTGGACGTCGACGAAGGTTACCAGCCTTCCGAGTCTCACAGGGCCTTTCTTTTTTTGTATTTTCAATTATCCCAATGTATCGTCCAAAAGTGCAGAACGAAAATCAATTCATCACAAGCATAGCAGACAATTAAATTTAAAACAACTAAAATTATACAAAAAAATGTAAATGAATATTGTTAGTACTGCTTGAAAAGAAGTAATATCGGGCTTTTCAGCTTGAGGAAATAAGTAAATTACCTCTTTTCATAAATTATTATAACTCAAAAAAAAACGCATGCAAACACTAGTTCCCTATTTTTGGCCAAAAAATCGTCTTAAAATCTAACGATTATGAAGTTAAAATCTACGTTTGGGATTATTATCATAAACTTTTAATTTTGATAATCCTTAATTACAATTATTACTTTGTAACATTTGTAATTCAATTAAAAACATAAAAAATTTCTAATTTATTATAGAGAATCTAACCAGTTTTCCGTGCTAACTGGTGGTATCCCTTCAAAAGTTGCTTTTTGTTCTTTTGCAAGTTTTGCAGCAATAGCTTTCTCAGCAAACCAATTTTTAACATAAACAAAAATCAGATTCTGCAAATTATTTACTTTTTCAGTTTTTTGTTTTTGATAAGCTTTTAATAAAGTCATATATATTCCTTTGTCAGCATCGATTCCGTAAGATTCAATTTCTTCATAAACGACAACTACTTGTTCTGATTCCTCAGCTTTGCGTTTTGCATTGTGTATGGTTATGACAGTTTGTTGTGCTTCTTCGTAGGTATTGGAAAATGTTTTTATCAAGCTTAATACCCTTTCTGGTACAAAGGTGTTTATGCTATCCTCTTTCATGATACCGACGAAGTTATCTAGCAAAATTTGATTTTGTAATTGGTCAGTTTTAGTGTCTATTAAGTGTCTATTAGTGTCTAATATATTATTATTAAGTTCTGGTATGATTTTCATACCCTCTGATTTATCAACGTTTTGACACGGTATGATTTTCATACCATCTTGAGTCCCAAGGGATTTAGCCTCTGATTTTTCTTCTGGTGAGGGTATGATTTTCATACCCTCTGATTTATCAACGTTTTCTTTATTTTCTCTATCAAATTTTTCGAGCAAGTAAATATCATTTTCTGAGACTTTTAATTCTGCTAGATATAATCTATTAGGATTATTTTTCCCTAACTGTTTGTTAAATCCCATCTGCTTTTGTAATAATAAACCAAAGGATTCCAACTCTTTTTTGATTGCTATTGCTTTTTGTTTTTGGCAGTTTAATACGTTGCATAATTCATTTGTCGTATAAGTAAAATAAACATTACCTTCTTCATCTATTTGTCTCTTACTAATCGCGATCTCTAATCTTGCTTTTAAAAGCATATAGGCAATCTTAGTTGAATCTTTCATTTTTTTGTATTCATTAGAAACAATAAAGACTTTTGGAAATTGATAAAATAATTCGTTGTAAATCCTATCTGCTTTAAAAAAATTAAATTCAGTCATTGTAGATCCTCTACTTTCACGTTGGATTATTTATGTAAAATTTCCTACTCTTTTCGAAAATAGCAAAGATAAACAAAAAATGCAAACGCATTAAAACTATTTTTTTATTAAGTACTACCATAAATCAGGAATAAAATTAATTATGTACTACCTACAAACCCATTAAGAACTACTTTAAATAAATATTATTTATAATTAAATACTACCAGAAGAATATATGAATAAAATTTAGTTTGAAAATTAATGATGATTAAGTACTACCAGTATTAAAGAAAAAATGAATTAAGAACTACCTAATGTATATGAAACATACTACCGATAATAACAATATATACTACTAATAAATGGTAGTATATATTGTTATTATTTCTATAAAACAAGGCTTTAAGTTAGAAAACAATAGATTATGTACTACTAAAAAATACAATAAGTACTACCAATGTCAGATATATATGATGATTATATACTACCATTAAAATTAACTTATTCAATTACATACTACTGTATTAATCTAAAAAAAAATATTTTGAAGTAGTTACATACTACCTTTTAAATAATATACTATCATTAAACTTCAATTATATACTACCTATGTTTCTATTATGTGCTACCGTTATGGGAATAAGATAATAAAAAAATACTACCAAATTACTATTAAATACTACTTAAAACATAAAAAATAAACACTACCGAAATTAGGTAGTGTTTAATAAGAAAATTTGTACAAGTTATAAAAAAATTAGTCTTAATTTTTTTATGTACATATTTATTAATTGTATACTACTTTATTTAAGTAGTACATAATTAATGGATAAAACTATATGGATGTATTTTGTCTAGCTAATGAGTTGCATATGTTTATATAAAGGTGTTTAGCATAATTTAGTTGGAGTTAATAGAATTGAATAACTATTTTTTTAGATTATTTAAGTAGCTCTTAAATATGGTAGTACTTAAATAGTTTAAGGTAGTATATAATTAAGAATTAATATATATCTTCTTTTATAACAGAAGGGGAGGGGCCTAGGTTAGCTACCCTCACTTAGCTAAACCTAACGTTTTTTAACGCTTGAAGTGAAAGCTTCTTGGGAAGAGAACAGCCTTGATAGTTTATTCTTCACTAACAGCGGTGTCTCTTATTGACCAAGCTATCCCTGTAGTTGCTACGGTACTTGATTTTATCTAAGCTAATGATTGTATCCTTAAACCTTCGGTCAAGACATTGATACTAGCGTTGATATCTCGATCTTGATGGGTGTGACAAATGAGAAGTTCATTCTCGAATGTCGAGCGGTTTCTTGCCGTTTTTGTGTCCACATTCTGAACAAATTTGACTAGATGGAAACCACTTATCTATCTTAACAATCTCACGTCCGTACCAGTCAGCTTATTATTATCAATTACTTGTCTACGATATTCAGTTACGAGATTCAAGAAAATAAAGTTATTCCAGTATGGTTACGTGGAACACATAACCATTTTTATGAATTAGCAGAGAGCACTCGCGACTTTATTCGTTTAGATGAATCGGCTTCGGTTGAATTATAACTTTAGCTAGATCAATCAACCGACATATGTTAAATCTATATATAATAAAAATACTTAATTAAATGGATGTTAACGGAAGTGTATGGTGAGTAGTTTACTAATGTTTTGATAGCGTTTTTATATGTTTTCAGCGTTCTAAGTGGCTTATTTAATCAAATAATAATATGGACTGAGATCCCTTAAATAGCACCGTTGGCAATTGATGTTATAACGTGTTATAATCTGTTCGTCAAAAGCTAAGAGGAGCGTGATAACATGGGAAAAGAACTAAAGGTTAGAAAGATCGGCAATAGCGTGGGAGTGATCCTTCCAAGCTCTCTTGGTTTAAAAAACGGAGACACTATCCAAGCCAAACAAGAAGGCAACTTATTTATATTAGACACCACTCAAATAGCAAAAGAACACGATCGAAAATTAATTGAAGAAAGTTTTCAGGACTTTGAGAAAGGTTTAATAGTTTCAGAAATTGAAATGGTAAAAGCTTTCGGAAAATACGGCTGGAGTGAATAGATGGAAGAATATACGCTAGTTTATTCTAAAAGTTTTCAGACTAGTCTTGAAACGATAATAGAAGAATGGGAAAATGAGCTTACTCTTTCTCCAGTCAGCATAAAAAGATTTGTAGGTGCGATTCAGAAGGCTTTAGAACTAACCAAAAATTTTCCAACTATGCATGGGGAAGTTTCCGGAATCTATGGAATGAATATTCCCACATATCGGATCGTGATCGGCAAAAGCTATGCCTTATTTTATCGGATCGACCCTGAGAAAAAAGAGATACTTGTAGGACGTATTTTCCAATCTAAACAAATGAAACTAGAATTTTAATATAGAAGTCCTTGGGCGCTGGTAAAGTGATTCTAAGGGCTTCTTTTTTGATCAATGGAAAAGAAGAAGCCCTTCGTAACGGCTCCAAAGGCTCTAAGCGTCGCATACGGTATTGTGGATGGAAGCTAATAAAAAAATGATATGGTTCCAGCGCTTAGGGATCCCCAGATCGTTCTTGTTATGCTCTCATTCATTTTTTTACTGAAAGCTCCAAAAATCGCAATAGAAGGGCTCAAACTTTTCTTATGAGAGACACATAGAGACTATGAGCCAGGAAAGAATATGGTAGTGGCCGATGGGGTACTAAAAAATAAAGGGATCTTATAGTTCATTTTATTTAAATGTAAGCTGATCTTTTTATTTATGGGATCCAGTTGCTACTTTTTTACAAGCTAGCTGGTTCGTCCAATTTAGGGTGGATGAATTAGTAAATCATGTGGTAAATATTATTTACTGGAAATGGCTCAACAGTATATTAAAATATACACTAAATAGCGTCATTACTTTGAAGGACGCTATATAATAATATATTTCTTCTTTTTCTTATTCATGTAGTTTGACATATTGTCTATAGTTCTTTTTATATAAGAAATGTAAGACGAGAAATAAGTACATCGGTTCTCTTTTTTAGTTATGTACTACTTTTCGCCTATTAATTATAAGGTAGTACATATTTTCTTTTTTTACGGTAGTAAATAAAAATAAATATGTTATAATAGTATCAAATATAATATTAGTAAAAGAAAAGAGGTAAGAATGTGGTAGCGAAGAAATATGTGATTGGTAATTTTAAAGGTGGCGTAGGTAAAAGTACGTGCGCGCAAATGCTAGGGTTTGAGTCAGCAGTTAATGAAGGAAAAAGAACCTTGATAATTGACTTGGATATGCAAGGAAATACTTCTGATGTAATGAACTTAACACATATGAATTTTACTAATGAAGAAGGAGGTGGAGAAGGGGAACCAATTGTTTACGAAAATACTGTGACTGACGTGCTGATAAATAATCTTCCCCCTAAAGAAGCAATCTATAAAGTGGTTAATAATCTTTATATACTTCCAGCAGATATGTCTTTTGAAATGTATGATGATTGGATCAAAGAACAATATAACGACTCATTGTCCCAATTCAATTATATGAAAGCAAAACTAGAACCATTATTTGATGAGTTTGATGTCATTTATTTAGATGTTCCACCTTCAATCTCTGTATATAGTAAATCAGCAATGTATATTGCTGACTGGGCAATCGTTGTTTTACAGACCCAAGTAAAATCGATGAGAAATGCTATGCAATACTTAGAGTATATGGACTTTTTTGTAAAAGAGTTTGATACGAATTTGTATGTTGCTGGCGTGATTCCGTTTATGTTAGAAAGTGGCGATGCAGTTGATCAAGAAATGTATAAACAGGCTCAAGAGATTTATGGAGAACATCTGATTAAAAATGTCGTACTTAAAAATGCTCGTTTAAAACGATATGATGGTTCAGGTATTACGATGGAGAAGACAAAGAAAGGTCTTTTAAAACAGTGGGATCGAAAAAGTCATGAACTATTTATCAGTATTTTAAAAGAACTGGAAGAACACGAGAATTGGTATACGGAGGTGTAGTAATTGGCTGACATCAAAGGACTTGATATTTTTGGTAATAATAAAGGGCTTGCTAAAATAAAAAAAGAAGCAGATGCAAAGAAAATGCAGCAAAGAATTACTCCAACTGAAACTATGCAATCGGAATCACATCAAATACAAGAAATAAAAACTTCATCAAATATTGAAAGACAAAGTAGAGGAAGAACAAGAAAAGTTGGTGCACCAATCAGAAAATTTGATAAAGTTTATTCCACAAAACATCCTTTAAAATTGTCTACTTTGTTGAATGCTACTTCCAGAGTTTTAGTAGAGAAATATGAAACAAATATGACGAGAGATGAGTTGTTGAGAAAAGCTCTGGATGAATATATCAAGCAAAACTTTACACAAGAAGACAAACAGGACTTATTTAATGATGTGATGAAAGAATTAGATTTGTTTAGAGAGAAGTATCCAATTGTTCCAGAACTTGACGACCACGGGGAAATAGTAAGGACGACAGTTCAAATCAAGAAAGATACGGAGGAGTCTATTCGGAAATGTTGGGGAATGAATAATAAAATTAGATAGAATATATAAAGTACTACCTTTTTTAGGTAGTGCTTTATTTGTTTCTAATATTTGAAATTACATATTTATATTGAAAATTAGAGATATGTGAAATAATTATAAATTACCTAAAAAAGTAAGAAGAAATGAGATTGTGAAATAAAGTTACTACGGTCTAATATAGATTGGTCAATGTGATGATAACAGATACTAATACTACCATTTATTATTTGAGAAACAGAAGATCATCGGATGAGTAAGATTATTATATTTTTGTTAATAATACATACAAATATTTAGTGGTAAAATATTTATTTTTAGTAGTATGTAAATGTTAATTATATAATATAAAACTAATACGTTTAATTTTTCTATTTTTTTGTTGCTATTAGTTTTTAATATTTATTTTTTAGATATGATAAAAAAAATAAAATTTTATAAATACTGACGTTATGTAAAATAGTTACTATAAATGCTGACTTGATTTTGTGACATGTTAAATTGGACAAACCCTTAATTAATATGTCTTTTGAAATGCACCAGGAGTGGATCAAAAATCAATATAATGATTAACTTTTACAATTCAAATATAAGTAAGAAAAAATAGGACATCACTTTATTAGTTTTATGTTATTAGATGTTCCACCTTGTATCTCTGTATATAGTAAATCAGCAATGTACGTCGCTGATTGGTTAATCGTTGCCTTGAAGATTCAAGTAAAATTAAAGATAAATTCGATGTAAGTATATATGGTCTTTTATGGAAAAGAATTCGCTACAAATTTATATGCTGTTGAGGTAATACTTTTCATAGTAGAAAAATCGGGACACAGTAAATATATAAACAGGCCCATGAGATTTATGGTGAACATCAAATTCAAAACAATGTGAAAAAGCAATAAACTATTTATTAGTATTTTAAAAGAACTGGAATAACATGACAATGGATATGCTGAGGTGGAATAATTGGCTGATATCAAAAGGTTGGATATTTTGGGAAGCAACCAAGGGCTTGCAAAAATAAAAAAAAAAGCAGAAACGAATAAAAAGCAACGAACAACTACTTCAATCAGAAGTAAACAATTGGAAGTGCATCAAGTACAAGAAATAAGAATTTCCTCAACTACTGAAAGACATAGTAGGAGAAGAACAAAAAAAATTGGAGCGCCAATTAGAAAATTTGATAAAGTATATTCTACTAAGCATCCTTTAAAATTGTCAGCTTTACTAAACGCCACGTCCAAAGTTTTAGTAGAAAAGTATGAGACAAATATGACAAGAGATGAATTGCTGAGAAAAGCTTTAGATGAATATATCAAAATGAATTTAACTCAAGAAGATAAATTGGATTTATTTAATGATGTAACTGAAGAATTAGAAATATTTAGAAAGCAGTATCCCATTATTTCTGAATTAAGCGATCATGGGGAAATAATAAGATCTACAAGTCAGATTAAGCAAGACACTGAAGAAACCATATGCAATAGTTGGGGAATGAATCATAAAAATAGATAGTTTTATAATTAAAAAATGAATATTCCATTTTAAGATCTGTTTATAAGGAAAAAATAGGTACTTTCTTTTTAAGAACCAAAATTATTTTTTTAAATTAATTTATAAATATTTATTATTTTTAAGGTAATATTATTTATTAAATTTTCAAATAATGATGAAATCATATGATGGTTGTTTTATCACTTACAATTGATGTAGAAACAAAATGAGATAGTAAAGTCTTCTCATTTTAACCTCCAAAATTAAAATATTTAAATGGACTGTTTTCAATATGATCCATTTCACTTTTTTTAAATATTTTTTATCTTCCTAGCCCAACTAATACAGTTATTTGATTATTTTCCAAAAAATTCAATTTTTTTCGGTAAAAAACTGATTTAAGAACATCCAAAAGCTGGATAATACAGAACTGTTTAAAAATTTTTTTATATTAGATATGTTTTTAATATATTTATTTAATTTTTTTGTCTGTTAAATTATTTTTTAAACAATTTTATTGATAGAGTCAGTAGATGTTCTATAATCGATTATTCATCCATTAATAAAGGCTTTTTGTCAAATTAAAATAATAATAATTCAGTTTCGTACAAACAAAAAATGTAAATTATATGATAGTTATGAAGTCCTATAACGTAGAAAAATTATTATTTAGAATTTTAAGATGCTGTACAAGGGGTAGCCGAAGAGATAGTCAAGCTAAAGGAAGAGACAGCAGAGATGATTTCTGTTTTAAAAATAAACGTTATAGAAATAATTCAGATATTCGAAAGTAAAAGATAAAAATGGATTTTTAGATAAGACAGTTCTTATTTTTGAACATCTATTAAAATTTAGAAGCAGTGACCAACTAGTAAGATAAGCGATTGATATTAGAATAATAAGTATTTATATATTTTTATTGAAAGTCCACAAAAATAAAAAAATCAAATGAATGAAAAATAATTTAAAATAAAATTACTCTATTCTATAAAAAGGAAAGGAATTTCTATTATGAAAAAGATTTATTCTACTTCAATTATCAATAAAAATGGGAGATCAGGTAGTACATTTTTGCCTTCAGGCAAAAAATTTATGGACATTGTTTCTCCGGGGGAAAGATTAGATCAAAACATATCGAACCCGGAGCAATTATTTGCTGCAGCTTACAGCGCATGTTTTAATCAAGCGGTCAAAGCATGTTTAGAAAAAAATAATTTGATGAATAAAAGTGAAGTAAAATGTACCGTTGATTTATTTCAATTAGAAGATGGAACATTTACTTTAGGAATTACTTTAGCAATTAATATCGTGGGATTAAATGAAATAGAATCTCGCGATATTATCAAAGAAGCAGATAGAATTTGCCCTTATTCTCGCGCATTGAAAGGACAAGTATCTATTGATATAAATCTTATCAAATAAATATAATTTAGACTACCCAAATAGTTTTTTTCTTTATTTTAAAAAGTGATATTTGGGTAAGTCTATTTATGTTTTTGATATTTAACTTAATTTATAATGAAAGGTTTAAAGAAAGGTGTTCTATAATTGAGCTAATTTTTTTTAAATCTGTTTGTGAACCTAAATTTGAGATAAAAAAGTATTTATCAGTATCCAAGGTATCATTATATTTTACATTAGTAATAATCAAATCATATTCTTGCTTGGAAGAATATTCATCTATGTGTACAGATTGATTACTGTAAAATAGTTCATTTAACCTTGTTGAAAAAGCATTAGCTAAAAAGGGGGAAGTATCCAATAAGAGTGCAATATTTATATTTTTGCGATTGTATTTTTTCAGTGTAAAAATGAGTGAATAAAGAATATATTTGAAGTAATTTAATTGAAATGAATTAAATTCTTTCTCCAGTACAGGTTCATTTCTTAGAATATTAGCTACTATTTTTTCTTCAAATGGTGTTTTGTATTGATCTAAATAAGAGTTCAATGTAATCCTATCGATGGAAAAAATAGTTCCTTTAAAGAATAATAATTTTCCTAAAAGATAGAATAAACTAGTATGAATTTTATCATATAAGCTATCCATATGAAATCTTTTTTGTAATAAAATCAATACTTTAGAAACTAATAGGTTACGTTTATCATTAATGTGTACAGAATAGAGATTAATTGTTGCACTATCAAGTATTTTAAAACTGTTAAAAAAAAGAAAAGTAATATAAGCAACATTGTCTATTTCTTCACAAGCAATTTCTTTCCAATATTTTTTAAAAAATATTTTCAAATCTTGAAATAATTTTGTATCTTGAACGTTGGGGATATAAGAAAAAGAGAGCCTATTAATAATATTTTGATTTAGTCTTTTTTTCTTTTCTCTCAGCAATACTAACCATAATGCTAATTTTTTTTGTTCAATAGGTCCGATATTTTCTTTATATGTTTCTAATATAAAGTTATTTATGTCGTAATTGGTAATATCTTCCGATTTATATAAAGGATTAGAATCGGTACCCCAATAAAATAAAAAATAAAAATACAGATATTGAAAGATATTTCCTTCTATCTTCCCGTTACGTATACGTAAATCAAATTCTTTTAAAAAATTATTGCACTGAGTAATTAAAATATTTAATGAAGTGGCGCTAATATTCATGTTATCAGCTATAGAAGCTCTCGATAAATAAGGTTGCTTATATAGCATATCTATTAATTTATATTTATCAGAGTTAATAAAAAAGTAATAAGTTAAGTGATCAACTGGAGTGTTAGGAATATTTTGAAAACAAATATCATGAGTTTTACTGATTAATGATAAATCTTCTTCCGGATAATAATTTTTTAAATAGTCATTGGTTCGTTCAACTATTTTTTTTAATGTAGGATAAGAAATTCCTAGTTTTTTACAGATTGTATTTTTATCTAATTTATAATTATTTATGTATAGTATCCTAAGTAAAAGATACTCCTTTTCTGTTTGATAATCTAAAAGTTGTTCTTTAAACATAGTTGTCTACCTTTCTACATAATTAGCGAATAACATTTTAACAAGATGTTTTCTTTTTTTAAAGTTTTTTTTTAAACTTTTTTTAAATAATATAAAAACATGCTAAACACCTCCATTACCTAATTTTAATTAATCATATAATAAAGGTGTTTAGCATGCTTTATAAGTAAAAATAATTTTTTATTATATTCAACCACTTTCTATTTTGATATTGTAATGTTATTCGTAAATGTGATTGTAAAGTAAGGACCTATAGTATTCGTTGTCCATATGATCATTTCAATCTTTTTATTGTTGGTATTTTTATAGGATGAAATGTTATGTAAATCTCCCACTTGTTTAATCGTATCTTTTTTAATTAAATAATCATTTATTTGATTTCTTTTGCAGAAATTTTTTAATATTTAATAAATGTGATATTTCCTGTTATTATTATCGTTAATAAATAATCCTCCTACCAAGCAGTTGATAAGGATGTTTTTTCGATTTTTATAATTAAAATATTTCATTTTTATAAAAAAAAAAAAAGAGCAAGTAGCTCTTAAAAATATTATGCTTTAAATTGAATTTAGCAAGTAATTAAATTTTAATTACTTTTAAATTCCTAAAAATATATCTTATACAAAGGAATGATAAACATGAAAAAACAAGCTTTACTAGCCGCTGTTGCACTAGTAGCACCGGTTATGTTAGGGACTGGTGTATCTGCAGCTTCTACTACAGCACCAGCAGCCAACGCTAACTCTGCAAGTACGACAATGAGTGCTACTTTTACAGCCCCAACTAATGGTGGTACGAACCCAACTCCACCTAGTCCGACAACACCTGGTGGTAATCCTTCACAACCAGGAAACACCCCACTAAATCCTACCGGATCTTTTGGTATTGCTTATGTACCGGCTTCTTTTAATTTTGGTTCATCAGCAATTAGTGGATCAGGGGAATTAAACGTCCAAACTACTGTTGCTAACGGTAGAACATACAATGTTGGTGTAAAAAATAATACACACAGTAGCGATGGTTGGACTTTAAATGCTAATCTTACGGGAGATTTGGCACAAAAATATGGTGCAAAAATCAAAACACAAACAACACTTAATAGTGTTAAAGTGAATAATGGAAATAATTCTTTGACTAACGTACCAACAAATACTGTTACGAATACTGCTAACTACGCTATTACTGCAAATCAAACACCGGTTATGCAAATTGCATCCAATAAAGTTTTAGCAGGGACATTTGACCTTAATTTAGGTAGTTCAGTTACCTTAAATATTCCTGATTCTTCTACGTTGAAGGCAGGTACTTATAATGGAACAGTTAATTGGAATTTGGCAACGGTACCTACACCTTAAATATAATATATGCCAAAATAATAGAAAAAACAGGAATAAGTTCCTGTTTTTTCTATTATTTATCATAATTTGCAAAATGATAATAAGGGGAATATTAATGTTGAAGAAAAAATTATCAAGATGTTTATTGCTACTTACTATAGTATTTTCTTTTACACAAAGTAACATAGTATTGGCAGAAGATAAAGTTAATGAAACTGTAGGAGGTTTCTCAATTGAAGGAATTCCCAATTCTAATCAATTGGATAAAAACTCTAGTTACTTTTATTTAAAAGAAGAACCAAACACTACAGACAAGTTGACTATCAAATTAAACAATAGTTCAAATAAAGATAAAGTATTGGATATTAAAGTAGTAGATGCTAATACCAATAGCAATGGTATCATAGACTATACAGGAAGTTTAAAGAATAATAAGGCATTGAAATTGCCACTGACATCAATGGTAAAACCCAAAGAAAAAGAAGTGACTGTTCCTAAAAATAGTTCTGTAGAAACGAAGTTAACTGTAAGTATGCCAGCAGAAAAATTTTCTGGGGTAGTTTTAGGTGGAGTTGTTGTGTCTGAGAAAAAAGATAAAGAAAAACTAAAAGAAGGAACTGTAGGAAATGAGTATAGTTATACAATAGGAATTGTTCTAACCAATGAGAATAAAGTGGAATTATTCAAAAATATTTCAGTGGAACTAGAAAAAGTAGGTCCGGTACTATCTGCAGGAAAAAAAGTAGTTCAAGCTGATATTTTAAATCCGAATCCTTATGTTTTTTCTAAAGCAGAAGTAACAGGAACGGTTTATGAAGAAGGTAGCTCAACAAAATTAAAAGAAAGCACAATGCAAAATGTATCAATTGCACCATATTCTACTTTGCCATTCCAACTAGACTGGCAAAAAGAAGATTTAAAACCAGGAAATTATGTATTTAAATGTTCGGTGAAAACAGCTGAAAATACATGGAATTTTGAAAAGAAATTTGAAATAAAAAATAATGAAGCAAAAGAAATCAACACAGAATCTGTGTTTAAAGTAATTTTACCTAATTGGTTCAAGTACAGCAGTGCTGGTCTCATCGGTGTCATTATTGCAGGAACAGTATATGTTTATATTCGATCATCTAATCGTAAAAGTAAGAAAAATTAAAAAAAGGGGGATTTGATTATGTATATGTGGAGTATCGTTACGATAGGATTAGGTTTTATTTTCTTAGGTATCAATATTTACTTTTTACTTCAAGATTATAAATGGGTTATAACAAATAATGGGAAATTTAAATATTTAGGTTATAATTGGCTTTTGATTATTTTAAGCTTAATTTTATTTATTTTAGGAATAAGTTCTATTTTCATGATTAATAATCAATTACAGTGAACATAAGAAATTAAATTAAGGCTTTTTATCGTGGAAATATCCAGATAGGAAGTCTTATTTTTATAGTTATAGTACTTTTTTATCTTATCTTATATTTATTTAGATTATATATAAGTTTTTATTAAAATAGTTGAAATTGAGATAAATAATTTAAGTAATAGATTTCTTTTTTTTGTTTGAAATAAAAAAAAAATAATTTTTCTATAGTCTGATTGTTTGTTATCTTCAAAACTACATGGGGGGATATTACAAATGATGAAACTTATTTATGAAAAGTCTTCATTTTATAAAACAGAAATTATAAGGCTAGTTGTTGAAAGAGGTGGCAGGATGACTAAAAATAGAATTATTGAAGAGTTAAGTATCTCTAATGCTACAGCCAATAAATATTTACATGAGTTAAGTAACGAATTGTCGGATAATGCATTGATCATTACAGATAATATTATCATTTTTAACGTAAAGAAATGTTCACTTTATGATGTTCAAAAATACTATTTTTCACAAGGAGTAGTAAAAGATGTGTTGACTTACTGTTTTTTTTATTCTAACGTTACTTTTGAACGTTTGGCTGGAGAACTCTATATTAGTCATTCGAAGTTGTTTAACATTCTTAAATTTATGGACAAAGAATTGAAACACATAGGTGTGTCTATTCGTAGAAGACCATATATTAAATTAGAAGGTAATTTTGAGTCAATTATGGTTATCTATAATTTATACTTACAAACAGAAAAATCGCCATTCGAAAAGTCTTTTTCTAAATTAAATGTTACTAATTTAAGAAATACAGTAATCAATTTTTTAGATTCTTATGATTTTAAAATTGAACATTTTGTTGTAGAAGAACTATGCTTATGGGTATTAACTGTAAGTGATCGTTTTTATTTAGAAAAAATCTGTTTTACGGAGAAGAAACTAGCATATGATAAATTTATCAACTTAAATAGTCCTCTACTTAATCGAATTAAAGAATATTTTTCTCCACTTAGCGAAAAATATTTTGATCGAAATGGTTGCTTATTGATTCTTATTTTTTTGATATTTAATATGACAAGTCTTCATTTTGCAAATGCTGAAGTTGAAAAGAAATTTTTTGCAAATGAACTGATTGAAGATTATCAATATCAATCCTTTATTTTGTCCATACTTATGAAAGAACCTTACAATATTTCTTCTAGTTCTCTTGAAGTACTATCTGTAAAGATTGAAGGGAGTATCCATTTCTCTAGTCTTTTATATCCATATTATTACTTTTCTAGATCGATATTAACCCCTAAATTAAATCGATCTGATTATTTAAAAAAAATAAAAAAAGCGTTAAAACAAGATTTTAAAGACTTATTTAATACGAATAATTTACAAAAAGAATGGATTTATGAATTATTAGCATATGTCGCTCTTTCTTTTCAAAAATCATACGTGGAAAATACCAATATAAATATTGGGGTTTATTCAATTAGAGGGGGAATATTCGAGTCACAATATTGCTGTGAAATAAAAAAAGCAATTAATATTGTACCTTATTATGAATTACAAGGTAAAAAAGCAGATATATTAATAGTCGACGATATTGAATTGTTAAATAATACTACTAGTTATGAAAAATATCTAATTGTAGGAGATGCGAGATACAAAAATGATAAGGAAAAATTTCTTCTTTTCCCATAAATGAACGATCAGTTAATATATTAAAAAATGTATTCTATTATTAATTTATTAAAGTACATGAATGATGTAAACATACTATAATAAAGTAAAGGTAGTTATATAAATTTACTATCTTGAGTGCTCTTTAATTATTATCTCTCTGTTTTATTCTATTCTATACGGTTTATAGTATAGTAGAAAGCGTATAAAATGAGATTTACTCGTTTTATACGCTTTTTTAAAGAAAAAATCTAAGGGAAAATTTTCTAACTATTAAATAATGAATAATTTTATAATTTTGTAAGTTAGTAAGATTTACTAGTTTTGATGTCTATTTAAGCTTTATGATATGTGGCTTCCTTACTTGATTTGAAATACCATAAGTCCGGTTACTAACATTAATTGAAGACTTTGCTAAATTATTTTTTTTAATAAATAAAAAAATAAAAGTTATCTAAAATGTATAGTTACTATAATATAAAAGAGAAATTATGATATCCATTGTCACATAAATATATATTGAAAGGAGCTTTCATATGCAAAAAACGAGGTTAAAACGACATTTAAATAAGTTGGTAGTAGCAACCTTACCGTGTATTTTTAGTTTGACTTCATTGCCTGCATGGGCTGATACCTCTCAATCTACTGCAGTTACTGTCACGTTTATTCGGCATATCACGTCAGAAAGTTTACCTGGACGGGAGGATGTACAGCAACAGCAACAGGACAATTTAGCAATTTCCTATGTTAATCCTAAAAAACAGGTTGTTGAAAATCGATTACCTCAAACTGGGAGTACTAGGAATTATCTAGTAATTGGAATCGGGACTAGCCTGATAACTTTGGCCTTTACAGGTATATTCAAAAATAGAAAAGAGGAAAACATAGAATGAATAGAACAAGATTTAAATTTATTTGTTCATGTTTAGTAGGAACTGTATTAGTTGTTAATATTTCTTCTTTTTCTCTCTTATTTGTTTCTGCTGATGAACAAACAGATGGAATCTGAACGTTCAGATTCTTCTACAGTAGAATCTAGTTCTGTACATTCTGAAGAAAGTAATATTCACAACGATAAAAGTTCAGACAACAACCAGACTTCATCTTTTGAAATAAAAGAAAAGGCAAAAAATTCATTTCCTGAAGCTTTATCTCAAGGTCGGAAAGAACAGATTAATCAGTCTTACTAAGCTGAAAATTCAAGTAGTAATGTTTTAGTAGATGGTACATGGATGAGTCCGCAACAAGGAGATGTATGGTTACAAAATTTTGATTATGGGGTGGATAACAATATAGGAGGCGTTTCCTATATTCGTCTTTTAAAATACAAAGGAACTAGTCCAAATGTAGTTATTCCTGGAATAATAAATACTACTCATGGTGGTATACGTAGAATTAGTGTTAACAATTTAAATGCTAATAATACTACTAACTACCTATTTAGAGATCGATTACAAACTCTATAGAGCGTGAAATTTTTAGAAGGTAATTGGAATGGACAAAATTATAAAGTAGGAATCCATACAGGTGTTGGTGCTGCTCTGGCGTTTAGAGGAGCAAGTAATTTGAAAAATATTTCTTTGGCTGGACTTGATTTTTCGCCGACAAATTTCCCAGATCCAAATTCTAATGGTTATAAGAAAACAATAACAGATACTTCTTATATGTTTCAAAATTGCCCTAAGTTAACTAGTATACAATTTCCCAATATGTCTACTAATGTTTCAAACGCTAATTATATGTTTATGAGTTGTACATCCCTTAACAACAATGGTTTAATTAATATTGAAAAATTTTTTAGCTCAAGTTTAATAACAACTCAAGGCATGTTTTATAATTGTAAGTCGTTGACAACTGTTCCGGATATTGTTACTAGCAATGTAACTAATATGCTGGATATGTTTTCTGATTGCTCTTCTTTAAATAATTTTGATAGTACTAAAATGAAAAATTTTTCTACATCTAGTGCTACTAATATGCAAGGAATGTTTAGGAATTCTCCAAATGTACAAATTTTTGATGCATCTAATTTGAGAGTAATGGCTGCGACAAATATGAATAGTATGTTTTCATGTTCTAAAACAGCCTCTCTTTTGATAGTCGCACCAGACAATTCAGGTTCTTCATTATATAACTATAATGATCAAGCAATACAAGGGAATAGAACACCTTATCCATTCCCTGAACTAAACGCTGATGGTGGAACCTTTGAAGGAAATGTCTCTCAAAGAAATTATTTTAATAGATGTACGTATTATCAAAAAGACATGCAAATGAGCAATATTAATTCTTTTTTAAACAATAATATACCTACTAAAACAGGTACGATCTTTGTTCGCTGGGAACCTAGTATCAACGTAAATTCTTTATTAGACGCTGCAAGAAATAAGTTAGTATATAAAGCGATTTGGAAAATTAATCCTAATATATCTCCTGATAATCAAAAAGTAAATAGTAAGGGCGTATTAGGGTTCTCATATGTACCTACTGAATTTTATATTGCTAATGCTGTTTTAAACAATAATGAGCAACAGTCATTTCCATTCCAGAAAATAGATTCTTTAGACGTCGGTGTGCGTGATCAAACTAATACAAATACATCTTGGAGAGTATGTGCACAACTAAAATGGGGCTCTGCTAATATTCCAAGTGGCGCATATATTCAAATAGGAAAGCAAGCTAAAGTTACTCAGAACACAAATAATGGCTCTACTTATAATCCAAGTACTAACTTAGTAGCAGTTTCTAATCCTGTAGGAATTCCGAATGCAATAATTACTACTTCGTCTACAATTATAATGTCAAACAATGGAACAACGACACTAAATGGTGTTTATGATTTAGATTTAGGAAATATCTCTCTTGTTTTACCAGAACCTCAAAAAGTATCAGTTGGTTCTTATACAGCCACGGTAACTTGGAGTTTAGTTACTGCACCATAATTTTTGTATTTATAATATTAATAATATTTATTAAATCTATGTGTAAATAGAAATGAATATAGTGCCTAACTGATTTTACATTTATTTTATGTATTTTTGGTTTTTTTTGCGTGTACTAAGTAGCTTTAGCGATAAAAATTTAGCGTATACTAGATGGCATTGTGAGTATTGTATAGTTTCTAGCTTGAATTATCATTCAGATATTAAGGAAGTTTTGTGGAAAATGAAAGAAGCTGTACTTATTGAATTTTATGCAATCTTAATTCATGAAAAAACATGATAATTTGAAATATAAGTATGAAAATAAATGTTTTTGGTTCTCAAAATACTATATAAGTACAGTTGGATTAAATCAAAAAACATTTGAAAACAGAAAGCAGACAATCGAATTGGAGGTAGTATGAACAATAGCTAATTAAATAATTAAAATAAATCGAGTAGTGAGCTGACGTAGAAAGTTAAAAAGTTAACAGCCTTTAGAAATAGAATTTTTGAATAAAAAAATTTTATTTTTTAACGATTTCAAACGATATTTTTAATCAACAGTTATGCTGTTTTATTTGTTTATTATTTTAGTTATAGATATAGCTGTCGATTGGTATTTTTAGCTCCTCAAAGCTGTTATAAATTTTTTTGTGGAAAATTTCTTGTTTTAATAAACTGAAAAAATTCTCTATAAGATAATCAAAGTAAAAGCTGGTCACTTGTTTTATCTATCAAAGCATATGAAATGTTTTTTAGGCAAATTTTATTTTTTGTTACTCTTATGCTTTATCTTATTAGGGGCGATTGAGAAAGGGCAATAATTTTTCAAATTTTTTAATTACTTTTCTTTTTTAGCGTATCATATCAATTTAGTAAGTTGTGTAAAATATATTATAGTTGTTAAAAAAAAAATTATACAATAATGAAATTATTTTATAATCTATTATCATAAAATAAACTTAAAGGAAGGAAAATAAAAATGGATGAAAAAATAGAAAATAATAAAATAAAAAAAATAAAAAAACAATTTTTGACTACTTCGGTTGCTAGCATGATGTTGTTTTCTGGTGTGACTGGAACCGGAACAGCATTAAGTTATGCTGCTGAAAGAGACACTACTAGTCAAAAACATAAGGAATCTGCTTTAACATCTTACACATATGATAGTGTTAATAATGAAATAAATAATTTATATGATGGCCATGGTTTATTAAAAAGTTACGTTACTCAAGATACACTTGATGCTATTCAGAAAAAGATTTATTCATTAAATGGACAAAGCGTAACTTTACAAAATAAATTAAACAGTGTTCAAAAATTATTGCAAGAATTGCAAATTAAAACAACGAGTGGACAAATTGTCGCACAATTAGATGTAACACCTGCTGAAGGGAATTCTATTAACGCCTTTATTAAAACATTTGCAGCAACAATTAATAGTACTAATTCTCCAATTGGTAGTATTGAAGTTAGTCGTATTGTTAATGGTCAAGAAAAAATTCTATTTCAAAAAGATTATGTTTCAGGGACATATACCTCTACTAATGAAAAAATTCCTGTAGATATTAAAATAGGAGACAAAATAACAATAACTACGCATGATATTCCATTGACAGTAAACAAAATGATTAATTTACCAAATAAACTAAGCAGTCGATATACTTTTAAAGTTGATGAAAACAAACAATTAGTTCCTACTTATTCTGATTATGATATTGTAAAAAAAACAGTAGACAGTTTTTTTAATGGAGATTCTCCTAGACCGTTTGTAGCGCAATCTCAAATTTCTATTGCAAGAAAAAATGTAGAATCTCTACCAAATAGTTCGGAAAAAGAAAATTTATTAGCTAAAATTCAAAGACTGCAAGAAGTTAATGGGCAAGATGCACAACTAGTGGAAATTACAGGATTGATGAACAACTTGTTTGATGGTAAAGTACCTAGACAGGGAAATACACAAAATGAAATTACCGAAGCAAAAAGAAAAATTGAAAAACTACCTGATAACCAAGAAAAGGTAAACTTACTAAGTAGAATAGATTATGCACAACGTGTTTTTGATGAAAATTCTGCTGTTCAAGCAGTCAATAATCTATTTAACGGGGATACTCCTAAAGACAGTAACACTCAAGAACAAATAAATGAAGCTAGTAAAAAAGTTGAATTGCTTTCAAATAGTGCACAAAAAACAGATTTATTAAATAAAATAAAAAAAGCTCAAACAGAATTAGATAAATTAAACAAAAAGAAAGAAGCTGTTCAAGCTGTAGATAACTTGTTTAGTGGAGATACTCCAAAAACAAATAATACAGCAGATATGTTTAATAATGCTGTTAATTTAGTAAGTACTCTTTCTGAAGAAGATGCTAAACCATTAAAAGTTAAACTGTCTAAAGCTTTTCTTGAGTTATCTACTTATAAACAGGTGATTAACACAACGCCTTATCCATCAAATAACGAAAAAGCTGGTATTATGATGGGGCAAGGGCACGATAGACAAGACCTAGGGATTCAAATCCAAAAAGATGCAACGATTACAATTAGGCAAATAAATCCCAAATTCCATGGTAATTTAAAATTAAGACTATTAACAAATGATTCTCGTACAGAATCCTCTATTGATTTTTCTCAAACAAATGTTACTTTGAAAGCAATAGATCTAGCTACTCCTTTTATTGATACACCATACAATCAAGAGAACGGTGAAAAACCAACGATTGAATTTTCAGTAAATGGTCAAAAATTACTGTTACCAAAATTTAATAAGCAAACTTCTATGGATGATTTTATAAATACTTGGAATCAAACAAATGGGTATGCTTTAATTCAAGGTGATAGATTTCAAACATTCTTACCTAACTTGAATAAAAATGCAGCATTAAGTATGGATTTAAATAAATTAATTGATCTCTACGACAATGATATTATTGGATTTTATAATGAACTGATTGGATTATCTGATAATGACAAAAATCCTTTGAACTGTTCTTCGAATAGGAGATATTTTTATAAAGCTGATAAACATGGAGCAGGTGCTTTGTACTATGGAGGATCATGGGCAGCTCAAACTAGTGACTCAGCTTCGGCTTGGTTATCTGATGGATGGGGTGCACTTCACGAAACCGGACATGGTTATCAAGGAAAGTTCATGAGTCGTGGAATGAATACTGGTGAAGTTTGGAATAACATATATGGAGTTATCTATCAATACAAAAAACTCGGAAAACAAAAAGCAGATGAACAAGGATGGTTATATGGTGGTCATAAAAATGCTTTTGAGCAAACTATGATAAACATTATAAATGGAAATAATCCACAATACCAAACACTAGATGTAAGAAAACAACTATTTATTTTATCTCTTATGATAGATAAAGCAGGTGATGAAGGATTAAAAAACTTTTATATAAAATATCGAAAGTTAGCTAATCAGCCAGGCTTCAATGCTGATAACCACCCTCTTCCAAATTTATTAGTTTCTAACCTAGGTGAAATTAACAAATTTGATTTCTCCGCTATTTTATCATCTTGGGGACTAAATGTATCAAATGATATTAAAAATCAAGCAAAAAATAACGGTTTTGTTCCAGTTGCACATTTGGCACAAGTAGTACCCGAGAATAAGCTTACTGAAGCAGTATCAAAACTAACTAAAAATAATCGTTTAAGTTCTGCTTTATCTTTAGTTACAAATGAAGAATTAAAACCATTGAACCTAACAAGCAACGTTACATTGAAGTTTAAAGATGGTAACTTGTTCGAAGGCATGAAATTGCGTATTTTAGATGGAAATAAACTTTATAAAGAAATTACTTTAGGTAGCGATCCAGTTACGATCAACAACATGCCAAATGGTGTATACTCTCTTGAATTGGGAACAGACACTGGTTATATCCAAAAACCATATCTTTTTGTGAAAGACAATGGTACAGTAACTATTTCACTAAATAACTATCTCAAAGAAGCCACAGAAGCTGTTGACCACTTATTCCAAGACAATGATCATTCGAAAATCAAGACAAATCTGATGCAAAAAGATATTGATCAAGCCAAGAAAAAAGTAACGGCTTTACCAAACAGTAGCCAAAAAGATAACTTATTGACACGATTAAATAATGCTTTTGATCAATTGCAAGAGTTTACTTTCAAAGGATTAGGAAACTTCCATTTTGCTTCCTTTGACGTAGCAAATGGCGTAGCAACCGTACGTACAATAGCTGGTACTCCGCATAGTTACTTCCATGATCGTTATGCAAGTATCACTATTTCACGTAATAATGAAACGATTTATCAAAAAGAATACATTGGTGATCGTCATTATGATGATAGCACGGATACGATCAATTTGAATGAGGGCGACATAGTTACTGTGACACACCGAGAAGCAAATGATATTCGCTTAACAGTTAACCACAACACTTTAAAAAATAATACAAGCGGAACATATGAGTATATCGTCAAAAATGGGCAATTAATGATTAACTATGTAGGAATAGCAACTGCTGCTGTTAATTCATTATTCCAAAACCAAGATCAAATAAAGCCAACGATTATGCAAAAAGACATTGATGATGCAAAAATAAAAGTAAATGACGTTCCGGATAGTCAAGAAAAACAACGATTATTAGATAAAGTGGATAAAGCTTACAATTCTTTACAAGAAATCACTTTTAAAGGGTACTGTAATAACACTTTTGCTACTTTAGATGTGGCTGACAGTGTAGCAACTGTGAGAACGAATGCCGTAACACCACACACATACTTCACAAATGTATATGCAAGTATATCAATAAGTAGGGATGGTAAAGATATTTATAAGCAAGATTATGTAGGAAATAAAAAATATTCAGCTAAAGTAGAGACAATAAACCTTCAAGAAGGGGATATCGTTACTATTACACACAAAGAAGCCAATGATACTCGATTAGTAGTTAACCATCGAGATTTAAAAAATAATACATCAGGTACTTATAGATACATGGTGACAAATGGAAAATTAATTTTAACTAAATAATTCTTTTATCTATTCAAGATAAAATTTCTTGGTTTTTCATTACTATTAATCTACTGTACTAACTATATCGTGTATAAATTAATTAACTGCTAAATATAACCTTTTTGTCAACGGACTAATAAGGGGTATCTATAAACATCAAAGTTAGTATGATTTGCTAGCTTTGATGTTTTTTATACGTCTCTAATTAAGGGATTGATTAGAAAAATTTTCATTTAAGTATTGATGAAATTGCAAAAGATATAAGCCATTTTTTGTGATATATATGTAATGATTCTTTAGTATTGCATTATAATACTTGTTTTATGCTAGCTGAATCCCTGTTTTGTTTTTTGAGAACGGTTTCCGAGGTTGTAATGATAAGATATTTTGATTTCATAAGAGAATGAGAGTGGATGATCAACTATTTCACTTTCTGTTAAATATAACCATTGAAAATTTTGATATTGATTGAATGTAGTGTAATCTAATATGTCTTCTGTTTTTAGAAGTAATTTATGTAAAAATTTTTATTGTCATTGTGTATTATCTTTTTTATTCAGTTGTTTCATCACGTATTTTTGAGCAATGTCGGAAAACTTGTTCAGTTGTTATAAAATATGGAAGTGATCAGTGATGGTTTTTACATAAAAAATATGGATCTGCTATAAAGTTCTATAATTTATAGATTATAAATATAGTGAAATAATGTCGTATTAATTATGATAGCTCACTATATTATGAATTTCACTAGCTATAATAGGGGACTAGGGATCTTTTGTCATATCAACAGAAAATCCGTCTAATATTATTAAGTGAGATTAGTTAACAACGTAAAAAGAGGAAACGTCGAAACGTTTCCTCAAGGTAACTTTATTAAAACAGTACTATTTGATAATGAGCCAGTGATTTAGATTAGATTTTCAAGTGTATGCATTTCCCCCCATACTAAATATTGAAGAGTCAGAATATTTAATATATTAAGATTCGTTACAATGCAAAGCGTATACTGAAAAATTTTATTGATGATGTATTCTTTTTTGTGATAATTGAATATTTAGGATAAATTTGTTCACTTACATATAAATAATGTTTTGAGATTACCGTTAGAGTCTCTATAGTAATTAATTGTTATAGTTTTTTGTCGGGATAAAAAAGCTCTGCATAAAGCATACTCTGATTCTCCTGTTTTCTTTCCCAAATTGTTGGTCACAGTGCCTAAAGGTCTTTTTATTGTTTTTTCGATTAATTCATAAGTAATTATTTCATTTTGTTCCATCAAATTAGTTATTATGGAAAATAAGAAACAACTATTTTTTTCTTCATACATAATCTTTACCTTCTTATATACATAAAAAATGTTATTTTTTTAATAAGATAACCAATTCTCTAAAATACAGTGAGATATAAGCTAACTAATTTTCTATGGTTTACTGGAATGAATTAGTTTATAACATGAGTATAAATTGAGAAATAATGGAACTTTACGATTATATATTAAATATTTGGAACTCCAGGATGGTTTATATTTTTCTTTATAATTTCGTAATCCACGAAAAGAATATAAATAATTAGTGTTAGAATATATGCTTGTTATAACAGTATTTTTTAGATTTATATTATTTTCATGTGAATTAGAGAAAGGAGCCATTCCTATATTAAATATTAGGTATCCTTCATCTTTAGCCCACAAGATTGTTTTTAAATAGAGTGCATCCATGGCAGCAAGATTGTATGAATTGTCCCATCTGATTAGGTCAATTGAAATTGTTTCATCATTATATGTTGGCATAATAGAAACAAAACCAATTATGTGATCTTGTTCGTCTTTTAAAATACCAATTGGAGCTTTATTTAAATAACTTTTTTCAAAATTACCAACTGAAAAAGACATTTCTTTTTTTGTATCAAGCCACTTATCAGATACTTCTTGTAGTTCTCGTAATAACTCTGTCGAATAAGGAGGATAAACAATTTGAAATTTATAATGGAATTTATCTAGTTGGTTTAAGGTAGCTCGAAATCCTCGTTTCTTTTTACCAGATAAAGAAAATGTAGTTAAATCAATTGTTCCTTCTTCTCCTAATTTAAATATTTTACAACCTAAATCGTTGAAGTATTCTAAATAGTTTGTAGAAGTTTGATAAAAAATTATTTCTTTCCCTTTTTGATTAGCGGCAAGAAGTAGTTTTTTTAGATATGGAAATATATTTTTTTTGTTACCTAAAGGATCTCCTAATACAAAAATAGTATGTGGTGTTTCCTGAAAAATAATTCCTACTTCATATTGATTATCGAAAGATACCTGATTATCTTCCAATAGAGCTAAATGAGCTAAATTATTTCCATCTATTTTAGAAAACACTTTTAAGGTTTCTTCTTTAGTTAAAATATTTAGGTCTAATGTAAGTTGAGAACGTAGACTTTGTCTATTTAAATATGAAAAAACTATACAAATAAGTAAAGCTATAAAAGTACATAAGATTTGATAATTTTGCATAAATTTCATGTTTACGATGATTGTGTCAAATATCAGATAATATATCATTATCCATGTCACTTTTTCCGTAATGCTCTTTTTTATAACAGTTACTTCAGTAATTTTTTTCAAAAATGCCCATGCAATCCATAAAAATAAGACTAAAATAATTCCCAGTAATAATCTATATTGATAGAAGAGATATACCTCACCTGCAGATAAGAAAAATAATTTTATACGAAGTAAATTATAAGTTTCTTTTGATCCTACAATAATACCCATACTATCTGTGAAAATTAGGGTACTACAACACAAAGTTAGCAATACTACGAAGTATAAATAGATGCTTTGTTCATTGCCAATAAGTAAGAGAAGAGAATCACTTATAAAGTAAAATGAAATAAATGAAAAGATAATAACAGTTAACGATCTTCCTAATTGTTTGATTTGCTGTTGTGTAATCGAAAATACTATTGTACCGATTTCTTTGGATAATATAGTTATTTGACTCTCTTTTGCAGTATTCAACAAAGTATGCTGTAATTCACTAACTGATAATACTAGGCCAATAGCAAATGGTACAAAATAATAAGAAATACGATATAAAACAAGTGCCGAAACAATTAAACTTTTTTCAATATTTAGCTCTTGTGTAACACCTAATAAAAAGATAAGATCAAAAGCACCTAATCCTCCAGGAACCATACTGATAATTCCGGCAATTGTCGCTATAATAAAAATACTTTCCATATCTATGAAACTTATGTTAATATTCATAAATTTCATAGCTGTGTACATAACAATTCCTGATGTTAGATAGTCAGTAGAAGATACTATAACCAATTTTAACCCTAACCATTTGGCATCAATAATTGGCGGTTTAATAGTAATATATATAAGATAAATAGGCAATAAAATAACTAATATAAACAAAAATATTTTAAGTGAAATGTTATTTTTTAATAGATTATCATTATTGAAAATATTGCATACTACTAGTAAAGACAGTAAACCTACTCCAGAGATTGTAGATATCATCAATAATGAGATTGCTTTTTTTAATTTACTTTTTTCATTGTTATTGATGTATAATTTATAAAAATTATATCGAATATTTGCTCCGATAATACCTCCAAATCCTAAGAGAACATTAAAAGAATTAGCTATCCAGCTAATTTTCATCAGTTTGGAGAGAGATAGATGAACAGTCTTAAATTCTTTTATGATTATGAAATCATACATACATAATATCAAGATACAAAAACAACCAATTAAAAATACTCCCGCAGTATGTGTTAAAGGTTTAGATCCTAAAATTTTGATTAATTCACGCCAATTTATAGAAGAAATTTCATTTCTCAACTTAAAAAATGTAAATAAAAAAATTGACGATGCAAATAAAAATTTAAAAATATTTGAATTGATAAACTTCATTATAAATTATTCTCCTTATTATCCATTGATTATTGGAAGAATTTGAAAAATTTATTAATCATGATACCGCTATATTAATTTAAATTATAGAAATAATTGAGCGTGACTTTCATAATAAAATAATCAATATGATTTTTCAAAACATTAATAGATTCTATAAAACTTCCTATATAGTTATAAAGAATATAGTCATACAGCCTGAAAGTTAAAATTTCAGTGAACTTTGCTAGGTGTATAAACAAATTTTATTAATAAATACTCAAATTAAATAAAAAAGTGTTGGTATTCGTAGATGGTAAACTGCAGAAACCATGAAAATTTTTATGGGTTTTAATGTGTTAACATGCAGGAAAACATTATAAGTGGTTAAATTCTTTGTTTGCTATTTAAGTTATTAAATAACCATAATAATAATAATATAAAATGGCGGTCAGCTATTTTTTTATATTATGTTTATCTTAAAAATTATAATTCAATAAAGAGATACTAGTTTTTATAGATAGCATGAACATATATGGAATTAAATATCTACGAACTAATTAAAGATCAATATTTCAAGGAGGTAAAAGAAATATTTGGTTAAGAAGGAAAGTTAGTTGCACTGATTTCATAAAAGAAATTAATCCTAGTAACTGGAATAGCGATAGACATGGATAAATCAATGGTGAAGTAGAAGAAGGAATACATGGAGTATTAGAGTTAGAATAAACAAAAAGATGAATATATGTATGAATTAGATGAAAAGTTTTAGATTTTCGATACAGCTCTTTTTTATTTGTTTTTTTATCAAATGATGTTGGTAAAGAGAAATCTTAGAATAACAAAGAAAATAGTACATGGATTATTTTTGATAAGCTTGCAAATTCAAAATATAAATTTGGCAATCGACACTTTTGGATAGGTTGTTTAAACATTCTAGTGGTCCGTTTGACTAAATGTAGTAGAAGGCATTTTGGATTTATGGCAGAAACTTTTTAAATGTATGCATAGGTTTCATGTAGTTGGCTGATTTCTCTGGTTAAACAGTCCGTGAATGCTCTATTTTATTTAATGCATAAAGAATACCTTGGTATAATTATAACTGATAACTCTTCTCTCAAGTTGGGACAAGTAGCTAACAGTCGATCGATAATCTCATTTTTAGTCAAATAATCTTTGAAATTAGCATGATAAACCTGTTTTTCATTGTTCAACTTTCCTTCTTCTGTTTGTAGCAATAATCAAGACTATATTGGCATTGAGAAGTATTTTTAAGCCATGCATTAGATTCCTTCACTCGGTGGTTAAAAAAAGTTCTTCCTATATGTTGGACAATATGGAAACGATCAATAAGCAACTGAGTATTTAGGAAAAGATTTTTTATCAATGAAACATACCTATCAATAATAATGAATTCAACGGATTTTCGATTCGCTATGGAAAGCCGAGAAAAATAGAGTTCTAAATAAGGTAATAGTCGATTTTCGACAATATCTAATATTTCATGCGTTTGTCCTTTCGTCATAATAAAAATTGTGACACTTAAACGTAGAATGGTTACTTAATGCATAATCCTAGAGGGGATTACACAAAGACAGTGTGAACATTCTTCTGGCGTGTACTAAGGTAAGAGACATCAAACATTCATTTAGATATTTAGAAAGATAAGCAAAAAAAGCAGAGGCTATACTTAATGATTTAGTTCCTACTGAAAGAGGACTAGTAAGTGTTCAAAATGTAATTCAACAAAAATAATTGATGAGATATTTCATAAGAGTGAAGTATATTAAAGTTCTGATTATTTTTAGTATTTACTAGATCAAGTAAAACCATTAAACCAGTATTTTGGAATGTAGAATGAAAAATATAGCCTATCATAAATCCTATTTTAAAATGCTTGAGTTCTATAAATAATCAAACGAATTTTTTATTTATATTTTGAATGAAAAAACAAAGTAAGAACATAGTCTAATTTATTTATAAAATATTAAATGTACAAAATAAATTAACAAAAAGGATGTGTACATTTTATGAAAAAAGGATTTGCAGTATTTTTAGGGATGGCTTTCATATGTTTATCACTTGTAGGGTGCAGTAGCAATTCTAAAGATAAAGATACTGAAATTAAGACAAATGTGACGGAAAGTGTGGAGTTTAGAGGTGGTGATGGTAAATCAACAAGCAAGAATACCAATGACTCAACCAAATCTTCAGCTTCTTCTACTAATGAAACAAAAAACAGTTCATCAAAATAGATAATTTTTTGTAAAAAATTAAAAGAAAACAAGGATTGTTATTAGTAATTAATGTTTGTAACAATCCTTGTTTTTTATTTTAAAATCATACTAATAAAATATTAAGGATAAAAATGTGAAATTGAGTAAAACTGAAAAAATATACTGTGTGTTAATTATACTTATAAGCATAATCTTGTTGGTTTCATTACCAACAATGTCTTTAGATAATTATAAAATAGAAATTGAACATAATACAAATATAATGAATAATATTAAAAAAAGAGAGAAGAGAATAAATCAAAAAAGATTAAAATATGAAAGTGAAACAAATGAAGGATATAAAGAAGAAACTTTATATTCTACTCATAAGAAAATAAAGCGAAACACAAAAAAATTATTTAATACGACCATAAATAAGTTCGTTCCAAATTCAATTTTAAATTTTTTTTATTACCTTATGAAATTTTTAAAAGAATCGTTATAAAAATTTAGTGTGTACTAATATGGTGGATAGATGTCAATAAAGTAGACATAAAAAGAGTAAATACTTAAAGATTTTCAAAATAAATGTATTAAATAAAGTAGTTAAGGTAGCCATTTGGTTTCTATTTTAAATCACTTTTAATGAGTAGTGAGTATTTTTATTATTTACTTTATCATATTTTAGTGAATATGTAACTAATGCTAAAATAAAATTTATATTCACTTAATTTTTTTACCCATATGAAATTTTTAGATGATTATATATGAAATTTTTATGATAATTTTTTACTATAAAATTTTATGTTTAGATATTTGAGTTATTATTCAAAAAAGGGGAATGTAATGAGTAGCAATAAAGAGAATAAAAAAGAAATTATGAAAAAAATTTCTATATTGACATTTGATGAGCATTGGATGAAAGACATAAATAAAGTTAAAGAAGTACAAAAGTTAAGTAAAATACTCATGACGAGGAAAGACAATATAGGGAATTGGAAAATATACCGAAATCGTATCATTTAATTTGAATTTATTTATGATAAGGAGAAAATAAATTAATGGAATGGTTAAATAATAATCAAATAGAGAAAAAAATACGTCAAGTAAGGAATGAAAATTTTGGAAATGAATGTAGCTGGATTGTAGATCAAAATATACAATATATATTAAGTAAAATATCTATACTAAGAGATAAAGGTAAGAATCTATTTATGAAAGAAAATCAAAATTTAATGATTATAATACCTAAATTACTAAAAATTGAAGCAAAAGTTTTAAATTTAGTAGAAATAGCATCATATGAAAAATTTCAAAGTGAAAGAGATGCCGAAAATTATTTGATCAGAGAATCAAAATTTTCTTATGTCGATTATCTTAGGGATATAGACTATGTAGCAGAAGAGTTTGAAGATATTAGTTTTTTAGCCAAATTTTGTGTCCAGGAAAAAAAGAGAAAAATATCCAGAGCATATTAAAAAATATAAAGATTGAAGAGCTTAACTGAATATATGACTATTCTCAACAAAAGCCTACTATATAGTAAATATGTAAGAATATATATATAAAGCATTGATGTTACATAGTTAACTAACAGTAAGGCAGTTACAAGTTACATGTATTTTTTATTAACAGCAATATTAATAGATTTTGGATATCCATATGTTTCAATTAATTTATATGATAAATTTAATTAAAAAAATATGTTGATAGCTAAGGTTGTAGACTATGGAAGTTTAGTTAGAACAACAATAATCATATGTATTATCATAGTTACTTTATTGTTGTGCTCTATTCTTTAATTATGAAGACGTCAAACGATATGTTTCATTTCATAAGGAGATTGCATTAGTATTATGCATATTTTTTATGATGTAAGTAAATGTTTTCTATTACCATTTGTGAATAGAAAGTTCACACAAATTTTTATAATTTATAGAAGAAACAAATGATGTCCGTTATTTTATTTTTAGTTTTCTGCAGTTTTTTTATAATATATATAAAATTCTCATGAAGTTGGATCAAGGGCTTAAAAAAGTTTTATTGATCTAATTTTTTTGTTTCACTCGCAAGGAATGCAAACAAAAATCGCGAAGTTTTATTTGTTGACGAATTAACTTTAATGATAAAAGTTTAGTATATACTAGATAAAGTATCATATAGTTTTTATCCTAAAGTATCTGCGAAAAGTGATTTGTGGAAAGTTATCGGATAGATATTAATAGAATTATGTGAAATGAAATATGTCAAAAACATTGAAGTTCACCTCATGCCTGACCATATCCATATGTTAGCGAGAATATCACCAAAAATCAGTGTTTCTAGTTTCATGTGATATTTAAAACACGAAGTGAACCCTTAACCTATGAAAAAAATACGAATTTGAAATGTAAATATGAGAATAAAAGTGTTTAGTCTAAATGGCACTATGTAAGTATGATTGGTTAAATTACAAGATAATTGATGTTCGAGAAATAAACAAACAAAGAGTACGTAGAACCATTTAAATAATTAAAAATAAATAAAACTGTGATCGGTTGGAGGTCATTTAAATATCCACTTATTTTCACTGGTGGATATTTACTCTTCTTTATTTTTGTTTTTTATCTATAGAATTGTTCAAAAAAGGTGTGCTCCGTTCCACTGGAAAACGACTTAAGTTTATTGAGAGTCAATAATCCTGTATTTAGCTTAAGAAAAAAGTGTTGTTGTTTGTTTATTTATTGAAGAACAAGTTACATATATAACTTGTACTTATAATGATTTTAAAGACACCAAGCCCCTAATTCTTAATCATGTTACATCTGCTTCAATTCAAACATTGCATAAAAGATTGGCTATCGTTACAGAATTAACTTTATATAAAGATATCCCAAAATCCAGAATAAAAAATTCTATATACAATATTATCAAAATAATCTTTACCGAAGCACTTATTAATAAAATGGGCTAATGTATACTAGAATATTTCTTTAAAAAAACGTATTTAAAAATCTAATTATTTACAGAGAACGGAGAAATTATGGATTTAAACTATGAATCGTTTAAAGAATAGTCATCTGAATTCGAGTTAATAAAGCACTTTTTAAGTGTATAGCCTCAAAAAGTCAATAACGGTTCTTTGTCAAATGATATTGGTAAAGAGAAATCTTAGAATAATTTGCAGAAAGAAGAAAAACTTCTTTCTGTTCTTTTTATTTGGTTAAAATAGTTTTACTGTGCCGAATCACAATCAGTCGTTTGAAATGATAAACATTTCGAAACCCATAAACATTGCGTTTTAATACTTTGATATGGTTGTTTAAACATTCTAGTGGTCCGTTTGAATAACTGTAGCAGAGGGCTTTTTGGATCTGTGGCAGAAACTATTTAAATGTTCGCAAAGTTGTCACATAAGTTTCAGGTAGCTGGCTGACTTCTCTGGATAAACAGTCCTCAAATAGTGAATGATTTACTTCTTGGTATAATTGATAGCCTTGTTGCAGGTTGGGACAGGTGACTAGCAGTCAATCGACAATCTTGCTTTCAGTTAAATAATCTTTAAAACTGGCACGCCAAACCCTTTTTTCGTCGTTCAACTTTCCCTCTTCTTTTTGTAGGAGTTTCCAATAACGTTTCATTTTTTTTCCAAGCCCATGTTGGGATTGAGAAGCACTTTTAAGTCTTGACTTGGTTTCCTTTACTCGGTGGTTTAAAAAAGTTCTTCCTATATGTTGGATAATGTGGATACTCTTCGGGCGTGTATTGAAGAGTATCTTTGTAAATCAAGCAAATTTGCCCTTTATATCTTTCTTTAGTTAAACAATTTTCCTCGAAATAGATAGTTAGGTCTAGAATATTTAGGGTATCTTTGATAAGCTGAATATAAGACATCTTGAATCCTCCTATGAATTGGTTTGTCAAATTAATTCTAAAGGATTTCAGGGTGTCTTTTCTATGCTTTTACATCATAAAAAAGATGTTGGTGAATTTCACCAACATCAAAAAGTATAGAGCCTCAATAACGAGTTTTTTTAATACGATATGATTCGTCATAAGAAAGATCTAGGTGGTTATAATAAATAATTTGAAATGGCTGTTTAGCAAAAAAAATTTTTTTAAAACCAATCAATATAGTTAAATCGGAAGTAGGAGAAGGAAGATTTCTTGCTGTTTTTTTAGTTAATTTGACAGGAGAATTAGAATCTATAATCAAATAATAATACTCAGATTCTTTAATTTTTTGTACCGTGAAGTTTTTATGATGATAAGCTAAAAAACTATGATAAATTACATCAAAGTTTTTACTTTGAGAATAATAATAGAAAATTACTCCAAAAAATACAGGAAAAACAAATAAAATAAAAATAGTTTTATCTAAAATAAAAAACAGAATGCATAAAGCTAGTAATATCCCCAAACAAATAGCTATTTGTTTTCGATAATAAGTGATGTATATATTTTTCATAGTTCTCTGATAATAATTGAAATCTTGTTCTACATTAAGAGACTGCATAGGATTGTTCCTCCAATTAATTGCTAATCTTAATTTTTACATTTCATTATAGTATATAATAAAAAAGATGTTCGTTTTTTTATTGACTGATTAAACAAATTATAAAAATATTTTATTTAATAGATTAAGTAGAATATTTTTTTATATAATCAGTAATATACAGCGGATCTAATTTAATAATAAATTAATTCGATTTTTTATTCCGAAAAGTGGATATCGATATTAACAAATATTTTTTTAGCGATGGCAATATATTTACTGCTTAAGAAGCTGAAAGCTGGCTTGAGGAGGACTTTTAGTTCTCTTTCAATATATGTCAAGAGAACGCTAAATAATGATCAACACCTTTTACTTATATCGACAAATGATCTGGAGCTTATAACAGTTATCTAATTTTTTAGTGGCCAATATTTCAAGAGTATAGGTGGCTTTTGACTAATAAAAAATCACTGAATCAACTAGGTTGTAATTGGCTATTCATCATAGCTAGTTTACTATTATTTATATTAGATATTAGGAATCAGCTCTCTTTTTATGATAAATAATTTAGTAGTCTTAAATTTATAAGTGATAGGAAGAAACTAAGATTTTTTATCTAGTAAGGGGAAAGATAGAAAGTCTTAGTTTTTTAAACGTTTAATAACGGAATATAAGAAAAACACTTTTTTTTTAGTGAAAAATAAAAAAAAAGTTTTATCGAAGGGCGTTATTTGATATCTTCAAAATTATATAGGGAGGGTAGAGATAAAAATGTTAAAGTAATCATCTTTTTATAAATCCCAAATTATACAATTGACGGCAGTGTCTGTTACTTCTATCAATTATATGGTTTCTAGTTTAGGTTCAAGTCTGGTAACCTTAGTTTTTATATGACTGGAAAAAAGAAAAGGAGAGAAAATAAATGAACAGAACGAAATATAAAGTGGTCTCTATTTTTTTAGTAAGTACGATGGTTGTTGCTACTATTTGTTCTTTTGCTACCTTTTATGCACATGCAGATGATGATCACACGAATGTATTGCAAGAACAAATCCAAAAAAGTAAGGAGCAAGTCAAAAAAGACGATGCTCTGAATATTGTTTCTAACTCGTCTCTTACTACTGACACACAGAAAATAACTAATTCAACCAATTATACAAGTACTAATGACGATCAGTTACAAAATGAACTCACCTCTTCATCAGAAGACACAACTGCAGAGAAAAGTAGTGCAGAATCAACTGAATCTTTACCTCAAGTTCGAAGAGAACGGATGAATCAGTCCTACTTAGCTAAAAATTCAAGTAGTAATGTTTTAGTAGATGGTACATGGATGAATGCACAACAAGGAGAAGTATGGTTAAATAATTTTGATTATTATTTAGATCGTAATGTGGGAGGCGTTTCCTATGTTCGTCTTTTAAGGTACAAAGGGAATAGTCCTTTAGTAGTTATTCCTGGAATAATAAATACTAGAGGAGGGATACGGAGAGTTAGTGTCAACAACTTAAATGCGAATAATACTAAGGATTACCTATTTAGAGATCGATTACAAACTATACAGAGCGTGAAATTTGTAGAAGGTAACTGGAATGGAACAAATTACAAAGTAGGGGTTCATACAGGTAGCGGTGCTGCTTTGGCATTTAGAGGAGCAAGTAATTTACAAACAGTTTCTTTGGTTGGGCTGGATTTTTCGCCGACAAATTCTCCAGATCTAAATTCTGGTGGTTATAAGCAAACAATAACAGATACTTCTTATATGTTTCAAAATTGCCCTAAATTAACTAGTATACAATTTCCTGATTTGTCTACTAAAGTTTCAAACGCTAATTATATGTTTCAAAATTGTACATCCGTAAATAATACAGGATTAGTGAATATTACTAATTTTTTTAGTACCAGTCTCAAATCTACAACTGGAATGTTTTATAATACAGCTTTGACTTCTGCACCTAATATTACGATGGAGAATGTAACAGATATGAGTTCTATGTTTCAAAATTGTAATAATTTGACTTCATTTGACGTGTCGAATTTATCTAATTTTAGAATATTGGGTGTAAAAACAATGAAAAATTTATTTAAAAATTGTCCAAAATTGAAATTGGTTAATTTTTCTAAAATAGTGTATGCAGGTGGGGGGACAATTGGCACAATTGATACGACAAATATGTTTTATACTTCCGTTGAGACACCTTTAATATTAGTAGTTCCAGAGTTCCCACCCTCTTTGAAGTTTAATAACTACAATTTTAATGGAGATAATCGAACGGTTAATCAATATCCGATGTTAAATGCCAATGGTGGAACTTTTTCATCTTCGAATAAGGAAACGTTAAGTTATTTTACCTCTTGTGCTGTAAATAGTACACAATTGGATATGAATATATTTAATAGTTGGTTAAATAAACAAGTTCCTAAAAAAACAGGAACGACTTTTCTTCGGTGGAATACGAATACAACGGCACAAACTGTTGTAGATTTAGTGAAACAACAAGCGATATATTCAGCAGAGTGGATTCAAATGCCTAAGACAGCAACTGATAATCGGGTGTTAAATACGCAGGAACCATTAGCTATTGCTTATCTACCTAATGTATTTACTACAGGAAATCAACCAATTCCTTTAAAAAATAGCGGACAACAAATGGTTCCGTTTGTAAAAAGTAGTACGCTTAATATTGGAATACGAGACCAAAGAAAATCAAATACTGCTTGGAATTTAACTGCTCAATTGGTCGGAAATCCTTCCAATTTTCCAGCAGAAGCCTATTTGCAAGTTGGCAACCAAGCAAGAGTGACGCTTAATATCAACAATGGAACTACTTATAATCCCAATTTAGACTTAAAACCGGTGAATAGTCCGGTAGAAAACTCAAATGCAAAGATTACTACTACTCCTACTACCATCATGTCTAAAAATAGTTCAACTGAGTTAAACGGTGTTTATGATTTGAATCTAGGAAACATATCACTTGTGTTACCAAATTCTCAAAATGTTGCGGTCGGTAATTATTCAACAACAGTTTCTTGGAATCTAGTTACTGCTCCTTAATGTATGAAATAAGATTGATTCTTTTTGCTGAAATGATAATTATCGATTGGATAAATATAGTTAGATTACTGCTATTAATAGTAATAAAAAATTTGAAAAGATATCAATTGAGTAACTTCACTCTAATTGAGGAAACGTATTTTGCATCAAAAAGAGAAGGAATCTTTTGAAATTTGATGAGAGAAATAAAAATTGTTTCGATGTTGATTGTCACCTAGATAGACATCCTTCAAGCATCGAGTGGCTCCGGTGATACTTGAACACCGTTTATTCGGTTTTACACTTACAAAATAGCTTGGGATAATTTTTATCCCAAGCTATTTATTCTCAAATTAATTTTAGTTAAGTAATTACTTTTTTAACTTATATTATATTGTGTGCATCAAGAGATAACAAATTCATTCATGATAAGAAATATTTAGTATCAATTGCTCCAACGATCCATAAATTAGTATCCAAATTGTCTTGATGATATAAACTACCATTGTACTTTTACTTTCCATATAATTCTTCAATACTCAATATATATATTATCTTTCTTTTTTCTTGAGAAAATATTTCTATTAGAAATCATCCGTTAATTCTTTTTTTCTCAATCTATTTCAACAATCTCTATATTCTGCTTTTTCAAAATCTTACTATCTCTCTTGAATGTATTAAAAATTATTTTCGTTTTCATATATAATTTTATTATAAAGAATTTAATGCATCAATTGTAGCTGCATTATCTATATGGGTATATAAAGTTGTTGTATTGGTACTGGAATGTCCCAATTGTTGTGCAGTTAATACCAATGAATTTGTTTGTTGATAGAGTCTAGTAGCTAACGTATGGCGTAATTTATGTGGGCTAACTTGAACTCTGAAACCTTTTGAATATTTTGCTACTATCCGTTCGATTGCAATACCAGATATACGTTTGGCTTCTCCTTGGTAAATTGCTAAAAATAATGCTTTTTCGTTTTCTGTTACTTTATATCGTTCTTTACGAATAGCTAGATAGTTAGCTAAATATTCCATTGCAAATGCTGCTATATTGACCGCGTCTCTCTTATTTCCTTTTCTAGTTACTACCACATTATTCTTATCTAAAGATAGCTCCTCTAAATTAATGTTTACAACCTCGGAGAGCCTCAATCCCGCCCCTAAAATCAATGCATTAATCGCAAGGTCTCTTTCTACATCTCGTTGGTAATAGATCAGAGCTCGTTTACTCAAATTATTTTTATATTCATTAGCAATATAATCGAGATAATTTTGTGTATCTTCGTCTAGAAATAATTTTTTCTCAATAGCATTTGCACGTGCAGCTAAAGTAGTTTTATCTGTGATAGTTGCTACTTGATTCATAGGATTATCGTCTAAATAAGGTTTTCCTAGAGGGTTATTGGAACTTTTCGAAAGATATTTAAATAGAACTTTCAATGCTGTAATATTTCTATTGATAGTAGAAGTGGATAGTCCTAAATTATTATTATCTTTGAGTTTAGATTTTGTTGTATCTTTTTTGACATTTTCTTTTGAGCGGCGTTTCAAGTGAGATTTGTACAAATTTAAATCATAAGCTGTCAATTGTCTTATTGATGTGATAGAAGTGTCAGAAACAATAGACTCACTTAGAATCCAATCATAAAATAGTTTATAATTTTTTAGGTATTCTAAAGTGGTAAGAGGTGATTGATCTTTATCCTCACGATCTTGAACAAAATCTTGTATATAATCGGGCATATTAAGTATAATTGTATCTATTTTTTGATATATTTCTGTATTTTTCATGCTATTCATCCTTTCAATAAATAGGGAAGAGGAGTACCTCTGCAATTGGACTATACCAATAATAGGGGGTGTTTGTCAATTGGTATACTATATTTTTTTGAAAAACATATAATATATAAGGTTATATATAATTATTTAAAATAAATGGTATATATAAATAGGTGAAGGAATAGTAGTTTGTATTCTAAAAATTTTTTATCTTAACTCTATAGAAAGAACGATTTTTCTATATAGTTAGACACAAGAGAGCGTATTCTTGATTTAATATTAACAATAGTATATACGGTATATGTAAAGAGAATAGAAGAAGAGAGAAGACTGTGCAATTAAACAAATAAAATTCCGAGAAGTGGAGAATTTAGTAGTATTAACAATTTCAAAGGCGGTTCTTAATAAAAATGGGTACATCCTGGAGATACAATTTTTTTAGATTTTTAGATGAAGAAAAACTTCAAGCAGAAATTCAAAAAAAAAATATTAATTGATAAGATGGATATAGCCATATCTCAAGCATCAACAAAGTACGATCGTTCTTTTCAATAACTTGTTGATAAATGATTATTCCTTTTTTCATAAAAGTGGTAATGATAATTCGTCTATTATCTATTAATTGTATTTTTTAGTAAATATGTTATAATCGTTTTAACGAAAAGGTGATTCATGATACACCAAAAACCACTAGCTGGCGGGCTAGTGGTTTTCTTTTACGTTCTATTCAGATTAACGGGTAGGCTTACTGTCTTTTTTGGCAATAATTTTGCAATCAAGCCATTTACAGATGTAATGTGCGGTTACTTCTGCTACGATTGCAAAAAACATATCGAAAAGGTAATTCATAATACAACCTCCTCCCCTTGCCAGAATAGGCCGGGGTAGCAGACAGCATAAATATTATATCATAACGGAAAATTTCATTTTAGTACATTTCTCTATATATAGTGATAAATCATCACAATAAACAATAAAACATGCCATGACTAAACGAAAAGCTCTTATTAAACCCAGTATAGCTTGTAAAACATCTAAGTATATAGAAAACGTAAATTTTCTATATAGTTATTCGATACCCAACTATGAAAAATAATATTATCTCTTTCAATTTTCATCTAATATACTAATCATATTTCTTGCGCAGAGTATATTCATATATTAACACTGTATTCGCATCATCTTCTTCCTTTAAGTTCAAAATACGAATATATTTTATTATTCAAACGTTTATATTTTTTTCCAAAACAGTAAAATATTTTAATTATCCTACAAGTTGCATATATTCTTTCGGATTTAAATTCATAACCTTGATGCAGTAATCCTAATTATATATCATATTCGAACTGTTTTTCTTCATAAGATTAACTAAACATTGTTCCATTTTTTTCATTAGTATTTTATATAAGTCCTTTCAAAAACACTAACTATCTAAGATAAGTAATGTAGTTAATAATCTTTATTAAAAAAAACTATTAACTACAAAAATACTATGTTTTAGATTAATATCATTTTTAAATTTTCCAAGATGATCCAGATTTATCATCATTTGTAGCGTTAGGAGCATATTTTATAGAACTGTCATCAGAAGAAAAATTCTATGTGTAACTTCCATCCCCTTCTAAAGTTTCACCTGATTTAATCTCTCCTACAAAATTTTCTATAAACCCAGTATTTCTTGCTTTTTATCTTAATTCACGATTTCAAAATCTCCTACACTTATACCAATAGATTGATTTATATTGTTTTTAAATCCATAATGAATGGTAATATATTCATTATTCCCATATTATTTTTGGTGGCTTTATTTATTTTAACACTAAGTCATTTAGAATATCAGAAATAACTTTTAAACTAATGCTATCTCTTTCATCACTACTTGTTATGCTACCTTTTGCATTAGTGTCAGTAATACTTACCTTTTTCTTTTTCTACAATAAAAAACTGTAGAATAAAAAAATTTTTATTATATATAAATAAGTATTTTTTTTATTTATGAAACAAAATAAACATAAAAATATTATAAATTATTTATTAATATATAATGATTTATAACATTTTACAAAAATAATCATAGGAGATTAAAGATGAATAACATATCAGTGATCGGATTAGGTTATGTAGGGTTATCCAATGCTCTTTTATTAAGTCAAAAAGATAACGTGTTTGCATATGATCTAGATAAATCTAAAATAAAAAAGTTAAAAGAAAAAGAATCATATATAGAAGACCCTTTATTTACCAAATATTTAAAAAAAAATGATCTAAATATTGAATTTACTAGTGTATTTAATGAAGCTATAGTTTCTTCAGAATATTCTATAGTGTGTGTTCCTACTAACTTCTCAGAGGAACTTCAATGTTTTGATACTTCTATTTTGGAAAATGTTATAAAAAAAATTGTTACTTTTAATAAAGAAATAAAAGTAATAATAAAATCGACAGTTCCAGTTGGATTTACTTCAAGAATGAGAAAAGAGTTATGTACTGATAATATAGTGTTTTGTCCAGAATTTTTAAGAGAAGGTAATGCTTTGAAAGATAGCTTATACCCTTCCAGAATTATAGTTGGTGATATTAGCAATTTAGGAAGAGATATATTTAATTTATTTCAAAGGAATTGCTTAAAATCTAATTTGGCAATTTCTTATGTTAGCTCTATGGAAGCAGAAGCAATAAAGTTGTTTTCTAACACTTACTTGGCTCTAAGAATTGCTTTTTTTAATGAACTAGACACTTTTTCCGAGATAAATAAGTTAAATAGTAAAAATATTATTGAGGGATTAGGGTTAGATAATCGAATAGGTAATTATTATAATAATCCTTCTTTTGGATATGGGGGGTACTGTTTACCTAAAGATACTAAACAATTAAATAAGAATTATGAAGGAATACCTAACAATTTAATAAGCTCTATTATAGAATCTAATGATACTCGAAAAAGGTTTTTAGCAGAGCAAGTATTAAAATATCATCCTAGGACAGTGGGAATTTATAGATTAATTATGAAACAAGGGTCTGATAATTTTCGAGAAGCGTCAATAACTGATATTATGGACTATTTAAAAATGTTAAATAAAGATATAGAAATTATTATCTATGAGCCTAAGATAAAAAATCAAACTATGTATCACAATACCCAAATAATCAATAATTTCGAAAAATTCAAAAAAAAATCTGATATTATTCTAGCAAATAGAGTGGATAATAATTTATCAGATATTATGACCAAAGTCTATACTAGAGATATTTTCCATAATAATTAAGGAAATAAATAGAAGGAGGAGAGTAGAAAAAATGCAGCTGTGGATTAAATTATTTTTAGTGATATACGGATTATTATCTATAACGCATTTATTAATACAAATTTTTAGGAGTGAAAAACACTATATTAATACCAACAAAAATAGTAAGAATGATGATTTAAAAGAATACATTAATGTATCGGTAATTCTTCCTATATATAATGAAAAAAAGGAAATTGTTAATAAAGTTATTCACTCAATCTTAAGACAAAAGAAAGTAAATTTAGAACTGATTATCATCGATGATAAATCTGATAATAGACAAGAACTATTTGAAAATGTTTATTCTTATTATGAACATAAACCATTTGTAAATATACTCTATCCTAAAAATAACATAGGTAAAAGGCATTGTCAAAAATTAGGATTTGATATAGCTTCTGGAGACTATATAGTTACTATTGATTCTGATACAATTTTAAAGGATGAATTATCAATTTATAAATTATCTAAAGGGTTTATCAAGGATAAAATGATTGGAGGCATCACAGGAAATGTGGAAGTTGAAAATAAATCACTAAATTTATTAACTAAGCTAATTTCTTACAGATATTGGATGGCTTTTAATCAAGAGAGAGAAGCTCAAAGTCTTAGCGGTGTAGTTATGTGTTGTTCAGGACCTTTTTCAATATATAAAAAAAATATTATTGATAAAATCAAACATAAATATACTACACAAAGATTTTTGGGAGTAAATTGCACATATGGAGATGATAGACATCTCACAAATTTAATACTCGCAGAAGGATATAAAACTATTTATGATAATACTGCTACAGCATACACCTATGTTCCAGAGAATATAAGAACATATATTAAACAGCAAATTAGATGGAATAAAAGTTTTTATAGAGAGATGTTATGGACTTTTAAATTTTCTTTGGAAAAACCTTTTTATTTATTATATGATTTATTAATGCAACTGATATTACCTATTATGTTGCTTTTTGCAATATTAATTTTATTTTTCCAGTTTTTTTTAACAATGAATTTTAGTATTTTAATAAATTATTTTATTATTTTAGTATTAGTTGCGCTTGTTAGAATTATTTATTCAATATATAGAACCAAAGATGTAGGATTTTTAACGTTTATTATATATGGTTTTATTCATATAAGTATATTGTTGCCTGTTAGAATATATGCAATATGCAATTTAAAAGATAATAAATGGGGTACTAGATAAACTATAAATTCTTCATTTAGAAAAATTTTTAATGCCTTTTTATATAAACATATTTATTTTAAGCAATAGTCCTTCTTTTCAATCTAAAAGAAAAAACAAATTTTTTACATTCAATGAAAAATTTGTTTTTTTTCTACCCCAAAATGGAGATTCCCAAACTTATATTTTAAATTCGCATGTTTGTCAAAAATCATTAACGCACTTTTTCCTTTTAGATAGTCCATAAAACTGGGCACATTTATTTTTGATGGAATACTCAATAACAGATGAACGTGATCTGGCATCATATGTCCTTCTAATATTTCCACCCCCTTATATTTACATAACCGTTTAATAATCTCTTGAATGCTTGCTCGATATTGATTATAGATGATTTTTCTTCTATACTTTGCTGTGAATACAATGTGGTATTTACATAGCCACTTTGTATTGGCTAAACGATTTGCTTTATTAGCCATTTCCTATCCCTTCCTTTCCTGAACAATCATATTTTAACGATATGAAGGGATTTTTGATAGAACCATTTATTCCCCACCCGCATAGCAGCTGGTTTTATGTTTCACTCGCTTTGCGAGTGAAACTAAGTCTAAAGACAATTTGTATCAAAATATTATTTACTAAAATATAAATAATTTATGTTATAAAAAAAAAATTAAATTTATTTTTCAAAACTAATTAAACTTATGATGCTTAAAATACATACTGAATAATCTGCTCGATTTTAGCCACATCTTGTAAGGGTAAATTTTCTACCTTTTTGAGTTTTCTGTTCTTGATATCGAGGGAGTTTAATTGAGAAATAAGTACTTGTCCCTTTGTATCTAAATCTTCAGGAAGAGAATAACGCGTCGGTAGCTTTTTTATAGTAGAAGTAATGGGACAAATTACTGCAACCATGGTTTTACGATTAAATTCAGATCGAGATACAACTAGTCCTATTCTTCTTTTTTGAATGTCTTTTCCTGTAGAAGTATCAAAATCAATCCAAACGATATCTCCTTTTCTAGGAATATATTTTCTTTCTTCTAACATTATAAAATTTCTCTCCCTTCAGGAGTTAAATATTCCCATTCATCTTTTTCATAATACTCCGCTTCTTCTCCTCCACTAAACGGATCTTCAATTTTAGGAACTAATATGATTGTCCCATCATCAGAATATACAACAATGTATTCTTGATTATCTGAAGGTTTTTTACCATTATCAGATGGTAGTGTAATTACTACAGAACTTCCTTGTAATCTAGATTTTGTAATAAGCATATAAACACCTCTTTTTATTTATATTACTATACAACACTAAGTAACGCAAAGTTTTACAAAACATTTATTAGTAGATATTAAGTGTCCATAAAATGACCCGTTTCTGAACACTTTGATTTTTGTCTTTATTTTTCAAAAAAACAGTTCATTTCGTGTTCATAAACCCATGCCAAAATCTATGTTCAATTAAACTATGCGGATAAAGTTATGTTACAATATATTTTAGTTAGGAGTGATTTTTTTGAAAATAGGATACGCCAGAGTATCTACAGGTTTACAAAATTTAGATTTACAAGAAGACAGCCTAAATAAATTTGGCTGTGAAAAAATTTTTACCGATCATATGAGTGGGGCAAAAAGTAATCGACCAGGATTAGAAATGGCGATCGATTATGTTCGCTCTGGAGATACACTGGTTGTTTGGCGTTTAGATCGTTTAGGTCGAAATATGGAAGATTTGATTGCAATCGTTAATCGACTGAATGAACGTGGTGTGAGTTTTCATAGTCTTCAAGAAAATATTACGATGGATAAATCAAGTTCTACAGGACAACTTATGTTTCATTTGTTTGCGGCATTTGCAGAATTTGAGCGTAATTTGATCTTGGAACGATCTGCAGCAGGACGAGAAGCGGCTCGAGCAAGAGGGCGCTTTGGAGGACGTCCTGAAAAATTAAAAGCACAAGACTTAGAATTATTAAAGACACTAGTTGATAGTGGAACACCCATTAAAACTATTGCCGAACGTTGGAATGTTTCTCGAACAACGATTTATCGTTATTTAGATAAAATGGACGAAAAAGATGGAAAATAAACGCTCACTAGTTTTTCAGAATAGCAAAGAATAGATGCGATGAAAAAATATAAAATTATTGAGCCTTATCTTAATAAACAAGAAACGATAAAAGAAATAGCTATAAAAAATAAAGTACCTACTCGTACACTCTATCGCTGGGTACAAAAATATAAACATGATGGTCTAGTTGGTTTAGTTAGGAAGACACGAACTGATTTCGAGCAAATTAAGGTTCCAGAAAAAGTTCGATAAAAAATAGAAGAATTTGATTTACCAAAGTCTTCTAATAGGATTCTACCTCGGGTTTTGATGGTCGATGAATTTCGTTCTCACACTTGCATGGAGGATAAGATGAACTTTATTTGTGCAGATGGCGAGTCAGGCAAACTAATTAATATTTTACCGACACGCAAATTACCTTATTTAACCAACTATTTTCTAAACTGTACCAATCCCGAAGCTGTAGAATACCTAGTGACAGACATGAACGACGTCTACTTCCAGCTCACCAAACGCGTTCTACCAAATGCGAAACTTGTGATTGATCGTTTATGAATCAGGCATTCAATGATCTTCGTATCCGTGAAATGAAAGAGCTGCGTGAAGTTGGTTACTCTCGTGAAGCCGAAAAACTGAAAAAGAACTGGCGTTTTCTCTTAAAAAATCGTGAAAATATTAATCATTATGAGTACAAAACCTGGCGAAGTTTCCAAACACCTAAATACCCACTTCTCACTGAAGCAATGATGATTGATCGATTACTTGCTTTTTACACACCGCTGAAAGAGGCATATACAGTTTTTCACGAGTTGACAGAACAAAGATTCTATCTTATTCTCCTTATTAAAAGAACTTCCAGAAACGCTGGATGACCGCTTTCGAGCGAAACTTCAAAACCTTCTGTCTTATGAAGAAGGAATTACTAATGCACTGATTTACCCTTACTCTAATGGAAAAATAGAAGTAAAGAATACCCATATAAATACAATCAAACGTGTAGTTTACGGATTTAAATCATTTGAGAACATGAAAATTAGGATCTTTTTGATCAATCAATTAATCAATGTGAAATAACAAAAAATCTGAGACAGAATGGGATTCATTCTGACCCAGATTTGATTTTATACCACTCATCATTCCTTATTGTCAAAGAGCCACTTTTCTTTTATGATTAGTAATCAGTCAAATTAATAATACTAAATACAATAAAAATAACTATTCATCCTATAGATTTTTAATTATCCGAGAAATCTTATAGTATGCTTTTGCCAGTCAATTTCAAATGTCAAACAAACATCTGAAGACCAATCAAGATTACTTTGATCTAAATAGTTTCTTCCATACCAATTAAATCCTGACCATGTCTCACTATATGTTTCGGATTTTCTTGACAAATATACTTTAATATGTGATTTTTTGGTATCTTTAGGAGCTTTAAGAACTAATCCATAACTAGGTGAAAAACCTCCAGTGATTAATTGGGAAAGTTGATAATCAGGAGTAAAGTTCTTCTTAACATCATACATATAACGACCGACCATAAACATTTCATTACCATAAGTAATGTTCCAACTGTCTCTTGTATAACCATTCCTGGTCTCAGTAAAAGTAGTTTTCCATGAAGCAGTATTAGTTGTGCCAGTAGTTTTAACTGTTTCATAATCTGGTTGCTGATAAGAAATTGTTTTTGTAAAAGCTGCATTAGCATCTACATTAGCACCTGGAGTTTTTCCTTCCACTTTTACACCGCCTCCTATACCATAAGTAATTGACTCTGAAACTTCCTTGTTTCTTATTGAATTTACAGGAGTCGAATCAGAAATTTTTACCTTGTTATCTGGAGAAATATTTCTAATTGTGGTTGTATATTGATATGGCCACAACATCGATCCGTACCACGAATTTCCTGGAGGAAAATTAAATTTCCTACCTGAAGGAATAAACCCATTTACAGAAAGTACTGTAGTTGCTTGACTTGAATACTTATCATTGAAAAATGTTCCATTTACTGATACAGAAGAATTATTAGAAGCTGTTGCAGAATCAGATGAATTGTAACTTTCAATTTGTCTATTTTTTACAGTAATAGTTGTTTTTATATTACCATTTTCATCTGTTTCTGTAGTAGTTGTTCCTAAAATATTATCTTCGTTAAAATCTGCAAATACTGGTACACCAAATGACAAATTAACTAAAAAACTCAAAATAAATACTTTTTTACATAGGATTTTGCTTCTTTGTAACATCTATATCACCTCTTATTTTTCTTTTAGTATCAATCTTATTATATATTTATATATATATTTTTTTATTTGATAGCGTAAAATATTTTGTGTAAATAGATATTTAGGATAGAAAAAAAGAAAGCCCATTCTGTAAAATTAATGTTACCACACAGAAATTTTATAGGAGGACTTTCTCATACCCAATTTTACTATAGAAATTATGGAGATACTAATCAATAAAGGCAATTTAGATGATTTATTTCGGCATTACCTAGAATTAGCTATTAACACATTGTTACAAGCAGAGTTAACTGCTTTTCTTGATTATGAAAAATATGATTGTGCCGGCTTTAATTCAGGCAATTCTCGTAATGGGAATTATTCACGTTCATTCAAAACAGAATATGGAGAATTAAATTTAGTCATTTCTAGAGACCGAAACGGAGAGTTTTCTCAACAAACATTACCTGCTTATAAAAGAACCAATGATAATTTAGAAACAATCATCATTCAGTTATTTCAAAAAGATATCACTATGTCTGAAATCTCTGAATTGATTGAAAAAATGTATGGTCATTACTATACACCACAAACTATCTCAAACATGAGCAAAATTATTTATGAAGATGTCATAGCTTTCAAAGAAAATTAGAATCAAAATACTCGGTCATTTTTAATGTTGCATTCATATTTCTAGAAATATTGCCTATAAAGTTCGTGTTAGTGACCGAAAAGAAATCTGTGATGATTTTAAATTAATTTATCAAGCAAGTTCAAAAGAAGAGGCAAGTAATCAAATTAACTTTATGATAGATAAATGGAAAAAGCAGTATTCACGAGTGGTTAAGTTACTCATGAATCCTGCCATATTAACGTTTTACAATTTTCTACCTTAAATTATATGAACGATTTATTCAATTAATTTGATTGAAGGCTTTAACAAAATTTTTGTCCCCAAGTAGTCAGTGAGGCAGGATAGATAGCAGAATACGTCCATGAATTTTCGACAAATGGACTGCCGAAAAATCCATTATTGGAATTGCCATTTGGTGACTTAGATATCATATTTAAGAATTGTCTCAAACTCCAGTTTGTCAACTTTCCTTTATATTGCAAAGCCTGCAAGAGAGAAGCTCCTTCACAACCACTAGGCGCACCTAAAACGTACTGATTGTAGTTTTTCATTTTCATCCAGCGTATAATGATACCAATCAACTTTTTTATTGTACAGATGACTTACTGGAATCCCATTCGCTCCTTTGTATGAATACCAACCAATTCCCTCATAAATTCCAACCGATTCTTCTCAAATGACAGTTTAAACAATCATATCAAAGTATTAAAACGCAATGCTTATGGCTTTCGCAGCTTTTATGATTTCAAACGACGAATCATGATTCGTCATGGCAAAACTTTTTTAACTAAATAAACAGAACAGAAAGAGTTTTTCTTCTTTTGCTTGTTTTTTTATTCTTTTCAGTGTAGATAATGAAATATTGGTTTTCTGCTCCACTACCCTCATGCTATTTGCTTCCATTAATTCTAATGCATGTTTTTATCGATCATTCAGAATCCTTCTCGGACGTCCTTAACGATAATTTTTATTATTCGCTTTATGCCATTGTTTTCCTTCTTGTGTTCGAGTCGCAATCAAGTCCCTTTCAAATTGTGCAAAGCTACCAAGCATGTTCATCATCAATGTTTGCATGGAATCATTTTGGTTTGGTTCAAAAGTTAATGCATTATCTAAAAATGTAATTGTTACTCCTGCACTGTTTAGATTTGAAATAAACTTGTTTAGGTCAACGATACTTCTTGCTAAGCGATCAATTTTCGTTACTAAAACTTGATCCCCACTTTTTACAGTAGAAAGTAATTCTTCTAACTCTTTTCTTCCTTATTTTTTGGTTCCCGTATATTTTTCACTAAATATTTTTTCTGCTCTAGCATTTTCTAGTTTTTGAATCTGTGTTTTGTAATCTTGATTACTAGTACTTACTCTCGAATATCCATAAATTGCAAAATTCCACCCACCTTTCTGGACATAAGTTTCTGACACCAGTTAAATCTAAGTATATCAAGAAAAAATCAAAACCACATTTACTCGCTGCTTCTCAAAGAAGCTCTTAATGCTTCTTACGATTTTTTTCTCCAGTAAACGGATCACTGCTTCAAACAATGTAAGCTGATCTGCTACGTGGTCTTCTCGTAATTGATTACGAATATATTCTGCAATTTTTTTCTTGTTTCGTCCTACCGTGTCCACATAATATCCTCTACACCAAAACTTTCTATTTCCATAACGATATTTAAGTTCTGCATATCTATCAAAAATCATTAAACTACTTTTTCCTTTTAAGTAACCTAAAAATTGAAAGACCTTATTTTTGGTGGGATACTGACTAACATATGTATATGATCTGGACAAGCATTTGCTTCTAAAATCTCAACGCCCTTTCTTTCACATAATTCACGTATAATCTCTCCAATACTTGCTTTGTATTTGCTATAAATGATTTGGCGGCAATATCTCGGAGCGAATACTATATGATACTTACATTTCCAAACAGTGTGTGCTAAACTTTCTGTAGCCTTTTTCATAAAAAGGTACCTCCTAAATTTTTTGATATGGTGGTCGGGAAACCTACTTCACCTTATCAGTTTAGGAGGCTTTTTTATACCTCGCTGGAAGCTTTCCGGGACCACCTGCATAGCAGGTGGTTTTCAAAACGCACAATAAAAGGGTCAAAACTTTTTAAGTTTTTGACCCTTTTATAAGAATGTAGACTATTTTTCAAATTTTTATGTGACAAATATTGAGAAAAATTTTTGCCATATATAAAGAAAAGTTACAAGGTATATCCCGTTGGTCATAAATGGCAATAGATTCTTCAATTTAATTAGCTAACTAGTTTTAGGCCAATCACAGAAAACAAAATAATAATCATGGAAGTAAATTGTAGCCAGTTCATTTTTTCTTTAAATAAAAATACTCCAAGGATCATTGAACCAATGGAACCAAAAGCTACCCAAATACTATAGCTAACCCCAGCTTCTAATGTATTCATTGAATGCGATAAAAGTAGTAAACTAGAGGCTGCAGAAATGATAGTTATAATACTCCAATTTATTTTTTTAAATCCGTGTGAATTTTTAAGAGAAAAGACCATTATGATCTCTGCTATTCCTGCTAGTATAAGATAAAGTATATCCACAGATTATTCCCCCTTTGTTGTGATTTTTAGACCCAAAATCCCTATAACTAATAATGCAGAAAACAATATTTTTTGCACAGATACACTTTCTTTCAGAAATAAAATACCCAAAATGATTGTTCCGACTGCACCTATTCCAGTAAACACTGTATATGCTGCTCCAGTGGGTAAGCTTTCCATACCTTTAGCAAATAAATAAAAGCTAATAACAACGAGCAAAATCGTCAAAATGGAATAGAAAAAATGATGGAAATTCTCTGATTTTTTTAAACAAAGTACCCAAAAAATTTCTAAAAAACCTTCGAAGATAACGTAAAACCATTTTTTCTCCATTTCGTACCTCCTTAAGAAAAATTAGATATCAGAATACAAAAAAGGGATTGGATAAGAGTAATCTTATCCAATCCCTTAGAATCCTCCGATATTCGAAAAAAATTGTAATATATTTTTCTATTAATGTAAACAAGGTATTTCATCTAGTCTCGAAAAATCAAGTAAAGTATGACCTGTTGAACTCTAAGATACTCCTTTGAAGATATACGTCATTTTTTATTTTTTTCATAAAGAACATATTTCAAAATATGTCCCTCACGATCCTGGACATGAACAGCAATCGGGTGATAGTTCAAGTGTAACCATGGTGTTCCAAACTTATTTACATCTTCGTTTAGTTTGAGACCAGCAACTATATAATCAGTTTTCTTTTCTTCTACATATTTATTTTGTTGATCCATACTCTCTGGATAAACTTTGTATGGGATATTTATATTCATAAAATACTTAACATTTGGAACAATATTGGGTATTACTGAAAATCCATAATCAATAAACTGGTAATTTAACAGAGTTACATTTTTCTTTCTCTTTAAATACTGAGCAAACTCTAGCTGCGCTGGAACTTTAGCATTTGGATTTGTATTTTCAGCATTTTTTATTTGGATACTTGGCCGATCAGTAAAAAATCGCATATCTCTAAAAGTATCATTTGAATTAATCATTAATATAATCCCCAAAATAATACCACCTGATATTATAAAATTAGTTAAAATAGGCCTTTGAAATTTATATCTATTCATTAAGTCTCTCAAAAAAACAAAAAATCCTAAAAATCCAACTAGTAATACGACTAAATCCAGAAGAATATAGTACTTCAATGGTATACCACCATAGAAAATAAAAAAGTTAGTACATACGAATATAAATACACATAATACTTTAAAAACACTTTGTTTAAAGACTGCCTTTGTAAATAAAAGATAGCCAGATCCTACCATTAAGATAGCTATAATAATTTTGTTTGGCCATATTAATGTAGTAAATATCTTTATTGTATTAAAAAAACGACTAACTATATTCATATTATTTCCTTGATCAACTAATTTTGGATATAACATCATATTAAACTTGAAATAAACAAAATACATTTCATGTAAAGTATGGTTAACTAAAAAATACAGAATAATTGGAATACTAACTACTAAAAAACCTAGTAAACTACAAATCACTGCTTTAAGTACTTGGCAATAATCTTTCTTTATTAGATAATATATTGCAAAAAAAATAAAAAAACCTATCCAAGGACTAATCAACGTATACTTTATCCAAAATACACATCCCATAAGCAAACCTTGAATAAAAAATTGTTTACCTTTTATTTTTTCATCAGTATTAGAGATAGATATAATCAAATATAAGAGTCCAAGTACAAAAGGAAAAACAAATTCTTCTGCGCTATCTCCTGCACGGAAATAGTCCTTATTTAACAAAATTAGTGGAGTTAAACAAGTGATAACACAGGATATTTTCTCTGAAAAATAATAATTACAAATTTTAAAAAATAAAACCAGCGAAGTAGCAAATGAAATGCTTTCTAATAAATAAACACCCAAAAAAGAAGTTGAACTTAATTTATAAGCAATTGCATGAATGAAATACAAGAGTATGCCTTTTTGTTCGAATAGATCTTTATACGGTACCTCACCGTGAGCTATCCCTTTTCCAACCGAGAAAAAAGCATTAGCATCTACCCAATCATTTATGAAATAAAGTGGAGAAGACTTAGAAAATATTAATATGATAAAAAAACTAAACAAGGCAAGAAACATATAGTACTTTTTTTCCCACGACTTATGCTTTTTGATTTTGTATAAAATTGCCATAATTCTCCTTTCAAATTAATTTTTATAATACAGATTTTATTATTTTCTTCTTATAAACTGTAATTACCAAAATACATTGGTAATAAACCTAACACTAAAAAAGCAATGCAATCTAACACTAAAAAAATTGGTATAAATACTGAAATCTAAATGGTATTTACTTTACCTTTAATTTTTAATAATTCTGACACTATACTTATTACAATAGGAACAGCTATAGCTAGAAATTGGTAAAAAATATTGACATCAGCAAAACCTACTTTTCTATTTTTTTCGGTATAATTGCGTTACTATAATTATACCGTCATTATTATTCTAGAAAATTTTTTCTTTAAATAACATTATACAAAATAATATTTCAAAGTGATGTCGCTTTGATTAATGTGGCAGAGACGTTGTAATTCTTTTTGTCTATTTTCGTCTAGTGTAACGGGCAGATGTTTATTTTCTGGTCATTGGTACTCTCTCCTTTCATCGAAATAGACCTATAAAGAATACGACTGCAATCATCTTGAATATTAGACTCACAAGGGCTAATACAAATCGCCAAAAGAGCAAACAAAACATCAATATTACCAAAAATACTACGAAGCTTAGATGCACAGCTTCAGCATGACGCATAAGTATTTCGCCAACAAATAGTATTAATAATGAGGGGATAATCTTGTACATATAGATCTCCTTCTTTCTCTTAGATTAATCTGGCTTTGCTCGTTTATTTCGCACCACTTAAGCGGCGGGGGATGATGGAGCAATTGGTGCGAAATAAGAACCCTTCCCTTAGTTACTAGGTTTTTTTGTCTTTATTTCACACATTCTCACTTTTCGGTATAAATGATTATTGACCTTTTTTTCTTTCAAAACGTTGGTACGGCATTCGTTTGCGGTCAAGTTCATTTTGAATTTCTTCTGTATCGTTGTAAGTGTAAGTATCTAAAAAATCAGTTAAAGTCGTGTACCAGTCGTCCCCTGGATTGTCTACTTCTTCAACGTATTCCCTCAAAAATGCTTCGGGTACAGCGAGTTCGTAATCCATCCCCATTAACACGATAGATTCCGTTCCACACGTTAAAAATCTAGTAAATACAAGGTAATAATCGTCTACCGTCGCATCTTTACTGTTTAACTCTTCCATTTCTTCTTCCATTAATTCCATGCTCTCAAAAATTGAATAATATTCTGATTCTGAGTAATATTGTTTCCGGCAAATCGTGTAACTGACAAAGTTTTCTACCAGCTCACTCCTTTCTAGGTAAACATTCATGATGTATTTTTTGTTTCTAGACATAGAAGCTCCGCTCCACGCTTTAACATTTCAGGACGACGTTTATACACTTCTAAATGATTATTGCTGACTGTGACCTTTGTTTGACTCGTGTCACTTTCCAAATATAATTGTTCTTCGACTCTTTGAATAAAATACTTCATTTCTTCCTTAGAACTAAAGTCTTTTTGAATCTGTCTGATTACTTCATTCAAATGTTCTTTGTTTGTTAAAAAGTGAGAAATATCTTCCATTGTTAGTTGATAAACCACATTACTCATTTTCGTTGTCCTCCTTTTTCATGATGTAACATGCGCCATGCTTGTTGACATTTTCAAAATAGTCTAGTCATTCACTTGAAAAAATTTTGGCTTTTTTTTTCGACAAATTTCGTATAAGTTAGTTCTAAAGCTTGGTATTCAGAAGGTTTGATTGTGCTTGGCATGACGCCTGCTTCCAAGCATAGTAAGGCTTGGAAAAACCATTTTCCATTTTGCTTTTTTAGTTCTTCAAGCGTTCGATAGTAGGTCGCAATGAGATTCATTTCGACACCTGATTCAATTATTTCTTCCACAGCTACCGACAATTTTTCCTTATAATGTTTTTTTGTATGCGTGTTTCGTTGTATAGGAACGTCATATCCTCCATTTTTTGTGCCATTTTATCCAAAGGTAATTTGACAAATTCGTCATAGTAATTTTGAGCCATAAGTTTATCTTCCTTTCTCTTCAATCAAAATGTAATCACCGTAAGACAAGGTATTTTTTTTCCCACATGTTTGATATTGATAAAAACGATAGCTTTTGATACATTTTGCTCTTTCTCCGCAATCACATTCGACAGTATGTGGTGCATGGTAGTTTGGAAATAATTCGCTGAAAGGAACACCCCAATAATCAAATTTCTTTCGTATGATTGATTCTGCCTCCTCTGAGGAAAGGTTTCACTTCCTTTCGTTAGTTCTTTCTTTATTGATTTGTTGGCCAGAATGAATCAACGAAAAGCGACAAGGGCGCGTAGCGTGCCATTTACCCTTGTCCTTGTCGCTTTTTGGTGATAAAAGGCAACTTGTTGCCGGTCTGGCAAATCAATAAAGAGATAACGAACAGGAACGAGCCTTTTGGTGAGAGGAATTTTTTTCTATTTTTTCTTGCAAAGCAAGACACCTTATCTTCTCGAACGGCGGTGGCGGTTGGAGTGAGAGAAAGATTTTTCAATTGAGAAGGCGTTTGTGCCTTCCTAAACAGGCCTTTTCCTGTTTCTATGTAAAATAAAAAGAGCTGCAATCCTCATTTAGGACTGCAGCTCTTCTTTTATATGCCCATCGATCGTGTAAAATGACCGGGATTTCTAACATACATGCTAGCAATAGCCAGCTGATTTCGTTTATTGAAGTGACCTGTTACTGCAATATTGTATTTTCTCCATCATCCATAATTAACAATTTATCCGCTATTTCTATTTTGGCCACTACACAATTAATTAGTTCATGACTCGTGCATAATGTAAATCGCACAAGCAACGTCTGTGTCTTGATCACCCGAATTTTATCAAGTAAACCAATATATTGTTCCATCACGATTACCTCGTTAAAATTATAGCAAAAATCAAATCATTGGGATATTTCAATTATGCTATAATAGTTTTGTTGTCTGCTACCCCGGCCTAATCTGGCAAGGGGAGGAGGTTATAGGTTTGAAAATTCTTTTTGATTTTATTTTTGCAATCATGGCAGAGGTAGCCGCGCACTACATCTGCAAATGGCTTGATTACAAATTTGCCAAGAAAGACAGTAAGCCTACCCGTTAATTCTTATAATAGAAACGTAAAAGAAAACCACTAGCCCGCCAGCTAGTGGTTTTTGGTTATAGATTGAAAATTCTTTTTGTTGTCTAAATTATAGCATAAACCGTGGCAAATGCAACTAATAGAAAATTCTATTTAGAACGGTAGATCATCATCGTTAATATCAATTATTTGTCCATCAAATGGGTTTTGTGAGTCCTTAAAACCGATATTATTAGTTTTCGTTATATCATGTTGTACAACGATTTTTGTTCCTAGTTCAATTTGAGATTGACCGTGGTGTACAAGGATTTCTATCGCTTCTTTACTTTCTAATAGTTGGAAATTATCTGCTACAACTTCCGTCACATAGACGCGCTGTCCTTGCTGCTTGTCATGTATTTGAATTACCAGCATTATTCACTGAACTTTGGATATCAGCAGCGGGAAATAATAATTGAAATAGCATAATAACCGCTAATGCGTTTAAACAAAATTTCATGAAGAAATTCCATATTTATCCCCTTGTTCTAAAAGATTCATTTAATTATTTTTCATTATGTTGTCCTTTCTGAAATTATTTCGTATTTGCTTATCTTTTCAAGGTTTTTAAAATCAGTTCTTGATTTTCGGAAATAATTTTCTGGTGGAACTGGTCTAATGCCGTATCATAATCTTTTCCATTAGTTTCTAAAATTTCCATTGCGACTGCTTTTGTTTTTCGTTGTTCTACTGATCATTCCGTATTTATTTCTCCTTTAATTTTTTATAAAAAAATAGAAGACATAAAATTTTATACTGAAAAACACTAGATTCAATTATTTTCGTAATTCAGGTATTCATTTTCCTGACAATCGTTGTTCTTTTCTAAAAGAACGTACTTTATCATATTCCATACTTGGAATTTTCTTTAACCACATATTTCAAAGTGTATTCAAGCATTATGATCACTTCTCTGATTTTTGTGTCACCAATTTTTCCGTCAATGTTTGCCAATCAATTCCAAAATTCAATGCCCCGCTTCGAGACTGAGTAACTCTCAAAATAAGAATTTCTTGAACTACATTTTTCGATCATCCAAAATACACAAATTCTTAATATATCGGGTATTCGGCAATTATTTTTGATAGTTTGGTTGACTCTTAATAGTGTGGTCAGGTAAGCAATAACAATATTCAGTTTCAATTATTCCATTCTTTTTCTTTCTCAATTTTCTTGAAACTCTAGATTTAATAATACTTTTACTATAAACGTAAAAATTGTAATATTTCTCTTCTAATAACAAATCCTTCACAGAATATAAATTTTATTTTTGGTTTTCCAAGATAAAACTTCCTCCTAAAAATTGGATAAATATATTTTTCACTCTCTTCTAAATTGTTTATCTTCTTGTTTTCCTGCAATTAATAATGCCATTATTCCTATTCCAAACATAATACCTACAAATAGACCTGCACAAAATAACATATGAATCGTCCCCTACTTATTTAGTTTATTAAAATATAAAAAACAGCCTTATTTTTAAAATAAGACTGTTTCTGGATCAACCAATTGTGATTGACTTAAACTATGATCTAAACATAATTCAAAATGCAAATGGCTACCTGTGCTATTTCCTGTAGAGCCAACATAACCAATGATTTGACCTTGTTTTACTTTGTCGCCAACTTTGACTTGATATTCTTGTTGGTGGGCATATAAAGCCGTTGTACCGTCTTCATGCTCAATAGCTACATAATTCCCCCATGAAGGATGAAACTCTGCTTTAACGACCGTTCCTGCTTTGCTGGCATAGATGGGTTCGCCTTGTGCTGCTGCCAAATCTAATCCTCTATGAAATTCTCCCCCACGAGTATCAAACGGACTAGAAATCGTATAGTTTTTCACCGGTACAATATATCCTTCTTTACTTAATTGTGGTCCTGCGACTTCCTTGTCATAGTCCGTTAAATGATAGGTCTCGATCAAACCATTTAATTTTTGATCGTATTTCGTATCCGTTGCATATCTACCAGTTAAGAATTTGGTTGCTTCTTGATAAGTTTTTGCGTTTGTTTTCCATACACCACTATAAAATTGACTATTACCAGTCAAACCTTCTTTAAGCAGCTGTGCATAGTCATTTAAGCTATCTTCATAGTTTTCATACTGTCTAAAAGTGGCTTGTGTGGTGTAAAGAGTGCCATCACCTAAATCCTCTTGTGTGGCAAAAGAAACACCTTTTCCGTTATGTGTTCCTTTGATCCCGAACAAGTTATAATTTGGCGCTTGTGCTAACTGACTTTGACCGCTAGCTGATTCCAAAATGGCTTGCGCAATCATAACAGAAGCATATAAGTCGTTCTCCTGTCCTACTTTGCGAGCAGATTCGCCGATTTTTCGGACAAAGCTTTCTACAGACTCATCTTTTTCAAAATGAATGTTTCCTTCAGCCGTTTCTTTGCTTGAAGGAACTAATTCTTGAATAGGGGCAGTTGACGTTTGATGATACGGTTTTGACTCGCTTTCTGCTGATTTAGCTTGCTGCTGTTCATTTGTTATCCTTGCTTGATTGTTTGGATCAACAAACGGTGCTTGCTGATTGCTTGAAGGTTCAGTTGTTGACTGAGTCTGTGATTCATTCGTAGAACTACCAGTGTTCGGCTTTTCTGGTTTCGATTCACTCGGCTTTGTTTCGCTAGGTTTGGTTTCATCAGGTTTAGACTCACTATTGGATTCCGTTGTACTTGTTGAATCTGTCGTGCTGTCTTCTGTAGGCTTTTCAGCCGATTCTGTTGTAGACGTCGTATCTGTCGAGCTAGTTGTTGTATTCTCGGTTGTACTTTGATCTGTACTACTTTCTGTGGAATCAGTCGTTGTTTGCGTAGTAGACATTCCTGTTTGTTCATCACTACTTGAAGTAGATTCTTCAGACTGATTATTCATCTTGCTAGATTGACTGGTTGGAGTTGAAAGCTGTTCATCTGCTAATAACTGTAACGGTGCTGTCAATAGCATTTGAGAAAGAAGAACAGCGGAAGCTACTTTTGAAATATGCTTTTTTTTCACTTTTTCTCTTTCCTTTCCTGTATTACATTTAAGATAACTTTATTTTATGAATTTTTTATAAAAATATATATAAGTTTTTTCACCCATTACGCTCTATTCAATAGAATACAACTTGAAAGATCAACAAAAAAACTAAACCAATCAGAATATGATAAGCATTAGCTAATTGAAATACTAGGATAGAAAATACTTGAACGTTAGAATAAATAGCTTTCTTTTCTGTGAAGCGCCATTCTATTTTATTTGTTTGTTTTGCCTTTTTAGTATCATTATCGAGAGTAATACTTTCCTTTGCTGCTTCAGTTCTCTTAGTTGAAGTCGCTTGTTGGTCATTTAACCGTTGTTTATTAACTGTCTTATTTCTCGTTGTTTCTAATCCTAAAACTCGTTTAATATCATGTGAACCATTTTCAGCTGAGTAAGATCGAACATACCTAGCTTGAATTAATGTACGATTAGCTGTGTGTAATCCTCAACAGCAAATATGGATGTCAAAAACCGTACTTCTCTTATAGCTAAATCTCAAACTGTTGAATTTTCCAGTATTGTTGGAATCATAAAACGAACGCAAGCAGCCGTTTGTGGCGGATTATATGCTTATAGTGGTGCCAATACAATGTATCGAAAAGATGCTTTATTTGATGTAGGTGGGTTTCGTCAAGACCGTGCAACAGAAGATATCAGTATCGCGTGGGACCATCAAATGAATGGCTGGCTATCAATTTTTGCACCATCCATTATTTTTTTTATGGAAGTCCCAGTAACCTTATCTATGCTGTATCGGCAAAGAAAACGTTGGGCGAAAGGTGGCACGGAAGTGTGGTTGACCAACTTAAAAAAAGTGTTTTCCCCCCTTTCAAAAATCTTGGTCAAACAGTGATGTTCATGGATCAGACACTTAGCATTATTTGGTCAACTTTTTTCTGTATATCTTCTATTATTTTTCTTCTTCTTGTCGGGAAAGCTTTAATCCAAGATTCAGAAGTAACAATCTATCGCACATTTACAGTCAGTTTTATTTTTATTTGTTTTGAGATGCTTGCGGGTATTTTACAGTTAGTCACTTCTTTGATTGTAGACGATCAGGGAAGAAAAATGAAATATCTATTTTTTGCACCGCTTTATATGTTATTATTCTGGGTAGTCAATGCAATCACTATCGTGACTACATTTATTCCTGCAGTGAAAACTATCCTTGGTTATGGAAGTGGTGTATGGGTAAGTCCAGAACGGACAGCAAAATCTCGAAACAATGGTGATGATGATTAAAAAGGAAAGAATATTATTGAATATACTTTCTCATCACATTAGAACTTATTCCTCTAATACATTAAGCCCGATTACCCGATCACGAGTAATCGGGTATTTTTATTCTATAATCAATTTCATTAAATCTAGTACAATATTCTTGGAGAGACAGTGACATGATTGAAGCCTATTTTCGTCTAGTGTAACGGGTAATTGGCATTGGTACTCTCTCCTTTCATCGAAATAGCCCTATAAAGAATATGGCTGCAATCATCTTGAATAGTAGACTTACAAGGGCTAATACAAACCGCCAAAAGATCAAACAAAACACCAGTATTGTCAAAAATACTACGAAGTTTAAATGTACAGCTGCAGCATGACGCATAAGCATTTCGCCAACAAATAGTACTAATAATAAAGGAATAATCTTGTTCATATAGATTTCCTTCTTTCTCTTAGGTTATCGGGCTTTGCCCGTTTATTTCGCACCACCTAAGCGGCGGGGGTGGTTGGAGCGATTGGTGCGAAATAAGAACGATTACCTTAGTTATTAGGGTTTTTGTCCTTATTTCACACATTTTCACTTTTCGGTATAAATGATTATTGACCTTTTTTCCTTTCAAATCGTTGATATGGCATTCGTTTACGGTCAAGCTCATTTTGGATTTCTTCTGTATCGTCGTAAGTGTAGGTGTCTAAAAAAACAATTAAAGTCGTGTACCAGTCGTCACCTGGGTTACCTACTTCTTCTACATATTCCCTCAAAAATGCTTCGGGTACAGCGAGTTCGTAATCCATCCCCATTAACACGATAGATTCCGTTCCACACGTTAAAAATCTAGTAAATACAAGGTGATAATCGTCTACCGTCGAATCTTTACTGTTTAGCTCTTCCATTTCTTCTTCCATTAATTCCATGCTCTCAAAAATTGAATAATATTCTGATTCTGAGTAATAGTGTTTCCTGCAAATCGTGTAGCTAATAAAATTTTCGACCAACTCACTTTTTTCTAGGTAAACATTCATGACGTATTTTTCTGTTTCTAGTCGTAGAAGCTCCGCTCCTTTTTTTAATGGTTCAGGACGACGTTTATACACATCTAAAATATTATTGCTGACTGTGACCTTTGTTTGACTCGTTTCGCTTTCCAAATATAACTGTTCTTCAACGTTTTGAACAAAGTACTTCATTTCTTCCATACAACTAAAGTCTTTTTGAATCCGTCTGATTACTTCATTCAAATGTTCTTTGTTTGTTAAAAAGCGAGAAATGTCTTCCATTGTTAGTTGATAAACCACATTACTCATTTTCGTTGTCCTCCTTTTTCATGATGTAACATGCGCCATTCTTGTTGACATTTTCAAAGTAGTCCAGCCATTCACTTGAAACAGTCTTAGCTTTTTTCGTTTCGACAAATTTTGCATACGTTAGTTCTAAAGCTTGGTATTCAGAAGGTTTGATTGTGCTTGGTTTGACGCCTACTTCCAAGCATAGTAAGGCTTGGAAAAACCATTTGTTATTTTGCTTTTTCAGCTCTTCTAGTGTTCGATAGTACGTCGCAATGAGGTTCATTTCGACACCTGATTCAATCATTTCTTCCACTGCGACTGACAATTTCTCTTTGTAATGCTTTTTGGGTACACGTGTTTCGTTGTATAGAAATGTCATATCCTCCATTTTTTGTGCCATTTTATCCAAAGGTAATTTGACAAATTCATCATAATAATTTTGCGCCATAAGTTTATCTTCCTTTCTCTTTAATTAAAATGTAATCGCCGTAAGATAAGGTATATTTTTTCCCACATGTTTGACATTGATACAAATAATAGCTTTTGATACATTTCGCTCTTTCTCCACAATCACATTCAACCGTATGTGGTGCATGGTAGTTTGGGAATAATTCGCTGAAGGGAACACCCCAATAATCAAATTTCTTTCGCATGATTGATTCTGCCTCCTCTGAGGAAAGTTTTTTTCCTTTCGTTAGTTCTTTCTTTATTGATTTGTTGGCCAGAATGAATCGACTAAAAGCGACAAGGACAAGGGCGCGTAGCGTGCCATTTACCCTTGTCCTTGTCGCTTTTTGGTGATAAAAGGCAACTTGTTGCCGATCTGGCAAATCAATAAAGAGATAGCGAACAGGAACGAACCTTTTGGTGAGAGGAAGCTTTTCCTATTTTGTCTTGCAAAGCAAGACACCTTATCTTAGTGAACGTGTAGCGTTCACTTCCTTTCTTCTCGAACGGCGGTGGCGGTTGGAGTGAGAGAAAGGTTTTTCAATTGATAAGGCACTTGTGCCTTCCTAAACAGGCCTTTTCCTGTTCCCGTTTCTATGTAATACAAAAAGAGCTGCAGTCCTACATTAGGATTGCAGCTCTTCTTTTATATACCCATCGATCGCGTAAAATGATCAGGGTTTCTAATTTGCATTGATTCAATGACTAATTGATTCCGTTTATTGAAGTGACCTGTCACTGAAATAGTATACTTGCCTTCTTCCAAAATCAGCAATTTATCTGCTATTTCTATATTGGCCACTATACAATTGATTGGTTCATGACTCGTGTGTAATGTAAATCGCACAAGCAATGGCTGTGTCTTGATCACCCGAATTTTATCGAGTAAACCAATATATTGTTCCATCACGATCACCTCACTAAAATTATAGAAAAACCAGCTAAAATTGAGAATTTTTATTCGATTTTAGATATGCTATAATAATCAAGACAGTAAAGTTTGAAGACGGTGGCGACTTCTGGAAAGGTGGTGGTGCTTATGAATGTAAGTGCTAAAATCTATGAAAGGAGTAAGCCTTTTGTCCGCATATGAGACAATTCAAACCATTCTTGGTTTTGGTATGTTTACCATTGCTTTGATTAGTTTGATTGTAAATATGCTTAAAAATGACAAAAAGAAATAACCGTCTACTTTAGCAGGTCAGCGGTTATTTCCAAATAACTAATATTCTGCCACCGTTCTTTAATCGGTGCTGTTAATGAGGGGTTGTTCGCGCAACTCCTCTTTTTCATGTTCATTATAGCAATATTTCGCAAGAAGTTCAATGATTTCCCGTTAACCCTACATATAAAGCGGTAGAATAGCCGTAAGTATAACAGCTGTCGCGCCTATTGTGACTTTA